>JAAZYR010000010.1 GCA_014239555.1 Acidimicrobiales bacterium
TCGAGGTCTCGTTGTAGTCATAGTTGCTCTCGGTATCAGTGCTTTGATGCACTTCCCGTGGGTCGCGGTGTTAGGTGATAGTGAAGCTGTTCTTCAACACGTTTTCGGAGGATCGACTACACCAGCGACTGCTGAGCTTGCTTCCTTGTTGCGTTTCGCTCCGGGGTCTTATGGGAATGCGTGGGTGTCATGGGCGCCTCTACTCGTAGCGGTAGTTCCGCTTATGTTGGCCCGGGCTGCCCGTTTGAGAATTGCTGTTCTTGCCGGGTTTACCGCCGCTGCCGCTTTCGGCTTGGCTTGGGCATCAGGCAACGGGTGGTTAAGTGACGCACTAGATCGTGATGTGTTTATTGGAGACAGCTTGTTGGTGCTGGCGGCAGTCGGTGTGTGTTGGTCTGCCGCTACTGGCCCGCCGGCAGTCCGAATTGACGGTGACCTGTCGCCAGCTTTCTTGCGGCGGATCGTCGTTGGGGTAGGCGCGATATCGCTCACACTGAGCAGCGGCGTGCTGTTACTCGAAAGTGCCGACGGAAGGTGGGAAACCCCAACCAACGACCTGAAAATAGCGCTGTCGTTGCTCGATGATCGAGATCTTGGCCCGTCCTATCGCGTGCTTTGGCTGGGCAGCGCCGAAGTTTTACCGTTAGAAGGCTGGCCGGTGGGGGAAGGATTGCACCTTGGAACATCCGTACGGGGTTACCCTGACGTCCGCCACCGTTGGCCGGGTTCGCCGACAAGTGCACACAGCGAACTCGTTAATGCTGTCAAGATCGGTTTGTCTGGGGATACCGTGAGAATGGGACGCCTACTGGCCCCATTTGGTGTCAAATACCTTGCGGTCGTCGAGCGTTCGACGCCCTCATTCTCTAGGGGAATAGAGCGCCCAGTTAATGCGCGAGTTCGAGAAGCCTTGAACTCTCAACTGGATCTTCGACCTCTTGCCACAGATCCTTCAGCAATGGTCCTGTTGAATGAATCTTGGATGTCGAGTCGGGCCCAGTTCTCTGAACCAGTGCGCTTAGCTGGTCTCGATGAGCCAGGGGAGTTGGTGGTTACTGACCTGACGTCTGGTATTCCCGTTTTGACTGAACGGAAATCTTCCAGGGAACAGCGCGGTTTCGTGGGTGTTGGGGAGGTGCTTGTTGCCGATGCCTTCGACCCTCATTGGCGGTTGTTGGTCGGCGATCAAATCGTTGAACCCGAAGTATCGTTTGGGTGGGCGATGCGTTTCAGCAGCCCGGTCGCGGGACCGGCTGCCCTGTGGCACGCACGGCCTAACTCAGTCGCTGATCGGGTTGTTGTTCAACTTGTTCTCTGGGCAGTTGTTGCACGGATAGCGATCTCTGAGCGCCGAAAAGTGCGCCAAACGTGGTCTTCGACATGAGTCTCTTGCTGTGGATGGTTCGGCTGACATTGCCAGCACTTTTAGTTGGCGGACTCATCGTGGACCAAGGGGTTCGTCGTCCCAGTCAACAAAAAGACGAGTCCGCGGTAGTGGAAAATGAAGTTCGAGTGCCTAGTAACAGATCGCTAACTTCCACTTGGTACTGCCCGACCGTCCACAGTCGAAAACTTGTTGACTCCGGAGTTGCAGCAGAGGTCGAACTTTTAGTGACGAACACCGCTGCGGAGCCGACGCGGGTAAGCGTGCACTTGCTGAGTCCCACGAGTGCGCGTCAACTGCTTTATCTAGAGGTGCCAGGACTGGCTACTCGGTCACTTCAGGTGGCAAATCACACCAATGACGAGCTCGTGTCAGCTTTAGTTGAGGCTCCAACCTCTGGTGTTGTAGTGACCCGCCGCCTCCGGTCGAATATCGGTACTGACGTCGCTATGTGTTCTTCGGTCGTGGCGGACGAATGGTACGTGATTTCGGCCGACACTCAAGCAGATGCTCGAGATCAACTCGTGATCTATAACCCGCTGCCCACAGACGCGGTTGTCGATTTACGCTTTGCCACTGAGGCCGAAGTAGGCCCTTACGCGTCCCCGGAATTGTCTGGACTGGTTGTGCCAGCAGCAAGTTCAATCTTGATTGAGATTGGCGAATATGTTCGCCGGCGCGACATAGTCGCCGCTACGGTGCAGGCTCGCTTGGGTCGTGTGGTGGTAGATCACCTCCAAACCTTTGGCGGGTCCTCAGGACGGTTAGGATTTTCAGCACATCTCGCCACCGCCACAAGTTCGACCGCTTGGCACCATCCTGTTGTTCGATTAGGCGATGATGCACGCGTGTCGGTAATGGTGGCAAACCCGACGGATGTGGTCACCGATGTAGATGTGACGGTGGTCACGGGCGAAGGAAAAGTCGAATCTGTCGCCATCAGCGTCGGTCCTTACGACGTGACACGGGTGGACGTTCGATCAAATCTTGGCGAAGGCATTGCACCCGGGACCTTGTCTGCTCCTCTTGGTTTCTTTGGAATTATTGTGGAATCTTCGGATGGAATTCCTGTTGTATCAGGTGTAGAAGCTGCTTCCGGTCCTGACGGTTCCCCCGGTCGAGAGAGCCCAGAAAAAGACCTAATTCAGGAGGACGATCAAGGGAGCGACATCGAGCCACCAACAGGACGAGTAAGTGGACTTTCAATTAGTTCTGGAGTGCCGAATGGGTCGAAGGGCTGGGTGTTGGCCGTGCCAGAATTATCCGGAGAGGTGATGGTCGGAATCCAAAACGGGTCAGCGTCAACGGCCACTGTCATCTTGTCCCGTTATGGGCATCGTGATCGCTACCAAATGCGGCTCGGCGCTTACGCCAGCCAGCAAGTTCGCTTCGGCGCAGGAACCACTATGGAAATCAGGGCCGATGTGGCTATCGCTGTAGCCGCGATGCATCAGGAGCGAAATGGCGCAGGTCTCAGTTCCGTTCTCGCTATCAAATTCTCCGAGGACAACAAATGACTCGACTATTTATTGCTGCCGCGTTAGCTGCATTGGTGACTTTGGTTACGCGTTTCGTGGACCGACGTCGCACCCGACATCCACTTGCTGTTCGCCGAGGAGCTCTTCCAACGCAAGTTCCCGCCGCGGAAGTTGGCCTCGATGACGGGCCAGCCATCATCATCTTTACCGAGTCAAGTTGTCGTAGTTGCCAGGACGCAATAAGACTGATTCGGGGACCAGCTGGCGCAGGAATCTCGGTCGCCGATATCGAATACGGTGCGCAGCCAGAACTGCATAAGCGGTTCGATATCGACACAGTTCCGACAACCGTCGTCGTTGACGAAAAAGGCAGCGTCGTTGCTGGATGGACAGGCAGAGTTGACCTCAGCGAACTTACTTTGGCGCTGGCCGAGGTCGTTCAATCAGAACTCGACTGATCCAAGGACGGGGAGTTCGATGTTGTATTTGCTGAGTTTGGGTCTTCTTCGGCTCCACTTGGTGCCGGGACCAACATGGCGACATCGTCGCCGCTAATAGTCTCCTTGTCCAATAAGGCCGCAGCTACTCGATCGAGCGCGCCACGGTGTTCGACTAAGGCATGGCGAGCACGAGCTTCTTGAGTGCGTAAAATTCGTTCAATTTCTTCATCGATAACACGCGCGGTTTCATCGCTGTAATCGCGCCCGTTTACAAGGCCCTCTCCTAAGAACACCTGGTTGTTTGAGCCCCACGCCATGGGCCCAACCCTGTCGCTCATGCCCCACTCCACGACCATTTTTTTTGCTAACTCCGTGCCTTGAACGAGGTCGTTTGCGGCACCCGTAGAGGTCACACCAAATACGGTGTCTTCAGCCATGCGCCCACCGAAGAGAACGGCGAGCCGGTCCTCTAAATAGTCTTGGCTGTACGCGTGTCGCTCCTCAGGAAGTTGCATTGTCACGCCGAGGGCTTGACCTGTAGGCAGAATCGTCACTTTATGCACCGGGTCGGCATGAGCGAACAGCGTCGCGATTAGAGCGTGCCCTCCCTCGTGATACGCGGTCACCTCTTTTTCGCGATCCGTCATCGCCACTGATTCTCTGCGTTGGCCCATGAGCACGCGATCACGAGCTGCCTCGAAATCAGCTTGGGAAATCGACTCTCGATCGCTTCGCACTGCGTGCAACGCGGCCTCATTCACAAGATTCGCTAGATCAGCGCCGCTCATACCTGGTGTGCCTTTGGCGATGATGTCAAGATCGATACTTTCGTCGACCTTCTTGTCAAGAACGTGAACCTTCAAAATTTCGGCTCGTTCCCCAAATTCGGGCAGCGGGACCACCACCTGCCTATCGAACCTACCCGGGCGAAGAAGCGCTGGATCAAGAATGTCCGGCCGGTTCGTTGCAGCCATCATCACTATTCCCTCAGTCGGCTCAAACCCATCCATTTCAGCAAGCATCTGATTGAGAGTTTGTTCTCGTTCATCATGCCCCCCGCCTAAGCCAGCGCCTCGTTTACGTCCGATCGAATCTATTTCGTCAATGAAAATAATTGCTCGACCTAACTTCCGAGCCGTCTGAAATAAATCGCGGACGCGGCTTGCTCCAACGCCAACGAACATCTCCATAAAGTCGGACCCCGTCACCGACAAAAATGGGACGCCTGCCTCTCCGGCGACTGCGCGAGCGATGAGAGTTTTGCCGGTACCAGGAGGCCCAACTAGTAGTACGCCTTTGGGAATGCGTGCGCCGACAGCGGCGAACCGCTCAGGCTCTTTGAGAAAGTCAACGACTTCAGTGATTTCTTGCTTTACACCGCTATAGCCAGCGACGTCGTCAAAGACTGTTTCCGGACGTTCAGTGGTGTACGTCCGCGCTTTGCTCCGGCCGATCGACATGATTCCACTCATCTGACCCTGCGCTCGACGTTGCATCCACCAGAACAATCCGATGATTAAGGCGAAGGGAAGCAAGATGGGAAGCATGCTTAGGAACGGGTTTGAACTCTCGGTACGAAACTTCACGTCGATATTGCGATCTCGGAGCAGCTTCAGGTCGAGTTCAGGCAACTCGACAGGACCCTTGCTGGAGTAGGTTGTGCCGTCAATCGCTTCGGCAGAGATAGCACCGGTTTCGTTGGTGACAACTATGGAGTTGATGTTCCCGTCCGCCGCTTGTTCTATTAGATCGCTGTAATCGACTGCTGTGCTGTTATCTCGGTTGAGAAGACCGGGAAGGGCCACTGATGCAAGAACTAGCGCGATCAGTATCCACACGGACCATTTGCGCCAACCCTCGCGGCGGTGACGTTCGTTGGGTTGTTCTTCGGGTCCCTGAGCGTCGGAGGCCATAAGTTCATGCTAGGGGCGGCCTCACCTCATTCATCTGTGAGGTACGAACTGAAGTGGTTATGGATCCCTAGACGCCAGGTCGATGTTCGGTATCTTCGGCCGAGTGACCATTTCCAAATCTCGTCTATGTAGCCGGCCTTTGTGCGCAAATGATGCCGAGGTACTGCTGCTTTTCGAATACGAAACTCGACTGGTTGAGCTTCGAGGCCTTAGTGGAGTTCGTGATTCGAATCTTCTCGAGCTTTGCGCCGATCATGGTGACAGGTTCCGCCCTCCGCATGGGTGGTCTTGTCAAGATGTGCGTCAAAGTCAGGTGACAGCTGAGTCGGATGGAAGCCGTTACGTCAGATAGGACTAGCCAGTTGTTTGTGGCGATGTGGCGATGGTCGAATGTGATCTGCTGAATTCCATGGGTGCGTAAGCGTCTGTGGTCGACAATTAACCTGCTTGGCGATTCCTCTGATCCTCGTGGGGATGCCAACATGGTGCCCAATGTCGGTCCAAGAAGACGTACGGTTCAAAGCACCCGCGTTCGGGCGGAGTTTTGTTTCGAGCTACGGAAAGATCCCGCTTGAGCGCTGGACGTCTTTTTTGGTTGCTGTGGCTGCATGTGTGGTGGTCTTTTGGCGCTTAGGGCCTGCAGATATCTTCACCGACAGCACCCCGACTGGTGGCGACATGGGCGCTCACGTGTGGGGCCCCGCATTTCTTCGTGACCACCTTTTGCCTTCATTTCAGCTTCGAGGGTGGAGCCCGGATTGGTACGCGGGCTTTCCAGCGATGCAGTTCTACATGGTGCTGCCGTACCTCTTTATCGTTGTGTTCGATTTGCTGTTGCCTTACGGCGTCGCTTTCAAACTTGTCGCTATTTCCGGTGTAGTGCTCATGCCTTTAGCCGCATGGTCCATGGGTCGACTCTCGTCTTGGCGCGAGCCGCTACCCGGTTTGATGGCAGTGGCAGCGCTGCTGTTCGTGTTTGATTTCAATTTCACGATTTATGGCGGCAATATTGCCTCGACGCTTGCCGGAGAGTTCGCGTTTTCCATGGGGCTTGCAGCATCTCTGTTGTACCTGGGTCTTGTACACCGCGTGTTAGAACACGGAACCCATCACGGCCGAGCAGCAGTCGTGCTGGCCGTGGTCGCGTTGTGTCACCCCATCACTCTGTTGTTTTCGGTTAGCGCCACAGTGGTTCACGTCGTGGTTCGAGCAGTTCACGGGTTTCCTAGGCGTCTCGGTGTGAAGTCAGCAGTGGTAGCGCTGCTCCTTGCGACCCTGATTCTTCTCGGTGTGTTCTCGGCGACGTCCCGCGTTTTCCCGAGGCTGTTGGTTGTCGCGCTGCTACTGCTGTGTTTGCTACTTCTCGAATTTCGCAGTTCGATGCGTCTGCTTGCTGTTGGGGTGTTGGGAGGAGCTCTTTCAGCATTTTGGACAATACCTTTCCTGCTCCGACGCTCGTATTTAAATGACATGGGTTGGGAAAAGCTCGACAATGTCCCCGAGAATTTGTTCTTCCCTGATCGGTTAGGTGGCGATAGTGCCAAGATGGCGATCGTTTGGTTGCTTGCTTTGGCGGCTCTCGGCGTGTTGGCAGGCCTCGTGCGATGGTTCCAACCGGCCCTCCTGCTCTCAGGCATTGGGTTTGTTGCGGCCTTGGGTTTCGTCTACTGGCCTCAGCATCGACTCTGGAATGCTCGACTGCTCCCGTTTTGGTATCTATCGGTTTATTTTCTGGTCGCGGTCGGGCTACTTTTTCTCTCCGAGTCGCTTAAATCCGCTGAGGTGCTAAGCGAAGAGTCATGGCCTCGGAGCACTCCGAAAAGATGGATTTCTTTAGCTACTCCTGTCCTGGCATTAGTTGCGGCCACTGCTTTCGTGTCGCTGTACCTTGGAGTTGCTCCTGGCGGCAGCTACGAAGAAGACGGCGATTTCCGGTGGGGGCCATTTACCGTTGCCTCAGCAGACCGAAACTTTGTCGCTGGGTGGGCAGCATGGAACTTCAGCGGATATGAGTCGCGCCCTGCGTTCCCGACCTTGAACAGTCTCATCGAAACCATGGCATCTGTTGGTCAAGAATATGGTTGCGGGCGAGCCCTATGGGAATATGACAGAGACGAGTTGGGGTCTTACGGAACGCCGATGGCGCCAATGTTGCTTCCCTATTGGACTGACGGATGTATTGGTTCGATGGAAGGACTGTATTTCGAATCCTCGGCCACCGTCCCGTTCCACTTTTTAATGCAGTCAGAACTTTCGGCTAACCCATCTCGGCCGATGCGGGGATTAACGTACCGGGGCCTCGACCTAAATAACGGAACTCGGCATCTCCAAATGTCAGGTGTTCGTTATTACCTAGCGTTCAGTGAGCGCGCGGTTGCGGAAGCGCAACGTTTCCCCGATCGTTTGGAACTGATTGCGCGATCTGACCCGTGGAGTATTTACCGGGTTCTAGATGCTGACCTTATTGAGGGTCTTGGCTACGAGCCCAATGTTTCCAAAGCGGGATTAACGGGCGGGAGGTCGTGGACCGACCCATCGACCGAGTGGTTTAACGATCCGACTAGGTGGGACGTGCTTGTTGCCAGCGATGGGCCATCTCGTTGGAACCGCGTAGATGTCTTGAATACGGGGCCGACCGCTAGGGCACGTTTTGCTCCTTCCTTAGAACGACCATTGGCTGCAGTTTCGGTGACAGGGATCGTCGACGAAGGTGAGAGAGTTAGTTTTAGCGTTGATCGGGTTGGGATACCTGTCGTTGTTAAGACGTCTTACTTTCCTAATTGGTCCGTCAAAGGTGCGCTCGGGCCCTACCAAGCGACGCCGAATTGGATGATTGTGGTCCCGACTGAAAACGAAGTTGTGTTGGAGTACGGGGCCACCTGGGTGGAGTACCTGGGATGGGTCATCACCGTGATTGGGGTAGGAAGCCTTCTGGTCGTGGCGCAAAGAAAACGTCGAAAGGCGCACGCATGAGACCGGCAGCCATTTCGGTGATTCTGCCGGCCTACCGAGCTTCGTCGGTCGTTGCAACGACCGTGGCTCGCATCCGCAGTGCCATGCCAGGAAAGGAAGTGGAAATCATCGTCGTTGATGACGGTTCTGGAGATGACACAGATTTAGCGGCGAGTCGCGCTGGTGCGGACCAAGTAATCAAACTGCAGGAGAATCGTGGAAAAGGAGCAGCGGTGCGGGCTGGGATGTTGAACGCAGTTGGCTCCCATTTCGTTTTCACCGACGTCGACCTGGCCTATGACCCGTCTCAGATACCAGCTCTGATCGATGCGCTTGAGAGTGGTGCGGACGTCGCGCTAGGGAGTCGCCGTCACCCACACAGCAGTGAGATCACGTCCGCCCCAGCGCTTCGCGAACGGGGTAGCCGCATCTTCAATCAGTTCACTCGACTGGTTCTTAGAAGCTCCTACCTCGACACTCAGTGCGGTTTGAAGGGGTTCACTGCTGACGCGGCGCACGCAATCTTCACACGAACCAAAGTTGATGGGTTCGCTTTCGACGTTGAGGTACTTCATCTTGCCGAGAAACTCAGCCTCAAGACAACAGAGGTGCCGGTCATTCTGGATCACATAGAACAGACCACGGTTCGCTTCATCCCACAAGCGACAAGAATGCTGTGGGATGTACTCAAGATTCGTATGTGGTCCGCCCTGGGCAGATACCCAGATCTCACCCTGAGGCGTGGTTAGCCTTCTAGGTGAAATGAAACATCCAGCCGTTATCCCGCCAATTAGTGACGACCGATTAGCGGCCGTTTTTAAGGCATACGACGTTCGAGGATTGAGCCCACAAGAATTCGACGAACCGATGGCGCGTGCGATAGGTGCAGCCTTTGCTAGGTACACCAAAGCGACATCCATTGTGATTGGTCGTGACATGCGCCCCTCAGGTGAAGGACTTTCAGTGGCCTTCGCTGAGGGAGTGACGTCTCAGGGGGTAGATGTTATTGATATCGGTCTTGCTTCCACCGATCTTCTCTATTTTGCTTCTGGACATCTGGAAATACCCGCGGTGATGTTGACGGCTTCTCACAATCCGGCTTCCTACAACGGCATCAAGTTTTGTCACGCAGGGGCTAAAGCGATCGGCGTAGACACGGGACTAACTCAAATACGTCGGTTAGCTACTCAACAAGTGAGTTCAGCGGGCGTACGCGGACAAACAAAGGATGTCGACCTGCTCGATCGCTTCGTTGACCACGTCCACTCGTTCGTAGATGTGGACGCGCTGCAACCCCTACGAATCGTTGCCGACACTGCGAACGGCATGGGTGGACATGTTGTGCCAGCAACCTTTGCCGGTTTGCCATTCCAGCTTGAAATTATTTTCGAGGAACTTGACGGGACTTTTCCTAACCACCCTGCAGATCCGATTCAGCCGGAAAATTTGGTGGATTTGCAACGCAAAGTTGTCGAAGTCAAAGCCGATGTTGGGTTGGCATTTGACGGAGACGCAGACCGCGTTTTCTTGGTTGATGAGGCGGCGAATCCTATTAGCGGTTCTCTAACGACAGCTCTTGTCGCCTTGGCCATCCTGGAACGTGAAGGTCCGGGACCTATTCTGCACAATCTGATTTGTTCTCGAGCAACGGTTGAAGCTATTCGGGGAGCCGGAGGTGACCCGATCAGGACCCGAGTGGGGCACAGTTACATCAAGGCGCTCATGGCTGAGACAGGAGCCGCATTTGGTGGCGAACACAGTGGGCATTATTACTTTGCCCGAAACTTCGGAGCTGATTCAGGTTTGATAGCGGCCCTTATTGTCTTGGAACGTTTATCAACTTTCGGGGGTTCGTTGTCTTCGTTGCTGGCCCCGCTAGACCGCTACGCGAACTCTGGCGAAGTCAACGCCGAAGTCGCGGATCCTTCTTTCGTGATCGAAAAAGTCTCTGCTTACTTTGCTGGTAAACCCCAGGACCGGCTCGATGGTTTGACAGTCGACTGCGGTGAGTGGTGGTTCAATCTGCGGCCGTCTAACACCGAAGCACTATTACGTCTCAACGTAGAAGCTCCTGACGATCAGCAGGTAGCTGATCACGTGGGTGAAATCTTGGCGCTGTTTCGCTGATCGCTGCCGTACCCTGACGGGTGTTGGTCCTACTGTGCTAATAGCAACTTATCGACAAGGGCTCAAGGAGAACGTCATGGCTCTCGACCCCGGACTGCTTGAGATTCTTGCATGTCCCGATGACAAAGGGCCGCTTCGCTATCTCCCCGATGAGGACATCTTGTATAACCCGCGACTTGGTCGTTCATACCCCATCCGAGACGGTATTCCTGTTCTTCTCATTTCCGAATCTACGGACCTTGACGAGGATGAAAAAAAGCGAATTGATGAGATAACCGACGACGGATCCCAGAGTTCGAGTCCCGAGGGTTGAAGTGATGGGTCGTGTTGATTCGCTTGGCATGCAGGACGCCGCGTTCGGCTTGCCGGACCAGATCGACCAATCGATGCAAGAGTCACGCGAAATTGTCGGGCTTCCCACCATGGAAGATATTGACCAGGTGCTCATACTTGGTATGGGTGGTTCGGGCATAGCAGGTGACATTGTCGAAGCCATAGCCGCACCGCGGATGGCGGTCCCCGTCGTTGTTTCCAAGGGATATGAATGCCCTAGCTTTGTTGATCGCAGGACGCTAGTCATGGCTGTTTCCTTTAGTGGTGACACGGAAGAAACTCTTCATGCCGTATCAATCGCCCATGACTTAGACGCCCGAATTGTCGCGGTGACCTGTGGCGGACAGCTTGGGGAGCTAGCGCGGCAATGGGACTCTTCGCTGCACCTTGTGGATTCGAGTATTCCGATGCCACGCTGCGCGGTAGGTGCTGTATCGGTTCCGTTACTCATGGTTTTGCAATCGATTGGTCTACTTATCGGCGTCGAATCAGAGCTGCAGTCCTGCGTGGAGACGCTTCGTAAACGGTGTGATTCGATACAAAATGGTCTGAATGTTCCGCTCGAAGTGGCACAGGGAATCGGTGACGGTATTCCACTGATCTACGGGGGCGGGCGCATTGGCGCCGTCGCCGCGTCTCGTCTCAAGAACCAGATTAACGAAAACGCGAAGACGCCAGCATTCTTCAATGCGATGCCCGAACTGTGTCACAACGAAATAGCAGGCTGGGGCGCTGCAGGTGACGTCGCGCACCATCGCATCTCACCGTTGCATCTTCGTCATAGCTTCGAACACTCGCGGTTATCGCAACGCTTCGACTTCAACGAAAGCATCGCGACTGGCGGCCAAGGAGAGGTAGCCACCATTCAAGCTCAAGGGGACACCCCGCTAGCTCAACTCTTTGACTTGATCCTGTTTGGCGATCAAATGTCTCTAGAGTTAGCGGCACTGCGAGGGCAGGATCCTGGGCCTATTGATGTTCTTATTGACTTGAAGCACCTTTTAGCTGAGTGACCGTCTCGATTCAGACGGGTCGAGGACGGTAGGCTCAAACCTGTCGCATCCCGATTTACTACAAGCGTCAAACCGCACAGGAGTGCTGCATGCCCCCCATCCGGTCTCTCGACGGAGACTACAAAATTGCTGATCTGAGCCTTGCCGAGTTGGGCCGTAAACAAATTGAACTGGCTGAGGAAGAAATGCCAGGTCTAATGACGTTGCGGGCCCAAGGCTACGACTCGCAACCCCTTGCAGGCGCGAGGATTATGGGATCGCTTCACATGACAGTTCAGACAGCGGTTCTTATTGAGACGCTCATAGACCTTGGGGCAGACGTGCGATGGGTGTCTTGCAACATCTTTTCAACTCAAGACGACGCTGCAGCCGCAGTCGTGGTTGGGCGCAGCGGCACTGTTGAGGACCCTCAAGGTGTTCCGGTGTATGCCTGGAAAGGGGAAACCCTGGAAGAGTATTGGTGGTGCACTGACCAAGCTCTTAGGTGGCCAGGAGAGACTGGCCCCAACTTGATACTCGACGATGGGGGCGACGCCACTTTGCTGGTGCATCTGGGAGCCAGATTCGAGTCAGAGGGAGCCGTACCTGAACTCGAAACGGCGACTTCGCACGATGAAGAAGAAATCCTCAAGCTCTTAGCTGACGTGGCTGAATCTCGACCGGCTTTTTGGACCAACATGATCTCGAACATCAAGGGTGTCTCGGAGGAAACCACCACCGGAGTTCACCGGCTGTATGAGATGGTTGAACGCAACGAATTGCAGTTTCCCGCGTATAACGTCAACGACTCAGTGACCAAGTCGAAATTCGACAATCTGTACGGATGTCGACACTCGCTGATAGACGGCATCAACCGGGCAACCGACGTCATGCTCGGCGGCAAAGTGGCGTTCGTCGCTGGCTACGGGGATGTGGGTAAAGGATGCGCGCAGTCGTTGCGAGGTCAAGGTTGCCGGGTGCTTGTTGCTGAAGTTGACCCGATCAATGCCCTCCAAGCAGCGATGGAGGGTTTCGAGGTGGACCGCCTAGACAACGTTGTGAGCCAAGTGGACATCTTCGTTACCACCACCGGCAATCGTGACATCATCTCAGCCGAACATATGGGTGCGATGAAACACAACGCCATCGTGTGCAACATCGGGCACTTTGATAATGAGATTGACATGGCAGGCTTGGAAAAAATGTCCGATGTCCAGCGTCGCAATATCAAACCTCAGGTAGATGAGTACATCTTCCCGAGCGGTAACAGCGTCATTGTTTTGGCGGAAGGACGACTCGTCAACCTTGGCTGTGCAACAGGACATCCCAGTTTCGTGATGTCGATGAGCTTCACGAATCAAGTATTGGCCCAGATGGAACTTCACGCCAATGTTGACTCTCTCGAGAACGACGTTCACGTCTTACCGAAACGTCTGGACGAAGAGGTCGCTCGACTTCATCTCGACAAACTCGGGGTGAAACTGACAACGCTGACAGCCGACCAGGCTAAATACATTGGCGTGCCGGTAGAGGGGCCATTTAAGCCCGAGCATTACCGGTACTGACCTGCTACCAAGGATTCGCTGGCAGCTAGTTGAGGTCATTTAGCGACCTTTAAGGAGCCCAGGGCACCGGTAGCCTTACAACGATGGCAGTGTTCCAAAAACTCTTACGCGTGGGCGAAGGGAAAAAGATTCGGGCACTTGAGTCTTTGGTGCCTGAGATCAACGCGGTTGAGTCAGAATATGAAGCGCTTTCGGATGAGGCTCTTCGAGCGAAGACAGGTGATTTCAAGCTCGAGATTGAGCGGGGTGCTGAACTCAATGACCTACTGATTGACGCGTTCGCTGTGGCACGTGAGGCCGCCCGTCGGGTGTTAGGGGAACGTCATTATGACGTTCAGTTAGTTGGTGGAGCAGCTCTTCACTTCGGATGGGTCGCAGAAATGCGGACCGGTGAAGGAAAGACCCTTGTTTCGACTTTACCGGTCTACCTCAACGCGCTCTCAGGCCAAGGTGTCCATATTGTTACGACGAACGACTACCTCGCGAGCCGTGATGCCGAGTGGATGGGTCGTGTGCATCGTTTTTTGGGTCTAGAAGTTGGGCTCGTCGTACCAGGTCAAACTGATCCAGAGTTCAAACGCCTCCAATATTCTGCTGACATTACGTACGGTACGAACAACGAATTTGGGTTTGATTATCTGCGAGACAACATGGCGCCGTCGCTGACTGAACAAGTGCAGCGCGGACACAGCTACTGCATAGTTGACGAAGTTGACTCGATCCTCATTGACGAAGCCCGCACTCCTTTGATCATCAGCGGACGGCTCGGCGATGCAGCCAAGCTGTACGGGCAATTTGCGCAGATAGCGCGCACCATGAGTCGCGACCGTGACTATGAGGTGGAAGAGGACAAAAAAAATGTCGCTGTTCTCGAGCCAGGAATTGAGAAAGTCGAGCGAGCTTTGGACGTGGAAAATCTCTACGACCAAGTGTCATCGAACTTTGTGCATCAGATGAGCGTGGCGTTAAAGGCTAAGGAGCTATATCGCCGCGATCGCGATTACGTAGTCCAAAACGGCGAAGTGAAAATTGTCGACGAATTCACTGGTCGGGTACTCGAAGGTCGTCGATGGAGTGAGGGGCTTCACCAGGCCGTAGAAGCTAAAGAGGGCGTGAACATCAAAGCTGAGAATCAAACTCTCGCGACGATCACCCTTCAGAACTATTTTCGCCTATACGAAAAATTAGCTGGAATGACTGGTACTGCGACTACCGAAGCCGCGGAACTTGGTAACACCTACGGCTTAGATGTAGTGCCCATACCGACTCACCGTCCAGTTCAGCGCGCCGATCACGCGGATCTTATTTATAAGACTGAGACAGCAAAGATTGAAGCCGTCGTAGGTGATATTGAGCAGAGAAGAGTTACTGGCCAACCGATATTGGTCGGCACAGTAAGCGTTGAAAACAGTGAAAAGATCTCGCGAGCACTAGATCAACGAGGTGTTACTCACAACGTTCTCAATGCGAAAGAGCACCACCGAGAAGCTGAAATTATCACCCAGGCGGGCCGGTTGGGAGGAGTAACTGTTGCAACCAATATGGCGGGACGAGGCGTTGACATTGTTTTGGGTGGTAACCCTGAAGGTTTAGCGCGACAGGATTTATACCGTGCGGGCTTAGATCCTGACGATCCTCTGCAAAGCCAAGAACTTGCCGCCCGCTTGGCTTATCACGAACCGAATTGCAGCGAAGAGGGCGCGAAAGTTCGAGAAGTAGGAGGGCTTTACGTCCTTGGAACCGAACGCCACGAGTCACGACGAATCGACAACCAGCTGAGAGGACGATCTGGTCGGCAAGGCGACCCGGGAGAAAGTCGCTTCTATCTGTCACTCGAAGATGACTTGATGCGCCTATTCGCGACGGGAGCGATGAACTGGGTGATGGACCGTGCTCTTCCTGATGACACCCCAATCGAAGCAAACATGGTCTCTAAGGCAATCGAACGTGCCCAAAATACCGTTGAACAAAAAAACGCGGAAATCCGAAAGAACGTTCTTAAGTACGACGAGGTTATGAATGAACAGCGCAAGGTGATTTATGCCCGTCGAGCGCAAATTCTCGATGGAGATGACCTTCGCGAAGAGTCGTTGGGATATGTCGAAGCGGCAATTGGGCACGTAGTTGACCAATTTTGTGTGGAGGAGTTGGCCTCGGAGTGGGACCTCGAAGCGTTGCACGCTGAAACATCGGGATACTGGCCCACTGAACTTGACCTCAACGAAATGGCGAAGATCAAGGATGCGGCGACTCTCGAGCAAGCCATGGTGGACGACGCGACTCGGTACTTCGAACTGAGAGAAGCCAAACTGGGTGCGTCAACGATGCGAGAAGTGGAACGCCAAGTGCTTCTTCGAATCGTTGACCAACGATGGCGCGAGCATCTGTACGAAATGGATTATTTGCGCGAGGGGATCCATCTGCGAGGTATAGGCCAAAAAGACCCGGTGTCGGAATGGCAACGCGAAGGGTTTGACATGTTCTCTTCGATGTTGGAATCGGTGTACAGGGATTTCGTGAAGTACGCGATGCATGCAGAGGTGGTGACGGCTGAAGAACATAATGGTCGTCTTGACCGAGTGAGCTACTCGAGTTCAGAAAATCCTGCAGAATTGGCGTCAGCAGGAGCACCTCCCAAGCCATCACCTGCGGTTCCAACTGCCAAACACACTCAAGTAGTGAAAACTGACGAAGAGAAGATTGGACGTAACGACGCTTGTCACTGTGGATCCGGCAAGAAATTCAAACATTGTCACGGCCGATGAGCACCAAGATTTCCAATGCGCGATAACTCTGAAATTTTCGAAGAACTTGGACGGCGGGTAACCGAGGCCCACACCTATCTCAGGATCGATCAAGCCCGCGAAGAAATGACGCAATTGGAGTCTCGCGCTGCAAGTCCTGACCTTTGGGATGACCAAGAAGAGGCGCGAAAGATCACCGGCCGTCTTGCCAATGTGCGCGACGACATCGAACGCTGGGAAAAAGTAACAAATGAGGTAGAAGACGCAACCACTCTCGATTTACTCGCCCGAGAAGAGGAAGACGAATCCCTAACGGAGGAAATCGATCTAGCGATTTCCTCCATCTCTAAGCAACTCGACGACATTGAATTGCTGGCGTTATTCAATGGCGAACATGACGAAAATGACGCGGTGTGCGAAGTCCACTCGGGAGCAGGAGGAACCGACGCGTGTGACTGGGCGGAAATGGTGCTCCGTATGTACCTCAGATGGGCAGAACGCAAAGGCTTCGGGGTAGAAATTCAAGAAGCAACTGATGGCGGTGAGGCAGGCGTTAGTTCAGCCACATTTATCGTTAAAGGACGGTTTGCCTTCGGTTTCTTACGAGCGGAGCGGGGAGTACATCGACTTGTCAGGATTTCGCCGTTCGACGCCCAAGCCCGCCGCCACACAGCGTTCTGCTCCCTTTCGGTCGTGCCATTCTTTGATGAGGTTTCAGATGAAGTGATCATCGATGAGAAGGACCTACGAATTGACACCTATCGATCTTCGGGAGCAGGGGGGCAACATGTGAATGTCACGGACTCAGCGGTGCGCATCACCCACCTTCCTACTGGCACCGTGGTCGCGTGTCAGAACGAACGAAGCCAGCACCAAAACAAGGATCGAGCAATGCAAATGCTCGCTGCCAAGCTCGCGGATTTACAGCGTCGAGAGCGCGAAGCCGAGATGAACGCGCTGGCTGGTGAGCAACGTGACGTCGCCTGGGGTAGCCAAATTCGTTCCTATGTGCTTCACCCATACCAACAAGTTAAAGATCTCAGATCTAATCTCGAGCTCGGCAACGTCGAAGCGGTATTAGATGGCGATTTGGACCCTTTGATGGAGGCGTTCCTTCAATGGCAACGAAGTCAACATGACCATGCGCCTTAGACGCCTTGAACCGTGAACCGCTGACGCTACCAAGGGCGGATCCTGCCGTACTGTGGGGGTGTCCCTCCTCAGCCAAGTAACTGGCCTTAACGACCCTGGTTCTGATGATCCGCCTCGACAATGTCACCAAGATTTACAAAGGCGAGACCCGAGCTGTTGACGGGGTGAGCCTTGATATCAAAAAAGGGGAATTCGTCTTCCTTGTGGGTGAATCAGGATCGGGGAAATCGACGATGCTGCGGTTGGTCACGGCAGAAGAACCTGCCACCACCGGACAAGTACATGTAGCGGGTAAAGATCTCTCGCGGATTAGTTCTGGGCGCGTTCCCTATCTTCGCCGAAACATCGGTTCAGTTTTCCAAGACTTCAAATTGTTGCCCCAAAAAACCGTCTACGAGAACGTCGCATTCGCCCTGGAAGTGATCGGGCGTCCCAAAAACATCGTCACAACGCAAGTTCCCGCGATTCTTGACCTCGTCGGACTTTCCCATAAGCAGAAAAGTTTTCCTGACGAACTTTCAGGGGGTGAACAACAACGCGTATCGATAGCGCGGGCGTTTGTGAACCGCCCATTGATTCTTCTTGCCGACGAACCCACCGGAAACCTCGATCCGAATACCGGGCAAGAAATTATGCGGCTGCTTGATCGAATTAACGGGACGGGCACCACCGTCGTCATGGCGACTCATGATCAAACCATCGTCGATCAAATGCGGCGTAGGGTTGTTGCGCTTCGCGCTGGTCAAGTGGTTCGCGATGAACAACATGGGGTGTACGGGTAGCGATGGCTGGGTTCTTAGGCCGAAGCGGCTACTTCGTTCGCGAAACTTGGATCAATATACGTCGTAACTTGACCTTGACTGTTGCGGCGATCTTGACGGTCGCTGTTGGAGTCATGCTTGTGGGGCTGGGGCTGATGGCCCGAT
This sequence comes from Acidimicrobiales bacterium, assembly GCA_014239555.1. Taxonomy (GTDB): domain Bacteria; phylum Actinomycetota; class Acidimicrobiia; order Acidimicrobiales; family Poriferisodalaceae; genus UBA2110. The sequence goes on from JAAZYR010000010.1 coordinate 18,007, forward strand.
ATGCCAGTACGAACGCGCTGGGGCGTTGGCAAGGCGGCGTGCAATTCGAGATTTTTCTCGAACCAAGCATCGCTGGCGGCCAAATCGACGCGCTTGGTGAAGAACTCAGAAACCATCCCGACATCGAACGAATTCAATACATCACTAAAGATCAGGCATTCGGGTTGCTTGAAGAGATGCTGGTTGATGAACCAGAGCTGTTAGCTGAGGTTTCGATCGAAAGCTTGCCGTCGTCGTATCGAGTTGTTCCGAGGTTTGCCGAGGGAGAACTCATCGAGTCCCTTGCCGCACAATTTCGACAACGCCCAGGTGTCTACTCGGTAGAGACGGGACGACAACAAGTCGACGCGATCAGAGAGTGGTTTAACTCATTTAGGTGGATTGTCTTACTGATGTCAATCGTGCTCGCAGCTGCGAGCGCGCTGCTGATCTTCAACATGATTCGAGTAGCAATGTTTGCTCGCCGCCGCGAGATTGAAGTGATGAAACTGGTAGGAGCGACGAATAGTTTTATTCGCCTCCCATTCATTTTGGAAGGAATGTTGCACGGTTTGGCAGGCGGGATCGTGGGTGCAGTAGCGGCAGGGGTACTCCGGAACCACGTCGAAGAACTCTTTGGGCGCTCAGAAATTCTGGCGTTCTTTCGTTCGTTTACTGTTACCTCAAGCCAATTCAATACAGCAATTCTCGCGACCGTGATCATGGGCGTAGTGGTGGGCGCGTTGGGATCGGCCTTTGCTGCCGGCCGCTTCTTAGATGTCTAAACAGTGCAGCGTTGTCGACGAGGTTTTTTGTTACGGCACCCTTCTTCCCGGTGAACAACGTTGGCCATTTCTTGCACCCTTCGTCCTCGAAGAAGAACCCGATCAGGTCAGTGGACGTCTTTATGACACGGGCCTGGGATACCCGGCTGCGTTATTTGATCGCGTGGGCATCATTCACGGTATGCGTTTCCGATTGGAGTCGGCACGCCTTTCTGAAGCGTTAGCGCTACTTGATGAGATCGAAGGCGCAGTTGACGGTCTGTACCACCGAGTCTTCCTCGTAACGGCAATGGGGTTTGGTGTCCACGCGTACCAATATGGTGGCGATCTTCAGGGGCTCATCGATTTACCCGACGGGGATTGGCTTGCTCGTCAATGAAGCTAGTTGCAGCTATAGCCGCTATCGGCAACTCTCTGGGGACTAGTTAAAAGGAAACCGATGCCCGAATTTGAAACGCTCCGTTATGAAATTGAAGACCAGGTCCTCCTGTTGACAATGAACCGGCCGGAACGACTGAATGCGTTCAACAGCGTAATGCAAACCGAATTTCTCGAAGCGCTTGACCACGCTGATGCAGACGACGAAGTTCGCGCTGTGATAGTCACCGGAGAAGGCCGCGGCTTCTGTGCAGGAGCCGACCTTTCAAAGGGTGCGGAGACATTTGATTATGACAACCAAGCTGAAGAGGCGAAAGCCGACCGGGCATCCAATGAAGGCCGACAAGAAGGCTCAAATGCCTGGATGAGGGACGGCGGTGGACTTCTCTCTTTACGTATCTACGAATTCAATAAACCCATAATCGCTGCGATAAACGGACCTGCGGTGGGGGTAGGGGTCACCATGACTCTCCCAATGGACATCCGTATCGCTTCGACCAAAGCACGTATCGGTTTCGTGTTCAGTCGTCGGGGCATCGTTCCTGAAGCCTGCTCTTCGTACTTTTTACCGAGGGTGGTTGGGGTGAGTAAGGCCCTTGAGTGGGCGTACAGCGGAAAGGTTTTTGATGCGGAGGAGGCACTGAGCGGTGGCCTGATCCGAAGTGTTCACGAACCAGAAGATCTGCTCCCAACTGCGCGAGCGATCGCATCTGAGATAGCTGAAAACACTTCGGCGATCTCTGTGACGATGATTCGTCACATGATGTGGCGAATGCTTGGCGCTGACCACCCCATGGAAGCCCACAAGGTTGATAGTCGAGGAATTTTTCATCTGGGACGGGGAGCAGATGCTCACGAAGGCGTCGTTTCCTTCTTGGAAAAACGACCTGCTGACTTCACCATGAAAACCAGCGAGGATCTGCCCGAGTTCTTTCCCTGGTGGGATGAACGACACTTCGAGTGACGGATCATCAGCGGGGTCATCTACGGTGGCTTGATGGCTGAACATGTTCTAGATCTCTCCTCGCGGTTCATTGACACCGGTCGAGTTGATGGTCCCCCCAACCGGGTGACCCATGAGTTAAGCGAACTGGCCGATGGGGTGGCACTCGTTGAGGCGTTTAGCCACGTACTTGTGGTGGACACCGATGAGGGACTCGTCGCCTTTGACTCCAGTGGGCCAGGTAGCGGCGGCCGAGTGCTTGAGAGCCTGCGGCGGTGGAGTGACGCTCCATTTCACTCCTTGGTGTACACCCACGGGCACATAGACCATGTTGGGGGAAGCCGCGCTTTCGCACATGACGCGAAAAGTTCGGGACGTCCTCTTCCCAACGTCATTGGCCACGAGAATTTGATCCCTCGATTGCAGCGTTACCGCGCGACTACTGGGTACAACAAAGTCATTAATGCTCGGCAATTTGGTGGTTCGCCTGTGTCAACGCTCAGCGGAACGAGTAGTCAACAACCGTTTATTCCTGAGGGAACACTGGAGCCGGTAATTGAATACAGCGACGCGATGACCACCGAGATTGGTGGGGTTGAATTCCAACTTCATCACGCGTTAGGTGAAACCGATGATCACACATGGACGTGGATACCGCATCACCAAATGATTTCGGCAGGCGACCAGTTCATATGGAACTTCCCAAATTGTGGCAATCCACAAAAGGTGCAGAGATACCCAATGGAATGGGCAGCTTCGCTACGCGAAATGGCCGCCACGGACGTTGAACTGTTCGTTCCGGCCCATGGTCTACCCATTGCCGGTCATAACCGAATCATTTCGTGTCTGAACCAGGTGGCGTCCACTCTGGAACAGTTAGTCGACGACGTTGTTTCCGCGATGAATTCCGGAGCTACTCTCAACGACATCGTTTTAGGGGTGACCGTGGACCCGGAAGTGCTTGAGTTGCCGTACTTACGTCCTCTCTATGACGAACCTGAATTCGTGATCCGAAATATCTGGCGTCTCTACGGCGGATGGTGGGATGGTAAACCGTCTCGATTAAAGCCGGCATCCGATGTCGCGCTAGCTGTTGAATTGGCTGAACTCGCAGGTGGAGCCGAGACGCTCTCCGAACGCGCACGCGTGTTAGCGGAAAGCGGCGAACTTCGTGTTGCATGCCATTTAATTGACATGGCAGCGGACGCCGCACCCGACTCCACTGCCATTCACGAAATTCGTGCTTGGATATATCTCACCCGCCGCGCCGCTGAATCTTCTCTGATGTCTAAGGGTATTTTTGAGTCAGCCGCCAATGAATCCCGCGAGGCAGCCGGCCAAGAGTTCGAGCCTCGCCGGTCGATACTTTCCCTAGAGGAGTGACTGGTCAAGTTGTCGTCGCTGCCGACGCGTTCTCACGTGAAGACGTTGAGGTCTTGCTCGGAATGGCAGGGGAGTGGAAGCTGCTTCGGCCAAACCGGTGGGTGGCGATATATGAAGTTGACGACGAGAACATAGGTAGAGCGCTCGTAGCTGAGTTGAGAAATGCTGGCCACCCAGCCGTCGCTGGACCGCCAGACGAAGCAAGAGCTGTGGGATGGCACAACCGGAATCAACCAACTCCGGTCGGCGAACGAGCCGTGGTGTGTTTTCCCTGGGTTGAATCTGAAGCCGAGATAGTCATCGAAATTGACCCTGGAGTGGGATTTGGAACGGGAGACCACCCGTCTACCCGACTTCTTCTTGAAGAGCTGGCTTCTGCCATTCGGGGCGACGAGTCAGTTCTCGATGTTGGATGCGGCTCGGGTGTACTGGCGATCGCTTCAGTCCGTTTCGGAGCTGTCTGCGCCATCGGAATCGACATCAATGGGGCAGGGCTGGTTGCAGCGAAAGCCAATGCGCGAAGGAACCGCGTCGCAGATCAGACCGAATTTTTACGGACAGGTCTCAAAGAAATTTCGGGAAAGTATGACGTTGTAGTCGCCAATATTCACGATGACATCCTTCGCAGCATGGCAGACGATCTAGTCGCTCGAGTCGCTGCAGACGGTTGGCTTGGTCTGAGTGGAGTGTCGCCGGGCCAGTTGTCGCGACTGCGAGCGGCGTTCCCGCAAATCATTTTTGAGGAGCCTCGACGGATGGATGATTGGAATGCTCTGATAGGGAGACGAAAAATCGAATAATCTGGGTTTGTTCGATTATGTGAATCTTTGAGTATCGGAGAGTGCGATGCATGTAGGCATGAGCGTCATATTTCAAAATCCTGGTGAAGAGCTGCCGGATCAGCAGGTGTACCAACAGGATTTGGCGTTGGCGTTGCAGGCCGAACCACTTGGGTTTGACTCGGTGTGGAGTGTCGAACATCACTTCACGAGCTACACGATGTGTCCCGACGTGCTGCAGTTTTTGACCTACATGGCCGGAGCAACCGAATCGGTGCAGTTGGGTTCGATGGTGTGCGTTCTTCCATGGCACGACCCTTTGAGAGTCATTGAGCAAATCTCAATGCTCGACAATCTTTCAGGTGGAAGGCTGATCTTGGGACTCGGCCGAGGCACGGGCAAAGTGGAGTTTGATGGATTCCAAACCGAGATGGGATCGGCGAGGCTGCGCTTTAAAGAGTCGACCGAAATGGTGCTGAACGCATTGGAAAACGGCTACGCGGAATACCACGGAGAACTCCTCGACCAGCCCCGTGTAGATATCCGCCCTCGCCCAGTGAAATCGATGCGAGGACGAGCTTACGCTGCCGCTGTTTCGCCGGACTCGGCACGGATTATGGCTGAAATGGGTGTCGGCATCTTGATTGTCCCGCAAAAGCCTTGGAAAGTAGTGCGCCGAGAGTTGCAGGACTACCGAGATATCTATCGAGACGCGAATGGGGAAGAGCCCCCTCCGCCGATGGTCGCGGGATGGACCTTTGTGGACGAAAACGCCGATCGGGCAGAAGAAAAGGCTCGCGAATTCATCGGTGGCTACTGGGACTCAATCATCGAGCACTACCAGTTCGATCAACCACATCTGAAAGACATTCCGGGCTATGAACACCACGGACTCATGTATGACCGTCTCACCGCCCCCGGGGGCCTCGAGATGATGACCGATTTTTTCATTGACCTGCAGCTATGGGGAACGCCGGAACAGGTATACGACAAAATCGTGAAACTTCAAGACGAGACCTTTATGGATAGCTACATGGGAGTCTTCAGTTATGCAGGTATGGACCATGCAGAAGCTGACCGAAATATGAACCTATTTGCACGTGAAGTAATGCCCGAACTGCAGGCTTTAGCTCCAGTTCATGAGCGCCTAGGGATGCCTGCCTAACAAGTCACGCTTTTCCTGCACACGGTCTGCGACCGTCAACGCCAACCCCAACGTCGCACACGAAGCGGCCAGCAGTAACGCGGGCCGAAACGAACCAGAGGAATCAGCTATGACACCACCTAGTTGTGGGCCTATAGCGAGCCCGGCCCCAAAAACTATTGTTACGACTGCGTATGCCGCACCGAACGCTTCTGCATCTAAGTGATGGCTTACTTTTGCGGTGACCGCAGTCACCACCCCGGTGAACGCAACTCCGAAGACCATTGTGGCGACAGTAGCTCCGAGCGTGTGTCCCGTAGCGATCATCACGCAGCTGACGGCCATCGCAGCGAGCGATAGCAGTTGAGAAGAGTTCCTTCCAATTTGATCAGTCAGCCAGCCCATTAAAAACCCACCAGCGACCATTCCAACGCCGATTAAAGAGTAGATAAGCGATGCTGAATCAGCTCCGTACCCAGCATCTTCTTCGAGCAATGCGACCGTAAAAGTCATTGCGAGGGAACCGCTTATGGCAAAAAATCCGTAGGTTGCGCAGAGGTTCAGCCAGCCGGGAATCTGTTGGAGAGTTTTGGGACTTGGGCTTTCCGCGAAACTCGATGGTGAAGAGTCGTTAAAGACGAGAGAAAATAATACGAGGCACGCGATGCCTATGAGCGTTTCGGTGCCGTAGACCGACCGCCAATCGCTCATGACGACATCAAAGATGCAAGCGAATACGAACCCGGCGCCGACGCCAGCGCTAATCCAACCCACAGCTAAACCTCGGTGAGCTGAGCCCAAAACGTTTGCCGCCAAAGCTGGCGCTGCTACCCACACTCCGGATGCGGTAACTCCTGTGATGAACAAAGCGACGACAACGACAGAGGTAGTTGGTGCCCAAGTCAGCAGCGCCAAACCGGCTGTGACTCCCGTCAAACCGTATTTGGCTGTGCGCACGAGTCCAAAACGGCCGACCCCAAAGGCGACGATAAGGGACCCCAACAGATATCCGACCAGGTTGAGGGATCCGATTCCTCCGGCCGCAGTGTTGGAGAGGCCGAAATCATCCCGAATGTCGGTGTAGAGAACTGAATACGTGAAACGCCCAAACGATTGAGACACCGCCGTTGTGGCTGCTAACGCAATGAGTGCAACAATCCGATTCACCCCTGAGGCCAATTCCTTAAGGACATAGGGGGGCGTTGACCATAAATTGTTTCAGTTGTCACAACACGCCTCGGCGACTTGGAGTTCGCGAAACTAGCAACGTCGGTATAGATAACTTCCCGGTCGTTGTCATCGCCGAAAAAGCGGTCTTTCATAGACTCCAAAGAATCGAAAGCGACGAGAGCGAATCCGTCAATTTGTGGTCCGTTCAAAGCGCGAATCACACTGAGTTGCGTGTAGTCCCACATTCCGGGGTGATGGCGGAGGGCCAGCGGTGCATGGGTGTCGCGCCAGTGGGCGTCTGCTTCCTCGTGGGTCAAATCGGGATGGTGCAACAAGGGGAAGACAGCGGTCACTCCTGGTGAGGCAGTTCCGGAGTCAGTAGCGACCGGTCGCTCGCGAATAACGCGACTGAAGACGAGATAGGTTCCGAATTCCGCGGCAGAAGCAAGTCGTTCTGGGCTATCGGTCACCGCGCGAACCATTGTTGTGAAAGGCGTGGGTCGTGTTTCTTCGGGATCGCTGAGATAGCAGACGCCTCCAAGATCGCTCGCGATAGCGGTTGCTGCTTCGTGGTCGTTTCCTACTGCAACTAGTTCATGCATTTGTAAAGTCTCCTAGGTCTGTACCCGTTGTGCCCGTGAGTAATTCCTCGTTGTTTGAGGGGTCATAGGTAACGAAGTTCGGTTATCGGCCCTCAAATTTGGGGTCGCGCTTATCCAGAAATGCCGCGACCGCTTCTTTAGTGTCTGAGGTGTAGAAATTGACGGTCTGGGCCATGCCCTCAGCTTCGAGCGCTGACTTGAAGTCATTACTCGCGTTAAGGGTAAGCATTCGCTTGGTCATGGCGAGTGCCAATGGTGGGCCAGCTGCGAGGCGGTTTGCCCAATCTTGGGTTTCGGCGTCGAGCTGGTCGTGAGGAACGACCTTATTGACGATTCCGAATTCTGCTGCTTGCTCGGCAGAAATTACGTCTGCGAAGAACGCAAGTTCCTTGGCTTTATGCAAGCCGATCAGCCTAGGCAATACCCATGTTCCACCAAAATCGACGCTTAAACCACGTCGGGCAAAGATTTCACTGAATCGAGCTTGGTCGCTCGCCAAGATCAAATCGCAGGCCAACGCCATGTTCATGCCGGCGCCTGCGGCGACGCCGTTTACCTTCGCGATGACTGGGACCATAATCGAATATAGGGCCTCTACCGTTTGATGGATGAGGTTCATCGAAACCAATTGATGACGGTCTCGTTGCTGCCCCGCTAGGTCTGCCCCACTACAGAATGCGTCCCCGGCGCCGGTCATTACGACTGCTCGAACTTGTGGATCTACAGCTAGAGCGTTCCAGGTGTCGCGCAGCTCGTCCCACATGACGGAGTTCGCCGCGTTCTTTTTTTCCGGACGGTTCATTGTTACCGTTACGACTCCGTTGTCGGTGGCATCAATAATCAACGTTTCTAGCTCTTGAGATTCCATTGGCTCACCCTACGCCGTTAGCTAACTACCCCGCATCGCGCACTCATCCCAACGATGGTGAATCGGGATTGAAAGACTTGTCCAGTTAGGTGACGCCACATTGGGAAAGCAATCTTTCTGGGTCAGCTATTTAAGAAGGGGACCAATGCTCCAAGGAACCCAGTGGTGTTTTGGCCATGGACGTTGTGGCCACTATCAGCCACAGTCTCTAACCTGCCGTCAGGCAAAGCATCGACGAACCGTTGGGCAGCGTCGGCTGTGAGCACATTTGAATCTGCTCCTCGGATGAGCAAAGTCGGTTGAGGGATCTTTTTAGCATCTCGAAGGGAGAAAAGATCGCTCTTTTCGCGTTGAGTTTTCGTTGTCGCTAATCGAGGCCCGTGGTCTCTTTTGCTCACATATTTTCCATCAGCGCGCTGCAGCAGGTTGTACTTCACTGTTCGCTCGATGTGTTCTCGCGACCGATAGGGATCGTATTTCTGAACGGATTGAACGAAATGTTCAACATCGTCAAACTCACGATTTTCGGTCACAAAATTGCGGATGGTTTTTGTCCCTTGGTCCGACAATTCAGGTCCGATGTCAACGAGGACGACACGGGCAGCGCTTTCAGGTTGGTCAACAGCCAGTCGCATTGTGTTCATGCCTCCCATCGAGTGGCCGATGACGGTGACCGACTCAATCTTCAGGGCTTCCAAGACAGCACAGGCATCAGCTGCCATGGCGTTCGACGAGTAGTCCGCGTCGCGCGCCCACTCACTATCCCCGTGCCCTCGTTGATCCAGGGCGATGATATGGAATTGGTCCGCAAGGTGCAGGCTCACTAGGTCCCACGAATGCGCTGACTGGTTTCCCCCGTGCAGCAACAGCAGGGTTGGCTGGGAGGGGTTGCCCCACTCCAAGAGATGGAATCTTTGATGTCGCGCAATCACATTGGTCGAGACATAACGGATCTCATCTGAGTGACTGATACCGAGATCGGACGCGCTTTGACACAGACTTGCGAATTCAGGGCTAGCCGTCATATCGAGCGGTGCGCCAGATGAGGAGAAGTCGTTGAGGTATGGCATTGGTAGTCAGATCCGCCCTAAGTGCAGGTCAAGGTAGCCGCGTGCGATGTTGCCGTGCAGAACTTCGGTGGAGCCTTCGGCAAGACGCGTGGCTCGGGCTCGGCGAAAGACAGACGCCAACGGATGCGAATCGACGAGGGATTCTCCACCAATTATTTGGATTGCAAGGTCTACCAAGGAGCTGAGAGCCTCAGTTGCCAAAGTTTTTGACGCCATGACTTCATTTACGGCGTTGTCGCCATGATCGACGAGTCGCGCTGTTCGATACACGGCGCTCCGGGCGGCGTACGCGTCGGCGCGCATCTTTCCAAATTGGACGCGCACAGCTTGGTGGCTACCGGCAGTGGTGGACGATGTGGTTCGGTCAAGATGATCCGCGACTTGGTCACAGACGAACCCGCAGAGTCCTGCGCAATTGGCAGCAATGGCCATTCGGACGGCGTTCACCTGATCAAGAGCCCTCGTCATGCCTGCTCCAGCATCACCGATAATGTGTTCGCTTGGCACGCGCACATCGGTGAAAGAGAAACTGGCATGGTGGCTTCCATCAATTGATCCGAAGCGTCGAATTATCTGTACTCCGGGGCTGTTTGTTTCGATCAGCACCATGGCAGGTCCGACATCTTCGAGTTCTACCAGGGTGTTGATGAAATCTGCGTGTGATCCCCCGGTCACGTAGGACTTTTGACCATTGATCAGGAGACCGTCACCCTCGTATCGCGCCCAGGTGTGTCTCTGGGCATCGGAGGGTTCCGTAAACCCGAACCCTCCCTTCATTTCTCCTGCCAAGTACGGCTTCAAAAATTTGTTTCTGACATGCTTTGATGCTTGCGCTAGTAGGCCTGGGGTAGGCCCAAAAAGCCCGGGTAAGTGGTCAACCCCGTAGCTTCCGAGAGCTTCGCGGGCAATGGTCAACTCAAGGCACGTCGCGTCGGTCCCCCCAAATTCGGTGGGTTGGGTCAGGAAAAAAATTCCGGCCCGTTTTGAAAGAGCACGGGTTTCTCGTTCGATTTGATGGGCCTCGAGGGCGTCAGTGTCGAGCGCCGCTACGCGACGCCCGAGCGAGTCTGCTCGTTGTTGTATGTCGCGCTGAGCGTCATTGAGAAAATCTGGCACCCCCGAACGGTAGCCCGATAAGACACCTAACGAACTCTTCGGTCTAGTCTCCGAGGATGGACAAACTTGAAGGTAAGACGGCAGTCGTAACTGGAGCCGCGTCCGGTATGGGTCTAGCAATGGCCCGTCGTTTCGGTAATGCCGGAATGAAGGTCGTGCTTTCAGACATTGACGAAGTCAAGCTGGACCTAGCGGTGAATAGCATTCGGGAGTCGGGCGCTGACGTCACTGGAGTAATCACTGACGTTTCCGACGAAGCCGAAAATCACGCACTCTTTGATGCTGCCGTCGATGCTTTTGGAAGCGTCAACGTGGTGTGTCTCAATGCTGGGGTGCAGGGCTCGATTGGCCGGTCGTGGTCCCTTTCGAAAGACGATTACGAATGGACCCTTGGGATCCTTCTCAATGGTGTTATCCACGGTGTTCGAGCGTTCGTTCCCCATCTCATCGAACATGACGATGGTCACGTCGTCCTAACGGCTTCCATAGCGGGTCATATTTCCTCCCCATTTGGAGCTCCGTACAACATCGCGAAACACGGTGTGGCGACGCTTGCAGAGACTCTTTTCCACGAATTGAAAACCGAGGGGTCAAATGTTGGTGTCACTTGCCTGTGCCCCGGTTTCGTAAATACAAACATTGTGAACGCGACCGTTGCCCGCGCCGCCGGGTCGGTCGGATCGGCAATAGACGATCGAGGTGACCAAATGCTTGAACTTACTCAACGTGCTCTTCGAGGAGGTCTCGATCCCGAGATTGTCGGCGGTCAGGTACATGACGCAATCCTTGATGAACAATTTTGGTTGTTCACCGATCAAGATTGGGATGACGCAATATCGGCGCGAGCTCAACAAATAGTTGAGAGAAACCAACCAAAATTTCGAGGTCCGAGCCAGGGTTGGAAACGAACCTAGAAATGTTCGGAATCTCCGCAACGAACTTTTGGTCACCAAACAGGTTGCCGCCGGCCTTGAAAACCTTCAGCCAAAGGTCCACGCCAGAAGGTGTCGCTAAGTTGTGATCATGAACGAACGTGAGAGCTCTGAGATTCCGTCCTACGGAGTGGTCATCATCGGAGCAGGCGTGTCGGGGTTGTATCAGCTCTACAAGTCACGTGAGATTGGCGTGAGCGCGTTGGTACTGGAGTCAGGAAGTGATGTGGGTGGCACCTGGTACTGGAATCGGTACCCAGGAGCCAGGTTCGATTCTGAGAGTTATTCCTATGGGTATTCATTTAGCCAAGACTTACTTGACCAATGGGATTGGCAAGAACGCTTTTCTGCTCAACCAGAAAATTTAAGATACCTCCAACATGTGGCCGAGCACTTTGACCTGCGGAGCGACATCAGATTCCAAAGTGTTGTAACCCAGTGCACTTTCGATGAAACGTCTAACGAATGGCAGGTTGAAGTCGAAGACGGATTCCGGGTGCGTTGCCGGTTCCTAGTCACAGCTATCGGGATCCTTTCCAAACCCTTGATTCCAGATTTTGACGGGATGGACGACTTCAAAGGACCGTCTTTCCATACCGCCCAATGGCCTCACGACGAGGTCGTTTTCACGGGAAAACGAGTCGGCATAATCGGTACAGGAGCTACCGCAGTACAGCTCATACAAGAAGTAGCTAAGACCGCGGACCATCTGACTGTTTTTCAGCGAAGTCCCAATTGGTGCGCCCCACTTCACAATGGTCCTATCGAACCAGCTGAGATGGATGACATTCGTTCCCGCTATGACGAAATCTTTGAACGCTGTAGGAAGTCTTTTTCAGGATTCATACACGACTCAGATGACCGAAAAGCTCTTGACGTAAGCGAAGAAGAACGAGAAGCCCTGTACGAGGAACTTTATGCTTCACCAGGATTCGGCATCTGGATCGGGAACTTTCGGGATGTATTGGTTGACGAAACGGCTAACGCCACGCTTTCTGACTTCATCGCACGGAAAATTCGAGAACGAGTAGACGACGGAGAACTTGCCGAGAAGTTAATCCCACGCGACCACGGCTTTGGCACTCGCCGGGTACCAATGGAAACTGGCTATTACGAGGTTTACAACCAAGACAATGTGCTCCTTGTGGATGTCAACGAAACACCCATTGAAAAGATCACCATCGACGGGATCCAATGTTCAGACCAAGAGCACCCTTTCGATCTAATCGTCTACGCGACGGGCTTCGATGCGGTTATGGGGCCCTACAAGTCAATAAAATTCACAGGCAGCGACGACTGCACTCTTGCTGAAAAATGGGAAACTGGACCGAGCACATATCTTGGGTTGGCCACAGCAGGGTTCCCAAACATGTTCACATTGGTGGGACCTCATAACGCGTCCACATTTTGTAATATGCCCCGCTGTATTGAGCAGAACGTGGAATGGGTGTCGACGTTCTTGGAACAACTTTTCGACGCAGACGTAACACGTGTTGAGGTCGATATTGATGCTGAAGATGAGTGGACTGAACACGTGTATGAGTCGGTGCAGCGGATGCTCTTCAGCAAGGTGGACTCATGGTTTATGGGGGTGAACAAGAACATCGAGGGCCGCGATAGCCGAAACTTCATGCTCTACGTGGGGGGATTTCCCAGTTATACCGAACGATGCGATGACGTAGCTAGAGATGGCTATCGGGGTTTCATTATGAGTTGAAAGAGGCTCAGTATGCATACTGATTGACTCGACACTGAGCCTGAGTCAAACCTTTACCTCGGACAATTTCATCGTCAAGCCAAAGGTCAAGCGCGTCGATTTCCCACCCACCCAGTAAGTCTGGCTTCGCCGACTGAAGACGCTGTCGATCCATCCACTCCGCTCCTTCGTACCGAACTGGGAAACCCAATCCATTGAGCGTGTACGCGTACACGCGACAGAGACCGTCGCCTTCTGGGAAATCACCGACATAAGACACCCATGGCGTTTCGATGCTCAACTGGTCTCGAACTGCTGCCTGTAACGCGGCGATGTAATTGCCAGCGTCCCAGTCAGCTATTGCTTTTTCGGTGAATGTGGGACCCCCAGGCAAAGTCAGTTGACCTTGTGGGTTACTCAACAAAAGCACCTCTTGATCGTTACCTTCCCTGAGTAGCAACAGGCGGGTCGTGTCAATGGTTCTGTTGCTGTGGCGGGCCAGGACCGAACGCCCGACAGAGGTGAGAGCGTCGTGGACTTGGTCGTCGTATAGGAACCAACCGGTTGCCGGCGGCGCGTTAGCTGCCGCATATTTGTTAAACGCGCCTACTCGGTGTGAATCGGAAGTGTTTCCGACCGCTTGATGCCACAGATGCATGTTCATCAAAAGTAAGTCGCCCCGCTTCAATTCGGGGTCGACATAGCTGTCTTCCGGAGGTCGGACGGGCACGTCGACCTCCATAGGCCGTTCCTGCCCAACGCGTATCCGTTCTAGGTGGTGGGAACCCGGAGCAACCAATAGTTGTCCAGTGCTGTGATCGAAATCGCAAAAGGGAACAGTCGTGAACACCCAGTTCATAGACGAACCGACGGGCCTCCATCTTTTGTAATCGTTGTGACTTGGAATCCCCGCGCCTTGAGGCGTCCGGTCATAAATGACGTAGGCCGAAAGTTTGGGGTCGGCTCCAAGCACTTCAGCTGCTGCGGGCACGATTTGATCGTGCTCAGCGAGAAAGGCCAAATCGGGGTCTTTGAGGCAGTTGTTGGCAAGTGTGTATCGCCCCGGTTCGGGGTAGCTCAACTTGCGTGCATCGTACAAAGTCCCATCAAGGGGAGGGTTGCGCTGGAATCCTTGCTCTAATCGACAGATATCAGCTTCAGAAATTTGTCCCTTCAGGACCAAAAACCCGTCCCGGTGGTACTCAGCTAGTTGTTCGGTTGTAAGCACTCGCCTTCTCCCCGACAGACATAGCCTGCCATGTGTCAAGGTAATGCGAACATTCAGTGTCGATCGGAGACGCCAATGCGTATAGGTATTTTCAGTGGACCGGCTGGAAAGCTCTTCAATGTGCAGGAAGCAACTGCGGATGCTCAAGCTGCTCAAGAAGCTGGGTTCCCCTCCTATTGGCTCCCTCAAATGCCTATGGGCATTGACGCCTTAACGTCGCTGAGTCACATTGGAGCCGCCGTACCCGAGATCGAACTTGGGACCGCAGTCATCCCGACGTATCCCCGACATCCCATAGTGATGGCGCAACAAGCGCTTTCAGTGACTTCCATTATCGGAGATCGACTCGCGCTGGGTATAGGGCTCTCCCACAAACCGGTAATAGAAAAGCAGTTTGGCTACCAGTTCGATAAGCCAGTGCGTCATCTGCGCGAATACCTAGAAGTTCTGAATCCGCAGTTACGGGAAGAACCTGTTCGCGTTAAAGGCGAAACTTTGACCGCTCGTAACCCAGCGATGGGATTGAACGCGCCTGTTCCTCAAGTTCTCGTAGCTGCTCTCGGACCCCAAATGCTGCGCTTAACAGGGCGCATGGCTGATGGAACGATCACATGGATGACCGGAAATCGGACCCTGGCCGAACTCACTGTGCCCCAAATTTCGGAAGCAGCTTCGGAGGCTGGACGGCCTAAACCTCGGGTACTTGCGGGCTTGCCCGTGCTCTGCACCGATGATCTCGATGCCGGTATGGCCAGAGCATCAAAAGTTTGGCAAATGTACGGCACGTTGCCTAGCTACCGAGCGATGCTTGATCGAGAAGGTCTCGCTGGGCCGGAAGATATTGCCATTGTTGGTAACGAGTCTGAGATAGCGGATCGGCTTCAAGCAACGATCGATGCAGGTGCCGATGACATCATCGTTGCCGAGTTCGCAGGTAACCCCGATGAACGCATCCGAACCCGCGAAGCGTTGGCATCATTACTCTGAGTCAAATTTCAAATGCCGCTAAATGGCTCAACCAAGGACGTCGCTGTTCCAACGGCGCGGTTTAATAGTTACCTTTGCCTCATCATGACCCGGAAACGCATCGGCGTACTGGTTGCCCAGTTCATCACCTAGATATCTGACTGCGATGTCGCGAAGAACGTCATCTCTTTCTTCTCCGGTCATCAACTCAACGACAGCTTCGCCTTCAGCGGTCACGTACCGGTAGGGGAGTTGCTCGTCTTGAACACAAACTGTTGCGACTCCGTGACGCCGAAGAAGAATCGATTTCGCTGAGTCGTACGCCATCGCTATTTCGAACCCAACATCCGCTGAGTATCGGTACCAGATCGGTGCACACAAAGGGCCTTTGTCGTTTCGCTCAATAGCCAGTATCCCCACTCGCACTTCATTCAAAAAGTTGTCGCGTTCGTCGCTGTTCATTTCGGCCATGAAGACTCCTCGATCCGGTTAGCGTCGCCCACGCTAGGCGAGCGCGAAGATATGACGCGCCGAGATTATGAGGGGCACTCGGGTGACTACAAAAATCAGAGCTGTTGAAGCGCACGATGTACGAGGAATGAGCCTCCTGCTAGCGCACGCGTTCGAACAAGACCCTTGGATGTCGTGGATGTTTCAGGAACCAAAGTTTCGGGTGACTCTCGCTCAGGCGTGGATGCGAGCAGAACTCAGGTGTGCGGTAGCGCTGGGCACAAGCTGGGCTTTGTGGGAGAAAGGTGAAATTGTTGCGGGCACCATTTGGGCGCCCCCAGGTCGAGATCTTCATGAAGGAGGGGCTTTTCACCAACTTTGGTACCTGGTGTTGGGCGCAAACCCCGACCGTGTTGACGAACTAGCCGAAGGCTTATCCATGATCGGTGATACCCACCCAAGCGAACCTCACTATTACCTCAACACTGTGGGGGTCAAACCGGATCTAGTGGGACGAGGTCATGGTGGCGCGATGGTCCAATACACCTTGGATCTCGCCGACCGTGCCAGTCAGCCTTGCTATCTAGAGAGCTCAAGTCCTCGGAACATTCCGCTCTATCAACGGCTTGGTTTTGAGGTCGTTAACGAAATCGTGATGCCGAATGGCCCCACAATGTGGAGCATGTGGCGTTCAGCCCGCTGATCGATCGGCCTCAAGTTGCATCGCGAAGGGAAGAGCAGCGATAGCGGAGACAACTGTCCACGACAAGGCCAGACGGATGTCGCCGAGCGCTTCAGCCAGAGCGCCTACCGCGGGACGAGCCAGCGCCCCCAGCAGGCCCGTAACGCCGAAAAGCACACCGACTGAAACCCCGGTTCTCGTCTCGCCACCGATCTTGCTTGCCATAGCTATCGAAACTGGAAACAGACCGAAGCCGAACATAGCCACGACCCCGATGGCGACCAGAGAGACAACTCCCGAGGTTTGAGAAAATACGAGCACAGCCGCTACCGTGCCGAGGTTTGCAGCAATGAAAATTCGACGGCCCCCGAATCTGTCATAAATTCTCCCTCCGACGGGCTGAGCGATGGCACCCACCAGCAATATCGTTGTCAATGCGGCACCCGCTGTTGTGTCCGCCCAGCCTTCATCGACAAGCATTTTCACCACAAAAGTGATGAAGCTATACAAAACTACAGACAACAATCCGAAGGCGAGCGCGGCCACAACGATGGGCTTTCTAATCGCTCCTTTGAGGCGGGCTTCAGGATTCGGAGTGGTTTCATGCAAAGTCGAACGGACAGCCATAGAGGTAGCGACAATCGGAATGCCGACAAGCAACATGGCCCACCGCCAATCCGCCGCACCGATAACCAAAGTGGCAACCAGGGGTGCCAGAAAGTGTCCGATCGAACCACCCCATCCATGTAGGCCGAGCATTCGTCCACGATCGTTTGGGTAGGCCTCAACGATAAATGCCGTTGCCTGAGGGTGGTATGTCGCCGTACCTAAACCGCAGAGCGAACTTACTGCGACTACGAACCAAAACGAAGGAGCGACTGCCATGAGGAGAAATCCGCATCCCCCCACTAAAAATCCTGCACTTACTAGAAAGCGTCTGCGTCCGGCCCGATCAGCGAAATGACCTAAGGAAGGTTGCAAAACGCCGGACAGAAGACTGAAAGCAAAAGAAAGAATCCCGAGTTCCGCGTAGTCGAGGTCCCATTCTCGAGCCAGGGCAGGCAAAAACGCTGGCAGGACGGTCGCATAAAAATCGTTAACAAGATGTGCGCCGATAAAGGTGAGCAGGATGACGCGCTGTTGGCGCATCAATCAGACTTATCGGGAATCTGTGACACCACGATGTCCGCCTCCTGAAGCTTCACAATTTCTTGGTCGGTGAGGCCAATCTCAGAGAGAAGTTCGGAATTGTGTTCACCTTGAAATGGTGGCAGACCTGCGTCAGGAAGTTCACATTGCCCAAAAATCCACGGAGGTGCCGGCACCCTCGCCGTCCCGCCTGATCGATCATCCACCTCGCGAATTGCACCTCGTTCGGTTGCCCACTCCGATTCGGCGATCTCGGAAACAGTGCGGATGGTTCCGACCGCGAGCCCGGCTTCACTTACTTGCGCCTCAAGTTCTTCAATCGTTCTGAAAGTCAACACCCAGGCACGAATTTCATCCAGCAACTCTGACCAATTTTGGCGACGGAACTGAGCATTGATGAACCGAGGGTCCAGGAGTAGATCGTTTCGCCTCATCATCGCGCAGTATCGCCGGAAGACAAATGTCGACACCGGACTAGCGGCAATGGTGATTTTTCGACCGTCGGGTAGCTCGATGACGGGAGACTCAGGAGCGCTGAGGGCAAGTGGTTCTCCTTCAACGTCAATATCTGACAGTTCATAACTGACGCGATCGTTGACGCTGAGCATTGAGGCGGCCATAGCAACGTCGACATGTTGCCCTTCGCCAGTTCGTTCACGGTGAGCTAGCGCCGCGAGAGTAGCGATCACTCCCTGCAGACCCGTGTACACATCGGCGTGGTTGTAGGCGTCGTTTTCGGTTCGCGTGAGGGCGTCTCCGTAGTGACGACCGATGATCTCAGTGAACCCTGATTCAGCCTGCACGGTTGGAGCAAAAGCGGGTCGGTTGCGCCATGGACCGCTCTGGCCGTACCCAGTAATAGAAACCATGATGAGGTTTGGCCTCACTGCGACTAAATCATCAAAACCAAGTCCGAAAAGATCGAGGGTCCCGGGACGGAAATTTTCAACGACGACGTCCGCCCCAGCCACAAGTTTCCGGATAATGTCTTGCGCTTCCGGATAGTTAAGGTCCAGAGAAAGCGCGCGTTTGCCGGCGTTTTGTTGCGCAAAATACAGGGACATCGACCCAACATGGGGTTGACCGCTTCGCCCTGTGTCAGATGCTGGAGGCTCTATTTTGATTACCTCGGCACCGAGGTCGCGTAGCGCCTTAGTGCAGTGCGGGCCAGCAAGAACCCGAGTGAAGTCGACGACTCGAATACCGAAAAGGGGGGCGGTCATCGGCCCTGAAAAATGGCTGTGCCCGGTCCGGACTCAGAGAACGCCTCAAGTCCGGTTTGTAAATCCTCGGATTCCCAGACCGACTTGGCGGCGTCGTCTTGAGCTTCGTCGGCCGCCCGCACACCTTGGTTGGCAGTAGTCGCTGCGAGTCGTTTTATGGCTCCGTAGGAGATTGTCGGACCAGCTGCTAATTGCTGAGCCCACGACATTGAAGCGCCCTCCAACTCGTCGTCGGCAACTACCACGTTGACGATGCCCCAACGTTCAAGCAACTCGGGGTCGTGTCGGCGACCGAACATAGCGATCTCCTTACCTCGAGCTGTGCCGGCGCGCTCTACAACTCTCTGGACCCCTCCCAACAAAGGCATTAAGCCAATAGAGGTTTCGACCAGCCCAAGACGAGCGGAAGCTGAAGCCATAATGAAATCGCAGGCCAGGGCGATCTCGAAGCCGCCGCCGAGGGCAAGGCCGTGAACAGCGGCGATTGTGGGCAGCGAAACTCCTGTCAATCGATCAAGTACTTCGGCCGCAGGCGTCGCGCGTCGGCCATCACCACCGAATCCATCGACGTCAGCCCCAGCCGAAAAATGTTTCATATCACTTCTCAACAGAATTGCTCTGGCCCCGGCATCGGCAGCTCCTTCGAACGCGTTCATTAGGCTCTCGATGAATGGGCCGTTGAGAAGATTGTGAGGCGGTTTAGCCATAGCCACTACCGCCACGGAACCTTCCAGCTCAACCCGTACGTGATCAGATGTGCCGTCATCGGACATGAAGTCCCCTCTCGTCAGGCGTTGCGAGTCTTCCAGACGAAAGGTTTCGACGCCCATGGATTTCAGTGTTGTTTTGCCACCTAAACAGTCAAAAGTAGAACCGGAAAGTTATAGCTAGTCATCGAATCCGACGAAGCTTGCGACTTCTCGTACCGGACGTCGGGTTGATTTTACGTCGTTCGCTACGAAGCTGTCGTCGGGGTAGCCCATGGCGACGCAAGTCATAATCACCTGATCTTCAGGAATGTTTGCGTGCTCCCGAACAATGTCGGATTGCATGATTCCCTGCCCATTGATGACGCAACCGAGTCCTTTGGCCCAAGCCGCCAACACCAGGCCGTAGGTCACAGCGCCGCAATCGAAATGACCGACAGCATCGTGTTCCAGTGTGCGGTCACATGTAACGACGATCGACACCGGCGCGTCGAATTGGCGAAAGCCGCGCATTGCCCAGTCGCGCCGCCTTTCTTTGTCCTCCCAGGCAATCCCCATCGATTCGAACAACTGAACAGCAATCTCGATCTGTCGATCCCGATGTGCCCCTTCATAACCGTGGTTGAGTGAGATTTCTCGTTGAGGAGCGGCTCCGTTGACCATGCGCTCAGTGTTGCCCTGTCGAATCAAATCAAGTGGCTCGCCTGTCAAGACATGAAAATGCCAGGGCTGCGTATTCATTGACGATGGAGCCCCTCTGGCGATATCGATGATGTCCTCGATGACGCCTCGGGGGACTTGTTCATCTCGATATCCGCGCACGCTCCGACGGTCCTGGACCATGCTTCTAAATGCTTCGACATCCATTCAAGTCTCTCTTTTCGCAGCGAACGGCTGTCTCAACCTAGCTATTTACCAACTGATCAGACCAACTTCTTCAAACCCGACACTGTCTAGGATTACCTCCATGAGCCTTCGCGCTATGGGCGTCACCGTTGATTGTTCTGATCCTGAACGACTCGCCGACTTTTGGAGCAGGGCGGTCGGATTCACTAACCGAGAGGGAGATGGTGAACCGTATGTCACCATCTCGGGTTCCAACGTTGACCGTGCCGTTAACCATTTGACGTTTCAAAAGGTCCCTGAGTGCAAAACAGCGAAGCATCGCGTGCATCTGGATCTTTTCGTTGATGACATCGGAGTTGAGGTGCAACGCCTTGTCGCACTGGGAGCAACGGTCGTCACTCCGGCAGGAGACCCCAGTCACATGGGGTTCGCTGCTGTGGTGCTGATCGACCCAGAAGGCGGCGAGTTTTGTGTAGTCGGCCGTACCTAAGTTTCAGGTAGCTAGTAACCCTTCAACGCACTCTTGAACCGACAGGGCCTCAGCGAAGGTTCCAATGGTGTGGTCCTGGCCCTTCATCATCCGATCGAGCTGGTCCAACTGAGCGGTATAGGCGTCGCTTCCCAGTGCTGCGCGGTCGGACTCAAAGCAGTCGACCCAACGATCTCCGTCTGTTTGCTGAAGCTGGTACCAGTCCCATATTCGCGCAGAAGCATTTGTCCCTCGGATTGTTAGATCTACGACATCTGGCCCCGCTCCGTGGCTAGTGCCAGCGAGAGTGACGTGTGCCGAGCTAGATGTGAATCGAGCGAGCCCGATCTGTTCGCACAGAACCCCGTCAGGGCCATCTTCGAAGTAAACATCGCCGCTCTCCATGCTGATTGGGCCCAGTAAGCGCGAAACCAAGAAAATGAAATGAGATACCACTTCGCGAACCCAACCTCCTTGATCTCTCAGACGTAACCACTGAGCTTTTTCGTGCCAAGCGCGTGGCCAACTCGAAAAATGCAATCGAAGATCCACCCGAGTCAGTTCTCCTAATTCACCATTCGTAACTTTGTATTGGAGTTCTCGGGCCGAGGGCGCGGCACTGAACACAAAGTTGACGCCCGCGGGCAGATCGCTACGTTCGACCGCATCCACCAGTTCTCGACTCGAAACCAGATCGATTCCGAGTGGTTTCTCACAGAAAATTGCGGTCTGAGCGGCGATGCAACTCAATACGTAGTCGCGATGATGCTTTGGTGGAACAGCGACATACACCAGGTCAGAGGCTGAGATGACTTCATCGGCACCGGAGCAAATGTTGACGGAGCCTGCATGAAGCGAACAGGCCTCAGGATCAGCATCCCAGGCTGCCACTAACTCAAAGGCGCCGTGATTGTTGAACTGCTCAACGAAACGAGAACCAACCGTCCCAAGACCAATGATGCCTACGTTGTGAACCATGAAGAGAGTTTGTCAGGCCACGGTTCAAGCAGGTTGATTCAACTCGTCGCCCAATGGTGAGCGGTGAAACTCGATCAACTCAATAATGGTGCCGTCGGGGTCGCGAAAACAGACAAATTTTGTGTGCCCACCCATAAAGAGCGGTTCGGAAAGAAAATCCACACCATCTGACTTCAAGCGTTCGTATTCGCCATCAAGATCCACAGTCCATAACGCAATCCGGTTAATCCCTAATCTCCCTAGATGCTCGTAAGGAGGACGATCATCATCTGGAGAAACCCATTCGATTAGATCCAATCGTGTTTGGCGAGGATCGTCAGGGTTCAACATCATGATCGCGGCCTTCCCAGCGCAAGCTGGCATGCCGAGCCCTTCAGCCAGGCTTGCATCGCCCCCCGTAGGCAAATCCAACACGGTCTCAAACCCGAGATTTTCGTAAAAAGGCAAAGACACTTCGAGATTCGAACAATTGACATTTACATGAAAAATCGCTTTTATTGCCATTCCGGAGTCCTAGCTCAAGCGCCGGTAAGTAATGGCAGCCGGTACGCGCGAGCTGCGGTGTCGTGAAATAAGTCTCTCTTTTCTTGGACCGAATAACCGGCTGTGATGCGTTTGAAGCTGTTCCACAACGGGACGTAACCAACGCCGCGCTTATCAACCGGAAAGTTGGACTCAAACATGCAACGATTCGCCCCAAATACCTCAATTGCAAATTGGATCGGGTCGCTCCAAGCTTCGGCTAATTCGACTGAATTAGCAGGCCGATCGCGCTTATCCCACCGAAACCCCATCATCGGCATTCCGATACCACCAAGTTTTAAAAAAACATTGCTACAGGCCGCGATATTGGTCATTTGAGCTTTCCAGTACTCAAGGATTTCCTTTCTTTGGTCCTTGTAAGGACCCGTGCCCAATATTCCACCCAAATGGTCGAGGACCATGGGCGTATTTGGGCAGGCGCGAGCTACGTCAACGAACTCAGACAACTGCGGGTGATACACCATGGCGTCATAGGTGTACCCCATATCACCGACACGGCGGACTCCCTCAAGGTAGGACGGGTCGTCCATTGCGACACTTGGCGACATTGCTAACGGCGGATGGTCATCTTGAGCGGTGATGTATCGAACTCCGCGAAAGCGGCCCCGTCCCGCTGTTTCGTGGGCCTCTAGAACTTCTTGGACAGCGGCACCTAATGAAACATCAGCGTTGCCTTGTATCGCCTTGATTTCTGCCTCACCTGATGTAGCGCTTTCTTCAGCAAGCTCAATGACAAACTCAGTTTCGCCTACCGGTCGGAGATGAACCGGGCCATTGTTTCGATACTGAGCGTGACATTCGAGGAACACAGTGCCCACCACGTTGTGACCGTTCCCAGTGTCTTCATGCAAGTCATCGAGGGTGTACGGCCACCCCGTATGCCCCTTATCGAGCCACAAGTGATGATGAGGATCCAAAATGGGTAGTTCCGGGTCTAAGACGTCTTCTACCACTGTTGAGAGCCATTGGGCATGTGCTTCAACTGGCCTATCTTCTGCCATAGCAGTACCTCCGTTTGAAGTCTCTGAGTATTCTTTCAGCCGCAGGATCAACATGTCGTGGGTCGACCCGGCAAGCCAGGCTTGGTGCGGTGTAGTTTCTTAGTGTCGCAAAGACTGGGGATTTCATGCACACCGGATACACCGCCGCTTTTCAGAACCCTTTTAATGGGTTACCCGATCACGAGGTCTACAGCGAGGAACTTCGTCTTTGTGATCTCGCTGTCGAACTTGGCTTTAAGTCTCTCTGGACGGTCGAACATCACTTTGATGACTACACGATGTGCCCTGAGCCCGTGCAGTTTCTCTCCTACATGGCGGGTAAACACCCAGATGTGCTCCTAGGCACAGGCGTCATTGTGTTGCCTTGGCACGATCCGCTGAGAATTACCGAGGACATAGCGTTGCTCGACACCATGTCAAACGGTCGCATGATCATGGGAATCGGCAGAGGCCTGGCTCGTATCGAGTACGAAGGCTTCCGAGTTGACATGAACACCTCGCGCGAACGACTTGTCTCCTATGCGGGCCTGGTGCTGGAGGCACTCGAGTCCGGCAAAATGGAATACGAGAACGAGTTCGGATCGCAACCGCTTCGAGAGATCAGGCCCCGTCCGCAACACTCGTTCAAGGGACGAGCCTATGCCGCCGCTGTATCTCCCGAATCGATGCCACTTATGGCTGAGTTGGGCTATGGCGTACTTGTTATCCCCCAAAAGCCTTGGACAGTGGTGCAAGCGGATCTAGCAACGTACAACGAGGTATTTGAGCGAGTTAACGGTGAACCAGGGCCTCCACCGTTCTCTGGAGGCTCGGTTTTCGTTGATGAGAGCGCCGATCGTGCAGAAGAAATGGCGAGGAAGTACATAGGGGCAAACTATGAGAGTGTGATGCGCCATTACGAATTCCAGAAGGCTCCACACGAAGGGGTCAAGGGATACGAGTTCTATACGGGTATCACCAGCTACATAGAAAAACAGGGAGCAGACCGCGCTGCACAAGACTTTGTGGATTTGATGCCTTGGGGAACCCCCGAACAAGTCCTGGAAAAATTTGACTACATGCGAAAAATGATTGGCATGAACGCGATAATGCCGGGGTTCAGCTACGGCGGCATGCCGTTCGAGGATGCAGAAAAATCGATACGGCTTTTCGCTCAAGAATGTCTGCCAGAGCTATTGAGCTGGGAATGTCCCCCGCTCGAAGTACCTGGAGCTAAACCTGAATACCGTTAACGCGAAACTTAACTTCGAAGGTCAATCGTGACGAAATATGGCTACGGAATGGTGGTCGCTGCGCAACCTGAAGCAGTCGAAGCTGGCGCCTCCATATTACGAAGTGGAGGTAACGCAGTCGACGCCGCGATTGCCTGTGGACTGGTTGCTGGAGTTGTGGATCCTCAAATGTGCGGCATCGCAGGGTTCGGAAATCTGCAGGTGTACCTCCCCGACAAAGGGATTCACCAATGCATCGACTTCCATGCGAAATCACCGCTGGCCACACGAGCGGACCAATGGGCTGACATCGTTGTTGGCGAGACCAGAGATGGTTTCGGTTTCGTTCTAGAGGGCAAAGTCAACGACCTTGGCTATCAGGCAATCGCGACACCGGGCTCTCTCAAGGCTTACTTCGAAGCCCAAACAACCTGGGGAGAAAAAGACTGGGACGAAGTTGTGGCACCCGCCATCAGGTGGGCGGAAGACGGATTTGTTGTACGGCCGCATGTTGCTGGTTGGTGGGTCGAAGGCGCCTCCATGGGTCGAACTGACAATGTTGAACGACTCCGCTATTCGTCAACGGGCCGGGAAATCTATTTTGGGTCTGATGGGTTCCCCAAGCGGGTTGGTGACGTAGTTGTTAACAGCGATCTCGCTAACACCTTGAGGCTGATCGCGTCTGAGGGCGCAGACGTCTTCTACAAAGGTCAACTCGCAGAACGAATCGCCGAAGATGTTTCCGCTCATGGGGGACTCATGAGCGACAGGGACCTTTTGGAGTATGAGACCACCCACAACGCGCCCATTCGTAGCGCGTACCGCGGTCTTGACATAACGACGAACCATCCCCCTGGAGGAGGAACGATGGTTCTCGAAATGCTCAATGTGCTCGAATGTTTTGACCTGAAGGGTATGGGCCACAACAGCACCGATTACGTCCGTACCGTCACAGAAGCTATGAAACGGGCCACCTCTGACAAAGACACCTTCGTCGGCGACCCCGAACACTTCGATGTTCCGCTCGAACGGCTGATCTCCAAAGCACACGCCGCCGAACACGCAGCATCCATTCAAGCCGGTGAACGGGCGCGTGTAGAACGGTTGGCTTACGAGCCCCGCGACACAACCCACGTGTGCGTTGTTGACAAAAACGGCAATGCAGCGTCCATGACACACTCGCTCGGAATGCCTTCGGGTGTTATTACGGACGGGCTTGGGTTCATGTTTAACGGCTGTATGGCTGTGTTCGATCCCCGACCCGGAAATGCTGACTCGCTGGCTCCTGGGAAAAGCCGGTTTAGTTCCCTTTGCCCCACGATGGTGTTTGACGATGATGAATTGAATTACGTCGTTGGAGCCCCGGGCGGTACCCAAATCGCCATGGGCGTAACCCAGGTGCTCCTGAACAGCATTGACTTTCAGATGAACATGCTAGAAGCCGTTTCGGCACCCAGAGTTTCAGGAACAAGCAATGCGATCGACGTGTCGAACGGCATCCCATGGGCTGTTACTGATGCGTTAGAGACTGAAGGTTACGAAGTCATTAGAAGCCCACGTACCCATGATTTTGCTTGGGTTCATGGGATCAGGGTTCAGAACGGAGACCTGGACGGTGGAGCGGACCCGGCTGCTGATGGTGTGGTCCAGATCGTTCAGGACTGACCCCAAATTGTCGGAACGGTCAGTGGCCCACGAAAAGCCCACCCCCCGAATTCAACTGGTGGCGCCATCGCATCGAGACGCAATCCGTCAAGTCGTTCAAACAACTTGGGAAGAGCGACGTTTCCAACAAGGCTTCTAGAAGCCGCCGCCCCTGCGCAAAAATGAGGTCCCGCACCAAACGTAAGTGACGCTGTGGTGTCGCGCGTCACATCGAAGGTATCCGGGGCATCGAAATGTTTCTCATCTCGGTTAGCTGAATTGAACATGAAGAACACCCGATCTTCTGGTTCAAAGGTGACACCTTCGTAGGAATGTTCGGTCGCGATTCGACGAGGCGACATTCCGATCGGGGCGATCCAGCGACAATATTCCTCGAATACTTGAAGCCACGAAACTTTTCCTGAGACAGCTAAAGCGAGTTGATCGGAGTGCGTTAAGAGAGCCCATATCGCGCCGGCGATAGCGTCTCGCGGTTCGTTTTGGCCGCCCGAAATTGTCAGCTTGATGTTGGCCCTCACCATTTCCTCGGGCATCCCAGATTCTGTCATTACCGAAAGCAAGCTGTAATCGGGAACCTGCTTTACTTGGGGTAAACGTTCGCTGATAGCTGCGTCAATTGCGGCGGTAGCACTGTGACACCGTGATGCAACTGAAGGATCATTGGTGTAGTTAGCGACCCCGTCGATCATGGCCTGACTCCACGCATCAAGATCTTGGAACCAAACCTGGGTAAGACCGGTGATTGCTTTCAAAGCTTCGCCACTCACAGCGGTCGCATAATGGGGCACTAAGTCAGCAGAGCCCGATTGTTGGAAGTTGGTCAATACGGTGTCGGTGAGATCTTCGAAAAGCGTCGCCCATACCTGCTCCACTTTTCTGGGGGAAATGGCGGGGTAGTAGACGAAACGTTCTTGGCGGTGTTCCTCGGCGTCTTTTCGCATCATGTTGCGACCCATTAGAACGTTCATCAACCCGTCGGGTTGGTCAGAAGAAAACACGGCAACGTTCTTTTCGCAAGTATGAATGTCGTCTCGACGGGTAATCAACGTGGCCCCAAGTTCTGGAACGAAACAGATCGGCGTCGATTGTCTCATCCGGGCGAGCGTCGGATATGGATTCGCCCAGAAGGCGGCGGGATCAATATTTACGGTAGGAGCCGATGACATTCCTGCAGCTTTGCATGAATCCGAGCATTATTAAGACGCGAGTAACTGCTAGGAAAGGCGGAGGCGGCGATGCTGCTCTCGATAAGCGAACTGACCCGACGTTATGCGGATGGCACTCTTACCCCAAACGACGTGCTTGACCAATGCCTCGATGCTATTGACACCCTCGATCCCGTTGTCGGAGCGTGGCAAGCGGTTTATAGCGAAGAAGCTCGCGCTGTTGCGCAAGCGGCGACCGACGCGATTGCAGATGGCGCACAGAAAGGCCCATTCCATGGCATCCCGTTCGCGCTGAAGGACATTGTCGACGTTGAAGGGAAAATCACCGCAGCGGGCTGCGCAGAATGGGTGGACCGCAAATCGCCAACTACCGCATCGATCGCTCAGCGACTCATTAACGCTGGCGGAATTCTGGTCGGAAAAACTAAAACCGTAGAGTTTGCCATGGGAGGCTGGGGAACCAATCAGCGCATGGGTACCCCGCATAACCCTTGGGATGAGCAAACTGCTCGAACCCCGGGTGGCTCGTCGAGTGGTTCAGGAGCGGCAGTTGCCTCGGGAATGGTTTCATGCGCGATAGGCACGGACACAGGCGGCTCGGTGCGACTCCCGGCGGCTTTTTGCGGAATTGTCGGTTTGAAAACCACCGAACAGTTACTCCCGACGGACGGAATCGTGCCGCTTTCACACACGTTAGATACGCCAGGCCCCATGGCCCGTTCGGTTGCTGATGCTGCAGTCATGTACGAAGCAATGTCTTTGGAACCTCTAGAGATTGACCTCGCTGCTGGAATACGCGGTCTTCGTATTGGCTGTTTGCCCGATAACGAACGTCACGGAATAGACGTAGCTCAACTCGAAGCCTATGACCGAGCCCTCAACGTTCTCGAAGAACTTGGGGCGCGAGTCGACCCCTTCGACCCCCCCAAACCATTCGAGGAAATGAAAGTAGCGACCTTCGTTATCGTGACCGCTGAGGGTTATTTTCATCATCGAGACATCATGGATAACCCTGAAGCTCGGGTTGACGAAAACGTACGGGCGCGCTTTCTTCCAGGAGCATCAATTTCCTCGACTGAATACGTTGGAGCAGTGCTCGAACGAGATACCGATCGCAAGAACTTTTACCGTGCGCTCGAAGGCTTTGATGCCCTGGTCACACCAACGACCCCGATGTTGCCGCTAACACTGGATGAAGCGGACGAAGACTCAACACCGGCCCGATTCACTCGTGCCTTCAATTACTTATCGATGTGTGCGAGTTCGATCCCTTCAGGCATCTCGAACGAAGGCCTTCCAACTTCCCTGCAAATTGCATGCCGTGGTTTCAATGAAAATCTTTGTTTGCAAATTTCGGCAGCCTATGAGTCCGCCCGCGGAGCACTGCCAGACCCATCGCTTTGCGCCTAGCCTTCTTCCGACAACCCTTGCTAAGGAACCTGACATGCACCTCGTGTGGATTCGAACCGAAGAAGGCGAAACTGTCGTCGAAGACCTTGAGCTACCTGCGACGAAAGAAGTGCGGGGCTACGAAACTGCGTTGCTGTCGCTAGAAGGCGCGATATTTCGGACCCAGCAACCGGCGGTTGACCTGGGCTTTCATAATGCGCCTCGCCGGCAGATCGTCGTTCCTTTGGAAGGAGAAGTCGAAATCGAGACAGGCCATGGGGAGGTTCGGCTCATTACTCCAGGGATGGCCTTGCTGGCTGATGATCTGACAGGACAAGGCCACACGTCAAGTTTTCGCCCAGAGAACGCCACCACGCTCTTTCTTGTATTGCCGGATGACGTAGACCCGACTCTGTGGCGAAACTGAAATGGCGGTTGTTAGCTGTCGTGGAGAACGAACCTAATTCGCTTAAAACCGCGACCCTTTGACTCCGTTTTAGTGATCTCGATTCTTCCAACTTCACTGGTGAAAGCGACGTGCGTACCCCCGTCGGCTTGTTTATCTAAGCCAACGATGTCCACTACTCGAATGTCTGTCACCGAGTCGGGAATCAAATTGACTTTCGTTCGTATCAAATCTCTATCCAAAACAGCGTCAGAGCGCGGCAGGAAAGACACTTCTATTGGGTGATTGGCAGCGACCTCAGCATTACAAAGGGTCTCCACTTCTTGAGCAAATCCTTGAGGGAACTCATCAAGTTCGAAGTCCATTCGGCCGGACAGAGCATCCATGTTTCCTCCAGTCACGACCCTCTGCCATTTCTGCCACATCACTCCACACAGAATGTGCATCGCGGTATGAGTCCGCATCATGTGCTGGCGACGTTCTTGATCAACCACACCGGTGACCGACGCACCGACATCGGGTACATCACCGCCGAGGCGATGCCACACCCTGCCATCAATTGTTCGGACGTCTTCAACCGAACTTTCGGCGCTTTGCCATCTGAGAAGTCCCGTATCGTGCGGCTGGCCGCCTCCCGTCACGTAAAACGCAGTTTTATCCAATTCAATTTGATCTTCGTTAATTGCCAGAACGACAGCATCGAACTGCCGAATTGTTGCATCAACGAGGTACAGCTTCTCGGTCACGAATTACCTCATCGACCTTTCCATTGAGGCGGACGTTTCTCCGCGAATGCTCGCGTGCCCTCAACGCTGTCCTCAGTAGTCGCGAGAAGACGAAAGAGATGTTGTTCCAGGCGAAGACCATCATCGAGCGGCATGCTCAAACCCTGAACAGCCGCTTGTTTGATCGCTCGAACTGCCAGAGGACCCGAACTCAAAAGCTTTTCAGCCATAGCTTGTGCTGTGGACATCAGATCTTTGAGTGGCACGACTTTGTTGACGAGACCTACACGGAACGCTTCCTGCGCGTCTATCCGCTCGCCGCTGTACAACATCCAGAGCGCATCGCCGAGCGGTATCGCGCGCGGAAGCCGCTGAGTGCCTCCGCCACCGGGCAAAAGACCTAGTAACACCTCCCCTAATCCGAACTGTGCATTTTCGGAAGCGATACGTATGTCACAACCCAACGCCTGCTCAAGGCCGCCTCCGTTGCAATGACCATTGACTGCCGCAATCACCGGCTTCCAGATTTCAAGACCACGCATCAGGTCCCCGCGACCTGCCGCTGCGAAACTATCTGCCGGGTCAGGTAAAGAATTGAAGTTCTTCTTAATGTCACTTCCAGCACAAAACGCCTTGTCGCCCGCGCCAGTCAAGATCGCTACCCACGCTTCGTCGTTGCGAGCAAAGTCGTCCCACACTTCAGCCAAACGATCATAAGTAGGTTGGTCACATGCGTTGTAGGCCTCGGGCCGGTTGATGGTTACGTAGGCAATACGATCCCGAATCTCGTAGATAACACTGTCCATCGTGATCTCCCTGTCTTTGATTCCCCCAGCTTTGCAGCCTCCGAGATAAGTTGTCGTCAAAAGACATGAGCTTGTGTTGGCAGCCGTTGGCCTAGAAATCTGGTGAAGTGAACTTGACTGAAGCCTCCTTTGACGTCGTGTCGATCGGTGTGGACATTGGGGGTACGAAAACCCTCGGTCTTGCGCTCACTGGAAGTGGCGAAATCCTCGTTCAAGAAACGAGACCTACCCCTCAGAACTCCGACCAAATAGTCGAGTGCGTCGCCACTCTTTTCCACTCATTGGCCAACCAACTCCGGACCTACAGAGTCTCGGCTCTAGGCATCGGTGTCGCCGGTCTGGTCGACAAGAATGGGCAGCTACACCGAGCACCCAATTTGGCTGATGCTGATGGCCTTAAGCTTCAACGTTCGATAGAGCCGTTAATTGATGTTCCCGTCTATGTCGATAACGATGCCAACTGTGCGGCACGGGCCGAGTTGATACGAGGCGCCGCAAGAAACGTTGAACAAGCTCTTTTAGTGACACTTGGCACCGGAATCGGCGGAGCTGTCATATCGGACGGGAAGGTAGCCCGTGGGGCAGAGGGAATGGCCGGAGAGCCAGGACATATGCTGGTAGACCCAAATGGTCCGATCTGCGCCTGCGGCATGCAGGGTTGTTGGGAGTCGTACGCGTCGGGTACGGGCCTCGTCAACTTGGCCACCCAAGCGGTTTCGGCAGGGCGCCTTAGCGCCATTGTCGAAGACGTAGGAGGCGAAGTAGAAAAAATTACTGGCGAACATGTCACGGCCGCCGCGCGAAAAGGTGATGAAGAAGCGATACGAGTAATTGATGCGTACAGCTGGTGGGTAGCAGTGGGTTTGGCCAATTGTGCCGCGCTGATAGATCCGGAAATCATCATTCTTGGCGGCGGGCTCATCGAAGAATGGGAACTTTGGGGACCAAGAGTGCGAACGGCTTTCGACCAGTTGCTGATTGGAGCCAGTCAACGAGCCACGGTTCGAATAGAGCCCGCTGCCGCCGGGGAATTAGCTGGAGCCGTAGGAGCGGCCCTTCTCGCGGCCAGTGAAGCTGTTGGTTAACCGACTTTGCGATTGGACAGACTTCAGAGCGACCTCGCAATCTTTTACGTACACACTTCTTCCCTTAGGAGGGTTTTCTGATGAGTGATAAAAAAATCGCCGATTTACTCGAATGGCGTGACAATGTTCCTGAGGGCCGACTGCTCAATCCGGGAGTAGCGCCTTTTGACATCCTGGATGCCCCGGAATGGTCGGTCATCAGTTCCTCTGTCGGGCAGCTTGAACTCCTGTGCCATCTTCCCGACGTCGTACTCAACCCTGCCGGTCAGCTTTTCGGTGGCTTCACGGCTGCTTACGTAGATACAGCCTCCCTCTACGCGGCGCTAAGCGACGTCGAAGGCACCCCGGGGTTCCAATCGACTATCAACATGCGACTGGACTATTTCGAAGCGATCACAAAAACTCCTTTTCGCGTAACGAGCGAAGTGATCCACCGCCGCGGTGAAACCCGTTTAATTGCATGCAACATGTTCCAAGACGACGTTTTGGCGGTCTACGGACTGACAACGATGCGCCACCAGCCACTGTCGGAAGTCTTGTAATGCCGGTAAACCATCGGCGGCAAGATCGCCTGCCCGTCAAAGAAATATTGTTCTCAGGTGGACTCATTCTGTACTGACTCGATGCGATGACACCAGTAAGGTCATGCAATGAGACCGTTCTTCGCCGTCACATTTTGTGCAACGGCATTGATGGCCTGCTCACAAGATTCGTCACTTTCTGGCGACGACCTTCCAGTGAACGACACGGCCCAAGTTGCAACTTCGTTAGTCGTTGACCAAACCACCGAATCGGACCAAGAATCAGGGACCGACGAAATTATCAAGTCGCCCGAACTCGTCAAACTAGAAGATATTTGGGAACTTGTAGCCTCGAGACCTGGTGCAGACATTGGTCAGGTGTTCCAACTGTTTCGCCTGAAACAGTCACTCGGTCCTCGTAACCTCGCATGTTTTGACCCGAAATCTGAAGACGTATGCGCAAGGATCGTGGAAGCGATCAGCATTGTGGGCCTCACAGAACAACAAGTAGCACTGCTTCTCAATTCTTTAGAACTCCCTCACCGAGTCATTGAACGAGATTGCGAACTGCTACCGGTCACCGAAGACTTTGTTGCGGGAAGAGTGAACCTTGCCGTAGCAGAGGGACTTGTGACTGGATGGGGTTCAGAAGGAAGCGAAAGGTCCTACTACGACGGTGCTTGCTAGCGACGCGAGTAACTCGGTCACCCGGGTTTCGGTTGCGCTAATCAACAAGGTCGGCGCTCAGCTGACCACCTCAAGAGTGACTTGTTCGTCGTAGAAACAAAGCAGGCCAGCGATCTCAGACATCTCAGGGATCGGGTCTTCGTAGGACCAAACAATGTCTTCAAACTCTTCGCCATCGATAATCAGGCTCCAGTAGTGAGCATCACCTTTGTAAGGGCAGTGGGTGATGCTTTTGGTGGGAGTCAATAAGTCCATCCGCACGTGGTCGCGAGGGAAATAATGGCGGGGCGGAAAGGCCCCCTCAGTGAGCAGCTGCGCTTTCTCCGAATCGGCTACCGTCACATCACTCACACGGACCTGGACCCGATTATTCGTAGATTCAACCGTTATGTGGCTAGTCATTCGGCAATCGTAGATGACCTGGCGCCCCAAAGAGTGAGACAAGCCAGAGAGCGAGGCCTAGTGGTCTCACGCGGCTGCGCTTCGGCCTACGATCTAAGAATCGAAGCACACGCACCTGATCTAACGTGCGACGAGGACAACAACGAAGTGGTGCGAGTCGTGCACCAAGCCGAGTTACGCGGCAGAGCACAGGGAGAACAAGTGATTCTGGAGCAGTACTACCTTCAGTGTCTTTCACAAGCCTCGTATCTCATTGGTGATGAGACAACCGGTCGCGCAGTTGTAGTCGACCCCAGAAGAGACATAGAGGACTATCTGCAAGACGCAGAGCAATTGGGTCTTGACATCGAACTGGTTCTGGAAACTCACCTGCATGCCGACTTCCTTTCCGGTCATCTGGAGTTCGCCGCTCTTGGTGCAAAAATTGGGTTTGGATCCTTAGCGGAACCCGAATTCCCCGCCCGGTTATTTGATGACCACGAGCGTTATTCATTGGGCGAAGTCACCCTTGAGATCATGCACACGCCCGGACACACACCGGAATCGATCAGCATCGCTGTTTATGAAACTCCCGATTCTTTAACCCCGTACGCCGTATGCACAGGCGACACGTTGTTTGTTGGCGATGTGGGACGCCCCGATCTTTTGGTGAGTTCTGGATGGTCGAAATTTGAACTAGCTGGGATGTTGCACGACTCGCTTCATGCAAAGCTTTTCACCCTCCCCGACGACACGATTGTTTATCCGGCCCATGGTGCTGGCTCGGCGTGTGGGAAGAATCTTTCTAGCGAAACCTGGTCAACGATCGGAGCGCAAAAAAGAGACAATTTGTCGGCACGAATCAGTGATCGCGAAGAATTTGTTGCTTCGATCAGCGAGGGTCAGGCAACACAACCGGGATATTTTGCCTACGACGCAAAACTCAACGGTCAAATTCGAGCGGTTCGAGATCACGCGCCGCTACAAGCTTTATCTTTAGCGGAAGTCGATCAGATCACCAGTTCCGGAGCAGTGGTTCTTGATGTGCGAAGCCCCGAAACTTTTGCTGCTGGACACTTACCCGGAGCTATCAATGTTGGTTTAGAAGGACGCTTCGCCGAATTTGCGGGAAGTGTTATTGACCCGGAAACACCGATTGTTCTTTTCGGTGAAACTGATCAGCTTTCAGAAGCTCGTACACGACTGTCTCGAATTGGTTACGACCATGTCGCCGGATCGCTAGTCGCTGGGTCTATTGATATGGCCAATGTTGTTGGTACTGAACGGCTTACAGCCTCTGAACTCAAAGGGCGACTACGTGAAGACTCGGCTCCCATCGTTCTAGACGTCCGCGGCCCAGGGGAGGTCGCTGAAGGAGCGATCGAAGGGTCGGTGCATATTCCGTTGGTTGAGTTACCCCAACGCATGAACGAAATTGGGACGAACAACGACATAGTCGTGTATTGCGAAGGGGGCTACCGGAGTTCGATCGCTGCAAGCATGCTCCGCTCACAAATAGCTCCGGATGCTGTCGTTGACCTTGTGGGCGGCTACTCAGCGTGGGCTGAGGCCAGTTGATCGCTCCGATCATCGCAGAGCCCGATTGTTCCTTGAGCAGTTTTTTTAGAACTGAACTCGGAATTGGTTCAATGCCGGAACCGGGCAGAAGTTAGTTAAAGCACTATGGAAAGATGTCCGAAGTAAGCGGTCGGGGAGATGGGCCGCATTGATTCGATGGAGACCCTTTATGGATGACAAAAAAATGGCCCAGCTTTCGAAACGCATCATGGGCGCGTACGAGGGAGCTCTTGTTTCGGGCATGGTCTATTTAGGTGACGAAATGGGTCTCTACCGAGCAATGCACGAGCAAGGCCCGATTACAAGCCACGAGGTCGCAAAACGAGCAGGCCTCCACGAACGCTTTGTCCGAGAGTGGTTATCCCTTCAAGCAGCAGCAGGACTCATCGAATACGAGGGGGATGGCCTGTTTCATTTGTCGCCCGAAGCTGGCCTTTTACTAGCGGAAGAAGACGAGATCCGGTCGATGGCGCGATGGTTCGACAACTTCCCTCAGCGCACAGCGCTTCTCTCTGAGATCCCCCGTTCATTCAAAACTGGTGTCGGTATTTCTTGGGCCGACATTGAACGTGGTGGAACGTCAGGTCGTGTGCAGTGGATGGAGCGGTTACTTCGCCCCTGGTATGAACAGGTGCTTGTTCAATCAGTTTTGCCACAACTTGAAGGTTTAACAGACGACTTAGAAGCGGGCGTTCGAGTCGCCGACGTGGGTTGTGGAAGTGGTGTAGCGGTTGTAGTAATGGCCGAAGCGTTCCCAACGTCAGAGTTTCATGGCTGGGAAATAGCGCCCTTAGCACTCGATCGCTGCAGAGAAAACGCGATTCAGTCGGGAGTTACGAACGCATTCTTTCACGACGTGCGTGACCACAGACTGCCCGAAGACAACAGCTTTTCGTTAATAGCGACATTCGATTGTGTTCACGACATGACCTCACCCGACGAGTTAGCTAGCGCCATCTACAACTCAATGACTCCGGAGGGTCGATGGTTAATAGTTGACCCCACAAGCAAGGGCAGCTTGGAAGAGAATATAAAGATGCCCCTGGCTGTATTTGGGTACGCAGCCTCAGTTGCGGGATGTTTACAGTCCGGGATGAGTGAATCCGGGGGAGCAGGCCACGGCGCTTTTGGTCTCCCGGCGCCCGCGATGCAAGAACTAACTGAAAAGGCCGGATTTAGTCGTTTCCGTCAGCTGGATATCGAACACGCCATGAACAGCTACTACGAAGTTCGCCCCTGACGTCGTCCATCTGGGTTTCTCGGTACTTCTTGGGGATCTCCGGACCTCGTTGGGAACTAGTTCTACAAATCAAAAAAGGAATGGGTGCACATGTCTAAGGGAAAACGGCTGATTTCGACCGTCACTTCAGAATCGACAGTCCATTTAGGTATCGAAGAATTCGAGGTGCCCAATCCGGGACCTGACGAAGTACTCGTAGCGGTGGAGGCATCACCAATCAACCCCAGTGACCTAGGGCTCCTTCTGGCAGGCGCAAACGCATCGACCGTTTCAAAATCAGAAACCGGGCTCGTCCTGTCGCTTCCCGATGGAGCGATCGATGGTCTCACGGGTCGGCTTGACCGGCGCATGCCCGTGGGAAATGAAGGAGCTGGCATAGTCATCGACGCAGGAAACGGCGAAGAAGCCCAAGCACTCCGAGGACAGGTTATTGCTGCTCTAGCGGGTGGAATGTACGCCACCCATCGCATAGTGAAAGCCCGGGATTGCTTAGTTCTAGAAGAAGGCACCAAAGCTCTCGACGCCGCATCGTGTTTCGTGAACCCGCTTACCGCCTTAGGCATGACTGAAACCATGGGACTTGAAGGGCATTCGGCGCTCATCCACACCGCCGCCGCCTCGAATCTAGGTCAGATGCTCAACCGAATATGTATCGACGATGGAATCGCTTTGGTAAACATTGTGCGACGTGAAGAACACGTAGAACTTCTCCGATCGCAAGGGGCCACGCACGTCACAAACTCCAGTTCGCCTGACTTCCGTAGCGATTTAGTCGACGCCATCACGACAACTGGCGCAACAATTGGCTTTGACGCCGTTGGTGGTGGTGACTTGACCACAGAAGTCCTTCATGCCATGGAGGTAGCAGCGAGTTCAAGCGGCGACGAATACAGTCGGTACGGCTCAACAACTCATAAGCAGTTGTACATCTATGGGGGATTGGACCGAGGGCCTACTCTCCTGCGAAGAAATTATGGGATGGCATGGGGCGTGGCTGGTTGGCTGCTCCCTAATTTCCTAGTCAAAATAGGGCCTGAACGAAGCACAGAGCTGCGTCGACGCGTAGCGGCTGAATTGACCACTACCTTCGCGAGTTCCTACAGCCACACGCTTTCTCTGGAGTCAGTCCTCGACATTGACCGCATGAACGAATACTCCCAAATGAGCACCCAAGGGAAAAGCCTTGTTTGTCCGCAACTTTGACGAATAGCGGCTCCCGACAGCAATATTGGGCTCTTTCTCCTGATCGCGTGCGTCGAATTGAACGCGCAACGCAACAGGCTGATGTTGCGGCTGTGATTACCTAGTTGGCTACCCCGGCAGAGGCGTCTCACATGTAAGTACGCTGCGGTGACCAGCGGTTTGGTTGAGATTCCAAGAGCGATTAGGAGAAATCTCATGACTGATCAAATGACCACGGAGACATCGTCTGAAAATTCGTCGACCGTAGCTAGTCAGCCCGACTACGAAGTCGTGATCATCGGAGCTGGAGTTGGCGGTCTTTACCAGATCAAACGACTTACCGACCTAGGGGTAAACGCGACCGTCCTTGAAGGCGATGAAGACTTGGGTGGCACCTGGTATCGCAATCGGTATCCGGGAGCTCGTTTCGATTCCGAAAGCTTCACATACGGATACTCATGGGATGAGGAGCTCTTGCAAGAGTGGCATTGGACAGAGATGTTTTCGCCGCAACACGAGACACTCAAATACCTGAACTTTGTGGCAGACAAGTTCGGGTTGCGCGAACACCTGCAATTCAACTGCTACGTCGAACGGATGGTGTTTGAAGAGTCATCATGTACCTGGATCATTCACCTTAAAGACGGGCGAGAAATTACAGCGCGGTTTATTTTGACGGCGGTAGGGCCTTTGTCGGTCCCAACTATGCCCCGCATCGAAGGTATCGACGGGTTCCAAGGCGAATCGTTCCACACCTTCCATTGGCCTAGTGAACCTGTTCAACTTGCAGGCAAACGAGTGGCGGTAATTGGCACCGGTGCAACGGCGATACAACTAATTCCCGAGGTTGCAAAAGAAGCGCAAACTCTGACGGTTTTCCAAAGACGGCCAAACTGGGCGGCACCCCTCAACAATCGTGACATTTCCGAAGAAGAAATGGCAGACATACGAAAACGGTATGACGAAATCTTTGCTGCCTGCGCTCGTACCCCAGGCGGTTTTGAACATGAACCAGACCGGCGTGGGTTTTTCAACGTATCCCGCGAAGAACGTCTCGAACTTTGGGATGGCCTATATGACGGACCAGGTTTCGGTATATGGCTACAAAACTTCGTCGAAATCTTCATGGATGAGGACGCCAACGCAGAATTTTCTGAGTACATAGCCGATCGCATCCGTCAACGTGTCGACGATCCAGAACTAGCCGAGAAACTGATTCCCAAAGACCATGGATTCGGAATTCAACGGGTGCCTCTGGAAACTAACTATTTTGAGTCATATAACCGTGACAACGTTCAACTCGTGGATTCCAGTGAGACTCCAATTGAAAAAATTACTGAAACTGGAATTCAAACTAGTGATCAACACTACGAGTTCGATCTGATTGTCTACGCCACCGGTTTTGATGCGTTCACGGGAGCGTTCGACCGGATTGACATTCGAGGGGTAGGTGGGATGAGTTTGCGAGAGAAGTGGTCTGACGGTCCCGTGACCTACTTAGGACTTTTAGTCAGTGGTTTCCCTAATTTGGTCATGATTTCGGGACCTCAAACCGCGGCAACCAACTTCCCTCGTGGAGCCGAACTTTCAGTGGACTGGGCAACGGCGTTACTTGAACACATGTGGGACTCGGATAAGAAACGTTTCGAAACTGATCTTGCCGCAGAACAGGGATGGTTCGATCATGTGGTGAAAATGTACGAGCCATTCTTGCTGCGAACAGCGCAGAGCTGGATTACTGGTTACAACTCCAACCTTGAAGGGCACGAGTACGGAAAAACTCGATACAACATCTACAACGGAGGCGGACCCCGATACGCAGCAGGTCTCCAAAAAGTTGCGCAAGAGGGATACGAAGGAATAAATATCGAATAGCTCCACTCCGAGACTGTTTTGCCTGAGTCAGCCTTGGCCGTAGACATCAAAAATTACAAGGTGGTGGAGGTGGCGGGAATCGAACCCGCGTCCTCCGACGTTTCAATGAGTCTTCTCCGAGTGCAGTCGCTTTAGAAGTTGTCGGGCTGAAAGCTGGTAGCGACCCCAGATCTCGCAGCCGTATCCGGCAAAATGTCCCCATCAGCACACCGGCGATGATGTTGGGCAAGCCTCTCAAATGAGGGCCACCGCTACCCGAGAGGCTGGGGCAGTGGGGCCGTTACCCGTTGCCTAAATTAGGCAGCGAGTGCCAGGTCATTGGTTTTGACATTGGCGTTTGTAACTGTTCCGGCTCTTTAACGTGGCTCCGGAGACCACGACTCGCTTCTCTCATATCAACCGACGAAGTCGAAACCGATCACCCCCGTGATCTGTCTAGAACAGGGCCTAGACCTTCGACGTCAGGGTAGCGGCGATATTTGACGAGCCGATTCTGAAATGTTGTTTCTTGGAAAGTCGAATCAACGATTGCGGTAGGACATGGCTCGGCGGGCCTCAAGGTCACTTTCGCGTTTTCGAATGACGTGTCTCTTGTCGTACTGTCGTCGCCCTTTCGCCAGCGCCAATTCCATTTTGGCGTTGCCGTCTCGGAAGTACACCGATAACGGAATCAGTTGCAAGGGTTCTTGCTCAGTTCGCGAACGTAAACGATCGATCTCAACTCTGTGAAGTAGCAGCTTTCGTGGGCGATCAACAACGTGACCGTTCTGCGCTGAGGCATGACCCCAAGGTGAAATGTGCATCCCTAGAATCCACATCTCCCTATTTCTTACCCTGGCGAACGCATCCGCGAGTTGAACGGCGCCGTCTCGAAGGGACTTGACTTCGCTCCCTTGCAGCACCAGCCCGCATTCATACGTGTCGAGAATGTCGTAATTAGCGCGGGCGCGGCGATTCGACGCAACGATTCGATGCTCTGAAGCGCCGGTGGTGTTCATGCTGTGCAGGGTATCGGGACCTTCCATCTGGCGAATATCAAATATCGCGTCGCACAGTAACTAGCGCGTTGCGTGCTTTACACGACGACGAGTAGGTGTACGCCATGGCGGTGCGGGTCTCGGCGTAATCTAGGCGTTGTGGCAGGATTAGCGGTTACCGTGCTCGGTTGTTCAGGAAGCTATGCAGCAGCAGGGCAAGCCTGCAGTGGATATTTGATTCAATCCTCTACTACGACTCTGTGGGTTGACTGTGGCCCCGGCACCCTCGCTAATGTGCAAAACCATGTCGGGCTAGAAGACATCGACGCGATTGTGGTCTCTCACCATCACCCCGACCACTGCGCTGAGCTGCCAGTTATTTACAACGCGTACAAATACTTCACTGATGTTCGACACATAAGAGCGGTAGGAACTGCTGATGTGCGGCGAGTGACCGACGCCTTTCAGCCCGATGGTGACAGCGGAGATCTATTTGATTGGGAAATTGTTACTGACGGCTGTGTCGCTGAAATCGGTGATATCGAACTTAACTTCTCGCAGACCGACCACCCCGTTGAGACTCTCGCTATGCGATTTCGATGTGATGGCGCGTCAATCGTATATACCGCGGACACAGGAAGAGGGTGGTCATTAGCGCGACTCGGTCAAGAACCCGACATCGTGGTGGGGGAGGGCACTTTGATCGATGCCACAGATAACCCGGCCATTCCCCATATCAGTTGCACTCACCTCGCAGCGGATGCCAACAAGGTTGGAGCGAAACGCTTAGTCGTCACTCACGTTCCACCAGGGTCTGACCCGTCGCAACATTTAGACGAGGCAGCCTCAGTATTTGATGGAAATGTTGAACTTGCAGTCACAGGGCGTACCTTTTCAACCATCTAGCCTGCGACAGGAGTAACTATGCGAGCCGATGGTCGAGAGAACGACGAACTACGTCCGATTCTTTTCGAACGCAATTTCACTGATCAGACCCCAGGGTCGGTCCTCGTCAGTTTCGGCCGCACCAAGGTGTTGTGCACTGTGTCCATTGACGATGATGTCCCCCGATGGATGCGAGGGAAAGGCGAAGGCTGGGTCACTGCGGAGTATTCAATGCTCCCCGGATCTAGTGGAGAACGCGTAGGTCGGGAAGCGAAAAAAGGTAAGCAGAAAGGGCGCACGTTAGAAATTGAACGCCTGATCGGTCGGGCCCTAAGAGCAGTGTGTGACATGGAAGCATTAGGCGAACGAGAGGTCACAGTCGACTGTGACGTCCTACAAGCCGATGGAGGCACACGAACAGCTTCAATATGTGGAGGATATGTTGCACTCCACGACGCCTTTAGCCGACTCATAGCTGACGGCACACTTCAAACGCAACCACTCAACGACTTTTGTGGGGCGATTTCTGTTGGCGTCGTGGGGGACAGCCTTTGCCTAGACCTCCCATACATTGAAGACTCCACCGCCGAAGTAGATATGAACGTGGTGATGACCGGCTCCGGCGAATTCATCGAAGTGCAAGGAACGGCGGAAGGTGACCCGTTCAATCGAGCGCAGCTTGATGGGCTTCTGAAACTAGCGGAGAAAGGCATCGCTGAAATTGTTGAACTGCAACGAGTGGTGTTGTCCCAAGGCTCCGATTAAGCATCATGCGTCTAGTTATGGCATCGGCCAATCCAAACAAAGTTGCAGAGATTGCTGAGCTATTAGCTGACTACGACATCGAACCCAGACCGCCTGAACTGGGAGACATCCCCGAGCACGAACAGACCCTCGAGGGGAATGCCCGGCTGAAAGCAACAGCCGTTTGTAGCGAAGCGAATGCCGCGGCAGTAGCTGATGACACGGGGCTCGAGGTTGATGCCTTAGGGGGAATGCCGGGGGTGCGAAGCGCTCGATACGCAGGGGAAGACGCGACGGACGCGGCGAATCTAGTCAAACTGTTAGAGCGAATGGAAGATATCGAAGCCGCTGACCGCACGGCTCGTTTCCGCACGGTTGCGATAATCGTGTTCCCCGACGGCCGAGAAGTTCTTGCCCACGGGGTGGTCGAAGGCACTATCTGTGCGACGCCTCGCGGACAAGGGGGATTTGGTTACGACTCAGTCTTTGTTCCCGACGAAGGCGGCGGGCGTACCTTCGCTCAAATGGATGCCGACGAGAAAAACTCAATTAGTCACCGAGGGCGCGCTTTCCGTTGTCTGGCCGACCAACTGCCCTGATTTTCACCAGTGACGCAAATCAATTTCCCAGTGGCCGACTACTTCTTCATTGCGTACAAGGTGAAGTAACTGGTGCTTGGCCATAGTTGGATCGATGTGGGCGGGGATTAAGCAGACTCGATCTCCCACCAAGAGAGGTTTCTCAGGAATCAGGTTGGTGTGCTCGTCAGAACAGAAAAGAATTTCCCCTTCCCTCCAGCTTGGGTTGCCGTGGTCCATTCCTTGAGCCTTAAGGCCTGCGTCACACACCGCGAACTTTTCAGCGATCGACACCACAGTCGACTGTAAGAACAAACCTTGTTCGAAAGGTTGGTCAACCTGTTCGGTGTATGCGGTGTCCATCAATACATATGACCCGGCTTGGATTTCGTTCACCCAGGTGTTCACGGCGTGAGTACCTGTCCCTCCTCCTGTCACAAGATCTCCACCGACAAGTTCGTGGGCTTGAAGTAGCCGCTCCATTGCTGCTTCTACTAGTTCGCGTCGACGGTCCAAGTCGACCACACCCATGGCAT
Organism: Acidimicrobiales bacterium; assembly: GCA_014239555.1. Lineage (GTDB taxonomy): Bacteria > Actinomycetota > Acidimicrobiia > Acidimicrobiales > Poriferisodalaceae > UBA2110. The sequence continues at coordinate 60,731 of JAAZYR010000010.1, forward strand.
GGCCTTCGTAGCCCATCACACCGCGAACCTCTAATCCTGCCTTCCGTGCACGATCGGCTAAATAACCGGCTTCGCCTACCTCACACCCGCAACGAAAGCCGACTCGAATATCGATGACACACTCCGCGATTCCAGCAGCGGCAGCAGCGTCGATGGTGGCCTCGCTATCGACCGCAATCGTGACCCTCGCCTCGCTTCTCGCCATCGAAGTAAGTCGATCAGCGTCGACAGTTTCGTTGGCCAGTAACAGGTCGTGACCTAAGCCAGCGTCAGCCAACCCCAACACCTCGCGTGCGGTAGCGCACGTAAATCCCATATGCCCGGCTTCGTACTGCAGTCGAGCTATCGCCGTGGTTTTGTGAGCTTTGACATGAGGGCGTAGCCGGTTACCCGGCAAGCGTTGAGCCATCATGGCGATGTTGGTCTCAAGAATGTCGAGATCTGCCCACAAAGCGGGAGTCGGAAGCTCATCAATATGCATGAGATGAGCCTACGGCGGACCAAGGCGCCATCGCCGACAGCAGATAACCTCCAAGTCATGCCAGAGCCCCATTCCGTCAGTGCGTTATCCACCGGAACCTCAGCCGGACCCGGCGAGATCTACAACCGACTACTTAATGACCGAATCGTTTTTCTCGGTACCGAAGTCGATGATGAGATTGCCAACATTCTCTGTGCCCAGATGCTGTTCTTGGAAGGGCAGGATCGAGAAAAAGACATTTGGCTGTACATCAACAGCCCGGGTGGTTCAGTCACCGCAGGAATGGCGTTATACGACACGATGCAATTCGTATCGTGTGACGTAGCGACGGTCTGCATGGGCCTGGGTGCTTCGATGGGCCAGTTTTTGCTCACTGCAGGTGCCCCCGAAAAAAGGTATTGCCTACCGCACGCTCGGGTAATGATGCACCAGCCTTCAGGTGGAGTTCGAGGGCAAGCTTCAGACATTGCCATTCAGGCTGAACAAATGGCGTACATCAAACGACTGATGGCTGAACGGATTGCGCTGCATAGCGGCCAAGACGTGGAGCAAATACAAACCGATAGCGAGCGGGACCGCTGGTTCACAGCAGAAGAAGCAAAAGATTACGGTCTGTGCGACCACGTCATCGTCAAGCGAGGCGAAATTATTTAAAGCCTCTTCGCTCGTTACTCATCGGGCGCAGGGCTGCAGGTTCTCGCTACGAAAGCGCTTAGGTTTTCAACGGATTCGGTTAACTGTCCCTCAAATTGCTGCTGTGCGGCGCTAATGGCAGCTGACCTTTCTAACGGCTCGCTGAACTCGGTGTCATTGAACGCGTGGGTCAAAGCCGCCACAAAAGCCGCCACGACCTCAGCGTCATCGCGAATTTCAATGGGTGCTTCTCTGGCCACCCTTGCAGTTTGAGCGGCTGTTTGGGCCAAAGCGCCGCGGACGGCTGGGTCATCTGAGGGAGAAACATCAAAACTTAAACGGTCGATTTCTTTCAATTCGACAACGGCTTCGCAAAAATTCGCTGTTGGATCTGGGCTCTTCCCGCACCCAAGAAATAGCGCGGTTGTGAGTACCGCTAGAGCGCCGTAGATGGCTGCTGTCACCCTGATTGAGCTTCGGTGGCTATGCGCCGAAGATCTCGCACACCGTGCTCTAGGCCTTCACTGTATTTATACAGTGCGCTCCCGGACACCAAAACATTGGCACCCGCAGTGGCAGCACCCGAAATGGTTGAGGAAGAAATGCCACCATCGACTTCGATGTCTACGTCGTAACCGCCCTCAGATATGAGGCCTTGGAGGGCCGACACTTTGGGTTCCATGCTCTGGATGTAGGCCTGGCCTCCGAACCCTGGGTTGACTGTCATGACGAGAACCATGTCCAGCATGTCAAGCACATGAGCAACTGAATCGAGGTGAGTGGACGGATTGAGTGCGGCTGCAGGGCTGCAACCGAGGTCCCGTATGCGGCCCAGAGTGCGGTGAAGATGTGGCGTTGTTTCCACATGAACAATGACCATCTCACACCCTGCGTCGATGTAGGTGTGGAGAAGCTCATCAGGGTTAGCGACCATTAGATGGGCCTCAAACATTACGTCCACGTGTTCTCGGCAAGACGCAATGACATCGGGTCCAAAGGTTAGGTTGGGTACAAAATTGCCATCCATCACGTCCCACTGAATGCGGTCTACGCCGGCGGCTTCGAGAGCGACACATTCTTCCCCGAGTCGGGAAAAGTCCGCTGGGAGGACAGAGGGGACGATCTCGATAGGGCGATTCATGTAGGTGACCGTAGCCTGGGATCAATGTCGAAACGGGTCAACATTCACGATCTTGCCGTCGGAGGAGACGGAGTAGGCCGATTAGAGGACGGCCGCGTCGTGTTTGTTGCAGGTGCCGCAGTAGATGATGAACTGCTTGTCGATATAACCGAAGAAAAGAGCCGTTACACCAGAGGCACGATCATTGAGATCCTTTCCGCCGGCGACGGGCGACGGAAACCGTTGTGCCATCACGTTCCGAGAGGTTGCGGAGGATGCGATTGGCAGCATTTAAGTGAAGAAGCCCAGATTGAGGGAAAAATCTCGCTCGTGGAAGATGCTCTGAGGAAGCTCGGAAACATTTCCTCTCCAGACGTTGGATATGTTGCTGGGCCGGAACCTTTGAGATATCGGACAAGCGTTCGAGTTGGCGTTGAAAATGGTCGTGGCGCGTACCGACGTGCTCACTCGCACGAATTGGTTCAAGTTGACGATTGCTTGATCGCTCATCCGCTCATCGACGAAATTTTGTTGGAGGGATTTTTTGCCGAGGCGTCTGAGGTGACGATAAAAGTCGGTGCTCGCACCGGTGACCAGTTGGTGATGGGGGAGCCAACGGCAGAGGGGTTTCGGGTTCCTGACCAGGTGTCAGTAATTGGCAGGAATCGGGCCCGCAAGGGCGACGAGGCCCACATCTTCGAAGAAGCCGCAGGGATGACATGGAGAATATCGGCACGTTCATTTTTCCAAAGTTCTCCGGAAGGTGCTGAAATGTTGGTCGCGCTCGCCGCGGAGTGGCTAACCCTGCACGATGTCGGTGAACAGGTGTTGGTCGATCTCTACGCTGGGGTGGGCTTGTTCTCTGGAACAGTCGGCGACTGGTTCGAGAAGGTCACGGCGATCGAATCTTCAGCTTCGGCGGTTGCAGACGCTACCTACAATCTTGATTCGCATGTCACTATCCACCGCACTTCTGTTGAGCAGTGGGTGCCCGAACTGGCGGATGTGGTGATTGCCGACCCGCCTCGTTCGGGGTTGCGTTCTAGCGGGGTGGAGGTCATCCGAAAGACGGAAGCCCCTCACGTGCTTTTGGTGTCTTGCGATGCTGGAGCGCTGGGTCGAGATGCGGCACTGATGACCTCAGCTGGTTACGAACTGGATCGCGTCGACGTTCTCGACATGTTCCCCCAAACCAGTCATGTAGAGGTGGTTTCGGGATGGACTAAAAATATCTAGTTGGAACGCGAAGTGGCGCCCGCTACACGGGCGCCACTTCAACTGCAAAACTCAAACTGAACTGATGTCAGCTGAGACGTTCGATGACCATCGCCATTCCTTGGCCGCCGCCGACACACATGGATTCCAAACCGAATGTTTTGTCGGAATCTTGAAGTCCGTTGATTAGCGTCGTCATGATGCGTGCACCAGTCTGACCGAACGGGTGACCAAGTGCGATTGCGCCGCCGTTGATGTTGAGCTGGCTCACCATGTCAATGCCAAGCTCGTCAGCGGAGGGAATTACCTGAGCAGCGAACGCTTCGTTGATCTCGACCAGATCGATGTCGCTCATCGTCATGTTCGCTCTAGCCATCACACGTTTGATCGCTTCAATAGGTCCAAGCCCCATGATTTCGGGGTTGAGTGCGGATACCGAGCTAGCGATAACCCGAGCAAGAGGTGTGATCCCTAACTCTTCGGCTCGCTTTCGACTCATAACTACAACCGCGGCCGCTCCATCATTCAGAGGGCATGCATTGGCTGCTGTTACCCGTCCATCAGGGCGAAATACTGGTTTCAACTGAGAAACGGCTTCCAATGTCACGCCAGCGCGGGGGCCGTCGTCGGTGGAAACCACAGTGCCGTCGGGCATGACTACGGGGGTGATGTCCATTTCGAAAAAGCCGCGCTCAATCGCTGCTTCTGCCTTGTTTTGGCTCATGACGCCGTACTCGTCCATAGCGTCGCGACTTACGCCCTTCAACTCAGCGACGTTCTCGGCTGTTTGTCCCATTGCTATATAAAGGTCAGGCAGTCCGTCGGCTGGGGTCCAGTCACCGTGACCACCCTCAGCGCGCACTTTTGATCGTGCACCCGGCGCCTTAAAGGTGGGATTTGCGGTATCAGGCAAGCTGTCTGCATTCCCTTTTCCGTAGCGTGAGACGCATTCGACGCCAGCAGCGATGAAAGCGTCGCCTTCACCGGCTTTGATTGCGTGGGCTGCCATACGGATCGTCTGAAGCGACGACGAGCAGTATCGATTGACGGTGGTTCCCGCAACATCTCCCAGGCCAGCAAGTATCGCTGTCGCACGACCGATGTTGAATCCCTGTTCGCCACCTGGGGAGCCAGTACCCATGATGAGGTCTTCTATTTCTTCTGGTGGAAGTTCAGGAACCTTCTCCAAGACCTTAGTAACGATCTGGGCGCTCAGATCATCAGGGCGAATTTCGGTCATCGAGCCTTTAAAGGCTCTACCGATTGGGCTGCGGGCAGTTGCAACGATGACCGGGTCGGTCGATGCGTCGGTGCTCATATGAGTCCCTTCATGAAGGATTAGCGACGTCGGAAACACTACCTTCACTTGGTGGGGTAGTGCCCATTCGTGTTCGCTCCTCTACCCTCCACAAGAATGGTTGTTTCGCTGTATGGGCATGGCGTGGGTCCCCCTGGGGAGTTACCGATGTCGTTAAATACCTTGGGTTTGGTAGCGGCGGCAGCCCTACTTATTTCCTTTGCGGCTCTGGTATCTGGTTGGCGTGAGTCACGTTTCCCCGGTGCCGCGGCGGGACGCGTCGTGCTCGACTTGGGTTCGGTGATTGGCCGAGGAAGTCTCATCCTTGGGCGAATCTTTGGGACCGTGCTTGTAGCGCTAGCAGTCGTGTCTTGCTTCGTTGTGGCGGACGACACTGTGGTAAATGTCGCGCCCCGCATCGTTTTTGTGGTGCTCTGGATTTTTATTCCCGTGGGATCAGCATTCCTGGGTGATCTATGGCGATGGATGAGTCCGTTCGAGGCTCTTGCCCATGTGCGAGGCCCGCGACTCAGCGAAGACTCAGACAACGATTGGTCCTTGTATCCGGCAGCAGCGTTGCTGTGTGGATTTCTCTGGTTGGAGTTGGCCTATCACCGTCCCGCTGGCCGCACGCCGTTAGCAGTAATGCTCATAATTTGGGTGGCATGGAGTGGTATCGGGGCCTTGGTGAAAGGTCCCGGGTGGCTGCGCTCACACGACCCGCTAGCGGTGTTTTGCCGACTAGTTGCTGCGATCTCACCAACTCATGTTCAAGACGGACATCTTTACGTTCGTCGCCCATTGGTGGGTCTAGGGAAAGTTCACCCTCAGGAGGGTTTATCGGCTGTTGTGCTGGTGGTGCTTGGCGGCACTTCTTTCGATGGTCTGTCCAGAACGGGTTGGTGGGAAGACATCGTCAGCACCCGTCATGGTTGGAATGCCACCGCGTTTAACACGATGGGCTTACTCTTTTCGATGGCGCTGATTACAGCATTGTTTTTGGGTTGCGTGAGGTGGATGCAACGCAAAGATGGCAACGAGGACGCTGATTTTGAAGATGGGTTTGCCTTGTCGCTCGTTCCGGTTGCTGTCGGATATGCCATCGCTCATTACATAGGTATGGGCGTGTTCGAAGGTCAGCAGTTGCTAATTCAAATCAGCGACCCCTTCGATCAAGGGTGGAACCTGTTTGGCACCGCCGATGAATATGTCAATTACCGGCTCGTCGGCCCGACCGTGATAGCGGTAGTTCAAGCGTTAGGCATTGTCGGAGGCCATGTCGCTGGAGTGATGGTCGGTCATGATCGAGCGCTCGCGACACTACGCCGAAAAGAGGACCTCAGCGGCCAGGTGCCCCTTGTGTTGCTTCTCGCGTCGCTCACAGCGATAGCCCTGATACTGCTCGTCGAAGCATGAATTGCCGCAGAGTGACGTAACGACGCTGCACCGCGTCTATCGAAACCTTTTGTTATTGGTGAGAGGGTCTAAACGCTTTGAAGCGCGTTCCACACCGTTTGTGGGCTGCAAGGCATATCGACGTGTTCAATTCCCAAATGAACGAGAGCGTCACACACGGCGTTGTGGACCGCTGGTGTCGAACCGATAGTGCCCGACTCTCCTATTCCTTTTGCACCCAGTGGGTTGCGTGGGCTAGCGGTCTCAGTATTAGACACCTCGAAGCTAGGCAATTCAGCGGCCGACGGCATCAAGTAATCCATAAGGCTTGCTGTTACGGGGTTCGCATCCTCGTCGTAACGCATGTGCTCCCACAGCGCTTGACCAATGCCTTGGGCGATTCCTCCGTGCTGCTGGCCGTTGACCAGCATGGGGTTGAGGATCGTTCCGCAGTCGTCCACGGCGATGTGGCGGATCAAGTCAACGCGACCAGTTTCACGGTCAATTTCGACGACCGCTACATGTGAACCGAAGGGATACGTGGCATCGCTGCCGTCAAAGTCAAGTTCGTGAGCCAGGCCACCTTCGACCTTTTGTTCTTCAGCAGCTGCAGCGAGCTCGGTCCAACTCACAGACTTGGCCGGTACTCCCGCCACCTGGAGGGCGCCCTCGCCGACCACGATGTCGTCAACGCTTGCTTCTAAGAGATTCGCCGCGAGCTGTTTACCCTTGTCGAGAACAACTTGTGATGCCTCATAGACGGCGGAACCCGCAGTTTGAAGAGATCGAGAACCCAGAGTTCCAGCGCCTCGAGCCACTTTCTCGGTGTCGGCGTCAACATGGTGTACCTGATCCATTGAAATGCCGAGAATGTCGTTAACGATCATGGAAAAAGCGGTGTCGTGTCCCTGACCATGCGAGCTCGTACCGACTTTGATCGTCGCTGAACCGTCATCGTTGATCTCGCAACTTCCATATTCGACGTGCAGGCCAATAGGTGCAGTCACCTCGACATATGACGAAACACCGATCCCGAGAAGAATTTGATCGTCTGCTTCGCGCCGTCGGGCTTGTTCTGCTCGCAAGTCTGCGTATCCAGAAGCTTCCAGCACGGCGTCGAGTGCGCGTTCATACTCCCCGGAGTCGTAGTTGGAACCAACCAGTGTGGTGAGCGGAAATGCATCCGGCTGTATGTAGTTCTTCCTCCGCAGTTCCGCCGGATCCATGCCTATTGAGTGAGCTGCTTTATCAAGAATTCGTTCAACCATTTGGGTCGCTTCGGGTCGCCCGGCTCCACGATATGCGCCGATGAAGGTCGTGTTAGTAACAACCGATTGGGCAAAAAAGTCAATTGCTGGAATGTCGTAGACCGCTTGACTTAGCTGCATGGTCAGCATCGGAAGAATGGCCCCAATAGCGGGATAAGCGCCTGCGTCTGCAACGACTCGAGCGCGCAGACCGACAATTGACCCGTCGTTGTTTACGCCTAAGTCTGCGTTCATCACCATGGCGCGACCTTGAGCCATTGCAACCATGTTCTCGCCGCGTTGTTCTGTCCACCGGACAGGTCTCGCTAATTCTTGTGCCACTCTCCCGCAAAGCACATACTCGATATACAGCCCGGCTTTCGGCCCGAAACCGCCACCCACCCAAGGGGCTATTACACGAAGATTTTCTGGCTCAAATCCGAGGTTTGGGGCAAGGCCATCGCGCAGTCCGTGGGCTGTCTGGGTTGAGGCATAGAACGTCATTGAGTCGCCCTCAGGTATAGCGACGCAACCGTTGGGTTCCATCGGAACTCCAGCTAGGCGTTGAGTAACGATGCGTTCGCTAACAACGACATCTGCTCCTTCAGTGACATCGGGTCCGTCATACTCGTTCCCGATGGCAAAACAGACGTTGCTTTCGGCGCCTTCCCACAACACGTCAGCCCCGTCAGCGAGCGCAACCTCGATGTCGGCGTTAGCTGGAAGAGGGTCATAATCAACGATTACGAGTTCGGCCGCGTCGACCGCCTGAGAGTGTGTTTCAGCTACGACCGCGGCGACGATGTCGCCGACGAAACGTACTCGCCCGACTGCAAGAGGTGGACGGTTCATGGATGGATCCATGAATTCAGACTGATTCACCGCCTCGAATTCGAGGTTGCTGGAGGTGTAGACAGCTACAACACCTGGCATTGCCTCAGCTTCGCTGATATCAACATCTAGGAGTGAAGCGTGGGCCATGGTTGAACGGACAAACACGATCTGAGCCGTATCAATTTCGAGATCATCGACGTAGTCGTTGGAGCCGGTTAAGAGACCGGGATCTTCTTTCCTCAATACTGCATTGCCTAGGATTGAACCCTGTGACGCCATGAATGTCCCCTGGTTTGTCGTGCTTGCTTGAGAGCAGGAACGAGACTACACCTCGCCGCAACCTCAGATACCAAGGTTGGTTGTTTGTTCCCTACTTGATGTCGCGAAAATCTCCGAATTGTTTGTGGCTGCCCGGGTCTAGTCGTGCTTGTCGAACCAGAGATTCAACTGTTCTGCAGTCCGAGTTGGATCTTCACACATCCACCAGTGCCCCAAACCTTCGAGGACTGCGACTTCTGCCCCTGATCTTTTCGCTGCCTGCCGATGCAGTATTTCTCCGCCCGTGTATGTGTCTTCTGACGCAATGATGCACAGGCCGGGACGTGTGGCGGCGTTGTGTAACGCTTCACCGAGGTTTCCAACCACCGGTTGGGAGATACTGCGATACACGCCAAGAATGGCTTGCCCCATGTCGTCATTTATCCAAGGCGCAACTTTGCGAGCTATTGAGTCGCCCATACCTAATTGGGCAAGGAGTGCGCTTCGGTCCGACTCGGATACGTCAAGCATGGCGCTAACTGCTGCCTCTCCGTCTGGTCCCTGCCAGCGTTGAGCAGCTTCGTGCCAGACGTATTCGTGGTTAAAGATCCCGATGATGTCGGTGCACCACGAACGAATCAGGTCGGGTCGGGTCATGGCGAGGCGAACGACGAGGACGCCGCCCCAATCGTGACCAACTAAATCGATTGGTCCGTCGAGTTTTTGGAGTTCCTGTGCAAGCCAATGCAAATATCCGTCACTAGTGACATCGAAGTTCTCGGCGAGAGGTGCACCAAATCCGGGAGGGGACAAAGCGATGACGTCATCTCGTGCCAGTTCGACGCGCAACGGGTCCCAGATCGCGTCGGTCTCGGGGTTGCCGTGGATAAGAACGACTGTCATACGCACTCCTTGAGACTTGTACCGACCGTAGAGCAAAGTTACGTGCCTGCAGAGCGTTCCTTCGCCAGGTTTTCGACGACATGTGCCGAGGGCAGTGTTTCCAAACTATGGGGGGTGACGTAAATTTTTCGATCTCGTGATCCTCCGCCGACGATGACACGCGGGCACTTCATTACTCTGCTGTCGATCCATAATGGAAGCGTTTCTGGCAAACCAAATGGAGTGACTCCGCCCAACAACATCCCGGTTATCTGAGTTGTTTCCTCCGGCGAAGCGAACGATGCCTTCTTCACTCCAAGTCTCTTGCGCACCACCTTGTTCACATCGATTTGGGTGGTGGCAAGCACCACACACATTGCATAGACACGCGGATCTGCCTTGCCGACCACCAAGATTGCGTTAGCGCTTTCGTCAAGCCGGTAACCGTAGCGATCGCAAAATTGAGCGGTATCTGCTAACTCTGGGTCACAGCGAACGATTTCGTAGTCCGCGTGGAGTCGGTCAAGCGCGTGGAGGACGGAATCAGTCATTGGCTACTGATCGCGAAATCATGTCGAACTGCGCACGGCGGTTGTCGCCACCGTGTCAACTGATCGCCCATTCGCAGTTATCACCACGCCATAATCGCGTCGCGCAGCTTCAGGGGACACCACCCCGTCTCGCACATCGCGCAGTACCAATTCAGCATCCCGGTTGAAAGGATCGCCCCATCCTCCGCCACCAGGTGTTTCCGCGATCATTCTGGCAGGACCAAGCTTGGTGACTCCGTACTTGGGAGGAACAAACGTTGGACCGTCAGCATCACTATCGGTCGGAACTATCCATTCGAGTCCAACCCCGCCAGTTCCCCCACCTTCCACGCCGTGACCGCTTGGAGTGTCGAGTCCTTCGGCTCGGAACGACCAAATAGCCGGTCTGAGAATGTCTGCTTCGTAGCGAATGCCCGTGCCGCCTCGCATAGCGCCAGGACCGGCGTTATCGCAGCGTTGTTCGTGGCAGATGTAGCGAACTGGGTAGTGCTGTTCATGAAACTCCAGGTTTGGCATATCGAGACCACCGAGGCTGATGAGGTGGCCCATTTGAGCAAACCCGTCGCGCTCAGCTGTCGCGCCCGGAGTGCCCATAGCGTGCCACTGGTACATCACCCAGGTAGATCCGTCATCGCGTTGACCGGCTACGTGCCCGTGCATCGTCTTAGACCACGCTGCGCACGCTCGTGTTGGATCGGCTGAAGCCAATGCCTGCCAAACCGCGATAACGATCTCGTGTGCGACGTAAACCGTGTTCATGGTCATAGGGGCAGGCGGTAGAGCATTAACTATTGAACCCTCGGGTGCATTGATCGAAACGCAGCGGTACGTTCCCTCGTTACGAGGAATGCTTGTGTCAAAAAAAGACGAAATAGCTAAATAGACAGATGAGTATGTATTTGCGACCGAACTGTTTTTAAAGCCCTCAATTTGGGGGTCAGTTTCCGAGAAGTCGACGCTTATAGCGTCTCCTTCAATAGTCATTTTGACGCGCACCGCGATATCTACTTTTTTGAAACAGTCATTGTCAGTGTGGTCTTCACCAAAATAAATGCCATCAGGAAGGGCGAGTACTGCTGATCGCATGCGTCGATCAGCATGGTCAAGGACGCCATCCAGATAGGACAAATACGCGTCGATCCCTAACTCCGTTGCTAAGCCGACTACGCGTTCACCACCGATTTGAGTAGAGCCCAGCATCGCCAAGAGATCACCATCGAGGAGCTCAGGCGTTCTGCAGTTGAGCAACAGCAACTCCCACAAGTCTTCTCTAACCTTGCCTTCGTCTATAAGGCGCATGACTGGCAGCCGAATTCCCTCCTGCCATATTTCGGTTGCTTCAGGGTTGTAGGTGCCAGCAAGCCCACCTCCAATGTCTGACTGGTGTGCTCGGTTGCAGCAGAACCCTGCCAGCACCGGGTCGGTAGTTCCCACAAAGATCGGTCGCGCGATTACCCAGTCAGGTAAATGATTTCCGCCCGCTACATACGGGTCGGACAAAAGGAAGACGTCGTCGACCTTCAGGGTGTCACCATATTTGGCGAGTAATGCGCGAACAGCGAACCCACCACCGCCAGTATGAATAGGGATTCCATCGGCATTAGCGACCAAAGTGCCGTCCGGGGTGGTGATGAAGCAACTGAAATCGTGGCTTTGGCTAAATATGGTGCTTCGAGCCGTTCGAGTCATGACCCAACCCATATGTCGGCTGATCTGATCGAGTCGATTTTGCATTAATGCCAAGACGACTGGGTCCATCTCCCCAGCGCGATGCTCAACCTTGTCATCAGTTTGCGCGACGTCAATAAAGAAATCGCCTGAATCGTCTACCCATAAACGGTCGCCCGGTCGAGCTACAACAGTTGTCGTAGCTTCCTCGATTAGTGCTGGTCCGTCGAGGCTGTCGCCGGGCCGTAAGAGAGACCCGTCATGTACAGCAGTTTTCGCCCATCCTGTTCCAGGAAACCAAACTGGACGCATATCAATTGGATCGGGTAGCCCTTCAGACGGGTTGCCTCCGGCCATCTCAACTTCGCCGGTGGACCCTCGAGCAGTTAAACGAAGCGATGAAACCATGATCGTTCCCTCGTCTTGCACATGGCCGTAGAGACGCTGGTATTCGGCCTCGAACGTTGACCTCGCTGCCTGAGCGTCAAATCCTTTTGCTTCGACCGCCACTCGGATAGACCAAAGTTGCCCCGGGTGATGTAACTCAACCTCGTAGTTCAGAGTGACTTCGGGTTCTGAAAATCCTTCATCTGACAAAACGGCGAGCGCCCGGTCGGTGAGCGCATCAAAACCCTCTTCGATGGTTTTGGTTGGCGTCTCTTCTAGGGAGCCGAGTAAAAATCTTGTGAAGTCCTGGCGGACATCAGCGTGCAGCATCCCAATGGCGCAGAGAGCTCCTGCGTCTCGGGGTATGTGGACTCGAGCGCAACCTAAACCAGCTGCGACGTTCGCGCCGTGCATTGGGCCCGCGCCGCCGGCTGCGACCAACGTGAATCGTCTAGGAGAATGCCCTCGTTCGATCGAGATGTGCTCGACAGCGCTCAACAGATGCTGTTCGACTAATTCGATGATGCCGGCGGCAGCTTCTTCGGTCGACATGTTGAGTTTTTGGGCAACATGAATATTTATTGCCTCCCGAGCTGCATCAATATCTAAATCGAGAGTTCCTCCTGCAGATTTTCCGGGACGTAGCCGTCCCAGGACAAGGTGAGCATCTGTGACCGTAGGCAATTTGCCTCCGATGCCGTAGCAGGCAGGTCCGGGATCGGCTCCGGCTCCTTCGGGACCAACATAGAGAAGTCCCGCTTCGTCGACTCCGGCGATCGTGCCGCCTCCGGCGCCAATGGTATGTATGTCGATTGCGGGTGTGGACACGTGATACCCGGCGATGTCTACGTCATCGCGTGTTGCGACCTCACCATTAGACATGAGGAGCACGTCGCAGGAAGTCCCACCGATCTCCATTGATATGAGATTGCCTTCGTCTCCTGCACCCACGCCAGCGTGATCGATGGCGCGTCGATAGAGATTGAGGGCACCCACAGCTGCTGCAGGCCCGCTGAGTAGGAGATTTACGGGCCGATTAGCCAACTGATCAACCGAGGCTGCGCCCCCATTTGATTGAACTAACAGGATTGGTCGACTGAGACCTTCCGCCGTCAACTCGGCGTCCAATGAACGGAGGTACTTCACGATCCGAGGAGAAAGAGCAGCGTTGACTACAGCGGTCGAGCTTCTCTCATATTCACCCATCAGAGGTGAGACTTCTGCGGAGCACGTCACCCACTCCTTGCTCCAATGCTCACTGATCACCTGGGCTAATTGCTGCTCGTGACGATCATCGACAAAACTGTTCATTAACGCTATGGCCACCGTTTCGACTTGTTCGTTCTCAAAATCGGCAAGAATTTCGGGCACCGAAGAGGTATCAAGTGGCTGATGCTCGCTCCCATCGGCATCGATTCGTCCCGGTATTGAGCGGCGAAGGTAACGGGGAACTAGCACAGGCGGGTAAGGAGCTCGATGGTTCCACTGATCAGTTCGAAGACCGCGTCGAATTTCGATCGTGTCCCTGAAACCTTCGGTCGTAATTAGCCCAACGCTGGCGGCTTTGCCTTCCAGCATGGTGTTCGTTGCAATGGTCGAACCATGAACAAACAAAGAACATTGACTCAGTACTTGCGACTTGGGAAGACCTAGGTCGACTGCGATGCGTTGAACAGCGGCGAGCACGCCTTGACTTGGATCGGAAGGCACAGAAGGAACCTTCGCTACCCATGCCTTCCCGCGCGAATCAGCGAGCACGAGATCTGTAAATGTGCCCCCCACATCAACACCTATTCGCCAAGGAGCTTCAGGTGTGCTCGCTGTTGTTGGAGTTGTTTCAGACTGCGTCATAGGTATCGATCATCGCGCGCATTGACCTGCGAGACTGTAGAAATGGGCAATAGCTACCCCGCGTCGACCTCTCGCTCCGCCGAACTTCACCAACGCGGCCTAGCAGTCATCCCAGATGGGGTGTCACGATCCACCGTAATTATTCGGCCTCACCCCATCTACATCGACAACGGCAAAGGTGCTTGGATTACCGATGTCGATGGCAATCGCTACCTAGATTGCAACAACAATTTCACCTCGATCATTTTGGGTCATGCCGATCCAGTGGTTGAAGCAGCCGTGCGAAAGCAACTCAGCAGAGGGACAGCTTTCTCGATGGCGACGGAAGCAGAAATCGAACTTGCAGAAATTCTCTGTACCCGAATATCGAGTTGCGAACAGGTGCGGTTTTGTAACTCGGGAACCGAGGCGGTGATGGGAGCGATTAAAGCCGCCCGAGCGTTCACCGGCCGCCCTGCGATTATCAAGGTAGAAGGCAGTTATCACGGTACCTATGACCATGCTGAGGTAAGCCTCGGGCCGGACCCATCAAACTGGGGTGTACCTGACACTCCGTCCACAGTTCCCTACGCCCAAGGTGCCCCTGAGTCGCTGGCTGATGAGGTTGTTGTCGTGCAGTTCAATGACGCGCATGGGGCAGTTGAAGCGATTCGACGTGTCGGACCGCGTCTGGCAGCCGTTCTCCTTGACCCCATGCCATCGAGGGTCGGTATGCCCGTTCTCGACCCAACCTTCACTGAAGCGATTAGAAAAACAACTCGCGAAGTTGGTGCGCTTCTAGTTCTTGACGAAGTGATTTCGTTTCGGTTGGCGTACGGAGGAGCTCAAGCGGTTCACGGTATAGAACCGGACTTAACGGTTCTTGCAAAGATTATCGGTGGGGGGTTTCCCGTTGGCGCTATAGGGGGAAGATCGGATGTGATGGAAGTTTTTGCTGCGGTGCAAGGAGACCGCGCTGCTGTGCCTTCGGGTGGGACTTATACCGCTAACCCGGTAACCATGACGGCCGGAGTTGCCTGCATGCGAGAACTTGAGGAACCTAGTTTTGACAGGTTGGACGACATTGGTCATCAGATACGACAGGGTCTAAAAGTGCTGTTTGAAGAACAGTCAATCGAATGGCAGGTGACGGGCGCCGGCTCGTTGTTCCGGATCCACCCGCACCAACGACCCATTCGCGGCTACAGGGACGCGCATCACGATAGTGATGAAGCGACCGTGATGGCATCGCTACAGCGTCGACTGCTCGAACGAGAGGTGTACTTCAGTGGTTACGGGATGGGTTGCGTGAATCTCGCCACGTCTGATGCTGACATTGATCATCTGCTGACTGCGGTCGGTGAAGCTCTCGATTTGGTTCACTGAGACGAACTACGGTTGCGTGATGTCAACCGATTTGATGTTAAAACCAGCGTCCGAATTAGCGGTCTTAGTTACTTCACGCGAAATCAGCGCTCGGGAACTACTTGATGAAGCAGTAGCTCGCTACGAGGCCTTTAACCCTGCGGTGAACGCGATAACCGAAAGCAGAATCGACGTAGCACGAAATCGAGCCCTAGCTGCTGACGAAGCAACCGCTCAAGGTGAATCATGGGGGCCTTTTCACGGGTTGCCGGTAACCATCAAAGAGGCCTACGACTGGGTCGGAACGGCCTCAACTTGGGGTAATCCGAAATGGGTCAATAACTTTCCGGATATTGACAGCCCGTCTGTGGAACGCCTACTTGGGGCAGGAGCTGTCATTTGGGCCAAGACCAACGTGCCGTACATGCTCGCTGATTGGCAATCTTTCAATGAATTGTATGGCTGCACCAACAATCCCTGGGATCTGTCTCGAACCCCGGGCGGCTCTTCAGGAGGGTCCGCGGTCTCGTTAGCGACAGGAATGGCTGCGCTGGAAATCGGCAGCGATATCGGCGCTTCGATTCGGAACCCAGCCCACTACTGCGGCGTGTTCGGTCATAAGCCGACGATGGATTTGATCCCTCAACAAGGGCACACAGCTCCCGGGATTGATACGGCCGTCGACATCGCGGTCGTGGGGCCGCTTGCCCGAAGCGCCACAGACCTCAACATGGCGTTAACGGTTCTGGCCGGTCCCACCGGATTAGATGCCACCGGATACCGAGTTGATTTACCCAACTCCACAAAAGAGTCCCTCAGCGACTATCGCGTTGGTGTTCTTCTTGACACACCGGCTTGTAAAACCGCCACACCACTCATCGATCATCTTCAAGGCACAGTTGACGAGCTTGCGGGTCTAGGCGTGCAAGTGTCAAGCGTCAGCCCACAGATTGACCAAGTGGAATTTTTTGAAAATTATCTCTTGCTACTACGAGCTGCAACCGGGGCATCAATCGACGACGAAGCATGTCTGACCGCTTTGCCCGGACATGAAGCTTGGGAACGCGGAGAGCGCACCTATCGGAATCTGGTAGATCATGCAGCGCATATGACTCACCGCGAATGGTTCGCGCTTCATCAGCAACGCGAGCGATATCGACAGCAATGGGCAAAATATTTCGACGAGTTCGACCTTCTCCTCTGTCCAGCTGCTGCTTCCACCGCCTTCCCTCACGATCATGAAGGAGAGCGGCCTGATCGCACCATCGAAATCGACGGCGGCCCCGAACCCGTTGTTGACCAACTGTTCTGGGCGGGTTGGAGTTGCAGCGTGTACTTGCCTAGTACGGTCGCCCCAGTCGGACTGCTCGAAGGATTACCGGTAGGCATTCAAATAGTCGCCCCACATTTACATGACCGAAGATCCATCCATTTCGCATCCCTCATCGAACGTGAGTTAGGGGGGTTCGTTCCGCCTCCGGGTTACGAGAGCCTTTGAAGCGAGGCGACAGATCGATTCAATTCTGACAGCCTGTTCCATCGTGAATGATCCCATTAACGAACTACTCGACGTTCTTGACCTAAAAGAACGCGATGACAAAGGATTTGTCGGTCTCGGTTCGGGGCATAGCGGATACGGCCTTTTTGGTGGCCATCAAATATCCCAGGCAATCGTCGCGGCATATCGATCGGTCGACCCCGAGCGACGCCTTCACTCAGTACACGCATTGTTTTTGCGCGGAGGCGATGGAATAGAAGAGATCGACTACGACGTTGAAACCATCCGGGATGGTCGCACCTTTTGTCAACGTCGGGTAACTGGTTCCCAAAACGCCAGGAACATCTTCGATCTCACCGCCTCGTTTCACACTCCGGAACCAGGACCGGGCGCGATCTCACCGTCGCCGCCTCGGTATCTGGAGAAACCAGAAAATCTTCCCACCTTTGAAGAATGCATGAAAGAAGTTGGTCCTATCTTTGGTGAGGAATGGTCTGAAGGTCCTCGCCCCGTTGAGTACCGAATCGAACATGCCCCATGGGCGCCAACCGGACCTTCAGAAACCGGAGGAATCAATTTTTGGTTCCGGGCGCGACGACCGCTCAGCGATGAACCCGAGGTCCACGCTGCGATTCTGGCCTACATGAGCGATGACTGCGTCGCTGACACACTGCTTGTTCCCTATGGGCGTACATGGGGCACGGAAGGCACCATGTTGGTGAGTCTTGACCATGCGATGTGGTTTCACGCAGAGGCTCGCGCCGATGAATGGGTCTACGTACAGCAGTGGCCTGTAGAGGCCTCGGGAGCGCGTGGACTTGCCGAAGCTCGAATGTGGCAAAACGACCGGCTGGTCGTTTCAGTAGCTCAAGAAGCGCTAACTCGTTTTTGACAAGTTCTTAGGGCGGAGAACCGGTAAACCAATTGTGGATTGACGCTGTTACATCATCTAGGGGACCAAAACATCCGAAGTGATCTGAGTCTTCGAAGACTTCGATAACGCCCGAAGGTATGCGTTGCGCTATCGACGGAGCTTCCGTTGATGGACGGTCTGCCCCCCGACCGCCGTAGGCAACCAGAACTGCAACGCTTACGTCAGGTAGTTGACCCCACCCTTGTTGCAGAAACTGTTCGTAAGCTTTTGATTCAAGCGCAGGCGAACATGCCAACTCCACTGAACCGTCTGGTCTGTCGATAAACCCATGCTGCACGTACGCCTCAAGACACTCTGGATGTAATTCATCAAGTGGTGCGCGAGATCCGTAACGCTCAATCACCTCAGCTCTCGAGGAAAAGACTGCACGTCGACGCTTAGTTATCTCAACAAAGTCGAAAGCTCCGACAGGTCGCTCTTCGGTTCGCTCAAAAATGACTGGTTCATAGACCCAAGCCCGACTGAAGGCCTTGGGACGCGCCAGGCTTGCCAGAAGGCTCGTCGCCCCGCCCATCGAATGCCCTACTACCCAGGCGTCTTTGAGAGCTAAAGCGTCCGCTGCTGCTGACAGGTCAGCGACCATTCGGTGATCAAAAAAATTGATGTCTACAGGATTGGTGGTGGCTCCGTGAGCGCGAAGATCGACACAGATTGCCCGAAAATTAGCACCGAGCCGTTCGATGATGGGCTCCCACATCCGCGAGGCCAGCCCAGTCCCATGAACGAAAATTGTGGGGTGTCCCTGGCCGCCGTAATCGTGGATGGCTACCTCGACACCGTCTTCAGACGAAACAAAACTGGTTACAGGTTCACGCATATTCAGGGCTACTTCAGGCCACGATGTCTTCGGAGCGCAGCTTCTCGATGTCAGGGTCGCGGAAACCTAACTCGCGAAGTATTTCGTCGGTGTGCTCTCCCTTACCGGGGGCGTGACTTCGTAGCTGTGTCGGCGTGGCACTGAATTTTGCTGGCGGTTTCGCAGTTCGTATCCGACCAGCAGTGGGATGAATTTCTTCCACAATGACTTGATTGTGAACCACCTGAGGATCGGCGAAAACCTCTTGTCGTGAGAGGACCCGAGCGCAGGGCACATCAGCGGCCTCCAAGGCGGAAATGGCGTCAGCACTCGTCATGGTCGCGAGGATGGATGCGAACTCGGTGCGCTGAGCGTCCGCGTTGCGTAAACGAGCATCGCGAGTCGCGAAACGCGGGTCGTCGGCGAGGTCAGGTCGACCAAGTGCCACACACGCTCCTTTGTACTGGTCGAAGTTCACCCAATTTGCTGCAATTTGTCCATCAATGGTGTTCCAAGGTTCGTACCATTCGCTGTATGTGGGAGTAGGCACAGCATCAGGTAATGATTCGTTCCAGAAGACCTCTAGCCACATCCAATGGAGCATTGTGTCGAGTAGAGCGATCTGCACGTGCTGGCCGCCTGCTCCGTTCGCGCGAGCTAAAAGAGCAGCAAGCACAGCGTTTGCGCCCGCCATCGCCGTCGTTTTGTCAGCGACGACTGCTTTGACATACGTACCGTTTTGAGCTTCAGCCATACCTGAGGTTGCTTGGATGATCGGGTCGTAGACCGGTCGATCAATGTAGGGGCCATCGGCACCGAAACCAGAGACCGAGAGATACACCAAGTCGGGGTTTATCGTCGAGAGACTCGAGTAGTCGATTGCTAAGCGCTCAACGACGCCAGGCCTGAAGTTTTGTATAAACACATCAGCCTCGACAACAAGTTTCATCAAGATTTCGCGTCCTGTGTCATCTCGAATGTCGAGATCCATGCCTCGCTTATTTCGGTGCATGTGAACCCAACAACCTGATTGGTCGCCGTTGATAGCGCCTGTCATGCGCATCACATCAGGAACTCCGACCTTTTCGATAAAAATGACGTCAGCTCCCTGCTCAGCAAGCCACGAGCTCACCCAGGGTCCTGCGACAGCGCTAGACACATCAACGACCTTGATTCCTGCAAGAGGTCCAGCCGCTGCTTGTTTTTCTGGTTCCACGAGTTCAAACTCCGATGTCTGTGTGTCGCTTGAAAAAATCGACGACGGCTCGGTTCCAACCCTCCGGGTCATGCGCATTGACTGCGTGTGAAGCGGGGAGATCGACTATCTCAACCTGAGGAATGAGTTTCACCCTAGGTAAATGTTTCTGAAAACGTTCTTCTTCCACTCCGTTTGTGAAGAGTACGGGTGCTGAGATTTCTGGGAGTGACTCACCAAGGGGCAGCGAAAAGTTCGTAACTCGGAACGAGGCGGTAATGCCCGCAGCCGAATGCTCCCCAAATTCTTTCGATAACAAGCTAAGGGTGTCATTCCCTATACGCCGCGACCGCCCTGGATTGACCCAACTGTCGCGCAGACATTCCACCCCTTCAGCATCGACTTGATCTGCAATCTCGCTGACTGTGGTCCGGTTTCGTTCCCGCCATTCTTCTGGATCAGCGAAACCGGATGCCGAATTAGTAATGATCATTCCCGCCACGCGGTGAGGTTGAGCGACCGCGTAATGCATCACCAGTGCCGCCCCCATGGACTGGCCGACGAGCCAAACCTGCTCCTCGTTCAACTCGGCTCGGATGTGATCGAACTCCGATACGTAGCCAGCGGGCTCGTAACGAGCCAAATCATCTGGACTTGGCGAGAGACCATGCCCCCACAACTCCAAGACAACCGGCCTGCAAACCTCCTGCAGCGCGGAAATATTTTCGTGCCAATAGGACCGGCTTCCCAAGGCTCCGTGAACTAACAGAGCGACAGGTCCTTCGCCCTCGTGGATTACTGCGTGTAGACGTTCGATGCTCACAAGTAGCCATGATGGCATCGTCAGCTGTGCGATTGCCCTATGGTCGGCCCGATGCAGGTAATCAGACTGGTTGACGGACCAGGTCGACGAGAAGATAACGCGCTAAAAACCCAAACCAACCATCAACACACAAGAAATACAGGTTTTAGAAAGTAAAATGGTCACATGCTCAAAGTTTGGATTGATCAAGATCTGTGTACCGGCGATGGGCTCTGCGAGGAGATCGCTCCCGACGTGTTCTTCGGGATGGACGACGGTCTTTTCTACGTGAAGGAATCAGCGGAGAACTTCGGCACGGAGAAGCTGTTCGATGGTGTCGCCAACCCTGGTGGAGCCGAAGGCATGGCGCGATTTCCTGAGGGCCTATTGGAAGCGGTCATCGACGCCGCCGAAGAGTGCCCCGGAGAATGCATCTTCATCGAAACCGAATAACAAAACTTATTTATCGACACTGGCCGCTCCTTCGGGAGCGGTCTTTTGTCGTCTTTAGTAAGTTCGTCGTCAACTACTAATACGGGAAGAGGCGGAGAAATGCCGAAGGTCGTTCTTCATGGAAAGTACAGCGCAGAAGCGTGGGCCGGCGTAGCAGCAGATGGCGCCAGCAGCAGACAGGCAGCGGTGGGGGCCATGTTCGAAGGTCTTGGTGCAAAGCTCGAAGCGTTGTACATGATGCCGGGTTCGAATTGGGACTTCATGATGATTGTTGACGGTGCCAACGCTGAAATCTTGGCGGCAATCAAGAAAGCTGTCGGACCAACGGGCTCAGTTACTGAGTCGGATGCGACCGTAATTATGACTCCCGAAGAGTTCGACGCAGTTGGCGGTGGCGGCTATTCAGCTCCCGGTCAATAGATCGGTCAGCTCTGACAATGGCTGCCCTTCTGGGCGGTCATTCAAAAAGCCCTCGGGGAACCCAAAACCTGTATCCGCTGTCGTGAAGAGAACGGCCACCAAGTTCTTTATTGAGCCGTGGCGGCACCTCCGGCGACGATTCCCCAGCGGACCCGCGCCCAGAAGCGCTCGTGGAAGAAATAGAGCACCAATTTCGAGAAGACTTCTAAACCACCTATGGAAATCGCTGTTGCCAGGCTGCCGGTGAATATGAGCCCGAGGGCCATGGTGTCCAAACTTGCCAAGATTCGATACGTCGCCGTCTTGGTGGCTGACCGCCGCCGACCGTCTCGGTGGTGGCCTTCCTCATCTAGTTCGCGGTCCCACGACAACCGCAACCAGAGCCGTTCATGCAAAAAGTACAGGGTCAGCTTCGTCACGACTTCGGTTATGGCGATAGCTGCCGCTGTTTTCGCTCTGTCGCCGGCGCTGACATCTTCAAGGCCGAAGAGCGGACCGAGATAGCTGAGGATCACGAAAGACAGGACCAGTGTGTCAAGGGTGCCAAGGGTGCGCCAAGAGATCGCTTTCGCTATCGAGCGAGAAGCGCGTATTTCTGGCGGGTTTGGAGGATCGAGGCGGGGATCTTCAGGGCCGAAGATTGGGCGCTCAGGTTGCTCCCTCATGACCACCCCCTCGCTCCGCTTCGTACAAGCAGCGTAAGTAGACCTATAGCGCCAGTCACGAGAAAGTTATTCGCTGGTCTCAGAAGCGCTGGGCGCAGCAAGCCACCACAGAAGCAGCACATTTCCTTTTCGGCCCATGTCATTTCGGCGACGTATTAACAACGTGATCAGCACCCAGATATAGGCAATGCCATAGAAGATCTCGGGACCCCATTCGTCAGATTCGATACCGAAAATGAGGGCAAAGATTCCCCCAAGGACTATGAACACAAAGGGGTTGAGGATGAACGCCCACCAAAAAGCGGGTCGTGTGGTTCGGCCCTTCAGATCTCGGAAACGACGCCAGGACTCTAGGTAGTACCCAATGATTTTCATCGGGCACAGGGTAGCCACCAAACTCGTCAGATCTTGTCAATCAAAACGGACACCAGTCAGGTGACGACATCCCAGACATGGTTGTTCCACTCGCGCATTCCATAACCCAAACACAGCCACCCAATAAGAACCCAAGAATGAGGATGGTGCCGACCAAGCAGCCGACGACCTCCCCTCCAGATTTCTTCGCCATAGTTCCCCCGACTGAAACCTCACCCCAATTTAGGCCACGGCCTGGTCGTCGACGCCGCTGAAGAGTGTCCTGGCGAGTGCATCTTCATCGAAACCGAATAACCAAACTCATTACCGACCAACAGGCCAGTAAACGGGTACTCCCTAATGTCATCTCTCATGGATCTAGGATCGAGCTATGGGTGAACGGCTAAATCCTGACGGCTCCGGAATGCATGAATCACAGATCAAGTGGGAGCAGGGTGAGAAATGGACCCCACTGTTCCCTAGTACCCACCGCACATACGTTTGTTAGTGGTTGTTGATGTGTTCGATGACTTCTTCGTGCAGCTCAGGGTTCGTTAACACGGTTCCGTGGTCGCCGTTCACAATCAAGTTGTGTGCGCCTTCAATGAGGGCGTCTTGGCAGTCGACGGTGTGATCGTCGAGGGCTCCGACACATAACCATTTCTCTGGGTTCAGTGGGGGAGTTGACCTCGTTATCTGCGTGCCATGTTCGACGCACGATTGCAGGACGCCAGGGGAGCTTCACCAACGTGGGAGCAGTCCTAGGTATCGCGCAGATTAACTGGTAGCCGTAACCTGACGTAACCCCAACGTGGCGTGAACTACTAACACTGCGAGGACCACGGAACCGCCAACGAAAGCCTGACCAGAGATCGACTCACCTATGACCCATGCCGCTAGCAGCGGGCTGAGCGCAGTTTCACCTGTTAGAAGAAGCGCGGTCTCAGGGCTGGGCAACAGGCGACCCCCCAAAGTAAGCAACGCCATGGCGAGGGGTAAAATGACTAGACCCAACAACAACAAAGGGGCAAGGTCGCCGGCTTGCAGCGTCGCATCGGTACCGGCTAAAGCTAAGACGGCGCACCCCAAAAACCCGCCGCAAGCGGTGGTTGGCACCATGTCTAAATGTTTGTGGCTGCGAATAATGGTCAAGTTTGCGGACAACCCCAAGGAACACAAAAGGGCGACAATGTTTCCTATTGCGAGAACCCCGTCGGAAGTTGCGCCGACAGCTATAGCGACACCAACCAATGCGAATGGCATAGACACCAAGGTTCGACGAGCCACAGTGACACCGACCACCAGCCGTGTCCATATGGCAGCCCAAAAAGGAGACAAAGCGAGAATCAACAAGACATTGGCGACGGGTGCATGATCGACCGCGACGACAAACAAAATTGTCCCCAACCCCGACAAGACGCTCGCGATCATTCCCCATCGGCCGAGTGAAACCAAAAGTGCTGGAAGGGCACGTCGATAACGAACAGCAAGAAACGTTGTGAGCGAAATTCCCAATAAACCGGTTCGCCACATGGCGTTGGTCAAACTCGGGGCATCAACGAGCCGAACAAAAGTCGCATCAGGGATGATTGCTGCGACGCCGAGGGAGGCTAGGAACAGGCCGCGCCGATGTTCAGATGCTGACACGATTAGGCAAGCTCCAGATGGATCGGAAACCGATCCCGGATCAAAACTTCCGCTGTCGGGGTGATATGTGAAGGAGGTGGAAGAGCAAGAATTTCCGCAACTCGCCGGCTGGCCCGCTCCCGCACGTTTAACGAACCTCCGTCAGCCCAGTCTTCGGGGCTTAATCGGTCGCCAACAACCGGATACATGTATTCCGTTTGCATGACGCGAAGGGTTTGTTCGTGACCAAGGAAATGACCTGCTCCCTTGACAACTTCATCGATGACCTCAGCTGCTAGGGAATCGCTGTCGACCTCGATTCCTCTGATGGTGCGAGCCACCGCACCCAAAAGATCGTTGTCAATCACGAGAGTTTCGAGTGAACAAGCCAAAAGCGAAGCCAGCATGCCGGCTGATTCAAACACCACGTTGGCACCCGCTTGAGCCGCCAAAGTAACGGTCGTTCCTTTTTCGTGACCGGCCTGTTGATCGGGCAGCTTCGAGTCCGTCATTCCAGCTGCGACGCCGGAAGGCAAACCAATCCAATTAATGAGCTGGGCTGCCGCTGCGTTGAGCACCGCCTCTTCTCCAGACCCACCAGACATAGCGCCGGTGCGAAGATCTGAGACAAAGGGCCACATACCCATCGTGCATGGGTGGCCCGGTGACAGCAGATTGACGCAAGTAAGTCCAGCAAGGCATTCTGCGAGGGCTTGGCTGAGTGAACCCGCCAGCGTTGCGGGAGAGGTTGCACCAGCTTGTCCAGCCGAGAGCAAATTAATTGGCATACCTACACGAACTTGTTCAGCCATACATAACGCTGAGTCCTCAGCAAATCTGAGGGGTGGCACGACAAAAGTGTTGTTGGCAATACAGAACGGCCGCTTGCGAAACTCGTCGGCGTCAGGGTCACCGGTCAACGCGATGTTGAATATTTGCGCCACTTCATGAACATGTTCGGGCTGAAAGAACGAGGTGCCGATGGGTTTGGTAGTACTCGCCATAACCGCATAAGCCGTGTTGAGATCTAGTTCTCTGGATGTTTCCATGTCGCGCGCAACCACAGTCCGAACGTAAACATGGATGTGCTCAAGGGCGTTAATGACCCGACCAATTTCGTACACGTCCTTTATCGAGCTATGGCGAAAGGTCGAGGTTTCGTGCTCCAGCATGAGAACGGCGGCACCTCCTGTAGAAAAGTGGACCCGCTGCCCGCCGATGTGCACGTCATGTTCGGGTGAAAAGCCGTAGAGGGTGAACTCCTTTGCAGCATTTTCGATAGCGGTGTGAATCATCGACTTTGGGAAGTGGAGACGTTCATCCTTATCGAAGATCCCGCCAGCCGATGCGACTAAATCGATGAACTCAGGAGTCGCCTGACCCATTCCAATGTCATCGAGCAGGGCCAGTGACGTATCAAAGATCTGAGTCATCTGCCTTTGGGTCAGCGGCTGATATGCGCCCCCTGGCATTCCAGGTTGCACGGCGCGGGCCTCTCGGGGAATCTCGGCAGAGCGTTTGGCGATTCGAGCGTTTCTCCCTCCAGCGCGTCGCGAGGGACTTCCGGTTGCCACGATTTACCCTTTTAGTTTCTTGTTTTGGGGATCAACAACCGGGGCGTCTAGCACTACAGCATCGCGCCGCTCGCTCATGATCTGAATGTCGAAGCGAGATCCGGCCTGCTCTAGTTCAGGAATGACATAGGCAAATGCGAGACTTTTGTCCGAGGTGTGACTCCACGTGCCACTTGTGGTGATGCCTACCAGCTTGTCGTTCGAGTACACGGGTTCGTTACCTCGACACTCGGTGTCTTTGGTGTCTACCTCGCAGTAGACCAGAACCATTGATAGTTGTTCTTTGGAACGGGCAACGACTGCGTCTTTACCTATGAAATCTTTTGACTGGTCAACGAAACGTTCGATCCGAGCTTCAACCGGGGTGATTTCGGTAGTCAACTCTGAGCCCCACGCCTTGTAACCCTTCTCGATACGCATTTCGTTCATTGCGTAGCTGCCGAAGTGCACTAATCCATGAGGCTCACCGGATGTGACGAGGGCGTCGTAAAGCGTGAGCATCGAATCGATGGGGTGATGAAGCTCCCAACCCAATTCGCCGACGTAGCTCACTCTTAACGCGATACACGAAACACCCGCTACCTGAATTTCTTGGGCGTTGAGCCAGGCAAAGGTTCCATTCGAAAGGTCTGTTTCGGTGAGCGGTTGAATGATGTCTCTTGATCGAGGTCCGCTGACGGCCAAGATGGCTAGCTCGTTAGTCATATCGCGGATAGTCACCGTTTCATCCTCGAGAACGTGCTGGGTGAGCCAATCGAGGTCGTGAACTTGACCCATTATCGAGCTATTCAGATAGAAGCGATCTGGGCTTAGCCGGGTGATGGTCATCTCACATTCGATGCCCCCCTGAGGCGTCAACATGTGAGTAAGGCGGATGCCACCGTTTTTGGCGGGCAACTTGTTGGCCGATACACGTTCCAGTAGCGAAGCTGCGTCTCGTCCCGTTACCTCTATTTTGGTGAATGCTGTGAGGTCGGCAATACCCGCCCTTTCCCGAGTTCCTCGGACTTCGTCGCCGACAGCGTCTAGAGCGTTAGAACGTCGAAATGTGTGTTGTTCGAGCGGTCCGAAGTATTGAGGCCTTTCCCAACCAAATATCTCCATCCATTGGGCACCGAGTTCTTGGAAACGATCATAAACAGGGGTGGTCTTTACGGGGCGACCAGCGAATCGTTCTTCGCCGGGAGATCGAACCTGGTACATCTCGTGGAATTCATCGATTGCTTTAGCTTCGGCAAAAGGCCCCTTTGGGTATGTGTGTGGACCGAAACGTCGTGGGTCCATCTCGGCGACGTTGATTTCGGTTTGGCCGTGAACCATCCACTGAGCTAGGTACTTGCCGGCGCCGGGTCCTTGAGTCACTCCGATGGAAGCGCCGGCGCAGACCCAATAGTTTTTGAGCCCGGGCGCGGGCCCCATGAGGTAACCCGAGTCGGGGGTGTGGGTGATGGGGCCCGAAATTGTGGTTCGAATGCCAGCTTCGGCAAAAACTGGGATTCGTTGAGCTGCCAACTCAAGCCAAGGCATCAATACATCGTGATCCGGTGGAGTTAAATAGAAATGCAGATCCCAGTCGATGCCGTCCACTCCGTACGTTTTGGCACCGGCGCGTTCGTAAGGCCCGATGATGAGCCCGTCGAGTTCACGTCGGTAGTAACACGACGCGCGAGGGTCGCGAATGACGGGCAAATCAAAGTCTAAATTGGCGACTTCAGGTATGGCTTCGGTCACTAAATATTGATGAATCACTGAAACTATAGGGACGTCGTATCCGACCATTTCGCCGAGTTGTGGCGCATAACAGCCTGCCGCGTTTACGACGTGTTCTGCGATCAGTCGACCTTTGTTAGTAACGACTTCCCACCTGCCATCAGGTAATTGCCGCATTTCGGTCACCAAGGTGTGTCGCTCGATGTCGGCCCCCAGTTGACGAGCGCCTCGAGCCATGGCGTTTGTGGAGCTGCTGGGATCGCTCCATCCGTCGTTTGGTGTCCAAAAGCCTAATTTCACGTCGTCGACGTTGAGGAGTGGTTGATGCTCAACTATTTCAGCTGGGCTTAAGAGGTGGCTTTCCACTCCTACCAGGTCCAATACGCCTTGCACGTAGCGAAACCAGTCGACTTCGGTGTCGTTTAGAGCTAAACGGATCGCTCCAGTCGGATGCCACCCTGCAGCCAGACCGGTTTCTTCTTCGAGTCGTGCGTAGAGCAGTGGTGCCTCCACGTGCACTTTGGCCATGTTGAGGCTGCCGATGAAGTGAGGAACCAGACCTGCTGCATGCCATGTAGAGCCTGAGGTGAGTTCGCCTTTCTCCAAAAGAACGGTGTCGGTCCACCCTTCGTGAGCAAGGTGGTA
This sequence comes from Acidimicrobiales bacterium, assembly GCA_014239555.1. Classification (GTDB taxonomy): domain Bacteria; phylum Actinomycetota; class Acidimicrobiia; order Acidimicrobiales; family Poriferisodalaceae; genus UBA2110. The sequence goes on from JAAZYR010000010.1 coordinate 88,566, forward strand.
AAGCAAACCTACGCCCATGGCTCCGCCCCCGACGATGGCTACCTGAACTTCGTCTTTCATTTCGTCGCAACCTCCTTCACCTCGACAGACAAGTTGCCAATCACATTTTGACCCTTTGATTTGTCGGGTCATAAAAACTCCGGATGCTGGGAGTCACCTGGCGTCGTCGAGTACCAATTTCAATTTCCCATTCACCGTTATCCAACCACTGCTGAGTTACCCCTTCGGGATTGGATAGGTACGCCATCGTTAGGCATCGATCTTCGACATGGCTCCACATGCCGCCCGTCGTGCGACCAACGTAAATGTCATCTCGAAAGATGGGGTCGTCGTGGTAGCTAATCAAGTCAGCGTCTTCGATTCGAAATTGGATCAGTCGTTTTGGTTTCGGGGCACCTTTTTGGCTCAGGAGGGCTTCGCGGCCTTTGAAGCCACCGGGTTTCTCCCAAGCGACAGCGAACCCGAGCCCCGCTTCGAGAGGCGTGTCCTCGTCGCAGATGTCGTGGCCCCAGTGCCGGTAGCCAGCTTCAAGGCGAAGTGAATTCATTGCATGGAATCCTGCGTGCCGAAGACCGTATGGTTCTCCACTGCTAGTTATTGCCCGGTACACAGCCTCAGTGTGGTGTGCGGGAACGTAAAGTTCCCAGCCGAGTTCCCCTACGTAGCTCATACGTAACGCCCGACAAGTCACGCCGGCGATCACGACGGACTTCATGGCGCCGAATTCGAACGCATCCTTGGATAAGTCTGTTTTGGTGAGGGATTGAAGTAATTGTCGTGAGTTGGGGCCCATGACCCCTAGAACACTCCAGTCGTTCGTGTTGTCGGAGAGACGCACGTCGTATCCTCGACAACCTCGCCTCAGCCACGCCCAGTCGCGGGTCTGGGACGCTGCACTGGTCACGACAAAAAAATCATCTTCGTCGACTCGAGTGACTGTTAAATCCGCCTCGATGCCGCCTCGCTCGTTCAACCACTGGGTGTACACCGCTCTACCCGGAGGGACGTTGATTGAATTCGCACTCATCGTTTCAAGGACGATAAGTGCATCGGGTCCGCTCAGAGAGAATTTTGCGAAGGAACTTTGATCAAAAAGTCCGACTGCCGTTCGGACCGCATCACACTCGGCTCGCATGTTCTCATGCCAATTTTGTTTGCCGTAGGAATAGTCGTATTCGCGAGGTTGATCTTCGCTCGCGAACCAGTTTGGGCGTTCCCAGCCGGCTGTTTCACCGAAGACCGCTCCAGCGGCAGCCAAAACGTCGTGGAGTTCGCTTTTCCGAATTCCTCGTGCTGATTCGTACTGGCGAAACGGCCAGTGCATTGCATAAAGGAGACCTAACGATTCAGAAATTCGCTCCCGGAGGTAGGACGGATCATTTTGAAAAGGAAAAGCCCGACGGATGTCGACTCCAGACAAGTCCATCGGTGGGTATCCATCGACGATCCAATCGGCAATAACCCAGCCGGCGCCCCCAGCGGTTTGAATGCCAACAGAATTGAATCCTGCAGCGACGAAACAGCGGTCGATTTCAGGTGATTCACCGAGATAAAAAGTGCCATCGGGGGTGAATGCTTCAGGGCCGTTGAAGAAGAGTTGTAAACCGGCTTCGCTTAAAGAAGGCATGCGTCGGCATGCGGCTTCAAAAATCGGTCCGATATGGTCCCAGTCCTCAGGGAGGGTGCCAAAGCAAAAATCTCGAGGAATGCCGTCCAGATTCCAGATCTTTGCCTGAGGCTCGAAAAACCCCGCCATGATCTTCCCGGTTTCTTCCTTGAAGTAGGTGTAATTGCCGGGATCACGAACAATCGGCATTCCCCGCTCTACGCCCTCCAATGGTTCGGTGACGATGTAAAAGTGCTCGCATGCCTGTAACGGCACTTTGACACCGATGGTTTCGGCTAAATGTCGAGTCCACATGCCGGCCGCCATCACTACGGTTTCAGCTTTGATGACCTGGTGGTCTTCAGTTTCAACGCCGACGCAACGATCACCGTCTGTCAGTAGTCGAGTGACAGCGACCTCCTCAACAATCGTTGCCCCGCCGTTGCGAGCCCCCTTAGCTAAAGCCATGGTGGTGTCGACAGGAGATGTTTGCCCGTCTTTGGGAATGTGCAACGCACCGACAAGGTCATCGGTGTGAAGAAGGGGGACCATCTCCCGTAGTTCGTCCATTCCTATCTCTCGAATGTCGACTCCTACAGTTGACGCCATCGAAATGCCTCGACGCATTTCTTCCCAGCGTTCTGAATCTGAAGCCACCGAAATTGAGCCCGGAGCCCTGTATCCGGTCGCTTGTCCCGTCTCATCTTCCAACTCTTCGAAGAGCCGTGTTGAATAGGTCGCCAGCTTTGTCAGCGAGTGAGTTGATTTCAATTGAGAAACCAATCCAGCGGCGTGCCAGGTAGTGCCCCCGGTCAACTGTCCCTGCTCGAGAAGTAGAACGTCGGATACGCCGCGCTTGGTCAGGTGATACGCGATGCTGGCACCGATAATGCCACCACCGATCACTATGACTTCGGCTTGGTCGGGCAACTGAACAGACATGGTTCGGCAAATCTAGACGCGTCCGCGTCTCACTCGGTCACTTGTGAATGCATCGGCGGCTTCCCGATGGAAAGATGCTGGAATAGGGATTATTCAAGGATGGGGAAGAGCGTGATGCAACTTGATCTGAAGGGACGTCGGGCCGTGGTGACGGGCGCCAGCCTAGGAATAGGGGCGGCCACCGTTCGATTGTTAGCGGAGCTAGGCGCCGAAGTTGAGTTTTGTGCCCGTAGTAAAGACGCCGTTGAGAATCTCGTGGACTCTCAATCGGACAGCGGGAGTCAGATACATGGGCATGTGGCCGATATGGGTAATCGAGAATCGGTCGAAGAATTTCTCTCCGAAGTCAGCAGGCGCGGAGAGGTATCCATTTTGGTCAATAACGTCGGGGCTTCCCCGTCGCGCAACTTTCAATACATGACAGACGAAGATTGGTCTCAGCTTCATGAACTCAATTTGATGTCAGCAGTTCGATGTACCCGACATTTTCTGGCTGGTATGCGATCTCAAAAGTGGGGACGCATCGTCATGATTGCCAGCGGCGCAGCCAAATATCCTGGTGCCGCACTGGTTGACTACGCCGCGACTAAGGCTGCCATGGTCGCCACCGGCAAAGCACTAGCGGGGAAGTACGGTCGAGACGGGGTGCTCGTGAACTCGGTACTTCCGGGTTTGATCCACACGGCCATGTGGGATCGAGCAGCAGGAGAAGTGGCGGAAGCGTCCGGGAGTTCTGCAGAGCAAGTTCTCGCCAACAATTCTAAAAGTGTGCCGGTCGGTCGTTACGGCACAGCGGAGGAGGTAGCGAACGTGATCGCTTTCTTATGCACTGACGCTGCCTCTTACGTAAATGGGGCAGCCATTAATGTCGATGGTGGCCAAGGTGGCCATATTTAACTCAAGGTTCCTGCGCTTGACAAAGAAAGCGTTTAAAAACCTGGGGGTTGTTGGAAGCCTCCGAGAGCGTCTTGTAAAAAGCGACCTACAGCCAAAGTTGTGCGATCCTCAAGGAACGGTCCGGCAATTTGCACACCGACGGGTTTCCCATCGATCTGACCTATTGGCACCACCGTCGCGGGCAACCATGACACGCCGGTCAGACCCATCCATTTGATCTGATCGGTATATAGGCGCGTTTGCCCATCTATATCAATGGTTCTGCCAGTGAACGGACGCGAATGATCGTGGCGGATGGCTTCGCTGAGTGTCACCGGTAACAACACCACATCGAAAGTCTTGAAAAATTCGTTCCATTTGTTCCGTTGCTGGAGACGTCGTTCGTGCCAACTCAACCATTCGCGGTGCCGCATCGTCGCATACCAAATACCGAGCTCGCCTTCAGGTTCTTCGCTGCTGGACGCCAATTCTTCGATCTCAGACAAAGTCCACGTGCCAGCTTCAGCGGCAGAAAGAAGGTGCTGAAATGTGTCGACGGCTTTTTCGAAAGTGAACTGTGGTCTCGCTTCGTAATCCACGACAGATCCAGCGTCCTCTAACGCCGACGCAGCGTTAATCAGAAGCTCTCGATACTCCGAACTGATTGGCGCAGCGTCTTCATCGATCCATACTCCGACACGAAAATCGGCGATTCGATCGTGACGTGCAGGTGGTAACGAAAGCGAATACGCCAGTTGGTTCCATTGATCAGGACCAGCGAGCACGTCAAGCGCCATTTCAAGGTCGCCAACATCGCGAGCCATTGGACCCGCCACAGCGATGTCGGCCTGACTGAGAGTTCCAGGCATTCCAGGGATCTGACCTAACGCCGACACGATCCCGTAACTAGGTTTGTGCCCACATACGCCTGACCAATGTGCCGGAATGCGAATGGACCCACCGATGTCAGAGCCCAATTCCAGCGGAGTGTAACCGGCAGCTAGAGATGCACCGGAGCCACCAGAAGATCCTCCTGGCGTGCATTCGATGTCGTAGGGATTGGCGGTAGTGCCATAAACCTTGTTGTAGGACTGGAGATCACCGGCCCAAATTGGCAGGTTGGTTTTGCCGTAAACGATGGCGCCCGCTGCTTTATAGCGAGCGACTGGATCTGCGTCCTTATCAGGCACGAAATCAGCGAGTTCGGGAGCTCCCGAAGTTGTGACAATGCCAGCGGTCTGAAAGCTGTCCTTGATGGTGATTGGAACCCCATGAAGCGGCCCAAGTTCATCGCCGCGAGCGACAGCTAAATCTGCTTGGTCGGCGGCTTCTAACGCACGTTCGGAGTCAAGAGCGACAACCGCATTGATGGGGCCATCAAGACGTTCCACACGAGCTAATGCGGCCTCGAGAAGTTCTCGACTCGACACCTCACCTGAAGTAATGGCCGCAGCAGTTTCGACGGTGGTGCTGTAGGCGAAATCGGACATATGTACCCCCATTGAAGGACGTTCATTTTCGGAGACGGAAATTTGTGGCCCAAGCACTTTTTACGTTGCCCACCTTTACCTTGAGTGGTCAACGCTGCCCGCCAAGACTTCGCACTCTAACTCACTTGGCCCGCACGGGCTCCGGCGCCGACAGCGTTGAATGAACACTCGCTAACGGGCGCTAGCTTGTTGCCACACCGGGGAAAGGTTCAACAGCGTGCTTTCGGCATATCGAGTTCTTGATCTAACAGATGAACGTGGCCAGTTGGCGGGCATGATGCTCGCTGATCTTGGGGCAGAAGTAATTCTCGTAGAGCCGCCAAGTGGGTCCCGCTCTCGCACGGTTGGACCATTCGTGGACGGTCAGGAAGATAACCGAGAAGCGTCCTTGTGGTTTTGGTCGTACAACAGAGTAAAACGGAGCATCACCCTGGACTTAGATTCAGAAGAAGGACAATCAGAGTTCAAGGCCCTTGCAGCGGGGGCCGATATCGTCATCGAATCCTCTGATGTGGGTCAGATGGCCAACCGTGGTCTTAGCTACGAAGATCTCTCTGCTCTCAACCCCCAACTCATCGTCACATCTATCTCCGGATACGGGCAGAAAGGCCCTAAGGCGACGTGGCAGGCGACGGACCTCACGGTCGCTGCTGCAGGAATGCAGATGGGATTACAAGGGGACGACGATCGGGCACCTCTTCGAATCCCGCTTGATCAATCCTTCCTTCATGCCTCCGCAGAGGCTGGAGCAGCGACGCTTATCGCACTGCATGAACGCAACCGATCTGGTGTTGGACAACACATCGACGTTTCAGCCCAGCAGGCATTGACGTGTGCGACACAGTCGGTTTCGTTAGCCCATCTCTACAATGCGCAAGAAGCCGGTCGAATGAGCGGAGGGGCAAAACTGGGCCCATTCAAAATTCGGCTTCGTTCACCCGCCGCCGATGGTTTTGTTTCGGCAACGATTCTTTTCGGTGAAGCGATCGGGCCCTTTGGTCAGCGACTATTCGAGTGGATTCACGAAGAGGGAGAGTGCGAAGACAGCGATCTGGAAATCCCATGGGTCAATTTTGTTGAGGGAGTGATGACCGGAAAAATTGCCATGGGGGAATACGACCGTATTCAAGACGTGGCTGCGGCTTTCACATCCAGCAGAGCAAAAGGAGAACTACTCAGCGAAGCGTTGACGCGCCGCCTGCTGATAGTGCCCATTGCCAACGTCGGAGACGTCGCAGAGGAACCCCACTACGCGGAGCGGGACTATTGGCGAGACATCGAAATCCCAAACCACGGAACTGTTGTCTTCCCCGGCCCTTCAGCCAAGATGTCAGCGACACCACTGGCTATTGAGGAGCCACCGCCTCTTCTAGGTGAAGGGAATGAAAGTTTACGCGACGCACCTGCACGCGAGTTGCAAACTCAATCCGCCAAGACAACATCGGATGGAACTGCATTACCCCTCTCAGATGTCAACGTCCTTGACCTGCAATGGGTAATGGCGGGACCAGCATCAACGAGAGTGCTTGCCGACTGGGGCGCCAATGTGGTTCGCGTCGAGTCTTCACACAAGGTTGAAACCGCGCGAACCATACAGCCATTTCTCAATGACGAAGGTGGGGCCGACAACGGTGGTCTGTATCAAAATATGAACGCGGGAAAGATGGGGCTCGCCCTCGACATGTCAAAACCCGAAGCCAGAGAGGTGATTCTGGATCTCGTTAAGTGGGCCGACGTGGTGTGTGAATCGTTTTCGCCAAAAGCGATGCAGAACTGGGGACTTGGCTACGAAGACCTAAAAAAAATCAACCCGTCAATCATCATGACCAGCAGTTGCCTTTTCGGTCAGGATGGGCCTCTTTCAAGCTTGGCTGGCTTTGGCACCATGGGAGCTTCGATGTCAGGGTTTTACGCGATGACTGGATGGCCAGATAGGGACCCAGCCGGAGTAATGGGCGCCTACACCGACTATGTGTCCCCGCGGTTCCTCACAGCCGCCATTATGGCTGCCCTCGATCACCGCGACCGCACCGGCGAAGGCCAATACATCGACGTTTCGCAGGCCGAGGCAGCGATGCACTTCTTGACTCCAGCGCTCCTTGATTACCGAATCAACGACCGCGAACCGCAACCAGTGGGCAATGATCACCCTTCGATGTTCCCGCACGGCAACTATCCATCTGCTGGCGAAGACAAGTGGGTCGCTATCGCTTGCCAAGATGACGCTCAGTGGGCTGCGACCTGCCAAGTCATGGGCCTCTCAGAGCAACTAGTCAATCTTGGTTACGAAGAACGACGCGCACACCGAGAAGAAATCGACGATGCCATTGGCCTGTGGACGTCGCAGCGCTCTGGTGCTGAAACCCAAGAATTGCTTCAGGAACAAGGGGTGCCCGCACACCGAGTGCAAATGTCTGACGACCTAGCCGAAGATGCGCAGCTTGAATATCGCCAACATTTTCGTCACGTTGACCACATGACAAACGAAAAAATGTGGGTTGAGGGCACCCGGTTTTCAATGAGTAGATCTCGTGACGGCATAACCGACGCGGGACCCAGCTACGGTCAGCACACCTTCGAGGTTCTCGAAGGGATTCTTGGGTACGACGCGGACCGCGTGGCCGAGTTAGCGGTCGCCGGGGTGCTTGAGTAACACTGCTTGTACGATCTGAAAACGACTTTCAATGCGCTGACAGCTACGCCTTTGGCTTCCTTAGCGCACGACTGACCACAGCAAGCTCATAGTTTCCCTATAAATTCTCGACCCATTAAAGCAATGTGATCTAGATCATCAAGATCGAGAACCTGAAGATAAATTCTCTCTGCTCCTGCTTCGTTCCACTTCTGAAGTCTTTCAAGTGCCTCATCAGGTGTGCCAGCTAGCCCGTTTTCTCGTAGTTCGTGAGCGTCGCGCCCAATCGCCCGAGCTCGCGCAGAAACTTCAGATTCGGTGCCTCCCACACAAGCGACTAGTGCTACTGAGTACGTCAATTCTTGAGGATCACGGCGGAGCTTTTCGCAAGCTGCAACTACTCGACTCTTTTGTTCTTGGAATGCTTCAATCGATCGAAAAGGAAGATTGAATTCATTGGCGTAGGTAGCCGCCAATCGCGGAGTTCGCAGCGGTCCGCCGCCACCAATAATGATCGGTGGACCCTCCATTTGGTGAGGCTTAGGGAGGGCCGGAGAGTCAATTAAAGAATAATGCCGACCCCGAAAGTTGTACCGCTCCCCTGAGGGTGTTGACCACAACCCGGTTATGACTTCTAGTTGTTCTTCTAGAATTTCAAACCGCTCACCCAGGGCGGGAAACGGTATTCCGTAAGCAGAGTGCTCGTCTTCGTACCAACCAGCTCCAAGACCGAGTTCGATTCTGCCCGAACTCATTTCATCAACCTGAGCAACTGCGATTGCCAAAGGCCCTGGCAGTCTGAAAGTTGCCGAGTTAACGAGAGTTCCAAGGCGAAGTTTTGTTGTCTCTCTGGCTAGGCCGCCCAATGTCACCCAGGCATCAGTCGGCCCAGGCAATCCGTCGTTTTCGCCCATAGTGAGCCAATGATCTGATCTAAAGAAAGCGTCGAAACCCGCCTTCTCGGTTACTAATGCTGCGGCTAACAAATCAGCGTAAGTGGCGCCTTGTTGTGGTTCGGTAAAGATACGAAAGTCCATAGTCACCGGCCCTACGATAAACCCAAGTGTCCAGAAGATGATCGGAAGAGAGCGATGTTTAAATGTCGCATTGTCTGTGACTTGGGCGGAAATGGATACCGAGACGATCTAGATAAAGTTCTGTCGTGCCTGATGACCGGTTCTCGCTATGGCGGAGTCTCAGAGGCTGATTGACCGGTCATTTTTTTGTAATTGCGGTCGATGAACCAGCGTTGGTAGTCACCGTAAGTGATTGGCTCATATCGGCTGGGGTTGCTTTCGGAGACCGTCGTGGGAACGGGATCCACCACGGCGTCGTCTCTAGCTCCATAGAAGAAGGGCACGGCGTAGCGATCAATGTCGGACAAGTTGCTGGCTCGGTGAGCCGTGGATAAGTACAGGCCGTTGGTCCACCGTTTCAACATGTCGCCGCTGTTGACCAGAAATGAACACGGAATTACCGACGGTTGAATCCAGTCGTATCCAGCTGGCCGAACCTCAAGACCCGGCGTGTCGTTAACAGGCAGGAACGTGAATATAGAACTGTCGGTGTGAGGAGCGAGCCCCCACTCATTGTCGGCGTACTGCATTACTGGGTAGTGCGACATGCGGAGAGTGACGCTTGGAATGTCAAAATCTTTCGCGAAAAAACTAGCGTCGAGATCTAACGACAACGCCAGTATCGTCATTAAGGAGTCCGCTAAACCCTCCATTTTTCGAATGTAGGAAGCGGTCAGTTCTTTAAAGCCGCCGAGGTCCGGGTATTGGTTGCTTTCTCTGTACCCGCCTTCGTGAATGAAGAACGCTTCATTTTGATTTGGTTTTCGGACCTCTCCAGCTATCTCACTCGCATATGAGGTTCCGGCCCCCATCCCGAGGTATCCACCGTGTGTGCGATCCATCGTGATCGCGTCTTTTTCTGTCTGAGGGAGGGCATGCAACATTTGAGTGGCCCCGTAAATGTCTTCAACTAACCCCCATGGCACGCCATGGTTCACGATGGAGAAAAACCCGATCTCTTCCAAGGCCTGACGTAATTCCAACGCCAAGTCTCGAATACCTTCGGGGTCGCCGTCGACTAGCGCTTGAAGATCCAGCACAGGAATCAAACCTGTTGAAGCTTCAGTTACCGACACAGCACCCCCTCGAACGTCTTTTCATAAGCGTATGTCAACGAGGTTGTGATCATCCCAAACAGTCATTTACGCCGGGTCGATGGTTACTTCGCGCTCGATGAACCGCCAACCGTCATCAGTGCGTACCATTCGGTCTCTGTACACGCCAGTGACTCTGAACAGAGCGGAGTCGCCTTGTCCGGCGCTATACGCGTTGAGATAACACTGCATAGTCGCCGCGTCGTTGTCTCCCTCAATGACTAGATTCCAATTCCAGTGCCGAGCCCGGCCTTGATTGATCGAAAAATGAGTCTCGGCGTACGCGCGAAGAGCATCAGCGCCTCGGTGAGTACCTCCCAACGGAGCGTCCTCTGGCATGCCTAAACAACTGAACACTCCATTCGAGGTGAAGGTCTGTACCCAACTGTCGATTTCTCCAAAGTCGATCGCGAAGTTGTATCGAGCTAACAATTGCCGAATTTCTTCATAATCGCTTGATGCGAGTGACATAGTGAACCCCTTTCTAGCCTCAACGTTAGGCCGCGCTCACAAACAGAATCATCCGGAGGACATTTCGTAGAGGTCAGCGGAGATTTCCCCGATTTCAAGACGTAGGTGTTGCACAACTTTGATGCCCGCTATGCGCGCGCGCCATTCGCGTCGCTTCATCTGCTCCAGCCTCCCCCCGATGGAAGACACGACGCTGCTGACATCGTGGTGATCGAGCGAAACAGCTAGCGGGTCACCCAGATATACCGCCAAATTGTGTAGACGCAAGTGAAGCTGATGAAGAAGAGCCTGGTGATCCTCGCTCACTCTCTTGGGAATACGCGGCAGAAGGGTTCCGAAAAAGTATTCGATGTCGACTGGAGTTAGACGCCCTACCTCCAGGCCAGCTATGTGGTCGTCTCGGCTCACCTTTGGACGCCCCTTCCCGCAAGATCGCCCTTCAAGAGAAAAACTCAGCGATTTTTTCGGCCGCGTATCTGCCCGAGTCGAAAGCACCTTCGACCTTGGGGCCGTTGAACGCCTCTCCAGCCATTGCAATGAAAGGTCGATTACCCCACACGAACGCCGACTCTTCGAGGACTTGCACCGGCCCGGCGTAACGCCACCGTTTCACCACGCTGCCGAGCGAAACGAAGGCACCAATATTGGCCTCAAGGTGTTTGGACGCGAACTCGGTTAATTGGTGATCAGGTTCGTTCCAAAGAGCCAAACTTGCGTCGTTTGACAGATGCACCGTTACCGCTGGAGCGTCGCTCACCCCTTTGGCGGCGTTGTCGGTGATAAAAGCGAGCGCGGGGTCATCTAGGAACTGAATACCGCCATGACTTGGGAGACTCTCGGGGTGTTCTTCCAAGGGAAAAAGCACTGCAATGGTGCGCTTATATTCGACGTTTCTTAATTCGTTCAGAAGCTTTTCCGGTGGTTCGAGATTGGAACGCTGTGCTAGGGCGAGACTCAGAGGAATCGGCGGGGTGAGGACGATCGCAGAGGCGTTTAGATTTTTGAGATGGTCAACGGGTTGAGCGAAATGAACCATGGCATCAGCCTTGGATAAGAGCCAACTTGCCAAGGCCGTCATATCAGGAACGCCGCGCCATCGTTCGTAACCATCGGGAGGTTCATCAAAGCCGTGCGTCCAAACCTTGACTGCCCCATCAGCTGCTGCGGTATCCACGGCAGAGCGAAATTTGTGGCCGCGCGTGGTGAAAAATTGTGCCCCATGATCAAATATGGCCTCGTTGATTACCGTGGCGGCCATCCGCCCACCTGGGCGTCCTCCAGCTTCGTACACTCGACTTTTGAACCCGAGTTCACTTAAGCGATACGCCGCCGACGCTCCGGCAATACCAGCTCCAACAACTGCGATCTCAGGCGAGGAGCTAGTCATGACTCGAACTTACTCCCACAGCGCAAGAAGTTGGTTGGTACGGTGCCATCCAGACGAAACTCCAAGGAGGCCCCCATGAGAGCGTGGCGACTTAGTGAACTAGGCGACCCATGGGATGTCCTCTCGCTGCAAGAGATCGAATCGCCAACACCGGGCGCAGGAGAGGCGCGAGTTGCGGTGTCAGCTAGCGATTTGAACTTCGCCGACATTTTGCAATGCCAGGGCCAATACCAAGTCCGCCTAGACCCCCCATTTACGCCGGGCATGAGCGTGGCGGGGACGGTCGTTGAGGTAGGACCCGAATGTGATCTTGAGTCAGGTGACCGCGTGCTTGGGATGACCACATCTGGATGGGGCGGGTATGCCGAAGAAGCGATCGTGCGCGGCGAAGAGATGCGCATCGTGCCTGAAAATGTATCTCTGCCCATCGCATCGGCGATGAATGTCATATACGGCACTGGATGGACAGCTCTCCATAGGCGAGGACACATGCAGCCAGGAGAAACTGTTCTCGTTCTCGCCGCCGCAGGAGGAGTTGGATCGGCGGCCGTTCAAATGGCGAAAGTGCACGGCTGCACCGTTATTGCTGCTGCGGGAGGAAGCGACAAAGTCGAGGTTTGCAGATCACTTGGGGCGGACGTGGTTGTGGACTACAACTCCGAAGACCTTTACGAAAAAGTGATGGATGCCACGTCGGGCAGAGGTTGCGACCTGATTTATGACCCTGTTGGCGGTGATTACTTCGACGTAGCGAGACGCCTCGTGGCCTGGGAAGGTCGTCTGCTAGTCGTCGGATTCGCGAGTGGGGATATTCCCAGCGCTCCTGCCAACCACATCCTCGTAAAGAACTACTCGGTAGTAGGTGTCCACATGGGCGGATACAAGGGCCGCATGGACGAAGTGCTTGACGAGTGCTATTCCCAACTGTGGGAGATGGTAAGCAACGGAACGCTGGACCCGCTGGTGAGTAGAGAGCTACGCCTGGAGGAACTTATGAGCGGTCTCGTGGACTTGTCAGGTCGAAAAACCACCGGCAGAGTGATGCTGCGACCAGATCTTAAATAAGCTAAAGCTTCTTACCTGGGTTGAATCGACGGTCAGGATCTAACGCCGCTCGGATTGCTTCCATGGCCCCAAGTTCAGTCGGGCCTATCTCTTCAGATACGAATGCTCGCTTAAGCGTCCCAACGCCGTGTTCGGCCGCAATAGTTCCACCCAGGCTGAGGGCGAGTTTCACTATCTCAGCAAACGCCGTTTTTACCCGGTCAACTTCGTTCTCATCTTCGCCATTGAAGATAAGAAGTGGATGCATATTGCCGTCTCCAGCATGACCGATAGTGGGTAGCTCCAACTCGTGTCGCTCTCCGATAGCAACGATGCCAGCCATCAACTCAGGCAAATGCTGACGTGGCACGGCGACATCTTCAGGAAGCATCGCTTTCCCGAGGCGTTCGAACGCCGGCCACACTCGTCTTCGAACCTCAACCAGCATCTCGCCCTCTGCGGGGTCGTCGACGTGAGCTACATACGTCGCTCCCGTCGCTCGACAAATGCTCGCAATAGCCTCGATTGAAGCGGACGCGTGATCACCTGACGTTTGAATCAGGAGAAGGCAGGCAGCCTCTACGTCGAGGCCCATGTTGTAGACAGCGTCCACCTGTCGGAGACTGGCTCGATCCAAGATCTCCATCATCGATGGCTCGTACCCCCGCTTAAAGACCTCAACGATGGTTTCGCCTGCATGTGGTAGCTGATCGAAATAGGCAACTGCTGTTGCAGGAGGTGGGGGAGCGGGCACCAACTTCAATGTGATCTCGGTAATAACCCCCAAAACACCTTCTGACCCAACAAAAAGGCCTGTCAGATCTAAACCGGTCGTAGATTTAAGGGTTCGACGGCCCGTTCGAATTACTGCGCCACTAGCGAGGACCACTTCGAGGCCGACGACATAATCGCGGGTAACTCCGTACTTCACGCAGCACAGCCCACCAGCATTGGTTGCCACGTTGCCTCCGACCGATGACATTTCGAATGACGCCGGATCTGGAGGGTAGAAAAGATCGTGCTTGGCGACTGCGTCTTTTAAATCTGAGTTGATGACCCCTGGCTGAACTCGACACATTCGGTTTATGACATCGATTTCTAAAATCTGGTTCATGCGATGAAGGGACAGCAAAACGCACCCGTCCGTAGCGTTGGCAGCGCCGGTTAGACCCGTTCCGGCTCCCCTCGGGACAATCGGAACGCCTGCCGATGTGGCTGCCTCGACTGTTGCTACGACCTCCGCCGTTGAGCGAGGCATGACAAGCACCGCGGCGCTACCAGCTCCTTCAAAAACTGCTCGGTCCTGAGCGTAGGCAGCTATCACATCAACATCGGATTGAATACATTCAGGATCCAGCCGAGCTTCAAGTTCAAGCAATAACTGAGAGTTAGCCGCCACTTCAACGCCCCCTAGAAGCGATTCGGATTTCCCCTACGTCTGTGCCGGCCCAGTTCTGTAGAACTTTCGGAGAAGCATGTTCGATGCAACCCAAACGGTCGAGCATCCACTCAGCTGCGGTCTCTGCTGCCCGGGCGTGACCATCGCGAACTTTAAGGGCAAATGCAAAGCCCTGTCGGAGGTCGACCCCACAAAACACGCCTTCGGCGCCAGTCTTGACGACAGCGGTGCCATCGGCAGACTCGATTAAACGAGTACATGCACGGCCAGAACCTGCGACGAGGAATGGCTCGCGGATCATTGCCTGTAGGAGTCGGCTCCCCGCCCCTCGTGCCCGAAGCTGCGACCACCCGACGGCCAAATGATGGAGGGGTATCGACCACACGGGCACCCCACAGCCATCCACGCCTGGTGTTTGCTTGCTGAGGTCGATCCGACAGAAATCCTCGACGGCAGGAGTTACGAAGCCCTTCATGACGGGATGTTCCGGAGAAATGTAACCCGACGGATCCAACGCAAAGTAGTTCGATATCGCAACAAATCCCGTGTGCTTACCTGAACAGTTGTTGTGCCGACTATCAGGCTCGACACCAGCCAAAACAAGGTCACGTGCCGCGACAGAGTCGCTGGGGAAATGAGCTCCACATTCGAGAACGCGATGGGACACCCCCATCGTTTCTAACCAACGGTCAACAACTTGAACGTGGCGGGCCTCACCGTTGTGACTAGAGCACGCGATGGCGAGTTGTTCGTTCGTGAGACCAGCCGCGTCGGCGATGCCTTCAGAAATTAGAGGTGTTGCTTGAATCGGTTTTAACGAGGAACGAGGCAATGTCGGTCGATCGAATTCACCCCACCCATCAACCGTTTTACCGACGGCATCAACTAACGCCACGTCGACTAGATGGCGGCTCTCCACACTGGAGCCCCGTGTGACCTCGACAACTAGGGGATCGTTCACGGTGCCAGTCTTTCAGAGCGTGAACATCACAGTGCTGCAAGAATCGAAGGGCGGAAAGGGGAACCCATGGGGAAACTTGAGGGACGGCTAGCGCTTGTTACAGGAGCGAGCCGCGGTATAGGTGAACATTGTGCACGGGCACTCTGTGAGCAAGGAGCTCGAGTGGCGCTCGCGGCCCGCTCAGAAGACGACCTGCTCCGGGTAGCTGCGGAACTTGCCAACGATCCGGTGGTACTCCCCACAGATCTAACGAAACCCGGTGCTGGCGCGGAGTTAGCGGCATCAGCGGTGAAAGCTTTGGGTGGTGTCGACATCCTCGTCAACAATGCCGGCATCGGCGAAATGAAAGACGAGGATGAGACGGTGATGCGTGTGAACTACCACGCGCCGCTTGAAACCACCAAAGCCCTCTCTCGTCAAATGGCCGACCGCGGACGCGGGTCGGTCATCCACATGTCATCGGTAGCTGGAGCGACGGGAGTCGCCGAGCTTCCGACCTATGGTGCGACGAAAGCAGCGCTTGACTCCCTCACCCGCAGCCAAGCAGCTCAACTAGGGAAATTCGGTATAAGAGTAAACGCGGTGGCCCCAGGCCTGATCATCACCGAAATGTGGGAACAGGGACGCAAGACCCCCGGATTGGCCGACGGTTTAGCAAACCACATAGCGCTAGGTCGATGGGGCGAGCCCGAAGAAATAGGCTCCGTTGTCGCTTTCCTAGCGAGCGACGATGCCGCGTACATCACGGGTCAAACAATCTTGGTGGACGGCGGATTCCATGGCGTCACAGCCTGGGGTAACTACTTCTAACAATCAGCCCCGCTGAACGACGTACCCCACCGACTCACGGTCCCAAGTTTCACTTGTCACCCCAGCGTCGCGTATCGCTTGCTTTCGGATCTTCCCTGAAGCGGTTTTATCTAGCTCCGCGACGAATTCGAGATATCTCGGCACCGTGTGGCGGGGCATTCTCGGAACGCACCAATCAAGAAACTCGGTGGGCTCAGGAGCCACACCATGGATTGCCAGAACAGCCTTAATTTCGTCTTCGCCACCCGCCCCAGACACCTTCAACCCCACAGCCGCTGATTCGATGACCGCCGGATGCTCATTTAGGGCCTGCTCCAGCTCATATGAAGAAATGTTTTCGCCTCTTCTTCGAATCCGATCGTTGATTCTGTCAACGAAGAACAACCTGCCATCGTTATCCATACGACCCGCGTCGCCGGTGTGAAACCAAA
Organism: Acidimicrobiales bacterium; assembly: GCA_014239555.1. GTDB lineage: Bacteria > Actinomycetota > Acidimicrobiia > Acidimicrobiales > Poriferisodalaceae > UBA2110. The sequence continues at coordinate 104,785 of JAAZYR010000010.1, forward strand.
GATTTCTCCACGCCTCCACGGTTTTTTCAGGCATCTTGAAATACCCGACGTTGAAACAAAATGGCACCTTTGGGCGCACCAAAATTTCGCCGATCTCATTTCTTGGGACCTCGATGTCGGTAGATGGATCGGCGATGATCACCTCGAAAAAATCAGTTAATGGCAGGCCGGCGCAGCCAGGTAAAACCGGATCGTCGATGTCGCTGTAACTAACCATGTTGACTTCAGTCATTCCGAAGCCCTGACGCAAAACAACCCCGAATCGTTCCTCCATCGCTGAGCCCCACTCTTCCGCGACAGGGATTGCGAGGATGCGAGATAGCTGGTGATCGCGATCGTGAGGTGATTTGGGACTGCGAAAGATGAACTCCGGCATTACACCAAGCGCATTGGTTACCGTTATTTGTTCTTCTCGAACTACGTCGAGCCAGTCGGTCACGCTGAATCGTTTTGTTACGTAGCACGACGCGCCAGCTAGAAGCGATGCATACACCTGCATGAACAAGCCGTTGGCATGGAACAACGGCATGCAACAAAAGTAGCGATCATCTTCGGTTAGCTCCATCGCAGCCACGGTGCCTAGACCGAACAGGTAACAGTGCCCTTGCGGCATCAAAACGCCTTTGGATGGTCCGGTCGTGCCCGAGGTGTACATGATCGTGCACACGTCACTTGGTAGTGGCTCAGCTAACACCTCTGGTCGTGGCGTCGTATCTAAGAGCTCATCGAACCGGAGATGACGCAACCCGGTTAACGAATCGGGTAACGCGGTGCCGCTGGAGGATCCCTGCGCGACACGAATCACCGTTTCTATTGCAACTCTTGAAGTGTCGATGGTGGCGAAACGTTCCATTAAGTCGTTATCGGCGACAATGACGCGCGGTGAACTGTTGTGAACCTGATGTTCGAGGAAGACTCCGCGAAGCTCAGTGTTGATGGGAACAAACACAGCCCGGAGTTTGTGGGTCGCGATCATCATCAACATGAACTCTCTACTGTTTGTTAACAGCGCCAGCAGACGTTCCCCGGCGCCCAAACCAACGTCACTCAAAGCAGTAGCGAGGCAGTCAGTGAGTTGATCGAAGTCAGAAAATGAAAGGCTGCTGCCGTCCTCAAAGGACAAGAAATCTCGTTGGCCGTAGACGGACGCTTGAGTGCGAACCGCATCAACCAAGGTCCAGCGATCTCTAGGAAGAGCCGGGCCTAACTCATCAAGTGGTGGATGTCCGCGCATGATCACAGATCGTAGGGTCTCATCTGCTTAGGATGCGGCCGTGCGGATAGGTGAACTCGTTCCCGACTTTGAGGCCACCAATCAATTCGGAGACCCAGTCCGTTTCTCTGATCTGTTGCTATCAGGACCGGTGGTCTTATTCTTTTTTCCCAAGGCCATGACCCCAGGTTGAACCAAAGAGACCTGCCACTTCCGAGATCTCAGCGAAGAGTTTGCCAAAGTTGGGGCTTCGGTGGTGGGAATCAGCGCTGATCCGTGGGATCAACAACTCGTCTTTGATCAAGCCAATCACCTAGGTCTGGTGCTCTTATCGGACCCTGAGCGAAGCGTCGCCAGTCAATTCGGAGTGAAGCGGATGGGGCGATTGCCGAACAAGCGGCGCACCTTTGTAGTCGCTCCCGATCGGCGGGTGGTCGCAATGATCACCAGTGAATCCAATATGGGAAAGCACGCTGATGGAGCGTTGGCGAAACTACGAGAGCTTCGATAGAGCTTCGCTTCAAACGGTCACAACATTGCCGTTGCCGGGCGGTCTAAAACGGTACGTAAAGCGAAACTTGACTGCACCCGTGCGACATGAGGCAGGTGGGCTAGTTGCCGGCGATGAATGTTTTCGTAGCTGGCGACGCCATCACAAGCCACATGAAGTAAATAATCAAAGCCACCGGCGATTAGATGACATGAAAGAACATCGGGACAATCAATTACCGCGGCTTCGAACTCATCTAGTTGGCCGTCGCTTTGACCGTCGAGGGTGATCTCAACAAAAACTGACGTGCCTCGACCCATTGCGCTGCGATTAGCCACAACGCTGTAGCGCTCGATGATGCCCTCAGTTTCGAGTCGACGTACTCGCCGAAGGGTCGCGGACTGTGACATGTGGACCTTGTCAGCTAATTCGGCGTTGGTGGCCCGTGCTGCATGCCCGAGGTATCGCAGAAGGGCGCGGTCGATATGGTCAAGATTTTCCATTGAAAATTCAGCCTTAAATAGTGACTATTGCGCAATAATCATGCGTATAAACAAAAATTGAAACATAAAATCAGCAGATAAGAGCTGAGAGTAGCGCATTATGGTCGGTGTTAAATCGAGTAGTCAAGACAGTAAATAACGATCGACGAGGTGCGTTGATGCGTATTGGCGTTCCCAGAGAAATAAAACAAGCTGAGCGGCGCGTCGGGTTGACGCCGGTATCAGTCCGAGAACTCACCGGTCGCGGTCACCAAGTTCTCCTAGAAACTGAAGCAGGTTCAGGTATTGGTGCTACCGATGACCATTACCGAGCGGCTGGCGCAACAGTCACAAACGATGTTGAGCAGGTGTGGGGTCTCGCCGACATGGTTGTCAAAGTTAAAGAGCCTCAATTGGTCGAACGAGCTCGCCTACGAGCAGACCAGATTTTGTTCACCTACCTCCACCTGGCCCCTGACCGCGATCAAACGCTCGACCTGATCGCCAGCCTGGCCAGTTGTATAGCGTACGAAACAGTCACTGATAGCACCGGCGGGTTGCCGTTACTCGCGCCAATGTCTCGGGTTGCCGGCCGTTTAGCTGTGCAGGCTGGGGCCTCAGCCTTAGAAACTGTTCACGGTGGCGCTGGCATTCTCATCGGTGGAGTACCAGGAGTTCCTCCGGCGCGTGTCGTAATCATAGGAGGCGGAGTCGTCGGCGAGAACGCAGCTGAGATCGCGGTCGGCATGGGAGCAGATGTCTATGTACTCGACCTCGACCCAACGGTGCTCGACCATCTTGAGCAACGGTTTGGTGCGAGTATCACCACCATCACCTCTAACCGGACCACCATCGAACAAGAAGTCCTGAAAGCTGATTTGGTAATCGGAGCGGTGCTTGTTGCCGGAGCCAAGGCGCCCAAACTGGTCACTGCCCAAACAATTAGCCGAATGAAACCGGGATCAGTCGTTGTCGATGTAGCAATTGACCAGGGAGGATGTTTTGAAACATCAAGGCCTACCACCCACGCACAACCGACTTTCGTAGTAGATGACGTCGTGCATTACTGCGTGGCGAATATGCCTGGGGTTGTGCCGCAAACGTCTACCCGCGCCCTCAACGATGCGACCCTCCCTCGGGTCGTGTTACTCGCAGATCAAGGACTTGACGCGTTGCGAACCGATTCGCACCTGCGACGGGGGCTGAACGTTCACAAGGGCATGGTTACCGAAGCCGAGGTAGCGGCTTCAGTTGGCGTGGACTACGTCACTGCTGAGGATGCGCTGGGGATCTGAACTTGTTTCTGTTGAAGGTTCGGTGTTCACCCCCGCCCCATGGTGAAGAACTCGTCGTTGGGTCGCATCGAAGCCAAGTGCGCTAAACGGTTCGACATCGCGAAAAGCCCGGTTATCGCGCCGATATCCCAAATGTCATCATCGCTGAACCCGTGAGCGCGCAAGGATTCTTGGTCAGCGGCGTCAACAGCTTCGGGCGTTCGAGCCAATTTGACAGCGAAGGCGATCATCGCGGTTTGCTTGCTTTCAAGGTCCGCTTTCAACGGATCAACGGCTAACTGATCCGCAATCAGAGGATTCTTAGCCCTGATGCGAAGAATTGCTCCGTGAGCCACGACGCAATACATGCAACTGTTCGCACCACTGGTAGCGACGACAATCATTTCCCGTTCTGCCTTGGAGAGACCACTGTCCCGTTCCATCAAAGCATCGTGATACGCCATGAAGGCACGCAACTCATCGGGACGGTGACTCAACGCCAAGAAGACATTAGGAATGAAACCCGTCTTTTCTTGAATCCCGATCATCATTGACCGCAAATCTTCGGGAACGTCATCCAACGCTGGAATTGGGAAGGTCGAAATGGGTGCTTCGCTCATGGTCGCAGCATTGCACAACTGGACCGGCTAATAACTACAAGTAGCCGCGTTTACGACCGCCATAGGTGGCCCATTGACCAGTCCCTGCAGTTACTCCGCCGTCAACGGGAATCGCGGCGCCTGTAACAAACGATGATTGGGTTGATGTGAGAAACGCAATCACTGCGGCTACCTCTTCTGGTTCACCGAAACGGCCCAAGGGCAGACGTGCCTCCATAGCGTCCCCCATGTCGGTGCCACGCGTGTCCTTAGTAAGTGCGGTGTGAATTGGTCCGGGGCACACCGCGTTTACACGAATGTTGAGGTGCCCGAGATCAAGGGCCGCTGCTCTAGCAAGGTTCACCACAGCGCCCTTTGATGCGTTGTAAGCCCAAAGGCCGCTGTCGCCGCGAAGTCCAGACACCGAACCGGTCACAACAATGGAGCCCCCGGCTGCAGCCATCGCTGCGACCGCAGACTTCAATCCGAGCACTACACCGCGCACGTTGACGTCCATTACTCGGTCATAGTCCGCCATCGAGCCTCGAACAATGTCGCCTTGGGCTACCACTCCTGCATTGAGAACAGCGGCGTTTAGACCCCCGTAGTTTTGAACTGCTAAAGCAACCATCTTCTCGTTGATGTTCGGATCGGTTACATCGCCAGCGAGTGGCGTCACGGAATCAAATTCTTTGGTCCACTCCAGCGAGCTTTCTGTGACGTCAACCGCCACCACATTTGCGCCATCATTTGCCAAGCGGTTGACCGTTGCTTTTCCAATGCCCGAGCCTGCGCCCGTAACAACGATCGCGTTCCCTTCGTTGTCGCTCATTTCGCCCCTCCCACAGGTGAATTTTAGAGACCCAAGATTTGCACCGTATCCCCACCGACGCGTCCATGGGGGCAAACTCCGTCGCAACGTCAAGCGAAATGACGTCACGTCAGGCTAAAACTTTAGATATGCCTCACCCTCTCATCCCTGTGCCCACACCCGAAACTCAGCCGTTTTGGGACGGATGCAACCAAGGGATACTGCGTATCAACCGTTGCAATGCCTGCAACGACGCATATTTTCCCCCGTCGCCCATTTGCTCGCATTGCTCTTCAACCGATGTCGAGTTCTTCGACGCGAGCGGCGAAGCGACCTTGTACAGCTACACCATCCAGCAAAAGCCCCCTGATCTGTGGGGTACCCAAGGACCACGTTCGGTCGCTTTAGTGAAACTGTTAGAAGGCCCAATGCTCACCTCCTCAATCATCAATTGCGAACAAACCCCCGAAACCCTTCGCCTCGACATGCCTTTACAGGCGACATTTACGAGCTTTGGTGAAACCACCGTTCTTTGTTTCGAACCAACCGAGGAACAACAATGATTCCGCCAGGTGCAACCGCGATCGTCGGCGCAGCCGAGTCGACCGAAATAGGAACCGTTCCCGACGTGTCATCGGCCGGATTAGCGATTGATGCCGCCGCGAACGCAATGCGAGACGCCGGAATAACAGCGGCCGACATCGATGGCTTCACATGTGGCTATTTCCCCGTCGCAGATATGAGCCGACAACTAGGAATATTTCCCTCGTGGGCTGACAACACCGTCGTTGGGGGCTGCTCCTGGATGTTCCAACTTCGAAACGCAATTGCTGCGATCCACGCCGGCTATTGCAGCACTGTCCTCATTGTTTACGGAGAATCAGGCAAGTCAACTCGCCGCCTAGGGCAAAGCGGGGACGCGGGGCAGCGAGGCGGAATCGGACAACAATTCGACATGCTCCACGGCGGGGGCCAAGCCGCAGCAACCTTCACACTTCCGGTTCTTCGCTATCAACACGAATACGGTCTCAGCGACGAGGGTCTAGCGGCCGGTGCCGTTAGTCAACGTGCCTGGGCAGTCGACGTGCCACGAGCAACCTTGCGTGAACCCACCTCCGTGGATGAAGTTCTCGATTCGCCGATGGTTGCCTGGCCTATCCGCCGCGCGATGTGTTGTCTGGTGTCTGATGCAGGCGGAGCGTTGATCGTCACATCGGCCGACAGGGCCGCCGACTACCCAAAACCGCCTGTGTATGTTCTAGGCACTGGAGGAGCTTTAGAAGGCGGCCCCATGAGCCCAGCGGGAGTTCGCGAACCTTTGCGTCCAGAGTTCATTCGGACCAGTGGCGACGCCGCGTTCGCTAGCTCAGGTATCACCCACTCCGATGTTGACCATCTCATGATTTACGACGCGTTCATCCATACGCCCATTTTCGGTCTTGAAGGACTCGGTTTCGTCGACTACGGCGAAGGTGGTCACTTCATAGCCGAGGGGCACACCGCACCAGGTGGGAAGTTGCCTATGAACACCAGCGGTGGCGGGCTCAGCTACGCCCACACAGGTGCTTATGGGATGTTGTGCATGCTTGAGTCGATCAGGCAAGTCCGAGGCGAAGCAGCGAACCAGGTTCCCGACGTCGACGTGGCTCTCTGCCACGGATGGGGAGGGTATTGGTCAGCGTGCGCAACCCTCGTTTTCGGAGCTAACGCTCCCTGACCCGAAATGGGTCACGGTACGAGAGGGGCGTTGTCCTTCCACCGGTCGATACCTCCGCCCTCAACGACATCAACGATGCGCTTCACCGTTGCGTCAACGTCAGCGAACCCGATGTACAGGGGAGCGAAGCCAAACCTCAGAAGATCCGGCGGGCGAAAATCAGGGATGACGGATTGCTCATTAATTAGAGCAAGACCGATCGCCTGTGCCTGAGCCTGAATCACAGCGATATGTGATCCACGCGACGCGGGATCACGTGGAGTGGCAATCTCAAAACTGAACTTGGCTAAGTGTTTGTCGCACAGGTCGATAAAGCGTTCGGTCAGCCTCACTGATTTTTTGTAGACGTTGTCCATACCTGCCTCAAGTAGCAACTCGATTCCCGGTTGGACAAGAGCAGCGGAAACGACGTGAGGTGTACCCGTCAAGAAACGTTGGATCCCTTCAGCAGGAGGACTCTGGTAATCAAAATCGAACGGCTTTTTGCTACCGAACCAACCCGATATTGGGTTACTGAGCGCACTTTGTTGTGAAGAAACGTAGATGAACGCAGGGGCCCCTGGCCCTCCGTTGAGGTACTTGTACGTGCAACCCACCGCAACATCAACACCCTCGACTGCGACATCAATAGGAATCGCTCCCACTGAGTGCGAAAAATCCCACACAACCAAAGCGCCCGCCTGTTCAGCTGCCCGATTCACGGCCTTGAGATTCCAACGCCGCCCCGACCGGTAAGCCACATGGCTGAGTGAAACAACAGCCGTCGACTCATCTATCGCATCAAGCAAAGCTCCCGTAGGGTCTGTCGCCGCTGAAGTCTCTACGATTTCGACGGTTTGATCTGAACCTGCGCTGCGGCATGCGGAACGCAGTATCTGAATATCGGACGGAAAGTTCTCATCATCAGTGACCACTTTTCGTCGTGAAGACCGTTCCCGCAAAGCAGCAACAACGGCTTTGTACAAACACACGGAGGTGTTCTCGGCGAGGGTGACTTCTCCAGGTTGGGCCCCCAATAACTCGCCGATGAGATCACCAACGCCTTCAGCTATGTCCAACCAACCTTCGTTCCAACCCCGGATAAGGCGTTCACCCCATTCCTGATCAACTACGCGAGCCAGAACATCAGCGGCTGCCCGAGGTTGTCGCCCAAGGGAATTTCCGTCTAAATAGATGAGTTCGGGTTCGTTCGAGTTGTGAACGAAACGGTCACGAAACCCCGACAAAGGGTCCCGAGCATCAAGTTCGCTAGCAGAAATCACATAGTGATCGTCACATCCCGAACCCCAACGGTCAATCCGGCACTGATATTTCGTGCCCCTCAGTGTGTGTTTCGACCAACCGTCGTTCAACGCGTCATTCGGCTGCGGTTTGGCTGATCACCACTGGCACCCAACCCACCTCAGCTCCCGTTGGGGGTGTAACGATCACTTCGGTTTGAATCCTCGCTAGATGCCCCTCACTCGGTGGCATCATGAATATCGCGTTAGGACCCCAATGGCGGTGAATTTGTTCCACCAAAGACTGCAACGTCAACTTTTGCGCATCATCTAAGCCAAGAGCCACCACAGCGGGCTGTTCAACGAACCGATACCAGGTGTAACGAACAACAGACCCATCGTTTAGCAGTGCTTGTTGCACTCGCGGAGTGGGCCCATCTGCAAGTGGGGGAGCGTACCCCGACCGTCGAATAGCGCCGGGGAACACAAGATCTGTGGAAGTCATCTCGGAGGGTGAATCAGAACGATCGACAGCCAGCCATTCACTGCCCTGGCGACGGAAATAAGAGGGGAAAACCCCTGGCTGCTCCAACCACTGCAATCCCCACGCCCATCCCTCTTTGTCGGCGGTATCCCAATCATCTAATTGAACGAATTTCTCTAACCCGACGACCGGCAATTCCCCATGCTGAAGTTCCCAACGATGCGTCTGCAAGGGAGCATGAACGGATGCAGAATAATCAAAAGCAATAGGTAACGGTGCTCCGCTGACAGCTGCAACGACTTGGTCGTAAACCGCGTCGCGACCGTAAAAAGTCACGTCTTGGTGAAAGACGGTGCGCCCTTCAGAATCGACAGGAAACCGAAGTTCAGGGATACGGCTCCAGTCGCTACCCTCAACAACGGCGCTCAAACTAGGGGTGTTCAGATGACTAGCGAACAACCTGTACTGAGTGTCTATTTCCCGGTGGTCCAGGCCGCGAAGATGAGCGGGAGGGTGATCAATAGTGACCCTGCTCCAGGCCTCAGGAGCCCAATAAGCCACAGGTCCCCGGAAATTTGCTGCCTCGAGGAAAAGAGTCCAACTTTTATCTCCCACCTCTACACCATTTCGCTCATAACGCTGCGAAAGCGGAAGCGCCATCCAGGCCGTACCCAGTAACTCTCCGTCAGTCGCTTCGAAAGTGATCCCATCTGGAGGCACAAGGACTCGATTCGATAATTGAATGAGTCCCGGAATTACTTCGTTATCGCTTCTCCAAACCCACCCGGGGTTCGAAGTGTTGGTGGTGTAACAGTCCGTGTTACCGCCCATTTGAAATTTAGGTTGGTTCGATGGGAATCGGGTCTGAGGCCAATACCCGACCGTTCCGTCGATCGCCTGAAACACTTCCCGATATGAAGGACCGTGACGGCTGAGTGACGCTCGGGCACTGGTTCCCTCAGGGCAAAGAGTTTGTGAGTATCGCCAATTATCAGGGATGAGCGAGGTGCCGTTCGCGCTGAGCACCTCAGCAGGTGGCCTGCCGTTGAAGTGACCCCAGATTCCGCTGTAGTAGCTGAGCCCCCACCCATAATCACCATTCGGACCAAACGCAGTGGCTCGAATCTGACCATGGAGACCCAATAGCGAGTCGTCAATGCCATCGGGTAGATCGACAACTTCAGGTGACTCGTCGGGTCGCGTTGAAGCCGGACCTATCAGTGGGGCGGTACGAGGAGCCGCAGTGTTAGAAGGAGCCGCAGCGGTGGTCTTTTCGGCGATAACGGACAGCTGGCGTTCGACGGTGGTAGTTGTCGCAAAAGAGGGATGGCGGGACGAAGCGTCCTCGGTTCTCGCCGCTGTGGGTGTGCATCCAACGGTGGCAAGTACCAACGCGAGAATGAGACGATGCCGAGCCATTAATCCATCATTGTCGGTTCGAAATGGTGCGTAATGCCAATACCTGCCGGATCGGCTCCCAAAATTTGGAGCTGACCCGGTTCACAAACCAGGCCACTGCAAGAAAAAAGATATGAAAGTACTTAAGCGACCGCGTATCCCATATCGGCGCCACAGCACATCGGTGATTTGATCTTGCCGTGGTCATTAGGGCATTTAGAAACTTGGACCGAAGATCCATCGTCTTTAGTGATGCTGTCGTTCACCAACGGCTCGTTGCATTCTCCGCACGTCGCGTTCACCGACATGCCACATGAGGCACAAGAGTAAGTGGCCATGGTTTCTCCTTATTTCCAGGTCTAGAACCACAAGACTAGGGCAGGAATGGCTAACTGCGAAGTGAATCGAAAGTTCGCTGTTCACATCTAGTAGGAGCGTTCGTGTTGAGCCCCGGTGCGGAGAATCAACAGGCGGTAATGGACCAGCCACATTCGACATTGCCGAACGGTGCGTTTGGATCAGTTACATAGGCTGCGGGAAATCGGACACTCTCTCGGTCTCCTCCAGGAGCTTGCTTTTGGGCAACGGCACCGCATAACTCAGTGCAGCGTTGATGTCATGACCCCAAACCTCGCGGGGCAGGTCATACAACACCTCAACGCCGTACCCGTTGGGGTCGTTGATGTAGAGGCTGTGAGTCATTCCGTGGTCCATTCTCAGGTTCAGCTTCACATCCTGGTCACGCAAGAACTCCACCTGCTCAAGCCATGACTCCTGGTCGGGGTAGGTGATGGCGATGTGATTAATGGCGCCGACACCGGTCATCATGCTCCACGGCGCGGGATCAGGGAGGCCTGCACGTTCCACTAGTGCGATGTCGTGATGGCTCAACTCGTCGTCACTCTTGCCGCTGTAGAAACGCATTCGCATGGGCGGCTCGTCGCCATTGGGGTTGAAGAGCTCGCCGACCTGTTCGAACCCGAGGAGGTCGGACCAGAAATGGTGGGACTCCTCCATATCGTGCACGTTCAAGACCAAATGATTGACCCCCACTGGGGCGACCGGGCCGGTTCGTTTGACCTTCTGGACGTCATCGCTAGTCGCATCTTTTCTGTGTGACCCATTCTCTGTAGCCAAGATGCCTCCCTTGCTGACTACTCAGGAATCTATCCGAGTGTTTGTTGTGCAGCTGAAATCTGGGTGTTGTCAGCGCTGCTCGCCTCGACTGTCTAGGGTGCATCTTGCGAGCTGGAATGCACGAGTACCAGGCTTAAAACAATTGACTCTGGTCGATTTTGGACACTGAGAGACGCATCATGACAACACAGCCCATCGTTGAATTAACAGAGGAGCTGAAGCAGAAACTGACATCCGTCTCGACGGCTACCATCACGAGCCAGCTTCAGAGGCTTGGATACCAAAATTGCTTTTTGAGCGGGCTGCGCCCCCTAGCTGAAAACCAGTCAATGGTTGGTTACGCCCATACCCTGCGGTACCTCCCGGCGCGTCCTGATATCGCTGATTTAATGGGATTTAATGCCCAGAAAGAAGCAGCGGAGGCGATCGAGCCCGGAGAGGTGCTCATCATCGAGGCACGCGGCGAGAGCGATGCGGGAACAATCGGGGATATTTATGCCTTGCGTGCTCAGTACCGGGGCTGCGTCGGAGTTATCACCGACGGCGCTCTGCGCGACACGCCGGCCATCAAGGCTCTCGGCATGCCGGTCTACCACCAGGCATCGCATGCCGCTGTTCTCAGTCGACTGCACTCACCGCTCGATCATCAGGTGCCCATAGCGTGCGCTGGGGTGGCAGTCATGCCTGGCGATGTCATCGTGGGCGACGGAGAAGGCGCCGTGGTGATTCCCGCAGCGTTGGTCGAGGAGATAGCGGAAGCATCGGTGGCAATGGAGATCCGCGAAGAGTTCGCCATCGAGCGTGTTCGCGCCGGCGGTTCAACCCGTGATTACTTCCCCCTCCACAAGGACAAGCGCCCCGAGTACGACGCGTGGCTTGAAGAACGCGAAACATCGCAGAATGGGCCAGCCAGTAATGGTTGAAAACGGACGCAAGTCAATCAATATTGAGAGTTTCGAGCACATCAACCCGATTCCCGCGGCAACGCGCATCGGTCCGTATGTCACATGCAGTATCACTCCGCCATACAACAGCGGCACGCGTGAGTTGCCCGAGACCTTGGAAGAACAAATCGACAACCTCTTTATCCACGTTGGTCAAATGCTTGACGGAGCCGGAGCGGTATGGGGTGACGTGGCCAAGATGACGTTCTACGTGACCGACCCTGCGACCAGTCGCGACGCGTTGAATGGGCCTTGGGAGGAGCATTTTCCTGATCCTGCATGTCGCCCATCGCGACACAACCTGAAAGTGCCCGGCAACGGCCCTGTGCTCATCAGTTGCGACTTCGTCGCGTTTGTTACTAATTAACCGAACTAGCTCTCGCAGTGCTGACCACGAATGGTGATCCAATCGCCGAGATCGAAACTGACCCGACTGGTCAAAAATCGACCTGGACCATTAGCTACCGCCTAAACACAGGTAGTGATTTTGGATTTGTTGTACGCCCCCTGGGACTTGAACCCAGAACCTGCGGATTAAGAGTCCGATGCTCTGCCAATTGAGCTAGAGGCGCTAGAGCCGCTCATAGTACCGGTCGCCGGATCGGAAAGACACGCCGATAACGGACCAGAGGTGTTGGCCCAGCGGAAAGATTTTTGCCCACCGCGATTTGTCCGTTGTCATCGTTGGAGCCCACACCCCGCGTGGGTTAAGGGAACACGATCATGAGGTTTGCTTCGTAACGAAACCAGTGACGCGCCCACCCGCGTGTCTGGCAACGAGCTAGCCGATCAGTTCGAACCATTCTTCGAAACTAATGAAAGGACCAGAGGCTTCGACCTCAATTAGCTGAGCTGCTGATAGTTGAGCGATGACGGTTGACGATTTCTCGACGCTCTCATATTTGTTCACGTTGACGAACTTGCCGATCGCTGCTGCGTAACCACTGAGGATTTGTTCAGTGCCGGCGGCTTCGAGAATTGCCATTTGCTTGCCGAGTAGTTCGTTCCACTGGTCGCTTCCGACAGTAACCCCGTCGTAAGCGCGACCAGGGGCCGCTACGGAGAAAGAGGTGTAACTCATGTTTAATCCCATTCTTTTGGAGCTGAAATGTGTGTGCCGACAGGCTAGGACACAGCCGTGGACCGGACCCCAAGTTGCTTCGCGCGCGTACCCGGCCCAAAGGGCCTAATAGTTGGTGGTTTGCGTGACAATTACTTGAAATGCCAGCGACGTGTTGCTCATTTGACCTTTACTGGTCTTGGGGTGACCGAGGGGAATTGAACCCCCGACCTCCTGTGCCACAGACAGGCGCTCTAACCAACTGAGCTACGATCACCAAGAAGCACAAATCTTGCCACACCAGTTGGGGTGGAAGCCAAGTGCATTAAATATCCGCGTCAAAGTTAAGCGCGGCCCGTGAGACTGACCTAGGAATATAAACAGATGCCAACCACTACACAGCGTCGCCAACCCCCGGTTGACTACATCCCCCGGATCACTGCCCAATACTCCGGTTTGGGATATGGCGAATACCGCTGGCTTGAAAGCGAAGACGCACCGAACTGGGTTCCTCTTTCGAAACCATTGTCAGAGTCGAAGCTAGGGCTTATCTGCACCGGTGGTATCTATGTCGAAGGTCAGACAGCGTTCCACTTCAAAGACGACACGAGTTACCGGACCATCCCAACAGACGTTAATACAGCCGATCTGCGAGCCACCCATTTCGCGTACGACCTCACCGACGCCAGAAAAGACATCAACGTCGTCTTCCCAATCGAACAACTGCGATCCATGATCGATGAAAACGCGCTCGGATCCGTCAGCCCCAACGCGTACACCCTCATGGGAGGCATCTACAGCACCAGACGGGTCGTAGAAGAACTTATCCCTGCCTTGGTGGATCGCGTACTTGCTGATGAAGTTGACGTCGTACTACTCGTACCGGTTTGACCTGTCTGCCATCAGACCGTGGGTCTGATTGCGCGAGCCATTGAAGCAGCAGGCGTTCCGACATTGTCGATGTCCAGTGCCCGAGACATCACTCGATCCGCGTGGCCGGCCCGCTCGGTGTACCTCGACTATCCGCTAGGTCACACCGCAGGTCGCCCCAACCAGCAGGAGTTGAACGCATCCATCATGCGCGACACTCTGTCGGCGTTTGAATCACTCACGGAACCTGGAGCGATGGCCCATCTTGACTATCGGTGGTCGGATAACGACGACTGGAAAGACAAAGTCTTCGCTCCCGTAGAACCAAGCGAGTCTGCCAGCGCATCATCGGAATACGACGATGACCGAGTCGAGCGACACGAGACACCCCAGTACCAGAATGAAGATGACCACGCCGCCGCCGCGCTCACCCATGACAGCGAAGAATGTCTGGTTTGTGCCGGCATCGACTACTGATGGCGCAACCTGAACAAACTGCCTCCGGTGGGCACCCCTCACCAGGTTCAGGTGGCGACTACGACCCTGAATCAATCGTCATCCGCTCAGCAGCAACGGTTCTTATTCTCGCCGATCGTCCTGATCTTCAAGTCCTCATGTTGAAACGCAACGCCAGATCAATTTTTGTGGGCGACATGTGGGTGTTTCCTGGAGGCGCAGTCGACCCTGAAGACGGCACGCCTGAAGCTGACGCCGTCGTGGAAGGTCTCACCGATACTGAAGCAAGCAGCAACCTGGGCGTCGAAAAAGGTGGAGTCGCTTTTTGGGTAGCTGCCCTGCGCGAAACCTTCGAAGAAGCAGGCATCTTGCTGGCGCGCACCCCAGGAGAGAAAGAATTAGTGGATCTGTCCCAGCGCGACAAAGAAGAACGATTTGGGACCTACCGAGCCGGCGTGAACGCGGGCGAAGTGGACTTCGTGTCGATGGTCCGAGAACAGGGACTCGTATTAGACGGTTCGGGGGTTCACTACGTCAGCAGATGGGTGACACCGCTAGGCCCACCTCGCCGTTACGACACGCGATTTTTTGTGACTGCCATGCCACAAGGCCAACAACCACTTCACGATGATGACGAAGCAGTGCATCACGAATGGGTCCGACCAGCGGAGGCCCTCGCTCTCAACGAATCCGATGAAATGTTGATGATGACACCCACCGTGTCAATGCTGAATCGCCTGTCCCGGTATCGGAACGCCGCTGAGGCAATATCAGCGGCCGAAGGCAACAACGAAGAGCACGACGAACTGGTTCGGATCAGGTACGCCACCGAGGGGCCTGCGCGTATCGCCTGGCCCGGCGATCCTGACTACGACGAAGCTGATCCCCGTGTCGAATCAGGAATGGTTCGCTGGCCGGGTTGAAGACCCTCAAAATAAAAAGGATCTAGATCCCTTTTCAGGTCGGAAATTTCGCTGACGAATGGCAACCTTGACTGCAGGCCTCCGTGGCGCAACTGGACAGCGCAGCGGGCTTCTATCCCGAAGGTTGCAGGTTCGAGTCCTGCCGGGGGCGCTAAGCTGACAACTGAAAACCGGGGAGCTCGGATCGACCGGGCTGAGAGGCCAGATACCCATGCTGGCGACCCGTAGGACCTGATCTGGGTAATTCCAGCGGAGGTAGCCATGCCAATACGTTCCGTCCTGTTGGTTTCGCTGTGCATAGCGGGTGGGGCACTCGCCGCATGTGCTTCTGACACATCGGCACCTGACGGCGCTAACGAAGATCTCGAAAACGTCCAATCGGTCGCATTGACCTTGGTGACACACGACTCCTTCGCCATCTCAGAAGGAGTTTTTGAAGCCTTCTTTGAACAAACGGGAATTCGCGTTGAAGTGCTGACCTCAGGTGACGTTGGTTCGTTGGTCGCCCAAACGATATTGAGTTCCGACAACCCGGTGGGTGACGTGGTTTTCGGGGTCGACAACACGTTCATGCAGCGCGTGCTTGACCGGTCAATTCTCGAGCCGTACAAGACAACAGAACTCGTTAACGTCCCCGAACGGTTTCAACTCGACTCGACGCACCGACTGACCCCCATCGATTACGGCGATGTCTGCGTCAATTATTGGATTGATGCTCTCAACGGGCCACCGCCTGTGGCCTTGATGGATCTGGTCTTACCGGAATTCTCAGGAAGCTTGGTCGTACAAAATCCAGAAACTTCCTCACCAGGTATGGCGTTTTTGTTAGCCACCATTGCTGGCACACCCGATTGGGAACAATTCTGGACCCAATTGAAGGCGAACAGTGTGGCCGTCACCAACAGCTGGGAGAGCGCCTATTACAGCGAGTTCATAGCTGGAGGAGGAAGTCGTCCAATGGTTGTCTCGTACGCCTCTAGCCCGGTCGCCGAAGTTATTTACGCCGACCCACCAGTCGATGTTCCCCCCACGGGCGTGTTACTTGACTCCTGCTTTCGTCAGATCGAGTTCGCCGGCATCCTTTCAGGAACGGATCACCCGAAAGAGGCCCGAAGTTTGATTGATTTCCTCTTGAGCCCCACCTTCCAGAACGAAATTCCGATGAATATGTTCATGTATCCGGTATCTCAAAAAGCTGAGCTCCCTGAGGAATTTGTTAAACATTCACAGTTGACCGAGAATCCGTTGTCACTCGATCCCGCTGAGATAGAGGACAAGCGAAAAGCCTGGACTGAACGTTGGGTGGAAATCGTTCTTGATTAACGATTCCAAGATGTCAGGCTGGCCCCAATTTGTTCGACGGGTACCAACTGCCATCATCGCTTTTGTCCCCATGGTGTTCTTGGGGCTCTTCTTCTTCTACCCCGTCCTTACGATTCTGGCTAGTTCACTAACCCAGGGATGGGGTGGTTTCGCGGACATCTTTCAATCATCGCGGGCAAGAGGCGCACTCTGGTTCACCGCGTGGCAGGCAACCGCATCCACAGCACTCACCCTTATCTTGGCGCTGCCCAGTGCTGCTGTGATAGCTCGAACAGATGGAAGGACGGGAGCGTGGTTCAAAGCACTGGTGACTGTTCCCTTCGTGCTCCCCACCATCGTCGTCGGTGGAGCATTCAAAGAGCTATTCGAAGGAATGAATTCAACGTTTGGTTTACCCAACTTGAACCACACCGCAATTGCAGTCATCATCGCCCACTCATTCTTTAATTTCGCTGTCGTGGCACGAACCGTTGGGGTGTTTTGGTCTGGGTTAGATCATCAACTTGAAGAACAAGCTCGAACGCTCGGGAGTAACAGCAGGCAAGTTTTTTGGAGGGTGACCTGGCCGCGACTGAAGCCGGCGATCCTTGCTGCCGCTGCCATAACATTTCTTTTCTCATTCACGTCTTTTGGTGTCGTGTTGGTCCTAGGAGGACTTCGCCAAGCCACCATAGAAACTGAAATATATCGACACGCAATCATTCGCGGAGATATGACGAGTAGCGCAACTTTGGCTTTAATCCAAGTCGTCGCTGTTCTTGTCCTTGTCCTGGTGAATTCGACCCTTGAACGACGCACCAGCGTTACGACTCGGATGATACGTAGTCCCATAACGCCGCTTAGACCTAGAACCAAAGCAGGAATCACCTGTTTCACCCTGGTTTTCTTAGGTACTCCTCTTTTCGTGATGATCGAACGGTCGTTATCTTTCGGAGGCGGATACGGCCTGCAGAACTACAGAGCACTTTTTGACAAGGTGCCCCAACTTCCCACCACCGCAATGAGCGCTCTAGGCAACTCCCTTACCTACGCAGCGATTGCGACGGTGGTGGCCCTTACCGTCGGAATCATCTGCGCTATGGCGATAGTTACTCGACGTAAATTGGTGAGTCGATTTTTCGACCTCGGTGCCATGCTTCCACTGGGGGTGTCAGCCGTCACGGTCGGCTTCGGAATCTTGATCGCCTTAGACGAAGCTCCGTTCGATTGGCGAACTCGCTGGTGGATTGTGCCCATTGCGCATGCCTTAGTCGCCGTGCCATTCGTTGTGCGCTCAGTCGTACCGATGCTGAGAAGAATTCACCCGTCTCTGCGAGAAGCAGCGGCTCTTCTCGGTGCTTCTCCATCACGGATTCGTCGACAGATCGACGTGCCGCTCATTGCCCGCGGCATAGCCATCGCAGGCGGCTTCGCGTTCGCGATTTCACTGGGTGAATTTGGGGCGACGTCTTTTCTGCCGAGACGAGCGGACACGCTCACGGCACCCCAGGCGGTGTTCAGACTCTTGGGAACACCTGGCGATCTACTCCGCGGTCAAGCTATGGCCCTCTCAGTTGTTCTCGCAGTGGCGGTAGCCGCAACGGTCATCACCTCAGAAATGCTCTCTTTCAATACTGCTAATAGGTCTCGGAGAAAGTCGCCGATAGGTTCCTAGCTCGTGGCGATGGACGAGTTCAGTAATAATGGTGCAGTGACTAATCGACCAGTCGATCTAGAGCGAATAAGTGCTGCAGTAGTCGAGATACTGGAAGCTATTGGTGAAGACCCGCAGCGCGACGGGTTGTTACGCACCCCCGACCGCGTAGCGAAAATGTATGCAGAGGTTTTCGCTGGTCTACAAGAAGACCCCGAACACCATCTAGAAGTCCAGTTCGAAGCTGAGCATGACG
This sequence comes from Acidimicrobiales bacterium, assembly GCA_014239555.1. GTDB lineage: Bacteria > Actinomycetota > Acidimicrobiia > Acidimicrobiales > Poriferisodalaceae > UBA2110. Next base: position 123,075 of record JAAZYR010000010.1, read on the forward strand.
AGATGGTGATGGTTCGCGACATTGCGTTTTATTCCATGTGCGAACATCATCTTCTTCCGTTCGTCGGGAAAGCACATGTCGCGTACGTCCCTGGCGAAACAGGGAAGATAACGGGGCTATCGAAATTGGCTCGTCTGGTTGAGGCGTACGCTCGCCGACCTCAGGTACAAGAACGACTGACAAGTCAGGTCGCTGACAAGTTGATGGATGTCCTTGACCCTCGCGGAGCGTTGGTGGTCATCGAAGCAGAACATCACTGCATGTCGATGCGGGGAGTTCAAAAGCCCGGTTCGCTCACCATTACCTCTGCAGTACGAGGGATCTTCCTTAGCGACGCGACACGAGCCGAGGCGCTGCAGCTCATCGGTATGGGCCGATAGGACTCTAAATAGCTAACGGTCGTTCGCCTCGAAGGAAGCGCCCGCACATGATGAACAGAGTGACCCAATAGTTCTGGCCAGGCACGAAATCAGCCAAGGATGCTCGAACTGAAACCTCACCCATATTTTCGGAGCCAGCGTGTTCAACTCCGGCCAGTTCAATGGTGCTGACGTCACCAGCGAAAAGCGTCAAAAGGTCTTCAATAGGCGCATCAAATACTGCGTCAACTTCGGTGGTTTGGAGAACGTAATCGGTCAAGGGGCGATCATCGCGTAGTAAGAAAACGCTCGTTATTTCTTTGTTGAGGCGGCCTTCGCCGCTGTCGTCAACAAGGCGACGTTCTCCCAACAAAAGAAGTTTGTCTCTGCTCGGAGAAACACCGAGTTCTTCATCGAGTTCGCGAACTCCATCAAGTGGCGTTTCTCCGGCGGCAAGATGTCCGGCTGCGCTGAGGTCAAGTAAGCCAGGGAAAGCTGCCTTCTCGTTGGAGCGGCGTTGCAACACCAGCACCGGAACATCATTTCGAATTGCCGCAATCTGGCAATGAAACACCCTGTGCCAGTCACCAGCTTGATGCACGGCGCCCCGTGACTTGACCCCTAGATGGCACCCCAGGTCGTCGAAAACGTCGAGCATCTCGACCCCTGGGGCGCTATCAGTCACGTCAAAGTAACTCTGTGTAGGAATCGAGAAGCGGTAACACTGTGTCGGCACCGGCTGGCGGGACCCACAGCACTGCTCTACTTGCTCCCGCAGCTTCGAGACTTTCCAAAACTTCTGGTTTACCAGGAGTTCCAAACTGACCGAATTCCAGAGTCGAAGGGTCTCTCCCAGCGTCTTCTGCGGCTTGGCGAACTTCGTCGATTGCGCCTGTGAGGTCATGGCGTCCCGCAATTGGCATCCACCCATCGCAGAATTCGACAATGTCTTTGATGGTCTTAGGTCCGGCAGCTCCGCCCAACAGAACCTTAGGGCCACCTTCCTGAACTGGTTTCGGCCATGACCAACTTGAGTCGAAATTTACGTGGTCGCCACTGAATTCGGCTTCATCGTTTGCCCAAATCTCACGGCACGCCAACATGTTTTCTCTGGTTATTGCGCGACGTTCGTTGTACTTCACTCCGTGGTTAGCCATCTCTTCTTTATTCCAGCCATACCCAATGCCGAGGATAAATCGGCCATTTGAAATCATGTCAAGGGAGGCACATTCTTTGGCTAGCCAGAGTGGGTCTCGCTGAGCGACCAACGTTATTCCTGTCCCCAACATCAGATTTTCGGTGACGGCCGCTGCGGCTGCCAATCCCACGAATTGGTCGTGTGTCCGCCAATATTCTTCTGGCAATGGGGGAGCGCCCTCTCGCCCGCCCCATGGAGTGACGCGGCTAGTGGGAATGTGGCTGTGTTCAGGGAACCACAGCGATTCGAATCCACGGTCCTCGACTTCTTTGGCTAATTGCACCGGCTGAATTGCTTTGTCGGTGGGAAATATTGCAATCCCTAATTTCATCGAAGAATCCCCCTCGAATTGTCTGTACCTATCTGCACAAGCTAACCGGGAAGTTAGATAGTTAGACAAGTCGACCCGAGAGATGTCACCTCTTTGGGATTTGAAGTGGCACACTTCGGATTGGGTCTAGAGGTGGACCCAGTGACGGGGAGACAAACGTGCAGGTCATATTGGAAGTTGACAAGTGCATCGGGAGTGGATCCTGTGAGATGCTCGCTCCTGAAGTGTTCCGAGTTGGCGAAAGCGGCTTGGCAGAATTACTTGACGCGAGTCCCGGAAGTGACATGGAGTCACAATGCAGGGCAGCCGAAGAAAGTTGCCCGACACAGGCAATACAGATTGAAGTTTGATTTAGTCCAGTTGTGACCGGACACTCTGCTGTTCGTGGTCGGTAGCCTAAGGCGACCTTCGGGAAGTGGCGCAGCTTGGTAGCGCACCTGCTTTGGGAGCAGGGGGTCGCAGGTTCAAATCCTGTCTTCCCGACCACAGCAAACCCCCTGAGATTGCGGTGTGGGGGTTTGCCACTGCGGGGGACTGTTTGAGCCTGCTCGCCAGTTGCTCGCCAGATTGACCTCGATTCCCCTTTTCTTCTGTTCTGTGGCGCTTCTGATGTTACGACTGTCCGAAGGACTTTTGTGCGACGTTGGAAACGGTCCGCTGACAGGTCGGGCAACCCTTCAAATAAGAAGACGCATACATGGCCATCTATTTTTGGGCAGAACTATCCCAATTAAGACAGCTTCACTGAGTGCTTTAAGAAATATCGCATACAGCTTCTAGTGCATGTATGCGTTGGGGTGGTGGTGCTCACACACCAACACCCCAAGTACCTAGTAAGTACCTAGTACCAACTCCTTTTTCCCTAGAACAGGGTGTCCCACTTTAGCAAAACCCCAGGTCAGAGCGTGTTTTTGCATTTGACCCTATTTGCACTCCAAAATGTGTAATGGCCGCACTTCCTGATTCTGTCGAGCTGAAGGAGCGCCGAAACGCGGCTTTCGGTGCTTTAGGAGGTGCTTTAGGGATTAGTGGGGCGAAGCCCAGCGACCTTCTAGGGGGCAGCGCAAGACGTTTAGTGGCTCGTGCCCTCACCGATGAAGAGTTCTGTAAGACCCACCTGGGGATGCGTCGACGGAGTGTTCGTGAACGGTGGACTGCTTTAGTGGGCTTGGCCATAGCTAAACCCAACTCTTTAGGTTTCATATCGGCTCGCGACGGCATTGTTGAGATTGCCGAAGAGATGCGATGTGACCCCAGCACTCTGTTCCGTAATCTCAGAACGTGGTCTGCGAAGGTGCCACCTTTGGTTGAGGTTGGGTTCGTCAAGAAACCCAAACGTCAACCCCAGGTGGCGTTAC
>JAAZYR010000011.1 GCA_014239555.1 Acidimicrobiales bacterium
TTTCCATCCGCGAAAATGAAATCACGCAAACCACCTGGAAACTAATGAATGGCTTAGAGGCGGAGAGTCTGCCCGATTGGATGGATGGATTACGGGGCTTGTGGGAAGGCGTTGTGAGCGTCACAGGCCCAGAATTGCGATTGGAGTTATTGGATCGCCTAGATGTCGGAGGAGACTGCTTTCGTTGGCGGTGTTCGGTGATCTCCAAGGCTTCCAAATATTAAGAAGCAAACGCTTCTAAGGTCGGGGCTAGTTCATCGAGATAGCGGAGCGTGTCATCCGCCGGTGGCAAGTCGAAGTTCACAGGTGTGAAAACGAATTGAGTGACACCGGCCTCGGCGTAGTCTTCAAGTCGCTCCTGCCGAGGACGTCCCCATATGTAAAGGCTGATAGGAATTGAGGAACCGTCGCGTCCGGCTTCGTCGGCTAACCCGCGGAATCGTTTAATTCCCCCCAATACATCTGGCTTTCCATCGACATTCATTATTCCTACGTCTATGGGCGCCCACTCATCTGCGTACTCAGCTGCGTGTTGGATGCCGAGTGGGCCTGCATTCCCGAGAGCGATTGGCACCGTTCCCGATACAGGTTTTGGAAATACCCAGGAAGGGGAGTAGCGATCCCAAGTGCCTTGGAAACTTGCTTCATCCTCTCGCCAGGCAACGCGGAGAGCCTCGACGCGTTCGCGCATCGCTGAATACCGTTTACGAAACGGCAAGTCAGGTCGATGGTTCTCAAGTTCCTCTTCATTCCACCCAACGCCAATGCCCATGACAACTCTTCCTTCCGAGAGGACATCGGCTGTGGCAACGGTGCATGCAAGATCTAGAAGATCATGTTCGAGAAGAAGGCAAATACCTGTTCCTAAAGTCAGTGTCGTAGTTTCAGAAGCTGCTGCAGAAATGGAAACCCATGGGTCCATCATGTGGAAATAGGTTTCCGGGAGTTGACCTCCGTTGGGGTAGGTGCTCCGCCGTTCCACTGGAATATGGCTGTGTTCTGGAAACCACACGGAATCGAAACCGCGTGACTCGAGTTCTCTTGCTAAATGGCCGGGGAGTATCCCGCCGGCGTGATTCCCTGTTAAGTATCCGAACTTCATAAATGAATCCTAGGACGAACAGGGCAAGCTAGGCCGCGTCTTCTATCGTTCGCTTCATGGATTTGAGACTTGAGGGAAAGGTCGCACTTGTCACTGGCGGGTCGAGAGGTATTGGTCGAGGTATTGCTGCCGCGTTTGCCGACGCAGGCGCAAAGGTAATGATTGCTTCACGGAGCGCAGAAGCCTGCGAAGAGGCCAGCATGGCGATTGGAACAAACTGCGAATGGGTAGCTTCCAATGTTGGGTATTCCGACCAAGCGGAAGCGCTCGTCGATCACACCCTTGAGGTATTCGGTGCTATCGACATTCTTGTCAATAATGCTGGAGCAAACCCTTACGCCGGGCCAACGATTGACATCGACCTCGCTCGTTGGGATAAGACAATTCAGGTCAACATGACCGCGCCACTAATTCTGACTCAGTTGGCTTGGCACAGATACATGAAAGACGGGCCCGGCGGTAGTTCCGTAATTAACATAAGTTCAGTCGGGGGTCTTTCGACTAATCCCCTCTTAGGTGCGTATGGCGTGGCAAAAGCTGGCGTCATTCATTTGACTGAACAACTGGCTGCCGAGCTCGGACCCAAGGTGAGAGTCAACTGCATTGCTCCTGGATTGATAAAAACAGATTTCGCCCGAATTCTTTGGGATGGCGAGAGGGGCGATGCCGTAGCTGGCACCTATCCCCTGGGTCGTTTAGGGGAAGTAGAAGACATTGCGGGTTGTGCCCTGTGGTTGGTCTCTCCATTGGGTAGCTGGGTAACGGGCCAAACAATTGCGATGGATGGGGGAGGGCTCGTGGCCTTTAAACCCGAGCCAACGGAATGACGTCATCACGGGATTGGCTTGCCGGAGCACGACCTAGGACATGGCCAGCGGCGATAGTGCCGGTGGCAGTCGGGACGGCTGCCGCTGAGAGTGGTCTGGATATCTTGCGTGCAATCTTGGCGCTGTTAGTTGCGTTGTCTCTTCAGGTGGGCGTTAACTACGCCAATGACTACAGCGACGGAATCCGGGGCACAGACGACCGTCGAATAGGCCCCATGCGGTTGGTTGCATCTGCAATAGCGTCTCCTGGGGCTGTTAAGCGAGCTGCGTTAGGGGCTTTTGCGCTTGCGGCTATCCCAGGAATTTATCTCTCGTTGGTGACCACCATGTGGTTGCTCTTGGTGGGAGCTTTATCTATAGGTGCGGCGTGGTGTTACACCGGCGGGCCGAAGCCATATGGCTACAGAGGTTGGGGCGAAATTTTTGTCTTTGTTTTTTTCGGACTAGTTGCATCTGCCGGAAGCACATACTTGCAAGATGAACGTCTTACGGCCTTGGCAATCGGGGCTTCGATTCCGGTTGGTCTGTTGACCGTCGCCTTACTAATCACTAACAACCTTCGGGATCTCCCGGGCGACAAGATCGCTGGCAAATACACGCTTGCAGTCCGAATAGGGGATCGGCCCACAAGAGTGCTTTACGTAGCGATCGTTGCGATGGCGTTCCTCTGTCTGCCATACCTGAGTTTGGTGAGACCATGGGCTCTGCTGGCATTGTTGGCCGTCCCGATGGCATTCAAACCAATGAGATCAGTTGTCCAGGGAGCTGAAGGGCAGGCGCTAATACCGGTACTAGGTGCTACGGGAAGGCTGGAAATGATTTATGGCCTGCTGCTGGTGGTCGGCTTAGCAATGGGCAGCTAATTGTGCGTTACTTGGGTCCCTAAAAAAAGTTGCGTGATTCCGCCACTCAGAGGAACCCTTATTGCGTCCGTGAAACCCACTTTTTGAAGCTCGGCCAAGATCTCTTCGCTAGGTGGCAGGTAATCGACCGACTTTGGGAGATATCGGTAAGCGCTTGGGTCTGATAGCAGCGCCCCGATTTTTGGAACTACCGTTCCAAAATACACGCTGTGGCCCCAACGCAAAAAAGGATTAGATGGTTGCCCCACATCGAGTAAACCGATGCGTCCGCCGGGTCGAACCACTCTGGAGACTTCATGAAAGAAAGCAGTCAGGTCTTTGAAGTTCCTCAACGCGAACCCGCAAGTGACTCCGTCGACATGTGCGCTTGGGACAGGCAATTGGAGGGCATCAGCCCTCACCAAGGGAGCGTCTGTCCCCGCTGCGGCCAACATGCCAGCGCTGAAATCCATACCAATCGGATTTAATTCGAACCGCAGGAGATCGTTGCAAAAGTCGCCGGTTCCGCATGCGAGATCAAGCACCGTCGATCCGGGCGTTAGCGCAAGGTCTCGCACTGTTCTGCGTCGCCACCCGACGTCCATGCGAAACGTCATCAACCTGTTGACTAAGTCGTATCTGGGAGCGATTTGATCAAACATTCGCTCAACAATGATGGCCTTGTCTTCGCCTTGAGGGAGATCTTCGTCTTGAGGCACAATTTAAAATTGGAGTAGACGGCGCTCAGGTATATGCCCGATATATGCATTCAGCTACGCATGCGGGCCTCTCAGAGCCTTCGATTTCGAAAACCAACTCTGCGGTGTATTGCGCCCCGCCGTCAAAGCGGGACACCTCTTTGAGTTCGGCACCCAGACGCACGTTCGAACCCACTGGAACGGGAGCAGTGAAGCGGAGTTTGTTGGCTCCGTAGTTGACACCCATTTTGACGTCGCCGGCGATGGTGAACGCTTCTGCCATGCACATGGGGGCAAGGGAAAGCGTCAAATACCCGTGAGCGATAGTGGTTCCGAACGGCCCAGATTTTGCGCGTTCTTCGTCGAGGTGGATCCATTGGAAGTCACCAGTGGCTTCAGCGAATTTCTGAACTTGCTCGGGGGTGATCGTGTGCCAATCGCTGTAGCCGAGGTGTTGGCCGACGCGACTTTCCAGGTCATCAATTCCGTCTATGTGGGTGGTCATGTCTCAAAGTTTAGAGCTATTACTCACCCGAACCAGATTCGCCGGTATTCCTTGCTTTGAGGGTGTAGAAGCAAGACGACTAAAACCAAGTCGAACATGAGCCGCAATAGAAAACCGAGTAACTCGACGTCGTACCGAATTCCGATCCACAAGGTTGCGACTACTGAATAAAGCGCTGCTGAAACCGCCAGTCTGAAACCCCATTTTTTTTCGTTGGCGATGCCAAGGCCTCCTCCAACCAAAGCCGCCAGCAATATAAGGGGAAAGATTCTTGATGCGAAGAGCCCGAGAACGTCGTAGGCCAGTTGGCGGTAATAAACACTGCCGAACAAGACAATGCTGACCGCACGAAAATAGGCGAGCATGACTGCGCTGTGGAGCGTCTGCGGTTGAGTGGGATTTAACCAGCGAAAATTATTCACTTTGCCAGTGTGGCAGAGGCTGGGTCAGATCCCTATGTCTTTCGACGTTGCGACTTTCCTCGGAGCGTTACTTGTTGTTCAGCGCGCAATTGTCCACATGCGGCGTCGATCTCTGTTCCCCGATTAGTGCGAATAGTGGCGTTGACACCAAGAGAATCAAGTAAATCTTGAAACCAAATGATCGATTCGGGATCTGTCGCTGGTGTCGAATAGCCGGGAGTCGGATTGAGAGGAATTAAATTGACATGGGCATTAAACGGACGAGCGAATGCCGCTAACTCCCGCGCTGCATTTTCGTTGTCATTGACCCCAGCCATCATTGCCCATTCGAAACTAAGCCGCCGGTTTTTCGCCCTTCTGTAAGAGTGAAGCGCTTCTGCGAGCTTTCGCAACGGGTAGGTGCGGTTGATAGGTGCAATACGGTTGCGAGTTTTGTCATTCGCGGAATGAAGGGAAACAGCGAGGCTGACAGGTAAAGCTTGTTGAGTCAGTCGTTCGATTCCGGGTACCACACCCACTGTCGAAAGGGTGATCCTTCGAGCACCAATTCCGAGGTCATCGTGTATGCGTTCGACTGCGGGCCAGACTTGATCGAAGTTGGCGAGTGGTTCTCCCATGCCCATGAACACGACGTTGCTGACGCGTCGCTCACCTGAACGTTGAGCAGCTCGAACAACCTGCTCGACGATTTCGCCGATTGTTAAATGACGGTCAAAGCCCACTTGCCCCGTTGCGCAGAAGCTGCAACCCATTGCGCAGCCAGCCTGCGAAGATACACAGACTGTTGAGCGGTCTCGATAGTGCATAAGAACTGACTCGACTAAATGCCCATCAGTCAGTTGCCAAAGCTGTTTGATGGTCTTGTCGTTGTCGGCCTTTACTTCCCTAACCGGCGTAAGTGCTGACGGGAGCAGTTCCTCAATTGTGTTACGAAGAGCTTTGGGCACGTTAGTTAATTCAGCGGGCTCGCGATGTTGCGCGTGTAGTCCGTCCCACACCTGATCGACTCGGTAATTGGGCTCGCCTTCCAGCAATTCTGCGAGCTCTGAACGGGACAAGTCATAGCGGGTGGTCACCACCCTTTAATGGTACGGCGAGTACCTTCAAATGCGTGACTACTCACCGCTATGACGATCATCATCGAGATGTGCACGGAAGCGGAGTTCGGGCGGCAGTCTTTGGGGCCTCGGATGGTTTGGTATCTAATGTGCTTTTGATAGTCGGCCTTGCGGGAGCTGACGCATCCGCGGGAATGGTGCGCACAGCTGGGGTAGCAGCGCTCCTTGCCGGTGCGATCTCGATGGCAGCTGGCGAATACGTATCTGTTCGCGCTCAAAACGATCTGGTAACCGGTGAATTAGAAAAAGAACGACAAGCGTTGGCTGATGATCCAGAAGAAGAAACTGAAGAGTTAGCAGAGGTATATGTCGAAAGGGGAATGTCACCAGAACAGGCCAAAGAAATGGCCCAGTTAGTAATGCAAAATCCAGATGTGGCCTTAGAAGTTCATGCACGAGAAGAACTCGGAGTCAGCCCCAATAATTTGGCCTCGCCAGGGATTGCCGCGCTGTGGTCTTTTGTTGCGTTTGCTATAGGGGCATTGGTACCTCTGGTTCCTTGGTTTTTCTCCTCTGCAGGCGGGGTTATTTGGGTGTCCGTGGCCGCCGGCGTTACTGGTGCTGCAACGATTGGGGCAACCTTGGCCGTAGCTACAGGACGTTCCATTTCTCGAGGGGTTTTGCGACACGTAGGTATTGCGAGCACAGCGGCGATGACAATTCACTTTGTTGGTGTTTGGCTCGGATCAGTAGTGCAGTTTTGAGTGGTTGATATCTGCGGTCACCCATATCAGTCACTGACCTTCACTCAGAAGGTCTCGCATCCATTCAGTGGGTTTGTGGGGTGGCTCGTATTGAGCTTCAGCTTGCTGTGCCACTCGACCCATAATGCTCTTCGCTCCGCGTGACCGAGACATCCGAGGCACTTAACTCCTTCGCTTACAGCTAGCTCCTGGGTCAAGCGAGCGGGTCTGCCAGTTGACCTTCTACTATGTCTGCAAGTGAATGCTGGGGGAAGTGGATCATGTATGACGTAATTATCAAAAACGGGACTGTGGTCGACGGGAGCGGGACAAAAAGCCGTGTCGCGAACGTTGGCATTGTTGGGGATCGGGTCGTAGAAGTAGGCGAATGCTCCGGTGAAGCCTCGCAAGTGTTCGACGCATCTGGCCGTCTTGTCACCCCCGGATTTGTTGACATCCACACACATCTTGACGCGCAGCTTGCATGGGATCCGATCGGAACCGTGTCTTGTTGGCACGGTGTTACCTCAGCGGTAATGGGTAACTGTGGCGTTACTTTTGCACCGTGTAAACCCGAAGATCGCAGCTTTTTAGCCGAAGTAATGGAGTCGGTTGAAGATATCCCAGCTCAGGCAATATTGGAGGGTCTGCCATGGGATTGGCGTACTTTTGGCGAATATCTTGATTCCTATGAGCGCATGCCAAAGGGTCTAAATGTCGGTGGAATGGTCGGGCATTGCTCCGTTCGACTCATGGCGATGGGTGATCGTGCCATTGATGATCATCACGCGAATGCGGAAGATATTGCACGCATGTGCGATCTAGTTGAAGAGAGCATGGAAGGCGGGGCTCTAGGATTTTCGACATCCAGAACGTACCTACATCAGACGCCTGATGGGCGAGAAGTGCCCGGAACGTGGGCCCACCCCGAAGAGTTACTTGCTATTGGTGAAGTCATGGGCCGGTTAGGCAAGGGAATCTTCGAGGCAGCAGTAGACAACGATCGAAAGTCACATGGGATGGTGGGCGTCGCAGATCGTTCAGTCATAGACCGAGAAGTTAAGTGGATGAAAGAGCTTTCGATAAGGACAGGTAGACCAGTCACATTTGGGTTTGTGCAGAATAGATCGGACCCGACTGCCTGGGAGTACTGGTTGGAACTAGTCGAACGCGCGAATGACGAAGGCGCATTGATCTACCCGCAAACAACTAGCCGAGGAATTGGTGTGTTGTTTGGCGTAGCGAACAGAACACCATTTGACAACTGTTCTCAGGCCTGGAGGGCAATGCGGGGCCTGTCTTGGCAGGAGAAGCTTAAAAAACTTGGCGATAATTCCTTCAAAGCACAACTTGTGTCTGATGCAGCACAGACCCCTTCGAAGCTCGACCTTTCCGGGATTTATCGGTTAGACAGCAGCCGGGTCGTGTACGAGGCTGACGAGTCGGAGACATTGGAAGCACATGCTGCGGTGCGAGGTGTTTCTCCAGCCGAAGCTTTCATCGATATGGCTCTGGAGACTGAAGGACGCGGCCTATGGAATTATCCATTCTTAAACTTTGATTTTGACGCGATTCAATCAAAGTTGAAGCATCCTGACGTAGTCCTTGGCATCGGAGATGCAGGCGCACACGTGGGCCAGATACAAGATGCGAGTCAATCAACCTATTTCCTGACGAGATGGACGCGTGATAGCAAAACTTGGAACGTAGAAGAGGCAATCAAAATGTTGACTTCTGAGGGAGCAGATCTCTTCGGATTCAAAGACCGCGGGACGCTACGAGAAGGTTCATACGCTGACGTAAACGTCATTGATTTCGAAAATCTAGCGCTACATGCACCCGAGTTTGTTTATGACTTCCCGAATGGTGCCGGTCGATATGTCCAAAAAGCATCTGGGTATGACTTAACGCTCGTTAACGGCGAAGTGTTTATGGAAAACGGTGAACACAAGGGAGCGCTGGCAGGCAGGGTTGTCCGCAGCTGAAGTTACCTTCAGCGAAATCTCTACGAGCTAACAGATCGATTAGCACTTGGCGCGTTTTGTTAGCGGTCGATACGAAGAGTCCATCGAATTTCGATTCGATTTACTCATCGTGTTCAACACACCAGTTTCAACGCACTTGAGAACGTCGTGTATCGACCTTTCTCCTTGAGATGGGTTTGGGTTTTTGGTGCGTCTTGATCCATTGCGGACTATTTCTGATGCAGGCGCCGAACTACCTCTACCTCTAGTCCGATGTCTCGGTACAGAGTGACCGCTGGGGTATTGTCCGCATCTACGTAAAGCATGGCCCGTGTGATCCCGCTGTCCCCGAGATGTTGGTAGCCGGCGAGGGTTAAGGCTCGGCCGAGGCCGAGGCCGTGGAAATCTGGATCGACGGCGATCACGTAGACCTCGCCGATTGGTGGCGTCTCGCTCTCGTGGATCTTTGTCCAACAAAAAGCTGCTATTCGGCCCTCGCGGTGGTGAATGAGAAAGCCGTCTGGGTCAAACCAAGACTCTGCTTGGCGCTCTCTAACAAGCTCTGGTGTCCACCCGCTCTGTTCGCGATGCCAAGCAAAGGCCCGGTTATTTACCTGGCACCATTCCTCCTCATCTTGATCCACCACGAAAGATCGAGTTTCGATGTCCGTCCGTTGTTCCATCGGAAGTGACCGTTCCATTCGAAAGAGATCACGTTGAATTTCAAATCCGAGACGCGTCAATAAATCGTCGGTTTCGCCAGACGGGTGGTCTATCCAGATCGAAACCCCTTGCGGCCATTGTTCCAAATTGGTGCGGAGAGCCATCGCCAGCGCATCAACGCTCCACTCGGTGGCGTCGAGTTCAAGTACCGGGCCGTCTCGGTCTTCGCCAATCTTTATAACTGGTTCCTCGTTGGTGATTCCGCTCACGTCATCGAAGGTATCGCCCGAAGGTGGTTGCATGAGGTAAACAAGCGTAATGGGGAAGCCTCGATCACCGCAGGGGAGAGCGCGTTCAGCCCATCAGCGCTTACAAGCGGAATATGAGGCAGTGTGTGAACTCAACCATGAGAGCCCGTTCGAACTGCTAGTGGCGACCATTTTGTCTGCGCAGTGCACTGATGTTCGGGTGAATAAAACAACCCCCGCCGTTTTTGACCGGTACCCCGACCCGGTCGCACTTGCCCACGCACATCCGAGCGAACTTGAAGATCTAGTGCATGCAACTGGCTTCTACAAAAGTAAAGCCCGGAACTTAGTAAAGATGGCAAATCAGCTGCTAGAGGACCATGAAGGGGAAGTCCCGACCGACTTGGCAGACCTTGTGAAATTGGGAGGCGTTGGTCGAAAAACAGCGAACGTTATTCGCTCCGTCGCGTTCGGACTTCCTGGTTTGCCCGTCGATACTCATGTTGGGCGATTAGCCCGCCGGCTAGGAATCACAGAGGAGGAAGATCCAGTAAAGGTGGAGATGATCTTGAACCCCATGATCCCTCAGTATGAACGGGGTGAATTCAGTCTGAGACTCATTCTTCATGGAAGACAAGTATGTTTCGCTCGGAGTCCTCATTGCGCAGACTGTGTCCTTAATGATTTTTGCCCCAGCGCCTTCGACTTCTAAGTCTTTGAAAGGAGACTCGATATGACCATTCGTCGGGCAGCCCATTTTGTTCCGGGCGCTAACGAAAAGATGCTCGATAAGTCGCTGAATACTTCTGCTGACGCCCTCATCCTTGACCTGGAAGATGCAGTAACTCCCGAAAACAAAGACTCAGCTCGAACCACTGTCGCCAGTTGGCTAGAGACTGTCGACTTCGGAAGAAAAGAAAGAGTCGTGCGCATAAATCCTCTCGACAGCCCGTGGTGCGAACGCGACATAGAGGAGACAATGGGGAATCCACCTGACTCCTACCTCGTTCCGAAGGTCAACGATTCAAATGAAGTCGCCCGCATCCACGAACTCATCAGTGAGCATGAAATGGCGTGTGGTCATCCTGAAGGTCAGGTAAAGCTACTTATCCTCGGAACCGAAACGCCCCAAGGTCTCCTGAACATAAGGGACTTAGCGGCCAATGCAAGAGTGGATGCTCTTACCTGGGGAGCCGAAGATTTGTCTGCTGCTATTGGCTCCAGAGGAAATAGGGCCTCTGACGGAAGTTATTTACCGATATTTGAATATGCGCGGGTGATGTGCTTGCTCGGAGCCACCGCCTGGGGAAAGCAGCCGCTGGACACAGTGTTCGTTGATTTCAATGACCCTGAAGGCCTACGTGCCGAGTGTCTTGCGTCTGCAGCCATGGGCTACACAGGAAAAATCACTATCCATCCGAACCAAATTGAGATAGTCAATGAATCTTTCACTCCGTCTGGCGAAGATGTCGAGGAAGCGCAAGAACTTCTACAACTATTTGCTGAGAATGAAGCTAAGGGTCTGATGGCATTTAGTTTTAAGGGACAGATGGTCGACGTTCCACATCTGACTCGGGCACGGAAAATCGTCGAAATGGCCGAGAAGCTTTCAGATTGGGGTTAAAAGCAGGGCCGATCTAAGAGCCCAAACCTTCGGTTGCTTTGGTTATACGACGTTGCGCCATGCGAAGGCTGCGTTCGACCTCATAGAGATCGATAGCGACGCCTTCGTCGCTGGTTCCTACTAGCTCGTCGGCTGCCGCTGTTATTCGTTCACCCAATTCTCTAATTGCTGTCTGAAGCGAAGACAATTCAGCCTGGGAAACCATGTCTGAACCCTACAGTCGAGTTTTAGGTCACGCGATATCCGCTTCGAACCGGCACTCTGTCACCGGTACCCTCAAGACTGTGCTTCGACGTATCGACCTTCGTGGAGAAAGCGGACCGTTCGCGGACCGTCTCCCCCGACCGAATCTGGGGGGCGAAGCTCCCGTTGTCGCGGTCCGGGACATCATCGCGGAAGTAAGAGACAGCGGTGACGCAGCAATTCGGGCACTCACGATGCGATTCGATGGAGTCGATGTAGAAGTCCCTCTTATCGAAAAGAACGATCTGAAAGAAGCATGGGATTCTTTAGACGTTGCAGTGGCCAACGCCTTGACAGTGGCACACGACCGAATCATTCACTTCCACGAAGAGGAAGCTCCACAGCCTCACGTGGTAGCCCAAGATGGAATCGCGGTAACTAGCGTTCCTCGACCAGTGGAGCGAGCTGGTTTGTATGTCCCAGGGGGACTCGCTGCATATCCCTCGACTGTTCTGATGACGGCTCTCCCCGCTCAAGCAGCCGGAGTTGACCAGCTCATGCTGTGCACGCCTCCAAACCTCAAAGGCGAAATTGAGAACGTTGTGCTGGCCGCTGCGTACCTATGTGGGATAACGGAGGTGTACAAGATCGGCGGAGTGCAAGCTGTAGCAGCGATGGCTTATGGAACTGAATCAATCGCACCAGTCGACATCATTGCCGGCCCAGGCAACATTTGGGTTGCCACCGCCAAACAGGAAGTCGCTGGAGCAGTCGGAATTGCCTCGGCGTTTGCGGGCCCTTCGGAGATCGTAGTGATAGCGGATGAGAGTTGCCCGAGCAGCTCAGCGGCTGTTGACCTTGTTCTACAGGCTGAACATGGCCCCGGAGGGCGAGCGTGGCTTGTTAGTTGGAATGAGGCATATGTCGATGAAGTCGTGATCGCAGTGGAACAAATCGTGAACCTGTCTCCACGCCGCTCGGAGACGTTAGATACGTTGAAGTCAGATGGATATGTTTGTTTGGTAGACGGTCCCGAAAGTGCTATTCAGGTCGCCAACGAGATAGCACCTGAGCATCTTCAGTTGATGTGCGTTAACGCGTCTGAACTTGTCGGCGAAATTAGAAATGCTGGCGCTGTCTTCACGGGTATTTGGGGGCCCGCATCAATCGGTGATTACTTAGCTGGGCCGTCCCACGTATTACCGACGGCAGGAACTGCTCGATTTAGTGGCGCCCTCACAGTTAACGATTTCCAAAAACAGATGCATATCATCGACGTATCAAAGCCCGGATTTGATGCTGTGCGGGGCTCCGTCGACCGATTGGCTACAGCAGAAGGTCTGTGGGCCCACGCGGCATCGGTTAGAGAACGCGAGCGCTGGGCAGAACAAGGGGTTATCTCATGACCCACCCCACCATCCGATCAGATCTACGAACTATGGAGGGCTACCACTCACCTCAGCTTGATGTCGAAGTTCGCCTCAATACCAACGAGTCACCATTTCCTCCACCAGAAGAATTTGTTTCGGCTTTTATGAACGAGGTCCGGCGCGTCGACTGGCACCGATATCCCGATCGTTTAGCCCAAAGCCTCCGCGAGGACATAGCAGCAATTCATGAAGTTGAACCTCAGCAAGTTTTTGTTGCTAACGGATCTAATGAGGTTCTCCAGACTATTTGTTTGACATTCGGGGGTAGTGGTCGAACGGTTGCAACATTCGAGCCGACTTACGCGATGTACCAACAAATCGCGCGAACGACCCAATGCAAAGTGATTGAAGGGGCACGGGATTCTCAGTATCGCGTTGCCCTGTCCGAGGTCGAGAAAGTTGTAGCACGGGATCACCCAAACATCATTTTTTTCTGTTCTCCGAACAACCCAACCGGAACCCCGGAAAGGCTCGAAGTTATTGAAGGAGCGCTGAAGATTTCAGATGGTGTCGTGGTGGTGGATGAGGCCTATGGACAGTTCGCTGACTTCACAGCGCTTGATTTATTACGCGGCGACGAAGCTGCGGACTCGTTGATCGTCACTCGAACCTTTTCGAAGACGTGGTCCATGGCAGGTGCTCGTTTGGGGTACTGCGTGGCGCCGTCATGGATGTTGCCCGAATTCGAGAAAGTCGTCCTTCCCTACCATCTGGACTCTGTGAAGCAGATCGCCGGTCGGGTAGCGCTCCGCTTCTATGGTGATATGGAAGAGAGGGTTGCGAAGCTCGGCGCCGAACGAGATCGGATTACTGAGGCTCTGACCCTCATGGGACTAGATGTATGGCCATCACAAGCGAACTTCATTATGTTTCGAACTACCCCGTGCTCTCTGGGTGGCGACTACGTCTGGCAACGTTTGGTGGATCAGTCTGTGTTGATCCGCAATTGTTCGAATTGGCCTGGACTGGCTGACTGTCTGAGAGTCACTTTAGGAACTGAAAACGAGAACAATATTTTCCTCGAAGCCCTCAAGGAGGCGTTGGCATGACACGACAAGCGGACCGTCACCGAAACACCAAAGAAACACGCATCGACTTATCTCTAGACATAGACGGCAGCGGCCAAGTTGAGGTCAGTACCGGGTTGCCATTTTTCGACCACATGTTGGCGCAACTGGCGAAACACGCTCGTTTCGATCTACGTCTCGAGTGTGATGGCGACGTTGAAATTGATGCACACCACACTGTGGAGGACGTAGGAATAACTCTCGGGGAAGCATTAGGCGAGGCGCTCGGTGAAAAAGAAGGAGTCCGCCGTTTCGCAGCGATAACCGTTCCCTTGGACGAAGCAGCAGTGGAAGTTGTCCTCGATTTATCCGGACGACCGTTCTTGCACTATGACGTGGAACCCCCCGGGGAGAAAATCCTGGGGGAGCCACCTTTCGACCCTCAACTGTGCGAAGAGTTTTGGCGCGGGCTCACAATGGCTTCGGGAATCACTCTCCACATCGTCTTGCTACGCGGCCGAAACACTCACCACATCATCGAAGCGAGCTTCAAGGGTGTCGCTAGGGCCCTCTACGATGCGATTCGCGTGGTGGACGACGTCATGCCTTCCACTAAAGGCGTGCTGTGAGGGCTACTAGATGAATGGGTCTGATGGCCTGCCACTTGTCGCGGTATTGGATTACGGCATAGGAAATTTACGATCCGCCCAGAAAGGATTTGAACGAGCAGGCGCCGATGTTCGTCTAACTGCTGACCCTGGCCTCATTGCTGATGCCGCAGGTGTCGTTCTCCCTGGAGTTGGCCACTTCGGCACTTGTATGCGCGAGTTGAGGGCGGCAAAGCTGGACGCTTCGGCGCGGTCAGTCATCGAATTAGGCATTCCGTTCCTTGGGATTTGTGTCGGGATGCAGATGTTGTTTGAAGAATCGGAAGAAGCACCTGGAATTAAGGGATTGGGTGTCTTACCCGGCATGGTTCGCCGCTTGCCTGACGGGCTGGCCAGGCCTCAGATGCAGTGGAACCAACTCGACATCAGGCTTCCAGGGTGCCCGCTACTTCAGGGAATAGAGGATCGATCGTGGATGTACTTTGTCCACAGTTACGCAGTCGAAACCGATCCTGGACTAGTGATCGCCACCTGCGAATACGGGGCTGACCTTACAGCCATGGTCGGGAAAGGGTCCTTGTGGGCGACACAGTTTCACCCTGAAAAATCAGGCGCAAAGGGTCAATCCTTCGCCGAGAACTTTCTCCAGCAACTCACCGGCCCATGAGCTTTGATCTTTACCCTGCGATCGACATACGAGACGGTCAATGCGTTCGTCTTGTCCAAGGGGACTACGACCGCGAGATTCAATACCAGAACGACCCTGTCGAAGTAGCGCGTTCCTTTCAAGCTGCAGGGGCACGATGGATCCATGTGGTGGATCTTGACGCTGCCCGCTCAGGGGACCCTAAGAACCTCGCAACAGTAGGCGCCATAGCGGAGGCAGTAGACGTTCCAGTGCAGAGCGGAGGCGGAGTCAGAAGCGTCGAAGCTGCGGAGCGGCTCTATCAGGTGGGTGTGTCTCGCTGCGTCCTGGGGACGGCAGCCGTTGAAAACCCTGCGTTGGTCCAAGAATTGACAGAGATGGGACACCGCGTCGCCGTAGGCCTTGATGTTCGAGGTGATCGAGTAGCGACCCGAGGTTGGGAAACGGATAGCGGCCAGAGCATCTTTGACTTGCTCCCCAGTTTCGAAAACGGTGGGGTTGAAGCGGTAGTAGTGACGCAAATCAGTCGAGACGGAATGGGGACCGGACCTGACATAGAGGGTCTCAGCGCTGTTCTATCAGCCACATCACTAGATGTGATTGCTAGCGGGGGAGTTGGAGCCCTCCTCCATATCCGCCAATTGACGAAGTTGGAAGTCGCCGGGCGCCGCCTCGGCGGGATAATCGTTGGAAAGGCAATCCACGATGGCGTTATCCAAGTTTCCGCCGCTGTGGAAGCGGCGGCGAATCAATGAAGACAGTGCGAGTTATCCCGTGCCTTGACGTCGATGCTGGTCGGGTAGTCAAAGGAGTAAATTTTGTGTCGCTACGTGACGCCGGCGACCCAGTGGAACTCGCTGCTCAGTATGACGCGCAAGGTGCGGACGAAATTATCTTTCTTGATATAACCGCAAGTTCCGATAACCGCGCAACCATCGTCGATCTAGCTGAGAGAGCCGCTGAACAGGTTTTCATACCCTTCACAATTGGTGGAGGAATTCGATCCGTAGACGACGCAAGATTGCTTCTGCGAGCGGGTGCCGACAAGGTGTCGGTCAACTCAGCCGCAGTTGGGCGGCCTGAGCTGATTACGGAGCTCGCAGACGCTTTCGGAAGTCAATGCGTGGTAGTCGCTGTCGATGCAAAATCAAATAACGATGACACGTGGAACGTTTATGTTAAAGGAGGCCGCGAAGATACGGGCCTGGACGCGGTTGCTTGGTCAAGAGAAGTGGTGCGCCGAGGGGCAGGTGAAATTCTCCTTACCTCGATGGACGGAGACGGGACACGAAGCGGCTACGACCTCGAACTCACCCGCTCCGTTGGAGACGCAGTCACCGTTCCAGTGATCGCAAGTGGTGGTGTGGGGTCACTCCAACATCTAATCGACGGAGCTATCGATGGTCGCGCTGACGCGCTGCTGGCAGCATCAATATTTCACTTTGGGGAGCACACCGTGTCGGAAGCTAAGCATGCGCTTTTACAAGCGGGCGTAGCCGTCAGACCGCCTCTAAGTGATTGATAGCTATCTGAATTCGGTTAGCTTCGACGTATGAGCTATCCAGGCACCTACGCGAACGAAAAACCTGATCATCCAGCTGTGATCATGGCTGGCACGGGAGAGCATCTCTCCTATAAGGAACTAGACGATCGGTCTGCTCGTTTCGCTCAACTGATGTGGGATGTTGGCCTACGCGCCGGTGACCATGTCGCTATCTTCGCCGACAACCACATCAGATATTTTGAGGCCTATTGGGGTGCCCTCCGCAGCGGTTTGTTTTTCACAACCGTAAATCGGTTTCTAACCGCCGAAGAAGCTTCATACATCGTTCGAGACTGCCAAGCCAAAGTGCTTGTGGCTAGCCAAGCAGTCAAGAACGTTGCCGTTGAAATGCTTCCAGATATTGGCGCCTGCCCCATCCGTCTCATGTTTGATGGGGTGGCTGAAGGATATGAAAGTTTTGAGTCAGCAATTGGAAGCTACCCGCCGGATCCGCTGCCGGAGCAGCCACGGGGATCAATAATGCTTTACAGTTCCGGAACCACTGGGCAACCCAAAGGCATTAAACGAGCACTCGACGGTTCACAGATCACCGATCCGGACCCGATCGGGGCGGGACTAGTGGGCGCATTATTTGGAATCAACGCCGATTCGGTGTACTTGTCCCCGGCGCCGTTATACCACTCCGCTCCGTTGGCTTTTAGCACCGGAACTCAATCGGTCGGTGGAACGGTCGTCGTGTTAGAAAAGTTCGACCCTTTGGAGGCTCTCCAAGCGATAGAGACCTACGCAGTCACAGCTTCGCAATGGGTTCCGACGATGTTCACACGTATGTTGAAGCTGCCAGAAGCTGACCGCAACCGCCATGACTTATCTAGTCATCAGGTGGCCGTTCATGCCGCGGCACCCTGCCCGATTGAAGTGAAACACCAGATGTTGGAATGGTGGGGACCGATTTTGCATGAATATTACGCGGGCACCGAACTCAACGGCTTTTGCTACGTAGGTCCACAAGACTGGATTGCTCATCCTGGGACCGTGGGGAAGCCGCTAATAGGAACTCTTCACATATGCGACGACGACGGTGTAGAAGTTGAAACCGGCGAATCTGGGCTGATTTACTTCGAACGCGAAGATCAAGCTTTCGAGTACCACAACGCCCCCGAAAAGACGCGAAGTTCACAGCATCCCGACCATCGTTTGTGGACAACTCTGGGTGATGTGGGACGGGTCGATGAGGATGGGTTTCTTTACCTAACGGATCGTAAGGCGTTCATGATTATCTCCGGTGGCGTCAATATCTACCCGCAAGAAATTGAAGACTGTTTGATTCTTCACCCTGAGGTAGCTGACGTTGCTGTATTCGGAGTGCCCAATGCTGATTTCGGTGAAGAAGTAAAAGCCGTAGTCCAACCGATAGAAGGAACAGAAGGAACACAAAATCTTGAGAGGCGATTACTCGATTATGCCCGCGAGCACATCGCCGCGTTCAAGGTCCCAAGATCAGTTGACTTCCGAAACGAGCTACCGCGGCTACCCACTGGAAAACTATACAAAAGGCTTCTTCGAGACGAGTATTGGAGTGGCGATTCGACAGCTCAAGTTTCGCCGATAGAGCAAATCACTGATTCCTAAGCATCAGAATTTGCATCTCATATGAACTCCTGAGTGGCGTCTCCTAACAGCGGACGCGGTTAACGGAAACGTCCTAGTGTTGAAGACACCTGCGGCACGCAGGGGGACAATGGGGGCAAAATGTCGGTTTATTTTGTTGTACAAGAAGAGGTCGAAGACCCGGCTGGTCTAGAGAACTATATGAAAGCCGCTAGAGCATCTTCGCTCGGACGAGGCCGAGCACTCGCCGTCGATGACAACGTGCGTTCAATCGAAGGGGAGTGGCATGGTTCACGGTTAGTGATTCTCGAATTCGAGGACGAGGAAGCCTTCAGAGAGTGGTACGACTCTCCGGAGTACCAGGCAGCCTTGCCGTTGCGCCTGTCATCAACGGATTCACGCGGAGCTCTCGCTAAAGGGCTTGGTTAGCGGATGACCGTCCGGCGTCGTTACAACGAAATTGAACCTGCAGCAGGAAAGCCTTAAAGAGGGGATTGACAAGATGCAGACCTGGAATATTGGCGAAGTCAAAATCACCAAAGTCGTAGAAATGGAGCAGATGTGGCCGGGGTCAGCGGTGATACCGGATGCGAACTCAGCAGCGCTGCTTGAACACGACTGGATCTTGGGGCCGTTCGCCGACCGTGAAAATGGTCGAATCCGGCTTTCATTCCACGCTTTTTGTATTGAAATTGGTGATGAGAAAATCGTTGTTGACACTTGCGCCGGAAACGACAAAACGCGACCGAATTTTGCAGCACTGGGCAATCTCGACACAGATTTCATGCACAAGATGACCGAAGCGGGATTTGGCCCAGATGACGTTACAGCGGTGATATGCACGCACCTTCATGTCGACCACGTGGGGTGGAATACCCAACTGCGTAACGGCGTTTGGCAACCGACGTTCCCCAAAGCTCGCTATCTGTTTGGCGAGACCGAATGGGCTCACTGGCGTGTGGAGCCACAAATCTATGGTGACGTCGTAGGGGACAGCATCCAACCATGCATTGATGCTGGTTTAGCCGAACTTGTCCAAAGTGACATGCAGCTGAATGACGCTATTTGGTTGGAGCCAACCCCGGGCCACACCCCAGGCCACCACAGCGTATGTATCTCATCCGGAGGGCAGGACGCGATCATCACAGGTGATCTATGTCACCATCCCATTCAATTCGAATTCCCTCACTGGTCTAGTGAACCTGACGTTGACAAACCAGCCGCGATTAGCATGCGCCGGCGTTTCGCCGAACGATACTGCGACGATCACACGTTGATTTTAGGAACGCATTTTGGGGGCCCCTCGTGCGGGTACCTCCGGTCCGTGGGTAATTCGTGGTGGCTGGACTCCACGGGTTTCGCGGATATCAATGACAATTTCTCAAATGGTTAACTGTCACCTGACGAATTGAGGCAAGCCGTGCCTTTTGACCCATTCGAGACGAGAGGACGCGATCCGGATCGGGTTTAGGTATGTGAAAGAACTCGCGTACGCCGACGTACCTCAGTCCCAAGGACATTGCGATCAGCGGTGAGAGCGGGCCTTGTTGGAATGAGATCGTCTTTTGTTTGTGCCCTGCGATTTGTTGTGGCTCTTAGCGCGTCCGGGCGGGCCGGTACGTTGTCCGTTTCGATGTTTGGAAGTCGCACTGTGGGTTTTTTTACTCTGCGGCTTCCGGTTCTTTTTTTGACCGGGTGACTTATTTGACGAGTTTGTCTGTTTTCCCTTTTGTGATCGTTGATTCTGAGATCTTTGGGAAGTGTTGTTTCGATCGCGAGACGTCGTTGGGAGAAGCTGTGAGGGAGAGTCGGTTAGTTCCTCGGGGGCAGGTTTCGATAATGGAACCTGAAGGCCGAGCTTCTTTTGCAGCAACTTCACCGATTTTTTTTGAGAGCGATCCACGAAAGACACGACCACGCCGGTGGCGCCGGCACGGGCCGTTCGGCCACTTCGATGTAGGTAAGCCTTGTGATCTTCAGGTGGATCGAAATGCAATACACACGAGACATCGTCAATGTGAAGACCACGTGCTGCGACGTCAGTCGCTACAAGCGCCAATGCCTGACCGTCGGTGAATTGTTTAAGTGACCGGTCACGTTGACTTTGTGAACGGGCACCATGTATTGCAACGGCTTCTACGCCGCTACGTCTCAGTTGCTTTGTGGCACGATCGACCCCGTGTCGAGTCCGGACGAACACCACGGTTTTGCCGGCGTTTCGGATGACTTTGGTGGCTTGCTCTACGCGATCGTTACGATCAACTTCCCAAAAAAAGTGAGTCATGGAACCGACATCTGGTGTTGACGGCCCAACCTCATGGCGGACAGGTTTGTTCTGGTAATCGCGAGTGAGGGTCGCGACATCTCCGTCGAGCGTTGCTGAGAACAAGAGTGTTTGTCTCTGTGGGGAAGTGAGATCAAGAAGTTTGCGGACTTCGGGGAGAAAGCCCATGTCCGCCATGCGGTCGGCTTCGTCGACAACAACGGTCTCTACATCCCCAAGGGTTAACGCTTTTCGGTCGATTAGATCGCGGAGTCGCCCAGGGCAAGCGATCACAACATCAACCCCCTTGGCGAGTTGCTGGATTTGACGGTTGATATTGGTGCCGCCGTAAGCGGACATCACCCACAGATTTTTCGCCCGTGCCAGGGGTCGGAGATCACTAGCGATTTGCTCAGCCAATTCTCGGGTCGGTACGAGGACGAGCGCACGCGGGGCTCGTGGCTTGGAACTAATCGTGTGGGCAATTAGCGGAAT
Source organism: Acidimicrobiales bacterium (assembly GCA_014239555.1). Classification (GTDB taxonomy): domain Bacteria; phylum Actinomycetota; class Acidimicrobiia; order Acidimicrobiales; family Poriferisodalaceae; genus UBA2110. The sequence goes on from JAAZYR010000011.1 coordinate 20,444, forward strand.
GCCAAACGCAATAGTTTTCCCTGAACCAGTTGGAGCACGCCCGCAGACATCTCGACGGGCTAAAGCGTCGGGGATTGTTGCGGTTTGTATCTCAAACGGATCATAAATACCTGACTTTGCTAACACACGCGTCAGCGACTCGGACACACCGAGTTCTAGAAAAGATGTACTCACGTATTCCTTGCTAAGGACCGGTCGCAGCGCCAGCGGAGCGGGCAGGGGGGGAAAGGGTACGAGCGGTCTGTTCTCTAGGAAGGCAGGGTACAGGTCTGTCTCGGTAGCGAGATAGTTCTCTAAGGAGTTATTTCAAACACCACGGCAGATGTGCCTTGTCAATCGAGATGTATACGATCTGAATCGACAAAGAATCCTTTGGCCTTTCACATTTGAGGAACAAGCTGAAGTTTTTACCCTCACCTAAGAGGATTGTCAGGCCTGGGAGCGCGTAACTTGTGCCCCTGATTTAGGAGGCGGTAGTGCTGGTCTATGACGGAGAATGCGACTTTTGTTGCCGATGCGCTGCTTGGCTGAGAAAAAGAGCGGACTTTCCCATGAGTTCAGGTGTCGAGGAAGATTTGCGAAATCTCGCACTCTCTCGGGTAGAGGCAAAACGTTCGGTCTGGTGGATCGATGAAAGCGAACGTCTCGCTGGGCATGAGGCCATCGGGCGAGCCCTCCAGGGCGTTGGAGGAGGCTGGGCGTTGTTGGGGCGCGCGATGACAGTTGCACCTGTTTCGTGGGTGGCCTCCTGGACTTACCGGCGAGTCGCGGCTAATCGACACCGATTCAACAAATAACGAAGGTGCCGTCAGGCGTCAATAATATTTTTCACGAATGCAGTTGTTGCTTCGCTTACTGGCGTGGAGCGCCCCATAAGGAAGTGATCGCCACCATCGATGATTGACACCGAAGTGGAAACCCAAGGGTGAGAGATAGTTGTGGCTTCGTCTGGAGACCGGTACTGATCGTGTTCGGGCACGAGTAACAAGGTTGGACGTTGATCGTGGCCTGCCGGCATTTGTTGGGGTTTAAGTAAAGCGAGCGGTGCAGCAACACCAACCCAGCCGGAGAGGTTCGAATGATCCGTCGACAACGAGACATCAGCTCCAAAGGAATACCCGACGGAAATTATGGGAATTGAGTCGGCTAGCGATGCCGCGTATGTAAACGCAGCTTCAGCATCAAGTCGTTCCAATTCTCCTTGGCCGTGGATGCCTTCGGATAATCCAGCACCCCGAAAGTTGTATCTGAGAGTTCCAATGGAGCTTTCGGGTAAAGACTCAAATAGCGACTGGATAACGTTGTTGCGCATTTCACCGCCGTACAGAGGATGGGGGTGGGACAGCACGGCGATCGCTTTGATATTTGCCGGTAAGTGAAATTCTGCCTCCAATTTCAGTCCGTCGCTGGTTGTAAAATTGGTGTTTTGAGGGAAACCGACTTCCGCGTTCATGACTAGAGACGGTACCGTGCCTTTGTGGCCGCAGAACCGAGCGACGAATCCAACGACCAAAATCCGAAACGTCCGATCAAGATGCTGCACGACCGCATCTTGGTTCGGATGCCCACAGACGAGGCTGAGCGGCGCAGTAGCGGGGGAATTTTGATCCCCGCTACCGCTCAGCAACAAAAACGTTTGGTATGGGGCGAAGTGGTAGGAGCTGGACCAAATGTTCGTAGCGCGGAGGAAGGTGATCAGGTCTTATTCAGTCCCGAAGACCGATATGAAGTCGAAGTGCACGGCGATGATTTCCTAATTTTGCGCGAACGTGATGTCCATGCGATAGCGGCGCCGCGCGTGGAGCCGGGTAGCACTGGTCTCTACCTCTGATCGATATGGCTGATTCCTCCGGACACAACCTTTGGGACTACACGACCAAAGGCGGAATCCAAGTCAGCGTAGAGATTGCGTCCATCGAGCCCGAAATCGCTGTTGAAGATCTTGTTGATCGGCTCGACTCAGCGCGAGGAGTGCTCCTTTCCTCAAGTTATGAGTATCCCGGCCGTTATACGCGATGGGATTTGGGTTTCGTTGATCCGCCCCTGGTTGTAACTAGCCACGATCAAGAGATTCGTCTCGAGGCCCTTAATGAACGCGGGCAGGTATTGCTGTCGCTGTTGGGACGTGCCTTGGGCAAGGTAGACGGAGTCTCGGTGGTTGATGAAACGGCGACCTTCGTTGTTTGTAACGTCGAACGGCCTCCCAAGCGTTTTGAAGAAGAGGATAGAAGTCGCCAACCGTCTGCCTTTTCAGCAGTCCGAGCGATTGTCGACCTTTTCGCTGGTCCAGATGAACACCTTGGGCTATACGGGGCATTTGGGTACGACCTCGCATTTCAATTTGAACCGATTGTGCTGCAGTTGGCGCGACCTGAAGACCAGCGAGACCTTGTTCTGTACATTCCCGATGAACTGATTGTCGTTGACCACCAAGGTGGAATTGCAGAACGTCGTTGCTATGAGTTCGGATTCGACGACGTAAGCACGACGGGTCTAAGCCGAGGTGGGACCAGAGACTCATACCAGCCTGACGAGAATCTTGAGGCTCAACGTGATCACCGCCCAGGTGAGTACTCGCAAGCCGTTGAGGTTGCTCGCGAATACTTCTCACGGGGTGACTTGTTTGAAGTGGTTTCGAGTCAAACCTTCGTCGAACCGTCTCCTGAACCGCCATCCGAGTTGTTCCGGCGCTTGAAAGAACAGAACCCATCCCCCTACGGGTTCCTCATCAATTTGGGTCAGTCGGAATGGTTAGTTGGAGCATCACCGGAAATGTATGTTCGCGTTGAGGGCGATCGAGTTGAGACGTGCCCAATTTCAGGCACCATCGCTAGAGGCCAAGATCCGCTCGATGATGCTTCACAGATCCTTGCGCTGTTGAATTCGGAGAAAGATGAGTCGGAACTCACGATGTGCACCGACGTTGATCGCAATGACAAAAGCCGAATCTGTATCCCCGGTTCCGTCAAAGTTATTGGCCGGCGTCAAATTGAGATGTATTCGAGGCTGATCCACACAGTGGATCACGTCGAGGGGCGCCTCCGGCCCGAGTTTGATGCCCTGGATGCGTTCCTAACGCACACCTGGGCTGTGACGGTGACAGGTGCACCCAAGACCGCTGCGATGATGTTCCTTGAGGCACACGAAAAAAGCCCGCGCGCTTGGTACGGCGGGGCGATCGGGAAAGTCGGATTTGATGGCGGCCTCAATACTGGGCTGACGCTAAGAACAATAAGAATTAAAGATGGTCACGCTGAGGTTCGAGTTGGGGCAACCCTTCTTTGGGACTCTGATCCGGTCGCTGAAGAAGAGGAAACAGAGCTCAAAGCGTCGGCTTTTTTAGACGCTCTACGGTTGCCTCGAAGACTTGCGGAGGCGCCTTCATTTTCTAGGTCAGTTGACGGAAAGAGCGTATTGCTTGTCGACCACATGGATTCCTTCGTCCACACCTTGGCGAACTACTTGCGTCAGACCGGAGCCGATGTGCGGACTCAACGAACCGGTTTTCCTCTAAGCGATTTAGTCGCGCAGCGACCCGATTTGTTGGTGCTGTCACCTGGGCCTGGTGCCCCTTCTGATTACGGTATTTCGGCCACCATTGAGGCGGCTGTAGAGCTCGGAGTACCAGTTTTTGGAGTGTGTCTTGGGTTACAGGCGATTGTTGAGTATTTTGGGGGGGAGTTGGGGCAGTTAGAAACCCCAATGCATGGAAAACCTTCATCGGTCCAGGTCCTTGGTGGCCGGTTGTTTCACGGTTTACCGACCGAGTTTCGAGCGGGCCGGTATCACTCCTTGTTTGCGAAGCGGGACCGTGTGCCCGATGATTTGGAAATCACCGCTACCAGCGTTGATGATGAGGTTGTTATGGCTATCGAACATCGCGAGTTGCCAATTTGTGCGGTGCAGTTTCATCCTGAGTCGATCATGTCTTTAGACGATGGAGTAGGTATGCGTCTGGTCGTTAATGCTGTTGAATTATTAACGGGTCATCGATGAATAGCGTGATTTGGGCAACACCTCGCGACGTAGTGGTAGTAGAAGGATCAGACGCGGAGAGCTACCTCCACGGCCAAATCTCTCAAGATGTTGATGACATGGCCGTTGGAGAATCGAGACTGTCATTTCTTCTTGAACCAAAGGGCAACATCGAAAGCCTGTTTCGGATCACTCGCTCAGAAAATCAGCAATATGTGCTCGATACAGAAGTGGATCATGGCGAACTCCTCAAGTCTTCTCTGGAGCGATTCAAACTTCGTTCAAAAATTGAGTTCAGTTGGTCGCGTTGGAGAATGATCGCTGTTTTGGGTCAAGCTGATCTCTCGGAAGCTCACGATGTTGAAGTGGTAGCACCCTCTGGTTGGCCGGGCAGCGGAAATATCGACTTGCTTGGGACCTCGCCATCCTTAGATTTGCCTGAATGCTCGGCCGAGGAGTATGAACGCCTTCGCTTAGCCACGGGGTTGCCAGTAATCGGACGTGAAATAAGCCTCGGGGGTATCCCCAACGAAACGGACCTATTAGACCTTGCCGTGTCATTTGGTAAGGGCTGCTACCGCGGTCAAGAACTCGTTGAGCGAATCGACTCCCGATCAGGAGGTCGGCGCTTGGTCCGGCGTGTGGAGAGTGAAGGCGCACTAGCGCCCGGCGATGAACTTAGATTTGAAGACGCGAAAGTCGGGGAAGTTTTGAGCATTACCGAAGATGCTCCGTATGTCGGATTCGCCCGGGTTCGTGCGGATGTAGACCTTGCGGATGGACCTGAGGACGCACAAGTGAACGTTGCCTCGATACACGACGTCGGGTTATAACCGGAACCTTGAAAGTGGGAGAGCGCTACCCTCTGATCGAACGTACTGGTGTTGCCCACTGCCGCACCTAGCTAATGGGAGATGATTATTGTGGCCAAGCCTGCACTTTTAGCCAAACTGACCGCGAAAGATGGTCAGCGCGACGCGTTGTTGAGCGTGATCGCTGACTTAGGAATGCAAAACGTTTCGGGTGAGCCGGGTACCGAGGTATATGTCGCCCATAAGGACCAGAACGACGAAAATGTCGTCTGGTTCTATGAGATGTACTCAGACAGCGACGCGTTAGCGGCGCATGGTGGGTCAGATGCGATGAAAGAGTTCGGTCGATCTACGGGGGAGTACATGGCTAGTCGGCCAGAACTAATTTTCTTAGAGCCCGTGTGCGCGAAAGGGCTTGAGCTCTGAGGGACACCCCGGCGATTGCTGCAATGTCAGCTATTGGGAGGCGACGCGGCTATGAGCGTCGGTAACGGAACTTACTTAGATCGGATTATCGCTGAGCACCGTGCTCGGGCGCTCGTTGACCAACGACCGGTTGAACAGCTGTTAACGGAAGCGATGTTGCTTCCGGAGACTAGAGGGTTTCGTTCGTCTCTAAACCAACCAGGGCTAAGTGTTATCGCTGAAATAAAGCGCCGGTCACCTTCCAAAGGTGATCTTTTCATAGACCTAAACCCATCGGTCTTAGCGCGCGAATACGCGGCAGGTGGGGCGGCCTGCATCTCGGTTCTTACCGACGAGGCTAACTTTGCTGGTTCCCCTGCAGATTTAGAACTGGCGCGGGCTGCTGTGGAACTTCCCGTTTTGAGAAAAGATTTCACCGTCCACGAACGCGATATCCTTGACGCTCGGATAATGGGAGCCGACGCTGTTTTGCTGATCGTCGCGGCTTTGTCGAAAGAAGAACTTGAACGTTTCTTTTCCCTTTCATGTGAACTCGGCTTAGAGGCGCTGGTTGAAATCCATGACGAACTTGAACTTGTGGCAGCGTTAGAGATCGGTGCCGAACTCATCGGAGTGAACCAAAGAGACCTCATAACCTTTGAAGTCGACCACGAGCGAGCTGCACGCATGGCCGCGCTCATTCCCGACGATGTAACAGCTGTCGCCGAGTCCGGGGTTCGAGGCCCAGCAGATGCTGCAACGTTGCATCAGGCAGGTTATGCAGCGATCCTTGTGGGGGAAACACTCGTCACCAGCGGTGACGCGTCGGCCGCCGTGGCGGCGCTCCGAGAGGCTGTCTGATGTTCGTAAAGATCTGTGGCGTCACCACCGAGGAAGACGCTCTTTTGGCAGTCGGAATGGGAGCAGATGCCTTAGGTTTCAACTTCGTGGCTGGTTCCTCACGCCAAATTCGAACGGCGACGGCCAGAGATATTGTTCGCAGACTCCCTGGCGGAGTGCTCACGGTAGGAGTATTTCGAGACGAACTGAAGGAGAGGGTTGTTGAAGTTACTCATGAAGCTGGTCTTCAAGCAGCTCAACTTCACGGCCGAGAGTCCAGTAACGACAGCTCTTGGGTGGCACAACGAATTCCCTACCTCATCAAAGCCTTCACTGCAGGTGACGCTGCTATGGACGGCCTCGACCGTTATTCGGCGAGCGCTGTGTTAGTTGACGCTCCAGAACCTGGTTCAGGCGAAGTTTTCGATTGGTCCATGCTTGATGGTCGCGAAAGAGGCCGACCACTGATTTTAGCGGGAGGCTTGCATCCTAAAAACGTTGCGCAAGCAGTTCGAATCGTGCGACCTTGGGGAGTGGACGTAGCCAGTGGGGTCGAATCCTCTCCTGGTACGAAGGATCCGGTGAAGGTGCGGGAGTTCATTCTCAACGCCCGAGAGGCCGAAGCGGCGATGGAGCCCACTGGTGAGGAATTTGATCCTGACGCCCCCCGTCCTTACGACTGGCGTGATGAATGATGACGTTGGCAGTGGCACCGATAGGTTGAACACATGGTGATGACCGACCCGACGGACGAAGGACGTTTCGGCGAATTTGGAGGTCGTTTCGTCCCCGAAACGTTAGTGCCTGCTTGCGAAGAGCTAGAGGAAGCCTTTAGGGATGCTTGGAATGACTCTGCTTTTGTCGAAGAATTCCACCGAATCCTCACTGATTTCGGAGGTCGCCCCTCTGCGCTAACTGAGTGTTACCGCCTGTCGGAGCAGTTGGATGTCAGAGTGCTCCTCAAGCGAGAGGATCTGAACCATACGGGGTCCCACAAGATCAACAACGTCATCGGACAAGCTTTGCTTGCTCGGCGTATGGGCAAGTCTCGTCTCGTAGCAGAAACAGGGGCAGGGCAGCACGGAGTTGCTACGGCTACGGCTGCCGCCTTGCTTGATATGGAATGCAAGGTGTACATGGGCGAAGTCGACATAGAACGACAGGAACTCAACGTCTTTCGAATGCAGCTCCTCGGTGCAGAAGTTGAGTCAGTTTCTTCGGGTAGTAAAACGCTTAAGGATGCCGTCAATGAGGCATTACGAGACTGGGTCGCCACCGTCGAGAACACTCACTACTGCCTTGGGTCAGTGATGGGTCCTCATCCGTACCCCTGGATGGTGCGCACCTTCCATCACGTGATCGGCGACGAAGCTCGTGAACAATGCCTCACGTTGATGAAACAGTTACCGGACGTGGTTGTTGCGTGTGTCGGAGGGGGTAGTAACGCAGCCGGCATTTTTTCAGGATTTGCTAATACCGACGTCCGGCTTGTGGGGGTGGAACCCGCAGGCGGTGCGGCTGTCGGAAGAGGGGTTCCCGGAGTAGTGCACGGGATGCTGTCATACCTCATGCAGGATGAAGTTGGGCAGGTTCAAGAGGCTGAATCCATTTCCGCCGGACTTGATTATCCCGGTGTTGGACCAGAGCACGCCTACCTTTCTTCTATCGGTCGCGCTGAATATCCGTCAGTGACTGATAGCGAAGTCGTCAGCGCTTTTCAGCTTCTCGCCCGCATCGAAGGGATTATCCCAGCACTTGAATCTGCGCATGCCCTTGCCTGGGTAGTTCGCGAAGCAGCTTCGCTTCAAGGACAAACGGTGCTCCTGAATTTGTCCGGTCGTGGCGATAAAGACGTCGATCAGATGATGAGTATTTTGGGACCGGGTAACAAACAGTGAGCTCAGACTCGAAAATCGGGCGAATGGAACGATTTCTGCGCGATCGAAGGGACAGCGAATCAAAGCTGTTAGTCGCCTACATCACCGGCGGGTACGAAGGATGGGAAGTCGCGGTAGAAACAGCGGCAGCTGCCGGAGCTGACGCAATCGAAATTGGAATACCATTTTCTGACCCTGTGATGGACGGGCCCGTAATTCAAAAGGCGAGCCAGATTGCGTTGGACGCAGGGGCTTCACCAGCTTCAGTATTAGCGGCAGTGCCGAATCTGGACACTGGGGTACCGCATGCTGTGATGACCTATTACAACTTGGCGCATCATGCAGGTCACGAAAGGTTCGCTGCGATGTTGGCGAATTCGGGTATTGATGCAGCAATTCTGCCTGACTTGCCTCTCATAGAATCGGCTCCCTGGAGGGAAGCCGCGACAGCGGCGGGTATCGAGGCCATCATGCTGGCCGCACCCACCACGCCCGAAGATCGACTCGCCGAATTGTGTGAAGCTTCCAGAGGGTTTGTTTATGCAGTGGGGTTACTTGGTGTCACTGGTGAACGAGCGAATCTGGCGGCGACCGCAACCGAGATTGCGAGACGATGCAAACAAGTGACCGATAAGCCGGTTCTAACAGGGGTTGGCATTGGTTCACCTGAGCAAGCAGTAGAGGCTTGTTCCGTTGCCGACGGAGTGATCATCGGATCCGCCGTTGTGCGGCGGTTATTAGATGGGGAGGGAGCGGAAGGAGTTGGAGAACTTATCGCTTCTTATCGCAACGCTCTAGACGCAGGCTGAAATCGATTATCAATGGAAAACGTGCTCGTCGACGAACACTGCGAGCTCTGCGAAGCCGCGAGATTTACTCATTGGTACTACGAAGACGAAGTTTGTTGGGTTGCCGACTGTGAGGCCTGTTCGACGCCCATGGTTGTGTGGAGATCTCACGGAACTGCACCTAAAAGTGACGAGGTGGAGTGGATGCTTGCTCGTCTTGCAGATGCCGGGATATATCGATTCGGACACGACGTCGGATCCATAGACCGAGTTATGCGCCAGGTACCTGATCATTTTCATGCGCACTTTCGAGACCCTAAATGGCTTTCCCGTCGTTGGGTAGAAGCGCCCAGCAAATACTCCGGTGTCGGCGGGGAACGGCAGTTACTGGCGTGAACCACCGGGTACCGCAACTGTTGTTAACGGCTCTCATCGCTTTCGGGTTCTGTGTCGGGTGTGGAGACGGAACGGATTGGTCAGCGAAAGGCCCAACTGAAGAAGAATATTCTGCAGCAATTCGAACTCGGCGCAATCGTTTACCGAGATGCTTGCGCAACGTGCCATGGAGTGGATGGTTCAGGCGCCTTTGGCCCCAACCTTTTGGGAAAAGGTCATAAATTCTCTTACGACGCGCAGCGCCAGATCATCGAACGAGGGAGACGTTCAATGCCTGGATTCGGAGCGAGCCTGAGCGAAGAAGAAATTCAGGCACTTCTTGCACACGTGCGGGTGGGCTTTTTCGAAGATACCGCTGGTTAATTTTTCTTTGGATGGCCAGGTCGTAAGCATCGGATCGCTATGTTGGCCGAATGCTGAAACCCGGGGATCGCGCACCAGCTTTTACGCTTTTGGATCAGTCCCAAACAAAATGGCGTCTGACAGACCAACGCCATCAACGAATTGCACTTTTCTTTTATCCAAAGGCAAACACCGGCGGATGCACTGAGCAGGCATGCGGGTTGCGTGATATAGCGCCGCAACTTGATGACGTCCAAGTTGTGGGAATCAGCCCAGATAGCCCCAAAGCACAAGCTAATTGGGACGAAAAACACCACTTGGGCTTCCCGCTCTTATCTGATCCCGATCATAAAATCGCAACGAAATATAGAGCTTGGGGTTCAAAAAAACTTTACGGTCGTGAGTATGAAGGGATATTCCGTTCACTTTTCCTTATTTCGGCTTCGGGCCGTATCGAAAATGTTTGGATGAAAATTTCCCCAAAGGAAACCCCGCACCGGCTATTGATGGCGCTGAAGGAGAGCAATGAGTGAATATCCCAAACCTGCGGACCTTTTGGCGCACCGACCTCCATTCCTTTTTTGCGATGAAATAACAGAGTTGAAGCCCGGCGTTTCATGTACCGCGATATGGCGCTTAACAGGCGAGGAAGCCTTTTTCGCCGGCCATTTTCCGAGTAGACCTACCCTGCCTGGAGTGTTGATAGTTGAGGCCTTAGCTCAGACTGCTGGGCTAGCAGCACTTAGTGACGACGACTTTCAAGGTAGATTGCCACTTTTTGGGGGTATCGACAAGGCGCGTTTTCGGCGCCAAGTCATTCCAGGCGACATCCTTACTTTGGAGGCGAGTTTAGGGCGAATGTCCAAAATGGCCGGCAAAGCAACGGGATTAGCATCTGTGGACGGTGAAATCGCCTGCCAGGTCGAAATGATGTTTGTGATCGCCGACGCGGCCGACCTTTAGGACGCTAGATGTCGCGACGTGAGTAACCGCCTGAGACTGTTTTGGGCTGGCGATCATCGACGAGACGGGCTTCTGCTCGGAGCAGCGGTCGGGATTTTCGGAATAACGTTTGGGGTCCTCGCATCGGCTTCGGGCCTTTCTGCTTTCAAGGCCACGGCGATGTCACTGCTTGTGTTCACCGGGGCATCCCAATTCGCCGCAGTCGGAACCGTCAGCGCGGGCGGCGAACCACTGTCTGCTTTAGGAACAGCGTTGTTACTGGCTGCTCGCAATGGTGTGTACTCCCTTTCGATTGCCGAAATACTTCCAACGAACCGATTGAAACGCTTGATAGCTGCACAACTCGTTATTGACGAGACGGCAGCTATGAGCGAGGCCCAGCCTGTGCCGGAGGTGTCACAGGAAGCTTTCTGGGTAACTGGACTTTCTGTTTATATTTTTTGGAACGCCGGAACTCTGGTTGGGGTAATGGCAGGTCAAGTCGTAGGTGATCCTCTTTCTTGGGGGTTAGACGCAGCATTCCCGGCGGGATTTCTGGCTCTTTTGTTGCCTCACCTGTCGGATCGAAAGAAGAGACTCGCTGCTCTGCTGGGCGCTGCAATCGCTGTAATTAGTATCCCGATTTTGCCTCAAGGACTTCCGGTGCTCGCGGCGGCGTTTGGTGCTGCTATAGCCGCTGCTGTCGGGAGCAAAAAAAGAAGGAAACACCACAAATGAGCTGGGTCATGATTCTCAGCCTCGCCGGCGGTTGCTACTTCTTCAAACTCGCCGGTCTTGTAGTTGCCGGAAAAGCGCGCCCCAGTCCGCTTCTAGATCGAGTGCTTAGCGGTCTCACACCAGCAGTATTGGCAGGCCTTATCGTGGTGCAAACTTTTGATGGGGGAGGGACACTCGACGTTGGGGCTGGCGCGGTCGGTCTCCTCATTGGAGGTGTGGCAGCGCGACGCGGAGCCCCATTTGTGGTGGTCCTAGTCCTAGCGGCAGGGGTAACGGCGGTGCTTCGGCTGCTATGAAAGAAGTGGCTTTATGCGGTAACCGGAGCCAGGATCAGACAGCCGTTGTGTCCTCCAAATCCGAAGGAATTGGACATGGAAGGGCCTGGTGCCCAATCTTGGGGAGAACCTGTCACCAGATTGATGTTGGGTATTTCGGGATCAGAGTTAGTGAACCCTGCGGTGGGAGGAATCTGGCGACGTTGAAATGAGATAAGAACAGAAGTTGCTTCTATCGCGCCTGCAGCGCCCAACGCGTGGCCAGTAACTCCCTTAGTTGAGGTGACTGGGGGGCCGTGCTCTCCGAATACCTTTGACAGCGCTTGGGCCTCAGCAGCGTCGTTCAGAGGGGTTGACGTTCCGTGAGCGTTTACGTAACAGATCTCGTTGCTGGTGAGTCCGGCATCTTCGATCGCCAACTGCATACAGCGTGCCGCTCCGTGGCCACCTGGCGACGGAGCCGTGATGTGGTGAGCGTCGGCATTAGATCCCGAGCCAAGAATTTCTCCATAGATCCGGGCGCCTCTCGCTTTAGCAGATCCCATTTCTTCCAGAATGAGGGTCGCTGACCCCTCTGTCATCATGAAACCGTCGCGATCGCGGTCGAACGGCATGGATTTACCCGAAGATGACAACGCAGTCATGTTCTGAAAGCCCGCCATTCCCACGGGCGACATTACGGATTCAGCTCCACCGGACACAATCACATCGGCGTAGCCCATTTGGATGAGACGGGTGGCATACCCCAAGGCGTGGGTGCTTGCAGCGCATGCTGTGGTGATGGTCTCATTGGGACCTTCGAAGCCGAAGAGCATAGAAATCGCTGCCCCTGGCGCATTGGGCATAATCATGGGGACCATGAAGGGAGAAACGCGACGAGCGCCTTTGCGGTCATGAACTAGTACCTGTTCCTCGAAGGTTTGCAGTCCCCCCACTCCTGTCGCATAGATCACGCCGCAACGGGCCGGATCGGTGTCGAGTTCGCCGGCATCCTCGATGGCCATAATTGCGGTTGCGGTTGCCATTTGCTGGGATCGGTCGGCTCGCCGCGCTTCTTTAGGGTTGTCGTAATATTCAAGAGGGTCAAAGTCGTGGACGCGGCGTTCCCCTTCGGGGGCAGCTGAGTTCAATCCCTCCCAGAAGGTTTCTAGCCCTGTCCCAGCGCAGGAAACAACCCCAAGGCCGACGATTGCGACCCTGCGCTTTTCGCTCACAGCTTGGACTCAACCAATGCCAATGCGTCGCCGACTGTGGCCACGTCAGAGAGTTCTTCTTCCTCGACGCTTATATCGAATTCTTCTTCAAGAGCCATCACTAGTTCAACTAGGTCGAGGCTGTCTGCATCAAGGTCGTCTGCAAAGTTCGCCTCTGGAGTAACAGCGGACACGTCCACTGCCAAGACCTCCACGGCGCAGTTCTTGAATCGCTCGAAGTTGTCGCTCATTCAGGTATTCCTTGTGTCATGGGACTGAGGAAAGTGTAGAGGCTCAAGGTCAATGACCCATGCCTAGCCCGCCATCTACTGGAATCACGGCGCCTGTGATGTACGCGGCTGATTCTGAGGCGAGAAATTTTATGGCTTCAGCAATTTCGTGGGGTTGTGCAACTCGACCTAGAGGCACTTGGCTGGTAATTGTTGTTCGTTGTTCTTCGGTCAGAGAGGCCAGCATCTCCGTCGCCACGGGACCAGGGGCTACAACATTGGCGGTGATGTTTCTCGACCCAAGTTCGCGGGCCATTGAACGAGCCATGCCAATTAGGCCAGCCTTACTTGCCGCGTAATTGACCTGACCAGCGGAGCCTAGAAGACCGACCACTGATGAGATAAAGATGAGTCGACCCCAACGGGCCCTCAACATTGGGCGCGCCGCTCTGCGGGCGACGCGATAAGCGCCGTTTAAGTTGGTGTCGACGACTTCGGTGAAATCGTCATCTGACATTCTGAGTAGTAGTTGGTCGCGAGTAATCCCGGCATTCGCAACTAATACTTGGACTGCGCCAAGCTCTGCCTCGATGGCCGCGAATGCGACGTCAACTGCGTCACTATCGGTTTGATCGCAGGCCACAGAGAAGATGCGGTCGTCTGTGACGTCAGGGTCCCGAGAAGTTACAGCGACGCGATGACCAGCGTCGGCGAACAGCTTCGCAGATGCCAGGCCAATACCTCGATTGCCACCTGTCACTAAGACCGTTAGCGCTTCTTTCATTTGCCATCCCACGTGAGTACCGCCGCCGCAGATGTCATTCCAGCGCCGAAACCGACGAGAAGGAGGCGATCTCCTTTTTTTACTCGCCCCTCGCCCCATGCGTCCTCAAGGGCGAGAGGGACTGAAGCAGAGGATGTGTTTCCGGTTCGATGGATAACCATCGAAGTCTTTTCGTAAGGAATGCCAAGCCGCTTGCAAGACGCTTCGACAATTCGAACGTTGGCCTGATGGGGGATAACTAAGTCAATGTCTGATGCGGACATGTCAGCCATTTCGAGTGACTGGCGAGCAGCGTGTTCCATAGCAAGGACAGCGTTTTTAAAGATTGCTTGACCTGACATTTCAATCTTTGCGTCGAAGTCACAATAAAGAGCGTTTTCGAGTGCGCCGTTGCTGTCAACATGCCACCCGTTTAGGTCACCGGGGCCGTCAGTTCTTTCGATCACGGCAGCACCGGCTCCGTCGGCGAAGAGAATGCAAGTCCCTCGGTCAGTCCAATCGGTCATCCGCGAGAGAGTTTCAGCGCCGATTACCAGTATGCGATGATGGCCCAGGTTGATGAATCCGTGAGCCGCGATAAGCCCGTAAACAAAGCCTGAGCAGGCTGCATTGAGGTCCATGGCTCCGCACCTCAGACCAAGTAGTTCTTGAACTGTGGACGCTGTCGCCGGTACGCGCCGGTCGGGGCTAGTGGTCGCGAGGATCAGCAAGTCAATTGTGGCTGGGTCAATGCCGGAACGTTCGATAGCGATCCGTCCGGCTTCAGCGGCGAGTCCAGCAGTGGTGCCGCCGATTCGACGCTCATGAATTCCCGTACGTTCAAGGATCCATTCGTGGGTGGTGTCGACCATTTCCGCGAGGTCATGGTTCGTTAAAACTTTATCGGGGAGGGCTGTCCCTAAAGCCATCATTCGTGCGTTGGATACAGAGTGTGAAGTCATGTTCTCTCGCTCTATTTTGTGCGGAGCCAAGCAATAGGTTGACGGGCCGTTACTCGCTCACCATCAAGAGCCATGAGGTCCATCATGACGCCTGAAAAAGGAGACCGAACCTCTTCTTCGGCGACCCAGCCGAGCACATCGCCGACAGCGACCGGTTGATCGCCCCCGAGGCCTTCTTTTGGAGTGAAGATGCCGGCGCAGGGGCTGACCACCAGACGTTCAGTTACATACAAATGTTCTCCTGCTCCGGCTGTAGCAAGCTCAACGGACCCCAGATCGGTAACCGCTGCGAGCAGAGTGTCGACATCTTTGGGTGTGCCTACAGACAAGGTCGTGGCGTCTTTTAAAGTTCGTTTGGCCATGCCGGTTAGGACTGTGCCTGGGCCAAGTTCGACGAACGTTGTGCAACCCATCTCGCTCAGTTGGTAAAGGCTTTGCCTCCATTGGACAGGGCTACATAGTTGGCTCGCTAGAAGTTGAGGCCACTCGTCAGCTCCATCACGCGCTGTTGCATCAACGTTGGCTATGACGGGAACAGCTGGCGCTCGCACGTCAACCTCACCCAGTGCTTTGCGAAGTCGGTCCCTAGCGGGTGCCATGAATGGCGTATGAAAGGCTCCTCCAACTGGAAGCGCCATCGCTCTTTTAGCACCCAACTCCTTAGCTTTCTTACCTGCGTCCTCGACTGCGGAGGGAGCGCCAGCGATTACCACTTGCCCGGGAGCGTTGTAGTTCGCTACCCACACGTCTCCGTCGACACGTGCGCATGCAGCGACCACTAGGTCATCGTCGAGTCCCAGAATTGCAGCCATAGTGCCGACTTGCTCGTCGGCAGCTATCTGCATGGCTTCCCCGCGTTCGGCGACTAAGCGAACTGCGTCTTCGAAAGATAACGCCCCACCTGCACATAGGGCGCTGTATTCGCCCAACGAATGACCCGCGGCGAGGTTGGGTGCAACTCCTGTGCGTTCAACAGCATCAAGAACCACCATGCTAAGAACGAAAGTGGTGAGTTGGCTATTGCGCGTTTGTTTGAGCTCCTCGGCTTCAGCCCCGAGCAGCAGTTGTTCTACGTCGCGGCCACACGCTTGCGACGCTTCCTCAACGAGTTCCCAACTCGCGTGATCAACCCACGACGACCCCATACCTGGCTTCTGAGAGCCCTGTCCGGGAAATGTGAATGCGAGCACGCAGCCTCCCTGTGCGATCACCTTATGGGTTGGACCGCACGTTGGCCCGAAAGGTTTCACATGGCCTAGCTAAAAACCTACCGACCACGGCTTCTGAAGAGGGTAGGCCAAACATGCGCCCTAAAGACGGAATGACCACTAACTCTCACCGGATCCTTGGGGAACGCTGCCTTTAGAGCGCTAACCTCACCCTTTGCGGCCCGGGTGGTGGAATGGCAGACACGGAGGATTCAAAATCCTTTGCCCTCACGGGCGTGCGGGTTCAAATCCCGCTCCGGGCACCAAAGAACACCATTTTGTCAACTTCAGCATGGCGCGAACATTTGGCTCTACCTTGTTGCAATGAGCGTTGACCCTTACGCCTCTTGGACTGACGACGAGCTTGCGCGTCTCGATCATGGATTACGAAGCGATTTGTACAGTGGGCAGGTGGCCCTTGTTACCGGTGGAGCCGGGGGAATTGGCCGAGCAATCTGCATGTTGCTGGGACGACTTGGAGCTCGGATTATCACCTGCGGTCGCAACGAGTCGAAACTTGTTGAATTGGAAAAATCTTTAGGCGATCACGGGATTGATGTCTGCTCGATCCCCATGACTATCCGCGATCCTGACCAGGTAACTGATCTGATTGACGCTGCTTGGAGCGAATGTGGCGGATTGGATTTAGTGGTGAACAACGCAGGTGGCCAGTTCCCCGCGCCTGCAATGGAAATTTCGCCAAAAGGCTGGGCTGCTGTCGTCGAAACCAATTTGTATGGACCCTGGTTTGTAATGCAGGAAGCAGCGCGAACTTGGATCCAAAAGAAACAGTCAGGATCCATCGTAAATATTGGCACGATTACCGGTCGTGCCTCGGTCGGAATCCCCCACACTGCCGCCGCAAGAGCTGGCGCAGCGGGATTAGCGGCTTCGCTCAGCGTCGAATGGGCTCCGCACAACATCAGAGTCAACACCATCGCTGTTGGAGTAGTTCGTAGCCCGGGATTGGTTAACTATCCGCCTGAAGCGCGTCCCTCTTTCGATCACAATCCGCAAAGGAGACTGGGGGACGTCCAGGATGTGGCACAAGCAGTAGCGTTTCTCGGATCACCTACAACCGCCTCATATGTAACCGGCGAAGTTTTTCACGTTGCCGGAGGTGAACAGGTGTGGGGCGAATACTGGGCGTTAGGGAAGCCTGAGTACTTTCGGGTAGAAGATTCTTAAACGCTCAACCATATTTACGATCGGAACGTTATGAACAAGCGGGTAGATACCACTCGACTTCAGGAAATGGCTCGGGCTTACACCGCATCTGCAGTCTTATACACAGCGCTTGATGTCGGTTTATTCACCCATGTCAGCAACGGTTCGAACACTGAGACCGCGCTGGTTGAGGCGACCGGGCTTCGATCTGTTGATGTGGATCGGTTGGTGTCATGCGCGCTTAGCCTCGAATTGTTGGACTGGGAGGGAGATCACCTTGTCAACACACTTGATGTTGAGGCCTACCTAGTTGAAGGAAAGGCCCGTTACGCCGGAGCTTGGATGATGTTCACTCGTGCCGATGTTGTCGGATGGTTTGATATGACCCAAAAGATGCGTGTTCCGGATTCCACCAAACTCGGTATGTACCAAGAATTAACCGTTGAGTCCGCGCGTAAATATCATCGAGCCACGTCGAGCATTGGGTTCGGCGCGGCTCGTCGGTTTGTCAAAACCGTAGATTTAAGTGCTCGCCGTCATCTGCTCGACTTAGGAGGCGGATCTGGCGCATACAGCATCACAGCAGTCGAACATTTCCAAGAATTACGAGCCACAGTCTTAGATCTACCGCCAGTGGTAATCGCGACTCAGGAATATATTGCAGATGCTGGGGTCCAAGACCGTGTAGAAACACTCGGCGCCGATTTTACTGTAGGAGAGTTTCCTGCTCCTGTTGACGTCGTTGTTATGGCCAGCAACCTCCCGATTTATGACGGCGAGGTCATTGGTGGCGTCGTTTCGAGAGCATTTCGGGCGTTGGAATCAGGCGGCGAAATGCATCTGATTGGCGAGATGCTCAACGACAGTCGAAAAGGTCCGGTTGACGCGGCGATGTGGGGGATGAACGAGCTGATTTGTGGGAGCGAAGGTCGAGCCCACACCCGAGCGGAGTGTCAGGAGTACTTTGCGTCCGCTGGGTTCGTCGACATCGAAGTCATTGATTTTGTGCCAGGAATTCTTGCTCGATGCGTGGGGCGGAAGCCTTAATTATCAGTGAAATAGGAACTTGTGTCGTTAGCGGGTAGATTTTTTGCCCCATGCCGATCAAGATCGTAGAGCGTCAGCTTCGTCGCACCAGTGAACAAATTGCCTCACTGCGGGCAGAGCTGTTTCTTCTTGATGAGCAATGGGCGCATCTTTCCGATGAAGCAGATACAGCGAGGCTTTATGCGTTGGTATCGGAAACCCCGATTTCTGAAAGAACCCACCAACGGGCTGCGCGACATGTCGAAGTTATCGGCCAACAACGAAGCCAAATAGCGGACCGCCTTGGGCAGCTTGAAGGCCAGCAGGATGCGTTACTTGATCAAATAAGTGGACGTTCACGCTGACGAGAATAATCTCTTGCGACAGCGATACTCACGGGATTCGGTAAGGTTGTATCTCCCACCCGCCCGAGGTCGTGCCTCGCAAACCTTGAGGAATCAGTTGCCGAAGCGTGTCGTTATCGCTGAAGACGAAGCCATCATTCGGCTTGATCTGCGCGAGATGCTCGAAGACGAAGGCTATGAAGTAGTTGCCGAAACTGGACGCGGTGATGAAGCGGTCGCGTTAGTGGCCGAACACGCCCCAGATCTATGCATTTTCGACATCAAGATGCCTGGTATGGATGGGTTGACTGCCGCCCGCCAAGTCTCGAGTGATAGGCAAGCCGCGGTGGTGATCCTCACAGCGTTCAGTCAACGTCACCTTATTGAGCAGGCGCGTGATGCGGGAGTGCTTTCGTACTTAGTTAAACCGTTTCAACGCGAAGAACTTGTCTCCGCAATCGAAGTCGCGATGGGTCGGTTCGAAGAAATGCGCCAGCTGGAGGAAACAGTACGTGAGTTGGAAGGCCAACTCGAAGTGCGCAAAGCGGTCGATCGTGCCAAGGGTCGTCTCATTGATGATCACGGAATGTCCGAGCAGGATGCCTTTTCGTTCATCCAACAGACAGCGATGAGTGGCCGATCCACGATGCTCGACGTGGCGAACCGGGTCATTGACGGGCTCTTAGAACCCTAAGTGGTGTAAAGGCGCCGAAGCGAGAGTTTGGTCGTCCATGTGAACCCATCGGGGCCCTAGGGTCTCAACCGTGGCAAAGATTCTTCTGCTTGATGGCAACTCTCTGACCTACCGAGCATTTTTCGCTTTACCAACCGATATGGCAACTGCCTCTGGGCAAGTCACGAACGCTGTTTTTGGCTTCACCTCGATGCTTTTGAACCTCATAAGAGATCAACAGCCCGACGGACTCGTTGTTGCTTTTGATCGCCCGGAGCCCACCTTCAGACACGAGATGCTTCCCGAATACAAAGCTCAGCGAGAACCAACCCCAGATTTGTTGATTCAACAGTTTGGGCTGGTTCGAGAAGTCTTAGAAGCGCTCAAGGTGCCCGCCGTCGACAAGGTGGGCTTCGAAGCTGACGATGTTCTAGCCACTCTTGCGACCCAAGTGGCTCACTCCGGCGATCAGGCGGTGATCGTCACTGGTGATCGCGACATCTACCAAATGGTCCGGGATCCCTTTATCAAGGTTTTGTACAACCGGCGGGGTGTTAGTGACTACGCGTTATACGACGAGGCAGGAATCATTGACAGGACCGGGGTTTCGGCGGAGCTATATCCCCAGTATGCGGCGCTGCGTGGAGATCCATCGGACAACCTTCCCGGGGTGCCAGGTGTCGGAGAGAAGACCGCCGCCAAACTCATCAACGCTTACGGAGGGTTAGACGGGATTTTTGACCATGTTGATGACCAGACCCCTAAATTGAGGCAAAATCTCATTGATTTTGAGGAACGCGCACGGCGAAACGTTGACGCGATGGTGCTTCGAACCGACGTGTCAATCGACCTAGATCCACGAGATCTCAAATGGGGCGAGGTCGACATTGCGAAAGCGCAGCAAATTTTTGATGTTTTAGAATTCGGTGCCCTTTATGAACGCCTAAGCGAGATATTGGGTAACCCTCTGCCGACTTTAGAGTCGGCGGGAGATGTTGTGGAAGCTGAACTGATTCGGGTCACTTCGGCGGCGGACTTTGTGTCTCATCTGAAGTCATTGCTCGACGAAAACGAGGTTCCTTCGCTTGGCTGGAGCGTTGATTCCACAGGTTCGCTGTCATCTCTTTCGGTCGTCAGGAATGCCGAGATGGGAGAAGTAATAGCGGTAGAGGCATCTGTCCTCGAAGACCCAGCCGTTCTCGACGTTCTCCAGCAAATAGTGACGGCTGACGGCATAGGGTTCGACACTCATCACGCCAAAGAATTCACTCGCGGCCTCCGCAAACTGGGACTTGAGTCAGAAGGTCTCCGAGTAGACACTGCGATCGTTGCATACCTAATCGACCCCAGCGGCGGCCAGTACGTTCTCGATGACCTGTTGCGCAAATACTGCCGCAGCGAATTGATGCGCACGGACCTTACCGCCGACGGCCAGTTGGATCTTGGTGATGGGTCGAAAGACCTGCTACTTGACGTAGCCCGTGACGCTCTAGCGGTACATCGGCTCGTGCCGGTGCTACTAGCGGTCCTTAAGGAACGTTCAATGTTCTGGCTATATGACGAGGTAGAACGGCCGCTTATTTCGGTGCTGTCTCGAATGGAAGATGTTGGCGTAGGGGTGGATGTTGACGAATTGACGCGTATGCGTGATCACTTAGTTGGAGAGGTGCGAAGGCTAGAAGTTGATATCCACAAACTTGCTGGCCGCGAATTTAATGTGAATTCGACCAAGCAACTCCGAACAATTTTGTTTGACGAGTTAGGACTTACTCCACAGAAAAAAACTAAGACGGGGTATTCGACTGACGCCGCGTCGCTAGAGAAAATTCGGGAACAGCACGAAATCGTTGACCTTCTTTTGAGTTACCGCGAGGTCGAAAAGCTGAGATCAACGTATGGTCAAGGCCTATTGGATGTCGTTGAGGACGACAGAAGAATCCATGCGACTTTTAATCAGACGGTTGCGCGTACGGGCCGTCTGAGTTCCGAAGACCCGAACCTTCACAACATTCCGGTTCGGACGGCCCTAGGTAGGGAGTTTCGAAAGGCGTTTGTACCTACCGACGGGTACGAGTTGCTAGTGGCTGATTACAACCAAATCGAGCTTCGAGTGATCGCGCACCTATCCGATGACCCGGGTCTTGTGCATGCCTTTGAGTCAGGTCAGGACATACATAACGCGACGGCCGCTTCATTATTTGGGGTGAAGCCGGATGATGTCAATGTAGAACAACGCTCAAGAGCGAAAATGGTTAGCTACGGGCTCGCCTACGGGATGGAGGCCTACGGTCTGGGTCAACGGTTAGGCATTTCGACAGGCGAGGCATCTGAGATCCTGGAGGCGTATTTTTTGGCGTTTCCATCGGTGAGATCTTTTATGGACGAGATTGTCGAAAAGACCAAAGAGAGTGGGTATACCGAGACCCTTTTCGGTCGGCGGAGGCCGATACCGGAGTTGAATTCACCCAACTTTCGGGTTCGGCAAGCGGCGGAACGGCAGGCTATGAACGCGCCTATCCAAGGACTAGCAGCGGATATTTTCAAGATAGCCCTAGTCCAGATCGACCATGCTCTTTCCGAAATGGGCGCCCAGAGTTCTCTAGTGCTACAGGTCCATGATGAAGTCATTCTGGAAGTTCACCCGGAGGAAAGTCGTGAAATACAAGATTTGACAGTTACGACGATGGGTGGAGCAGCAGATTTACGGGTTCCACTAGAAGTGAATATTGCCTTGGGCCCGACCTGGGCCCAGGCGAAAGGTTGAAGTGTTGTGCGGTGTTGAAAGGCGGCGGAGGTGCCAAGAGAGCATTGGTTTGAGGAGCTGGCTGACCACCTTCAGGAGGCATACCTCAGGTACTCCTTTACCAAAGGTACGGCCGTGGAAGTTGATCAAATAATTACGCAGTTGCGGTTACAGCCGGGCGATTATGTATTAGACGTAGGTTGTGGCCCCGGGCGCCATTCTCTTGAGTTAGGCAGACGAGGAATTCGATGTCTTGGCATCGATATTTCAGAACGCTTCGTCGAACTAGCGACGGAAATAGCCGTTACCGAAGGGTTATCGGATCTCGTCGCGTTCGAGCGAATCGATGCCAGAAAACTCCAATTTTCGTGCGAATTCGACGGAGTGTTTTCTCTGTGCGAGGGGGCATTTGGGTTGCAAGGCGGCCCTGCAACCCAAGATCCTGCAAACTTAAGAGGAGACCAACTGATCCTTTCCGGTATGGCACGGGCGTTGCGAAATGGTCGCAGGCTCCTCTTGGCCGCCTTTTCGGCATATTTTCAGGTCCTCAATTTGGAAAATGAGCCCACTCCATTTGAATTTGACCTCATGACGGCGACTCGTCATGAACGTACTGAAATTCGAAACCCTCAAGGAGGGATTCTTGAGGCCGATCTGTGGACCACCTGTTTCACTCCCCGTGAGCTTTGGTTGATGGCTGAGAGTGCCGGCCTTGAGCCGCTAGAGATTCATAGTGTGCATTCCGGCGAGGATTGGAAGGCCGAGTCGTTGGATCTGAACCATGCGGAACTACTGCTGTTGGCTCGTCGTCCGTAACTTATTGCTTAACCCGTCACGTAAATAGGGGTCGGAGAAGGTTCCGGCATTGAGGCCGTGTAGCCTTGTTGCCCGTGCCCGGTGGGAGCTCTGCCACCGTCACCCCGTATTGTCTACTGAGAGCAAATCCGAGTGTCTGATACTACTGAATTCGGCAGCTTTACTGATGCCGGTGAATACATCCCGCGTACCGTCGTTGAGAACGATCTTGGTGCGATGTCCTTCGCTGATGCCATCGATGGCACGATCGTCGAATTTGAAGACGGTGACCTTGTTACGGGCACCGTTGTCCGAATTGACCGCGATGAGGTTCTACTTGATATCGGATTCAAGTCTGAGGGTGTGATCCCCAGTCGTGAACTTTCGATCAGAAATGCCGTTGATCCCTCGGAAATAGTCGAGCTAGGAGAAGAAATCGAAGCTCTGGTCCTACAAAAAGAGGATCAAGATGGACGCCTTGTTCTTTCAAAAAAGCGAGCCCAATACGAAAAGGCGTGGGGCAGAATCGAAGAAATCAAAGAATCAGAAGGTGTCGTTTCAGGACCGGTTATAGAAGTCGTCAAGGGCGGTCTCATTATTGACATCGGGTTGCGCGGATTCGTGCCCGCTTCTCTTGTCGAGTTGCGACGTGTTCGCGACCTTGAGCCCTATATCGGAATGGAACTAGAGGCCAAGATCATTGAACTAGACAAGAACCGCAACAACGTTGTGTTGTCGCGCAGGGCATGGTTGGAAGAAACACAAAAAGAGCAACGAGAAGAGTTCCTGGACAACCTTCAGCCGGGAGAAAAGCGCAGCGGGGTCGTGTCCTCGGTCGTGAGCTTCGGAGCGTTCGTTGATCTAGGAGGCATGGACGGCTTAATCCACGTTTCAGAACTTTCCTGGAAGCATGTCGACCACCCCAGTTCCGTGGTGACAGTAGGCGATGAAGTCGATGTGGAAGTACTTGAGGTTGATCGCGAACGCGAACGGATCTCTCTCTCCCTAAAAGCAACACAGCAAGACCCCTGGCAAGAATTTGCCAACGGCCACAAGGTCGGGGAGTTGGTATATGGACGGGTCACCAAGCTCGTCCCGTTCGGCTCTTTCGTACAGGTTGGCGATGGGATTGAGGGTCTTGTTCATATTTCTGAGATGTCAGCACACCATGTCGAACTTCCAGAGCAGGTAGTAACCCAAGCTGAAGAGCTTTGGGTCAAAATCATTGATCTCGATCTCCAACGCCGCCGTATCAGCTTGTCAATTAAGCAGGCAGCTGAGGGCGGTGTAGTTGCAGCAGAATACCAAGAGGCCTTCGGCGAGCACGCGTATGACGAAGCAGGCAATTTCATCGGCGAGTTTGACTACGCCGCACCTGCTGAGGGCGAAGAGTCCGAAGCTGAGCGTGCATGGCGCGAGTACTACGAAGAGCATGGCGAAGAGGCGTACCGACAGGCTGTGGCCGAATACGAAGACACAGATCCGGCCGGTGAGGGAGCAGAAGCTTCAGCAGGCGATGACGCATCGATGAATGACGACGCTTCAGTGGATGACGACGCTTTAGCGGCGACTGAGGAAGCGTAGGTCGGCGCGTGATAGTCATCGGGTTGACCGGTGGCATTGGTAGCGGCAAGAGCACTGTCTCTGACCGATTTGTTGAGCGCGATGCCATTCTGATTGACGCTGATCTCATTGTTCGTGAGATGCAAGTTCCCGGGCAAGAGGTCCACGCAGACATGGTCGCCCATTTTGGCGACGTTATTGTCAATGCCGATCAGTCGTTGGATCGACAGGCCATTGCGCAAATCGTGTTTAACGACAAGGACGCCCTTCACGAATTGAACCGCCTCGTACACCCGCCAGTTAATCGTGAGATTCGCCGACGAATTCGACAACAAGCAGACACGAACAATCTCTTAGTGCTCGATATCCCTCTCCTTGTAGAAGGGATCATCGCAGGGGGACCACCTCGCTATATCGTCAGCGGCATCGTGGTTGTTGATACCCCGCCTGAGACTGCAGTGAAACGACTCGTCGCGCAACGCGGATTTACCGAAGATGACGCTCGCGCTCGTATAGCCGCGCAGGTTCCGCGGCAGAAACGGCTCGAAGTTGCAGATTTCGTCATCGACAATTCAGTGGCTCTGGAGCGTCTCGATAAACAGATCGATCAAGCAAACGAATGGGCGAGAGCTTTACCCTCGACAAAACCGACGCCCGAACCCGACGATAGCTAAATGGCCACAGAGACGGCGTAACTGATGCGCCCCGATGTCTAGCCCAGGGTTACGACCAATAACACCCCGATGAGGACAAGACCGCTTCCCAAATAGTCTTTAGCTGGATGCTTCTCCCGCATCCGAATCAGTGAGATCAAGAAAACCAGAACTATCTCAACTTGGCCAAGAGTTCTCACCTTGGCGGCTGTCGCCACGGTCATTGCCGCGATCCAGCCCATTGTGCCGACGAAGCTTAAAACCCCAACTGGCAGACACCTGGCTCGATGCGTCCAGATAAGAGTGAGTTGGCGCCTATCGGTAACTGCAAGAAAAATGCCGTGGAGCAAAGCTTGGCACGACAAAATCGCAAATAATGTCAAACATGTTCTCTCCCAAACCGTGGCTGAGATAATTGACGTGGCGGCACCTCGAATACCCACTGCGGACAAAGCAAAAAACAAACCGGCTCCGATTCCTAATCGCGCAGCGGGGTCACCCCACCGTTGTAGAGCAGCCTCAATGCCTGATGTCGCGGCGAGGAGAGCCACCCCGATCAACACGACTGCAGCACCGAGCCAACCGAGTCCTCGTAGGGGCTCATTTAGGAACACAGCTGAGCCAACGGCTACGAGAATGACTTCCGCTTTGGAATAGACCGTGCCGATCGCGAAATCTCGAGAGCGAAAGGCCTGAAGTAACAAAACGGTTCCGGTTATTTGCACCATTCCGGCCATCGCCGACCACAACCAAAAACTCATTTGAATATCGGTGCCTTCTGGTAGGCGCAGCCAGGTGAGTAAACCCAAAAGCACCGCAAACGGCCATGCAAATAAGAACCGGACGTAGGCAGCCCCCGATGACGATAAGAATTGGCGTAATTCGTGTTGGCGCGCAGTCCTAAAAACTTGAGCGATAGTTGCCGCCAGAGTCAGAGGTATCCAGATCAGTCCACCTGACTGCATCTGTTATCTCCTCGAGAAGCCCACGAGGGCTACTGAATCAATTTTCGGGCAGCCCAGCGTCGTCTACTCCCTCTAAACGCTGCTGAAGTCGGCTCATCCCATGTAACCAGCGGTCTGGGTCGGCGGTCTTTCGTTCCATCCAAGTCTGGGCAATAGAGTCAGTCAGAATCAAAAAACGTTCCGTCGTGATGGCGTTAAGGACCTGTTGAGCTACCTCGGCGGGTTCCTTGATCGGTCCGCCAGCCTGGTTGGCCCACTCCCCGTCGGCAGCGTCCCCCAACATTGGAGTCCGGACGGCCAAGGGTGCCAGCAACGAAACACGAATCCCGAGGTGAGCGTATGTAAACGCGAGCCACTCGGCTAGACCCACTACTGCGTGTTTACTCACCGCGTAAGGAAGATTTCCGTGAGAGGACAGCACGCCGGCCATAGAGGCTGTATGCAAAAGGTAGCCTTCGCCTCGGTCTAACATCCCAGGCAGTACAGCGCGAACAGCGTGGACATGCGACATTAAATTCACATCCCACTGACGCTGCCACTCGTCTAAAGAACTGTTGAGCAGACCCGCGCCAGAGCCAATTCCCGCGTTGTTAAACAGCACCTCAACGGGGCCAAGGTCACCCTCCACTTGTGACACCATCTCTGAAATAGCTGCTTGTTCGGCCAAATCGCATGGGACAGCAACACCTCCCACTGCAGCAGCAACCTTCGCTGCACCGACTTCGTCGATATCGACAACAGCAACCCGTGCTCCGACATCTGCGAACGCGTGAGCGCATGCCTGGCCTATACCGCTCGCAGCGCCAGTTACGACCACCACCTTGCCATTTAGATCCATGGCCCCCCCGATCTCTATACGTTCAGTTGCGTTCCGCAATGAGGGCAGCTTGGCACATTATCCCTTGTGTCGTATTGCGACTCTCTGACGAGCAGAAAGCAGCCTTCGCAGAGAATCTCGTCTTCTTGCTTACTTGGGATGCGGTCACCTTCAGCGGTAGTGATTACCCCTTCGTCTTCTTCTTCATCGTCTTCGTCGTCGGCGGAAGAGAGCCGCTCTTTGAGAATGGTGTCGAGATCGGCTTCGACCTCATCGTCGTCTTCGTCCTCATCCTCGTCGGCAGATGGACGCGCACCAACCGGAGTTTCTTGGTTTTCGTCGTCGTCCTCGTCATCACCGACCGTTGCGTCTTCCTCCGGGTCATCCCCGGGATCTTCGTTCATTTCGTCGTCAAGCGCGTCGGGGTCTGGTTCCGTCTCGTCAATGTCGTCGTCGTCGGGTATGTCGTTCATATTTGCCTCACGAGTGATCACGCTAAAAGCTCGCATTTGACACTCAGCGCCGGAGGATACCCACAGATCGGCCTATGAGTGTGACTGAAACGAGAAATCCATAAAGATCGTGTGATTTTTGGCCAAACTGACGCCTAAGCACCCGTAGCGATGCGACGCGGTTCCTAAGCTGTTTCTGTGAGTTCGGATCCACGACCATCACCCACTGCGGGTCATCCGTTTCGGGTCGTCTCAGACTTCTCGGCGGCCGGTGATCAGCCGAACGCGGTGCAACGGCTTTCAGACGGCGTGGAAGCCGGACATCGCTTCCAAACTCTTCTTGGCATAACTGGATCAGGAAAAAGCGCAACAATCGCGTGGACCATAGAAAAAGTTCAACGGCCCACGCTTGTACTCGCGCCGAACAAATCTTTGGCGGCACAGTTAGCGAATGAGTTCCGCGAATTTTTCCCGGACAACCGAGTCGAATATTTCGTGTCCTACTACGACTATTACCAGCCAGAGGCTTACATGCCGACCTCGGACACTTATATAGAAAAGGATTCGTCGGTCAACGACGAGATCGACCGGCTTCGCCACTCAGCCACCGCCGCACTTCTCACCCGCCGTGACGTGATAGTCGTTGCTTCAGTGTCAGCGATCTATGGTCTAGGCCCTCCCCAGGCTTATCTAAAACACATGCTGTATCTACGAGCGGGAGAGACGCATGACCAACGCGAGGTTCTGGGTCGATTAATCGACATGCAATATGAACGAAATGACATGAATCTGACGCGCGGTAAATTTCGGGTGAGGGGTGACACTCTCGAGATACATCCCGCGTATGAAGAGTTCGTAGTTCGTATCGAGTTGTTTGGGGATGACATTGAGCGAATAACAAAAATCGACACGGTGACGGGAGAGCGACTAGCGGAACTCGAGGAAGTGACTGTGTTCCCGGCTAGCCACTATGTCACCGATGGAGACACCATTCACAGGGCGATGAAAGACATAGAAGGCGAGCTTCAACAGCGGCTCGCATTATTCGAATCGGAAAACAAACTGCTCGAAGCGCAGCGGCTGAGAATGCGAACCGAATATGACCTTGAGATGATGCAGGAAGTCGGTTACTGCAACGGCATCGAAAACTATTCCATGCACCTTGACGGAAGAACCTTTGATGAGCCTCCGTACACCCTCCTGGACTTCTTTCCTGACGACTACCTCCTAGTTGTTGATGAAAGCCATGTAGCGGTTCCTCAGCTCCATGGTCAGTTCTCAGGCGATCGATCTCGAAAAGACACCCTGGTAGAGCACGGGTTCCGGCTTCCATCAGCACGTGACAACCGCCCGCTGCGGTTTGAAGAAGTGATGGAACGGCTAAATCAAGTCGTGTTTCTATCCGCCACTCCAAGTGATTTTGAAGTCGAAGTAAGCGACCAAATAGTCGAACAGATCATTCGTCCGACGGGTCTGATTGATCCAGAGGTGTTGGTCAAACCGACCCGCGGCCAGATTGACGACTTGATTGATCAGATCGAGGTGACTGTAGGACGTGGCGACCGAGTCTTAGTTACCACCTTGACTAAGAAGATGTCGGAAGATTTAACGGATTACTTACTCGAGCTTGGTGTCAAAGTCCGATATCTGCACAGCGAAATCGACACGATAGAACGCATCGAAATTTTACGTGACTTGCGTCTTGGCGAATTCGACGTTCTAGTGGGGATCAACCTGCTCCGCGAAGGATTGGACTTACCTGAAGTTTCATTAGTCGCAATTCTGGACGCGGACAAAGAGGGGTTTCTTCGGAGTCAAACCTCGCTCATTCAAACAATCGGACGGGCCGCGCGAAATGTGGATGGCCAAGTCATCATGTATGCCGACAACGTCACGAAGTCGATGCGTAGAGCTATCGACGAAACCAATCGCCGCCGCGGGCTGCAACAGTCATACAACGTTGAACACGGGATTGACCCTCAGACAATCCGGAAAGCTGTGACGGACATCTTGCTCGTACTTCGCGGACAAGAACCCGGGGCACCTGTTCCAGAGAAGTTGGGTTCACGTCGCGCACTCGCTGAGAAACAAGCCCGAAAGGACTTAGCTGAACTCCCCGAAGATGACCTTCACCGGCTTATCTATTCGCTTGAACTTGAGATGCAGGAAGCGGCGGAAGACTTGCGTTTCGAGTACGCGGCGAGGTTACGAGATGAAATTCGGGAACTTCGACGCGACTTGCGTGACGCGACGAGTTGACACTTCGAGGTTGTTTCGCGCAGAACGGCGCTGAAGGGCGAACCGTGCGGCTAGTTTCCCTTGACAGTCCAACTGAAAATTAATCTAAATCAGACTCGGGGAAGAGGGGTATAACAATGCCACATGACGTGCGCGGAGTCGTGGCCAAAACAAAGGGCGAACCCGTTTCGGTTGAAACAATTCACATTCCGGATCCCGGGCCAGGTGAAGTCGTTATCGACGTTCAAGCCTGTGGCGTTTGCCACACCGATCTTCACTATCGAGAGGGTGCCATCAATGACGATTTTCCGTTCTTGCTCGGGCATGAAGCTTCGGGCATCGTTTCACAGATCGGTGCCGGTGTTACTAACCTCACCGAAGGCGATTTTGTCGTATTGAATTGGCGTGCCGTGTGTGGGGAGTGCCGAAGCTGCCTTCGTGGAAAACCCCAATACTGTTTTTCTACCCATAACGCACAACAAAAAATGACTCTCGATGGCATTGAACTGAGTCCAGCGCTAGGTATCGGTGCTTTCGCCGAAAAAACCTTGGTCGCAGCTGGCCAGGCGACAAAAGTCAGTAATGCGGTCGAACCTGAGGTCGCTGGATTGATCGGTTGTGGGGTCATGGCCGGGCTTGGCGCTGCCTTAAACACTGGTGGCGTTACTCGCGGCGACAGCGTTGCTGTTTGGGGTTGCGGCGGTGTGGGTGACGCGGCAATCGAAGGATCGCGTATCGCGGGTGCCCACACCATCATCGCCATCGATTTAGATCAAAGAAAACTTGAATGGGCAAAAGAGTTTGGCGCAACCCACACAATCAATTCCTCCGATATGGATTCATCGCAAGTAATTGAAGCTGTTCAACGACTTACCAGTGGCAACGGAGTTGACGTTGCCATCGAAGCAATAGGGCTTCCAGCGACCTACGAGCAGGCGTTCTACTCGCGAGACCTCGCTGGAACGGTGGTTCTAGTTGGAGTCCCTAGCCCTGAAATGCGCATCGATTTGCCACTGATCGAAGTGTTTGGGCGCGGAGGAGCGTTAAAAAGTTCTTGGTACGGCGATTGCCTTCCCTCACGCGATTTTCCGATGTTGATTGATCTATACCTACAAGGACGACTTCAACTAGATCGCTTTGTCTCTGAGAAAATAACGATTGAAGAAGTCGAAAATGCCTTTCTCAAAATGGAACGCGGAGAAGTGCTCCGTTCGGTCGTCATTATTTGAATTGGCTAGGTGCCCCCACCCCGTTTCCCACTACGACCCGGGATAGGCTCCGACGACAATGGGAGATCAACTAATCGTTCGTGGCGCACGGGAACACAACCTGCGTGATGTTGACGTTGAGCTACCAAGAGACAAGCTGATTTGCTTTACAGGGATATCAGGAAGCGGCAAATCCTCCTTAGCTTTCGACACTATCTACGCTGAAGGGCAGCGGCGGTATGTGGAATCGTTGTCTGCCTACGCACGGCAATTTCTCGGCCAAATGGACAAACCCGACGTGGATTTTCTTGAGGGACTTTCGCCTGCGATTTCCATTGATCAGAAAAGTGCGAGCCGGAACCCCCGCTCTACCGTAGGAACAATTACCGAGGTCTACGACTACTTGCGTTTGCTGTACGCCCGGGTTGGAGTGCAGCACGACCCGGAGACAGGCGAAATAGTCCAAAGGCAAACTCCCCAAGAAATCGTCGATCGCATCGTAGAAATAGCCGCCAACAGCCGCTTCCAAGTGCTGGCACCCGTGGTACGAGGGCGCAAAGGCGAATACCACACGCTGCTCTCGGACTTAGCGGCGCAAGGATATGCGAGAGCGCGTGTCGATGGTGAAGTCGTCGACCTTGGCGGAGAAGAGACTCTTCTCGAAGAGCGGTTGGAACGTTATGTCAATCACGACATAGAGGTCATAGTTGACCGGCTCGTAATACGAGAAGGAATTGAACAACGCCTTACTGAATCGGTAGAGGCCGCTCTCGGTTTAGCAGACGGTCACATTTGGATCGAACTGCTACCAGATGACGGTGATGCTGAACTCATCACATTCAGTCAACATTTGTTCTCACCAACCAGTGGCCGTTCCTTTGATGATCTCGCTCCGAGAAACTTTTCGTTTAACTCGCCCTATGGGGCGTGTGACACGTGTGATGGCTTAGGCACCCGATTCGAAGTCGACGCAGAATTAATCGTTCCCAATCCTGATTTGACGATCGAAGAAGGAGCGATAGCGCCGTTCGCTACAGGCGCTAGTCGTTGGTATGGCCGTCTTTTGCGTGCCACAGGTGAGGAATTCGAGATCCCGATTGATCGTTCATGGTCGAAACTCACGGCAAAACAGCGGAAACTACTTTTGTACGGCAGTCCCCAAAGTCGCACGTTTACGGTTCGTTACCGAAACCGTTACGGCCGAAGCCGCAGCTACACAACCCATTGGGAAGGCGTTATCCCGACCCTTCAACGCCGCCATTCCGATACCGATAGCGATCATTCGCGTGACCGGATCGAGGGCTACATGCGTGAGGTTCCCTGTGGGACTTGTGAAGGAGCTCGACTCAACGAAGTCTCGCTGGCGGTTCGCGTCGCTGGGCACAGCATCCACCAAATGTGCTCAGTTTCTATCGGTGAGGCTGCAAAAATTATCGATGGGTTGGCGTTGAACGATCGAGAACGCATCATTGCTGAACCAATTGTGAAAGAAATCGATGCGCGTCTAAATTTTTTGCTTGACGTAGGCCTCGACTATTTGTCCTTAAACAGATCAGCGGCAACTTTGGCTGGCGGGGAGGCGCAACGTATCCGCCTCGCAAGTCAGATAGGTAGTGGCTTAGAAGGCGTTCTGTACGTGCTCGATGAACCCTCAATTGGGTTACATCAACGAGACAATCGGCGCTTGATAGAGACACTGCAGCATCTTCGTGACCTGGGGAACACGGTTTTGGTCGTCGAACACGATCAGGAAACCATCCTCGAATCTGATTGGGTGGTCGACATCGGACCCGGTGCCGGGGAACATGGTGGAGAAATTGTCTATAGCGGTCCAGTTGAGGGACTTGGAAAATCCAAAGGGTCCCTAACAGGGGAGTACCTTGCAGGTGTTCGTTGTATCGACGTTCCAGCATCCCGAAGACAACCGTTGGAACAGATGTTGGTAGTTCGCGGCGCACGAGAAAATAACCTGCGCTCTATCGATGTCGAGATACCTCTGGGCTGTTTCGTAGCAGTTACAGGGGTGTCCGGATCGGGTAAAAGCACCCTAATAAATGAGATCCTTCGTAAGTCTCTGATGCAACGAATCTATAAATCGAAAGAAGTGCCGGGGTTACACACAGCGCTCGATGGCTGGCAGGCATTAGACAAGGTGATTGATATTGATCAGTCACCTATCGGGAGAACTCCCAGGTCAAACCCGGCGACCTACACAGGTGCTTTTGACAACATTCGCAAACTTTTCGCGGCGACAAACGAAGCAAAAATCCGTGGCTACCTGCCAGGCCGATTTAGCTTCAACGTTAAGGGCGGAAGATGCGAAGCGTGCTCAGGCGATGGCACTATCAAAATAGAAATGCATTTCTTACCGGACGTCTATGTACCGTGCGAATTATGCGGAGGGGCGCGTTACAACCGCGAAACATTAGAGGTCAGATTTAAAGGGAAAACGATCTCCGATGTTCTTCACATGTCCTGCGAAGAAGCTTTGGAGTTCTTCTCTGCTCAACCACCGATCGCACGTCACATGCAGACCCTCGTGGATGTGGGGTTGGGTTACATCCGATTGGGGCAGCCAGCCACGACTCTTTCTGGGGGCGAAGCTCAGCGTATAAAACTCTCCAGTGAACTATCTAAACGGCCTACCGGTCACACGATTTACATTCTTGATGAACCTACGACTGGCTTGCATTTCGAAGATATCCGACGGTTGTTGGCTGTGCTTAGCCGCCTAGTCGATCAAGGCAACACAGTTGTTGTAATCGAACACAACCTCGATGTTATTAAGACTGCGGACTGGATCATTGATATGGGACCCGAAGGTGGAGACGGAGGTGGTTTAGTTGTCGCAAGCGGCACCCCAGAGAACGTCGTTAAAACGCCTGGGAGCCACACCGGACGATTCTTAGGTCCCCTTCTAACGGGATGAGTGCGCCCTCGGGCGCATAGCCTTCCTGCATGCCTTTGCGCCCTGAGCCCGGCTCAGTCCCTGATGTGCCAGGGAGTTACCAGTTTAAAGACCGCGATGGCCGGATCATTTACGTCGGAAAGGCTAAAAGTCTTAGGAATCGCCTCAACAGTTATTTTCAAGACTCTCGGAACTTGCATCCTCGAACGGTACAAATGGTAGCGACGGCCACGACTGTCGAATGGGTCGAAGTTTCGACTGAAGTGGACGCTCTGATGCTGGAATACAGCCTCATACAGCGCCACCAACCGCGTTTCAATATCCGTCTTCGAGATGATAAGTCGTACCCATTTCTGTCGATCACTCTTCGAGACGAATGGCCCCGAGCGATGGTCATGCGCGGAAAACGGAAGCGAGGTAACCGGTATTTCGGACCGTTCGGACACGCCCACGCAATCCGAGACACTCTTGATCTCCTGTTAAGGACTTTCCCGATTCGCACATGCAGCGACAACAAGATGGCGGAGCATCGAGGGCTAGGGAGGCCATGCCTGCTCTTCCACATCGAACAGTGCGCTGGACCATGTGTAGGCGAAGTTACCGAAGAAGAGTACGAGGGATTAGTTAGAGACCTGATCCGCTTTTTAGAAGGACACACCGAAGATGTTGTTCAAAATCTTACGGATCGCATGCACGTCGCCAGTAACGAACTTGAGTTTGAGCTAGCTGCGAGATTGCGTGACCGCCTATCTAACGTAGAGAAGGCAATTGAAAAACAACAGATTGCGGGAACCAGGAATGAAGACTTTGATGTCATCGGAGTCCACGATGACGAATTAGAAGCCTCTGTGCAGGTCTTCTATGTCCGCAAAGGGCGCGTCATGGGGCAACGCGGATTCATCGTCGACAAAGTGGAGGACGTCACCCACCCAGATCTCATAGCTCGAGTGATCGAAGATCTCTATCACGACGAAAACCCGATTGGTATGCCAAAGAACGTCTTTGTTCCCGGGTTACCTGAGAAACAAGCACTTTATGAAGAATGGCTAAGTGCCCAACGTGGTTCGCCAGTAGAAATTCGTGTTCCACAACGCGGCGAAAAACGAGCGCTTCATGCAACAGCGACTAAAAATGCCCGCGAGTCATTTGGGCGCCACCGACTCAAACGCGGGAGCGACCACAACAGCCGAGCCAGGGCCTTAGAAGAGTTACAGCGTTATCTTGATCTGCCCAACGCGCCGCTACGTATCGAGTGTTACGACATGAGTCATCTTCAAGGCACGGACTACGTCGGTTCGATGGTCGTGTTAGAGGATGCGTTACCTCGAAAAAGCGAGTATCGGCGATTTAAGATTCGGGATGTTCCCGGAAACGACGATTTCGCTGCGATGGAAGAGGTCCTATCGAGGCGTCTGAGAAAATATTTGGAGGAAAGGGAATCGCCATCAGATGAGCCTGGCAAATTTGCTTATCCACCGCAGTTGCTAGTGGTCGACGGGGGTAAAGGACAACTTGGGGTAGCGGAACGAGTTCTGAACTCCTTGGGGTTAGCCAAAGAAATTCCTGTTGTAGCGCTAGCTAAACAATTCGAAGAGGTGTTCGTTCCTGGGAAAAGCGCTCCGGTTCATCTTCCACGCGGCTCCGAGGCGCTGTATTTACTCCAACGAGTTCGCGACGAAAGTCACCGGTTTGCCATCGCGTATCACCGCCAGTTGAGGAACAAACGAATGACTCAGAGCGTCCTCGACGGAATTACCGGTCTTGGAGACGTCCGCCGTCGGCGGTTAATCAAAGAATTCGGTGGTGTGAGAAAGGTGCGGCAGGCTTCATTGGATGACCTGCAGTCAGTGACATGGCTACCCAACAAGGTGGCTGCGGCGGTGCATGAACGCACTCAGGGGCGTGCCTGATAAGTGCACCGACGTCCATAGCTTCATCTATCTTCCTTGGCCTATCTGGGTTGCTTCAACGTTGGAGGCTCGGGCGGTAGGTATTTATTGTCGGATTCGCTACCACAGACAACTGCATTCGACGGTGGCTTCTAGTGCCTTCCATCTAAATGGAGTTGGTTCTGAAGCAGCACCGCAACCGGTACAGCGCAGCACAAAGTCTTTACCCACTTTGCTCATCGTTACTGGCTGCTCACCCGTCGACAATCGAGCTTCCTTCTTCGGAGAAACCTTTTGTCTGGTTATTTCGGGTAGATCCAAAACTTCGAAGTCCAAGTACAACGGCTCGGTGACCGTTGAGGGATCATTTTGCCAAGCTTCTGTGTGATCGTCGGTCTCTGCGGACCAGCCGAGGAAGCTCAGCCACGCGTACCGGTCAATCTCGTCGAGGTTTTTAGGTAGTTCGCTAACGGACACCATCGGACCGATCTTCTGCGGAATTGGTGGCCTATCGGGTCCGGAATAGTCCAGAAACGACCCGAGTTCATGTTGCTGACCGATTCCAAAAAGCTGGGCAGATTCGCTGATGTTCTCGATTTCCTCCATGAATCCGTCGCGTTCAGACGCCGTGGGGTCTTCTAAGGTGTCGCTGGCGTAAAGCACCACGAATCGCGCTCCGACGCCAGGCTGCTTCCGGCGAAGGATCCGACCCATACGCTGAATCATCTGTCTTCGCGTGCGGCTTGCGTTAACAACAATTCCGAGATTTGCATCGGGGACATCGATGCCTTCGTCCAGAACTCGCGGTGCAGCTACTGCGTCGAGTTTTCCGTCTCGCAAGTCCGTCAATATCGTCTCGCGTTCCGAACGCGCAGTATCTCCTGTAATAATTTCAATACCCAATAAGGGGTCTAATCGGTTGATCGCATGATTCGCTGCCTTGATTGTTTGTGTAAAAATCAAGGTTCCCGAAGCGTCCAGGATTACGGGTGCGAAGTTGGAGAGCACTTCGTATTTCGACCGGCTAGTTGCAACGATCTCGCGTCGTTTTGAAAAAGCGTCAAGGTACGTCGTGGCGGCTTTTCCGTTAGGCCCGGCGTCGTTGTCTGATAGGTAGGCCACGGCAGCCAAAAAGGCGCCGAATGGATCTTGAGGCATGTCAGGGATACTTCGAAGGACCTGCCGCGAGGCGACTAGGGCCGCTTCCGTGAGGTCGTATTCAGCGCGCTCCTCCGTGGCAAGGGGTACTGCAACAAATGCAACTCTTGGCTGCGCACAAACCCCATCAGCAATCGCCTGCCCAAAGTCGTATCGGTAGCAAACACCACCGAAGTAAGGCACGAGTGTTTTCTCAACTGCGTCATCAGAACGTTCCAGCGTGGCGGTCAGCCCTAACCGTTCTTGGTATTCATGAATTAATGATTTTCGCAGGGTCGCGCCTCCAAATCCGTGACATTCGTCGGCAATGATTAGGCCACCAAGGTCTCCCGGAGGAAGGGGCTTCTTTGCGCTAGCCGAGTGCCGGGTTGTAACGAGCACATCGCAGTCGTCGGCCCTATCGCTGAAGCTGTCCCCTAAACGACCGATGACACAATGCGGCAACGCGTCTTTGAGACTTGCTGACCATTGCTCCATAAGCACTCGACTGGGAACCACAACCAACACAAATAAACCACGTCGGTGGGCGTCTGCAGCTGCCTGTATAGCGACGTTTGTTTTCCCGGCACCAGTGACGGCCTCGATGATCCCGCGACGGCCGCATCGCAGCCAGCTTGTCAACGCCTGCAGTTGCCATTTATACAGAAAATGTTGGGACTTGTTCATGGACCTAACTGCACGGAGACACGGAGGGGAAGTAATTGTTGCGTTATCAAAAATGGTACGCAGTGACGAGCGCAATCACTCAATGCCTGACAGATACGTGCAGAAGAAAATTGGTGAGTGATCGATGCAAAATCCCGACCTGGTTATCAGTGGGCACCAATATTCAAAGTTAGTTTCGTCAGGTAGCTGCCATTGCAAATCGCGTTTTCTTGCCGAGATGGCTGTACTCATTTGAATCTGCTGTCATTCTGGACGAAGGATGCTGTTGATCGATTTATCTATCGGGGTTCGGGATGTGGCCCACTCGCGAGAAAAAACGTGACAGAAGAACTGTGGGAAACCCACGCCGACTGGTGGCAGAGAGGCTTTAGTAAGGGCGCGGATCCAGAATATGAGGAGCAGATACTTCCGTTGGCTGCGGACCTGCTGAAGGGGTTCACCCGAATTCTTGATGTTGGTTGTGGGGAAGGGCAGATAACGCGTCTCCTAAATGTGGCGAACTCCCAGATTTTGGGTGTCGACGCTACAAAGGCACAAATCTACGAAGCCGCTGCGCGATCGACTGGCGAGGGTTATGTCAGAGCCTCGGCTGAGGCTCTTCCCTTTAGAAATCACGTATTCGATGCCTCCATCGCATGCCTAGTCTTTGAGCATATTGTCGAGATGGAAGACGCAATTCGCGAGATCTCGCGGGTATTGCGCCCGGCTGGACGGTTTGTGCTGATGCTAAATCATCCGCTGTTACAGACCCCTGGCAGTGGTTGGGTTGATGATCACATGGCCGACCCACCCGATCAATATTGGCGAATTGGCGATTACTTAATTGAGCAAGAAACGGTTGAGGAAGTTGAGTTGGGTGTCCACATTCCTTTTATTCATCGACCACTAAGCATCTACGTAAATGCTCTTTCAGAGAACGGGCTGACAGTAGAGCGAATGCTTGAACCTGCACCTCCGCAGGGGTTTATCGAACGACACGAGTCCTATGCCGCAGCGTCGTTTATCCCGAGACTGTTAGTGCTGATCTGTCGGAGGGGTTAAGAAGTCCCTGAGTCTCGACCTAGCCTTTAGGAATGACCAGCCGTCCGGATTTTATAATCGTAGCGGGACTGTCAGGCGCGGGACGTTCGACCGTAGCCAACACCTTGGAGGATTTAGGTTGGTTCGTGATCGACAACCTGCCACCAAGTCTGCTTGCTTCGGCGGCTGAACTTTTGACGGCAGCGGACTCATCAGTTGAGCGATTGGCGTTGGTGGCTGGTTCACATGAGTATCAAGAAGATTTACTTAGCTTCTTGTCCGAGCTTCGCTCATCCGGGGCGCGAGTGCGCGTGCTTTTTCTTGATGCACCTACCGAAGTGCTTTTGCGGCGCTATGACCAAACGCGGCGCCGGCATCCTCTGAGCGCTGGTTCAGCGTCAGTGACAGACGCAATTAGTCGCGAGCGAGAACTACTAGAACCGATTCGACGCGAAGCAGACGTCGTTATCGAGACTGGTGACCTGATTGTGCATGAACTGAAAGCACGCGTTTTAGAGGCATTTAGCGATGCTGATCGCGAACAGTTGATGCAAACAACGATCATGTCCTTCGGCTACAAACACGGGGTACCCACCGAAGCGGACTTGGTTTTCGACTGCAGATTTTTGCCAAACCCGCATTGGGTTTCCGATCTGCGCCCTAAAACTGGTCTTGATCAAGAAGTTCGGAACTATGTGCTTGAACAACCATTAACTGTGTCGTTCATAGAACACACGTTGCCGTTGTTTGAGTTCCTTATCCCTTCCTATGTCGAGGAAGGTAAGGCGTACCTCACGATCGCTTTTGGCTGCACCGGTGGCCGCCATCGTAGTGTGTCGATAGCCGAAGAATTCGGGCGGATCCTGACCGATGGTGGGCATTCGTTGAGAACCCGCCATCGTGACCTAGAGTCCAAAGAAATTTAGAACAGGGGAATTGGTTCGCCACTGACGCGAACCAATGCAGTAGACATGCAAGCACATCCCTACTTCCTCCCAGAAAGCGATCTATTTCAATGACCGTGCGCGTTGGTATTAACGGGTTTGGCCGTATCGGCCGCAACTTCTTCCGGGCAGTCCAAAGACAAGGCGCGGACATCGAAATCGTTGCGGTAAACGATCTGGGTAACCAAGCCACTATGGCCCACCTTCTGAAATATGACTCGGTTCTGGGCAACCTATCGAATGATATTTCCGCAGTCGACGGCGGGATCTCAATCGACGGGCAGCTGCTACAAGTGCTCTCTGAACGCAACCCCGCAGATCTACCTTGGGGAGCTCTCGGAGTCGATGTAGTCATTGAATCAACTGGAATTTTTACTGATCGCGACAAAGCAGCACAGCACCTTGACGCTGGTGCTCCGTTAGTGATTGTTTCTGCTCCAGCAAATGGAGCCGATGCCACCTTCGTCGTCGGAGTCAACCACGAAGAATTCGACAAGGAGATACACAAGGTCATTTCTAACGCCAGTTGCACGACTAACTGCTTCGTCCCGATGGTGCAGGTACTAGACGATGCCTTTGGCGTCGAAAAAGGACTTATGACAACGGTGCACGCTTACACCGGCGACCAGTCTCTCGTTGATGGCCCTCACAGTGATTTACGAAGAGCACGCGCATCAGCGGTGAACATCATCCCCACCTCAACGGGTGCGGCCCGCGCAACGGGACTTGTCCTCCAAGCCATGAACGGGAAGCTCGACGGAACGTCCTTGAGAGTGCCAATTCCCGACGGTTCAATTACCGACTTCACCGCAGTCTTGGCGGGGAGTCCTTCGGTCGAAGAGATCAACTCTGCGTTCGCAGCGGCGGCATCAACTGCACCCCTTCAGGACGTCCTCTCCTACAGCGAAGACCCGTTGGTATCTTCAGATATTGTCGGGGACCCTTCTAGTTGCGTGTTCGACGCAGGCTTGACCATGACCCTGGATAATCTGATCAAGGTGAGTGGCTGGTACGACAACGAGTGGGGATACTCAAACAGGCTTGTCGATCTCGTCGAAATCACCTGTAGCTGAGATAGGCGTGTCCGATCTGTCCATCCCCAACCTTGAAAACCTAGAAAATGCGCTGGGTGGTTTAGAAGGAAAAAGGATTCTCGTCCGATGCGACTTCAACGTTCCCATCCGCGATGGCGCTATCTCTGACGATTTAAGAATCAAAGCAGCGTTGCCAACATTGAATTGGCTGCTCGAGCGAGGAGCAATCGTTGTTGCATGTACTCACTTCGGTCGCCCACAAGGAAAACCTGACCCAAAATTTTCGGTAGGACTCCTTCGAGCGAGGGTCGAAGAGCTAGCTCCGGGTGTCCAACTCCTTGAGAATTTGCGCTTCGACCCCGGCGAAACAGAGAACTCTCCCGAGTTCGTCAAGTATCTAATCGGTGGAGCTGGAGGGCTTCCGTTCGATGGTTATGTCAATGACGCGTTCGGGGTGTCACACCGCGCTCACGCATCAGTTGTTGGCCCCCCGGGGAATCTCCCTTCCGCTGCAGGGCGACTTTTGGAAAAGGAAATTGACGTCTTGGGAAGGATGCGATCCTCGCCGAACCGGCCCTTTGTCGCGGTTCTAGGCGGGGCCAAAGTGAGTGATAAAATCGGTGTCATCGAAGCGTTATCGAGTGTCGTGGACCAGCTTCTCATCGGTGGAGGCATGTGCTTCACATTCCTGAAAGCGCTCGGACATGGCATCGGCGACTCGTTGTGTGAACCCGATCAAGAAGAGACATGTAAGCGAATCCTGAACTCAGGCGCTTCGATCGTTCTGCCAACAGACATCGCCGCTTTGAGCCCGGATGGCGATATCGGGGCGAACAGTGGCGAAGTTCGGCAAATGGGCCAATCAATTCCCGAAGGATGGAAAGGCCTCGACATTGGTCCTGGTACCGCGGCAGCATTTGGGGATGTCATTCACGAAGCGCGCACCGTTTTTTGGAATGGGCCTATGGGAATGTTCGAAGATCCTCGATTTGCAGCGGGCACGCGCGCGATCAGCCAAGCTCTTGCTGACACAAAAGCGTTCACGGTTGTTGGCGGCGGAGATAGCGCCGCCGCAATTGCCGAGATCGGGCTAACGCCATATATGGACCACATCAGCACCGGAGGGGGCGCCAGCCTTGAGCTTCTCGAGTTAGGCGACCTTCCGGGTCTTATCGCACTTCGAAATTGAGGAAACCAATGGCCCGAACCCCATTAATTTCTGGAAACTGGAAAATGAACCTCAATCATTTCGAGGCGATACAACTGGTCCAAAAGCTCAGCTACGAACTGCGCGGTCATGATTTTGACCAAGTCGAAGTTTCTCTCCATCCTCCCTTCACGGATTTACGCTCGATTCAGACCATCATCGACGCGGATCGGATGCCTTTTCGGCTTGGAGCCCAAAACTGCCACACAGAAGTTTCAGGGGCGTTTACCGGAGAAATCTCGCCAGCGATGCTTGCGAAACTCGACGTTGATTATGTGATTGTTGGGCACAGCGAACGCAGAGCGTTATTTGGTGAGAGCGACGAGGACGTTGCCTCAAAAGCATCTGCGGTGTTTGCCCACGAAATGACCCCAATCGTGTGTGTAGGAGAAACACTCGAAGAACGAGAGTCCAATCAAGCGGCAACCGTTGTGGAAACACAACTAATGGGCAGTCTGAAATTGATTACGAATCAACAACTTGGTAACGCAGTCATCGCTTACGAGCCAGTGTGGGCTATCGGCACCGGAGTGACAGCCTCTGCGGATGATGCACAAGAGATGTGCGCTCACATTCGACGCGTCGTTGCCTCAATCCACAAAGACGCAAGCGAGTTGGTTCGCATCCAGTATGGCGGGTCCGTGAAGCCGTCGAATTCGGGAGAATTAATGAATATGCCTGACATCGACGGTGCCCTTGTTGGCGGGGCATCTTTAGAGTCGGACTCTTTCGCGCGGATTGTGAACTTCAAAGAAGCCTAGAGTCGCTCTATGGGCGTTACTGATTCGACTATAAACCGACCTCAGCTTCCCGACGGTCTTGTCGCGTTCGTCAAACGGGATTGTCCCACCTGTGTCGATGTTGCGTCAGTGTTGGGAGAGATATGTGTTCGAGGGCCGGGCGTGACGGTATACAGCCAAGACGACCCGCTCTTTCCCGAAGCCGTCGAATCCAAACATCATGATCACAATCTCGCCATGTCCTGGCACTGGGATGTGGAGACAGTGCCCACCTTGATGTACGTGCAAGATGGCAAAGAAATGGCTCGAACCGTGGGTTGGAGTCGGACTGACTGGGAGGCCATGACGGGAGTTGAGGATCTGGGCGTCGAACTTCCAGAAATGCGCCCCGGTTGTGGGTCGCTATCGGTTGATCCGAACTTGGCGGAAGATTTAGCAATCAAGTTTGGTGAAACAACAATGCGGAGCCGACGTGTGGAATTTGCCAGCCTAGAAGATGAGTTCGACGCGATGTTTGATCGCGGATGGTCTGATGGATTGCCCATTGTGCCGCCGACGGAAGAACGAGTGGCACGCATGCTGGCAGGCACTCACCGGCGATCGGAGGAGGTGTTAGCGGTCGTTCCGCCAGGATTGGTGGAGTGCACGGTGGAGAAAGTCGCGATCAACGCAGTGATGGCGGGGTGCCGTCCAGAGTATCTACCGGTGGTTCTGGCGGCTGTTGAAGCTGCATGCACAGACCAATTCAATATGCACGGCCTGTTATGTACTTTGTGGTTTTCAGGGCCGATCATCATCGTTAACGGACCCATTAGGCGCCAAATTGGTATGAATACCGACAAGAACGCGCTCGGTCAGGGAAATCGAGCGAATTCAACTATTGGTCGAGCTCTGCAGCTCGTCGTACGCAATGTGGGGGGAGGCAAACCCGGAATTGGGGGAATCGATCGGTCTGCGTTGGGGGCGCCATCCAAGATTGGGTGGTGTTTCGCCGAAGATGAGGAGAATCTTCCCGACGGGTGGGACCCTCTGTCGGTAACTCGCGGATTTGAGCGAGGACAAAACACCGTCACATTGTTTGCCGGGCATGGCCCGATCGGTTGCATCGATCAAATATCTCGCACCCCCGAATCGCTCATCCGGACGTTGGCACAGCAGCTGCACGGGGTAGGCAACCGAAAATTGCCCAGTGAAGCGATGATCGTGATGACCCCCGAACACATGAACGTGTTCGAAGCTGCTGGGTGGACCAGAGTTAAGTTCTATGAAGAGCTGGAACCTCTTCTGCAGATGGATCCAGAGCTGTCGGCAAGAGGGGCCCAAGGAATCGAAGAAGGTATCCCTAGCCGCAGCGACGAAGAAACCGTATTTGGGTCTACGTCGGGTCGAACGGTGAGGAAATTGCCTGACTGGTCGCCAATGATTGTTCGCGCTGGCGGAGGCGCCGGAGGGTTCTCAGCGATTCTTGAAGGATGGGTTCCAGGGGCCAAAGGGAGCACGCCGATCACGCACCCGGTTACTGGCTGACGACCCTCACGGTTGTCCAACTGACTGGCGGTTGTTCACAGCAAACGCCTATGCGTTCATGTCTGTTAGCGACGACCGAGGAGTCGGTTAGGGACGCTGGTACCCTCAGCTTCGTGTTGATATGGATTGTCGGTGCCTTGCACCTCAGCTCCGCCTTGGGCCTTATTGGGCTTGTGTTATTGCACAGCGGAAAAGGAGGCGGAGTATCTGACATGTTTGGTGGAAGCGTCGGGGCAACCGCCGCTGCCTCGACGGTGGCAGAAAAAAACTTGAGTCGAATCACAGTTGTGGTTGCTGTTACCTTTGGTTTCACAACCCTAGTTTTGGGCCTTCTCCTGGCGTAACTGTCTGAGTTTGGTCGCTGCTGGAAAGCTTCGGGTGGCGCTTTGGGCACGGTTGGTAGAGTGGTCTTTCTTCCGGGATTCCGGAACTACGTCGGAGTGGCGGAATTGGCAGACGCGCTAGACTAAGGATCTAGTGCCCGTTAAGGGTGTGGGGGTTCAAGTCCCCCCTCCGACACCACAGGCTGCGCGTGTCCGACGCATGTTGTAGACCTTCGCAAATGGCTGTTGACGGCGTGTCCATGGTTCGAAGGGCCGAAAAAGCGGACCATCGGACTGCCACAGAAGTTCTCTTGCGCTCGCGCCATGCGTCGATACCGGCGATTCCGCCTCTTGTGCATTCTGACGAGGAGGTGAAGAGACACTTTGTGGGAACAGTCATGCCGTCTGCCGAGGTGTGGGTGGCTGAAGTCGACGAAACAGTTACCGGTGTGCTGGTTCTGAACGGGAATTGGATTGAACAGTTGTATGTCGACCCTGATTGGACCAATCAAGGACTTGGTGCCGCACTTGTAGAACGAGCGAAAGCCGAACGCCCGGAGGCCCTTGACCTCTGGACGTTCAAAAGCAACCAAGGGGCACAACGCTTTTATGAACGGCATGACTTCCGGGCTGTCGGTGGCACCGACGGTGACAACGAGGAGGGAGAGCCAGATATCCACTATCGGTGGACCAGGTGAGCACCATGTGTTGTGATTCGGTGACGGCCAGGGGGGTTC
Source organism: Acidimicrobiales bacterium (assembly GCA_014239555.1). Classification (GTDB taxonomy): domain Bacteria; phylum Actinomycetota; class Acidimicrobiia; order Acidimicrobiales; family Poriferisodalaceae; genus UBA2110. The sequence goes on from JAAZYR010000011.1 coordinate 64,987, forward strand.
AAGTCCCCCTTCCGACACCACGGTTAACTCTCCGTGGGCGCGGTGTGTTACGTATGAGGAACCCAGCGAGTCTCTCAGCGACCACCTTCGGTTGCTCAACGTGGATGAAGTGGCCTGACCCAACTAGCTCGAGGTGTTCTACATTTGCAAGCAGAGCCGTAAGGGCGGCGTTACTTTCACGAAAAATCGGACCAGTCTCAGACCCGATTGCTAGGAGGGCGGGATGACGAAGCGCCCTAGCTGCCTCTTCATCGAGTTTCCATCTACTACCGGCGGGCAGATCGCTTCCGAACAGCGTTGGCACGTCAGCAAGAGCCATTTCTGTCGTACCCTCAGGCAACCTTTGCTCGAGCAGTGCCATCACTTCAGCTCCGCCA
>JAAZYR010000012.1 GCA_014239555.1 Acidimicrobiales bacterium
GTTTAGGTTCGATACGGGGTGCGCTTTCGGTTTGTTGTTTTGAGGAGTCGAGTTTTGTCGATGGCGCGGGTTTAGGTTCGATACGGGGTGCGCTTTCGGTTTGTTGTTTTGAGGAGTCGAGTTTTGTCGATGGCGCGGGTTTAGGTTCGATACGGGGTGCGCTTTCGGTTTGTTGTTTTGAGGAGTCGAGTTTGGTTGACGGCTCGGGCTTTTCGTTTCGTTCTGATTTTGGGGTTGCGTCCCTAGAGTCGGTGGCGTCTGAGGCCGAATCGTCACTGAATTCAGGTTTCTTGTCAGCGGTGTCTTGCTGGGGTCCTGTCGAAGGGTCTGTTGGTTTCCTTGAAGGGTCTGTCGTTTTCGTCGAGTCATCGGTCGTTCCGAGTTTTCGATCCGATGAAGCGATGTCTTTGAGAGTTAGATCAGCCTCGACTTGTTTGGGGTCAAGCCGCTCCAGCTCTTTCTGTTTTTCGGGTTCCAGTTCCACTTCGAAAGTGCGACCGTCAGAGGTCACCAGCTGGCCGTCTTCACCCATCCGCACCTCGACCTTGGAGCCGTCGCTCAACAACAGGGTCGCGGATTTGGTGGATTCGTCGACTTCAATAGTGGCGACTTCGTCTTCGGTGATTCGTTCCACGGTGTCAGTGGTTTTCTCAGAACCCTCAGACCTTTCACGGGAATCGATCGCGATCTTGTCTAAAACGGTTGTAGTGGTGAACGTCTTTTCGGCTTCAGCGACGCTGAGGACTCGAAGCTTTGTTTCGTCGACTTTGTCTACCAATGCTGCTGTGACTTCAACGGTGCGAGCTTCCACATCGTCAGCGACAAGCAGTTTGGTGGAATTTTCGACGGCTTCGATGCGTTCTTCGGCACTGATGGTTTCAGGTTCGAACACTTCGATGTCCCCTTTGACATCGACTGCGACATCAACTCGCTCCTCGCTGCGAGGAATCTCGACGGCCATCAACTGTTCACCTGACTTGTCAACGACCTCAATGTCGGTGCTCTCTTTAGCCAACCGCACCGTGGTCGTCACTTCGGCATCAGCCTCTACTCGCACTCGGTCGATGGACGAAGCGACCGTTACCACCGCTTCTGTGTCCTCGGCGACCTCTACCTCTATTACCAAGCCCACCTCTTCGACTCGTTCCGGGTCGTCGGGAACCTCAACTTTGATGGACGCCTCATCAGACACCACTACCGATCCCGCGCCAGCTTCGGTAAACAACGACAACATTGCGGCACCACTTTGAACCTCGAGTCGTGCGCTTTCGGTCCACTCGACCAATACCGCATCGGCACTATCCACACCAATATCCAACGGCGCTCCACGAGTGACCGCTACCACCCCGTCACGGCCAGGCATCACCGATTGCCCATTGATTTGGGTGCCGTCGCCACGAGTCAGGGTCCAATTCCTGGTGCTGCTAGAGACCGCTAACAACTGCTTAACCCCCGTCCCCGAACCCTTAAACGGTTCAGGAAAGGGAGCCTCGCGAACAGACAACGGAGTGAGATCCATCATTCCGTTCCCACCCGTCCACGCCTCAGCATCATCACTCTGGTCTCGTGAGAAATATGAGAAACGCCAACTGTTCGCAACGGTGTCAACCTCGATGTAGCGCTGTCCGCCAGGCCAGTTCGGGTCATACACATAGATCACGCCGCGACCCGACCCATCCACATCGACCGCATAGGGCAACACACTGTGCCCACCCATAGGGGAGTACACCCCCAACGTGTACTGCTCAGCGGAGGGATCAGCTAACGAGGCCTGTAACTCGCCGACGATCTCCGCAACAGATTGTTCACGCCACTGCTCAGTGGCTTCGATCACATCCTCAAGAAACTGGGTTGCGAACAAGCGAGCCAGCTGCCGCTCAACACTGTCATCGAGAGCCACCAGGCCAGTCAAAGGATCGGCGCTCACCAAGAAACGGTCGACGCTCGCGACGGTCATCCCCTCACACACCCCGTATTGCATTGAGGTGGCAACCATGTCGATCCACTCAGCAGCAGCAGGAGTCGGAGTGCACTCACCTTGAGCCTCCACACACACAGCCGAATCACCGAACAACGCCACCGCATCAGCGACCCCAAACAACTCCGACCCCGAAGCTGCATAGTTCCCAAACTTCCAACCATGACGCTCAACAACAAACCCCAAAGAATCCGTCGCCTCTGCAGCAGCCACCACCGAATCAGCAGCTTCCAACGGCGGAGCCGATGAACCACCTCCACACGCCGCCAACAACAACGCCAACACAATCGCTGAAAGTCGCATAGATATTCGCGCCACGCCCTCTAGCGTATGTGGCACCCCCACAGGCGGCTGGTTATCTCGAAGGAACGGCAATTAGCTAAACGCTGCCTTTTACTGCGTTAGCAAAGGCATTAATAGTTACTGATTCGTCGTGGCCTACTTCGAGACTGTCATGAGTCATTTTCTTTATACGTGCGGTCATATCTGGGGAAAGCAGGTTTAGAACTGGGTTGACGTTTGCCGATCGGGAGGTGAGATTCCAGTAATCGGCGAAGTTCTCATATGTTCGCTGCACCAAAATTTGTTTCGTCTCTATATCTCGCAACCCCGCCTGAAGCCATGTTTCCTCAAGGCGTTCCATGCGAGATACATCAGATGATGGGGGGTAGGGGTGGTCTATGTCGAGGATCCGAAATTGGTTGAGAATGTTTGCCATCGGAGCACCACCTTCCATCACGTCCCATACGTAAGCGGAGATACCTCCTCCTGGCTTCGTCACCCTGATCATTTCAGCCACGCCAGCGGTTGGGTCGGGTACGAAAAACAAGACCAGTGCCATCGTTGCGTAATCAAAGCGGTCGGATTCAAATGGCAGGTTCATAGCGTCCCCCAATTGAAATGCCACCCTTTCGTCCGCTACGCGCTTTAACGCAAAGTCAATCTGCTCTGGTGAAGGGTCAATTCCTTGGATTTCACTAGGAGAATGCGCGTTGTATATCTGCTCACTGAAGGTGCCGTTTCCGCAGCCGATATCGACCCAGACTTTTCCTGACTCAGGGGAAAGCCACTCTAAAAACTGATTACCGATGAGTTGACTCCAAACGCCCATCCATTTTTCGTAGGAGTCACCGTCCTCAAATTTTATTTCTGGTTCTCCGCTCATTTATGCCTTTCGAGACTTTGGTCTTAGCAATGAATCATGCCTTGGCGTGGCGATGATTGCGATCTCGGTTTACCCAAGGAGTCATAGAAGTTGCCGGTCGGAAGTGAATCTCGATCTCCAGCTGCGTATCTATACATGTGAACACTGCACTGGGGGCGACCAGACCGTGGGAGGTCAGGGTCTGAAACGCAGGACGTGTTCTGCCGTGGTGCGGCTGAAGGTTCTCAGCAGACAGCGCCTGAACCCAACACGGACCCACATCAATCTGAACGGTGGGCCATGATGTCTAGCTGTGCAGGGGATATTCCACGGAATTCGGGTGCTCGACTTTTCTCAAGTGCTGGCTGGCCCTACGGCGACCAAGCTTCTGGTTGAGTTGGGTGCCGAGGTGATCAAGGTCGAATTTGCAGAGGAGGGCGACCCCGGTCGAACGCTGCCTCGCTTACGTGGATCGCGTTCGGGATATCACGTGCAGCAGAACAGAGGGAAGCGATCTTTGTGCCTCGATCTGCGCGACCCGAGGGCAACCGAGCTCATCCTCGACCTTGTCCCTCATGTCGACGTGGTGCTTCAGAACTTCGCGCTTGGCGTCATGGAACGACTCGGTCTCGGGTACGACGTTGTGTCGGCGGTCAATCCCCGCGTCGTGATGTGCAACATGTCCGCATTTGGTCGCCAAGGTCCACTCGCGTACAAACCCGGATATGACCCCATTGCCCAGTCATGGGCCGGGGTACTACACATGTTGGGTTACGAGGATCGGGCACCCATTCTCGCCGGGATATCACCGGGTGATGTGCTCACCGGAGTCCACGCATTTGGTGGAGTTGCTGCGGCGCTGTTCCATCGAGAGCGGACAGGGCGGGGTCAAGAGGTGTCTGTGTCACTGCTCGACGCCTACTCCACCGCTCATGAGGTCAACTGGCAGGAGTGGTCGGTGTCGGGAGGCGAAAGCGAACCTATTCGGCGAGGCAACGTCCATCCAGTCGTTGGTGGCGTTGGGGTGTTTGAGACCGGCGACGGTTACGTCACGGTTGCAGCCGTCAACAACGGCCAGTGGCAACGCTTGACTGAGGCCATGGGACGACCCGAGCTGTCCGATGATCCTCGATTCGCATCTAACCCCGACCGCGTCACCAATCGGGACGAGGTGAACACGTTCATCGCAACGTGGCTAGCTACACAACCTCACCGAGATGACGTGGTGAACCTTCTCGATGACTGCCGAGTGCCCTCGGCGCCTGTATTAACACTGGCCGAAGCCGCCCAACATCCGTACCTTCACGAGGCTGGCGCAGTGCGATGGGTCGACGACGACGTGCTCGGAAAAGTGCTCGTTCCCGGTATGCCTATCAAGTTCTCCGAAACCCCCGGCGATGCGTCATTGATGACGCATCGACTCGGTGAAGACAACGAATACGTGACGTGTGAGTTAGCCGGTCGCAGCCACGACGAGTACAGGGCCCTGGTGGATGAAGGCGTGCTCTTCCACAATCCCGACAGCTAAAGCGATCAAATCCCCAGTCAGAACGCGAACCAACTACATCCACTTCAGAGCGGTTGTTATGGGGGGCAGAACTATTACGACACACCCACCTGCTCCGTATTGGACATAAGAGTCGCTTAAACCAATCTCAGGGAATTACCAAACCGATGATTTCTGCCGCAGCAGCCTCAATCGGGGCCAGAGCTTCGTCTACCTCCGCGGCGGAGAAACCCAGGTCCATCATTATTTCCGATGTATGTTCGCCAAGATATGGCGGCGGAAGTCTCGCGCCTAAACCAGGCGTCTCACTCAACTGGACGACATTACTAACGACTTGAGTCGTGCCGTAGTTCGGGACGGTGACCTCGGCAAGATAGTTGTTTGCGTCCGCTTGAGGGTCAACCAGGATCTCCTGGTAGTTCTGCACTCGTTCATAAATAATCTCTGGTTGCTCACCAAAAAAGACTTCCCACTCAGCCGTTGTTCGCGACGCAAAAGCTTCTCGAAGCTCAGCTCGAACTTCGATGACCCCATCGCCATCACCAAGAATTCCGATTCGTTTCGCTGCTGTATTCCATCTGGTGTCGAGAGCTAGGTCAGGTTTCCCGCCGTAAACGAGAAATTCGTCCCATGACTCGTCTGACATCGCAACCGCTAACAGAAACGAACCACCATCGGATGCTTGGTAGACCCCGTAAGGACTCGCAATGCTGGGGTTGTGTTGACCATCGCGTGTCAAAGAGACTCCAGTCATCGCTGTGTGAGTCAACTCCCAAGATTGCAACCACATCATGGTTCCCAGAGCTGAGGTATTTACCTCCTGTCCCCGTCCGGTTTGTTCACGGGCGAATAACGCAGTCATGATTCCTAAGCTCAGTTGCATAGCGCCCGAATGGTCGGCGATGGCTGCACCGGGTGGCATAGGAGGTCCATCAACGGGACCCGATACTGCTGCTAATCCGCCACGCGCCTGCGCCGCACCGTCCAGCATTGCTTTATTGGCGTCTTTCCCTTTTGGTCCAAACCCGGAAACTCTTCCATAGATAAGACGCTCATTTATTTTCCGTAGGTGGTCATAACTCAAACTCATTCGATCCAAAGCATCCGCCCGATAATTGGTTACAAACACGTCAGATCTTTTTATTAATTCGTTAAGAACTCTTTTTCCGAGGTCTGTATGGGCATCTAGAGCTATTGATTTTTTCCCACGGTTCATAGCCACTTGCTGGCTGCCCATCACCTCCATTCCATAGTCAAAACCTGGTCCCCGCGCGTACCGGTTTAACTCACCGCCTGGAGGTTCAACCTTTATTACCTCAGCGCCCATATCGCTTAAAAATGCTCCAACATGGGGCCCCTGAACGGCGACAGTCATGTCTAAAACTTTCAGTCCAGTGAGCGGACCATCAGACAAATCTTTTGAAACCACTATCCGTTCCCCCTTTATATGCGTGTCTTAGAACCGAGGCACCCCTGCCTAACTGTTAATCATCACCCAAGTTGGCAGTCAAAAGGGACCAAAACGACCAAACCACCCCAAGCTTTTTATTTGTTACCCCAGTGCGTTTATGGGGGTTAGCCGATCTGCCATGAGATGCATTACACGCAAGGAATCACCGATTCGATTCCTGTTTCGCTCACCACTCGGAAACCTTTGAAAATAGTGAGCTAACGCTCAGGCGATGAGAAACCGAAAACTGCGGTGTTTGTGAATAAACGTGAAGCCATGACCCACGAAAAGCAACTGAGCTGGTGTGGGAGGCTTGATGTCTAATAGTGCAACTGCCGAGCAAGCGCTCGGTTGTGGCACCGAGCGACGCGGTCCTGGACTAGACCGGGGTCTCGAATTTGACCGGAGGAAAGATGACCGAGATCGGCAATGAACTGGCGGGCAAGGTGGCTTTGATCACTGGGGGCGCCCGGACGAAGGGACAGGGCGCAGCCGAGGGCCGATTGTTCGCCTCACGGGGCGCCACCGTGGTTCTGGCCGATGTGCTCGACGAGGAGGGCGAACGTACTGCGGGCGAAATTGAGCGAGCCGAGTACGCCCATCTCGACGTGACGTCCGAGCAGGAGTGGGATGACGTGGTCGCTGATGTGATGGGCCGACACGGCCGACTCGACGTGCTTGTCAACAATGCGGGTATTGCCCTGATGGGCCGGCTCGTTAACGCAACCATCGATGACTGGAACTTGACGATGGCGGTCAACCAGACCGGCGTGTTTTTGGGGATGCGGGCTGGAGCTCGGGCCATGATCGAGGCTGGCGACGGTGGAGCAATTGTCAACATCAGCTCGGTAGCGGGCATGGAGGGCCTATTCGGGTCAACTGCCTATGGGGCATCTAAATGGGCTGTGCGGGGAATGACCAAGATCGCGGCCAAAGAGTTGGGGCGCCACGGGATCCGCGTGAATTCGGTTCACCCCGGCTTCATCGATACCGACATGTTGGCCCAAGGAAATTTCGACGACGAGCAGAGAGCCAGGATGGCTAGATCGGCACCGGTCGGGCGTATCGGGGTGCCCGACGACATTGCGAACATGGCTCTGTACCTGGTTACCGATGCTGCCGGCTTCGTCACCGGCCAGGAGTTCGTGGTTGACGGCGGATGGCACGGCTGACGTAGCCCCGAAGCCACCGCGCCAGTAACAAAACAAACGAAACGACCGGTAGGGCTACAGCAAATGCAGCGCTACCGGTCGTGTCCGTAGTTAGATTTTGTTCAGATCAAAGAGCTCGCACGTTCTGAGCTTCATCGCCTTTGCGTCCTTGACCAATATCGAAGGAAACGGTTTGGCCGTCTTCAAGCGACTTGTAGCCGTCGCCGCCATCGATATTTGAATAATGCACGAAAAGGTCATCGCCGCCATCGCTAGGAGCGATGAAGCCGAACCCTTTCTGTGAGTTGAAAAATTTAACTGTGCCTTGGGCCACTGGGCCCCCTTCTTCATAAATTGAAGCCGTTTTCGACTTCATCAACCTTCAGCGTACGGGGTGATAAGGCTGAAAGAACGAGGTACCAAAGCACTCCAACTCATCCACTTCAATGGAGGAAAAGGAGTCGCTCCGAAAAGTCGTAACCAGTGCCAGAGTCGCCCCGAGATGTGGCGAACCCTCTCCCTACATGGATTGACTGATTAAGGCTGGGTCCCCTAGTGAGGCCCCAAGGTTCGGTACTACTTGGGGGCACTCGATACCTAGAAGTTTCCGAGTAGGGGAGTCTCATCTGTAAGGGTGGGACTCCTCTTTACGTTGGGTTGGAAACGAAACATCTGGAACCAAACCTCGCCAGAGCCTTCTGAAGCAAACCATCGGATCTGGGGTGAAGAGTTTGAGGTGTGTTGCCGCGGCGGTAAGGGCTGGGGTGGACTGTTAACGACTGACCTGCGGGTCGCCCCTCAGAGAGGTAGGGATGCCAAACTTCCTAGGTGCGTCGCCGAGCGGTCTTGCTTTGTTTGTGTTTGGTGGTGTCAGCGTGCGGGGGTTCGAGGTCCTCGGAGAAGGAGGCCTTCGAGGAACCAATCGAAGAGCGGCGGGAACAGCAGCAAGAGTCGACGTCAACCACCACCTTGCCTGCTGTATCTGCGACAACCGTTGCTGCCCCTACTACGACAACGGCGCCATCGGCCACGACCGTTGCATCGACAACGACGACTGCGGCACCATCGACGACCGCTGTCTCTTCTAGTAGCACAACCTCACCAAATGCTTCCCAAGATTCAGAACCCCCCACAAGACCTGTAGATAGATATTCCTGCATTATCAACACTGCCGGCTATTGCGTTTTCACAGGTCAACCCCACTCGAACTTCTTGAAGCCTCACAGCAACATCATCGTCAATCTTGATGGCGCGGAGCTCTTCTCAATTGATGAGGCTGTCGCCACAAATTCCGCAGGTGAGATGCTTCAGGCAAGAGGCACCCCTGCTTTCGACGGCGACGAATTGTTAGCGAGCCCTCAGACAGGAATGACCAACGACGAAAAGGCTTTCCACCGTGCGATGGCAATCATGTTTGGGATCCGAAATCAACTGATGTACGACATCGAAGATTTAGACAAAGAGACATGGGACTCCTATTCGGTGCCCCTCGCCGAAAGAGGAATAAAGGAAACAACTTTTACAGACGGCAAGACCCCAAAGGAGAATTTACTACGGCAGAGATGGAATTTTCGAACTCGCAAAAAAACCTGATGGAAGAGATATCCATCATGACGTCATGAAGTTTTTAGAAGAGTCAGGTCTGTATCTCCTTTGTCATGTGACATCGGAGGAATTTGCTGAGATGCTCGCCGCCACTCACCCAGAGGGACACGACCCTTGCGAAGAAGCGGGAGTGGTAAACAAAGTTCCTTTTGCCGAAACAGACTAAATCGCGGTGGCTCCGATCTACTCTGAGTTGGTCCCAGGACTGCACCGCCTGAGTTTTGAAGCCCCGCCAGTTTGCTCTCTGCGCGGTACCGGCGCGATGGATACAATCGTGCCGTAACGGCTGAAATTCCTAGCCGATGATGGGGGAGTGCAGCTATGCCTCGATTTGTAATTGAACGAGATATACCCGAGATCGGCTCTTCGGAGCGTGACCAATTGAGAGGTGCAGCAGCCGCGTCCAATGACGTTTTGGTTGCAATGCGCTCTGAAGGTAAGAACATTGCGTGGGAACAGTCGTACGTAGTGCAAGACAAAACGTTCTGCATTTATCACGCCGATGCTCCCGAAATGATCGATGAGCATGCGGAGCGCAGTGGATTCCCCGCTTCCATTGTTACCGAGGTAAGGGCTCGGATTGATCCCATTACCGCAGAGGGGTAAGGGTTCGCTGAGCATTTCGTTGACTGACGCCTACATTCGCACGTCAACTTCTGTATAGCGCCCAACAAAAACTAATTAAACAGATCCCAGGTCGCCCCGTCGCTTGACTCTGAGAGTTGCGACCTCGTCCGTAGTGAGATTCCCCAAGCACCATTGTTGTGGGCTGCCTTGGGTTGGACCAGCAGATACTCTCAGGGGTTCGGGACTAGCTCGTGCAAGGAAGTGGCTGTGCGTTCTCTTTGGATGTTTTGTGTGGCGGCCGTGTTGGCCGTGTCCTGCGGTTCTGGTTCAGAAAATGCTGCACCAACGACGACTATTGCATCAACCACGACGACTATTGCGCCAACAACGACTATTGCGCCAACAACGACTATTGCGCCAACGACGACCGTTGCGCCAACGACGACCATTGCGCCAACGACGACCGTTGCGCCAACGACGACCGTACCGGCGGGACCTCTCGGAGAAGTCGAAATTCTTGTGGCGCCCGACGGGGGGTTCTTGGCGTCGGTGCCTAGCTCTGGGTTGTGGACGATGAATGTTGCGGGGGCGAATTGGGCTGGGCCTCCGGTCTACGTGTTGATATGTACCGCGACTGACTTGACCATTTTGACGAGAACTGGCACCTCTACCTGTGACCTGAGCAACCTCAAAGTTGGCATGCCAGCTGACGGCGCCTTTTCGTTATCTTTCGACCTTCGCGTCCCCGACGACGGCCTGTGTATAGCGGCAGGTGATCAGGGTCAGGTTGAAGCTGGAGGTGCCTGTATTTCAGTAGAAATAACGGATTAGTCAGTGGCTCCACTAGCAACAGTTCTAGTTGAGGGCAGCTAGCGAGTAGCTCGTCGTAGTTGAGGAACGCGAACAAACCAATAAGACCGGCGCGTGAACGTTGATGAACGTTCAACGGGGCATGAGACAACCCGCGAATCCAACCCCTCGATTTATTTCTTGGCCAACTATGCGAGTCCTATTTAGTCGTGGCGCTATCGTGGCACCGTCAGGGGAGGGGTCCCCGGCGATGCTAGGGGGCAGCGGTGAGCGATCTGATTATTCGTGGCGGAACAGTAATTGACGGGACCGGGCAGGCTGGTGTGCGGGCTGACGTCATGATCCAAGATGGATTGGTTACTGAGATCGGCAGTTTTAACGGTCGCCGAGCAGACCGAGAAATTGATGCAGAAGGGCATGTGGTGAGCCCAGGGTTCGTCGACGTCCACACCCATATGGATGCCCAGATCGCGTGGGACCCTCTCGGTGAAAGCTCATGCTTCCATGGAGTGACTACAGCAGTTATGGGTAATTGTGGCTTCACTTTGGCCCCGGTACGCGGCAACGAACGGCATCTCGTAGTCCGAAATCTCGAACGCGCCGAAGATATTTCTGCGGACGCAATGGCTGCCGGTATCGACTGGTCGTGGGAGACCTATCCGGAATATCTTGACTTCGTTGATCGAACACCAAAAGGCATCAACTATGCCGGGTATGTCGGTCACTCAGCCCTTCGCACTTGGGCTATGGGCGAGCGAGCTTTTGAGCAAGAAGCCGACGATGACGACCTTGCCCGCATGGTGGGTCAACTGCGCGACTCCATTCAAGCTGGCGCCATGGGCTTTACGACCTCAATCTCAGTGAACCACGCGACATCAGATGATCGCCCAGTTGCCAGTCGGATGGCCGGATGGAACGAGATCGACGTGCTCGTTTCGGAGATGGGACGAATGGGCGCAGGAATCTTCGAGCTAGCTCATCATCATCACCTTCGATCAAGCGATCCCGAAAAGCGTGAGGCTTACATCAGCCGTCTCGTCGACTTGGCAATCCGAACAGGAGTACCGGTCACCTACGGCATGTTGGCGACAAACCAAGGCGACAATGGTTGGAAACCGGTAGTTGAACTTTTGGACCGAATCAACAACGGCGGCGGCCGGTCATGGGCTCAGGTGCATACCCGATATTTCGGAGTTTTGCTGTCCTTCGCAACGAGGCTCCCGTTTGATTCGCTGCCGGTATGGGCCGAATTGAGAACCCGCTCCCTGGAAGAGCAAAAGGCGGCTCTCCTGGATCCAGCTACTCGAACCCGACTGATCGAAGAGGCAGTTCACGGTGACTACGGACGTTCGATAGGCGCCGAAGCTCGGAAGCCTGAATGGGAACACATCTACCCAATGGAAAACTCAGCGCTTCCACCTTTTAAGTCCATCGCCGATCTTGCATCTGAACGCAATGCAACCCCGATGGAAGTCTTCTTAGATGTAGCGCTTGCACACGATCTCGATATTTTCTTCATTCAAGCTGCAGCGAACCAGGACCAAGACGTGGTCCTGGAGTTGATGCGTCACCCATACTCCATCCCAACCTTCAGCGATAGTGGCGCCCACGTCACGCAGATCATGGACTCCTCCTTGCAAAGCCACATGCTCGGTCACTGGGTACGTAATCAGGGTGCATTTAGCCTGGAAGAGGCCGTGCATCGAATGACCCAAGTCCCCGCGAGGGCCTGGGGCTTCGATGACCGTGGGGTGCTAGCCGAAGGTAAGGCCGCAGATATAAACGTATTCGACCCTAAGACAGTCGCTCCTAACCTGCCTGAGTTGCGCCACGATCTTCCAAGTGGGGCGCCGCGCCTTCGTCAGACTGCAACAGGATTCAGAGCCACCATCGTGAACGGCGAAGTATTGGTGGAAGACGGTGAGACGACTGGTCTGACTCCAGGCAGTCTCTTACGAGGTCCGCTGGCGCGCTGAACGCTATATCGATCAGTTCATTTAACAGCTGGCACCTTTCGCGGCTCACAGACTCGTTTTTGAACCACGGCAAAGGCGCTTCACAGTTGCAAAAAGTTGGTACCACAGAGAGATCTTTGATCTGGTGACACAGCCCCTCAAAAATTAAACATTGCTGCTACACCCGCCGGGTTCAGATCAACGAAGCCGAGAATCGGGTGAATTCACCGAACTTGGAGGATAAAACTACGCATTTAGCCTGTCGCGTGCCGCGGCTGGAGACTCAGCCGCAGCACCTCGCTCGACTGCCTCTTTGCGATTTGGTTTGATGGCCACCCCTACCGCACCGGGAGAAGGGTTTTGATCGGCGAAGTACATCGCAATTTTTTGGCGTTTAGCGAACTTGCCTCCGTTCAGGTCAAGTTCTCGCCGGTTGGTTCCTTTGGAAGGTTCGACGGTCCGATCGTTGACGAATTCGAGATCCCACCACCACTTCTTCAACAGATTGATAGAACCATTCCCAACTCGATCATCCCAGCGAGCGATACTGCCGCGCAGAAACGGAAGATGGATCGCAGCCCACAACCACATCCGTTGAGACAGTAAACCTTCGGTGTTATAGGGACAGGTCTTCATGCACCGCCCGCACGCGGAACCCTTCAGATTACCCAGCCGATATTTGGCGCATTTCTCCGCGTCCGGTTTCCACATCTCATAACCGTTGAACATGACCTTGTCCCCGAAGCTGATTGCGCCGCACGGGCACTCTCGGGCGCACTTGGTGCACTTTTGGCAAAAATCCTGGAGGCCGAAGTCGATGTGACGGTCGGCGGTCACAGGCATGTCCGTCGTGACCACCACCGACTTGAACCGGGGGCCAACAAATGGATTCAAGACCAGCTCACCGATTCGACTTAACTCTCCGAGACCAGCATTGAGCACTAGCGGTATGTGGAGGACGTGTGAGAGAGCATTGGTCTGACTGCGGGCTGACCAGCCGAGACCCCGTAGGTGCTCTGCAATGACACCTGCTATCTCGGCGCCTCTCATGTAAGCCCGCATCGACTGAGCACCAGAAATCCAGTCGTCACCTGAGGCGCCCTCCATGGTTTCGTAGCCTTGATCAAGAAGGATGACTATCGCGTTTTGATGGTAGGGATCGATCGGTTCGCCATGAGCGTCGTGCGAATACCACGCATGCCGAGGAATCGGACAGATCCCGACCATGTCCCCGCCGAGAAAATGGGCTAATGCCTTAACAGCTGATGCGTTGACGTTGGGATCTTCAGTGCCGTGGGCCGCCTCCGTGGCGACCGGCCCGTCTTGGTGCGGGACCATAGAACGAATCATTGACACGTAAGCCTGCGCGGACGGAGTTTTGGTAGCGAAGACTTTGCGATCCTCGACAAACTTGGCCCCCAAGTCTCCATGTATGGGACGGTCAAAGAAACTTGCCCGTTGAGGCACTCTCGGGATCTCCTCATCGATTACTAAAGTGGTTGCGGCGTCAACCCGCTGGATGCGTTCCATGGGGTAGCTACCCATGTGCAGAGGACGATGCTCCCCTCGCAGCCTGCCCCACCCGGGTCTGGTGCCGTCGAACCCTAACCACCACCGGGGCCCGTGAGAGCGAATGCGATCGCCCCAAGAACGAGGGGCCAACGGACCTTGCGGTGTCGCCTCGAGGTCAGTAGTCACGACCCCGATTCCAAAGCCGCGTTTCGACCAGGGGTTACGGAGCTCATCGTCGGAAATTTCCACGAGACCAGCTTGTAAAGCAACACGTCCCAAATTCAGGTCACTGGCCTGGGCAGTGTGCGCAGTGGCGTCGTACCCCAGATTGCGGATGTATCCAGCGGTGATCACTGCTAGCTCCGCGGCCCTCAGATCTGCGGCCGCTTGCTGGCTCCCCACTAGCCAGTCGTCGCCGGGGCGGCCCGGTTCGACGCCGTGGGCAAAATCGATGAGCACGACCACAGCCCAACGATGGGTGGCCATTTCGGCAGTGGAGCTACTGAACCATGCATCACTGGGTACGAGACAGGTAGCGGCAGCGTCAGCATCAAGGAAATAGCAGCCGGCAGTGAGGTTCGCCGAAACCTCATCAGGCCCACCCGGAATAGGTGCCCGTTCCGCAGCAGGTTCTCCCCGGCGCGCAGCATCGAAAAGCTTTTGGTACCGGGCTAAGCCGTTCACTACTGACTGTGGGCCGGGAGCCGACTTTTCGCGGGGTAGACCCGGAATCAACCCGGGCCACTCATCTAGGTGCGCTTCGGGAGCGAGACGGGGAAGCCGTTCCGCGCAATGTGGTCCGAGATGAACTGGTCGTCGCTTATTACTAAAAAGTCGCATGGTCCCCAGAAGTGAAGTTACTCCTTCACGACAACTGATGAATCTTTAACGGCGAGGTGTCACCGCGGCCGTGATTTCAACTTCAATATCTCCGACCACCAGCGGCGCTCCCACCGTGGTCCGACACGGATACGGTGCCTCGAACACGTCAAGGAACACCTCGTTCCACAAAGCGAAATCGTCAACATTGGTGAGTTGAGCGTTCACTTTCACAACATGATCGAGAGAAAGACCAAAATCTTCGAGAATTAAACCAAAGTTTTCTAAGGTCACACGGGCTTGAGTTGCGAGGTCGCCATTGCTCACTTCGAACGTGTCCAAATCAATGGCGGTCATGCCGCTGAATAGGTACAAATCGCCGACCTGAATGGCAGTCGAGTTTTTGATATTGAATTTTTCCAAAGCGGCTGACGCCGAAGCTGATGAATGAACCGTTGTCATGATCGACACAATAGGCGGAGGTAACTTACCCCCGACGAACATGTGTCCACGAAATAGCTCCGGAAGTGAAACTGCGATGTTCAGGGTTAAGTGTCCAAGTGGTTAAACCGAAAGTGAAACAGTGAACAAATACAAGCATGGCGAGGAAAACGACCGCAGCACCGAATGGGATCTACTCAGGCAATCACACCTTGTCGCCGCCGACAACCGACCTGCCTCGTCGGCCGGCGGGGTTCACCACTTAGCTCTGCTGAGTTCCGACGTGGAACGCACGATCGACTTTTACCAGGGAGTTCTCGAATTCCCGCTCACTGAACTGTTTGAAAATCGCGACTATCGAGGCTCGACTCATTTCTTTTTCGACGTTGGAAACGGTAACGCGCTGGCGTTTTTCGACTTCCCCGGTCTGAACCTCGACCCATATTCTGAAGTATTGGGATCGATGCATCACCTGGCTATCTCTGTGACACGAGACCAGCAAACTCACCTACGTTCGAAACTAGAAACGGCTGGTGTTGAGATCACCTTTGAGCACGCGAACTCGATTTACTTCAACGGGCCCGATGGCGAACGCTTGGAACTACTCGCTGATTCGTTGGGCGAAATGAATGGTAAACCGGTTCTGTAATCGCGCTTCAAACCTGATGTTGTCGCAGCGGTTAGGTGTTCGGTCATAAGGTGGCATCATGGCTGATCCACAAGACCCCTCCAGTTCTGATTCTTTGGCTGAAATCCAAACAATGCTTGGCATCGCAGGAATCGAACCGACGGGGGCGGACCTTGCCGCGCTGGGGCGAATCTTCCCCGCATTGAGACGAAAAGTCGACCGGATGTATGACGTTGACACCGGCGACGGGTTAACCGCCGCGGTCTTTCGAACAGAGTCGGATTCCTGATCGTGGAAAGCAATTCGATTCAAAAGACATCGAGTGACCTCCGCGCTGGGGACATCACTAGCCGCGAGTTGGTAGAGCGAGCCTTACAGGCCTCGGACCGGCTCAACCCAATTCTGGGAACGTACCTGAGTCGCTTTGATGAAAGCGCCCTTGCTGCTGCTGATAGGGCCGACAGCGAGCTCCAGTCCGGAATGGATCGGGGACCCTTGCACGGCATCCCTTTAGGAATTAAGGACATCATCTCAACAGACGAAGGACCCACCTCAGCCCAATCATTAGCGCAAGACCCGTCTTGGGGAGACCAGGGCGACGGGCCTTTACTCCAACGTCTCCGAGGCGCTGGTGCGGTGGTCATGGGGAAGACAACGACGATGGAGTACGCCATCGGGTTTCCCGATTTTGACAAACCTTTCCCGGTTCCGCGCAACGCCTGGAATGCTGACCGTTGGACTGGCGGTTCTAGTTCCGGCACAGCTAACGGCATATCGTCGGGTCAATTTCTGGGGGGATTGGGAACCGATACGGGCGGAAGTGTTCGGTTGCCTGCCGCCTACTGCGGCATCAGCGGGTTTAAACAAACGTTTGGGTTGGTGCCGAAAAGCGGTTGTATCCCCTTAGGGCTCAGTTATGACCACATCGGCCCGATGGCGACCTCGGTATGGGATTGTGCTGCGATGCTGACCATCATGGCCGGCTTTGACCCTACTGACAGGAGCACGGTGCGAAGGCCGCCGTTGGATTACGTCGCGACCCTCAACGAAGACAAAGCCGTAAAAAAGGCTGGCGTCGTAACCAACCGGTCATTAATAGACGCGAGTTCTGAACAAATGATGGCGGTCTTCGACGACGCAGTTAACGATATGCGGGCCGCGGGCGTAGAAATCGTGCCCTTTGAGGTCCCCCATTACGAAGCGATGCACGATGGCACATTCATAGCGTTACAAGCTGAAGCTTTCTCATGGCACCGTAATCAGCTACGCGACAAATGGACCCAATACGGACGACCGACCCGACTCACGATTGCCCAGGGTGCGCTTATCTCGGCCGGTGATCTCGTACAGGTCGAGCGCGTCCGAGAAATAGCGCGAAAAGCAGTACTGGCTCAGATGGACGAAGCCGGTGTTGAAGTGCTTTTGAGTCCCACTACCGGTTATGGAGCGACACCTTTCGAAGGAGCTGACCGAAAGGCGATTTCCTTGGCCGCGATTCACACTCCTGCATGGAACTCGACCGGATTTCCGGCCTTGTCGGTACCGATGGGATTTGACCAAGATGGGATGCCCTGTGGGATGCAGATAATTGGGAGACCATTTGAAGATGATGTTGTCTTGCGATTAGGTCACCGTTACCAACAGCTCACGGAATGGCATAAACACGCGCCGCCACTGCACGCAGATACGAACCCAACCGAATAAAATTCTCTTTTGTTCAGCAGCTCTCCCAACCTTCACAATCGTGTACGGAGATGAAGGGGTTCTAGAACTTTCTTCAAATAGCGTGACGGATCATGAGCGTCAGCTGGGTTCGTGTGATGCGACGCTGCATCTTCTTGAGCAGCGCAGTGGTGTTAATAAGCGTTGCAATATTGGTCCCTCCTGCCTTTGCTCACGACCCTATTTTTCTTTCTACGGACGATAGATCTCCTAACGAAGGCCCGTTATTGCCTGACGGTACGATTTCGTTCGCTGTCTACGGACGTCTCGATCACGCGTCGGCGACACAGGGTTTCCAAGCTCGTTTAGAAGAAGGGGAACTGCTGACTCTTTCGCTTCTGATCCCCGCGAAAATTCCAGAAACGAAAGTCGAAACAGGTCTCCTTCCAAAAGTATTGATTGTCCGCCCCGACGGCAGCGAATTCGACCTCAGTCCAGAGTTTCGTGTGCTCTTCAATGAGCCCTATACCAACACTCAATACCTGAGATTGGCCGAACACGACGAGATTGCCCAAAAAGGAACCTATGACTTTCTAATCGCGGGCAAGTCACCTAGCCGATATGTCGTATCAATTGGGACCATTGAAAGATTTGGAACGTTGGTGGAGCGCTACGTTCGCCCGTTGACCCTCGGCCGTGCGTCTAATCCCCTGGGGACTTGGTTCGCGTCCGAGTCTCGAGAAATGCAACCGGTTACGACAACACAAGTTCCGCCGACAAGTGCCAGTGAGACAACACAGATGGTTGAGCCAGCAGCGACTACCCCTAGTGCGCAGCTATCAGAATCCAAAAATAAACCGTCTAGTGGTGCGGGAAAAGCTGTCGCAAAAGTGGTTGGAGGTGCACTGGCTTTAGGGGTGATCTCGTGGGCGGTCGTGCATGTAGCCCGCAGGACCAACCGAACCAAATTTCTTTGATCTAGATGAGAGGGTGGGGCCCCACCAGCTAAGAACTGGTCCCAATCATTTGGCCGTCGTCATCTAGATAAATGGAATTTTTGGGTTCAGCAAATATGGCCTCGACTGCTGGTACGAATTCTGAAAGCGGCATCGAGTCATAGCTGGGATCGAAGGCTGGCTGGTCAAAGTCTTGACAGAATTCGACCGTCAGGTCATAGGCGCGATGACCGAGGAACTGATCTCTCATATCGCGGTCGAGTCCTAGATGATGAAAAAAGTTGTAGCCCTGAAAAATGCCATGTTTCTCAACCATCCAAAGGTGATCTTCTGAGACAAACGGTTTGAGAACCGCTACCGCGATATCTGGATGATTGTAAGAGCCCAGGGTGTCTCCGATGTCATGCAACAACGAGCACACCACGTATTCCTCTGACTTGTTTGCTCGGTACGCGCGAGTGGCAGTTTGGACCGAGTGCTCCAAACGATCGACTGCGAACCCACCACAATCACCATCCAACAGACGTAGATGATCGATTACTCGTCCGGCGACGTCATTGGCGAAAACCCGGTTGTGGGCTGCGATGATTTGCCAGTCCAGAGGAGTTGCCTCGGTCATCGCACCGAATGTCGCGCTTTGCTTCAAAAGATCTTGATTTTCAGTGAGATTCGTCACTATTGCCCCCTCGTGTTTGATGCTCCGTGAATTGTAATTCTTTAGCGACCACAAGGGGGCTTTGGTGACCATTGACTTGACCGCAAAGGCCAATGCCATGACAAAATATTGTTCTGCCCGGTCCTCGATGCTGACCGACCTCGCACCTATTGGCTAAATTGTTGTTTGTTGGGTCAGAGGGGGCATAGCTATGACCGTTCAACGGTTACATCATGTTGCGTATCGGTGCACAGATGCGCGAGAGACAGTCGATTTTTATGAGACGTTTCTGGACCTTGAGCTTGCCACCTCGATTGCCGAAAACGTTGTGCCCTCAACAGGGGAGCGATATCCACACATTCATATTTTCTTGGAGATGGCTGACGGTGGATCCGTAGCCTTTTTTGAGCTCCCTGAGTCAGAGGAAATGACACCTGACCCCAACACTCCGGATTGGGTTCAGCATCTCGCGTTAAAGGTAGAAAATCGAGACGCGCTGAGGAGCTACAAGCAACGTCTTGAAGAGGGCGGCCATTCAGTGCTGGGACCGATCGATCACTCATTTTGTGAGTCAATCTATTTTCATGATCCCAGCGGTCATCGACTAGAGCTCACAACCGATATTGGTAATGAAGAGTTACATCAGAAGCTTCGTTCGTCGGCTCGTCCCATACTTGCCCATTGGGAGCAACATCGAGTGGCCCCCGACGTCGACCCTCTCCACGCAAACGCACGCAACGGTGAAGATTGAAAGCCTCAGAGGTTTTGAGGCTTTAATAAAAAGCGCGACAATTGAAGAACACAAATGAGTGACCAGTTCGAGGGGGAAGAACTGATATGAAATCCGGGCACGCTTTAAACCCTCTTCCGCTGATTGATGTGGCCCCGGTTTTAGCAGGTGCGCCCGGCGCCCTAGCCGACACCGCCAGCGAGGTTCGAGAAGCACTTGAACAGGTCGGATTCTTCTCTATCGTCGGCCACGGGATCGAGTGGACGAACATTGAACGGATGTATGAGTGGGCTACGAACTATCACGCCTTATCAGATGCCAAAAAGTTCGATCATCCGATGAGCGGAACCCAGATGGGATACATGGGGTTCGGCGGAGCGCAACGCGAGAATCGCCCCCACGCATTAAATGCCGCCTTTTTTATGGGACGTCCAGGCTCGGCACGTAACCGCTTTCCAGCGGAGTCCGCCTTACCTGGCTTTAGAGAAGCAGCGGAAAGGTATTACTCACTCTTAGAGGGTCTATGTCTTCGACTGCTCCCTCTGTATGCCGTCGCAGGTGGCATGTCCGCCGATTTTTTCGACAAATATTTCGACCCAGCACTTGCAACGCTGCGCGTAACTCATTACCCACCTATAGAGGCGGGGCCTGATCAGTGGGGAATCGAACCACACAGCGATGCAGGCTTTATGACGTTGTTGCCAACAAACAAGATTGATGGACTGTCAATCGAAGCTGCTGATGGCTGGTTCGGCGTCGCACAAGAAGCTGAATCTTTTGTCGTAAATTCTGGAGACACACTCAGGGCGTGGAGCAACAACCGATTTCTTTCAACAAAGCATCGAGCCCTAAACAGCGGCGAAGACCACCGCTACGCGCTTCCCTTCTTCTTTGACCCCCGTCCCGACACGACTATCGAACCCATGTCAGGCTGCGTTGACGACCAACATCCCCGGGTTTGTGAGAGCTACCGCTATGGAGATTATTTGCGGGCTTTCATGCAGGAGGGCTACGCCCAAACTAAAGAGTCGTAGAACCACTCACCGATCAATGACCCAAAACTCGAGAGAGTCGTCGGGTTCGATGCTGATCAATTTGAGAAGCCGTCGGCAGTGAGTTCTTTAAAATCGGGTTCACTTTGATCGCCGCTAGAACGTGGCGGTGGTAGCTCCATACATTCTGTCTTGTGAACCCTGTCGCAACACGTCGAGCTCCGCTACCAGCGCTTCTCTTCCGGCTTCGGCTTCAGGATCTTCGGGGTAATACGCCAATTCGCTAGCGGGGTCCCCGGCCACGCGGGTCCCGATCAGGTAGCGGGGTTTTGAATAGTCGTAGGGGCGGGCGCGATGCAGAACTCGTCGGTTGTCCCAAAGCAACGTGTCGCCAATGTTCCAGTTGTGACTGTAAACGCGGGACTCGTCGCTCACAACGTGCTCAAGAAGCGACGCGATGAGGCTTCGACTTTCGTCTCGCTCAAGGCCAGGAATCCCGAACGCGTGACGACCAACAAAAAGATTAGGTCGGCCAGTGTCAGGGTGCACCTTCACCAGAGGTCTGAGATAGGCCTCCCCGTGGTAGACGGTGCCATATAGGCCGTTATCGTTGGTGTCGGGAAAGTCTCCTAAATCGTTGGCTTGTGAATAGTTCGTTGAATGAAACGCACTGAGCCCAGAAATGAGATTTTTGGTGTCTTCGTCAAGTTCTTCATACCCAGCGCGCAAATCAGCTAATTCAGTTTGACCGCCCTCTTCTACGACGACCACTGCAGACAGCATCGCAACCTTGCTGGATATCGGTTTATAGGTCGAATCGGTATGCCAGGTTTCGTTTCCGACATTGGTGCGCATCAACTGTGACTGCAAATCGTAGATCTCGCCGAACGTTCCGTCTTTGTGTTTTTTCTGGTTCGCCATGGGCAAACCACCAAATTCCAGTTCCCCGAAACGCTCCCCGAACGCAGTGCTTTCAGCTTCTGTGAGGTGTTGATCAGGAAAGAGAAGAAAACCTTTCTCCAGGAATGCTTCGACAAGAAGGCCAAATTCGGTCTCACTCAGATTTTTGAGATCAACACCGGTGACCGTTGCGCCGAATGCCTTGTCTGTCATTGGAGTGATCTGAACACTGCTCATCGAATTCCCCTTGGCTCAACAAAGCCTGTCCCTATAACAAGGTTAGTCACATGAAGTTGTTGTCATCTACACACACTCGTAAAGGCGGCTCCGTTATCTGATCCTTGCGCGCTACAAGTTCCGGTTTGTTTGGCTTATCGATACAAGGCGGCGAGTTCGGCAACGGCGAACAGCACCGCACCAGCCGCAAATGGCGCCCTCTTGTACTCTCGCCCCAACGCCGTGTCTTCTAAAGAACTGACAAGTAGTTAACGTCGCTACGAGCAGGCGAGAGTTACTGGAGCGTTGGTGCCTGCGACAAAGTTGACCTGATCACCTGCTGCAGGGAAATACGTAATAACGGTGCTGCCAGTCATAACGAACTCGCCCGCCCGGAGAGAACGATTCCGACTGTTGAGGTGATTAGCGAGCCACGCAACGGCTTCGAATGGATGTCCCAAAGCATCACCCGTGCGGCCTGAGCCGAGAACCTCTCCGTTGACTTCAAGAACTGTCGGCGTCTCTACTAGATCTAGCTCTTTCCAATTCCCTATTGAGGCGCCGAGGACCACCCCAGCATTCCAAGCGTTCTCGGACACTGAATCAAAAGGATTGAGTGCGTCGTAGTCGGCATCGCGATCTTCAATTAGTTCGAACGCCGGATAACAAGTATCAACTGCGTCGATGACGCTTTCTTTGGTGTGAGGCTCGGCCCCGGGCTCTAAGTCCTTCCCAACGCGAACTGCGATCTCGCACTCAAGACCTAGATGCCTATGAGCGTTTAATGACACTTGTGAAGGCGATTCATCTACGCGACTGCGGAAAATAGCTCCTGATAAAGGATGATCTACACCACAAAACTCTTGCATTGCTTTACTTGTCAAAGCGACTTTCCAACCCACGATTTGCTCACCCCGGCTGAGCATGATGTCGATGAAAGCGTCCTGCACCAGGTAGGCGTTCTCAAGGCTGGCATCCTCGACAGTGTCTGCCATTGAGTAATGCTTTTCTTTTGATTCAAGCTGTCGGATAAAGGCATCCGCGAGTTCGATTTGTTGCTGTTGGTTCACAACGGCCCTCCCCTTTTCAATGATTTTTGCACCGAATGACTTACTTCGCTTCCCTGAGCAAAACTTTGCTAACAGCACCACTTCTCTGAAAGGTGACTTCCAGCTATCCCCTTGCTCTTGACGAGGTACACGTCGATATTGACTTGTGATGTTCGCTGGCCGCTAAAACTGTCTCAGTACAACGCCTCGGCCGCGGCAAGGTCTGCAATTTTATCGCTGCTGTAACCCAGCATCTCGCTCAACACCTCGAAGGTGTGTTCTCCGATTGGCGGCCCACCCCACAACGCTTCGGAGGGAGTTCGACTCATTTGATAGTGGGAACCTTCGATGCAGGTTTCACCCGAGTACGCCTGGGGCACCCACCGAAAATGATTCCTATGAGTGAGTTGAGGGTCGGCCAACGCGTCCTCAGAATCAGCTACAACGTGGGCAGCTATCCCGCGCGATTGCAGCAACTCTTGTAACTCGAACCGATCCTGGGATGCAGCCCACTCTGTAATCGCGGAGTCGTCTAATTGCGTCGACCCAATGAGTTCGCTCAATTCTTCTTGTGCGGCCTCGTCTTGGCAGACGATCGCGACCCATTTGTCATCACCAACCGTGGGGTACACGCCGTGGACCGCGTAGCGATCGCTAATGTTTCCCGATCGCGTGGCTGTTCGACCATTAACCGCCTGATCTAACAGGGCTGGACCAAGTAGATGCAGCGCCGATTCGTGTTGGCTGAGATCGATGTAGGCGCCTTCACCAGTTCTGTTGCGGTGATCGACAGCAGCCAGAAGGGCAGTAGCGGTGAACCGGGGAGCGGTGTAATCGGTGTAGGCAAGAAACGGTCCGGCGGGAGCACGGTCTGGCCATCCTGTGATTTCATAAAACCCGCTAAGAGCTCCAGCTAAGTTGCCGAATCCGGGGTACATGTTCATTGGGCCGGTTTGCCCCATCAGACAACTCGAAAGCATCACAATGTCTGGTTTCCGCTTTTTAATTGACTGGTAATCGAGCCCCCAATTCGCCATCGCTTTGGGTGTGAACGCTTCGATGATGACATCGGCCCATTCAACGAGATCCCAAACGACTGCCATCGCTGCTTCATTGGAAAGATCAAGGCTTAATAGGTATTTGCCGGCGTTAGCGGAGTGATATTGCGCCGTGTTGTCGGGGTGAGTTTCGTCGTTAACGAATGGTCCGGCATTACGGATCACATCCATCCGCCCTTCGGATTCGATTCTGACAACGGTGGCGCCGTGATCCGCAAGACTTCGGGTTGCCATGGGCGCGGCGATAGCCCAGGTGAAATCAAGAACCTTGAGACCTTCTAGTGGTCGACGAGTGGGCGCGGGTTCGACTGGGGGAGGAGCAACGGGTTGTCTTTCAAGGTTCCCGATCACTTCGTCTGTGTGTTGCCCGAGCTGTGAAGGTGGCCCAAGATAGGTGAGCGGCACAGTGGATTTAGCGAACCGTCCGGGGAAAACGCATCCGACTTCAGGCACGTCTTCGAAGAACTCTCGCGCCCCAAGATGTTCTGACTCGACAATATCTTTTGTCGTTGCGATTGGGGCAATGAGCAACCGACGTTCTTCGTTGCCCGCCATGAGTTCGGCTTTTGTTTTGGTAGCAGAAAAAGCAGCGATTGAGTCTTGGGCCCGATTCAGACCTTCAGGGTCGGCTTGACCCGTGTAAATCAGCGTGAAGAAATCAATCCAGTTCTGATCTCGGGTTGCCTCGTCGCAGAAACCTTCGTCAAACACCCACTCCATGAGCCGCTGGCTGTAGGGACCAATCATTTCCCCAAACATGAAATTGATCGACACATAACCATCGGATGCCGGGTACACCGTCCGGAGAACGTATTCACCAGCTTTGATTCCCCCGCCTGCGCGCGCCACACGGGGAGCACCGACCGCTGTGGTCATCAGCATGGTTTGGGTGCATTGAGTGACGGCCTGTTGTGCTGAGACATCTATGTGTTGCCCCCAACCGGATTTGCTTCGCTCAACTAGAGCGATTGTCGTCGCTTCAGCCGCCTCCAATGCCCCGTGTAGCCATCCCTGAGGGACGGCGCCTACCTGCAATGGCGCCCGATCAGGGTCACCGGTGAGTCCTAACTGACCGCCGCTTGCTAGCAGCGTCAAATCTGTAGCGAGCCAATCGCTTTTGGGTCCCGTAGAACCAAAAGCGGAAAGAGTAATTGTTATTAACGAAGGGTTCTCTGCTCGTAACGCGGCCAAGTCGAGATTCTTGAACACCCCGCAATCGACAATGACATCAGCTGTTCGGGCGAGGCGTTGGATATCTGACACGTCACCCGTGACAGATTTTTTGCCACGGTTCCAGGCCCAATGAGTTAAAGACGAATGGATGCTTGGCTCGTCGTTCGCAAAAGGCCCGACGTGCCGAGAATGACTTCCATCGACCGGCTCAACCGCGATGACTTCAGCTCCGAGTTGAGCCAGTAAAAGCCCGGTCAGGTTGGCTCGTTCATCGGTGAGGTCAAGAATTCTGTAGGGAGAAAGCATCGACGACATTGTGCACCGTCAATGAGGGAAGTGTCCCGAAATTCTGAAACGTTATTGCCCTCGGACACGATTTTTTGCGACTTAGTGGTAGATCTGTCGTTGGAGGTCAATGCAGATGGACCCTGACGACAACAGATTGGACATGCTGAGAGAGTCCATACGGCTGACGGAAGAAATCCTTAACGGACTCGCTCGCTCTGGAACTGAGCAGTCCCAAACTGAAACAGAGTCAGGTGTAGTAGCTCGCCTCACCCATGGTCGCGATTGGAGACTTCGTTACCTCAACCACCTCGAGAAAGGTGGACAACTCTTGAACCTCGGAGATGAATGGTCAATGCACCACGGACATGACCTAGCGATCGAGTGGGGATATGAGGCATGGGATGAAAATAGGATTGGGTTGAGATGCAGAAGCTGTGATGACTGGATCCAGTTGTACGACGTGGACACGGGACCAACTGCTGAACCCACGATTAGCGGTCTGTACGTCGAACACGAAACTCACACGGTTCTTTCGTGGCGGCGAGGTGCAGAAGCGGGAATCGAATGCGTCACGTGCGGAGCTGTTGAAGATGACGGGTTTCCGTTACTCGCGGCACCGGTGAGCGACTGGTTCGACGAGGTATGGAATGGCTGAGCGGGTAGCCAGTTGGAGGTGAGTGGTGCGCCGGGTGGGACTCGAACCCACACGTCCTAAGACACCGGCACCTAAAGCCGGCGCGTCTGCCAGTTCCGCCACCGGCGCCCGCATCACAACCTACCGGCCCAAACGTCGGCTTCAGTGAAGGCTTTCTACCGCGAACATAAACCCTTCTAAGGCGTACACGCGATCTGAGATACTGGTTTGGTAGTAAGGACTTCGTGCCATGCATCCGGTGCCTCGCTTCTGTCGAATTCGAGGCTCGTCCTTCTAGAACTTTGAAATTCGCACCGGCTCCAATTGTTGGATCGATATTTTAGAACGAGGGTAACCCTGCTTTGATCCACCGGTGAAGCACACAGTTGTTGACAATGGTTTCTCTGCTGCTACTGGAAGTGATGCGTTGTGGGGAGGGGTCTGGGAAATTGCTGCCGTTAGGGTCGTCTGATGTCTGTAATTGGAACAGTTGGTCAGTTAGCCGCAGCGCTTTGGATTCTTAACGTTTGGGTTCTTAGATTTAACAAAGAAACCGAATACCGAGGTGGTGAAGCAAAGAACCTGCCGCAAGAATTTGATGTCTATGGCTTCCCTAAAGGAACCGTCTGGATGGTCGGGTCCGTAAAGGTTTCGTTAGCTATCTTGCTCATTGTTGGAGTCTGGGTAGATGCGCTGGTCAGGCCCGCTGCGGGAGCTTTAGGGATTTTGATGTTGGCGGCTATCGCAATGCATCTTCGTGTTGGAGATCGCCTTAAGAAATCTGCACCGGCAATTAGCGTCTTATCACTTTGCATTGTGGCTCTTGCATTTTGATGAAAAGCCCCCCGCACTGAAATGCGGAGGCCGTTGCGTTCTTCCCAGGGTTTGAAGCAACCGCTGGAAGTCGCCGCCCTAAACAGAATCGTGAATCGTTGCCAAATACGGGGCAGACTTCAGGTATGCAGATCACAAGAATCTTTAGTGGCGATGACGGCCAATCCCATTTTGAAGAACTCGAGATCCCGAGTACGGATTTCGGCCCTCCGCGGGGTGAGATCAGTGCGTTAATAGCAGGCTCGGAATCTTTCTTCCGCACGACCCACACAGAAGGCGACGACGATGTCTATGACTTTCACTGTGCGCCTCGACGTCAATTCGTTATTCATTTGAGTGGATCGGTTGAAATTGAAATTGGAGACGGATCTAAACGTCGTTTCGGGGAGGGAGATATTTTGCTTGCCGATGACACCACTGGTCAAGGCCACATCAGTCGCGGTGTGCAAACTCCGCGCCGGCAAGTTTTCATCGTCGTTTCACCGGATGTGGATCTTGAAAGTTGGCGAAAATAGACCGCCTGACTTTTGCGGCGATCAAAGCATCCAAATTCTCTGCTGCGAAGTGAAAGCTAGGATCGGCCTGGGAGGGAAACATCATGCTCAGGTTGACGTTTTTAATTCGGCGAAAAGAAGGCATGTCGCGTGAGGAAATGCAGCGTTACTGGCTTGAAGAACACGGGTCTCTCGTAGCCGGCCATTCTCGAACGTTGGGGATGCTTCGATATGTTCAAGTTCACACCACAGATGATGACCATTCTCGGTTACCCGGTCGACGTGGCGAAATGGAAGAGCCATATGACGGTGTTGTAGAAGTCTGGTGGGAGTCGAAAGAAGCGATGGTTGAGGCGACCCGTTCTGGCGAGGGACGCGAAGTTGACCAGATCCTTCGGGACGACGAGAAAAACTTTATGGATCTGCAGCGATCCGTTGCCTGGTTCAACTACGAATACCCACAAGTCAACCCAACTCCCGAGAATATTGTGGCCACTGAACGCTCCAGCCTCGTGAAGTTGTATTTCCCGCTCCGTCATCTGGATTCATTAACGTTCGATGAAGCTCAGTGGTACTGGCGAACCCACCACGGACCGGTGATTCGGCGGCAGGCTCATGGCTCTGGAATTGTGCGCTATCAGCAAGTTCATCGTGATGAGCCGGGTCTGACTGCCGCGATCAATCGTTCCCGGGGATCGGAAACGGAGCCCTACCTCGGTCATGCTGAAGTCTGGATGGATCGGAGTTCTATGGGGAACCCCACTCCAGAAAACCGTGCAGCATCGAAACGCGCCTACGAGGACGAAGCAAATTTCATTGATTTCTCAAGGTCGACGATGTTCCTAGCCAAAGAACACGTGATTATTGATCGTCGATAGTTCATTCATCTACGAGACCTTTCACGCCTTCAACGACTCGTTGCATGTTGGCTTTGTGGATGAGTCGTCGCTCGTGAAGTATCTCGCTTTGTCGAGCAGGGTCTTGTAATGCTCGGGGAGCGGTGCTGTTGTTCTCTGTGCCGATCGTCATTGAAAAACGAAGCCGACTTCCGCCTCCTTGTTCGACGAGATCAAAGCGCCAAATTGCGCCCGGATTTTCTGGGTCGGTGGTGCGCCACTCGAACGTTTCCCGATCCTTCCATGCTGTGACGATGCAATTGGTGTCCCAGTCGTGAACATCAGGAATTGAATTGGTTCCTCGAAAAGTGGAACCAACGCCGCGGTCTCCACTGGTGGTCCACTCAGCCTGCACTAACTCGTCTGAGAAACGGGCCGGTGTGTTGATGTCAGAAATAACCTCCCAAACGGCCTTGGGGCGGGCATCGGTGTCGATTTCGACAACGACACCCGGACCATCCACAACTCGCGCGCTTCCGTCCGGACTCGGTTGTTTGCGAGTAAAACCCCATTGATCGAAATAGGTGATCTCAGAGGCTGGACGTCGAGGAGCAGCCGAAAACTCGTGACCGATTGTGTAGGCCACAGGGAAACACACCAAGGTCGTCACGCCGGGTGGAATACCAAGAAGCTTTGTTACCTCAGCGGCTTTGTTGTTGAGCATGGTGGCATACGCGGTGCCTAACCCTCGTGAACGCAAAGCAAGATTGAAACTCCATGCTGAGGGAATGGCACTGTCAAACAACCCTGGCTGCCCGCTGTTGTCATGTATCCCCCAGATGGCACACATCACCAGGACAGGAGCTTTAGAAAAATTTTCCACTAGATACGCGCTGGAACTCACCACTCGCTCTTTGGGGTGACCAGTGCCGTCTAATCGCCCCCGAGCATTAATGAAAAGTGTGCCTACTTCGGCGTATAAGCGTCCCAGTTCGTCTTTCGTGTCTTGGTCTCGGATCACCATCCATCGTCTACTCGCGTCGTTGCCACCTGTTGGTGCTTGTTCAGCGAGATCAATGCACTCGAAAATTAAGTCATCGCTCACGTCGCGTTTCAGATCCAAACGTTTACGGACGGCTCGAGTGGTGGTTAGTAGACGATCAACTTGGTCCAGATCGAAACCCGACTCAGAGAAAGAATCATTCATATTATGAATCTATGCGGAACTGTTGGCCGGCGTAAGCGTTCAACGTGGTCGTATGGAGAACACTGAAGCGGCTACCAAAGGCTGATGTCTTGGAAAAGGAAGAGGCTTTTGGGGGCCACGCGCACCCGATCTCGGAAGGCCTAGCGCTCCAAAGATTCCAACTGTGGCGCATGCGGCCGACAGGACTAGGACCCAAGTAAAAGTCGACGTCCAATCGGCGACCGCTCCACCGATTTGTGGTGAAATCATTTGAGCCACCCCAAAAGCAAGAGTTGCTGCGCTGAAGCCCGGAGCGTAATCCTCCGGTGCGGCGTGTTGAACGAAATACATCGTCAAAGTCACTGGAATCGACGCGAAAATCAGTCCCAAAAACGTTGCCGAGGTAAGGGTGGGAATAAACCAGCCGGGGAGGATGGTGATGACTACCAAACTCCATAGAGCGAATGCGCTCGCAAGGCTTGCCCGCATGCCAAATACGGTGACGGCCTTTGCCATGATCGGTCCGCCAAAGATCATGGCGACACCTACCAGCGTGAAAGCTAGGGACGCATCACTGGAACTCCACCCGCTGTCGTCTTCTAATCGGCTGGTCAAGAATGCGAGAACGAGTAGGTACATAAAGCCGAACGTCGTGTACATCGCTGTTACGGGTTTCCAGCCTGGAACGCGACGCAATGCATCAAATCCCCCGATTCCGCCCTTTGCCGAAAGTTGCCCCTGGGAATGTCGGACCACAGCGATGGTTGCGAGAGCTGTAACAACTCCAATCACTGCCTGAATGAGATAGACGGTGCGCCAGGCTTCGTCGCCAGCAACTCCGCGAACCCACGCCGCCAGTTGACTAGCAAAAACGATGCTTAAGCCCATACCTGAGGAGAGCAGGGCGATTACGGTTCCGCGTTTTTCCGGAGGAAAAGCGTCACTGGCAATGACGGGTGTGGGAATCCACACCCAGGCGCCGCCGAACCCTGACAAGAACATGGCGACCGCTAAGACGGGCGCATTAGGGGCGATAGCTGCTAAAGCGAGCCCTCCCACGGCTATCAAAAGACCGATTCTCATGACCGTCAACATGCGTATTCGCGGAGCAGCTACTGCGACAGCGAGGGTGCCGACCAAATAAGCGCCGACGTTTGCTGTCGCCAGTGAACCCGCAATCGTGTTTGATAATCCCAAATCAGCGCGGATGGCCGGTAGTACCACGCCGAGAGTGAAGCGGCCGAACCCTTGAGCCACGCCGGCACTAGCGGCAGCAAGGGCAACAGCGATCCAAGTGCGAGCGGACACAGTGGGAGGCTACCAAGACAATAGTTACCCAGACCTGCCGAAACTAGGACGACAACCGCGGCGAAAGGACCGGAAATCGTTTCGCATCAAGGAAGAAAACGCGCGCATGGGTGCCGCTTGCATAACATCTTCAGAGTGCCAGCAGGAGGGCAGGATGGCGATCAGCATCGATCCCGATACAGGTTTAAAAATATTCGACACTCGAGCAGCGAAAGCGAGTGAACGGATCCGCGGTCATGGTTACGAAATCAATCCCGACCTATCGCTCAAAACGCTCCCTGAAACCCCAGCTGGAGCCAAGTTCGACGCTGTAGAGCAGGCAAAGTACCGTGAATTTAAAGAGCGGCGACGCGGCGCTGCCGACTACATGTCGATGAACGGCGAGTTCGCCAAGTACCTCGAAGACCACTACTCCGAGCCGCCCATCGAACGTGAAGCCTTAACCGATGAGTGCGAAATCTTGGTTATCGGCGCAGGCTTCGCCGGACTATTGCTTTGGTATCGACTGCAGGAAGCGGGCTTTACTGATGTCAGATTTTGTGAGAAAGGAGGCGATGTAGGCGGTACGTGGTATTGGAATCGATATCCGGGCATCGCATGTGACGTCGAGTCATACAGTTACCTGCCGTTGTTGGAGGAAATGGACTACTTCCCGACCATGAAATTCGCGTCGGGTTTCGAAATTCTTGAGTACTGCCAGGCGATGGCAAACAAGTTTGGTTTCTACGACAAATGTCTTTTCCACACGACAGTGGAGCAAACCGACTGGGATGAAACAACTGGCCGTTGGACGGTACACACCGATCGTGATGACGCGATGCGTGCCCGTTATGTCATTTTGGCCAACGGTATTCTCACGAGTCCTAAATTGGCGCGGATTGGTGGCATGGAGACTTTTGCAGGTGACTCATTTCACACCTCGCGCTGGCACTATGACGTCGACCTTGAAGGAAAAACTGTCGGGATTATTGGAACTGGTGCAACGGCGGTGCAGGCGATTCCGGAACTCGCGAAAATTGTGAGTGACCTGTATGTGTTCCAACGCACACCTTCTTCTATCGACGTCCGCGATCAACGAGCGACGTCGCCTGGAGAAATTGAGTCTTGGAAAGACGAACCTGGCTGGGCTCGAGCACGAAGGAAAAGATTTTCTCGAATTTCGGCTGGACGCACGGCGATCCAAGCAAATGACGATTACCTCGCTGGAAAAGTCGACGATTTCAAAGAGCGAAAGAAGCATGATCGAAAACTCACTCCCGGTGAGCTGGTCGAGAAGCAACTGGATTCAAACTTCCGCATCATGGAGCAGATACGAGCACGTGTAGATGCGATAGTCGAAGATCCAAACACAGCCGAAGCTTTAAAGCCCTACTACCCCTATGGGTGTAAGCGGCCCACTTTTCACGACGAATATCTGCCTACGTTCAACTTGCCGCACGTGCACCTGGTGGATACTGCACCTGCAGGGGTCACCAGCATTAATGAGAAGGGCGTGGTGCACGAGAACACCGAATATCCGCTTGATGTTCTTATTTATGCGACTGGATTCCAGTGGATGGCGACCTCTACGTTCAACATGATTGTTGGTCGTGGTGGTCAAACTCTGAGTGAAAAATGGCAAACCGAGGGCACCAAAACATTTTTGGGCTTGCACAGTAACGGGTTCCCTAACTTGTTCATTGTTTCGGGACCTCAAGGCGGCGGAGGAAGCTTCAACTTTACTGATGCCATTGAAACTCACGCGGAGTACATCGTGTGGATGCTTTCTAAAATGCGTGACGAAGGCCACGAAATTGTGGACATCACCGAACAAGCCGAAATTGAATACGCCGGGCACTGCCGCGAAGCAGATATTGCGACTGCTCCGCTTCGAGATTGCCTCTCCTATTACAACGGACATGGAGATGCGGAACCGGGAAGCCTGGCCTATTACGGGGGAGGGAACTGGCACAAGTTCCGTGTTCGGGCGCAGGAAAGTCTCGACCCCTACGTGTTCGGTTCGGCGTAGTCGCCTACCTCAGATGTGGGATCACGTCTGCGGCTAGTCGCTCAAGGTTGGCGGCCATAAATTCGGGATCTATTCCGGGCGGTAAGCCCGACGTAGCGAGGTCGGTGATTCCGTAGAGCTCAATGAATGCCCTCAGTTGCTGTACCACCTCTTCAGCAGTTCCGATGATGACGTTTTGAGGAATGCCATCATCGCTTCCCCAGCCGTAGTCATCGGGGGTTTCGGCCATGAATGTGCCGTATACACCCATACGGAACCGTTCCGCTTCTCGAATGATTGGCCAGTCCCGTTCGCGATCGTCAGTGACATACACCGAGCGAATGATTCCGACCCGGTAATCGTCGGGGTTTCTTCCATCGGCCCGCACTGCGTCTCGCCAGGGGTCGAGGACTTCCTCACTTCGTCCTTGCGGAAGCAGATTGGTCCCGAACCGCGCAGCGCGCAGAGCCCCTGGTTCTTTCATTGCGGCGATCCATAATGGTGGCCCACCCGGTTGAACTGGCTTGGGGTAAACATTGATGTCTGATAGTTCGTAACGTTTTCCGCTAAAGCTGAAAGGACCGTCGCTCCAGGCAAGACGAAGAATTTGGATCGCTTCATCAGTCATAGACACCCTGTTGGGTAATGGAATACCGAAGGCTTCGAATTCTTTTGGTACGTAGCCCATACCGATACCGAACTCCATTCGGCCATTAGAGATGTGGTCAAGTACCGCTAACTCTTCGGCGAGTCGCACTGGGTGATACAGAGGCAACAGCGCGATGTCGTTGGAAATACGAATGTTTTTGGTCCGAGCCGCTATCGCCCCGGCCAAGGGTTGGAAGGCAGGAAGATACCCGTCTTCAAGGAAGTGGTGTTCTGTGAACCAAACATGATCGAATCCGAGTTGATCGGCCAAAACCGATTGTTCGATGGTCGCAGAGTAGACATCGGTCATCGACAGCTCACCACCGGGTATGTGGCGACAGTCGTACATGATGCCGAATCGAAATGACTGGGGCATTCTGCTCTCCTCGCCCTGATGCGGTATTTGGACGGTAGTCGTTTCTTGGGAGCTAAGTTTCGTTCATGCAAATAGAACGTGACACTCGCGGCGCGGAACTAGGACCCAACCAATACGAAGACGCCGAGGGCTATATCGCCCCCCTGCCTGCTGGCTCTGGTCCTCGCACCAACCCGTTAGGGGAGTTTCCTACCGGCCCAGCGGTCGGGGAGCTTCTTCCTGATGTCGTTGCTTCAGCTTCTGATGGACGCACCGTTGATATACACCAAGATCGCAACGGTCAACCAGTGGTGCTTGTGTTTACCCGCTCGGTGGTTTGGTGACCTCCTTGTCGCACCCAGCTGGTCGAGTTGGAAAAAGGCATGGAAAATTTCGAAGCCGCCGGAGCGAAGGTGTATGTCCTGAGTTACGACGAGGCTGAGGCGATGGCGGACTACAGGGCAGCCCATAACGCTAATTTCACGATGCTGTCTGACCCGAACAGCGATGTCATTCGCTCCTTTGGGATCCTCAATACGCTTATTGCTGAAGATGACCACCCTTGGTACGGGATTCCGTACCCAGGGGTTTACATAACAGACGCTGATGGGGTCATTATTGAAAAATTCTTCGAGAACAACTTCACTGTGCGCCCTGGCCCCGAACAGCTTCTCGCTGCGCTGAAGGGGGAAGAAGTTTTATTAAAGGAGCGAACGGGCGTTGATGCGAAGGTCACCGTAGAGGTCGAATTCGAGGGAGACACTCTTCCGGTAGGCCTCTCAAGACAAATCGTCGCTCGTTTTTCGGTACCAGAGGGAATACACATATATGACGAGCCCGTACCCGAAGGGTTAGTGGCGGCGAGCATTGAGCTTGATGAACTGTCGGAAGGAATCCTCTCCTATACGCCTGTGACACCTCCGACGCGATCTATGACCTTGAGCGGTGATGGGCACACTCTTGAGGTGTATGAGGGAGACGTGGTGCTTCGCTTGCCAGTTGCGCAAAATGGGCGAGCGATAGAAAAAGACGATGACGGTCGATGGGTGTCTATTAGTGGCCGTGTCCAGTGGCAGGCATGCGATAGCGAGGCATGTGCGCTCCCAGAGGAAAAGCGCTTCAATTTTCGTGTCCCCGCAGCATTCGCAGTTCTGGGGGACATGGGTCCGGGTGAGGGCAGGGTGCCCGCAATGAACGGTGCTGCTCATTTCAAGGAAATGATGACTCGCCGTCAGACCCAGGGATGACCTTCTGATCTTCGCTCAAGATGATCTGTAGAAACTGATCCGTCCGGCTGCTCTAGGCTGGGGCAATGGCCGAGCTTGTCTATTTTGATGCTGATGCTGATGCTGAAGATGTCCTGAAGGTTCTTCGCTCTGATGGTGCTTGTGTGCTCGTTGACGCGATAGGCAAAGATTTGAAGTCGCGCGTCTGCGACGAATTGCAACCATTCATTGATGCGACGCCGAGCGGACGTGATGACTTCACGGGGAAACTCACAGCGCGTACCGGAGCCCTAGTTGCTCGGAGTAAGTCATCCAGGGAGCTCGTGATGCACCCCAAGGTCACGGAACTCGCTCAGAAGTTTTTAGAGCCCCACACCGACAAGATCCAGTTACATCTCACCCAAGTCATCAATATTCAGCCGGGGCAAGGAGCTCAACCGCGTCACCGTGACCGTCTTGCCTGGCCGCAATTGCCGTCAGAGATCGAACCGCAGTTCAACACCATGTGGGCTCTTACTGATTTCACTGAAGAAAACGGCGCGACGAGGGTGGTACCTGGATCTGTTAATTGGCCTAGCGACCGTCGAGCTACCGATGAAGAGACAACTCAAGCGGTGATGAAGGCGGGATCTGTTCTTCTGTATTCAGGGTCAGTGATCCACGGTGGGGGTCAAAATCTTTCTGATTTGGACAGAACTGGGGTCAACATCACGTATTGCCTAGCTTGGCTGCGCACCGAGGAGAACCAGTACCTGTCGTGCCCGCCTCGCGTGGCCAAGGAGCTTGACGTCGAGTTACAAGAAATGCTCGGATACACACTTTATGGCTACGCATTGGGTTACTTCAGTGACCCCGACGGCGTCACTGAAGTTAACGACCTTCGGCCACCTGAGTTTGCTCTTGATCGTTCGCCGCGAACGAAAGCAAGCAGCACAGCGCTCATAACTGACTGAACGAGTCGCAGAGAACTCGTTTTCAACGGAGCCCGCGGTGGATCACGTTGTGCGTGATCTGGGAAATAGCTGGGTCTTCAAGACCGTAGGCCCAGTCAGTGCAACCAACGGTAAATACAGTCCCTTTGCTGCGTTGGAAGGAGCCCATTACGGCGTACCCAAGCGCGAAACGAGCCCTATTTTTTGCGGTGTCAGCCCCAGCTAAGCGCTCAGCCACCCAATTCAGTTCGCCTACGTATCGGTCGTCTAGTTGCGATGGTAAATCTGCGGTCTCCCATAAACGAGCGGGAGCCGTGCCGAGCACTTCGAAACCAATGGGCGTGGCTGGTGAGTCAGCCGCTACCGGTACACCGTTTTCTAGAGCTAACTCGCAGCCGTCACACTCGTAGCCAACTACGACGTAATCTCCCCCGATTATGTCGCCAGGGTGAAGTGGGACTCCTTCAAATGCCCAATGATCCGGACGCCAAACGGTGTAGCCCCCCGAACCAGTGGGCGCGTTACGGCAATGGGCATATCCGCCACGAGTGAAACTGACCCCTGTCATC
This sequence comes from Acidimicrobiales bacterium, assembly GCA_014239555.1. Lineage (GTDB taxonomy): Bacteria > Actinomycetota > Acidimicrobiia > Acidimicrobiales > Poriferisodalaceae > UBA2110. The sequence continues at coordinate 36,256 of JAAZYR010000012.1, forward strand.
TGCGACTCAGGGCGCTCCGTTAGAGGGTCACTCCACATCGTCGTGACGGATCGCTGTTCAGAAGTTCCCATCACAGGATCTTCGGAGAACTGCTGCTTAAAGCCCACCATCGTGTGACCCGAATCTTCGAACCGTACTTGCCAAAACGCTGTATTTCCTGACAAGAATGCGGCGAAACCGCCTCGTTCCACCCAGTCTTCTAGGTGATTTCGCATTTCAGCGGACCAGTACTCGTCGTGACCAACACTTACATAGGACGAATATCCATTGAGAAGATCTGGGTTGTTGTGGAGGTCGAGACTGGTCGCGTAGTCGAGTTGGATCCCGTGACGTTCGGCCCATCGAACGAACAACAATTCCCAGTTGGCGAAACCAGCCGCGCTCGACCAGATTGAGAAATGAGAGAAATGGTCACGCCGTTCTTCTTCGGAAAGCTCAGCTATGCGGGCTACTCGATAGCGGTGAGGGTCAGGTTTCTCCAGAAATCCTTTCGGGAGCGGCCTTTGTAACGACGAGTAATGACCACCGGTGTAATAGCTGGGTCCTCCCCAGTCGTTGTAAGCGGCCCAAGTTGAGGTAGCTAGAACTAGGAGGGTTTGTCGTGGCTGTAATGCACGAACGACGAAAAACGCTTCAGCTTTTGTTCCGTCGTGACCGACCATTCGAACTAAGTAAAAGCCCGAGTTCCAGGATCGATGCACCGCGATGTTGAGTGTTTCCTCCCAACCGCAGCCAGAGCGACTGACATCGGCCGCGGTCGGTTGCTCGACCATAGGTAGGTCTTCCCATTTATCGACAGTCACCTCCTCAGATCCGATTCTCACGACCTCGACTTCACAAGAAAGACCAGCACCACTTACAGCAAGCGACACTGTCTCGCCGGGTAAGACCGACTGCGGCCAGCAGTAACCTGCAATCATCGTCGCTTCTCCAAAGGAGGGGGATCGAGAAGCCAACTCGCACACAACAACCCGGCCATCGTCAAGGCACCGATTAGAAACGCTGGGCCTGGACCTAGCCACGCATACAGCGGAGCGGCAGTGAGAGCTCCGATCATTGATGCAGCAGAGCCCATCGCTTCCCCAAGTCCTTGAGCGGACGCAGCGTCGTCGACTGGTGCAGCGTTGGCGACGGCTGCTTGTGAACCAGGAGACTGGATTGCTTCCATAATTCCGTGAGGCAACATCGCAACAAACAACACTGGTACCGCTGTGATCCACCCATAGGAAGCCATCAACGGGACCGTGGCAAGGGCCGAGAGCAATGACGTCAAGCGAGGGCTGTGACGGTCCGATAGCCCCCCGGCCCAGCGCGCGATCACCAACATTGGTAGAGCAAACGCCGACAGGGAAAGCGTAACAATCATTGTCGAAGCCCCCAGATTGTCCATGTGTGGTGCCCACAAAGGCTCGAAGACTCCTACGGAGTAACGAAACGAAATCACTACCAACAGGGCAGCAACCATTTCGCGACTGTGAATAAGCCTTCTCAGCACCCCTTTCGCCGAGTGAACCCCGACGTCGGCTGCTGGAATTTCCAGACGTCGTACAGAGAAAAACGTCAGACCGGTCACTATGCCCAGCATCAGAAATGGCGCACGAACATCAAAGGCGACAGTGAGTGCTCCGGCGAGGGGCGGTCCGATGACGAACCCAGCTATATACGCTCCGTAGAACGCCCCAAGTTGACGTCCCTGATCCGCTCCGGCGCTCACAATTATGAATCGGCGAGCGGCAGGCACGATGACGCCGACCCCCGTGCCGAGTACAGCGCGTGCTGCTATGAACTGCCAAAGCTCGTCAGCGAATCCGAACCATAAGAGACCCGTTGCTGAGGCGATGACCCCCAACCGCATGAGTAGTCCACCATGTCCGCGATCGGCATATCGCGACAATGACAACTGTGTCACCAACGCGCCAACAAAGGCGGCTCCAGCTATCCAGCCCAAATTACGTTCAGCTATGTCGTAAGTGTTGTGGATTTCGGCGAGCAACGCGAAAACTGAGGAGACCCCAGCCATAGTGGCACCCGCAACGAGATACAGGCTTCGCATGTTGTTATCTAGCTGTTGTAACCAGAGGGGGGACCGAAAACGCCGGTCAGATCAGGGGGGCCTTGGTACAGCCAATTCAGGGTGCGACTGGCGAATTTCCATTCGCTTTCAACGCGACGATAGATGTCGTCGTAGTAGCCCAAATAGAAGACGGTTGCACCTGACTTTGCTTTGGCGAATTCACTGAAGTACCAGCGACCTTCACCGACCTCTTCATTAGTGGTGGCTGCCCCGTTGAAGGCGAGTTGAACGACTGAATCAAACAGATTCATCGCGGTGGCCATCGCCGCACCGATTGCTTCTCGCCCTCGCACTGGTCCTCGACCGATCTCCCACACCCCGTCGTCGGTCCACAACTCGAGCCATGCTGGCTGGTCGTTGTTGCAAACCCGGTCGCAATACTGATGCACCAGGGTTTTGATTGGGTCGCCGTCGTTCATTGGTCAGAAGTTACCGCTAGAGGCCCAGATAGTGTTCAAGAGTTTGATGGAAGTGACGGATCCGACTTTCTTGATACGCCGCCAACGTCACGGATCCGCGTTTGTTGGCCTGTAGACCCCGTTGAATCCGGATCAGGTTGTCTGTGTCTTGATCAACGACCATCCCGGCGCCTCCAAGAGTTGGGGCATCGCTCCATGAATCTTCCAGACTGAGCTTTACTGTGGGAGGCGGAGCCGGAGGGTCCCCCTCGTCTGGTTTAGCGAACAGCAACATTATTTCCATGATGGAGCTGTGTGGATCATTTCCGTTAGGCCGGAACCGGTAGCAAATCGGCACCCCTTGCCCTCCCCACGGAACAAGATTCGGAAATAAGAAGTACTCAATGGCATCAAGAGTTTCAGAGGTTGACAGGTGGCTCATGTCCGCTCGGGCTGATGCTCCGAGCTTTTCCCTGGCCCGGTCCGCCAATAGATCGCGTACACGGTCCCCTTCTTGAGCGACGATGCGCTCTCCTCCGTGGAAAGGAACGTCGCGTTGCATCTTGCGGATGGTTTCCTCAGCGGGAACCTCACCCAAGTTGGGGCTCGGAGTTCCTTCCAAAGTAATCATCCGGTTCACATGACGCGATCCGGGGAAGATGTCATATTGCGTGTTGGCATCGGCAACGTAAGCCGCAGTTTGAGGATGCGTTACTCCAATGTGGAAGCTCTCAATGAACGCTTCGAGTGCAAGTTTCCAATTGCACGGCATCACTTTTTCTATATGCGCGGCTTTCCACCGATCTTCGAGCGGGAAGTCCTTGAACTCCTGATCTAGAACCTCGATGTAACTATCGAAGGGTTCACAATCGTCGTCAAAGTTGACGAAAACAAACCCACCCCAAAAAGCGATTTGTGCCACGGGAAGACAAAAATCTTGGGGAACCACATCCGGAAAATCCCAACTATTGGGAATGTGTACCAATTGGCCCTCTAAATCCCATGTGAAGCCATGGAAGGGACATCTAAACCGTTGAACATTTCCTCCTTCGCTGCGCAACTGTGTTCCGCGATGAAGGCAGGAATTGATGTAGGCACGCACGTCATGGAGCCCTTCACCGGTTCTCACGACTATGACTGACTCGGTAGCCACCTCGTACACCACGTGGTCGCCTACGGACGCCAGTTCTTCAAGGCGGCAAGCCATTTGCCAGACCTTGCGCCATACGTGCTCCACCTCGAGATCGTGCCATTCCTGCGTCAGGTAGCGATCCACCGATACTTCGTGATTGCCTACAAAATTGGGTGGGTATTCGCGAAGTAGTACCTCGGGAGGAGCGACTGCGTCCTCTCGCAACACCTCCTGGACCGTCTGGCCCGGAGCTCGCCCTCCCGCAGTCTGTGTCATGGGTACAAGCTAGTTCTAGAAACGGGTTCCCGACTGGTAGATCAGGATCGGCGCATGTTCAACGAAGTGGTGATCTCATCAGTCTCTTCGTCGAATTTGCCGTCGTAAAGTTCAGATTCGAACCATTCAACGAACGACGCGTCTTTAGATGGCTTCCACAAAGACCATGCGGCTCGTGCCCCCTGGGTCCGCATAAGACCCAACTTGAGCAAATTAACTCTCATGTCAAGCTGTTCTGCTGTCGCCAGGCCACTTTCGCGCTGCTCAAAGGTATCGAAAAGGTCAACCAGCATGGCGTTCGTCCAAAGCGTGATCCGCCATTGATCCGCGTCAGTTAGTTCGTCGGATGAGAAATCCTTGGCCAGGAAGTTCACGAACTCTTCGTTTTGTGTTGAGGATAGGTACCGCTCGTAAAGACGATCGGTGAGGGTATGACTGAATTGAGCTTTCGTGAGTTTCACATTCAGTTGCGCCTCCCTGGCTAGATAAATCAACGAAAGCGGCAAAAGGCCGCCTTCCACTATTTGTGCGAGAGTGGCTAAATCGTCCAGCATCATTTGTTTCCTTTTCTCGATTGGGTAATGACGTTAGGCGGGAGCGAAGGGTGGTCATTGTCTTGGAGGGTGGTGCACCGCCAGGACCGGATTCGAGTGGCCTTGTGGAAATAGACAAAATGAAAATGGATATGGATATGGGACTAGGCGGTTGAGGGCAATAGGACAGTCATTGATATTTCTCCTCGAGGCATTTCCGAACAGAAACTATGAGCGAAAATCTGATCAGCTCGGTGCACCGGCTTTTGTTGGGCAATAATGAGGTGTTGTCGACTGATTTTCGAACCGATATCTCGAAAATCATCATCAAGTCGTTTCAAGCACCAAGGGGTAAAAGCGAGATGTCATCAGAGATAAATATGGAAGAAATAGAAGCTTACGCCGGAGGCATTCTGGGGCACATGGTGGGCGCAGCCACCGTGGTGTGTAGCGACTTAGCCCACAAACTGGGCTTATATGGACATTTGGCGGGCAGAGGGGGAATGACAGCAGATGCCCTAGCGGACGCGGCCGGGACAAATCCTCGGCTCACACGAGAGTTACTCGACCAGCAGGCATCCGCGGGAGTACTTGCATTTGACGCGGAAGCTGACACTTATGAACTCAGTGACGCCGGAGCGATGGTTATGGCCGAACAACACTCGCCTGCATGGCTCGCTGGAGGTTTGGGAGCAGTTCGCGCTATGTACATGGGTCTCGACCAAGTAGAGGCTGCGTTTCGCGGAGATGGGGGCGTTCCATGGGGCGATCACCACCCCTGCCTGTTCGACGGAACGCTCGAATTCTTTCGTCCCTGCTATGAACACCACCTAGTGCAGGAATTCATTCCCGCTCTTGATGGCGGCGAAGCCAGAATCGCCAACGGCGCTGTTGTAGCCGATGTGGGATGCGGAGCCGGGCTATCAACGCTGACCATGGCAGCCGCCTACCCTGACAGCACCTTCGTAGGCATTGATTTTCATGAGCCATCCATCGAAATGGCACGAGCGGCGGCGCAGGAACAGGGACTCAGCAACGTAACGTTCGAAACAGAGAGTGCCACGAGCTATCAGGGTTCCTATGACCTGGTGTGTTTCTTCGACTGCATGCACGATATGGGTGATCCCGTGGGGATCGCGCAACATGCTAAATCGCAACTGAGTGACAGCGGATCAGTCATGCTCATCGAACCTTTCGCGTTCGATACGAGGTCAGAAAATCATGCTGGTCTCGGCGGTGCTTTCTATGGGTTTTCGAGTTTCTTTTGCACGCCTTGTTCGCTCTCTCAAGAGGTTGGTCGAGGCATGGGAGCTCAGGCTGGCGAACCGGGGATGAGCGCCGTGTTTGCGGAAGCGGGTTACGGAAGCTTTGGACGGATATCTGAAAGTCCGACCAACATCGTGTACGAAGCTTCGGTCTAGCCAAGCGGGATACCCGTAGCTTGATCTACCGTTCTCATCTATGAGCGCACAGCCCTACTATGACCCAGAGGTCCAAGAAGCTTTAGATAATCAACCGAGCCTTGGTGTAGTCAACGCTGACACCCTCGAAAAAGTACGAGTCTCTCGTCTTCTTCGTAACGCCGAAGCTGAACTTTCTGACGAAGTAGAAAGAGTTGACCATTTCGTATCCGGTGTCGACGATCACGACGTCAGGGTCAGAGTGCATCGCCGTAAAGATGCCCAAGAATTAAGCCCAGGGCTCTATTGGACGCACGGTGGTGGGTATGTCTTGGGAAACCCAGAACAAGACGATTTTCGTTTCGATCGATGGTGTCAACGATTTGGGTTAGTTGGCGCTGCGGTGCAATATCGGTTGGCACCCGAACACCCCTACCCGGCGGGCCTAGAGGACTCTTACAGTGGATTGAAGTGGCTCAAAGAGAATGGCGCGAGCATTGGGGTAGACACCGACAGGATCGGCATCGGCGGACCAAGCGCAGGTGGGGGAATGGCAGCGGCACTTGCACTGCTGGTTCGTGACCGAGGCGAATTCGAAATCGACTACCAACTATTGATCTACCCAATGATCGACGACACTCGAACCACGGTCACTGCCAATTGGGATGTACCCGTGTGGGCTCCCGAATCGAACCATTTTGGCTGGAGCTCATATCTTGGTGAATTGTTCGAAAGCGCTGCCGTGCCAGCACATGCAGCGCCTGCGCGCGAAAGCAACCTCGAGGGTTTACCTCCGACATTCATAATGGTCGGAACTCTTGACGGGTTTGCCGACGAAGACATTGCATATGCGCAACGACTGAATCACGCAGGAGTGCCCACTGAACTTCACGTGTACCCCGGAGCTCCGCACGGATTCGACGGATTTGCTGCCTCCACCGCTGTAGCGCGCCAAGCTCGATCGGACATTAATGCCTTCCTTGGGCGGATGTTAAGCCCTAGTTAGCTGTCGGTCTTAACGTAGAACGACTCCCTCGCTTGTGACGGTGGAACGATTGGGATTTCGTCATCGGTGAGTGGTTGCATCCACTCTTTTCGTTCAAGAGCGGCTTCAATATATGGTGCCAACTCGGCGTTCTTTTGGGCTACGCGCTCATCCCGGAATGGTGCAAAGTTGGGAAGTACCTTCTCGCCGAACAGTTCCAAACTTTCACAAATATGTTTGTGCTCATTTTTGCCGCCTTGTTGCAAAAAAATCACCTGATCGACTCCCGCTGTTTCAAATTCATGCACTAAAGCGGTGTAATCCTCAGGCGTTCCGATGCCTGGCGCGCCGATAGTTGGAAGTTCGGGACCGCGCAGGTCCTCATATTCTCCCCACAGATTGCTACGACCGGGACGAGTTTCATTTGCCACTAACGCGTTCACCGCGTACCGGAAGAACTGAAAACCGTCGATGCCGCGTCGCATTGCCTCGTCGGCGTCGTCATGGAGACTAAAACCTGCCACCATCGCCAGATTCGCGTTGACGGTGTGACCCAAGGGAACACACTCGTCACTTTTGATGATGTCGTAATAAGTATCAGCCCAAGTTTTAGCTTCCTCTGGATCAACGAAACTAAACGCCAGCGCCCCTAGTCCGTTGCGTGCAGCTACTTCGATAGTCCCGCGATTAGTACACGCTATCCACATAGGTGGATGCGGCTTTTGCATGGGTTTAGGCACCACGTTCCTACATGGCATCGAAAAACCTTCGCCCTCGTAACCCGGGTAGGGCTCCATCACCAACATGTTCGCGATTTGACCAGCCGCTTCTAACGACAACTCGCGCTTGCGTCGGGCGTTGATGTCGTATCCCCGTAACTCCAGCCGGGTGGCCCCTTCTCCGATCCCGAATTCGGCTCGTCCCCTGGAAATAAGATCAAGCATTGCCACGGTCTCTGCTGTTCGAGCTGGGTGGTTGTAATTGGGAATTACCTGACGAATACCAAGACCGATTCTTATGCGTTCGGTCTTCGCCGCGAGCGAAGCAAGAAAAACATCTGAAGCCGAACAGTGTGAATACTCCTCGAGGAAATGGTGTTCAACGGCCCACGCATGGTCGATTCCGATCTTGTCGGCCAGCACGATCTGTTCAGTCGCTTCTTCGATGAGTTGCAACTCGGCTCCGTCATCCCACGGTTTAGGCAATTGCAACTCGTACAGCATTCCGAATTTCATTACGACCCCTCCGTTAACGGCTTTCTTGACCCTACAAGGGTGAACACACTCAGTTCAGTTTCATAAGGAAGAGTTCGATTGATCGAGAGTTTTGCCCCCACAATTAAGCGTTTAACTTTTCGCCATCAGCAAACTGGTCGACACCCCCGTAGCGGTAAGAACTTCTCCTTGCCACACTTCAGTTTCCACAGTCGCCAGGCCGCTAACTATTCGCGTACACGCCGCTATTGCGACAAGTTCCCCGGTTGTCGCCTTTCCTGAAAAGCGCAGGGACAGGTCAGGATTTGGGTGAGGAATCCAAGTGCCTTTAGGTAATGCTGCGTCGACTGGAGGGCCGACTGAAAGATCTGCGGCAAGGCATGGGCCTTCACTGCCGTCACCGGTTGCTTCCCATGGAATTGTCACTAACGTCGCGATAGCGGAGCCGACTCGGGCGGCTTTGGGTGCAGCGGTGTCAATGATCGGAACCTCAACACCTTCAGGTTTACGCCATGGCTTGGCCGAGGCCGCTAAATCGGGTGGCGGCGGCCCCATCAATCCATCGGAGTGGTCATCACTTTCTATATCGGTTCGCAACATCTCCGGTGCGGCGAATCCGACACGCGCTTCGGTGGTCGAGCGCCCTGATGCGTCCGTGAATTCAATTCGAACAATAGTGAGACTTCGACCGGATGAAAGAGCCGTCACGTTAACGACAGCCTCAGTGGTTGACAGCCCACGCAGAAAGTGGATATCGATTCCTGTGGCTACCCGATCTGGAGCGAGGGTGCGACCCACTGCGATTGCAGCCGCAGCTAACGCTCCACCAGTCACTCCACCAAATGCACCATGAATCTGCTGCGGTAGCTGCAGTTCCCAATTGTCGCCTTTTTGTGAGGCACCGAAATATTCGAGGGGCGTCATCTGAACGTGTCTCGTCGAGTTACTGGCATTCCTAGAGAGTAGGCGTCCTTTCGTTTCCTGATAGGTGGATCGCAGTAGCGTTCTTGCATGGCGAATGACAACACATCAAACGACGATCAGATCTCAAGACTAAAAAGTCTTGCCAGTTTGTCTTCTGACAGTTCGTTCGTGATGTTGAACATCAACCGTTACAAGCCTGAAGTTAACTTTCCTGACGGCGAGACATATGGGGCCTATATGAGTGCTATCGAACATTCGGTAGGAGCGATTGGAGGGTCGGTTCTTTGGCGAGTGCCAGTTCACGGTTGTGTTGTCGGCGACTTAGAAGAATTCGATGAAGTCATGGCTGTTTGGTACCCAAGCCACCAAGCTTTTTTGGACCTACCTGACGCGGACCGGGCTCGGGAGATGTTCCGTTACCGTCGCGTGTGTGTTGAGAAAGCGCACATCGTTGAACTTTCTGATCAAAGCCCATCGCTTCGTCCGTTTGGCTCCTGAGAACGTCCGTTTCTGATCGTGTTGCGGCACGCGAATCACATCTCACTGCTTCGGATAGAGCGCGAACAGAGCAAGGTTCAGCGGCCCCGAAACTGCGGCGCCCGCTTCTCCATGAACGCCAACGGTCCCTCCACAGCGTCTTCTGTGGTGATCAGCGCGGTTCCTGCTTCGGACTCCAAAGCTAAAGCGCTCGATTCGTCCAGGTCTGCAGAAGCTCGTAGTACTTTCCGAGCGGCTTTGACCGCGAGCGGGGCATTAGAGGCGATCATTTGGGCGAGATCCAGGGCAGTGCTCAACACATCTGACTTTGGTACTAAACGATTGAATAAACCCGACAGGGCAAGATCGTCACTCACGATGGGTTGGGCGCCAAGCAGTAACTCCATCGCTATAGCGCTAGGGACCCGACGACCCAACAGGGCGGTCCCACCCATGCCAGGTATAAGTCCTAAAGCGACCTCCGACAGGCCGAGCTTTACCCCTTGAGCAACGACCCGTAAATCGCATGAGAGCATCAGTTCCATGCCACCGGCAATCGCGTGGCCATTCACAGCCGCTATCAGCGGTTTCCCAAGGTCGTAACCCCTCAACGTTGCACGAGCCGCGAGTTCGCTGTCGTTTGCGACTACCTGCTCGAACTCGTTCTGAGGTTTCCTGGTGCCAGTCATCAGCGGAATCGTTGTTCCAAGATCGAACCCTGAACAAAATGTTGAGCCTTCGGCGCCGGTCACTACCACCGCCCTGACAGCGTCGTCCCCGCCGAGACTGCTCCATAAATCGGCCAGGGTGACGATTAGCTCAGGGTTCAACGAATTTCGTGATTCGGGGCGATTCAATGTGACTAGAGCTACGTGGCCATCCATTTCACATTCGAGGACACCCATTTTAGATCCCGATGTCTCTGAGGTTGTAGTCACGAAGTTCTGACTTGGTCGCCTCATCCCAAACGAATTGGCTTTCCAAGCCCCGGAAGGGTTCGTAGACGTAACGCTCTTCGTCTAAGAAATGCTGAGAACGGGCATCAATTGCCCAGGCAATCGCCTTTGAGCGTTCAAAGATGTACTCATTGTCGTACTCCGAGACGGGATTATGTACCCCCCCGCTTTGGATACCAAAAACCGATCCTCGGCGATGAAACCCAAAGTTAATCGTGACCCGAGTTTTAGAACTTGTGTTGGCGAAGGATCCGTGAATGGCTTGTCGACTATTGATAGCCACATCCCCTGGCTCACAGATCAAGGGAACCGCATCGGGAAGCCGATCAGATCCTGCAGCCTCCACCTTTCCTTTGATGTCAGCCTTCCCAGTCCGATGTGATCCGGGAACGACCCAGAGACCATTTGTTGCATCGCAACCGTAGAGCTGAGCCATGAAGTTAAACCCATGAGTGTGTTCGTCTAGGTAGGGGCTTTCCCAGTGAGTCCACCCGTCTTGGTGCCAAGCCACCGACCCGCCGAGCCCTGGTTGTTTCACCCAGACCGCCTCATTAAATGGCGTAAAATCTGGCCCATTAATAGCCTCGGCGACGCGAAGTAACTGCGGGTGACCATACAAACGAAGACAAGCGTCAGAGAACTGCAAGGAGCCAAGAAACAACTGCACTACGTGTTCCGGAGCTTCGATCGGCGGTGACGGCTCACCCATTTTTGCTTCGTGGCGTCCGTATGCCGCGCTCGTTCCGCCCAACGGATCAGATAACGGTCGGACCCAACTGATGTTCCGCCCTTGGAGACCGGCCCCTAAAGCGGTGTTGCCGTGTCTGTCTATATCGGCATCCTTAGATATAGGAGCGCGGTCAAGCATGTCGGCTACGTCTGCTTCGATCTCGTCAAGTTCTCGTTGGCCGATGACTCCTGTGAGCACGTAGAAGCCGTGACGGCTATAAGAGTCGATGATGTCGGGATGAAGACGCCCGTTGTCGTCAAATCGGATCGGACCGCGGTTATCCAAGGCAAGAGCGCGAAGGGTTCCACGTTCCCGATAAGCGACCATGTGATCCTCGTCGACCCCGTAGTCGACGATCGGTACTTCAACCAACGGAAGGTTTACAGCCACCATTTCCTCCAAGTTAGCCGCCGGATTTGCTAACTCTTCCAGTACAGCATGTTGGGCAACGTGAAGGTCGAGTTGAGCATGGTGTTGTACGGTCCGAGTATGCGGCTGGTCGAGCACTACATCGGTGGATTACTCAAGTACGCGCAATTCCATGGGCGAGCCAGCCGCGCAGAATATTGGTGGTTCACCATTGCGAACACCATGGTCGCGGCGTTCTTTTGGTTGCTCGGCAATTTCGGCGGGCCTGTCAGCAATTTGAGTCTGCTGTACTTACTTGCGGTTGCCATCCCCAACCTGTCGATTACAGTCCGTCGGCTGCACGACACGAGCCGGAGCGGTTGGTGGGTTCCACTGGGGTTAGTGCCCACTCCGCTCGTGTTTGTCATCTTGTTTTTCATGTGTCAACGAGGACAAAAAGAGGCAAATCGGTATGGCCCTCCGGTGGTTACCGAAGGCACGATTGGATAATTTGAGTGGATAGCTCGAAGTGTCTCTCGTAGTCGATGACTAAAGACAGTAAGTTTGGTGGGGTGCCGGAGTTCCTTTACAGCGACCTACTTCCCACTGGCGACAGCGAAACCGTCTACCGCAAAATCACTGACGACTACGTGTCGACATTTGAAGCTGGGGGGCGACAATTCCTTCAAGTCGAACCAGAGGCTTTGCGCCTGCTGGCGGCGGAAGCGATGCGGGACATAGCTCATTTGCTGCGTCCCGGTCACCTCGCTCAGTTAGCGACAATTCTTGAGGACCCCGAAGCTTCACCTAATGACCGGTTCGTGGCGACCGAGTTGTTGAAAAACGCGAATATCGCAGCAGGGGGCGTTCTGCCTGGCTGCCAAGATACGGGGACCGCGATCATCTGGGGTACGAAAGGTGAGCGAGTCATTACTGATGTTGACGATGCCGAGGTGCTGAGCCGCGGAGTATTTGACACATATCAGACTTCGAACCTTCGCTATTCACAGTTGGCGCCGCTGACAATGTTTGACGAGGCGAATACCGGCAACAACTTGCCGGCGCAAATCGACATCTATTCGGGACCAGGTGACAACTACAAGCTTGCTTTTATGGCTAAAGGTGGTGGCTCTGCTAACAAAAGTTTTTTGTTTCAGGAGACGAAGGCTCTTCTGAACCCTACGAGTCTCCTCAATTTTTTGGATGAGAAGTTAAGAACTTTGGGCACAGCGGCGTGTCCTCCGTACCACCTCGCAGTCGTCATTGGTGGGACATCAGCTGAACATGCGATGAAGACAGCTAAGTATGCCTCAGCGAAGTATCTAGACACGCTGCCCGTGTCGGGTAGCGCAACTGGTCACGGCTTTCGAGATTTGGAGTGGGAACAGCGAATCCTTGAATTGACTCGCCAGTTTGGAATTGGTGCCCAGTTCGGAGGCAAATATTTCTGTCACGACGTGCGAGTAGTGAGGTTGCCTCGGCACGGCGCGAGTTGTCCGGTAGCAATAGCTGTGTCGTGCTCGGCCGATCGTCAGGCGTTCGCCAAAATCACAGCAGATGGCGTTTTCCTTGAACAACTTGAAGAGGATCCCGCTAAGTACCTCCCCGAAACGTCGGACGCCGAGCTATCCGATGGAGTTATTGCCATCAATCTGAATCAGCCAATGAGCGACATTCGAGAGGAACTTTCGAAATATCCTGTAAAAACTCGGCTTTCCCTAAGCGGCACGCTGGTCGTGGCACGTGATATCGCTCATGCGAAGATTCAAGAACGCCTCGACGCGGGCGAGACAATGCCCGAGTACATGAGAGAATTTCCGGTCTACTACGCAGGCCCAGCAAAAACCCCCGAGGGGTACGCGTCTGGGTCATTTGGGCCCACCACAGCGGGGAGAATGGACAGCTACGTCGAGCGGTTCCAAGCAGCAGGTGGGAGCTTGGTGATGCTCGCGAAAGGCAATAGGTCCGCACAGGTGACTGAAGCTTGCAAAAACCATGGCGGCTTCTATTTGGGATCTATCGGAGGGCCCGCCGCGAGGCTCGCCAAAGATTCGATACGCAAGGTTGAAGTTCTCGAATACCCGGAGCTTGGGATGGAAGCGGTATGGAAAATAGAAGTAGAGGACTTTCCTGCGTTTGTAGTTGTTGATGATAAAGGCAACGACTTTTTTACCGAAGTTTCCACCCCGGTTTCCATCAAGTGACCGTTCAGGGCACCGCAGTCGACTGAGTCTTCCTTTAGCGAAGGAACGTCACCCAGGCGGAAAATGCGATTCCGGCTAGCCCCAGTGCAACCATCGTGGCGATGCTGGACCTTGGTAAGCGACCGTCGCTGTCTGTAGGTAGCCGGCGCCGCACTATCTGAAGCAGGCGGTCCGCCCAGGCGACGTCTCTGCTGAGAATACCCAGCCCGATAGCCACAACTAAAAGACCAGGACCCGGTAGTGGCATCAAGATGACACCAAGAATTGTTATGAACGTCCCCGACGTCATACGAAGCAAGCGGGTGATGACTCCGCGTCGTGCTTCTTCCCGAGTTTCTTCGCGATATCCGGTTTCGAACTCGGCTTCGATGGCTGCTTCTTCGAAACGGTTCTTTTCTTCGCTCACCCGAGTGTTCCTTCCGCTAACGACCGCTAACAGATCTTGCGTCGGTCTAGTCTGGCGCGTGGGGTGCCCAGAAGGTGGGCGATCCGAAGAAAAGGGTGGAGTAGCCATGGCGACTTGGCAAGTCGGAGATGTAGCGGTCACGAAGGTGCTGGAGATTGAGAAACACTGGCCGTTCTCGGCGTTACTTCCAGGTGCGGAAGACGTCATTGACGAACTGGCGTGGCTGCGACCCGATTTTGTTACCGACGAAGGCCGAATGAAGCTATCAATCCACGCTCTTATTTTGGACTCAGAAGGATCAACGATCATCGTTGACACGTGTTGCGGTAACGACAAGTCTCGACCGGGCGCTCCTCCGTTCGACAATTTGCAAACGGACTTCATCGGAGAACTTGAACGGTCGGGATACAGCCCCGAAGACATCGACATGGTCGTCAGCACACACCTGCACGTCGATCATGTCGGTTGGAACACGCGCCTCGTTGGAGACATTTGGACTCCGACCTTCCCCAACGCTGAGTATTTCTTTGTTCAAGATGAGTTCGACTATTGGCGGAGCGAACCGCAGCATTATGGGCCAGTCTTCGAGGATTCAGTACAACCGATAGTTGACGCCGGAATGGCGACGATCGTCACGAGTGACCACCGTTTAACCAACGAGGTGGCCTTGGAGTCGACCCCTGGACACACTCCTGGTCATGTGAGCGTAACTATTGACTCTGCGGGTCAATCAGCGCTAATTACGGGCGACATGACCCACCATCCGGTCCAGTTCGCCAAACCTGGTCTGGCTTCAAGCGCCGATTGGCGCCAGGACATTTCCACTGCAACCCGTCGCGAGGCGTACGAACGTTGGAGTGACGGCCGGCTGGTTATTGGCACGCATTTCGCTGGCCGGACTGCCGGCCGAATCATCGCAGAGGGCGACGCTTGGCGGTTCGACGTTTCTTGAGTTCATCGATGCCTCGCAGCAAAAGAGAAACGCTGACAGCAGCGATCACTGCGTAGTGAATCTGCGGAGCCATCACCAACGTGCAAATCAGCGTGCCGATGGCTAGCAGGGCATCTCGATGTGACCTTTTGGCTAACTCAAGCAAGGTGTGGAAGTTAAACAGCGGCAGTACAGCAATGATTACGGTGGCCGCAAGGACGGACTTCGGCAAGGTCTCCAAGACGGTAGCCAAGGGAAGAAAAGCCAAAACAAGAAGACCGACGAACACACCGACCCAGCGAGTTTCGCCGCCTGATAACCGGTTCAGCGAACTACGAGAGAAACTGCCCCCGACTGGGAACCCACCGAAAAGACCTGAAGCGAGGTTTGCGATTCCTTGTCCAGACAGTTCGCGTGATGCATCCCAGGATTCGTTGTCTTGGTTCGCAAATCCGCGAGCGATGGAAGATGGTTCAGCAAACTGCACGAACGAGATCACGAGAGCGCTGAGGAAGATTGAACCGACCGCATCCCAAGGCAAATCCAGCTTGAATGACGGAAAATTATTTGGGATGGACCCCACTAAAGCTGCTGGATATGAGCCCGACCGACCAATCGCCACGGCAATGACGACTGCGATCAGAACGCCTGGGAATCGTCGACCAAACCGGCGACGCCCAAGGAGAACTAGACCCCCCGTGCCGCAGGCCAACACGATGGCAAATGGCTCCCAAGTCTCAACTGCCTGAAGAGCTCTAATGGCGCGAATTATTACCTGCCCGTCGGCCTCAGATCCGAGAGCGGCCGGCAGCTGTGAGGAAGCAATCAACAATGCAGCTCCGCTCGTGAACCCGGCGACTATCGCAGGAGTCATCAAGAATGCGACGCGACCCCAACGCGCAGTGCCGAAAATGATCTGAAAGAACCCGAGCATGGTCGCCATGAGTGCGCCGAGCGCGACGTATTCGGCTGTACCAGGGGTTTCAACGGTCGAAAGAGCGCCGAAGGTCACGATCGCCGTCAGCGCTGTGGGTCCCGTCTGAAGAAACCGCGATGACCCAAATGGAGCTGCCACGATGGGAGGAATTGAGGCGGCCAGGAGACCCACATACGCCGGCATACCCGCTAACTCTGCGTAGGCAAGACATTGAGGAATCAAGACAAGAGCGACAGCGATGGCTGCCGCGGCATCTCCCATTCGCGGTTTGGCCATTACTGGCCAAAGAGGTGGCCGACGCGAGTCTCTAAACATCAATCCCCGTGGAAATGATTCTCAGACCAACAGATTGAGTCGAAAAATCGTGACATTGTCGGGGTCAATCCCTAGCTCTTGGAGCACAAATTCTTCGACCCCACCATGGTTCTTGTCGATGTAGTCCAGAGCCCGGGTCATTGCACCCCGTGGAGCGGATAACGCAGGCCGGATGGCTTCAACATCGGCACCAGCCGCCTCAAGGCTCGGTCTGAGCTGTTCAATGCGACGCTCCGACCTGAGCGAATTTGTCAACTCGTAGTCATCGAGAACAAGGCCGCGTTCAACACCACACAACTCCAAAATCAGCGCCGCAGCTATGCCGGTGCGATCCTTACCCGCTGTGCAATGAAAAAGCAGCGGCCAGCAATCTAAATCTGCTGCCAACTCGAGGAAGTTCGCAAATTGATTCCCCGAATCAGAGAGCATTTCGATGTAGCTGTCTGCGACGTCATCAACCGTTACGGAAGTGATCTCTCCGGAACGAATTCGGTCCACGAACTCTTGTTGCTGAGCGATTTCATCCCCGATTGGCAGTGGCGCATGAGTTGTGACGGTGGACCAAAGGCGAGAGACGTCGCGACTGGCTTCTGCAGAGGTACGAAAATCGACGACCGTGCGAATTCCGTACGCGGCTAACTCGTCTCGGTCATCATCGGTTAATTGACTCAGGCGATCTGAACGAAAGATCGCGTTGTTGCGCACGTAGCGGCCGCCCGCAGCTGGATAGCCGCCAATGTCACGACAATTCATCGCTCCTGTTAGCGGGACCACAGCCGCATCGCGATTCACGACTTCGGCCGCGGTTCTCGCGGTAGGCCAAGAATTCTCTCACCGATGATGTTCCGAAGGATTTGTGTGGTGCCACCCATGATTGTGTACGCAGGCGCATATACGACGTTTCTGGAAACTCTGTTCATGAGCATCGTCTCGGCTCCCACGACGAGTCCGACGAAGTTAGCAACTTCTTGCTCAAATTCGGTGCACCAAGTTTTAGTCACCGCGGAGTACTGGGGAAAAGGTGTCTGGCGCAGCACATTACGAAGCACCATGTCACGGCCGATTCGGTATCCCGTTTCGATTCGGGCTATTTGTTGGCGAATGATTGGGTTGGCCGTATCGGCCTGCTCTTTCATATCTAGGTATAGGCGCTGATTTGATGCAAGTCGATCAATGCCACCCCGTTCGTGTTCCAGCTGGCGCATGGTTTGACCGAAACTGTTATTCAACTCGCCCACCAGGTTTTGCTCGGGAACCATCACATCGTTGAAAAAAACTTCATTGAAGTGGGCGTCACCTGAAGCATCTTTGATTGGTTTGATGTCGATCCCGGGGGACCTCATATCCACAACAAACTCGCTCATACCTTTATGAGGCGCAGCATCAAGATCCGTGCGACAAATTAAATAACACCAATCAGCAGTTCGGGCCCCACTTGTCCAAATTTTTTGGCCGTTGACGATCCAACGGTCGCCATCTTTGACTGCCTTTGTGTTTATTGCCGCTACATCAGACCCTGCGTCTGGTTCCGACATGCCGATGCACCACTTAGATCGACCTTGCCTCATTTCGGGCAAGAAACGTTCTTGTTGCTCCTCGCTGCCGTAGCTGAGAAGTACCGGACCAATTTGTCTATCGGGGAAAAAGGACCCTGCCATTGGAGCTCGACCGAGTAAGAGCTGTTCGGTTACAACAAATCGCTCAACTTCGGGACGCCCGTCTCCCCCTTTCTCAACCGGCCACGTCATGCCGATCCAGCCCTTGTCGGCCAACCTCAAAGTGAATTCGTCGCTATAACCCACCAACCATCCGTCATCGGTATTGAACAAATCGGAGGTGGCTTCGGCGACCCAATGTCTGGCTTCATCTGCCAGTTCGTCAAGTTCAGTTGGCCAGGTGTAATCCATTGCCTTCTGAGCGTAGCGAGGAGCTTTAACTTCCGCCCGTTCGCAGTCGGTTGTGGCCTGTAGCCTCACGCAGATGCGAGCAGTGGTGATACCTAAATATGGTGATGCAGATGTGTTGGAGTTACGAGAGATCGCTGACCCTGAACCAGGCCCAGATGAGGTTCTAGTTGAGGTTGTAGCGTCCGCGATGAACCGCGCGGACCTCCTTCAACGAGCGGGCCAATATCCGGCTCCTGGACCTAAACCCCTCTTCGAGATACCTGGGTTGGAGTTCTCCGGTCGGATCGGCTCTGTTGGGTCACAAGTACAGCGATGGTCGGTTGGTGACGCAGTGATGGGAATAGTGTCGGGCGGCGCGATGGCCGAAAAGGTCGTTACGCATGAGCGGATGCTTCAATCGGTACCCGAACACATCGAGCTTGCCGACGCCGCTGCGATTCCAGAAGTGTTTATGACTGCCCATGACGCACTTGTTTCCCTAGGGGATCTCACATCAGGTGGTCGGGCATTGGTTCACGCCGGAGGGTCCGGGGTGGGCACTGCTTCGATTCAAATTGCCAAAGCCATCGGAGCTCAGGTAGCCGTCACTTGTTCAACAAACAAAATTGACCCGTGCCGCGAGCTAGGAGCAGATCTGATCGTCGATTACACCAAACACGATTTCGTTGAAGAAGTTGCGGTTTGGACTCAAGATCAGGGCGTCGATGTTGTCCTTGATGTGATTGGCGGCGACTATTTGGCTAAGAACCTTCAATGCCTCAAGATTCAGGGACGGATAATTCAAGTTGGAGCGATGGGTGGCCCAGTTGCTTCTTTTGCTCTCGGCGCGTTACTGCCGAAGCGAGCGTCGCTGATAGGAACAGTTCTACGTTCTCGGCCAATTGAACAAAAAATTGAAGCCAATCAGCGTTTCGTCGCTGAGTTATTGCCCCGATTCGAAGATGGCAGCCTGAAGCCTGTTATTGACTCGAGATATCAACTGGCGGATATTGCTGCTGCGCACACCTATATGGAAACCAATGCGAATATTGGGAAGATCCTGATCGACATCTAGATCTCTTGTTGGCTGATGACTTGTGGTGATCAGCGATTTGCCAACGGCACGTAGTCTCGTTCGCTTGGGCCGGTGTACTTCTGGCGTGGTCGGTAGATCTTCTGCTCGGGGTCATCGAGCATTTCTTGCCAGTGAGCAAGCCAGCCTGGGGTGCGTCCGATTGCAAACAAGACGGTGAACATATCCATAGGAAAGCCCATTGCCTCGTAGATCAAGCCGGAGTAGAAGTCAACGTTTGGGTAAAGATTGCGGTCGATGAAGTAGGAGTCACTTAAGGCGACTTCTTCGAGTTTCATCGCAATGTCCAACAGGGGGTTCATCCCGGTCACCGAGAACACTCGATCGGAGGTTTCTTTGATGATTTTGGCTCTCGGGTCGTAGCTCTTATAGACGCGGTGACCAAACCCTTGGAGCAAGGTCTCCCCGGTCTTTACTTTTTCCACATAATCCGTCACGTTGTCGAAGCTTCCGATCTCGTGAAGCATGCGGATGACGGCCTCGTTCGCGCCGCCATGAAGTGGACCATAAAGGCCACATGTCGCGGCGGCCACAGCGGAGTAGGGATCAGCGTTACTCGAACCCACGGTGCGCATAGTCGTCGTTGAACAATTTTGTTCATGATCCGCGTGGAGGATTAACAGCACGTCGAGCGCTTTAGTGAGGACCGGATCTGGTTCATAACTGGGATCTGCGACATTCCACATCATTCGGAGAAAGTTGCCTGTGTAGCCCAGGTGGTTGACCGGATATTCGTATGGAAGTCCAAGACGGTTCTTGTAGGCAAAAGCGGCCATCGTTGGCATCTTCGCGATAAGTCGGATGGTCTGAATCAACCGATTATGTGGGTCGTCTATGTCTTTGGCTTCGGGATAGAAAGTGGACAGCGCAGCGACTGTTGACACCAAGGTGCCCATTGGGTGGGCGTCATAACGGAAACCTTGCATGAACCGGGCAATGTTTTCATGCACGTAGGTGTGGTAGGTGATGTGGTGGTTCCACTCTTCAGACTGATCTTCTGTGGGGAGTTCTCCGTAGAGAAGGAGGTAGCAGACTTCAATAAAGTTTGACTTCTCTGCAAGTTGTTCGATCGGGTAGCCGCGATAGCGGAGAATGCCGTTCGCTCCGTCGATATAGGTGATTTGGCTATCGCAGTTGGCGGTCGACATGTAGGCGGGGTCGTAAAACCACATTCCTTTGTCGAGCTCGCGAAGAGCTGCCGATGAGATAGTGCCATCCACAATTGGGACTGTGACACTGTCTCCGCTGCGGTTGTCGGTGATCGTGAAGGACTCTTCTGACACGCGCTTTTCCTTTACTTTCTTACGTCGCAGTTTTCCACTTTGGGGGCCGAGCCCTCGGGTGCGTCGTTGCACTGCTCGACAATTCCCCGCTCCGGACCGTACCTCAACTTGCTGCTGCTCGCCTCTTTGAGTGGGTTACATTTTGATGTGGAAGAGGTGACGTTGCCTATTTGCCTTGTTTGAAAACTTGCGGCGAGCGGTATCAGATCCCTCAAAGTGGGGAATTATCGTGCCGTCGGTTTGGCAGTCGTTCGCGTTTTGAGCTGAACAGATCAACGAGATCAACAAGTTCCCTGCGGGTGTCTTCAGGGTTAATTACCGCGTCTACGAAACCTCGCTCTGCCCCCACGTATGGATTCAGATAGGTCTGTTCGTAATCCTCGACCCAGCTCGCAGTCTCTTCTTCTGAGGCACCGCGTTGCAGAATTTGAGCGGCCTGAGTCGCGCCCATGACAGCGATTTCGGCAGTTGGCCAAGCTAAGTAGGCGTCGTTACCCATTGTTTTCGAGTCCATGACGATGAAGGCCCCGCCGTATGATTTTCGTAGCACCACTGAGATGCGCGGAACTGTTGCTCTCGCGTACGCGAAGGCCATCTGCGCTCCATGGCGGATCATGCCTCTCCATTCGAGATCTTTTCCTGGATAGAAACCAGGTGTATCTACGAAGGTGATGAGTGGCAGGTTAAACGCGTCGCACATTGAGACGAAACGGGCGCCTTTTTGAGAAGCTGGAATATCGAGGGTTCCTGCAATCGCTATCGGCTGATTCGCGATGACGCCGACGGGTCTGCCACCCATACATGCGAAACCGGTGACGAGGTTTTGAGCCCACCCGCTGCGTAATTCTAAGAAATCATCGTCGTCTATAACTGAGCGAATGACGTCTCGGACGTCGTAGGAGCCGGTGGGAGTATCAGGCAACACATCTCCGGCCTCAGGAGTGGCTCGGTCAACAGGGTCAGATGTCGGTTGGAATGGCGGTTCGTCACCGTTGTGGTCGGGCATGAAGCGGAGAATGTCGCCGATAGTCGAGAGAACTTCATCGTGGGGAGCAATGATGCTGGCCGTGCCAGTGTCTCGAAAGTGAACCGAGGCGCCACCTAATTCTTCGACGTCGACTCGAACACCGGTCATTTGCTGAACAGGAACGGGACCGCTAACGAATGCGTAGGCATCCTCGGCCATGACTACGACATCTGCGAGACCGATGAGTAGCGCCGTTCCTGATACCGCCGGTCCGGTTACTCCGGCGAGAATGGGCACCACACCCGATGCCTTGGCGAGTGCTCGTGCAGCGCGACCCCACCCGTCAAGAGCTGCCACGCCGTAATGGGCGTCAGCTCCTGAAGAGGCCAAGAGAAGGACGATTGGCATTCGCTTTTCGAGTGCCATAAGGGCAGCGGCGGTCATCGTGTCGCCATCTTCGGGTGTAAGTGCCCCTCGATGTTCAGGGTCTTCTGCTTGGATCAGCATGACGGCGCGACCGGCGAGGTCATGAATTCCTGCCATTGCGTGTGCGGGTGTTCCTTCGCGTAATTGCAAGGCGATAGGGGTGGTCACGGTCCCGAGCGTAGGCGCGTTAGGGCGAAGAGTAGTGATGATCAGTTTGAACTTACCTAGACAGCTGTAAGTCCTTCGATCGTGGGGGCCATGGTGCGCACCACCTGTCGAAGCAC
>JAAZYR010000013.1 GCA_014239555.1 Acidimicrobiales bacterium
CTCGAGTAATCAGCGTTTGATGTTTGACTGAGACGCGAACAATGGAGTCTTGATCAACTTCGCCAAGAAGGGGGTAATGCACGACTTGTATGAGCCAGATAACCCCTGCCATGAAGGCATTAGATGAAATTGCAAGGATGAACACCAAAGAGCTCACTGCGGTCTGGCCCAGTTCTCGCTTGCTCGCACCCTGAGATGACTTGGAGTGGAACCCGTCATTGGGGAAGTTCGTTTTGTTGGTCTTCAACTGCGGGGTCGCGATCGACCCTCGTGTATGCGGGTTGAGTCGCGAATTGGCCTTCTGGGAACGCAAGTGGCGCGCGATGTCCATACGCCATGTCCTTATTCGAGGCCTCACGGCCATTGGAATAAGCGGCTAACAACACCCCCCACACTGAGACTCCGAATACAGATGCTCCGATGCACATAAGAATTGTTTCGTTCACTGGGCTCTCCGGTCATCGGTTAACACCAAAGTCCCTAGTGAGTGAATAGCGGGCACCCACAGGCCTACGAAAATGCCCTGGTCTTTGGCACCTGAAAACCACAAGCTGACGGAAAGGACTAACGAGATAAATCCTCCCGCCATAAACAAGAGTTTTGGTTTGGACAAGGCAAGAGAACTCGACTTGAAGTTTGCTAACACCGGCTATCTCCTTGGTTATTAATGAAATTAGCACTAATTAGCATATCGGGTCGTGCGAGATGTCACTCCTATTTGATTTCTCCCTTGATCTGTAGCTATCGATGGTCCGTCTAAAGCGCTCGTCAAATCTTGGTTTGAATCGAGTGCGGGCATCGAACTGTGGGCCAGTAACGACGGTCACCTAAAAGTTTGCTCGTCGAATCTGCGACACTGTGGGCATGCGCTCTAACCCCGTGAAGACAGCATTGGCAAATGGCGAAACACATTACGGCACGATGGTCTTCGAATTTCTCAGTGCTGGATTACCCAAAATCCTGGAAAATGCTGGTTCGAGTTTCGTGTTCTACGACATGGAACACAGTGGGTTCTCCATGGAAGAAATGAAGATCCAACTTGCGTTGTGTCGAGGGCTCAACATCGTCCCCCTAGTCCGACCTCCCGACACCACTTACCAATACACAGCGAGCCTCCTAGACCTCGGTGCCATGGGAATGCTTTTCCAGATGTGTGAAACCGCCGAGCAAGCTGAGGAATTCGTGAAATGGACTCGCTACCCTCCGGCGGGCCGACGCGGAGCCATGTTCGGTGGAGCCCACGATGATTACAGTTCCGAATCTGTCCCAGGGATCATCGACGGTGCCCACGAGAGAACAATGGTTTGCGTTTTGATCGAATCAGCTAAGGGCCTTGCAAACGCCGAAGAAATTATGTCGATACCCGGAATTGATGTCGCCCACTTAGGCCACGGTGATCTCTCGCTCTCGCTGGAGGTACCCGGTGACACGGCTCACCCGAAGATGCAGGAAGGCATCGATACAATTCTCGAAGCTTGCGAAACTCACGGAAAAACGGCAGCATGCCTAGCCGGCTCAGTAGAGACGGGAATCGAATGGGTTACACGTGGATTTCGAATGATCAGCTATAGCTACGACATCGGCTTAATGTCATCGGCATTGCAGACTGGAATTGACCAAATCCGCGCAGGAGTCACTGAAAATGGATCTCACTGATAATCAATGTCAGGAATTTAGAGACCGCGGGTGGCTCGTAATTCCAAACGTATTTGATAAAGAAGAAGTGCAGCTGTTAAGCGACGCCGCGCTTGAAGTACTAGAACGGCCCGGGCCAGAGGTAGGGCGAGAAGCGGATGGTTCCCCGCATGTCTCGTGGGGTATGCACCTTTTTAGCGAGCAGCTCGCGTTGTTATGCCGGCACAAAAACCTTGTTAATCCAAGTCGCACTCTCCTGAACAGCGACGTTTACGTTCATCAATCGCGAATCAACTTGAAGCAAACAAACGGATCGATTGTCGCATGGCACCAAGACTTTGGGACCTATCACCGCGTTGACGGAGTTCCCGAACCCAGGGGAATAATGATCGCCGTATTCCTTGATGACGTTACGGAGGTAAACGCTCCTCTTCTCGCTGTTCCCCGATCCCATCAAGAAGGATTGGTATCAACCGCGCGAGTGGATCCCGACGCGCCGGATTTTGATCAGGTATCGAAATATCGCTACGACATCAGTGATGAGACGATGACCAGATTGGTTGACAACTACGGCTTGGAAACCATCACCGGACAAGCAGGCTCAGTTGTATTTATGGACATGACGATCGTTCACGGTTCGACCGTCAACATCAGCCCACTGCGCAGACTTCTCCTCTACGTCAATGTGTGCCCAGTCGACAATCGAGGCGAAAGCTTTGAACGGCCCGAGTACTACGCAGCGCGTGATTTCAGCCCGATTATTCCCATCGATTCGGCTGAGCTTCTTGCTTCTGGTCACGCATGATCTTGGAGTTCGAACCGTTGAGCAATAACTTCGGAGCGCGACTACACGGTCTTGACGACGGGCGTGTCTTAGACGATGGTCTCATCAACGAACTCCGAAGTGGACTCATCGAGAACGGTGTGCTGTTGCTACGCGGTCAAGAGATCTCCCCCGCCCGTCTAGTCCAGCTAGGTAGGGCTTTTGGAGAGCTTGAAATCCTTCCCGAGCCCGATAAGCGTCACCCCGACCACCCCGAGATTTTCGATCTCACCAATGTCCGCAAAGACGGCGCGGTGGTGGATTTCGAAGAACCCCAAGCCGTGTTTTTGAGGGGAACTGAGCGCTGGCACACCGATAGCTCGTTTCGCGAGATTCCATGCCTATGCACAATGCTTTACGCGCTAGAAGTTCCCGAATCTGGTGGTGAAACCCAGTTTGCCAACATGTATGCAGCATTCAAATCTCTTCCGACATCGCTGCGCAACGAGATTGAGGACAAGAAGCTGGTCCACAGCTACGTCTATAGCCGAGCGAACAACCCGGGTCGAATGGATCCGATGAGTCCCGAAGAAGAATCTAAGTACCCTCCTGTTGCCCACCCATGGGTGAGGACACATGCTGATGGACGCAAGTCCCTCTACATGGGGGCACATGTCTCCCACGTCGAAGGAATGGATCTCAACGAAGGACGTGCCCTCATTCAAGAGGTGCTGGCAGGAGCTACAGAGGAACGTTTTGTATACCAACACGTGTGGCAAGCCAACGACCTAGTTGTGTGGGATAACCGATCAACTCTCCATCGGCTTCGCCCCTACGAGATCACGGAACGCCGACGGGTCATGCATCGAGTGACCGTTGCCGGTGTGGATCCCGTGGTTTAACTCTGTTGCGTCAACTGAGTTTGGACTTCAAGAAGTCGATTGTTGGGGGCCATAGCTCGGCGGCAAGGCCCTCGTCGAACGTTCCTCCCGGGTTTTCCTCGTTCATGAATCCGTGACCGGCATCGTGGATCGTGATCTCAACATCTTTTCCCATGTCACGCAGACGCTGACCGAGTTCCTTCGCTGCTTCGGGCGAAAAGAAGTCGTCCGGCGAAGCCATATGGCCGTTAACTGATGCTGTGAGACCCTCCCAGTCTGGTTCGCCGTCACCCTGAGGAAAGCCGTAGAACGGAACCGCTGCTTTTACAACATCGCCGCGATTCGCGGCAATCATGAAACTCAACAAACCACCCATGCAAAACCCGATAACTCCAACGCCGTTTCCATTATTCGCATCGTGATCGGCCAGATAATCGACGGCACCACTCATATCGCGAGCGGCACGATCAGGAGGAAGGTCCGTCATTAACTGCCCGGCCTTATCCATCTCGTCATGGCCGGCTAACTCACCGTGGTACAAGTCAGGCGCAAGAGCCACGAAACCCTGCTCCGCGAGAAAGTCTGCGACCCCTTTCATTTGCGGGTTTAGCCCCCACCACTCTTGAATCACCATCACGGCAGGTCCAGAACCGCTGTCGGGAACTGCTAAATGTCCGCGGGCATCGTGCCCATTGCTTGCAAACGTCACCATCTCACCCATGAGAACGACCGTAGTCGCGTTTGGGAGTCAGCCGCTCTGATCGACGATGCTTGGTCCGGTCCAACCTGATGACCCTCGGTTGTCTTGATAAATCAGTTCTTCTTGATCCGGAGGAACGTAGAAATACGAACCCGGTCGGAATCCGTAACCAAGATCGCCTAAAAGACGTCTCTGACGAGGTGTCAACTGCCCAGTAACTTCCGGTGTTATTTCGTGGTCGTAGCTCCGAATAAACATCTGAGCGTAGTTATAGAGAAGTGTCTTTCTGGCTTTGCCGGAATAATTAGGTGATGGCCCATGCCATAGAGAATGAGAGAACAAATAACAGTCGCCGGCCGTGCCAGGAAGCTGCACTGCCCCCGGAGAGTGTGGTGTGGGTGGCTCGTCGCGGCGCCACGGGAAAGTGCGCAAATGACTTCCTGGAAAGACGGTAAAGGCGCCGGCATCTTCGCCGGCGACGTCGCTCAATAAGTACATCGCTTTCATGGCCAAAGGAGGCGACGTCTCGGAGACCCGAATTTCTCGAAGCCCCTCGCCACCGTCGGTATGGGTGTAGCCGGGGAAGGTGTCTGTTGAGGGGCGAACTATGGCCTGAGTCATGGACAACATGATGTGAGGCCCCATGATGTCGACAAGCAAATCGAACAATCCGGGGCGATCAATGAGGTCAAGAAAGTGTTGGCCGTAGTTGAGGAGGTCGCGCCTATCCATAAAGCCATCGGCGTCGGTGCTCTTTGAGGTGTCCATCCACTCGTAATGACCTAGCTGAGCTTTGCCCGGTTCGTAGCCCGGCAACAAACGCACTCGGTCTAGTTCTTGATTAAAGAACTCCACCTCGTCGGGAGACAGCACTCCACGAAGATGCAAATAGCCGTCTGTCGACCATTGGTCCCGTTGCTCGCTGGTCAGGCTTTCCACTATTGCCCCCTTGTCCTCAAGAACGACGCTACTGCCCCGGTGAAGGGTGTAACACTTGAATTGTCCCGTCAGGAGACCTCATGAATTTGCGTCCTAGCCCACACGCCCCTTTTTCGTACGTACCCGGTATTGACCCATACTCCGGTGGCGTGATCGCTGCTCCGGGAGCCGAGATTGTTCATGTCACTCTGGCTACTTCAGTGCCCTGGCGCGTTGGGTTCGAACAAATTGAAGCGGTCGCGTCCGACGAAGGATTGAGTCGAACGGCGCTGTGCGCGATTGAGTTGCGATGCCCTCGACCCCATTCGTTTGAAGGATTTGCTGATTTCAACCGGGAGTACAGGTCTCTTCTTGGTGACTGGGGTTTGCTTGTGGGCGATGACAACCCCATCGCTCGTACCAACGTTGCACCTGCACACTTCCCCCCAGATGAGACCTCCCTGTATGCCTTTAGCTACGTTCGACCGGCACCCGCGGAGCGACCGGCATCGTTTGTGGTTGCCGGCGCAGGTGACTTGATGGATCAAAGTGATCTTCAGCCCAGCAGCATCGTTGCCGATGGAGCGCAGGATGCTGAGGCGTGGCGCCTACGAATTGCGCAGGTATGTCAGGAAATGGAAGATCGCATGTCCGCAATGGGAGTTGCATGGAACGATTGTTCAACAGTTGATGTCTACTGCGCCCAAGACTGGTTTTCACACGCAGGAGCGACATTAGTGGGACGCGTGGGGTCCGCTGTCGGTGCGGGTCTGCATTGGCATATTGCCCATCCACCTATTGAAGGTTTGAGCTTTGAGATGGATGTTCGACGCGTAGCAATAGAAAAAACACTCTGATTGTTACGGTACGAGGAAGGTCATGAGGACAGGGCTGATTAAGCCCTGGTTGATTGCATCTGCTGCGTTGTCGCGCATCTCCATCATTCGGGGCCCCATTAAATGCCCAAGCGATACTGGCGGGGGAGTAGATGGCGGCTCGTTAAAAAATTTGAGAGCTAAGTCATAGTGATTCGAGCTACTGACGTGTTCGAGACCGACATCAGTTCCCGCTGACTCGTATGTCGTTGCTGGCTCCGGGAAACTGAATTCGGGTGTCGTTGACCACGGCATTGGATACGGAAGGTCGCCCTCTCCGGTAATGGTCACGTCGTAAACGACCACTGTTCCTCCCGAACGGCAAACTCTCGCGAGTTCGCTCATCATCTGTACTTTGTCTTCGATGTTCATTCCAACGTGAAGCATGGTGACAGCATCGAAGCTGTTATCGAGGAACGGCAGATCGAGCGCGGAGCCAACTTTAAAATCAACTTGCGTGCCGACCCCAACTAGGTCGGATAACTGGATAGCAGCATCAACGAACTCAGGTGTGAGGTCGATACCGGTGACTGAAGCGCCCGTCGAGCCAGCTAAAAAGCGTGCTGCGCCGCCGATTCCACAACCCACATCAAGGATGCGATCTCCAGCAGCAACATTGATAGCGGCTGCTACATGAGTTGTCCCTTCTCGGCCTCCGATGTGAAACTCGTCTGCCGCTGCAAGAACGTCTGAATCGAGTTCGTCGATGTTGTGCCCCGCTTGGGTCAGCGCGTCAACGATACGTTGCATGATGCCGTCGCTGCCGTAGTGCTGTTCAACTGATTTGATCATGCCGGAGCCACCCCGAATCTTGAGACGATTTAACGGCTTAAAGGGGCGGCCGGTATTTTCATTCCCCACCCCTCGGTGCGAACTAACTCTTGGTCGGCTACTGCCACCAGCCCATTTGGCCCGTACAACGCGCCGCCGCAGATGATGCTTCGATCATCGTCTCTTTCACGCCATGACTGAAACATATAGGTTTCACCGACGAGCACATCGCCGTAGAACTCGGCCGCAATGTTCCCCGTCACCGCCCCACCTCCAGATGAAGTAGGTGGGTCCACGAAGACCGCCCAGCTCGTAATGCAGTCGAACGCTGCCCAGACCAGGTTCCGAGGAATCACACCGTTCTGATCGCTCCATTCTGCAGTGGGAGACCAGACGGCAACAGCGTGCTGTCCGTCACCTAATGGACGTATCTGAATACCCAATCCTTCGGGACCATGACCACAACCGATGCAATCGGGATAAGGGGGATCAAAAGGAAGAGGAACTTTCATTGCGACGTCAACGGCCAGGCGCGAAATGGGTGAGCGTGCTCGAACGTGGAGAGGACCTGGAGTTGCAACCATGACCAGTTCTTCGTCGCGATGCACCAGATTGTCATCTTGCCCTGCAGTGCGAACTAACAATTCTCCGGGATGCATCGGTCTACGGATCCGCACCCGGACAGGTCCGTCAACGTCTCCCGCGGCCAAGCCGGCGACGTAGCCTCCCTGCATCGTGTCCGGCATTCCGACGTAACGGTCCACCAACTCAATGTTGGTGACCTCACTCATCGATGATGCCCGTAAATACTTGATACGACGTCGGGGTCGATCGAAGCCTCGATGAGAACCGGTCTCCCTGCCGTTCGATTCTTGACGATGTCTATGGCGGCATCTATGTCACTCAAAGCTTGAATTTTTGCTGTTTCACAGCCCATACTCGCTGCAACCGCACAAAAATCTGGCCACTCATGAGTCGAGGCGGCTGGATCCATACCCTTAGCTACAAGTTGAATGTGTTCCGCCCCGTAGCTGCCATCGTTGTACACGATGACAATCAGGTCGAGCCCCAAATGAACGGCAGTCGAAAGCTCAGTCATGCCACCCATCATGTAACCCCCGTCGCCTATACAGAGCACAGTTGGGCGTGTTGGGCGCGCTACGGCTGCACCGATCGCCGTGGACATACCCAATCCAATTGCGCCGAATCCGTGGCTGGTGACTAAATCGAGTGGATCGGGCACTGACAAGGTCAACGCGTCAAGCATGAACCGACCTGCGTCAACGACTACTTGACGATCCTGAGGGAGCCCTTGGTCAAGTCGTCGAGTGAGCGTCCGCGGGTCTACCGCCCCGTCGTAGCTCTTGTCATCGAACGCTGTGGCAGGGTCGAACTCACTTAGTTTTCTTTCCAGCTCAGGGGTTCTGAAAGCGGAAGGCTGATGCTCAGCAGCGGAAAGCAGTTCCATCATTGCTTCGGCTACCACCGTCGCATCTCCGACCACGCCAGCGTCAACCGTTACGTAACGATCAATGTTGGCGGGATTGAGATCTACCTGCACCACTCGTTTTCCAGCCAACAAACTCTGATAGTCGGTAGTTAAAAAATTCAATCCGGCACCAAAAACGATCAGACAATCCGCCATAGCGAATGTCTCCCCAGCGATTTGATGGCTGAGGGTGCCGTGAAGGCCCAGGTTGAACGGTTCTTCTTGAAAAAAACCAGTCGCAAGTAGCGAAGTTGCCAGAGGCGCCCCTAAAGCGTCTCCTAGGCGAATCAGGGTTTCTCGGGCGCCTGACTTAACTGCTCCGCGCCCTGCCACGATCAAGGGACGCGCAGAGGAAGCAATAATGCCTAAGGCCGTCTCAAGGTGATCGGGATCAGCAGCGAGACGCAGAGAAGCGGGAGTAAGCGCGGGGCGTGCTTCGTATTCGACTTCGTCCCATTCAATGTTCAATGGCACATTCAGTACCACTGGACGATGTTCGGCATGGGCCCGTCGCACGGCTGTGGAAACATCCTCGGCAATTGTTTGAACGTTACGAACGGGCTGAAAACCAGCACCGGTAGCTGCCACCAATGCATGCTGGTCGAGGTTCTGAAGGTGTTGCTCATTCTCAACGGGAGTGTCGCCGGCCACGAGGATCATGGGCGTCCCGTTTTTCACGCCCTCCACCAAAGCTGTGATGGTATTTGTCAGCCCGGGACCATGGGTCACGGTTGCTACGCCAAGCCTTCCTGTCGCCTTTGCCCAGCCTTCAGCCATGCATACGGCGTTCGCCTCGTGGGTCGCTCCAATCAAGTTGACCCCGTGTTGACGTTCTAGATTTTCACCGATGAAAAGATTGCCGTCGCCGAGAACGGCGAAGACGGTGTCGACCCCATGGTCGACAAGGGCTTGAGCTACTGCATCGTGTCCCAGCATTCGCGGTCTCCTTATTTCTGGAACTAACCAGGCTGTTGGTCCGGTCAGAGAATGGTGACGTTAACTCGGTCGACCCTGTAGGTCAGGATCTTCTTCCAACACAGCATCCCACGTGGCGCTTTGTTCGTGCTCAAGTTGACAGTCCCCATTGAATTCCGTTGCGGATGAGGGTGCTAAACCCATCTGTTTCCCACGACCCCCGAAACGTTGTCGGAGTGGTTCGGTCTGCTGTGACTGAAACGTCAACATATGGTTGCCCATTGGTGGCGGGGGAGTGTGTGTGCCCGAGCGCAATATAGGCAACGGCGCCGCTTCCTCTATCGCAAACGATGCCTAGGGCTCGATTGTGGCCATCTTCCATCAACGACGTGTCTAAATCGACCTCGAAACCGAAAGCCGGATCCGGATCATCGGGTAGTTCAGTACTCAGCAAGATCTTTGCGTTTGGGTCGAGAATCTCGAGGAAATATAACTCGTCTGTGGTTTCGAATGACGCCGGCATATTGCGCACAATGGGGTGGTCACCATGGACGTCGACCTCGAATTTTCGAAGTGGTGGATGATTAAGGAAAAAAGCTCCCAATGTTTCATGGTGAGGCATTTTGACCATGCGCCGCCGTCGGCGATCACCATCGACTGATTCGGCCTTTCCTCCGCTCGTGCCGTGTAGAGCTAACCAGTGGCCTCCCCTTTCAAGCCATGAACTCAAATGAGGGAGCACGGTGTCAGAAGGAAATGGGCCCGATGTGTAGGTGATGAGTAGTTGGGTAGTGGGAAGCCAGGTCTCAAGGTCATCAAAGTTTGACGAGATTGTTGGTTGCACGTGATCTACTTCACCGACAAAACGGAGCAGTTCCATTCGGGCATAATGCATATCGTGCCCGGCGGTGGAACCCGGTGGAAACCCTCCGATAACTAGATGAACTCCGGGAGCGGTAGGCCGTGCCATCAGGACCCGCCGATGATCGACTCGTCGATGAGCCGTTGGATCGTTGCCGCTGGTAGTTGCAGGTCTTGTGTCAAAACTTCTGCCGTGTGTTCACCTAAGGCGGGAGCTGCGACCAGATCTACTGAGCTAGCTGACAATCGAGGTGCCCATCCCAAGATAGGGACCTCACCGCGATCGGGATGTTCGATTGTGGTGATGAACCCGCGTTCTTTCAAATGGCGGTCGTTCAAGAGTTCGCTGGTGTCGAGAACCGGTCCGCCTGGGACATCTTCAGCGGCGAGTAATTCCGTGACTTCTTCCTTTGTTAGACCTTTCGTCCATGCGGAAATTTCGTTTCGCAACGCATCATTGTTGTCGACTCGGTCTCGGTTCCGAGCGAATCGGGGGTCGTCCGAAAGTTCTGGTTTCCCCATTGCGGAACAAAGGTTGATCCACATCTTTGGGGTAATCGCCATGATCATCACGTAGTCGTTGGCTCCGTCGCCCTTACATGGGTACAAGTTGTTCACCGCTCGAGAACCGTTTCCTATTCGAGCTACAGGTTCGTCATTCCAGCCAGATGCCATCGCCATCCGCGTGCGCATGTAATACGTCATCGCTTCTTGCATTGCGATCTCCACATATTGGCCGTCGCCGGTTTGGAGTCTCTGAATGTAGGCAGCAAGAATCGCCATTCCGAGTTGCACACCAGTTCCTGAATCTCCCGTAGTGGTTCCCGGTAGGAGAGGTTCATCATCGGGTCTACCGGTTATCGACAAGGCTCCAGCCATTGCTTGAGCGACTCCGTCGAAACATTTGCGATCCGCGTAGGGGCCCGTGGAGCCAAAGCCCTTAACCGAGGCATAAATAATTGATGGGTTTACTTCTCGGAGGACCTCATATCCGAGGTTAAGTCGATCAACGACGCCAGGACCGTAGTTTTCTACGAAGACATCGTAGTGAGCGGCCATTTCTAGTAGAAGTTGCCTCCCCTCCTCATGGGTGAGGTCGATGGCGATGGATCGCTTATTACTGTTCCACTGCAAGAAATAGTTTTGTGGAATGATGTCTCCTCCCCGGCCTGGATCGCCACGTCCTGGTGGTTCGACCTTGACTACATCGGCGCCGAACCAGGCGAGCGCCTGAGTGCACGATGGCCCAGCTTCGTATTGAGTCACATCAAGGACGCGTAATTCTCTGAGAGCAGTCATCTCATCCCCCTATCGGCACGACGTTAGGCCCTGCGACGCGACCTTGGGTAGGAGATGGCCGCTACGGTCGTTGTGTTGACCAGCATCTGGAGTACCAATGCGATTAGGACCACTACTTGGATTTGAAAACAGCTTCGACACAGTTGTAACCGTTGCTAAAGAGATGGAAGCCGTTGGTGCCGCGTCGGTGATGCTCGCAGAAGCAGGGCGAAGTGCTGTCACACAGGCTGCAGCCGTCATTGCAGCAACCACCGAAATTGAGGTCGGCACCTATGTGGTCAACGCGTTTGCTCGCTCTCCATGGCTCACGGGCCTCACAGCAAGAGACCTTGACGAAATGAGTGGCGGACGCTTTGTCCTAGGAGTGGGAACAGGCAACCCCAACTTCAACAATTGGTACATGGGTATCGATTCCTCCAAGCCCCTTACCGCTATGCGGGACTTTGTGAACATTGTCCGCGAAGTGGTGGCCGCGCCTGTGGGAACGCGAGTCACCTACGGCGGTCAGGTCCACGAAATGCACAAATGGCGGGCATCTTTTCCACCTTTCCGTAGTTCGATCCCCGTGTATCTTTCGGCATCTGGACCGAACATGATGCGCTTGGCAGCTGAGGTGAGCGACGGCATTGGAGTCGGAATCATGGCCTCGGTCGAATTCATGCGTGACACCGTTCGGCCTAACGCAATTGTCTCAGCTGAGGCCGTTGGTCGTGAAGGTGCAGAGCTAGCTTTTCCTATGGGCGCGCTTGTGAGCGTTAACCAGGACTCAGAAGCTGCTCGTGACGCGGCGAAAGCATCGATATGCGGCCTATTTCATCCTGTACCCCACCCCTACTACGACTCTCAGATGCGGCAACAGGGCTTTGCCGAAGCTGCAGACATGCTCGCGGAACTTATGCCACAAGGCAGGACCGCCGAGGCAAAGGGACTGTTGCCAGAAGAGATCGTTGACTCTCTGACGATTAGTGGAACTCCATTGGAGTGTTCACGTCGCGTAGCCCAGTACGAAGGTGTCGCCGATCAAATTGTCATGATGCGTGTCGCGCAACGAAACGAACCCGTCGGAGTAGAGGCCTACGAACCAATTCTGGAATTGGTTTCAGAGGCAAACTCAGGCTGAATTTAGATAAGCCCAGACCGCTTAAACCAAGTCTTCATTCCACCGAATAAGGGTTGGTGTGGAGAAGGGAGTGGTTGCCCCGCTACTGTGCGACGATGACAGAACGCATAATTCCGGCCTCTCAGCAGGCCATGTATGACAATTTCCATTTTGCACCGGGGATTAGAACTGGTGATTTACTAATTATGTCTGGGCAGGTAGGTATGGACGCTTCGGGGAAGTGTCCTGACGACCTCACAGAACAGTTCCGCCTCGCTTTCGAAAATATCGGAGAAATTCTCGCCGAAGCCGGCGGAGATCTCTCCAACATCGTGGAAATGACTAGTTATCACATCGGCATGCGAGAGCATCTCAGGGACTTCATATCCGTCAAAGATGAATTGATCAGTAAGCCTTACCCTGCCTGGACAGCGATTGGATGCACCGAGCTGGCGATGCCGGGTGCTGTGGTGGAAATCCGAGCTCAAGCGGTGCTGAGCTAGGAGTCGTGCCCGAACTCTTCGAAATAGCTGTTATTGGGCGAGGGCTAATCGGTTCGGCCGCGGCTCGGCACCTCGCTGAAGCGGGACATCGAGTGGTTCTCATCGGTCCTGACGAACCCACCGACCGTCGAACCAGTCTTGGACCGTTTTGCAGCCATCCCGATGAAGGGCGAATCACTCGTGTAGCAGGGCGGACAGCCGTGTGGTCGCAGCTGGCGGCCCGCTCCATAGAACGCTACGCAGATATCGAGCAGCGAGCCGGTATCGACTTTCATGTTCCATGTGGTTTGGTGAGTTCGTCACCGAAAATATCTGAGTGGCTCGAAAACTCGACAACAGCAGGAGGCGACGCCCGCTTAGTGACCACCGATTGGGTATCGGAACACACTGGGATTGTTCTAAGCAACGGTCATCCCGCTCTATACGAAAGCGGGCCCGCGGGATATATCAATCCTCGGCGACTCGTGGCAGCTCAAACAAAACTCGCCCAAGCGGCAGGTGCGGTGCTCATAAAAGAGACGGCTCACACACTCCGAGCGTCGGGCGCCGGTTACGTGATCAGCGGGAGCTGGGGATCGTCAACCGCCGACCGAGTGCTCGTCACCACCGGAGCCTTTGGTTCCGAGTTGCTTCCGCGTTCGCTAAACCTTCACCGCATGCCTCGCACAACGGTCACAGCGGAGATATCGGTGGCAGATTCGCTACCGAGCCTGATTTGCGTAGACCCTCCCGATGAACGATTAGACGAAATTTACTGGGTACCTCCGGTCCGATACTCCGATGGTCGGGTGGCGCTCAAGATAGGTGGATCGCTGCGCAATTCGGAGCCAGTTGAACAAGCGGCGCTCACGGACTGGTTCCAAAGTGAAGGAGATGAGACAGAGGTAGATGCTTTGCGGAACTCTCTTTTTGGTCTTCTCCCTGGGATTGAAGTTCGTAGTTGGGCCCAGAAGCCCTGCGTGGTTACGAACACAGCGACGGAACATCCTTATATCGGTTGGGTTGAAGACGGCATCGCGGTAGCAATTGGCGGATGTGGATCTGCGGCCAAGAGCAGTGACGAATTAGGGCGCTTAGCCTCAACGTTGTTTGAGTCGGAGAATTGGTCCGATGCGCTACCTTCAACGGCCTTTCAACCCAAATTCGCAGACTAACGAACCGAGACTTTTCGATTTGGACTAATCGATTACGCGGTAGTGCCTTTGTGGGGGGCAGTGTCGAGCAGACGCAAAAAGAACTGCACCGTGGGACCGATAGAGACAACAAACCACAAAGTGCCCCAACCAACAGTTCCCCCCATGGCCAGTCCGCAGGCTAAGGCGGTTCCCTCGATAAGAGTGCGAGCTTTCCATATTGCGACCCCGCGACGGTCAAGTGCCGTCATGAGCCCATCTCGCGGACCTGGTCCGAGCCGCGCTCCAATGTAAAAGCCGGAACCGATTGCGACGACGATCGGTCCGAGAAGAGTGCACAACATTCGTATGAGTGAATTTGTTGGAGTATTGCCGATACTCACCGTGGCATCGACAACCAATCCGATGACGAACACGTTGGCCAATGTTCCTACACCCATGGGTTCTTTAAGGAGAACCAACGCAATCAGTAACGCGGCGCCGACGAAAATCATCGCTATGCCAATGGTGAGAGACGTTTGTTCGGCGAGTCCCTGATGAAAAATATCCCACGGTGGTAAACCGAAATCACCTAAGACCACTAATCCAAGTCCAACACCGAACAACGCGAGACCGATCGCTAGACGTAGGTAGCGCAGCGAAGAGGCAGTTTGGTTACTCACGGGTTGTAACGGTACGGGAGTGTGGCCAATGTTACGACGATGATTTGACCACTCTGAACGTCAGATTCACCCTTGGTTGGGTAATCCGTTTTGAACGGGGTACCTCGTGTTCCCATAACTGTTGTGTGGAGCCTCGCATGATCAAAACGTCGCCCGACTGTAAAACGATGTCGGTCGGTGTTTGCGACCGGTCCTTGCGTCGCATACGAAACTTTCGCGCTACTCCCAAGCTGACTGAGGCGATCACTGGGTTGATGCCGAGCACCTTTTCATCGTCCGCGTGCCAATCGACTTTGTCGTTTCCATCTCGATACAGGTTGAGTAAGGCAGAGTTGAATTGAACTGCGGCAAGGCCGTTTACCTGTTCTCTTATTTTCTGAAGAGTTGGTGTCCAGGCCAATGGGTTCATTCGAATTCCTGACCAGGCATAGGAGCAGTCGGGATCGCCATACCAAGCGTTGAGTCTTGGCACATCATGCACTTGGCCAAACATCGAAATTTTGTCTTGGCGCCACTCGATTTCTTGCACCAATTGGCTACAGAGTTGGTCGCCGCGCTCTGGGGACCACACTTGCTGGTGGAGAACTATGTCGGCGCCTGGTAGATCGATTCGTTGAGTAGTTGGTTCATCAAAAAATGCGCCTTGAGAACTTAACGACTGGCCGCTCACTAGAAGATGCTGAATCCGCCGTCGATTTTTATGACATCGCCGGTGTGCCATCTACTGGCGTCGCTCATGAGATAAACAGCGATGGCACCAAAGTCATCCGGTTGACCCCACCGTCGCATAGGAATCCTCGGCATGACGTTGTCGGCGAATTTTTTCCAACCAAAGAGCCCTGCGGTCATGTCAGTTTCGATCCATCCGGGAATCACTGCGTTCGCGGTGATCTTGTAACGCGCCATTTCAACTGAGAGGCCCATCATCATCGCCAGCATCGCTCCTTTGGATGCTGCGTAGGCCTGGCCTTTGGGTGACCCCTGGATTGCAGTACCGCTTGAGGTGAGAACCAAAGTCCCGCCCTCGCCTTGCGCGACCATTTGACGAGTTGCCGCTCTCAGTGTGTAGAAGACCCCGTTCAAATTAACGTCAAGTACTGAAAACCAATCTTCATTCGAGTGTTCGAAAAAAGGTTTCTGATTTTGCGCGCCGATGCCTGCATTGGGGAAGCAGGCGTCAATTCTTCCGTACCTTTCGATAACCGATGCCATGCATTCTTCAACTTCTTGTTCGTTAGCTACGTCGCATCTCACAGCCGACGCAGATGAATTTATTGCTTGGAGCTCTTTTTCAGCGGCAGCGTTTTTATCTTGATTAGTCCCCCAGACGCTGACATCAGCACCTGCTGCAGCGAGAGCGCGAGCGAATCCGAGACCAATGCCACCGTTTCCTCCAGTGATGACCGCTACTTTCCCGGTCAAATCGAATCCGTCGTAGGTCATGGACCGCTCCTTTTGCTCTCTGCCTGTGTCGAATACTAGAAGGTGCACGGTGAGCGAAGTTGTTACGGGTCTGGGAGACTCTCACGATGGAATTTGAGACCATCAGGGTTGATGGCGAAGGGCCTGTCCGTCACCTCGTGCTTAATCGCCCCGAAGTACATAACGCAGTGAACGGCCAATTGATCGCTGACACACAGACAGCAGCTAGTTTGCTGGATGCCGATTCATCAGTGCGCGTGGTCATAGTCCGAGGTGAGGGCAAATCCTTTTGCTCAGGCGCTGACATGAAACAACCCCGGACGAGTCCTCAAGACGCAATGCTTGCATCGAAGCAAGGGGCCAAGATGTACGACACCTTGCTGCACTTGAATCCCATAACGATTGCGCTGTGTCACGGATACATGATCGGTGGCGGGGCGGTACTTCCAGCAGCATGTGATTTTAGGATCGGTAGCCCGACGGTAAATCTCACTCTGAACGAAGTGAGTATCGGCTTCAATTTGACGTGGCATTCGCTTCCGGCATTAATAAATTTAGTCGGCCCACATCGAGCAAAAGAAATGTTGATTCTGGGGCGAAGTTACGACCTAAACCAACTGGACCGTTATGGATACTTCACCGAGACGGTGAACGACGACGCGGCTTTGGTGGCTGCGGGGGAGGAGTTAGCTGCGCAAGTGGTCAATCAGCCACCAGTACCTGTCACCGTGACTAAAGCATCTATAAATGCGCAATCGATGCCTCTCGGTCGATCTATTCAGCACATGGACCATGTCGCAGTTGGCTATATGGGTAAGAGTGACAGTTCTCGTACCGCCCGAACTTCGTACTTTGATAACGGGCAGCGCGAGTGGAGCGATGACTGAGTCCTCGTGAGGTCGGGGGGAGACAAATGAACATTTCGGGTACAGCTGCCATTGTCGGTGTTGGTGAGACCGAGTATTTCCGCGGGTCGCAGCAGAGTGTTCCAGAACTTGTGTTGAGTGCCTCGATGGAGGCCATTCATGACGCAGGCTTGCAACCAAGCGATATTGACGCTGTCATTCCACCTCCGGGTTATCTAAGTACGGAAGAGATCGCGGCGAACCTGGGGATTCCCGAGGTGACGTATGCGGTGGAAGTTCGTATGGGTGGAGCTAGCCCCACGGCTTCTCTTCAGTCAGCGGTAATGGCGTTGAGTTCTGGTATTGCCACCAACGTGTTAATCACCTTTGGTTGGAACGGTTACTCGGCGTTCCGCAGACGACCCGACAGCGCACCAATTAGGCGAAAAGGTGACCCAGGCCCATTCATCGACGTGAGCCGCAACTTTTATGCGCCGTATGGCGTGAGGTCGGCGGTGCAGTGGTACTCCATGTACATCCAGCGTTATGTGAATCTCTACGGAATCGGTCCTGAGGATGCCGCCGAGGTTGCCCTTACCTGTCGAGAGCACGCTCATCTCAACGATAAAGCTCTTATGGGTGGCCGGCCCATGACGATGGATGACTACCTTTCGTCACCTTTTATTACTGAACCCATGCGCAAACTTGACTGTTGTTTGGAGACTGATTGCGCTACCGCTGTGGTGCTCACTACGGCTGATCGGGCGAAAGATTTACCCCACGATCCGGTTCTCTGGTTAGGCGGTGCCGAAGGTCACCCGTATCCAGCTGATGAGATAACGAATCGACCCGACATGCTCAAATTGGGGTTGGATTCTGCTGCCCCACGAGCTTTTTCTATGGCAGGCGTGTCGCCCAAAGATATGGATTTCCTCCAGATTTACGATTGTTTTACCTATGTGGTTTTGATGGAACTTGAGGCCATAGGGATATGTGAAAAAGGCGGGGCGGGAGAGTTTGTCCGAGACGGCAATATTCGACTTGGCGGACGCTATCCACTTAATACGCATGGGGGACTGCTTTCTCAGGGTCACTGCTGGGGTCTCAACCACGTGGTTGAGGCGACGAGACAACTGCGACATGAAGCGGGCGCGGCGCAAGTTGACGGTTGTGAGTTAGGTGTGGTTACTGGCTACGGCGACTTAGGAGACGGCAGCATTGCGGTGCTGGGGAGAGCCTAAACATGTCAGACGAATTGCCGAAGCAGTACAAAAAATATGTGCCACAGCCCGACGGTCTTAATCTTGAACTGCACACGCGAGCAGTTGCTAGTGGGTTGTTGCATATACAACGATGCGTCGACTGTGGTCAGAGCCGTCAACCGCCTCGTTACTACTGTCAAGACTGCTTTTCGGACAACTACGACTTTGTTCCGGTTTCGGGTGTCGGATCTATCTATTCCTTCGCTATCAATCACTTCACTATCGACAGGGCCTGGATTGAGGAATTGCCTTATATCACTGCGGTAGTTGAGCTTGCCGAAGGGCCGCGTGTCGTAGGGGCATTACGAAATGTGGAACCGGGCGGCGTCGCGTTAGGCGATGCGGTAACTGTTTCTGTGGAGCCACGAGGCGAAAATTTCGCGTTTATCTGGGTGGATCTGAACTCCAAGTAGAGTGGCTATCTCTTGTGGGTTTGTAAATTTCGGCCCAATGCGACGGTTCGTTAGACCCGCGCCGAGACGAAATCTTCGAGGCCCATCGAGCTGGACAGTTCCGACATCGATTCAAGGCGGCTTGCTGGATGGCGAGTTCCGGTCCCATCGGCGATTCTGGTCATCATCTCGAAGTTGGCGACAACCGCTGCAGCATCCAACATTGTCGCCTCATCTGTGGCTTCGACTAGAGCTGACCGGGCTGATGGCAACGACGCTAAATCGTTAACGGACGCGTCTACAAGTGCAGCTAATTCGGGTGCGTGGTGGATGGCATCACTTTCTTGCAGGTCTCCTCGAACTACATCTACATCAAGTTCCAGGTCGTTTGCGGTGCTGCTCGCACGGAGCATCATTGAGTGAGCCACAGTTCAGTAAAAACATTCTCTATGTGCTGACAGCCTTCCTGCGACGAGTTCGATTTGTCGACGAGACAAGGTGCCTCGAGTCCAGTTCAAGTCGACCATTTCCCGCATCGGAATGTACTGCGCGTCGCCGAGCGTAAACAGAGTATGCATCGCCGATGGGACTGAACTGAGTGCTCGGATGACTGGCGCTAGTGCTGGAAGTCCGTCGTAAAAAGGTGCGAGTTCTGGCGTGCTGTCTTCAAGATGCACGACGGGCACCCAATGATGATTTGCAGGTTTAGAAGGTTGAGTTTGGCGCGTTGGGTGGCCTTCAAGGGGCTCAGGAAATTCTGGTTGGTCAACTCCAGCTAACTGAGCGAAGCGAAGTACTGATGTGACGATGATGGTGACTTCGATTATTTCCACCCACTGTTGGGGGGTTACTCCAGTAGCGTCGCGCATCTTCTGGTACCACTGTTCAGTCAGAGTTCCTGCGTGCAGGGCTAGGCGATATACCGCATCTTGTAGCTCCGAATTGATTACTGAGTCGTTGGGTAGCCGTCCACTTTTCGAAGCGCTGTCCCACGGTGGTACCGGGTCGGTGTCGCTTAACGCTGAGCGAACGACCTCCGCGACGGCTAAGCGTTCAGAACCGCTCCACCATGTTCCTGGAGCGGCGAGCTTTTCCCAAACCTGGGCGTGAGCTGCTGTTAGATCAGAGCGGATCTGAAGATCTGTCGACTCATGCGACGACTCGATGAGGGATGTTGGAGTTTGCGTCATAGCGCCCTACTAACTAGATAAGACCGTTATTGGCACCGTAGTTGCTGCAGGCGGGGCACGATAGTGGGTATGGCTTGGATTGAGATTGTCCCTGACGACGAATGGGCTGACGATAAAGCCCTTAGCGATCTGTATGACGGAGTCGTGGATAAAGGGCACGGCCGCGTCGATCACATCATGTCGACACATTCGCTTAACCCGCGCGGTCTTGCAGCGCACGCCGCCTTATACGGGTCGGCAATGTCAGGCACACGCAACTTGCGCAAAGTCGAACGGGAGATGATTGCGCTAGTAGTGAGTCTTGAAAATCGTTGTCATTACTGAATTCGTCATCACCGGCGCGGTCTGCGCGGTTTACTAAAAGACGATGTGCTAGCTGACGCAATTGAAAGTGATTGGAGGGTTGCTCCGCTCAGCGATAAGAGAAAAGCGATGCTTCTTTACGCCACCAAGCTGACGAGCGCCCCCGCCGATGTGACGGCGGAAGACGTTGCTGTGCTCCGTCGCGCTGGTTTCACCGACCGAGATGTTCTCGACATAGTTGAGGTCACGGCTTACTACGCCTACGCGAACCGAATTGCTGACGGTCTAGGAGTTACTGACGAACCTTGGATTGTTGACTGAGCTTTCGGTCCGAAAAGGACTGGTGCGACTTGCATGGGTTACGTGAAGTTGGGTGCGATTTCTTCGGCGAAACGATTAATTGCCTCGAGGCGTCCCTCGTTGCCACGGCCGAGAACAAAAAATGCAGCGTGAGTGAGCCCAGCTTCCTGGTACCTGCCGATCTGATCAATTACCTGCTCGGTGCCCCCACCGATCTCTCCTTCGTCGAGGTTGCCGCCATCGAAGTTGAGTCTGAACAAGCTCGTCAATTCCAGTTCTCGTGAGTCGCGTTCCACGACGTCGCATGCTTCTCGAACCGCAGCCCACTGCTGTGAAAGTAAGTCTGGGCTACCGAAGGCTGCGTGAAAAGCGTCGCCGAAAACAGCGGTGCGTGTAAATGCTGCAGGAGAATGACCGCCCACCCAAACAGGTATGTGGTTCTTGACCGGTTTCGGGCTAAAGCCGATGTCGCGAAAGCTCGTCCAAGTTCCCTCATAGGAAGACAAATCATCTTCAAATAAAACCTTGAAGACCTCCAATGTTTCGTCGGCGCGCGCGCCTCGGTTATCCCAAGGGCGGCCGACTGCCTCGAATTCCTCTTTCATCCAACCAACCCCAACACCCATAATCGCTCTTCCATTGGAGAGGTGATCAAGAGTGGCCCAACTCTTGGCTTGTTGCACTGCGCCCCGGTAACCCA
The DNA here is from genome assembly GCA_014239555.1 of Acidimicrobiales bacterium. Classification (GTDB taxonomy): domain Bacteria; phylum Actinomycetota; class Acidimicrobiia; order Acidimicrobiales; family Poriferisodalaceae; genus UBA2110. The sequence goes on from JAAZYR010000013.1 coordinate 20,919, forward strand.
GTATCAAAACCGTGGTTCCCAGGAGTACCCGTTCGGTGATGCCGGCGACGAATTGGAGGGTTCCGAGGCAATCCAGCCAGGCGCTGCCGGCTGGCGGAAAACCGCTGTTGTCGTCGGCGTAGGGATATTTAGACGTCAAAGTTGCTGGGTCTGGCCATGCAATGTGATCGCTTGACCACAACGACGCATACCCGAGGCTTTCGGCCGTAGTGGCGATATTGATCATTGCTTCGCGACTTGGATCGCGGCCAGCATCGGGAAGATGAACTCCGAATTTCATTGCGTTCCTTTCGAGAATTGAAACGGACCCTAGAAGATGTGAGGTGGTTCACGCTGCACGACTTGCCCGATGTCTCTACGCTTCGCTGCATGGATAAGGAGGACTTCTACCGGTATGCCCGCAGAGACGTCCCAGGTCCATTGGCAGGAATGCGAGTTCTGGACACGACCACCGCCTGGGCTGGCCCTATGGCAGCGTGTCTCCTAGCGGATTATGGCGCTGACGTTGTTCGAGTTGCGATGCCGGGAGATCAAGGGTTGCCTTGGAAACCTTTGATTGCTGGAACATCCCGATCTTTTGCAGAAGAAACTGTGAATCGGAATAAGAGAAGTGTGGCGATTGATCTTCGAAAGCCTGAAGGTGCAGAGACGTTCTTAACGCTTGTGTCTTCTGCTGACATCGTTATCGAAAACTTCAAGCCAGGCACACTTGCAGGATGGGGTGTGGGATACGAACAATGCCGACGCATAAAGCCTGATCTTGTGTATGTCTCGCTCAGTGGTTGGGGCCAGTTCGGACCTGAGTCGGAACGACCCGGATACGACCCGGGCGCACTAGCCCACAGCGGATGGATGGCCCTGAACGGATCTATTGAAGGACCTCCGACCAAGGCTCCAACATTTCTTGCTGATGACCTCGCAGGTTTACATGCGGCGCTTGCCGCGTTGTCCGCTCTTCGTCATCGCGATGCAACGGGTGAAGGTCAACATGTAGATGTTTCCCTTCTCGACTCGATTCTTTACCAGTCCAACGGTTACCTGACCTTGGGGGCTACAGGTGATCCTCTCGAACGGTGGGGTAGCGAAGTAAGAGTTTGCGCGCCGACAAACTGCTACCAATGCCGAGACGGCCATGTGTTTATTGCACTTATTCTCGACTCTCATTGGATTCGGCTCACCGAAGTGCTTGGTTGTCCTGAACTCGGTACTGATCCTCGCTATCTCACTAACGAAGATCGGGTGGTCCACCGATCCGAAGTCAACGCTTTGGTCGCGGACTGGTGTCGAGATCGAAGCAAAGCGGAAGTTATTGCCGCTATTGACGCAGCAGGCATCGTGATTTCGTTGGTCAACACATTCGCGGATGCTGCTCGTGATCCTCATATTCTCGAGCGCGACATGTTGCAGTCGACGGTATTAGCCGATGGGTCTTCAGCACCCTTAACTGGCCCTGCCGCAAAGTTCAGTCGCACGCCGGTTGGCGTGCGACACGGCGCGCCTTCACCGAATCAGCACACAGATGAAATCCTCGCTGAAGTGGGAGTGACGAGAGAACAGTTAGAACTCCTTCGTCAGGCCGGGGTGATTGATTGAGGGATCACCACCTGGTGTCCCTCCCTGCTGTCACTATGTAGCGGATGAACGTGGTTTTGATCTCAGCAGTTGTGGTTTTAGCCGTGGCGCTTGGTTATCTCGCCAATCAATTACGTCAACGCACGATCGATCTCTCGGCTGTGAATTCGGTAGGTCAAGTTGATACGGATGGACTAGTGAGTGCCGTTAAAGAAGCTGTTGATGCGCAGGTGGGGAAGGCGGCACAAGAGGCTTTGAAGACCAATACTGAACTGGCTGGCCAACTCATTGATGAACGTGCCCGGACGTTGGAAGAACAAACCAAGAATTTGTTGCAGCCGGTCACGGAGCAGATGGGCCAATTGAAAGCTTCGGTTGGCGATTTAAAATCAACTTACGAAAATAACAAAGGATCTGTTGACCGACTCAACGAAAGCCTCACTCAACAAATCAATGAACTCAATTCCCGGACAGGTGCGCTCGCCGGCGCGCTGAAATCCCCCTCTGCTCGAGGCGCGTGGGGTGAGAACCAACTGCGAAACATCATTGATCTCTCAGGGATGGCCACTTACTGCGACTACTCAGAGCAGACTATGGCGGCTGGTGACGACGGCGGTCTTCGGCCAGATCTAACCGTGAGATTGCCGAATGGGGCTCGCCTCGCGATCGACTCAAAAGTCCCGTTAGCTGCGTACCTTCGTATGCAAGAAATTGATGATTCGGCGGCGAGGGAAGCTGAAATGAAAAGCCACGTGAGGGCGATGCAAACTCATGTGAAGGCTTTGGCCGACAAACGTTATTGGTCTCTGTTTGATGATGCACCTGACTTCGTCGTGATGTTCGTTCCAGGAGAATCCTTTCTTGCTGACGCGTTGCGAACCGAACCGGGGTTGGTAGATGACGCGATGCGCCAACGGGTCGTCATCGCGTCGCCGATGAGCCTCATGGCTTTGTTACTGACTGTTGCCCGAGGTTGGCAGACCACCCTGTTAGCTGAAAATGCCAAGAAGGTTGAAGAACACGGACGGGAGTTGCATCGCCGGGTGGGAACGACACTGGCGGCGATGGCGAAAACTGGCCGTGGTCTAGAAAGTGCGACGAAGGCATACAACGAGATGGTGGGAAGCGTAGAAAGCCGTGTGCTTCCAACGCTAAGGAAATTCAGTGAGTTAGGTGTATCGGGGGAAGAACTACCCGAAGTGCAACCAGTTGAGAGCGCTACTCGAGATTTGGCGTCGCGCGAATTAGAGAGCGGACCTGAGTCGACTGACTAATTGTCGTCGCGGGGTCAGGTTGAACTGTGTGCCGCTTCGATGAACGGTTCGATCATCTCTAAATTCGCGTCGAGGTGTTTGCTGCCCTGACGCATAAATGGGATCAATAACTGCGTCACTCCAGCTTCGGCGTAAGCCTCAACGAGTGAGGCATCCATTCGGTCGTTCACTGCACCAATGTGAATTTCTAGTTCCTCGATTGAGCGGCCCTCGGCTTCCATGAAGCGAGCTAGGCGGGTAATCATTTCCTTGCTGCCCTCAGGAGAAAGGTTTATGCCATACCACCCTTTCGCGAAGCGGGCTGTGCGACGAAGTGCTGCATCTGAATGCCCGCCAACGCAGATAGGAACTCCGCCCAACTGAACCGGTTTGGGATGCATACGACACTCTCGCAACTTGTACATGTCACCGTCGAACGAACTCACTTCGTCGTTCCAGAGTGTGTTGATTACCTCAAGGTATTCGTCACATCGTTTGCCTCGATTCTCCCAAGGTGCGCCGCAGGCCTCAAACTCTTCCCAACTCCAGCCAACCCCGATACCAAAGTCCAGCCGGCCGTTAGACAAGAAATCCAGGGTTGCGTACTCCTTAGCTGCATAGACAGGGTTGTTTTGGGGAAGGATGCATATACCGGTACCTAGACGGAGAGTAGAAGTGCAGGCCGCCAAGAAACCGATGCTGCTTACCATGTCCATCAGGCCACTGCCGTCGGGAAACCGGAACACTCCGTCGGGATTACCGGGGTATTTCGACTCGTAGTTATCGAATAACACGATGTGTTCACCCAACCAAAACGAGTGAATCCCCATGGATTCGGCCTTTTGTCCGAATTCCTTCAGGAATTCGGGGGTTGCGACGGGTGATCGTAACGGAGTGAACAAGCCGATCTTCATCGAATATGTCTTTCTTCTAAGCAATTTTGGCGGACATCACCACTGGAGAGGTATATGTCGAGGCCCGCGTACTTGACCACCAGACCAAGTAACCGCATTGGGGTCGGTTAGTTCGAATTCAGGAATACGGCGGAACCACTCCTCGAGTGCAACTTTGATTTCCATCCGAGCCAAGTTGGACCCGAGGCACCGGTGGATACCCAACCCGAAAGCTGAATGACGGTTTACTTCTCGGTCGATTTGAAAAGTATCTGCATCTTCCATGAAATCGGTATCGCGATTCGCTGCTCCGAAGGGGAGCAGTACCCGCTGTCCGGGACACAGGGTTGTACCGGAGATCTCAACCTCGTCGGTAATGACTCTGGCCATGGTTACTGGCGAGTAGAAGCGCAGAAATTCCTCGACTGCCGGGTCGAAGGAAGCGCTATCGCTAGCCAGGCGTCGACGATCTTTTGGGTGTTGTCCTAAATGCCAGAACGAGGAGCCGATAGAACTCCAAGTCGTGTCGATCCCGGCCAAGAGAAGAAGAAAAAGTCCTCCCATGATCTGATTGTCATCCATCGGTTTGTCGTCGACTTCGGTTTCGAGAAAGTAGGTGACGATATCGTCACGCGGGTCCGCGCGACGGGCCTTCACGTACTCACGGAAGTAGTCGAAAACCTCTTTAGTTGCGGCTTGAGCGACGTTCAGGTCAGTAGGCCCGATTTCAAGTAACTCTTCGACCCATTTACGGAAAAGATCACCGTCTTCCTCTGGGATGCCGATCATGCGAGCAATGACCTTCACTGGTATGTGCTGGGCATAGTCCGCGCTGGCATCACACGACCCGGAATCGGAAAATTCGTCAAGTAATTCGTTGCATATTTGGCGCGTGATGGGGATCCATTTTTCGATTGCCTTCGGAGAAAAGGCAGGTAACAGTGCGCGGCGATGATCTTGGTGTTCAGGAGGGTCAGACGTGATTGGAGGGCTGCGAAAACTGCCGATGTCACTGACAGGGAGATCATTAACGATTACTGATTTTGATGAGAAATGTTCAGTGTCATGAGCAATTGTCGAGATGTCTTCGTGCCGCGTCGGGAGGTACACCCCATGGAAACGGTCGGTGTGGGCAACTGGGCATCCGCCCTCGCGCATGTCTTTCCAAATGGAGTATGGATCCGCGCTGTAATCAACGTGGAAATGGTCGAAGTCCGTTTCCCAGTCTTCGACATCAGGTCGGTTTGGAATTTCCGCCACTTCTTCCCCCTCTGGGCCTTTTCAGCTACCAGGTAACGCACCCAAGAACGAGCGTAGTCGGATCCCCACCCCTTTCTTCGATTTCTTGATTCTCCGGAATGCAACGCGGCGGCACCGATCGCGGCGCGGCTACGGTCGGCGCATGGCCAGAATCTTTCAACAAATGGTTGCTCGACCTGATTCGCGTCAGATCGCCAGTGAGCTTGAAGAACAGGGTTTCGACGGGGTCTCGTTCGTCGACTCTCAAAACTTGTCAGGCGACGTGTACGTAGCGATGACTACCGCCGTGTTGGCCACCGAAGATCTTCATGTCAGTTCCGGCGTCACTAACCCAGTTACGCGACATCCCGCCGTTACCGCGGGTGCGGCTGCGAGCGTAAATCGTTTGGCGGCTGGACGAGTGCAACTGGGAATTGGTCGCGGCGACTCTGCGCTTGCACATCTAGGTCGAGCTCCCGCGCGGGTCAAGGATTTTGAGCACTACTTGTCTACTTTGCAGGCGTACCTCCGCGGCGAGGAAATCCCCTTCGACGCCCTCGATTTTGCCGAATCTTTAGCGCCCCCGGTCGATGAGCTTGAACTCGCAGATACAGCCGGCACAAGCCAGATATTTTGGTTGCCTGGCTCTTCGGGCAAGGTCCCTGTTGAGGTTTCCGCCACCGGTCCGAAGGTAATCGGCGCGGCAGCACGTCACGCTGAACGAATCATGTTTGCGTTAGGGGCAGCTCCCGAACGCGTTGCTTGGGGTATCGACATAGCTCGAAGTGCTCGAAGCGACGCTGGACTAGATCCCGATGATTTGGCCTACGGGGCGTATGTCAACGTTGTGTGTCACGGGGACCTAGATCGAGCGCGTGACCTTGTGCGCGGTGGGTTGTCGACCTTTGCAAGATTCTCAGTGATGCATGGCGAGGTCATTGGACCTGTGTCGGAAGCTGAGCGCAAGGTTATGGGTGAGTTGCATGACAGTTACGACATGAACAGCCACACCCGTGCTGATAGTCAACAAGCCGCAGTGCTCACCCCTGAGTTTGTGGACAGCTACGCGATAGTTGGCGGTCCCGACGTGTGCGTTGAACGTATACGCGCGCTGGACGACCTAGGACTCGACAAACTGATTTTCGTTGGGGCGACTATGGGTAGTAACAGAGAAATTGCGACTGAATCTGATGCTCTTATACGCGAAGAAGTGCTCCCCAATTGCCGGGATTAAGCGTTGTTTAGCAAGGCTTTTCCGTAAATATTGGCGGCGTGGTCCCAGGTGAGAATGGCGTGAGATCTGGCCGCGTTGACATCTCGCCAGAGTCGCTGCATTGGTTCGTCCGCCCTCATCACGTTGGCGCCGCTTGCTTCGTAGAGACGATCCACTGCCTCTGCTAACGCCCTAACTGCCCATCCGCAGTCGCGCACGATCGAGGCATTGATAAGCAAGTCAACTTCGTCAGCGCCACCGAGTTGGTCTAGGCGGGCAGCAGCGTCGTAGAGCAGTAACTCAGCCGCATGAATTTCAGCAGTTGATTCAGCCAGGCGATAACCCGCCGCGGGGTCATTTCTCTGAGTGTTGGCAAGAGCAACCAGGAAATGATCATCTAAACGTTCCTGAAATCGACGAACCGCAGCTTTAGCAGCACCAATTACTGGGGCGGCAAGCACGAGTATCGCCGTGGTACGCCATGGGCAGGTGTACAGCGGCCCACCGTAGTGGACCTGACCTGGGGATTTACGCGACGCACTTTCAGCTACTCGTAACACCCGATGACGTGGAACAACTACCTCTTCAGCAATCACGAGATCTTTGCTGCCGGTGCCGCGCAGACCGATTACATCCCAAGACTTGTGGTCAATGATCACGTCGTCGGCGGGCAATGCGCAGATGACAGGACTTGGCTGATCACCGGGAAGTAAACCACCCACGCTGAGCCATGGCGCGTGGTCGCACCCTGAGGCAAACCCAAAACGACCTGACACGACTACGTCACCGCCGTTTTCGCGGAACGTCACTTTGGGAACGATTGATGCGCTGACAAGAGTCGTAGGGTCCTCCCAGATTTCCTGTCGCCCCTCAGTTGGCATGTGCGAAAGCATCCATCCGTGAGCGCTCCACACACTGAGACACCATGAAGTCGCCATGCAATATTCGCCCGCAACTGCGACTGCGCGCATGTGGTCTTCGATAGATGATTGAGCCCCTCCGAAGTCAGTTGGCTGAAGAAGACGAGCAGCTCCCATTGCCTTTATGTCGTTCGCGTTCTCCGCGTCAATATGACCGACCTCGTCAGCGGCGGACGCTTTTTTTTCCCACGAAGGACCGACTGAGTGCAGTCCTGCCACTACTTGATCAAGGTTCACGACACCTACCCTAGAGAGCTTGAGGTTGGCTCGGCCACCAACGACTCATATCTCCGAAGCTTCTCGTCGCTAGTGTTGCGACGCAAGAGCTCGGAATAGGGGTGTTATGGGACGGCTAGACGGCAAAGTAGCGGTGATCACAGGGGGCGCTCGAGGTCAGGGTGCTGCCGAAGCAGAAATTTTCCGTGATGAAGGCGCAGAAGTGGTTATCACCGATGTGCTTGACGACGAAGGTGGCCGCACTGCCGCTGGGCTCGGCATCGAATTTCTGCATCACGATGTCTCATCGGCTTCAGCTTGGGAGGCTGTAGTTGCAGACGTAGTTTCCCACCATGGCCGAATTGACGTTTTAGTTAACAATGCAGGGATCTTGCGAGGTGCCCGACTTGTCAACACCAGCGACGACGTTTGGGATCAAACTGTTGCCATAAACCAGACGGGTGTTTTTTATGGAATGCGCGCTGTTGCTCCAATAATGATCGAACAAGGATCAGGATCAATCGTGAATATCAGTTCTGTGGCGGGGCTTGAGGCCACGTTCGCATCTATGGCCTATGGAGCGACTAAATGGGCTGTTCGCGGAATGACTAAAATTGCTGCACTTGAATTGGGAAGGCATAACGTTCGCGTGAACTCGATTCATCCTGGTTTAATCAATACCGATATGACCTCGGAATTCGATAAAGACCGAATGGTGCGTGCGATACCCCTCGGCCGCGAGGCTGAGCCATCTGAAGTGGCAGCAGTCGCCCTGTTTCTTGCTTCTGACGATGCCAGCTATTGCTCTGGTCAAGAGTTCACGGTCGATGGCGGCATGCATCGTTAGGTGACTACCACCTTCGATGCGCTCAAAATTCGTTATTTTCCGCTGATCCTTGTCTCCGGTTGGACGTGGAATCTTTCTCGCTGGGGAGTTTCGTTTGTGGGTCCGTTCATTGCGAACGATCTCACCGGATCAGCGCGAATGGTCCAGCTGGCAGGTGTTGCTCTGTGGTCCCCGTTGTTATTTGGGGGAGTGATTGGGGGATGGATTGCAGATCGATTCGACCGACGCCGCGTAGTGATATATCAATTTTTTGTCACGATCCCCGGCCTCATTCTTCTTGGTTGGATTGAGCTAGCCGGCGAACTACGGCTTTGGATGGTTTATCCGGTGCTCTTCGTCACGGGCATCGGCTGGGTCTTCGACATGGTGGGCCGGCGAGTGATTGTTTATGACCTCGTAGGGTCAGAAAACATCGACAATGCCTTGGCTCTAGAAGCGAGTGGCGGAGCAATCGCGTTGGCATTAGGTGCCCTTGGCGGCGGGACCCTTATTCAAACTGTCGGTGTCGGTTGGGCGCTCATTGTCATGGGGGCCTTGCAAATCGTTTCATTTAGTGCTTTCGCGGCGGTACCGGTCATTGCGCGAATGGAGCAGGTAGCCGCTGCGGGGGCTTCTGCGTTACTTGATGGAGTGCGCATGCTCCGGACCGAAAAGAGTCTGGTGTCAATCCTTGGCGTCACGGCTTTTGTGAACTTTTTCTTCTTTTCCTCCAGCCCTCTGCTACAGGTCGTCGGCGGCAAATTTGATGTTGGCCCTGCCCTACTGGGACTCCTGGCAGCGATGCTGGGTATTGGCATGTTCGGAGGGTCGTTAGCGATGGCCCGATACCAACCCCAACGGCGTGGACTGATGTATGTGTGCGGTTCATACCTGGCCTTCATGTTTATGATCGGATTTGCTCTAGCGCCGTGGTACCTCGCCTCGGCAGTGTCCTTGGCTGTTGCGGCGTCCGGTATGGGACTGTTCGCGTCGACCCAAGCTGTGTTGGTAATGGATTCGGTTTCCGAGGAACGACGCGGTCGCGCCTTAGGCCTGTTGAGCAGCGCTATCGGCGTCCTGCCAATAGGAATGCTCGTATTAGGTGAGATTGCGGAATTGGTGGGTACGTCACTCGCAATAACAATTTCGGTGATCACGGGCGCTGTTCTCATGACGATATTCCTGCGGATACGCCCTGAAACCCTGTACTTGCGTCAAAACACAGGCGAGGAGGAGGCGCCCACAACACAGGATCCGCCGCGTTCAAGGGGTCTCCCGCCGACCGTATTCAACCTGAAACCAGTTTGATTTATATAGTCGCTAACCAGTCCCTCAAATCAAACAATGACGCGGCAGAGATCTCATGACCCATTGGGTATTCTGAGAAATCGGGAAGATGGCCAGCCGCAACCAAAACGTCTCGAATATGACGCCCTCGTTCTACGTCAACCATCGGATCCTGAGTCCCGTGCTGGATGAAGGTCGCAGGGAGAGTCGTGAAGTCGTAGTCGAAATCGGGTATTTCCTGCAGCATGCCAGACAAACAAGCGAGGGCGGCGGGACGGACTGCGGTCTCCTTCCATAGCGTTACGGCAAGAGCCATTGCGCATCCTTGAGAAAAACCAAGCAGAACCATTTCGGCCCGATCAAATCCTCCCGCGGCGCAAACTTCATCGATAGTTGCGTCGATCGCTATCGCTGAACTCTTAAAGGTTTGAGCGTTGACGACTCCTTCGTTGCTTCGCTCGTACCAAGCAGCTCCGAATGGCACGAGGTCTATGGGCGCCCGGAAACAAACAGAGGTGAAACGTCCGTCAGGGTCAATGTGTTGAACGACGGGCGCCAAGTCGTTTTCATCCGCGCCAAAACCGTGGAGGAGAACCAAAAGTCGATCACCGGGTCCGAGCGACCCGACGGGGTTAACCCGCAGCAAACCCGAATCTTGATCCACTAAATCTCCTAGCGCCAAAAGCATCATGGCAGAACTCATCGCTTGGCACAGACCGATCGGGTACAACTCTGAGATAAAGGATCTGGGGTCGTTTGGTTTGCGCGGGCAATAAAGAGGTAACAGCTTTACGATGGCTTGAAGAATGAGCGAAGCCACCGACCACTTCGATACACCGCGAGCTTGGGCGGTCGCCGTCGGTGCATCCATCGCTAATGGTGTTGCGTTCGGTGTTCTGTACACCTTCGGTGCATTTGTTATCCCAATGGCTGAAGAGTTCGATGCCAGCCTCGGGCCAACCTCAATTGTCTTTGGCCTGTCGATGTTCCTCTTTTTCGGGACTGGAGCGATCTCGGGTCGGTGGGCTGATTTATATGGACCCCGACCGTTGCTGGTCGTGGGAGGAGCCCTTTTTTGTGGCGGCCTGATCGCGACCTCGTTCGTGACTGCCATTTGGCAGGGCTACATCGTGTATGGACTTGGTTGTGGGGCCGGTGGCGGAGTTTTCTGTTCTCCGTTGTTTTCAACGGTCGCCACATTTTTTGTCAAATTCAGGGCCTTGGCCCAAGGGGTGGCGGCAACCGGGTCAGGGATTGGAACTCTCATCCTCGTTCCGTTTTCTAAGGCGATTATCGAAACTGAGGGGTGGCGTAATAGCTACCGGATACTCGCCGCCATCTCCGCAGTCGTGTTCCTTGTTGGGTTGATGCTGGTGCGTCGGTCACCCTCACAGGCTCCAGGAGGGGCTGAGGGGCACGTTCGACGAGTGATGCGAACCCGCGAGTTCAAAACTATCTCTGTTGCTTTCGCGCTCATGTCGATGGCGCTACTTGGAGCGTTTGCATTCGTCATCAAATTTGCTGAAGATGACGGAGTCAGTCCATCCCGAGCGGCGCTGTTAATGAGTATCGTCGGCGCGTCAAGCATTCTTGGTCGTCTCCTACTTACAGCAATCGCTGGAAGACTTGGATCGGTTCGTTTGCTGCAAATCGCGCTTGCAGCGCAGCCGATTGCCTACTTCTTTTGGGTGATCGCCGACGGTCGCTACTACCTGTTAGCAATTTTTGCTGCGCTACTTGGACTTACCTACGGAGGTTTCGTGGCGTTAGCAGGCGACGTTGTCGCCTTCTACTTCGGCCTGGCGGGAATCGGCGCTGTTACGGGCATGCTCTTTTTGTGTTCCGGCGTTGGGAGTTTGCTCGGTCCACCGATGGTGGGGTTCCTAGCCGACCTTTCAACTATTCGACTAATTCCTCTCAGCGCTGTTTTCATAATGGCGCTGCTTGGCGCCATCATCCTCTTTACCATCCCAACTAAACCCGTTGATTTTGGGACAGGTCAACCAGCGTCGGCAAATCCCGGGCTTACCCCGAAACCATCTGATGAACCGAATAAGAAAGAAAATGCGGGTGTTCGCCCGAGCGTGTTTGACCTCGAACCGGTCTGATCAGCAAGCTGGAACTAGAGTTCTCTTCGCGGACGGCGATTCGCAGTGAAGGGGGTCCGGCGTGATGTCGGCAGTTAGTGAGATTTTCCCAGGAATTAGCATTATTGACTCTGATACCCATTGGTCTGAACCACCTGATCTTTGGACCAGTTTGGCCCCAGCCAAATACAAAGACTTAGTGCCTCAGATCAAAGAGCACAATGGCCGACGAAAATGGGTCGTTGATGGCGATATACCGATTGCCGGGGACTCTGCAGTGAGTGCAATCTTGCCAGACGGCGAAAAAATGCTCGGGCTTCGCTTTTTGAAGGCCGATATTGAGATGGTTCACGCAGCCAGTTATGACTGCAACGCCCGGTTGGATCTGATGGACCAGATGGGAGTTAGTCACGGCATCGTGTACCCGAATGTGGGTGGTTTTGGGAACCAAAACTTTCTCCGTGTTGAGGACAAAGCGCTGCGCATAGCGTGCGTTGAGATCTACAACGACTGGATGAACGACTTGCAGGCGCGTTCAGGGGGTCGGATCCTTCCGATGGCGTTGGTTCCTTGGTGGGATATCGATGCTTGTATCGCGGAAGTTGACCGCATGCAGCGAAACGGGGCGAAGGGCATCGTTATGTGCTCCAACCCTCATGACTCAGGCATGCCAAATTTTGCTCAGCCCGAATGGCGGCCGTTCTGGGAGATATGTGAATCGCTGAAGATGCCAATCAACTTCCACATCGGCGCCTCAGAAGGAGATATCAACTGGTCGGGATCGGTGCCGTACGACACATGGGCTGGAGATGTCAAAATCAGTCTTGGGGGTGCGGCAATTTTCTTGGGGCAGTTGCGGTGGATGGTCAACTTGCTCGTAAGTGATGTGCCTGAGCGTTACCCGGACCTCAACTTCGTTTCTGTCGAGTCGGGAGTCGGTTGGATCCCCTTTCTGCTTGACGCGTTGGACTACCAGTGCGGTGAGACCGCCCCAGAGCATTTGGCGCATCTTTCGATGAAGCCGTCTGAATATTTCCGCCGCCAGTTCTATGGCTGTTTCTGGTTTGAATCGAAAACGCTAGGCCCGGCGATAGAACACTTGGGACCTGATCGCATCATGTTTGAAACCGATATCCCGCACCCCACGTGCCTCTACCCCCACAGCGTCGAGAGGGTACGAGATGCTATCGAGCAACTTTCGCCGGTGGTTCAGAAAAAAATTCTCCAAGACAACGCAGCCGAGCTGTACCAGATCGAGGTGTAAATCTTCGGTGAGTCTGATGGGACGGTTGGAGGACGAGCCTGGTAACGGGCTTCTAGAAATTTTTGGTCTTCCCACCGACGAAGCGACATTGCTGCACTTGCTGGAGGAAGTGTTTGCTCATTGGCAGGTGGTGCAATTCGGACCCATTATTCAAGGAGCCGCGTACGAAATAAAGGCCCCTCGCGCGCCACGAATCACCACGCTAGATGGCTACGCGACGCTCGATTTTGGTGACTGGCATATGCACGTCTGTATCGGCACCACAGTTGGTGATGCATCCAATCCGACGGAGCCGCGTGTCGCTGCGATCAGGCCATGCCAGCGCGCCGAGCTTTACCGCCTCCTTTCGGACGGAGCGCCGGTGTCTTGGGGTCTTCGCCTATTTAATGGAGCGGAGGAACAGCTGATGACTGTGTTGTTGCCCAATCCTTTCCTTGATGAAAACGACAGACCATGTGAACCAAACTGGGATCGGCTTGAACTGTGGGATCATTTGCGATCGAAATTTCTCAACCTTGCCCCTGATCCGATTGATCGAACAGGTCATCGGTTCGTGCATGGTTGACGCCCTGCACACTGACCGCTGTAAAAGGTAGTTTTTCGCCCCTATGGAAAAGCCGCTCTCCGATGTGACGGTGCTTGATTTAACTCGAGCTCTGGCAGGCCCGATTTGTGGTCGACTTCTCAGCGATCTGGGAGCTCGAGTTATCAAGGTGGAGCCTCCGGACGGCGATTTAACTCGGCTTCTGATTCCACGAGTAGATGGACAATCCGCCTACTACGTGCAATACAACGCAGGCAAAGAATGCGTGTCAATCGATCTCAACGGTTCGGCTGGGCGGGAGCTGTTTCTCCAACTTGTTCCCCATGCTGACATCGTGCTCGAGAACTATCGACCGGGAGTGATGGACCGTTTGGGTATTGGTTACGACCGTCTGACGGAGGTAAATCCCGGGGTCATCCTAGGATCAGTGAGCGGATGGGGTCACAACAACGCCCGTTCAAACCAAGGAGCGTTTGCTTCGGCGATTCATGCTGAAGCTGGTGTGACTGAGATGGTCGCTCGGCGAAGAGGAGAAGAGCCCCGCAACGACCCAATGTCGCACTCTGATACCTACACCGGTTTGCACGCTCTTGGGGCGGTTTTGGCGGCTCTGCATTTGCGAAACAGGACGGGGCAGGGCCAAAAAGTTGAGGTGTCGATGGCGGAAAGCACGTTGATGGTGAACGATCTTGCCGCCATTGAGATGACCGGACAAGATCCGTCTGCTGGTTTTAAAGGGGGCCAAAACTGGTCTCCCGTGCTTCGTATGGCCAACGGCCGCTACGTCAGCATCACTATCGACATCACGACGAATGATGGGTTTCGCTACATAGTGGAAGCAATGGAACGGCCTGAGCTAGCCGAAGATCCGCGTTTCGCGATCATTGAGGATCGGGTGGCGAATCGTGACGCGCTGACAGAAATTCTTGCCGAGTTCATAGCGACCTTCGATGACGCGGCAGCAGTTGAGGCCGCTATCGGCCCCCGAGGCGTACTCGCGGCCGAAATGCGAACTGTTCCAGAGTTAGCGGCGACCGATTGGGCCGCTGAACGCGGTGCCTTCGTGGATATCGACACTGGCCGAGGTGAGATAATCACCATCCCTCAGTCACCATGGCGATTTCAAAACGTCGACGCAGGAGCGGCGGCTTTCGTGGGGTATCGCGGGCAGCACAACAGAGAAGTTCTCACCGACTTGTTAGGGCTGAGCGCGTCCGAACTAGATGCCCTTGAGACCGAATCGGTCATCAGCAGCCGTCCCCCAAGGTGGGTTCGAGAGTCCGAGTAGCTGCCTAGATTCCCGGTATTGACGAAAAGTCAGGGTCGCGCTTCTCGACGAATGCGGCGATCGCTTCGGTGTTTGCTGGTGCACCCAACAGTTCGGCGTAAGCGCCGTTTTCTCGTTTGTGCGCGGACCATGCGTTCTCGGGTCGGCCTGCTCCCAAGAGCAATTTTTTTGTTGCCACGAGTGAAGGGATGGGGTTCGCGGCCAGTTCCTGAGCTACCTGCAATGTCTCTGGCATTAATTCCTCAGGCGTGGTCACTCTCCAAACAAGTCCCATCTGCAGGCATTCCGTTGCGCTGAACCAGCGCCCGGACATCAGCACATACGCAGCATTTTGCCAACCCATACGCGTTGTGAAGGTGTAACTGCTTCCTGCCTCGGGGGCCAGCCCCAATTGAGGGAAGGGCGTTCGTAGCCGAGCGGAATTTGACATGAATACCAAATCGCAGTGAGCGAGGAATGTCATTCCTATTCCAACGCCGAGTCCATTGACCGCAGCGATTAACGGTTTCTTGAATTCCGTGAGTTGTTTAAGCATGGAAGGGAAGAGATGTTCTTCGCCTGCTTCGCCTGAGAGGCCATCTTGCATTTCTTGAAGGTCTTGTCCGGCTGAAAATGCTCGACCTTCTCCAGTGATTATTGCAACCGCAACTCCATTGTCGGTCTCGGCTTCAGCGAGCGCGTCGCGGATTCCGCCGAACACGGCGTTGTTCATAGAGTTGAGGGCTTGAGGTCGGCTAATTGTGATGACCCTGACCCGGCCGATGTCCTCGGTGACGATAACTGAACTGCTCATAAGCGCATCTTGACACGCTGTACCTTGACATGCCTCAGGTTCTTATGTTTCTCGCGACGCCTCCAACGTTTACTGATACTTAAATGAGATCATTGGTGTACAACAAACCAGGAAGAGAGCATGTCGGGAAAACAACAGTGGGCCTGTGGCAAGTGTGACGGGCAAGAAGCCGAAACTGGAACCATCCGCACTACCGGAGACGGGGCATCACGGTACCTCAACATGCAGAACCAAAAGTTTGATTACGTCAGTTGCGCTCAGTGTGGGTACACCGACTTCTTCCGCGCTGCAGGCGGGGGCGGTTGGCGAAACGTCCTTGACGTCCTGTCGAATTAATCAACATGGACAACACTGCGAAAGTTGAAGTCGAAGACTACAAAGCTCACATCATCAGCGGTTACGGACTTAGGCGTCCACACAACCAATCGCCGATGCCGACTCTGTCTACTAAGTAGTGACTCGCAAGGCGTACCCGTTGCGACTGAACTTTCGAGTTCATGAAGCGATCGCGGAATGGGCGGACGATGAGCTTCGAAGTGTCAACGCTCAAATCGAGTATTTGTTGCGCCAAGCGCTCCCAGATTCGAAACGGATGAAGAGCAGTTCGTGAACCCTCAGCCCCGGCCATCGATCGCTGAATTACATGTCGGCGATGAACCTGGGATTTGGGAAGGTCTCGGGTTTGGTGTCGAGGGCAACCGATGTCGCATAGGAACCGTCGACATTATCTTCACCGGAGATGAGCCCGGTATCCACGGTTGGGTGTTGCGTGATTCATTTTCAACCGACTTTGGGCCCTTACCCACCAGTTCGGTTGACACACCAGTCCCTGAGCGCGCAGAGCCGCACCCCAATCGGTCCATAGGTTTTGACCATGTGGTTTTGTCGGTTCCTTTCTTCGAAGAGGGAATGACGGCCATTGCCGCAACAGGAGTGTCAATTCCAAAACCGCAACCATTTGGCGCTCCCGAGAAACGGATGCTTCGAACCGCCCCAGAGATGGGTGACCTGGAGCTTGAACTCATCGGCCCGGAAAGTCGCGATTCGAGGCGCCCTTGGGATTTATGGGGTCTAGTGGTTACCGTCGACGATATTGACACCACAGTTGGTCTACTGGGCGAGCTCCTTCGGCCTGCAAAAGGGGCTGTGCAGGCCGGTCGTCGCATAGCAACAGTCGATAAATCGGCGGGATCTGGAGTAGCGATCGCGTTCTTGGGTCCGCGAGAGAGCAAGCGGGCAACCTGACTGACCGTCTCGTCAGATCAGTTTTATGTAGATAGACGAAGTCGCTAAGGTCCCCTACACAAAACGACAAAGGGTGTGGTGGGAAACATGAAAATCTTCCAGCGGCTTATGCAACTCAAACCTGAATGCACATACGAAGGTTTGGGCAAAGTGGCCGAAATCGTCGGCTACTTGAACTCAAATAGCGAGTTGACATGGTACGGATGGCAGGCATTGATGGGAATGCCGCTTGGGTCCGTTGCGGTGAGCGCAAGAGCTGAGAGTTGGGCGTCCTTGGCAGAGACTCAGGCCGCTTTGGTCGCTGATGAGAAATACATGGAAAAAATTCTTCCGATAACAACGATGATGGCCGGACCTGCGCAAGACAACATCATGACTCCGATTGCGGGATCATCCAATATGCCCGCTGAGCCACCCGACATCCTTTTCAGCAACGTAGCCAAAGCACCATATAGCCAGATCCCAAGAGCGATGGATTGGTCTCAAAGGTTCTGCGATATGGCAAATAGTCTTGCAGGGACTCCTACGGCCGGTCTCATGACCAGCCATGGTGAGGGCGGGGCGAGTTTCGCTCTTCTCATGTATTACGAGTCAATCGCACAATATGAGGAGCGTCAGAGTCCAGAGGTTTTCTCAATGCCTGTTCTTAACTCGTTACAGAACGAAGCGGACTCCATCTTTGATGGTGCTACCAACTTGCAATCCTTGGCTCGGCGAATCGCCTAACTGGTCTTTTGACGGAGATCCTCATCCCGGTTCCGTGATGGAATACAGGGATGAGGATCTCTGTTGCTTTTCCACCCATTCCTGAAACCCCTGACCACATCGCCCTAGCGGAGGAACTGGGATATGAAACGGCTTGGGTTTATGACACACCCGCTCTTCAGTTGGATGTGTGGATGGTTTTGGCATTAGCTGCCACGCGCACGAAACGCATCAGGCTTGGACCTGGTGTGCTCATCCCTTCTTTGCGTCATCCAATGGTTACTGCCTCCGCAATAGCGACTCTTGTCGACTTAGTAGGACAAGAACGCGTAGTTATAGGGGCTGGAACGGGATTTACTGGTCGCCGAGCAATGGGTCAAAAGCCCCTGAAATGGTCTGAATTTCCGAGGATGATTGACGAAATTCAAGCATTGCTCAAAGGTGAAACCGTCATGTTTGATGGGAAACCAATATCAATGTTGCACTGGGATAGCCAAGCCCCACAGCGTCCTATCGAGGTGCCGTGGATTCTCGGAGTCAACGGACCACGAGGTCTCGCGACTGCGGGAGAAATGGGTTGCGGAGTGTTTACTTCTCGACCAAGGCCAGATGCCGATTATGGAGGCCTGACAGACGTAATTTTGCTGACTAGCGGCACGGTGATGGAACCGGGCGAGACGGTGGACTCTCAACGCGTTATCGAAACCGCCGGACCGTGGGTCAGTGTCGCCTATCACGCTTTTTTAGAGCAAAAAGATGGCCGGCTCGAAACGTTTCCCAATGCCAGTGAATTTGTGAAATTAGTTGAGCAAGTTCCAGAAGACGAACGTCATCTGCATGTTCACGCGGGACATCTAACGAATCTCAACGCAATTGACCGTGAAGTGGTTGTTGGAGAATCGATGTTCCTTTCCCCATTTACCATTCACGCCCCCGATGTCCCAGAACGCATAGAGGAAATGAAAAAGCAAGGCGTAACAGAAATCGCATTCCAACCCATGGGAGATATCGAACGAGAGATGCGGGCGTTCGCCCAAGCCGCAAACCTAAGGTAGAAGTACACAACGTTTACTAAAAAAAGTTGAGCAGCCGAAATGAACAACCCTCCCGATCCCTACAACTTTCTTCCCGAAGTTCCGGCTTTCGAAGTCACCAGTGACGATGTTGCCGAAGGGGAGATGCTTGCCATGCCCCAGGTTTCGGGCATCTTTGGGGCAGGCGGAGAAGACATCTCTCCGCATCTCAGATGGGACGGGGCGCCTGAGGAGACCCTAAGTTACGCGGTGACATGTTTCGACCCTGACGCCCCAACCGGTAGTGGCTTTTGGCATTGGGTTGTCTATGACATCCCTGCAGATATCAACGAGCTAACGACTGGAGCCGGGTCCCAGGATGGTTCGACCCTCCCAGCAGGCGCCAAGCAGCTAAAGAATGACGCCGGGTTATTTGGTTACCTGGGCTCGGCTCCTCCCGCGGGCCATGGACCCCACCGCTACATGTTCGTGGTACATGCTCTCAACGTTGCGTCACTGCCAATCACTGAGGAAGTCTCTCCCGCTATCTGCGGTTTCAACATGTTCGGTATCACCATTGCGCGCGGGATTGTGACCCCGGTGTACGAACAGAACTAGTTGAATGTGTCGGGCGCTATGACCGAGCGGCTTTAACGGTGTCGGCGATGGCGTCTGGATCTGGGGGCGCGCCGTAGAACATCATCGTTGACCTATCAGCGAAGCCGTTACGTTCTTTAAGTTTGGCACCAACTTCTGATGGCGTCCCTGAAACACAAAGCAGATCAACGAGATCATCGTCGATCTTCTCTGTCATCGTTTTCCAATCACCTTGCTTAGAAAGCTGATTCAATTCAGGTTGCAAGTGCTCGTAACCGTGATAATCGAGTACACCTGAATACGCCGGTGTCGAGCCGTAAAACGCTAATTGTGCTGCGGCTTTTCGCCGTGCGTCTGCAACTTCTGCGTCGTCGCGACCCATTGCGACAATCGTCAGGCAGGCGATGGTGACCTCGTTGTCAACGCGACCTGCCGAACGTGCTGCGGCCGACAACACGGGAAGTGTCTCGGCTTCCATGTGATCTGGTGTGTGAAAAGGATGAACAAAGAACCCATCGGCAGAGTGACCAATGGTCTCAACCATCTTCGGTCCGACTCCGGCGACGAAAATCTTTGGGCGGTCTACCTCTAGGGCCCCTGGGCTGAAGAATGGGGTCATCAGGGTGTGGGTATAGAACTCCCCCCGAAAGTCGAGTTTCTCGCCCGTCTGAAAATTGTCCCAAATCGCGTGGAGGGCAGCGATGTATTCCCTCATACGAGCAGCGGGTCGAGACCACGGTTCGCTGTATCGCTTGGTGATGTGGGGTTTTATCTGGGTTCCCAATCCCAAGATGAATCGGCCGTTGGATAGGCGTTGTAAATCCCAGGCGGTAACTGCGCACGTCATAGGGTTACGAGCAAACGCCACAGCGATAGCTGTACCCAACTCAATCGAAGTCGTCTGTTCTGCTGCTAACGCCACTGGAAGAAATGGGTCGTGAGAGGCCTCGAACGTCCATGCAGCGTTCAACTGCATGGCTTCGAAACCAGCAGCTTCGGCCGCGCATCCATCAACGGTAGAAGCTGTAGTAGCTCCGTCAATTAGGAATTCAGTCACAGTGTCGCCTCCCGATCAGTCGCCAAACCATTCAACTCCGCCTTTGCCTTCGAGGCGGGAAATTTCTGCCTGTGCCATGGTGAGTTTGGCGAGCTGATTCATATGAACTTCGTCAGGTCCGTCGGCTATACGCATGAGCCGCCCCGTTACATACATTTCAGCGATTGGTGTATCCCCGCTCACGCCTTTGCCTCCAAATATCTGCATAGCGCGCTCTGCTACGTCATGAGCCAATTTTGGTCCAACGATCTTCACCATTGAAATGTAATCACGTGCTCCTTTAGCCCCGGATTTATCCATTTCTGCTGCTGCTTTGAGCACGAGAAGGCGCGTCTGCTCAATAGAACAACGAGCGCGAGCAATGTCTTGCCGTACCGAAGAGAAGTCGCGGAGTTTGTTGCCAAATGCCTCGCGTTGCTCAACGCGAGCGCACACGAGGTCAAGCATCCGTTGAGCCATTCCAACGTTGGTCATCGCATATTGGAAACGGCCTGGACCCAATCGCCCTTGGGCAATCTCAAAACCGCGACCTTCACCGAGGATGATGTTGTCAACAGGAACCCGAACATCGTGATACGCGAGCTCTCCATGACCTTGCGGGGAGTGAACGTTGCCAAAAACCGAGAGAGCTCGAACTATTTCTAAACCGGGCGTGTCCTTGGGGACAATGACCATGGAGTGACGTTGATGCCGGGGATTATCAGGATTTGACACCCCCATCGTGATCACAAATTCACACAGCGGATGGTAAATGTTGCTGCTCCACCACTTACGACCGTTGAGTACGTAGTGATCGCCGTCGCGTTCTATTTGCAATTCCATATTTGTCGCATCTGAGGACGCTACTTGCGGCTCGGTCATACCGTATGTGGAACGAATTCGACCTTCCATCAGCGGTCGGAGCCACTGATCTTGCTGTTCTGAGGACCCATATTTGGCGAGTACCTCCATGTTTCCTCGATCTGGTGCCGAGCAATTGAACACCTCAAATGACCAGGGAATTCGACCCATTACCTCGGCGAGAGGGGCAAATTCGAGGTTGGTGAAGCCGGGACTCCATTCCGCGTACTCCGCAGGTAGAAACCAGTTCCAAATTCCCGCCGCCTGAGCTTTAGTTTTTAGCTCCTCAACGATCGGAGGCTGCTGCCATAGATTCGAAGGATCTTCCACAAATTCGTGACGCTCGCGATCTGCGGGATACACGTTTTCTTCCATAAAGCCTTCGAGCTTTTCTTTGTACTCGAGTGTTTTGTCGTTGTATTCGAAGTCCATTTCCAAATACCTCCCTGGCATAGACGACTGACCCGCATGATTGCATAACGAGAGGGATGCGTGTTTGACGAATGGACTCGGAGTAATGATCGACTATCGTGTGCATCCGTTGAACAAGAGTGAGGAGCCTCTGTGGAAGACGAAAATTCTCTGATTCCTGCGATGATCGCGGTGTTCCTAGGTCTTGGTGGAGCGCTAGCGGCGGTCACCGTAGTGATCGTCACTACGCTTGTACTGATTTAGCTGCGACTGATAGTTGAGCTGCCGGAAATTCAGAGACCCATGTCGGGCATATCGTTCGCCACGCTTCCCGACCAAGACGGCGCTCGCTTTTCCATGAAGTGCATGACTCCTTCGGTTGCATCGGGTTGACTGCCTAGCCAGGGGATCAAACGCAATTCTCGTTGGAAGGTGTCGTCGATCTCAGCGCGCAAATTTTCCCACATCAGCTTCTTCGTCACTGCGACTGACACCGGTGCAGTGTTGTGTGCGACGTCGCGTGCCCATTCCAAGGCAGCGTCGAGAACAGCATCCGATGGTAAAGCGCGGGCTGCGAGCCCAATTTCGACTGCTTCGGTGCCTGAGAAGAACCTTCCTGACATCAGCAGGTCGCTCGCGACCTGTAAACCCACCATTTGACTTAAGAGTTTCGTTGAACCCAATTCAGGGGCGATACCCCGGCGTACAAACGCAAATTGCAGTTTCGCGTCCTCTGCTACGAACCGCACGTCGCATGTCAGGGGAAACGTAAGCCCGACGCCGACAGCGTGGCCATTGATAGCGGCGACAACAGGTTTAGAAACATCCCAAGGCATGGTGCTCGGAGTTCCTTGTTCATGGGGATTCGCATCTGGGCTATCGGCGAAGGTGTCTCCTCCGGCCGAAAGATCCTGGCCGGCGCAGAACGCTCGACCCGCCCCCGTGATGACGACCGCCCTGACGGCGTCTTCTGCCTGCGCGTCTGCTAACGCCAGACCGAGTTCAGCAGCCATTTTCGTGTTCCAAGCATTTAGGCGTTCTGGACGGTTCAGAGTGACGAGAGCGACGCCTTGGTCAACTTCGTAGACGATCGATTCGTAGGTCATCGCCGCAGAGTAGTTGTGACAGGCTTGCCTTTGACGAGAAAAGGGACTCTGGTGGCTTTAGCAGATCGACACTTCGAAACGATTGAGACAAATGGTGTGAAACTGCGCTGCGTCGTGGAAGGTGATGGGCCTCTCATCATCCTGCTTCACGGTTGGCCTCAATGTTGGTACCTCTGGCGGCATCAGATCGACCCGCTAGTAGATCAGGGTTGGAAAGTTTGTGTGCCGGATCAACGCGGTTATGGCTTTAGCGAATGTCCCCCCGAAATCGACGACTACGGAGTTCGCGAACTGGCCGGCGATGTTGATGGGTTAGCAACAGCGCTGGGCTACGACGAGTACGCACTGATGATTCACGACTGGGGTGCGCTAGTTGGTTGGAACGTTGCCTTGCTCTACCCGCACAGAGTGCGTGCGGTAGTAGGTATGTCGGTTCCTTATGGGCGCAATCTGGATCCCGCTTGGTGCACGCAGCAATTCTGGGGCGACAGTTTCTTTTATTGGGCGTTCTTCTGTGAAAATGTTGGCGATGCGGAAGCTCATTTCGAAGCCGATATCAGAACTTCATTGTTAACGCTGCACCTTTCGGCCTCGGGTGATGCTGGACCGCCGGTCAGCCAAGTTGGTAAGACCACCATGTTGGAGGCCAGCCCACCCCCGCCCTCTGAGTTGCCGTCGTGGATGACTTCCGAAGATCTGGACTATTACGAAGCTGCATACGGCAACTCGGGATTTCGTGGCGGACTTAATTGGTACCGAAACATTCCGACTTTTTTGAAAGACACCGACGAATTAGAAGGTCACAAAATCGCTCAGCCAAGCATTTTCATTACAGGCTCAGAAGACCCAGTTCGGAAAATGACTGGTGGAAAAACGGGCGGCGAGCATTTTGAAGACTTGAGATCTGTCCACGTCATTGACGGCCCGGGGCATTGGGTACAACTGGAGGCGGTTGAAGAGACCAACACAATTGTTCTCGACTTTCTCTCAGAATTTGTATCGGGGTGATGGAACGAAGCAGCGGCAGCGGCGGCCTGTCAGACTCTCGGGTATGAGCGAACCAATCATGAGTCACAGTGAGTCCATCGAAATTGATGCTTCAACCAACACCGTGTGGTCCCTGATTACCGACATGGAACGTTACGGCGAGTGGAGTTCGGAGAACACCGGCGGCTATTGGCGTAAGAACGAAGAAGGCGTGCCCGGGACGGGTGAGGTTGGTGACGAATTCGTTGGTATCAATCGACGTGGCGAAGACGAGTGGAAAGCGCTGGTGGAGATCATTGAACGCAAAGAGGGTCAAAGCTTCGCCTTTGTAACCGGTGGCAGTGCGATGAATTTGGTGCACTGGCGGTACGACCTTGAAGCTAACGGTGAAAGCACAACACTCACCGAGTCGTGGGCGTTAATGAACCTGTCTCCGTTAATGATCGAAAACGGGGAAAATGAAGTTCAGTCGCGGGCAGCCAACGCTCGGGAAAGCATTACAGCGACACTTCAAGGTATGAAGGCAGCGGCTGAGGGCTAAACAATGGAGCGTCGCGGCCCCTTCATCGTCGCTTGTTTAGGTGGACTACTTGGTGGCCTTGATACCTCTGTGAACATAGCGTTTCCAGCGATCACAGCGGCATTTGACATTGATGTGTCGCAGATCCAGTGGGTTGTCGTCAGCTTCGTGCTCACCTACTCAGCCCTTCTCCTCCCCGCAGGTCGGTTGGCGGACCGAATCGGCCATGGTCGAGTCACGGTCATCGGAATTTTGGGGCAAGGCATCGCCTTCACATGCTGTGCGTTAGCTCCCTCGTTTCCTCTCTTCTTGCTGGCAAGAGTCAGCCAAGGTGCTGCTATGGCTCTCATCCTAGGTGCCGCCCCAGCTCTTGTGACCTTGTCGGTAAGTGAAGCACGGCAACCTCAAGCGTTGGGTGTCTACTCGATGGTCAGCGCGTTGGGGTTTGCTCTGGGAGCACCCGTTGGCGGTTTGCTGCTGCAAATCTGGGACTGGCCGTCGGTCTATTTTTTCCGGGTCCCCTATATGGGTATGTTGCTCGTGTTCGCGTTGGCTTCAGGTTTGCATCGCCGACCATCAAAGATCACTCATCAACCGTTGGACCTTCTTGGCGCCGCGACCCTGACGGCTGGTCTCGGTTTGGCGCTTTTTGTTGCGAGCCGCGGATTGACATGGGGTTGGTTGACGCCACGTACGGCAATCCTCGGTTGCCTGGCACTTCTTCTTTTAGGACTTTTTTGTTTCGTCGAAAATCGGGCGACGTTACCTTTGGTTCAGATAGGACTGTTTCGCAGACCGGGCTTCGGCCAAGCCAACCTTTTGAATGCGCTGGCTAACGCCTCAATGTTTAGTTTGTGGTTCCTTGGCCCATACCTACTGGTGGATATCCGAGGTCACGGTCCGGTCACGGGAGGGCTCATTCTTGGAATAGCCCCGACAACCACGGCTGCTGCGGCTTGGGTTGCTGGTCGTTTGACGAATCGACTCGGGCTTCGGGCCTTGACTCGATTTGGGTTGGCGTGCCAAGGAATTGGATTGATTGTTTTTAGCCGGGCTGACGCCGACACTCATCTGGGTTTGTTGATTGTCGGATTGAGCATGGTGGGGATTGGCCTCGGTTCCTTTCAGGTTCCCAACATGAGCTTTGTGATGGGTTCTATTCCTCGGTCTCAGCAAGGAGTTGCTGGAGGGATGACGCAGATGGTTCGCACGTCCGGACTGGTCGCTGGGCTTGCTATTTGGAACACAGCATTCGTGGGTCTTCGTGACCGTCGAGCTGACTCCCTTGGTATTGAGGATGTCTCCAGTCCCGAAGTTTTCGTGCCCACGTTTGCAGAGGTCGTGGGAATGTCGGGGCTACTCGCGTTAGCTGGAATCCTTCTGACTATCGGTGTGACCTTCGAAAATCGGCTTAGCGGCTCGCCTCCCGACGAGACATGAAATCGTTGACTCCCACAATCTCGCGAATCTCAGCCGATGGCTCGATTGTCCCAACGTCCAGGGGAGTACCTGTTCCGTCGGCGATGCGAGTCATCATGTAAAAGTTCGCCGATACTGCGATTGCGTCCACCAGCACGTCAGGTCCGGCAGCTTCGATTACCTCATCTCGAATCGAAGCTATTTCATCGGGGTCCTGAGTGAACATTGCTTCGCACAGACGCGACAGCAACGCACCATGTTTGACACCGCCATCGCCAGCTTGGGAACCGTCAATCGCTTCGAAACTGATTTGGGAATCTTGGTTCATTCCGCTCAGACCGAGCAGGAGAGCATGACTAGTGGTTCAGTAAAAACACTCATTGAGCTTCGATGTCCTCGCCGCGATCAATTCAATCTGCATGCGAGTAAGCGAGTTCTGGTCTGATACAAGATCGGACAACAACGTACCCATCGGCACATATTGGGTCGCCGAGAGAAGGCTCATCGACTCAACTTCGAAGGGGACAGCGCTTAACGCCTTCACCACATTTGGCCCCTTGACTTGCGCAGTAGGAACCCAGTGTGAAGTTACTTCTGCCGAATTGTCGTTAGACCGAAGGGGTTGATCTGACGACGCTTCGGGCAAGGTGACCCGGGCGACGTTCAACGCGTCCGCAAACCGATCGACTGCGTTTGCTTGGGCCACCACACCCACGAGTTCTACATAAGCCTGAGGGTTGACGTCTTGACCCAGGATCGACGCGTGCCATTCAGCCGTCAAGGTGCCTGGATGGTTAGTGATGCGCCAAATCGCATCTACAACAGCAGTTGGTAATAGGTGATCTTTAGCGACGAGGCCGTCCAGCTGGCTTGGGGCTTCCCATGGCGCTAAGTCATCTGCATCTCTCGCTCGGCGAACTTCTTCGACTATCGCCACACGTTCAACGCCCGACCACCAACTGCCCGTAGTCGCCCAGCGACTCGCGACCTCAACATGGCTGGTGTCTAGATCGAGGCGAATAGGTAGTTCAGTCGTGTAAGCAACCATGTCTAATCTTTGCACAGCAAAACAAAAAGCTTTGCGAAAGATTGTTTGGGGCTGACGAAAGTATTCAAAGTAGCCTACGATCCGGGAAGCACACTCACCAGCACGAAGGAGTGAACATGGCGACACCTCAAAGGGCCATTTTTAATGGGATGGGCCAAAACCAGTGGTATGTGCACCTCAGCCGCACCGAAGGAGCGGACCTAGGTGTTATCAAGTCAGTATTAGGAGATCTTCGAGCCGCATGCGCTGCTGAGGACATCAACCTCACACTCGGCATTGGGCCCGGGCTTTTGCCTGACCTGACTGACGATGTCCCTGAGGACTTCCAACCGTATGTGACGGTTGAGTCCGACGATGGTTCGGGCCGGCAAGCCAAAGGCACTCAAGAAGAACTTCTTTTGTGGCTGAACCATGATGACAAAGACAAAATTTGGAAGGCTCAATACGACGCGCGTACGGCGCTTGCAGGCCACATGGCTGTTGCCCGCGAAACGCCTACGTTCATCTATGGCGACTCTCTCGATATGACTGGGTTTAAGGACGGTACCGGGAACCCTGCCGACGAGGACCAGCCGGCGGTTGCGATCGTCGCTGATGGAGACGCTGGTGCGGGCGGAAGCCACATCATCGCTCAACGTTGGGTGCATGAACTTGACGATTGGAATGCCCTGTCTGACGAGCAACAAGAAAAGAACTTCGGGCGAAAGAAGTTCCCGGGTATCGAAAAGACCGAAAGCCAGGAGCCGTACAGCCATCTCAGCCATGTCGAGCTGCGTGAAGACGGCAATCACGGCAATGAAGGCTCTGCTAAACGCAACGAAATAGCACGGCGTTCGACTCCCTATGCATTCCACGATGGAACGGTCGGACTGTATTTCATGGCGTTTTGTAAAGATCAGGCTCCACTGCGAGAGCGGTTGCGCAGCATGTACGGCCTAGACGACGCTAATGGCGTCCGCGACGCTATGACCGATTATTCGAACCCTGCGTCAGGGTCCTTCTATTTCGCGCCGAGTGAAGAAACGCTTGATGCCATAACTGGCTAGAGCTTGGCGTTACCTAAAAAATAATGAACTTTGTGGCGGCTGGTTATTGAATCAGCCGCCACATCGCGTTCATGGTCAACTCGCTGAAGTCACTTCCCATTGAACGAGAGTGAAATCGGGGTCTCCTCCATCATGGTCTTCGAAAATTACTGAGACAGGCGCCCCAATTTCGATTTCCTGTAGAGGATCACCTAGCAAATTTCCGACCATTCGAATGTTGTCGGCCTGAGGTAACTCGACCAAAACGATGATGTAAGGACCTCGATCGGTAAGAGCTCTGTGGACTGGATGGTGGGGACGCTGCCAGCTGTAAATCTGGCCGACCGGATCGATATTTACCCAGTCAAGTTCCATCGAGTTGCACGCGTGACACATCCACTCGGGCCCCCACTGGTGAACTTTGCATTTGCTGCAGCGTTGAACACGTAGTTCATGAGCCCGCGTACCTTCCCAAAATGGAGCGTCAAGGCCGTCGTTTGCAGGCGCTGGTTGCCTAAGACCCGGTAGATGAGGTTCTGACGTGGATTTGCTCATCCCAGGGCCTCCTGAGTTCCATAAATAGCGGTCGAAGCCACGGCGACCATCGGACCGGCATTAGCTAAAGCCACTTTGACGTCGGGGACTTGATTGCAAGACTCGCCCCGCACTTGCCGGACCGCTTCAACCTGAAGCCCTAGGCCATGCATGTAGCACTCCGCAAGGTTTCCCCCACTGGTGTTGAGGGGAAGATTGCCGCCGTCTGCACGTAAGTTTTCGAAAGTAAGTACCTCGTCGGCGTTTTCGTAGGTGCATAGTCCGTGTTCGATCAAACTCATCACCACTCCGCCAGTGAAATTCTCGTAACTCTGGACGACATCAATATCTTGTGGTGTCACTCCGGCCTGCTCGTAAAGATATTTCGCTGCGGGCTTGAAACTTGACGTTACGTAATCCGTAGCATTTTCTGCCGTTGCTCCGGATCGATGACCGCCGCTTTGTTGAGCACCCAGCACCAATGCTGGCACCTTTGGTAGGTCCATCGCTCGGTCACTCCGAGTGATGATCATGGCGGCGGCCCCATCGTTTTCGAGACAACAATCGAACAATCGGTAGGGCTCGGTGATCCACCGCGATGCGTCATAGGTTTCCTCGTCGAGAGTGCGTCCGTTCATCACGGCGCGAGGGTTGTTCTGGGCGTGGTGATAGCAGGCCATAGCAATTGAGCGCATGGCGTTTCTTCCGACCCCGTGTTCGTGCATGAAGCGAGTTGTGCGCATCGCGTACATCTGAGCTGCGCTCATCATGCCGTAAGGCAAGGTGTAGGCCGCGCCCCCGCTAACTGGGCGAGAGCCTCCGCTGCGTCCGAACCTTCCGAACTGACCTTGAGCCAGACCGCGATAGGCGACCACGACATCGGCCGATCCAGCGGTTATCGCACCAGCAGCATTTTGCACCGCTGCCGCTGCGCCTCCTCCTCCGCTCGTCCACTGCATATTGGAGTAACGAAGTTCCGGAAGTCCTAAAGCGTTCGCTAATCGAGGTGGGTCATTCCGATCGTTGGAATAGGAACAAAATCCGTCGATTTCCTTAGGATTGATCCCGGCATCCTCACACGCAGCGAGAATCGCTTTCAATACCAAAACGAATTCGGGATCGGAAGATTGGCCATGTTTGTAGTAGGTCGTTTCGCCCACCCCAACGACCGCGGTCTTTCCCCTGAGGTTGTAATCATCACTCATGATCAAGTGACGGTAGCTCCTCTTGTTGCCAACGTGCTGAGTTCAGGTCCCTGGAGTCGACAAGGGAGCCAGCTATTCAGGACCTTTGCCCCAAGGATTTTGTAAAAGTCGATTGCCGTTTGGTTCCAATCGAGTACTTGCCATTCCAGCCTGGGACAGTCGCGCTCCTCTGCAATTCGTGCAAGAGTCGCGAGCAATAATTTTCCGATGCCGACGCCACGATGCTGCTCCGGGACAAAGAGGTCTTCGAGGTAAATCCCTGGTTTGCCCCGCCACGTGGAATAGTTGTGAAAGAACAGAGCAAAGCCCCGGACTTCGTCGCCTACTTCAGCTAGAAGACACTCGAATGGTGGCTGACTTAAGCGCAGTTGTGCACTGATGCTTTCTGGAGTCGCTTCCACTGCGTCGGGCTCTAGCTCGTACTCAGCTAAGCCTTGAATCAAATCACAAATGGTATGAGCGTCGTCCGCAGTGGCAAAGCGAATAGTGGTTTCGATCACCGCCATGGCCTAGCACTAGGTTGACGGGTTTAGCCACTTAACGCTTGTTATCGAATAAACAAATGCCCAACGTCGCTGCAGCGACTAGAAAAGTCACCGATGAGCAATAACCAACTGTCCGAGTTTCGACGCAGCATTGACAATATTGACGCTGCTCTCATCCACATGCTCGCGGAACGTTTTCGGATTACCCAGGCTGTCGGCCAGTACAAAGCTGAATCGGAGATGCCGCCAGCTGATCCGGAACGCGAACAAGAACAAATCAAGCGGTTACGAAAACTTGCTGAAGAGGCAGGGCTGGACCCAGAATTCTCAGAAAAATTCTTGCGATTCGTGATCGATGAAGTGATTCATCATCACGAACGAATTGCAGACGGCCCGCCCTAATTCATAGTTGGCTGTTTGGTTACGTGCCGGATTGCTGCTTGAGAACATCGCTCAATGTGTCGAAAATTGTGCCGATCTCGTCGTCCGTAATTATTAGAGGGGGACAAAACGCGATTGCTTCGCCGATTCCTCTACAGACCACGCCGTTGTTAATCATGGCGTCTCTGGCGGGGATAGCGTCGCCCCCGATCTCACAGGCCCAGATGCCACCAATTCCCCGAAAGCTTTGAATCATGCCGTCACCGAGTAAGGCCGTGAAGCCTTCGCTCATTCTTTGCCCAATCCGTTGCGCTGCGTTCACTAGCCCTTCATCTTCAATTACTTGGATGTTGGCAATAGCGGCTGCAGCGGCGGTGGGGTGACCCGAATAGGTGTATCCGTGCATGAGTTTTGCGGTTTCGTCACTGACTAACTCGTTGGCAAGTGCTTCCGAAATAATCACGCCCGACAAAGGTAAGTAACCGGAGGTGACTCCTTTAGCGAAGGTCAACATGTCGGGTGTCACATCGAATGTTTGACTTGCGAACCACTGTCCTGTCCTGCCGAATCCACAAATCACCTCGTCAAATATCAACAGGGCGCCGTGTTGATCGCACAAGCGGCGAAGCCCTTCGAGATAGCCATCTGGCGGCATAATCACCCCACCCGCGCCTTGTACAGGTTCACAGATGACAGCGGCAATCCTTGATCCATGTTGGGCAAACAGTGAAGCTGCTTCTTCTATGTCGTCGTTGGGGATCTCGACTACGTGAGGAAGCAGGTCGCCCCAGCCAACTCGATTCGGTTCGATTCCCTGAACGCTCGTTCCTCCTACGTTGACACCGTGGTAGCCGCTCGTCCTCCGAACGATGATTTGGCGATCAGAGTCGCCTCGACGTTGGTGGAACATTCGCGCAAGCTTCAGGACAGTATCGACAGCTTCAGAACCGGAACATCCCAGAAAAACTTTTCCCTCCGGGTGTGGGGATACACGTCGGATGGCTTCAGCTGCTTGCGCTGCGGGCTCATTGGTGAACGGATCAAACGTGTTGTAAGTCTGTAACTGATCGAGCTGGTGCTTGATCGCGTTAATTACCCGGGCATTGCCGTGGCCGATCTGACATAGCCACAGGCTCGCCATCCCATCCAGGTATTGCTTCCCTTTGTCATCTACCAAGGTGCAATCTTTAGCGCTGACGATGTTGATGAAATCAGCCTCGGACTTGCTGGATAGGCTGAAAGCGTGAATCAGTGCGTCACTCACGTGGGTCCCCTTCGATATCCGTTCCCCCATGGAACTATCACAGCCTACGATGCGGTCCGTGCCCACGTCGCCACAACGAATCTTGGTAGATGCACCTAATGCGCAGGTACCCTTCCAGAGCGCGTTGAATGATCACTTCGTAGTGGGGTAATGAAATGTCTTTGAGTTATGGTCGACCGATGGTGTCCATTCCGGGTCCATCAGTGATCCCGGATCGTGTGCTTGCAGCGATGCATCGCCCGATGCCCAACATCTATGAAGGAGAATTAGTCGAAATTTCCTACAGTGTGCAAGACGATCTGCGGAAAATAGCGCGGACCGAACAACCGGTCTACATCACCGTTTCGAACGGCCACGGCGCATGGGAGATGGCTATCAGTAACACCTTGTCTCGAGGTGACAAGGTGTTAGTGCTCGAGTCTGGGCGCTTTGCGGTTGGTTGGGGCGAGATGGCGGAAACGTCGGGAGTGAAGACAGAGATTTTGCCTGGAATTGACGCGGATCCGGTCGATCCTGCTGCTGTCGAACAGCGCCTAAGAGCCGACCTTTCGCGAGAGATAACGGCAGTCATGGTCGTCCAAGTGGATACAGCGACTTCGGTCCGTAACGATATCCCAGCTATTCGAGCTGCTATGGATGCGGCCGAACACCCAGCCTTGTTAATGGTTGACTGCATAGCGTCTCTCGGTTGCGAGCCATATGAGCATGACGACTGGGGAGTGGACATCACAGTTGCAGCTACTCAAAAAGGATTGATGGTGCCACCAGGACTTGGGTTTGTCTTCCCAAGTGAGAAAGCGATCGCAGCGCACCAAACCGCTGATCTACGAACTGGTTATTTCGATTGGGGCCCGAGAACTAACCCTGATGAGCACTACAAGATCTACTGCGGAACCCCACCGATCCAACACTTATGGGGGATGCGCGAGGCTCTTGACATGCTTTTCGAAGAAGGACTCGAAAGTGTGTGGAATAGGCACAGGATCCTTGCAGACGCGGTTAGATCGGCGGTTCAAGCCTGGAAAACCGAAGATGGTTTTTCGTTTAACGTCACTGAATCCGAATTCCGATCGAACTCCGTTACCACCGTTCTCACAGGTGACATTGATGCAACGGAACTTCGTCGAATCGCCGAACAAGATGCCGGGGTAACCCTGGGGATTGGTCTTGCTGAGTTCGCTGATCGGGCTATACGCATTGGCCACATGGGGCACCATTGCCAATTGGACATGTCCGAGACCCATACCTCCCCATTGTTCGGGCATGT
>JAAZYR010000014.1 GCA_014239555.1 Acidimicrobiales bacterium
TTTTGAAGATCCAATCGCTTGCTTCCGTAAGAGTTGAAGCCACCGCTATGAGTTGGTGATCCGAGCGAGTGTTGTCGTCGACAAGGGCAAGATTGTCCATCCAAGCGCCTTGAACCTCCTCGACCGTGTACCAGATACCCTTCGCAGTTCCGGGAACGTCCTGAGCAATTTTCCCGCATCCGATCTGAGCGTCAGCAACGCGTCCATTTAGTTCCTGGAGCATGCTGTACAGAAGAAGTCGGGTGTCTTCTACGAACCAATCAAACGCGCAAACGGCATGCTGAGCATCGGAGGGTTGGCGGTCCAAGTTGATGAAGGCCATCGGACCGAGGTTGTAGTCGTAAGCCCAGAGGTCTAATTGGGTGTTCGGCGTAGTTAGACCACCGAGGGTGCCGATGGCATCGCCTTCTGCAAAACTAACTCTGACATCAAGCCTTTCCCAAGCGTCATAGAGTTCAAACGCGCAGTATTCGAATTGCCTAGCGTCGTAGCCGTAGCTGTTGCATCGCTCCTTGGCGCCAGTCGTAGCTGCAACGATCTGATCCGAGACAGTCGATACGTGTCCGAATCGGAGGTCTCGTCCATCACAGACGCTGAATACCAGACCCCAGTCGCTGTAGGACTCTGTGTCGCCCACTACGTCGTATCTAGTCCTGGTAACCCGGAATAGCGTGAGATCCCCGGGCGAAGAAAGGGCTACCGCCGGCGAGGCGCCCTCGGTATATCCAGGAAGCACCATGTATACGTGGTCTGTGGGGATCGTGTGTTCAGGAACATTGATGTGGCCCAATGGGACTGTCGCGGCCAGGCTTTCTCCTGGGATTGGAAGTGCTGTTAGTGGTCGTTCGACACAGGGCATTGCTGGCGCGCTCGTCGTGGGAGGTGCACCATGTCTTACCGTGGTGGGAGGTGCGGCTTGCTCTGTCTGGGGACTGAAGTCGTCGAAACAGGGCTCCAAAAGAGACAACTCCTCGGCGGTTGGGTCGGCGGTCATGAACTCCGTTGCTCGACCGGCACCTACGATCGATGCCGCGCAATCGAAGGGCCTGAAGTCCCCAGACGACAGCATCAGGGTTTTGGCTTTCTGGAACTTCTCGAGGCTCTCCTGGTACCCAGCATCGACTTGGGCTTGAGTTGTTGAGGTGGTCGAACTTGTCGCGATTGTCGGTGTCACAGTGGTGGTGACGGCTACTGCAGTTGTTGGCGTTACTGATTCGTCGGGTTCGTCGGATTCGACGGACGTGGTCGGACTGGGCGACGCCGTAGCTGGTTTGGTCGTCTCGTCCGTCGTCGA
Organism: Acidimicrobiales bacterium; assembly: GCA_014239555.1. Lineage (GTDB taxonomy): Bacteria > Actinomycetota > Acidimicrobiia > Acidimicrobiales > Poriferisodalaceae > UBA2110. The sequence continues at coordinate 1,295 of JAAZYR010000014.1, forward strand.
AGATGGCGAATTCCCGCAGGCCGCAGCAAAGAGCAGAAAGGCCAGGAGAATAGTGAACTTCCGCATCGCCCTAGCTTATTAGGCGGTGACATGGCCCGGCGGGCGGAAAGATGGCCTTGCAACCTGCCCCACAAAGATTGGGTGATTCCGGGAGCGGATCCCGTATCGCCGCGGGTCCAACGACGGACACTGCGTTAGTACTTTCGCTTAAATACGAGGTGAGACCTCTATGGATGGGTGCCTTGTGGGCGCTTGAACTCCATTGCCTGGGTTAGTTGGCGTTGAGAGCTAGGACTTCGGTGAGGATCGTGTTGATCTGGTCAGGAGCTTCGTAGGGGCTCCAGTGACCGGCTTTTGTGATGGTGTGGCATTTCGCGTCGGGGCGTGAACTCAAGATCAGATCAAAGCGGCCGTTGGGGTCGCCGCTGCCGAACGCATCGCGATCGCTGTAGATCGCATGCAATTCTGCGGTCACTTGGCCGATGACGTCGAGGAGCAGCGTTGACGATGGGATCGAGCCGGTCTTGAATCGTGTTCGCTCTTGGCCATCAAGGTGAATACCCAGAGCGGTGTCGTCAGCGGTATCTGGATCCGCGAACATGAAACGGGTCAACTCATCGCGGGGACCTCCTCGCGTCCCACCCGCTACACGTGCATCGATCCCCAGGCCACCGGCGGAGATGACTATGAGATGTTGAGCGCGTTGGCCCATTCGGTGCGCAGTCAACCCAGCGACGATGCCACCGAAAGAAAAACCGACGATGTCGAGCTGCTCGTCAACTCCGATCACGGTGTCGACGATTTGGACCAACGAGTCTGCAAGGTGCTCCGCGTCAGGAGAACCAGTGAGCGATTCTGAATCTCCAAAGCCTGGAAGATCTGGGACCACCACCCGGTTCCGCTGAGACAACTGGTCGATGTTGCGAACCCAATGAGTCCAACAGCCGCTGGCCCCGTGCACCAGAAGGACTACCGGTCCAGCTCCCCAGCTCCGACAAGTAACCGACCGGCCGTTGATGTCAATATCGTCGCGATCAGCGATCGTGTCGAGTTGATCAACCATTGACGGAGTGTCATTCATGGCTGGCCGCCTAGCGATCGCTGAACGGTGTTGGGATGTTCACCGTCACATCATGCATCAGCTAGACGAGGGGAGATATCGGGAGAAGCGCTTCCAGAAATAGCGAAAGACGCGGACCAGGCCGTGACCTAAGCTCAGTAGTTGTGATTTCAGGAGCGGCACGACGAAAACACGACGAAGCTGAAGCTGCTGAGAAGGACTCCTACATCGACCCTGACACCGGGTTTCAGGTCTTCACCGCTCGGTATCTGAAAAGCAGGGTTTGGTGTTGCAGCACCGGATGTCGTCATTGTCCGTGGTAACAAAACGCTAAACGACCACCCTGGAAAGCGGCCCATTGTTCGACGGGGTCACCAAGACTTTTTTGTGTGGGAGAGATCATCCTTGGCTCTTTCCTAATTCATCGTGCCGAGGTTTAGGTGCGTTTCAGGGTCTCAGCTTTTGTGTGCGCTAAGGCTTCTAAAGAAAGGGTGAGGGAGTGTGAAGGTTCTCCGTTAGTATTTAGTACTAAATACTATTACAACAGGAGTAATCATGAAATTGTTGCGCCGCAGTCTTATAGGTGTGGCCCTAGTTGCGTTAGTCGCAACGGGATGCGCTGCCGATGAGTCTGATGCCGAGCCGGTTGAGGAATCAGCGCCCAGCGACGTTGAGGAATCAGCACCCAGCGACATCGTCGATGTAGCCATAGCCGCAGAGCAATTCCCGACCCTCGTGGCAGCTTTACAAGCCGCTGGCCTCGTCGACACTTTGAAAGGCGAAGGACCGTTCACTGTCTTTGCTCCAACTGAGGAGGCTTTCGCAAATGCGTTGGCAGCTCTCGGTATAAGCGCTGAGGACCTCCTCGCCGACACAGAAACCCTCACCTCCATTCTCACCTACCACGTAATTCCCGGAGCGGTTATGAGCTCCGATCTGATAGGAGCCAGTGACATTTCTGTAGCGACAGTCAACGGGGCAGAAGTGACCGTTAACGAAAGCATGGGAACCGTAACCATCAACAACGCAAACGTCGTGGCCGCTGACATCGAAGCCTCTAACGGAGTGATTCACGTCATCGACGCAGTCCTACTTCCGTGATCATCGACGGTCAAAACTAATCATTTATCCAGTCTGAATGAATTCCAAGAGGCCGCCCTTCGGGGCGGCCTCTGACTGTTCAACCCTCATTGTTCTTTACGCCTTCGTTCGTCGCACCACTATAGAAATTGGTTTCGACAGGACAGCCATAGCTGTTTGTGACTTCATCGGGAATCGCAAGACGTCGAGTTGAGCGCTTTGGTGACGTGTGGATCTAGGTGTACTCACCAGCCCCGGTTCGGACCAACACGTTAAGTTGCCCTATATGGACATGACGGATGAGCGAAGGGCAGGACTAGAGGCGGAGATCGAAGCCTTCATGGCCCGATACAACGCGGCCTTCACTGGCGGCACCCGCGACGATCTGCAGGCGCTGGTGCACTTGCCGGTGATTTATGTGTCTGAGACCGAGGCACAGGTACGCGAGCAGTACCCCTTCGACCCGGAGCGCATGCGTGAGGCCACCGGATTCCACCATCCAGAGACCGAAACCCGGATCGTCCACCTCGAAGAAACACGCGCACATTTGACGATCGAGGGCACACGTCACCGCGAGGACGGTTCGATCATCGAATCGATCGACAGCTTCTACATCCTCCACAAACGCGACGGCGAGTGGGGCGTGTCTGTGTTCTCAGGTATTAGGGGCGCTCGATAGGAACCCGTTATTTCACGGTTTGAAGTGTCTGGTGAATTGGAGTAAATCGTCGAGCCAGTCGTATAGGTCGATCGTTGCGTCATCACCCAGATCTGTTTCGCCCGAATCTTGGACGACGGGGATGCGCAACGTTGTGGGGTAAAGCCGATCGGTGAGATCTCCACATTTGCGAACTAGATTCTCGCAGACGTTTTCGCCATCCTGAGAGGGTGGCCCAACGCTGGCGACGGCTACAAAACGGTCAATAAGACAGCCATCTCCCATAGGTGGAGAAAGCCAGTTAATGGCATTCTCGAGAGCTCCGGGGATGCCGTGGCTGTGTTCGGGGGTGAAAATGATAATGAGTTCGCTGTTCAAGACATCGTTTTGGAGTGCAGTCACAGAGGCGGACTCCACCCCTTCAACGTCTTCGTTAAACAGAGGAAGGCTTTCTAAATCAGGCCACAGAATCGTGCACATATAATCGAGATATTCGGCGGCGCACAACGCTGCGGTTCTACTTAGCGAGCTAGCGCTAAGGCTTCCCAACAAAAGGGTGCAACCAGGTCGGTCATCCATTCCAACGACAGTAATCAACGCCTCGAGACTCTGTTGTTGAAGACCAGTGTCTCCTCAAGGAGATCGGACGCTCTTCCACCGAAATACAAACGAGGTCGGTAACGCCAGAGCGACGGACTCCGTGTCACCCATATTCTGCGGGTTGGCTACAACCCGGCTCACAAGAGCTGATTAGCGTCTTAGGGTTGAACCTGTACTGATTAAATTATTCGGATGGCGGACGGGGACGATGATTACGACATCGGTTACATCGCCAAAGGCAGCAGCACGCGAACCATCGAAGGCAAGGGCTAACCATGGCTGACATCGTTCTTTCGGTCGCAGCCAGTCACGCTCCGGGTCTGGCTGGGTTGTACTCCGGCGCTCCCGAGGACACCAAAGCCGAGGTCGACAAGATGTACGGGACCATGGGTGCGGAAATCGCGGCTGCGGATCTCGACGTCCTGATTCTCGTCGGCAACGACCATTTGGCCAACTCCAGAGTCCTTGAGTATCCGGACTTCCTCGTCGGTATGGCTGAAGAACATACGGGACCATACGAGTGGTTCAAGCCCTGGTTGAACTGCCGGGACTACACCCTGGAAGGTCGCCCCGAGGTTGCTGAAGCGCTGATTTCGGGAATGGCCCGCCGAGGCGTCCAGTTTTTCGGTCGCCGTGAGAATCTCCGCTACGACGACAACCTGTCTATTCCGACGGTGCTGTGCGACTTCGACACCCACGATGTGCCCGTCGTCCCCATTTTGATGAACTGCAACGTGCCGCCGATACCTGATCAGCGACAGTGCTACGCCGTTGGAGAGGCGCTCGGCGACATCATCCGAAATGACCTTCCGAACGGTATGCGAGTGGGTCTGTTCGGGTCCGGGGGCCTCTCGCATGAACCTGGCGGGAAGCGTTACTTCTTCATTGACGAGGAATTCGACCATTGGTTTCTGGGCATGCTTGAAGAAGGTGATCACGACAAGCTGTTGAATGAGGCAACGCCTGAACGTATGGAGGAATCAGGGGCCTGGGGAACGGCTGAGCTGTTCGCCTGGTTCGTGGTCCTCGGCGCAATAGGCCACCAGCCGTGTACTCGACTTGGCTACACGGCCTACGACAACTTCAAGTGCGGTGTCGGTGCCGTTCGCTGGCAGATGGGAAGCTGATGGCCTTCGAACAGGTTGACAAGACATTGGTGACGCATGACCTGGTGCAAGATCTCAAATGGGATGCTGGGCTTCGCGCCCAGTTCGAGGCTGATCAGACCTCTGTCCTTGACCGTTACGCCCTGAAACCTGAGGAGCGAACGGCCATCGAAACTGGCGACTTTCACAAGCTTTACGAAATGGGACTACACCCATACCTGGGTGGCCAGTTGGCCCGGCTGATATACGGCAATGCGGCAGGACCCGATGCGACGAGGGCGGTTAATCGGTTGATCGCCTCGCTGACGGGGGAGGAACGCCCTGACGATCGCACCACAACCTGACCCGATGCAGCCGCTCCGCTGACCCCCGGGCCGCGGGCAGAAGCAATCAATGGTCGACATCGGTCAGAATGGGGCGATGCTCCTGCACCCTGAGATTGAGGCCATCACTGCTTCCATGCCCGTCCACAGTTTCCCGGAGATGGACGTCGACGAGGCACGCCACGCCCACGCCGCCGGCGCGGCGGGGCGCCCGAAGGGCCCGGACATGGCTGATGTCAGCGAGTTCGTCATCGGTGGCTGCGAAGTGACGCGTCTCCGACCGAAGAATGCGAACGGTTCGGCTGTCGTGTTTTTCCACGGCGGTGGCTGGGTGCTCGGAAGCCGAGCAACGCACGACGGTCCGTGTCGTCACCTCGCAGCCCGATCGGCCGCCACGGTATTCAACGTCGAGTATCGGTTAGCCCCCGAACACCCCTTCCCAGCAGCCCACGATGACGCGGTCGAAGTAACTCGGGCGTTGCTGTCTGGAGCGGACGACTCCATCGACGGCTCGCGCGTAGCGGTCGCCGGCGATTCCGCTGGTGGCAACCTTGCTGTGGTCGCGGCATTAGCACTGCGCGACGCGGCGGCTACCCCTGCCGCACTTTTGTTGGTCTACCCTGCCGTCGACGCCACGATGAGTACCCCCAGCTACCTCGAGTTCGCGGACGGCCCGTTTCTAACGGCCAGCGACATGGCCTGGTTTTATGACACCTACGCCCAGGGGACGGATCCGAGGGACCAGCGGCTCTCTCCAGCGTGGGCGGCGAAGCTCGATGGATTACCTTCGACGCTCATCATCACCGCCTCACACGATGTTTTGCGAGATGAGGGCGAAGAGTTCGCGAGGGCGATGGCGGCCGCTGGTTGCGACGCGAGTGCCTCTCGACACGTTGGGGCGACGCACGGTTTCTTCGGCTGGAGCCACGTCGCTGCGCCCAGTCGCTCAGCCATGACGCTCGCAGCTGGTTGGCTGTCGGAGACCCTCAGCTAACGCCAAGCTTCGCGCCATTCGGTCGTGGCATGTGTTCCCCTCAGCTAGATAACTGTGTGGCAAGCGGTCGCTAAACGTGAAGTGGCGGCGGGAGTCGCTTGGCTGTCGGTGCTTAATTTGTTCTTCGGTCTCCTGATTTTGGTGGTTTGGGACGGGTGTAACTTCTCAACGGTGAACCGTGAACGTTTGTATGAGACCTGCCTTGCTCAACCCGAAGCAGTGGAAGAGCATCCGTTCGGACCTGACTTAACTGTGTTCAAAGTGGCCCAGAAAGTGTTTGTGATCGCCACAGCACATGGCGACCTCACTGTGAACGTGAAATGTGACCCCGAAGTCGCTGAAACGCTGCGCGGCACGTACGGGTCTGTGCGGGCTATGAGTGTTTGGCCCAAACACTGGAACTGGGTTGATGTAAGTGCCGGAGAGGTAGCTGACACCGAACTTGAACAGTGGGTCGAGGATTCCTATGACCTTGTTGTCGACAAGCTTCCCCAAGTTCACAAATTGCGCCTACAAGGGGAGGTTCGCTCGTTGCTGAACCCAATGATGGATCAGTTAGACCCACCACATGAATCTATGCGTTGAGGCTGGCGGGACTTGTGTTATTCGGTTGCTGATTCAGCGACCTTGGGTTGAGGGCCCCCAGTTCCAGCAGTGAGCTTCCACCCAACAATTAATAGAACGACCATTGTGAGTGAAGCGACCAGCCACGCAGCAGTGTTTCCAGCAGTGGCATAGATGGCTGCTAAACCAAGCGCTGCCACGGCCGCTGTGCCTACCTGGATAGCACTCGCCAGCCCTTGCGCAGCGGCTTGGCGATCTTCGGGTACGGAAGCTGAAACCAGCATTGGGCCAGAGGGAAATCCGATACCTTCAGCAAATCCGCACCCCACAGTGAGCAATATCAGCGCTAGGAGCCCTGGAATCAGACCGAACAAAGCAGAGAAAACAGCGCAGGTAGCTACCATCGCGACTGCCCATTTTCGAGAGCCGTACTGTTGGGCGAGTTTGCCGCCCCATGGTGCTAATACAGCTATAGGTAGAGCGATAAAGGTCACCACCACACCGATCTGCCATTGAGAGGCGCCACGGTGATCCATCTCGAGAATCCACACCGACTCGAACGCCCCGATAAATACGAAATACGCAGACACCACCGCACACGCTCCCAGCAGATGCCGGTTTCTTATCAGGTCAATTAGAGGCCGACGCTCCATATCTTTGGCGGCGGTATCGCTTTGGGCGCGCCATGCAGTGGGAATCAGTAGTGCTAAAAGGACTGCCATGGTCCAGAACGGGACGCGGAAACCGCCCAGAGCATTAAGAGCTGCAGCGGCAGCCGGCCCGACAACAAATCCGGCAACATCGAAAGCTCCGAGACGTCCCAGGTTGCGACCAAGGTTTTGGGGGTCGGCAACAATCACTGTGCGTCGAGCAGCCGGTTGAGCCGCACCAAACGCCACGCCCATCAATACACGCCCGAGCATAAACTGCCAAAATTCTGTGGCTACTGCGACGACTAGTAGCCCGGCGAGACCTAACAAAAGCCCTGAGCGCAGCATCCACGCCGCTCGACCTCGATCTGCTTGAGGCCCTAGTAATAATGCTGCGACGAAAGCAGCTCCTAATCCGCCGGCGACAGATACACCAATGCTGAACTCAGAAAACCCAAGATTGTTTCGAAACTCGGCTAACAGCGTTACAACACTCGCCAAACCCGCCGACATTCCAAAAACGGTCAGGTAATAGGGCAACAAATTTGGCCCGGATCTAGGAGTATTTGGCGATGTCATGGTGGTCGCGAGTCCTAGGCCGCATCGGAAGACAGGATGGTAGCGGCTGACCCTTCGATTCTTGCGACCTTTCTACCCTCCTTATTTATTAGAGAGCGGCGGGCGTTGCCGGTATCGCGACACCGATAATCACACATGTTGAAATTAACGGCGTTAATCAAGTTGACTCAATGTTGTCCCTGCTTGACGAACACGATGACAAGGCCGGGGCCTCAAACGACAAAAGATCGCTCCAGAGGGGTGATCCATGTCAGGTCGATCGAAGATCCGATAACTGCCCGGCGACCTGTAGGAGCTGTCATTAGCGGTGGTTGGCTCCGAATCAGTAGTGTTGAATGAACGAAAGGTGATCAAGATGTCTCACACAGTGGTAGTTGAATTCCCGTGCGCAGAAGGAAAGGGAGCACAGTTTTTGGACGCACTGCGCGCCGCTCTTCCCGACACTCGCGGTTTTGAAGGGTGTGAGTTGGTTGAGACCTACACGCACCAGGATGACCCCGACAAGATTGTGCTTTGGGAGAAGTGGGCAGCCAAGCCAAATCAGGAGGCTTATCTCAACTGGCGAGTCGAGACCGGCATGCTGGACCTCCTTGGGCCGTTCTTGGCCGGTGCCCCGTCATTCGTTCACCTTGACGAGCACGCAGACGTCTGATCTGAGTTAACTGAAAACGACAAAAGACCGCCCGAAGGACAGCATCGGGCATCGAAGCCTCTACCTTGGGCTGCTGCGTTGCCCTTGTGTGGATCTCGGGCCGCGTCCCGTAGAGCGTGCCCTCTATTACTAACGAGGCGCTAGGTCCTGCCGCTTAAAACCAAGGTAATACCGTGCGGGCTCGCCGCGCGAATCTAGCGCCCGCGTTAACCCCTGTTCCGCACTGGTTATCGCCGCTATCGAATCGGCTGAGGAATGCCCCGGCGAATGCATCTTTATTGAAGCCGAATAACAACCTAATTTCCTGACAACGGCCGCCCCTAGTGGGCGGTCTTTTGTCGTTTTCAAGCGGTCATTCAGCGTTCATAGAAGAGGGCTAGTTTGTTCTCTACCGGAGCCAACGGTGGACTCGGTTTCTTTATCAGGAGATAGCTCCATGCTTTTTCAGATTGACTATTCGGTATTTCAATCAAACAAACGTGACGCGTTCACTGCGTTCGGCAGTATGACTCAGGAACAACTCGAAGCGTTGACAAGTGACCACGGCGTCGAACTAATCGGTCGTTGGCACTGCACAGGTGAAGCAACTGGCACCATGATCGTAGAAACAGACGACTTTTCGAAATGCAGTGCGTTTCAACTGGCCTGGGCTGATGTGTGCGAAATGAAAGCCAAGCCAGTATTGACTGACGTTCAGGCGCGAGAAGCTATCCAAGCCAATTATCTGTAAGGCCACCTGTTTAGATCGAGAGGCCGTCCCTTCGGGGGCGGTCCTTTGTCGTTTTCAGGACTGTTATAGGGTTCGGAGCCGGATCATGGGGATCCGGCCATACCCAAGGGTGGAATTAATGGCCTATCTAAGTGGCTTAGTGGTACGCGTGTCCGATCAGGGTCGGCTCGTGGCAGATATGGAGTCGTTCGGTAGCGACATGTTCCGAGAAGCTGGTGCAACTCGGGTTCGTGTCATGCAAAACGTGATGGGCGGAGATCAGGCAGGAGAAATTAACATTGCATGTGAATGGGATTCGTTGGACGCAGCCATGCGGGCGCCGGGTGATCTCAGAGAAAAGCAAGAGATGATTGACTCAATGCAGGCCGCTGGGGTGCAGACATTGCGACGCAGCCTAATTAGCATAGAAGCGGAGCGTGGTACCCAAGAGGGTGAATTTGCGTCACTCTTGGTACACAGTGGCAATCCACTTGACCCGGCCACCATGAATGCCAACCTTGATCAAAACTGGGCTCACATGCAAAGCGGTGCGAACGGCCTCATGTATGGTCGAGGCCTAGCTGCGGGTCCATTAACTGGACTGTACGTAGCAATAACTGCAACAGACTCTGCGGATGAATTAATGGCCGCGAGTGCTGCAATGTTCGCCGATCCGGTGATTCAACAAAGAATGGCTGAACAAAACACCCAACTCGTAGCACGGCAAATGTTGAGGTTGCTTGCCTAAGCAATCTTCGTTTGACAATGGCCGCCCTTTGGGCGGTCTTTTGTCGTTTTAGGCGACTTGCTCTTCGCCGTCATCGTCGACGAACTTCGGTGTCCGGCGAATTTGGCTGAGGGTGATTGCGTACCCGATCACGTCTAGCTCGCGCAGTTGCCCGTCCGAGATCGAGGTTCCATCGTCTGAGCTCTTACTGATGTAGATGGCTGATTGGTTCTTCACCATTAGATATCGGTTCCCTTTTCGTGGTTGTCCCACGTAGGGCCGATTTAGTTTCTCTCTTAGAGGGCATGTCCTGTATCGCGCACATCGAAACATACGAGTGAGACAGCCCACGACCGAGTATCGGGCACCTACCTGGTTTGTCAGCAGAAGCGCGAGGCGAGCAACTCAGACGATTACGCCCTCTGAGCGCAGCTCGCTGAGCTCTTGTATCCCCACACCCAAGAGCTCCGACAACACCTCATCTGTGTGTTGTCCAAATAGGGGAGCAGGTTGGGCGGTGGCAGTCGGGGTCGCGGAGAAGCGAGCGGGCGGTCGCACCGAACGCACCCGACCCGCGGTTGGGTGCACAGATTCCACAATGAGGCCACGATGTTGAATGTGTGGGTCAACGATCATCGCATCGCGCGTGTTCACCGGAGCGACCGGAACATCGGCTTCGTCCATCATCGCAACCAGTTCTGCAGTAGTGAACCTCGCAGTCTCTTGTTCCAACTCATCGTTCACGTCACTCCCATACAGAGTCCGACCCTGCAGATCTTCGAACCGGGGATCGGAGGCCAGATCGTCACGACCCAGCGCCGAGCACATCCCCTGCCAATGCGCTTGTGTCGCAACCGGGTACACCATGGCGTATCCGTCGGCGGTGGCGAACAGCTTGTAGATAGTCGACAGATCAGGCATGCCGGTCTCATGGTCGAGGTAGGTGTGGTTCCACATTGCCTCAGGCCACAAGAAATGCACGCTTGCATCGACCATGGCCAATTCGATGTGCTGACCGCCTGCTCCGTTGGCGCGCCCAACCAGCGCAGCGCACACGGATTGGGCGACGTTGAGGGACGTGACCTTGTCGCACACGATGGTGGCCATCAGATGGGGGACACCGTCCTCGTCGACCTGCACCATCGGGTAACCAGCGACTGCTTGCACGATGGGGTCAAATGCCGGGCGGTGTGAATAGGGTCCGTCGGTTCCAAATCCGCTCACCGAACACATGATCAACTGCGGATTGATCTCACTCAGGACCTCCCAGCCCATACCCAATCGTTCGAGAGCTCCGGGGCGAAAATTCTGTACGACCACATCTGCAATCGCCACTAGCCCCTTCAACAGCGTCTTGCCTTCCTCCGCCTTGAGATCAAGAGCAATAGATCGCTTGTTGCGGTTCATCGCAGCGAAGAACGCACTAACTCCTTGTGCCGACTCAACAAGGGGGCCGGCGCTGCGCACGATGTCGGGCGACCCGGCTTGCTCAACCACGATCACATCAGCCCCCTGGTCGGCGAGGATCGACGTCCCGAACGGTCCAGAGACCACGGCCGAAAGGTCGATGACACGAATGCCACGCAGAGGACCACCGTCCCATTCTCCCGAACAAGTGTCCGGACTGTTCGCTGCTTCCCCCATGTGTTCTCCTTCGAGACACCTATCGCGAACTCTAGAGCCCGATGGTTCCCGCATGCTCAGGTGTTCCCGGTCGACCGACACGTTGTTCGGCTTCGCTCTCATCTTCAGCGCTATAGAGCAGACTCCCGGGATCTGGCGGGGGAAAGTTTGCGGCTATTCCCTCTCTCCATGCAGGCAGGGTTTTCGGAGATTTCCGTGCCTGGGCGCGGACTCTGTGTCACTCACCGCTTCAAACCCCTTGACGCTAAAGTGCCACGAACTGCTACGACTGAGGGAGTGGGCATGGCTGATATCACCGTCTTCACGGCTCGCCGGGTTCGCACGATGGAAGCATCGATGCCCACGGCCGAAGCGGTGGCCGTTCGCGATGGGCGCATCATTGAGGTAGGGACCTTGGAGAATATGGCCCCGTGGCTCGACGCGTACGACCACGAGATCGATGACACCTTTAACGACCACGTCATCATGCCCGGCTTCATCGACCCCCACCTCCACCCATCAATGGCCGCAGTTCTCCTACCCATGGAGTTCACCACCGTCGTGGAGTGGGACCTGCCATGGAGTGAAATCGGCGCGGTTGGCGGCAGGGTCGAACTGCTCGATCGGCTGATTGAACTCGACGCTGAACTAGAACCAGATGCCCCGCTGTTTGCGTGGGGCCATCATCCGATTTGGCATGGCGACGTCGACCGCGAGACCCTCAACAGTATTTCCACTACACGGCCGGTAATCGTCTGGCACCGCGGCTACCACTCGCTCATCGTCAATGATGCCTGCTACCGGTGGATGGACATCGACCTCGACGCCGCGCGGCGACATCCCCAGATTGATGTCGACCGGGGTGCGTTCTTCGAGACAGGCCTGGGGGTCGCGTACCGCCATATGAACAGCTTCTTACTCGGAACCGAACGATTCCGAGCCGGGCTCGACCGGATGCGTCAGGTCATCCACCACGGTGGACAGACCACCATCGGCGACGCCGCAATGGGGATGTACGGCTTTGAGGACGAGTGGGAACACCTCAAGGCGGTGATGGAACGACCAGATACGCCGTTCCGCATCCAACTAATGCCTTTCGACATGGGTCCCCTTGGCAACGACGAGTCCGATGAGGCCATGATCGAACGGATCCTCGCCTACCCGCAGCGCAACACCCATCGACTGCGATTTAGCGATCACGTCAAGATGTTCGCCGATGGAGGTTTCTTTGCAGAGTTGCTAATGCTCAAGGCACCTGGGCACCTGGATGGGCGACACGGTGAGTGGATGACGCCTCCAGAACGTTTCGAGCGAGTCGCTCGCGCATTCTGGAACGCGGGCCTGAAAATTCACGTCCATTGCACCGGAGACCTCGGCGTCGAGTTGGTGCTGTCGACCCTCGAGAAGCTGCAATGGGAACACCCGCGCTTCAATCATCGCTTCACCTTCGAACACTTCGGGATCTCGAGTGCCCAACAGGTCGCGCGGATGGCCGAGGTCGGTGCGTTGGCATCGGTCAACGCGTACTACGTATATGAACTGTCGCGAGCGTTCGCCGATCACACCCTCGGATATGAGAGGGCGTCACAGATGTCTCGACTTGGGTCGCTGGAACGGGCCGGTATCCGCTTTGCTGTGCATTCCGATTTCACGATGGCTCCTGCCAAGCCCCTCAACAATGCGTGGGTGGCCGCTAATCGTCTCAACGAGTCAGGCGAGGTGATGTGTGCCAACGAACGAGCGTCACTTGATGCTGCCATCAAGGCCATCACTTCCAACGCGGCCTACGTGTTAGGTCTCGAGGATGAAATTGGGTCTCTGCGCTGGGGAAAGCAGGCAGACTTCACAATTCTTGAAGCCGACCCCTACGACGTTGGCGCTGAGGGTCTTCGCGACATCCCTATCTGGGGCACGGTGTTCGAGGGTGAGAAGTTCCCGATCTGAGGGACCGATCAGCGCTAACGATGATCTCACCCGCCGATTCCATACCTGTACCCATACCAGTCACCGTCCTCGGTGGGTACCTCGGGGCAGGTAAGACCACCCTCGTTAATCGACTGCTCTCTGGCAACCATGGGCGGCGTTTGGCTGTTCTGGTTAACGATTTCGGAGAGGTGAATATCGACGTAGACCTCATCACTTCCCATGATGGTGACACCATCAGCCTGCAGAACGGCTGCGTGTGTTGCTCCATCGCTGACGCGTTGGGTGAGAGCCTCGATCGGGTTCTAGCGCTGAACCCTTCGCCCGACCAGGTTGTGATCGAAGCAAGCGGGGTAGCCGACCCGGCCAAGGTCGCCGCGTACGGCTACGGGTGGCCCGGCTGTCGGCTGGACGCCGTGATCGTGCTTGCCGATGCCGAAACCATTCAGGCCAGGGCGAAGGATCAGTTCGTAGGCGAACTCGTCACTCGTCAACTGCGCGGCGCGGATCTTGTACTGGTCACCAAGAGTGACCTCGTTAGTCCAAAGGTCCTCGATTCCGTCGTCGGCTGGGTGCACGACATCACGGCGGTGCCCGTATTACCTGTGAATCGCGGGGACGTCGACCCAGAGGTCGTGCTTGCCATGTCGAGGTCCGATCTCCACGTCGGATCAGCACGTGTCGCGACGCCAGATTCGCCCCCGCTGACTGACGCTGACGCCATGTTCGAAACTGCGACGCTGGCGCTTCCCGGACCTCTCGCGCGGGCCCGACTGGAAGCCACCATGAATCTGTGGCCACAAGATGTGGTACGAGTCAAAGGCATCGTGTGGGTCACTGAGGCCGATAGGGGCAATGCCCAACCTCATGTGGTGCAACGAGTGGGCCTTAGGTGGTCAATCGAGCCCGCCCCCACCGATATTGACCTGAAAACTGGAGGCGGTCGACTCGTAGCTGTGATGCTTCGTGGGTCGCTCGACGCTGCGGCCTTGATCAACGATCTTGTCGACGCTGAGTAGCGTCAACCGGAAGTACTGAAGAGACCTTTAACGGGGGTCACGTTCTTTGAGGGGTAAAAGTATGAAGACCGCCCCGAAGGGCGGCCTTTCATTTGTCCTCGAGACGGAACTACCCCAAACGGCGTGACATTATTCGCCCGGTCAGTGTGGCGTGGTGATCAGCGAGGAACTGCTGCTGCTCGCTACTCGCCATGATCTCTGCAGTCCCTTCGAGTAACAGGTCGAGCGAATCAGCCATCGTCGCGAGAACAAACGTGCCGGTCATTGGTCCTCCAGAGAGGACCTGTCCCCACATTTGACCGTTGCCGCCGTGCCTCGACACCACTTCCCAGACGCGATCGACCGCTGCGGTCTGAGCTTCGGGAGTGACCGGATCACCGGTTGAGGTGAGCAGTGTCGTATATTTTCCATTCCGCCCGCCTCGCTCAGCGTCGACACGCACAAGAACGCGGCGCACAGTTTCAGAACCAGACTCGGAGAGGGTTTTGATAATCCCATCGTCGCTGCGAAGAGCAACGACTCCATCCATAGCTGCGTCTATCGAGTCCCAATGGTAAATCACTGAGATTTCTCCGGCGCGTTCCCCAGCCATGATTGCTTGGGATGCCCACACGTCACTCGCATAGCGAAGGGACGCCTCTTTGCCGTAGTCGTTCCAACCAGATACAAACTTGTCTAGATCTGCAACTTTGAGCGTAAGGCTGCTTATGTAACTCATTGACTCCACCTTTTCTGTAGTTATATGGCCAATCGGCGGATGTCATGGTTGCACAAACGATAAAAGACCGCCCCGCAAATCGCCGATCGTTCACTTGTTTGCAGTAACCCAAAAACGCCCCTAGCCAACAACTCGCTGACGCTGTGATAGCCGTGAACGAGTGATCCATAGCGAGAACGAGGAACGGTGACTCGTATGTCCACGGTGCTCGCTCTATTGCTCAACCTCTAAGGTATAAATCGCTCGGATTCTGAGTGGTCTTGATCGGAACGACGTAGTGATTTTCGGAGTACACGAACCAACAGATCCCCGCATCGCCGTGTTTCAGGGATTGCGAGACAAAGCGTTGAGACAACGACGCGAATCCCCCGGTGGTGACATGGCCGGCGTGTTTATTGCCGAAGGGGACGTCGTTATCGACCGAGCGGTAGCTGCTGGATACGCATTGCATTCGGTCCTCATCGACGCCAAAAGAACCCAACCGCTTCCCAAAGAGTTCGACGTTGTCGATGTATTCGCTGCTGAGGAACAGGTACTTGAGCAAATAGCTGGATACCGCTCCTACCGGGGCGCCCTCGGCTGCTTCTACCGCAAAGAGTTACATGCCCCACAAGATCTCATCGCCGACACATCGGTGAAATCGTTCGTCATTGTTGAAGGCGTCAACAACCCAACAAACCTGGGAACCATTATGCGATGCGCGGCAAGCCTCGACATTGACGCACTACTTCTCAGTCCCGACTCAATCGACCCTCTGTCGCGTAGATGTTGTCGGGTGTCAATGGGCGAAGGTTTCGCCATCCCCTACGCATGGCTCACCGACATGGTCGAAGGTGTAACCACAGTCAAACAGGCCGGGGTTGAAGTACTGGCGATGACCCCCAACCAAGACGCGATTGATATAGCCACGCTGGAATATTCACTCGATGACAGGGTCGCACTAATCCTGGGCGCTGAAGGCCCAGGGCTCACGGAAGAGACAATGTCGGTAGCGACCAGACGAGTAAGGATTCCAACGTCGGGACGCGCCGACTCGCTTAACGTTGGAAATGCTGCTGCTGTTGCGTTTTACGCCTTACGTCAAGCCAGAAGCTAAATCTAAGACAGCCTGACTCTTCCGCTTATGGCTGAAGCTGTTCCTATCATCGAAGAACTAGTCTCCGACAATGGATCAGATTTGTGACGACCTCGACGCTGAAACAGCGGCACTGATCGCCGTCGTTGGCTCTTTGACGGAGGAGCAATGGCGGGCCCCAACCGTCGCTGAGGGATGGGACAGCCACGAGACCATCCTTCATCTCGGCGCAGCCGATTGGTTTGGCCACCTCACGCTCACCGATGCGGCCTCATTTACTATCGCTCACGGTCAGTTATTGAAGGGCGAGATCTCGCTCAATGAGTTGGTCGGCTTGGAGGTTCGGGCCATGTCGGGCCGCGACCTTTGGCAATGGTTCCTTGACGGTCGGACAGCGATGATCGACGCACTACGTAGACGGAACCCCAAGGATCGCATTGCCTGGATTGGCCCAGAAATTGGCGCGCGATCGATGGCGACCGGTCGGCTGATGGAAACATGGACGCATTCCCACGATTTGGCCGACAGCTTCGGTGTCGAGTACCCCCGGACAGATCGATTGCGCAACATTGCACACCTGGGTGTCGTCACTCGTGACTTCAGCTACGTGAATCGCGGATTGGAGCCACCGAATGAACCAGTCCGAGTGGAATTGACCAGCCCGAGCGGAGACCTTTGGTCCTGGGGACCTGACGACGCAACAAACATAGTGACGGCTAGTGCATATGAGTTCTGCAAGGTTTTGACGCGACGAACGCCACTGATCGAATCGACGATCGAAACTACGGGAACGCTTGCCAGGGAGTGGATGGAGATCGCTCAACCGTGGATCGAACCGCCTCGTATCAGCGACCGAGCCTGAATCTCCAATTGATGGTGTAGCCCCCCGGAATTGGCTAGCTGGCGGTCTCTTCCCCATACCCTTTCGCCACCTCTGGGGAGACAACTATCCAGGTCGCTTTGCCAAGTACATGCACTTCGCCCGTGGCCCCAAACAAGCCGACGTCTGTGTAAATTTTCCTACCTACGCGCTCACGAGTCTTGCTGATGACCCGGAAGCCTTCATCAGAATCGAACAAAGGCAGAGAAGCTATTGCAGCGTCGTAAGTGCCGAGCAGACAGGATTCGTGCTCTCCCAAGACACCGTTCGCATAAAACCCCAGCGCTGAAGTGCAATCCAAGGCCGCGATGGCTGGGAGTGAGGCCAGAGCCCCCTGGTCTTCCCAGCGTCTCCCAGGGTTCCATGATTGCCAGAAGATTTGGTCGGTTATCTGTCGGAGACGTAGACGTAAACCCAATCGCGAGTCAGGACCACAAACGAAACACTCTGTGAAGTGATCTTTAGACGGTCCGAACACATCCTCGTAGCTATCGAACCTATTCCTTTGCTCCTCACTAAGAGCAACGTGTTGTTGGAGCTCAAGCGCAGTGTCTTCGCTCATCACCGGTTCTTTGGTCTTTGACGACGCCCAACCCGACAGAACAGTCTCTCCATCGATGCCCACCGTGACCGAGACGGTTTCGTTGTCCAGCTGTTCCTCGTGAAATTCTAAATCGGTTGAAAGCGGTGGCGGTTGATGGAGTCTTACCTGCAGCTGAGCAACGTTGGTTTGGAGAAAGTGCGCTCCAAGACAGGCGTACAAGCCGGTGGCGACGCCACCATTTCCCGAAGTGGGAGGCCCGCGAAAATGTTGGGGAAGATTTACAACATTGTTCTCGTAGTCGATTACGCGATCAGCACCTGGCTGACACGTAAGGCAAGAATGATCCCCATCCATAATCCGTATCCCTTCTAACTATCCAGACCATGCACATTAAAGGCTGGTTGGCCCCAAAAAGGTGTAGGCCCCCGACCTAATTTCTCGAGCCGAGGGACTTCAGCTTGCCAAGCGTCTATGTATCAATCTTTTGAAGCCTGAGGGATCTAACAGGGTCAAAAGTTGCCGCGGTTGCTGTGCTGTTAAGAAGCATCCAACCAGCACCCCAAAACCCTGCGTACGTCGAAACGCACCCTCTTCACTGGAGAAATCTCCGTGGATTCAAATTCGTAGGCTCCAAGTTTGGTCTGCTAAACAGTGAGCCGAAACAGCGGTCAGCACCTGGCTGCGTATGAGTGGGAAAAGGTAGGGCTTGTGACATTTATTACGGCGACTATTGCCGCGACACAGGACAGGGCTGGGTTCCTTGAGGGTTTTGAGGCGAACGTCAAACCAAGGGCCACGGAGTTGGGAAGCCTGGACACATCGGTAGGCCAGTTCGTAATGGGCGGCGAGATGGCCGGGTTGATGGGTATTTCTATGGAATGGGATTCCGTCGATGCAGCTCTCGAAGCATCTGAAACGATCATGAGTCAGCCCGGCGGACGGGACCGGATGGCTAACACCGGTAGCTCGATCGTGCGTCGCAGCATCATGGAAAACATCGCCGAAAACGGTCAACGTGAAGGCAAATACCTCTCTTGCACTTACTTGACAGGAACCATCACTGATGAAGGCACAGATCTCAGCTGGAAACACGCGCAGTCTGGCGCGAACGGCTTCATGACCTGTCGCGTTGTTGCCGCCGGCATGGCTGGTTGGACCGGAGCAGCATTTGCATGGACCGATTCGGTAGATGCCATGAATGTTTCTAGAGCCTCCATGTTGGCCGACCCAGAAATGATGCAGATCATGTCAAAGAACGACATGCGCCCGGTTGGTCGTGTGATCATGAGGCAACTTGCCTAACAGCCGAAAACGAATGGTCGCGTAGTAGGGCGAGTAGTTAGTCATCGTTTGCTGGCGTAGACATGGGAAGTGATGGGGAAGCTATGGCCGGGTACTTCGTCTTACATACCAAATGGCACACGTTGGAACGATTGAGTGAATACCAGCAAGGTGCTCAACAAGCGGTTGCTGAATACGGAGGAAAGTTTCTGGCGTACGACGTGCGGCCTGAAGTCATCGAAGGCAAATCCGAGCACGCAGCTACGGTCATCCTTGAGTTCGCGGATCTCGAAACGGCCAAGGCCTGGTACAACTCACCCGGTTACCAGAAAGTGCTTCAGATACGTCTTGAATCCTCGAATGGAGTTGGACGCTTCATTACCAATAGGGGATAGCTACGAAATTTGTTGACCCTCAAAAAGCGTAGGACCCTGACCTGGTTTCTCAGACCCAAAAACTTCAGTTTCCCAAGCGTCTATTCCTAAACAATGAAACTTTAAGATTCCAGGCAGAGTTCTAACGTTGCGCGGGCAGCATCCTCAGTTTCTTTGTCGGGAGCGATGACAATTTCGCTCGCTGCAGCCAAAAGACACTTCTGTGGGGCACCTAAAAGAACTAAGGCCCTAATTTCGTTCGACAACGGAACACACTTGTCTCGCGAGACCCAGTTGGCCTGTCGAAGACATGACGACAGAAAATTCTTTTCCTGAGCTTTAGTCCATTGGGGCGTGCTGGTGCACGAGGCCAAGCCCATAGAAAGAACAACGAATCCTGACACCAAGCGCTTGAATGCCATAACTCCCACAGTAGTGGGTAGCAAAAAGGTGTAGTCCCTCGACCTGATTTCTCAGGCCGAATGACTTCAGTTTCTTAAGCGTCTATGTATCAGTCCCCGGGGAAGAGATGAATATTGTTGGGCGCTTCGGCAACGATACGAATCCGGACTCTCATCAGCGAGTCCTGTGCGCGAAGCTGTTGCAATGAAGATCGAGCCCCTTCATGACGACTTCGGCGCGCGAGTCCGTGGGGTTGATCTGACCGGACCGCTTCCACTTGAACAGGTAGAGGCGTTACACGCCGCGATCGACGAACACTCGATTCTGCTGTTTCCCGAACAAGACATGAGCGACGAGGCCCAACTGTCACTCACCCAGGCCCTTGGGGACCTTGAAGAAAACCATGTTGCATTCGGACGCACCGGCGAGATAGTCCACATCGGTACGGTCGGCAACGTCATCGACGCCCACACCAAACGCGACGAATCCGATCCACACACCCAAGCCCTGAAGGGCAACAACCTTTGGCACTCCGACTCCTCATTCCGACTCGTGCCGTCCTATGTATCAATCCTCCACGCCTATGAGACTCCCGCCGAAGGCGGTGAAACGGAGTTCGTGAGCCAACGCGCCGCCTACGAACGGTTGTCCATCGCACAACGAACCAAGATCGACGACCTCCACGTACTCCACGACTACGTCTTCAGCCGTACCAAAACCGCACCCGTCGACGACAAACACGCCGCGTCCCTGCCTCCAATCGAACAAAAGCTCGTCCGAACCAACCCGCGCAACGGGCGACGCAACTACTACGTCGGCTCCCATGCCCGTTCGATCCTTGGTTGGAGTGGCATCGACAGCCGGCAGTTAATCGACGAACTCAACGATTTAGCGACCCAACCTGAACACCGCTGGTCCCAGGCTTGGCAGCCCGGTGACACTGTTTTTTGGGACAACCGTTGCATCCTGCATCGGGGCATGGGGTACGACGCCAACCGCTTCCGCCGATACATGCGACAAACGAGGGTTAGAGGTACCGGTCCCACGCTCGAGGAATGACCCTAGGTTTGGGTGAAATAAAATCAAGCACATTCAGAGTGGGCCGCTCTCCGTTAACGGCAAGGATTCTGTAATACCCATCGTCTCAGATGCTGATTCGTTGTCCTGGCCTGTCCCACGAAACTCCCATTTTTATCTAATGAAAGCCCCTACCTTGCTCAGCTCAGACGGGTAACCATCCTGATCCCGAGTGATTACGCCACGACTCTCGCGTGTAAGAGACCAGTAGTGAGCAGATAGAATGGCGAATGGGGATAGCTATAAGTGGTACTTCCAGGCGATCTGGGTCAGTGCCTTCGGTTAGCTAACTATTAGGAAAGAGAAAGTGAAGTATGAAATATCCGCACCACGCAAGTGGTAGGGAGTTATCACATCGCAGTAGCTACAAGTGTAAATCATGTACAACTTCTATCCATTGGGATGGAACAGTTAAGGCATATGTGTCTGATGCGCAATTAGATGAAACCTGCTCCCAGTCACCTGCAGGTCATAACTGCTAAATAACAAGAAAATAAGATAGGCATGTGAGGGACTTCCACATAATCGGTGGGGGTCCCTTTGTCTTTCACTGTTCAGGCAGATCAGGATGGTTCTATGGCGGTCACTCAACTCAAAATCAGAGTCGACTTCGTCATCGACGGCGGAGAACTTGAATGGCTTTTCTCGACTTCAGGTGGTCCCGGCGGGCAGCACGCGAATCGTTCACAGACGCGGGCTGAAGTTCGTTGGAACATTGCCGCTTCACAGGCTGGCACCCATGAACAGCGCACACATCTGATTGACCGTTTCGGCGAACTCATCACTATTCGTGTGGATGAACATCGCTCCCAAAAACGCAACAAAGACGATGCCTTAGAACGACTCTCAACCAAAGTGCGCGAGGGTTTGCAAGTGAGCCGTCCAAGGAAGGGCACCAGACCAAGTCGATCTGCGAAACGAAAACGAGCAGACGCAAAAACTCATCGAGGTCGACTCAAACAGCAACGACAACGTCCGTCATTAGACGACTGACCTCGGTAGGTCAGCGATCCGGGCAGTTTGGTCTTTCTTGGGCGGTCGAAGCCGCGTAACTCGACCTCTAATGAGTCAGGCTCGTTGAAAAGGCAGAAGGCCACTCCAAAGAGCGGCATCTGTCACGTCGAGTAAGTCAGTCCTGGGAGATTGTGCCAACCCCTTCTCGCGCAGGGATACCTTCTGCTCCGTGCTGATATTCCAGGAATCCACGCGAAGCCAGATGTTGCTGGCAACGCGGAGCGCTGTTGCGGTCCGGATATGTCTGGATTGACACGTTGCTTGCTGTAAAGAACAACTAGGCGGAAGGGTCTTTTCTGGCAATCAACATTGTCCCTTGGGTCTGCAACCCGAGGTCGCCATTCTGTTTAACCATTTCGTTCTTTATCTCGATGAAACCCAAATTTGGACGCGACCCGCTGACCCGCATATCCAATATTTCGATCCTTAACGTCAAGATGTCACCCGCATAGACGGGCGCCGGGAACAAGAGTTCCTTAAGCCCTGCTGATCCAACACAACTTTCACCTAAGAACCCCTCGACACTTAGCCGCATCATTAGCGACATCGTGTGACATCCTGAGGCGATTAAACCGCCGTAGATTGTTTCGGCGGCAGCCTCGGCATCGATGTGAAAACGTTGAGGATCGAATTGGGTGGCGAACGTGATCATCTCGTCCTCGACCATTTCGACACTGCCCAGAAGGAATGATTCCCCGACCGAAAAGTCGTCGTACCACCGCTCTTTGCAGGGAATTTTCGACGACACGTTTTCTCCTTAAACTTGAACAACGCGCAACACTGAAAAATCTTCACCAACTACCTGTGAACCAAAAACTTTCAGATTGACAGACCGGATAAACCTAGCGGGAGATCAACTCGAAAAGCCTGTCGCATTTACCCCCCATCTAGGTCTTAAGTCATCGACGTGGAGCACTGCGTCGTGAGGCGTTTGTTGTGAATTGGGTCAATGTGATCCGAAATATTGTTGCTAATTTGAGCGCGGGATAACGTCAGTTGTGCCCTAACAAACCGGAGACGTTCGGGGCTCCTAATCGAGGAATGGGGATATGGCTGAACTGATTAACGAAACTCAGGTCGCCGGCTATCACGATGAGGGGTGGTGTGCCCCCATCGAGGTTCTAGACAGCGCGGAGGTTGCTCGATGCCGAGAAGGCCTCGAGCGATACGAGGCGTCAGTGGGTCATCCGATCGAATTCCCTGAGAAGTCGAAGTCGTATCTGCTGTTCGACTGGGCGGACTACTTGGTTCACCACCCCAAGGTGCTTGACGCGGTGGAAGCGGTTATCGGGCCCGACATCCTCGTCTATCACTCCACGACGTGGATAAAAGGGGCCCGCACTCCAGCTTTCGTGCACTGGCACCAAGATGGTACGTATTTCTTTCTCGAACCTCACCTCCACGTGACCGCGTGGGTGGCGCTCTCTGAATGCCCTGAGGAGGCTGGCTGCGTCCGGGTCATCCCAGGGAGCCACCAGTTGGGTCAGTTTGACCACCAAGACGACCCAGGTGAATGGAACATGATCAAGCGGGGCCAGGGAATCTTTGATCAGTTCGATGACGACGCGGGTGTGTTAATGCCGCTGCGCGCTGGTGAGATGTCGCTGCATCACACCGATGTCGTACATTCATCGTCAAGTAACCACACCGACGACCGGCGGATCGGGATTGGGATTAGCTACATCCCAACCAGCGTGCGTCCAATCGGCGAGCCGACGCCTAGCGCACTGTTGGTCCGTGGAGAGGATGCTTACGGGCACTTCATCCATGAGGAACGTCTGGAGAAGGAACAGTCCCCAGAGGCCATAAAAGCGCACGCCGAAGCTAATACCCGGTTTAGAGCCCGCCAAGATCTCGGCGCGAACATCACATGAGCTAATCCACCGGTGTTTGTCCACCAAAGCCAAAGGTTCGAAGACTGCGACGTGTGCAAAGTACTTCGGCCAAGCCAGTCGTCCGTGAGTTGTGTCCGTTGAGCCGACAAGTCGGCCCCGTGTGAGTGAAACTGCGGAGTTCAAGCTGATCGGGAATGAGTCCACCCCGCCGCTGCCCGGGTAGGCGCCTGACCAAATCAAGGTAAGGACCGGCTGGTGGCTTCAAGTGCCAGACTGGCTGTAGGTAGAGAACAAATAATGAGGGGGAAACATGGGAACGCAATCGGAAAAATATAAAGCGGGGGCGGCGAACTTCGAAGAGGTCTATCCGCGGCGGGCTTCTGAAGATCCCGAAGAATTTGAGCGAATGGCCATGGAAAATCTTTTTTCTGAGTATTGGTCGCGTGAGGGTCTCAGCACCCGCGATCGCCGGTTGCTGATCCTCGGCATTGTCGCGGCCCAAGGTAATGACGCCATCCTCAAGCTGCAGTTCAGCGCCGGAATGGCGAAAGGCGATCTGCAAGAAAGCGATCTGACCGAGATACCAATCTTCCTCAGCCAGTACGCAGGATTCCCACTGAGCGTCGTCGCTAACACTGCCGCTCAGAAGGTCCGAAACGATTTGTCTTCCTGACGACGTCTATTCTTGTCAGTCGCGGAGTTGATATTGATGGAACGAGATTGGAAGTGCTGCTGGGTCGCTTGCACGCAGATGAAGCCTTCGTGCTTCGGAGGTTTCACCGAAACTGAGCGGCGTACCGTTTTCGCAAAAGACAGAGGAAAAGACCTCCCCAAAGGGAAATCGTTTCGTTAGGTGGATCTGGCTAATGCCTAGGCCTCAACTAGGTCACTGACCTGCGATGCCAACATCATCTTTGATTGCTTGAGCTCAATAGCGTCGGTCATCGTGAAAGATCCGGCGGTTCCATTGAGAGATTTCATCGCTTCGCTGGGATCGAGATCCTCAATCTCATAAATAGCTACGTACTCGTGCTCGGTAACAGATGGCAGCATCTCGCTGGCCTTAAATCGCTGAGCGCGTACAAAGCCGTCAGCGGTGAGAACTTCCCCGAGGTGCACGTCGTTGTACCAGGCGTTGTACTCGTCCTCCCTGCCCTCGACCGGACTGGTGAACACCAAAAGTACGTGTTTAGTCATCTCGTCTCTCCTTGTATGTCCCCGACGCTACAACGCGTCCCGCCGACGTGCCGGAGTGGGTCACACTGTTGCTTCAAAAGCTATCCGCTCGGCGTCGAGGGCTGGATCTTGCACTTCGAGAGTTCCGTTAACGCGGACTTCGCCGAACCCTGCTTCGATGAGCATGTTCTCCACCTCCATAGCGGAATAGCTACAAATGACGATCGAATAGGCGTCGTTTGCGACCTCGACACCGCTATCGAACTGGCGGACAGAAATTTCGCGCACGATGCTCCGCGCAGCCGCATCGACCCCCACCAGACGGGTCCGTAACTCCAACTCGCGTCCGTCGCTCATACGCCGACGATCGCCCATCTCGGGCCACGAACCAGGCAATTCGAGATTCTCGGGAATCTGCCACATCGTGTCCGAGCCCACGTCGTGCTTCCCTACATGGTGATCCATAACGAGCGTTCCGCCTGATTCCAACTGCGAGTGAATGCGTCGCAAACCTTCAACATCAGTGGAGCGGTCGCCACCGAGACCAAATGCGCCGCAAAGGACAACTGTGCAATAGCGGCGCGGCAGGTCCAGTTCGTGCATTGCCTGCGTATAAAGATTGACTGACAGCCCATCGGCTTCTGCCTTAGCCGTACACCACGCGATCATGTCCGGGGAAACATCGCTGCCATCAACATCTAAGCCCGCCCGTAAGAATGGGAGAAGTAGGCGACCAGTCCCACAGCCCGCGTCCAAGGCAGGTTCGCCGCAACGTTCGATGGCCTTTTGAAAAAATGCTACGTCGCTTCCGCCTTCGTTAAATTCTGCCCACCAACGAGCGACCAAGCCATAGTGCCAAGTTTGGATCTCATTGCTCATTGTTCCATCGTAAGGCGGCCCTAGTAGACCCTCAGAAATTAAAACGAAGCCGCATCAATGAACGAGATTCACAGACACCGACTGATGTTTCGAACTGATTGTGGCCAGAGTGCCACTAGTGGGAGCGCCGGCAGGACTTCACATGACTTGCCGCAGGGTTAGCCCTAATAGATCTTTCCTACTAAGTCGGCTTCAACGATTGCTTTGCGAAGGTCCGACCAGCCGTCGTCTGTTGCGCGAACCCACTTTGTTAAATGCTCCATCTTCATCATTTCTGCAATGTGTGGGTCATCTGAGCTCATTGAGAGTAAGAGATCAACGAACTGATCGGAGCGGCGTTCGGTCAGAGTGGGGCTGGATGTGAACGCGCAATGAGCGTAGCTACGCGTTCGCCAGATGATTCGGATCTCGCCTTCCTCGAGGCCGTGCCTACGCGTCAGAGGCTGCAACCAGGGTTCGAAAATAATTCCGGCGTCAGCTGACTGATTTACAACCGCCTCAAAGATGGTCCGATCATCCACCCAGCGTTGGAGGTCGGAGTATTGGGTGGAGTCCAGTTCTATTAGCGAGCAGTCGGTTCTAACGTCGAGGCCTTCTTCAGCTAGTTGAGTTACAGGTAAAAGCCACAGCTCGCTGGACGTCTCCACGCCCGTCGCTAAACGCAGTCCTCGGAGATCATCGATCGTTTCTATATCGCTATCGCCACGCACAATGAGCAAACTTTGGACGTTCTCGTCCGTGTCGCGCATCGCCAATGTGCGGCAATTTGTGTTCTGTTCAAGTAGTTGCGCATGAGCCATGGGCGCGTTCCAAGCGATGTCGATATATCCAGCAAGAAGTGCTGATGACATCGCGTCGTAGGTAGAGAAAAGGGCGTACTCAACTGGAAATCCTGCCTCTACGAAATACTTGCGGATGGCGTTCCAAATCAAAACTGCACGTTTGGGGTCTGCTGCGGTAGCTCCTAAAACCAGGGGTCCTTCGGAATTCGACATAGTTGAGTCTTTCAAGTGGGCGCAGGGACTAGTTCAGCACAGTTGCGATTGCGGTCCCGCCAATGGCGTCAAGGTCTGACCTTGCGCAGCGACCTCAACCTCACGGTTTGAAACCCTTAACCGATAAAAACAACCGGTGAAGTCGCTCTGGTTTCTAGCTGACGTCAGCTAACTAACGTTGAGGTTCATAGGTGGCCTTATCAATCAACTCCAGCACCTCGGACTCCGATTCGGTGTGAACCAGTCGATCTACCCAGTCGTGGAATCGTTGTCCACCGGCTTCGTTCCGACCGAACATGACGAAATCTTTGGCTCCGCTTTTGAGGCCGCGTTGAAGAAGAAATCCGTTCGCATAATCCTCATCGCGGACAACCCGAAGCAAAAACCGTTGTTGAGCCTCGATGAAAGGCAAGACCTCTTCGGTCGGTTCGAACGTGGTTAAAAAGGTTTGAGTTGTCGTTGACGTATCAGGAGTGTCGCCCGGAAAGAGTTGCGACACCATGTACATCCTCCCTCCGCCTGCACCGTTCGGCCCATTCACATGAAACGAAGCGATGGCAACGTGTGGAAAAATGGTCCAGATACCCGACGTGAGTGCCCCAATCGACCATTGCGATTCTGGGCTTTGGTCGAGCCCCAGCATTGAAGAATCAGGAGCGCTCACTCGTTGATGAGGCCCCCAAGCGTCGTAAATTGCTTTGTTACACAGGTCGACCCCGAAACTCTCGCGATGCAGAATCGGAAGGTGATAGAAATCGAGATAACCGTCGTAGGCGATTTTCCAATTAGGTCCGTCAACAACCTGTTGACCTGCGAAGTAGCAACCGGCTAGTCCTAGATGTTCGAGCATTTCGCCGTAACCGCACAAATAACGCTCGAGGTCATGGGTGCCTTTGTGATCTAAACCCACGAACACGAGTCCGGCGTATTCCAGGACCGGTAATTCGGTTAGGCCGTGGCAACTCATTTCAAGTTGTCCAAATTCGTCGTGGTCGAGAATTCCGACTAACTGACCGAAGTTGTCGTAGCTCCAAGCGTGGTACGGGCAAGTGAAACGTCTACTTGTTCCCCTTCCGGCAGGAACAACTTGTGATCCGCGATGGCTGCAAGTATTGACAAAGGCTCGGAGTTCGTCATCAGCGGCGCGAGTGACTAAGACAGGAATACCAATGACTTCTGTCGAGCGATATGAGTAACGCTCAACGAACTCACAACTAAACCCCAAGACGAGCGGAAATCGATGAAACAGTGAGTGAACTTCGTCCAAC
Source organism: Acidimicrobiales bacterium (assembly GCA_014239555.1). Classification (GTDB taxonomy): domain Bacteria; phylum Actinomycetota; class Acidimicrobiia; order Acidimicrobiales; family Poriferisodalaceae; genus UBA2110. Next base: position 29,080 of record JAAZYR010000014.1, read on the forward strand.
CATCGATCGTGGTCCAGGTAGTTCCCAGCGGGCACCTTGCCGATAGTTTCAGCGAGGGGCACGGTCTCTGTTTTGGCGTGCGCGATAGTGCGCCGCGCCGCTTCCAACAATCTGTCTCTACTCATTGTGGCCCGCGCCGAGGGAACTCATGGACTTGGGTGCCGTTGTAAACCAACGTTCAGGTCCTGCCAGAAATCGTCGAAGACGGAGCGTCTCTTTGGTGGTCAACATGCGTCCTGGCTAGTGAAGAAGTCGGCGCGAGGAGTAAAGCTCTCGTCATAGACAGGTTCGGTCAGATCGCATCGGAACTTGGCTGTGTCAGCTGCAACAAGTCCTAGCTCCTGGATCAGTTCGAGCATGCCGTGGTAATTGGCATGACGGAAGTGGGCATCAAGAGACTGCTCGTCCACCCAAAGCTCGTACACCTGAATACGGTTGTCTACGCACGGGTCGGCCCCGAAGTAATACACCTCACATCCGGGTTCATTGAGACGAGTTGATTCTTGGAGCGTTCGACTCCGCTGGACTGCGAGCTCGCGTGTCTCGTTGTCTTTGAAATCGATGGTTCCAGCGATGATGATCACAGAGCAACCTTGACACAACTCCGAGCCCATTGAAGACAGTTTGCCCAAAGCGCTCTAGCCTCGGCGCATGTCTGAGGATTACGAAGATCTGCAGCAATGCGCGCTGAGTGAAGACTTGGAGAGCGAACTGGTTCAAAGCCAGAGGGAATGCGTATTCATGTGGACCAACATGTCAGGCGAAGCGTTTGGGGTGGTGATGTCCTATCTGCCTAAGGATGGGAACCTTTGGCTCACTGCGGCGGAACATCGTGCACGAATTTCAGCGATCCGAAGATTTCCTCGCAGTTCGGTCTGCATTTCGAGCGCGGGAACGCGCTTGGGACCCAACAAGACCGTCTCCTACAAAGGAACCTGCACCGTATTGAGTGATCGGGCAACCAAAGACTGGTTTTATCCGGAGTTTTCTCGATACCTGATGGGCGATGGTCCCCGAGCGCAAGCATTTCAAAAATATCTCGATTCCCTCGGGCGAGTAATCATCAGGTTCGAACCTGACTATTCGTTGAGTTTCGACGGTGATCTCTTATGGGATCGATCACCAGAGGTGCTCGACCTCTGATCAATGCTCTGTGCCCACCGTTACCCCAAGAGCCAATCCTCGGCTGATCCTGTGAGAGCTTTGTGAGCAAGACGGTTAGTGTCCGGGGTATGTCTCCGACCATGACCTCGCCTGCAGGATTGGAGTTCGTGCGGACTCCCGATGAACGGTTTGCGTCGCTGACCGACTGGCCGTTCGAACCCCGCTACGTGACCATCAGCGAAGGGCTCCGCGTGCATTACGTGGACGAAGGAACTGGGCCAACTGTTCTGTTGCTTCACGGCGAGCCAACCTGGGGTTATCTGTACCGGAAAATGATTCCCGAGCTTGTCCGTTCGGGTTGCCGCGTGATCGTTCCTGATTTAGTGGGATTCGGCCGTTCAGATAAGCCGACTCTGCGTGACGACTACACGTACGGGCGTCATCTTCGCTGGTTGACCGAAACCATTGACGCCATTGAAAGCGCATCGCCGCTCGGCAACGTCACCATGTTTTGCCAGGACTGGGGTGGGCTAATTGGCCTGAGCCACGTTGCCCGACACCCACAAACCTATAGGGGCGTTGTCGCATCGAACACCGGTGTGCCACTTGGGCGAGACATACGCATGAACGATGACGACGTGTTTGCCGTTTGGCGCCAATTCTCGCAAGACGTCACGCCATTTCTAGCGTCCGTCTGTGTCGGCGGGGACTCATCTCCGCTTAACGCGATTGAGTTCGCACTTTCAGATGAAGAGCAAAAAGCCTACGACGCTCCATTTCCCGACGAGTCCTACGCTGCAGGAGCTCGCCAGTTCCCTCTCCTCGTACCAACTTCGAGCGTCCACCCGAGCGCTCCAATTTGTTGGACGACATGGTCATTATTGAGTCGATGTGACGTGCCACTCACCACTGCCTTTGGCTCCGAGGACAAAGCCACCGGAGCCTTGCAAGGGCTGATGTCCTCGAGCGTTCCCGGAGCCGCTAACCAACCCCACGTGGTCATCGAAAACGCCGGCCATTTCATTCAAGAGCATGAGCCCGAACAATGTGTTGACACGATTCTGTCTCTACTGAAACGAACGAGTTAGCTGCTCTTGTACTAACGGTTGAAAAAGCGCTAAGACGCGTCAGATAGTGTCAAGCTCCGATTGGCGAGTCATGGGGGGGGGTATCCAATGAACGAACTTCAAGAAATTTTTGCTGCCCAAAATATGGGGCCGACTGCACCGATCGAGGCCACCTGGCAGGTCGCTGCTTCGGCATCAAATGTATGGGCGGCGATTAGCGAACGCGGCAATCTCACTAACGTGCACCCCTTCTGCGCGACAAACGAAGTTGAACGATGGCCAGGTCCGGGAGGATGCGACCACGTCCGCTACTACAGCGGTGTGCACTACCAACGTGACGTCCTCGATTGGCGCGAGGGGAGTGGGTACGACCTCATCGTCGGTCCACCATCCCACCCAACAGCGCTGGCCACCTGGTGGATTGACCCCAGCTCAGCCACATCCTGCAAGTTTGGTATCAAAGTCACCTCCTATGTCCGCTCCGATGTTGATCCAATTGCGCGCGAAAACTATGAGAAGCAAGTGATTCGCGAGGCTATCCCTCCCTACCTTCGCGGCGTCGTCCAAGGGGTGGCGTACTACGCCGAAACGGGGGATCCAGTGAAACGCAACCAGTTCGGTGCCCACGACATCTACTCGCCTGAAGACCCAGCGCCCCGATGACCGTCGAGCAACACCCCAACGGCGTTCACACTCGACCGGCAGAAATGAGCGATCAGCCACGGGTTTTTGACCTGATCGAACAACTCACCGGCGAAACGATCACTTCGAGCTGGCAAACGGTCTTCGAGTCGCATCTTCGACGCGAACGCGGTGCCGTCGTCGTCGCCGAGAACGACGACGGAATTCTGGGCATTGCCACTGTGTCGTACAACATGACGATTCGATACGGCGGTGAATACTGCGAACTCGAAGAGTTGATTGTCGATGATTCGGCAAGAGGTTTAAATCTGGGACGAATCCTGGTCCAACGAACCATTGACGATGCCCGGCGACGGGGTTGCGCCGAGATCGGTCTCTATCTAGTGCCGTCGACCGAAGGGAACCGTGGTTTCTACGAAAAGCTCGGGTTTGAGGTGCTCGGTACCGAGATGCGTCAAAATTTGGACAACAACTAACGCAACAGCTTGACGGTTATGTAACCGTCACAACGGCGGCTCGGTTGTGACGACTCCAAGGTCCTCCAACTCACCCAATTCAGACTCAGATAAGCCTGCAAGATCGACAAGTATCGATTTGTTGTTTTGTCCCAGCAGTGCAGCGGGACGCATCGGCGGCCGTTTCGAAGCAGAAGAAAAATGGATGGGAAGACAGGGCAGCCTTAAGGCACCAACCCTTGGCTGCTGAACCTCTTGAAAAGCTGATCGAGCATCAAGGTGAACGTCACCGAGAACTCCCGGGATATTGAGCACCGGAGCGGCCGCGACCCCGACCTCTTGAAGCGTGGCTGCGAGTTCAATTTGATCCAACGTGCTAGTCCAACTGGCGAGCTCAGCATCGATAGTGTCGTGAAGCGTTAAACGTTCCGAGCGGGTGAGAGCGACCCAGTCAGTGGGTAGTTCCGCGATCTCGCACAGAACCTCCCAAGCCTGCTCGTTCGTGACCGAAATCGTGACCCACTGGTCGTCTCCTTCGCAGGGGTACACCCCTTGTGGAACGAAATCTTGGTCGCGATTACCCATTAATGAGGGTTCGTGACCCTTCATCTGTGCCTCAACGATCACATCACCAATGATTGACACCGTCGCTTCAAATTGCGCTGCTTCTATCGTGACGCCACCCTTAAACGGCCGATCCCAAAGGGCAATGAGAATTGCTGCAGTTGCATGCAGACCTGCTATGGGATCTGGCCACGCGACACCACATTTCCAAGGGTGTTCATCTCTGTAGCCAACTAATTGTGAGAGTCCGGCATGAGAATCGATGGTGGTGCCGTACGCCACCCAATTCTCCGCTGGTCCGGACCGTCCGTACCCAGGCATGGTCATATAGACCAAATCAGATTTTAGAGAATGAAGACGGTGTTCATCTAACCCAAGTTGGGGCATTACTCGCGGACTGAAATTCTCAATCAACACATCGGCAATGGGGACCAATCTTTCAAAGGCCTCCAATCCCTCACCCCTACTTAGATCGATAACAACGGACTCTTTGTTCAATCCGTATTTGATTAGATGACCATTCCTGTTCCACTGATCGGGACCTTGAACGTTGTCGGGATGGAATCGTTGAGCAACAACTAAAGACTCAGGGATTTCCCGGGGACCCCTTCCCCAAGGGGGCTCGACTTGCATTACTTGTGCCCCCAATTCCGCAAGAATTCGAGCCGCAAGGGGTCCCGCCCACACCTTTGTGAGGTCGAGTACCCGAATTCCAGACAACGGTCCTTCTTCCGAATCTGAATCCGGTAAATCAGAAGGCGTCCCAGTGGTCGATAAAGATTGAAAGGGGACACCTGGAACGGACCACTGACCAGCTTTTCGCCAAAACTCTCGATGCCTTAACTGGCTGTCGTCCAAGAGCCCCAGAATGGTGTTAGCGGGAGCAGATGGAATCTGAGCTGCTTGGAATAATTCACTGACTTCGCTCGCTGCTCGTTCCAACAACCACGGAGCGAGGTGTTCATCTAATAGCTTCGGAAATTCCTGGAAGTCCATAGGTGAGTTGATCCGGGGATCATCGAGGAGACCGGAAAGGCCCGTTATCGCAAGAAGTGTCTCTAGCTGAAGATCGGTTGGGGCTGACAGAGCAAGCCAACCATCAGCGCAGCGGTACATGCCATTGGGTTGACCATGTCCGGTCCAGCGGTTGCCCATGCGACGAAGAACGTCATTCCCCAACTGGTAACGAACAAAGCTCATCTGATGAAGAGCAATCAATACTTCGTGATGTGTCACCTCCACTGAATGAAGCCGGTCATTACGTTCTCTGTCGAATAGGGCTGCCATCGCGCCAACAAACGCGAAGAGTCCGGCCGCGTACAACGGGTGAGTAGGGGGACCCATCAGCGGCTCTCTCTGAGGGTCACCCGTCAAGTAGGTATGCCCCGAGTGCGCGTAAACGGTTGCAGATGTACCCGTCCACGCCGAATATGGACCAAAAGAACCATAGGGAGAAATATCTACGACGACGGTCTGAAGGCCAGTTCGAAGGGCAGATCCTTCTACTGTGCTGTGGGGATCGCTTCGAATGATGACGTCTGCTTCTTCGAACGCGGCCTTATTGGCGGACAATCGTTTGTCTTTGCCTTGATCAAGATAAGCGGATTGACTTTGAGTCAACAGCGATTCGCCGACAGTTGTTACTTGAGCGCCGTTGTCCGCGAAAAGTTTCGCGCAATAAGCCCCAGCAATTGACCCAGCCAGCTCAATTACCTTCAGTTCCGCGAAGGGTTTCGCCGCACTAACCATCGCTCATAGCCTAGGTTCGGTTGTTGTTCTCTGGAAATCGCGGCGTCGTGACCCTGCAGATTGGGGTGCATCAACTTGGTATACGAACAAGCAAGGCGCTGGTTTGTCGCGAATTGGGACCCTTCCATGTCGGTGGCTGCTTGGTGGCGGCTACTTGCCGAATCGGGATGGGGGTACCCGCATTGGCCGGCTAGCCGATTCGGTAAAGGCTTGACACATCAAGATCACATGGAAGTTGAACGTGCGCGAACCACCGTTGGAGCTTTCGGAGTTCCCAATGACGTAGGGGTGACGCTGGTTGCCCCAATATTGATGCAGTACGGCAACGAGCTACTTCTTGATCGTTACCTTGAAACCATCGCAACCGGCCAAGAAATGTGGTGCCAACTATTTAGTGAACCCGACGCTGGCTCGGATCTAGCTGGGTTGACAACGGTGGCTGACAGAGATGGAGACCGTTGGATCATCAACGGCTCGAAAGTCTGGACAACAGGAGGTCATGCTTCTAGACGAGCAGTTCTCATGGCGCGAACTGACCCCAACGCTGACCGCCATGCGGGCATTTCGTTTTTCATTATCGATATGAAGCAACCAGGGGTGTCGGTATCGCCACTCAAAGACATGACCGGGGACGAAGAGTTCAACCAAGTGTCGTTAACCAATGCCGAAGCAAATAGCGATGACATAATCGGCGACCTGGGTGAGGGTTGGAAGATCGCGATGACGATGCTGCAACACGAAAGAGACGCCGACGCTGTTGGTCACGACGGCGGCGGAGATGTGATCAACCAGGTTGATCTTGACGCCCCTGTAGGCAAGGTGCAACGGGACCAGGAAAAGGGTGGCACCCCATCGGGGTTTTTCTATGCGACAGGTTCCGTAAAAGACGACGTCACTTTTAGTCTTATCGAACGAATCGCGTCCAGCCACAACCCCGTCCTGAGGGACTCCGTCACCACAGCAAAGATTCAGCGGACCATCTTGGACCTCAGCGCACGACGCGAACTGCATCCTTCAATGGGCAAGCTACTCAATTCAGCGTTATGTCGAGAACTTCGTGACCTGGGTTTCGTTGCTGGGCCAGCATCGCAGTTCGCAGCTGGCGACTCGATTGATGGGGGACGTTTTCTTAAGTCAGCGCTTTTCGCGTCCGGGATGTCGATAGCCGGCGGCACTGACGAAATACAACGCAACATCATCGGCGAACGGGTACTGAACTTGCCTCGAGAACCCGCCGTAGAAACAAAGACTGACAGTAGGGAGGGATAGGCATGCCTTCCCTGAACCGGAGCAAACTAGGTAGCCATGACTTATTCACATAGCGAACTTTCAGACAGACAAGAAATCACCGATTTACTGTCGGCGTATTGCCGGGCCGTGGACGACAATCGCCCGGACGGAGTCGTCGATCTTTTCACTGAGGATTGCCATCTCGATTACGGCGGAAAACTTCCAATTGTGGAAGGCCATGCAGCAGCCACAAAGTTTTTCACTATTGGAACTGATCGGCTCTACGCAAGGTCAGCGCATTTCGTTTCGAATGTCGAAGTGTCCTTCCCGAGGAACAACGAAGCCCTCGCCCTCTCCTATGTGAACGCCTGGCATGAGTTTCACGAGCACCAACCCGATGCTTGGATTTTTGGACGTTACAACGACGAACTTTCGCGCGTGGGTGACCGATGGTTGATTCGTAAGAGAACGTTTAGAACGATGGGTGATTCCAACTGGGTGGGAGAAATGTCCTATATCGAACGGATGGGACCCCATCGGTAATCGCTGTAAGAGGCGTTATTTCTGCGAAACAGGTCAATGGATCGGCTGCACTAAGAGCGAACCAGAGATCGAACAAGCAGTGAATGTTTAGCCACGAAATTTAAGGTTGACGGCGAGGCACTTGGTCGACTGCGATTTCAAGTCCACGGGCCCCAAACTGCTCTACTTTGCGCGAGGAGAAACGCCAGGCATCGTCCTCGAACGCCAATACGTCGACGTATCGACCCCAAAATTCGAAATCACTGCCGTCGAGCTTCCGATGCCAGGCGTGCACATATGACGTCGCCTTGGCATGGTTTGATGCTGTTCGTTCTATTCGAATATTGCTGACGTGGTGAGCCGTCGCGGTGAACAACCGCAGCAGCTTCGGTAATAGTGCCTGGATAGCTGGACGGCCTGTGACGGCTTGACCTTCGTCAAAAACGGCGTCCTGGCAGAACAACTCCGCCCACAACTCAATCTCACCACCATCCACGTACTCCGCGTAGTTGAGGATGGTGTCGGTGATAGCGGTGTGTACCTCCGCGTCACTCATTTTCTCAGGGTTGGACATAGAGCGAGGATATTCCGTCCGTAGGGCCGGGCCGTGTCGTAGTTGCTTCGAGGACCAGGAGGCCTTGGAGTGGTTCGGTGCTGTTTTCGTCAGAGTTTTTGAAGAAATCTTGGCGATCCATGTTTTTGTCCTCGCCACGGGTTGGCAGATGCTAGGCGTCGGGCAGAGCGGAACGCCCCTTGATTCCTTTGCGGGTGCCCTCAAGGAAGGCCGCCCTAGCGGCGGAACCGCTTCCCTCCATATTTAACTGAAAAATGAATCCTTGTTCGAAACGCATGGAGTTTTCCACGTCGAACGCTTCGATGGCGTCCATCGATGCTTTGAGGTGTCGAACAAGGTTGGGTGGTTTACTGGCAATGCTTCGAGCTATTTCTTGTGCTCTGTCGTCAAGATCTGACAGTGGTAACACTTCGGTGAGCGCCCCTCGGGCCCATAACTCTCGGGCAGTTATCGGCTCAGCGGTGAACATGAGGTGGCGTAAGACCTGAGATGGCAGCATGCGAAAGCCTTGAGCTGCGCCTCCAACAGTTCCGTTATCGACTTCGGTCCATTGGAAGAGAGCGGCTTCATTCGATAGAGCTATATCTGCGCTGCCCACGATCTCTATCCCGACTCCCAAACAGTAATCGTGCACGACAACGATGACGGGCACCGGGCAGCGAGATATGGCTGTACATGCTCGTGCCGACTCTAAACATTGACCCAAGATGCCCTCATGGCCGTCAAGCCGATCCATTTCCTTTAAGTCTCCCCCTGCGCTGAAACCCTTTCCGCTAACAGAAATCACTATGACCCTGTCTTCTTGGGTCACGCTTTCGATGGTGTCCGCTACAGAACGGAGGTCTTCGATGGATGTCGCGTTGGCC
>JAAZYR010000015.1 GCA_014239555.1 Acidimicrobiales bacterium
AAGGTGGTCGAGTAACGCCCGATCGCTTTTGAATGTCGCCATCCATTCTTCGACACCGAATCTAGAAACCCTCACCAATGAGGCATTTCTCCTAGCGACCGAAGTTGTTCCGACTCTCCCGCCACACGCGTCTAGCGCGATACTGGGCTCCATGCTGACTGCATTGATCACTGGAACCTCCACAGGCATCGGACGGGCAACTGCTCTTCAACTCGCCCGAGACGGAATGCAAGTCTGGGCCTCGATGAGGGACACCTCGATGGGTGAATCCCTCGAAGAAATAACTTCCGACGAGCACCTTGATTTACGCGTTATTCAACTAGACGTCGAAGACGAACAATCTGTAGCGAAAGCATTTGGTCATATTGGCGGCGTCGACGTTCTTGTTAACAACGCTGGCCTCAGTCCAGTCGGTTCAGTCGAAGAGTTCGACCTTGCAGCGTGGAAACAACTTTTCGAAACGAACGTCTTCGGTTTGATACGTTGCACTCAGGCGGCCCTTCCCGCTATGCGCGCTAAAGGGTTTGGTCGAGTGATCAACATATCTTCAGTGGCGGGCCGCGTCGCAATACCTATGTTTGGGCCCTACTCGTCGACTAAGTGGGCGGTAGAGGCAATCAGCGAGTCTCTTGCTTCTGAAGCGGCGATATTTGGAATACATGTAACCCTGATCGAACCTGGTGCCGTTGCAACTCCCATCAGAGACAAGACGGGCCAACCCAGCAGAGAGAGCCCATATCGGCCCGCCGCCAAAAATTGGGGGTTCAGCGTCGGCTACGACCATGCTCGCCCTTCCGAGCCAGAAGAAGTGGCTACCGCCATTTCTTCTGTTATCAAAAACCCGTCACCACCTCTCCGCATGACCGTGGGTAGAGGAGTAAAACAAATGATCGAACTACGCGACAGACACAATGACGAAGAATGGTTGGACCTGTGGTCAGCGGACACTGGTGATTTTTTGACTCGCTGGCAATCTCTTACTGGAGATGACCTAACTGAACTGCCAGACGCCTGAGGTGACAAGATTGACGCATGAAAGCAGTCGGCGTTAATACGTATGGTGGCCCTGAAGTCCTAGAAATAGTAGACCTCCCGGAAGAGCAGGCAGGCCCAGGCGAAGTGCGGCTGCGAGTCTTTGCCGCGGCAGTGAATCCCACCGACACTCTGGCGCGGAACGGGTCACGAGTCGAAACACAAAAAATTGACCCACCCCCTTACGTACCGGGAATGGATGCTGCAGGGATAGTGGATCAAGTTGGCCCGGAGGTAACCACCGGTATAGGCGTTGGCGATGCCGCCATGGCAATGGTCGTACCCCGGGGTGCTCATGGCGCATACCGGGAAAGCATCGTTCTGAAAGCTTCTTCGGTAGTTCCTTCGCCTAAGGGTTTTACGCACGTCCAAGCCTGTTCCCTGCCTATGAACGGCCTCACTGCCACACTTTCGCTGGACTTGTTGAACCTCACAGACGGTCAGGTGCTTGCGGTTACCGGAGGAGCTGGCGCATACGGCGGCTACATGATTGAGCTTGGCAAACATGCAGGGCTCACCGTTATTTCCGATGCTTCTGATGCTGACAGGGCATTGGTCGAAGAGTTAGGGGCAGACATTGTCGTCCCTCGGGGAGATGACTTCGCTCAGAAGGTCCGAGAGCATTTCCCCAATGGAGTTGATGGGCTCGCCGATGGTGCAGTGCTAAATGAACTCGCGATTGACGCTGTCAGTGATGGCGGTGCCTTCACTTCGGTTCGTGGTTTCAGCGCTTCCGACATTCGCAACATCAATTTCACGACCACTTTCGTGACAACATTGGACGGCGATTTCGCCAAGTTGGATACGCTCCGCGAACACACCGAAAATGGGATCGTGACCCTTCGAATTGCGGGAACTTACCCAGCTGAGAACGCTAGTGAGGCCCATGCGACGCTCGAAGCCGGAGGCACGAGAGGGCGCTGCGTAATCACTTTTTAGCCCCCTTCTCAAATCAATTCTTACTCGGGGCCGAATCTCATTTCCCTCAACAGGAACCTCCCACCAGCCTGCACTATTCACGCAATCAGCCGTATTGATCTGGTGTTTAAGCTTTTACTCCAGCCACAACACCCTCATCATGGAGGTTGCCCACTTCATTGGATGTCATGCCGAGAACCTCCAGAAGTATCTCGTCGGTGTGCTCGCCGAGCCGAGGTGCAACTGTTGGTTTGCCACGATCGATTTCCGAAAATGACAATGGGGAGCCTGGAGCAAGAACCTGACCAACCCCTGGCTGATCAATGTGGTCAAACATAGGGTTCGCAGCGCTAGCACGGCGGTCTTCGTTTACCAACTGGACAAAGGTTTGATAGGGGCCCCAGCAAACTCCCTTTGCATCAAAAATTTCAGCTATTTCATCGAGGTTGTGTGTCTCTATGAAGGGCGCCATGAAGGAAGCGATGGCATCCCTGGCATCCCAACGGTCGCCCTCTTTGCTGAGGTCAACACCAAGAGCGTCCTCGATAGCCGTTAAGTGGTCAACAATATTTGTGGCTTCGACAAGGCTCTGCCATTGGCGTCTGCTAATTGCGACAACCATTATCCGCCGGTCATCCTTAGTTGCAAAGTCTCTTCCAAATGCCCCGTAGAGGTCGTTACCAACAGGGACTCTGTCTTTTTTCGTCAACTGTGCTTGGGCCATGTAACCCAGGTTGGCGACCATCGCAAAAGCGACATCCGTTAGTGAGATCTTAGAGAGCTGACCAATACCGGTGCGGCTCCTGTATCGCTCTGCTGCCAGCAACCCAACCGCTGCAGTCAACCCGGTAGCAGTATCCCAAGCGGGCAAAACGTGATTGGTCGGCATACTCGAACCTGTGGGCCCTGTTGCCATCGCAAACCCGGACGAGGGGTTCACCGTGTAATCCACGGCGGTTGACTCATCGGGATTTCCGATGATGTTCATATAGATCAGATCTTCCCTGTTGGAACGCAAGCGGTCATAGGCGAGCCAACTTGCCTCGGGGAAGTTAGAGAGGAAAATTCCATTATCTGCACCTGGCTCGGTGATCAGCTGAGTAATTAAATCTCTTCCTCTGTCGCTTCGCAGATCAACCTGTATGGACCTTTTACCTTTGTTTAGTCCCGCCCAAAAAAGGCTTACGCCTTCTGCAGTTACGGGCCATCGCTGATAGTCCAGGCCTCCCCCGATAGCGTCGAAACGAATGACATCAGCTCCGAGCTGGGCGAGTGTCATACCTCCGAGAGGCGCCGCTACGAAAGCCGAACCCTCAACGATTCGCAATCCTTCGAGTACTGGTGTCATTACTGACCCTTTACCGCTTCCTAGAGTCTCACGAAGAGATCAATGACCAAATGCTGGTCGAGCGAAGTTTTAGTTTTCGAGAATTCCTTACGGAGCGAAAACAATTGGTGTCCATACCAGAATGTCACTACCAGCGGCTCCTCGCTCGTCAACTGTGGCGGCACGAATTTCGAAGCGCATGAGTTGACCGCCGGAAACCGGCAAAGTTTCTTTCAATTCGTGTCTAAATTCCAACAGGTCGCCTTCGAACGCTGGCCCTACATGGTCGCACCCATCCCAGGCGACGATCGCAGCGACGCCTGGTAGCACTCGACTCAATGAAGCCTGCGCGAGCCCCTGGACATGTCCGCCATATACGAGACGTTTGCCGTAAATGCTTGCCGAACCATCTCTGTGAACAAACGCCTGGTTAAAAGTCATCCGGGCAAGGGAGGGGGCGAGATCGATGTGGTCCCTCATTGCATCGGCTCTGGTTTCGCTGAGGCCCCAAGCAGTGACTGGTAAGCCGTCCAGATTCCAGTTCGGGACAAGGTTTGCGAGATCTTTAAGAGGCGCTGGGTCTGACGGACCGGGAATATCAGAAGAATGGCCAGGTGAACCCGATCTGCTGGCTACCAGGGCACATCTTTCGTATTTTGCCACGGGGCCGTTGTCGCCAACGGTTTCAATTCCTAACCAAACTTTTCCGCGATGCTGATCTTCTTTCGGTCTCGCGTCTGCCAGTCCTAGGACCGTGGTGTTAGTTGTGATCGTTTCGCCTACTTCGACCGGTCTGAGGATGCGAACCGAGCGGTAGTACAGGTTGGCTATGGCTTTTCGCGTTGCATTTGTGGTTTGACCGATCGCGTATTGCATGACTAACCCTGGATTTACAAGTGCACCGGTGGAACCGCTGACTCGCTGGTACGCGCCGCTATCGGCTGACGCGAAGTGTTGATCGCCGGTGATCATTCGGTAAGCGACATTGTCAGCTTCGGTGACAGTGACCGCGGGTAACGGCGGGATTGTCATCCCATGTTCGAAATCGTCGTAATAAGGGCCGTCGTTGTCCACGATGATTCTTTCTTTGCTACAGCTTATAAGTGAAGGCTATTCCCGCTGATACCCAAACAAAGCCCCAGATGGGAAGCTTCTCCGTTGATGGGTATTGACCTCCGTGACTCGCGGGGAAATTTTACTTTTTGATAGGAGCTCCGTTTTACTTTTTGCCGTCATCGAATTCAACAACGGCCTTTGAGTGCTCCCAGACAAAGCAATCCGGACTGTTTTTCGAGGCGTAATCCGTCGCTAGTAGCGCGACAATCAAGCTGAGGTTGCTTGTCGGGTTCACAATGAAATTGGGCAGATACCGGTTACTCGCTCCCGGTAATTACGTCTGATACTGCCTCAGGCTCGGCCGTGACGGAGCAGTGTCCCCGGGGTTGCACCTGTGCACTCGCCGTCGCGGAAGGTTTCCACCCCATTGACAAGAATGTGCCTATATCCGTTGGCATGTTGGACTCGCCGCCATTCACCGCCAGGCAAATCGTAAACCGCTTCACCGATCCATTCGGGTTCCATAGACAACTCTTCCAAGTCGTAGACGATGACGTCAGCTGGCGCCCCTTCGCGCAGCATTCCTCGATCCTGAAGGCCGCCTGCGTGAGCTGCCAACGTAGAACCGCGGTAATGGGCCTCTTCGAGTGATATCGCCCCTGTTTCGCGAACCATCCACGCGAGATAGTCGGTAGTCCATGCCCCGCCAGTAAAGAACTTGGTGTGGGCGCCGCCATCAGAGACACCTGGAACGGTGTAGGGCGACTCAGTGATAGCCCCAGCCATATGGTCGACATTCCACTCGGGGCCTTCTCCGAGGAATTCAGTTTTCAAATCGGTCATTATTGACAGATCGAGCATCACGTCGATGTAGTGCTTGCCCTCTTGTTCGGCTATGGCTCCGAGACTCTTACCTACGTACTGCTGCATGTCCTGACGGCGATTAACCCCTTGGACGACAAGACGGTGGGCAGGCCCGCCCACAGCTATTTGTGTTTGGGTGAAAAGGGTATTGGCCTCGTCCTGTTCCGCCTTAATTCTGTCTCGCAGAGCAGGATCTTTCATCTTCTGGATTTTCTCTTCGATTGTGCCAGTCGTTGCTTCGCGCCAAGCGGGGCTGGAGTCATACAGATTCCATTCGTCCAACGAAAATGCGAAACCTGTTCGTATCGTGGCCGCTTGTCCGAAGATCCGAAGGCCTTCCTCTTGGGCATCTTGTATCCACTCAAGACGTTCTTGGTGGGTGCGTGGGTTTCGTTGGCTCACGGGGACAACGTTGTCGATGATTGGGCGTCTGCAAATTTCCGCCAGCTTGCGTTTGAATGCCAGGTCGTCTGGATCGTTCGGGTCCGAACTTGTTGCTTGTGTTAGTTGGATAAAGCCTTCGTCGCGTTCGGCGAGAACTTCAGCCAAGCAAAAGATGTCGTCATCGACCATCGTGTCGGTGACCATCGGCGATCCATCAAAGTCAGCTTGGGTGGAGTTGGGACCTAGCCGTTGGATCGAAAATCCGCAGAGTCCCGCGTCCATTCCTTCGTGGAGTAGCCGTTGCATTTCTTTTTGTTCGGTGTTGGTAGCTGGCCGACTCTTTGCCGCATCGAGGCCCATCACATAGATCATGAGGGACGCTGTCGGCATGTATTGCAGACAGTTCACGCCCTTGGGCGCCCGATCAAGACTGTCCAGATACTCAGGAATAGTTTCCCAATCCCAGTGCGGCAAAAAGCCCTCTTGCATTGCGGCTAGAGGGATCGCCTCGGTTCGCACCATGGTCAACATGGATCGCTCTCGGAAGTCCGGCTTGCAAGGAGCGAAACCAAAACCGCAGTTACCCAGTACCACTGACGTAACTCCGTGCCAACTTGAGATGGAACAGTATGGGTCCCATCGAATTTGAGCGTCGTAATGAGTGTGAAGGTCGATAAAGCCTGGAGCAACAATCGCCCCGTCCGCGTCGATGACCTGCTCGGCGACACCGTCGGCTCGACCGCCTATACGGGCGATGCGACCATCCTTGATCCACATGTCGCCTCGGAATCGAGGCACCCGTGTTCCATCTACAATGGTGCCGTTTTTGATGTGAACGTCGTAGTCAGTAGCCATGGTTCCCCCCGGAGTGGCTTTTGTTCCGGGGCCGTACCCAACCGATGAGAACTTCCCCGCTATGAACCCGAGTCTAGGTAACAGATCGACCGGATGAAGACATACACCACAAATCGCTCTATTCAAGGACGGTAAAGCGGATCTTAAGGAATCACTGGCAGCATGACGTGGCTCAGATAGCGAGAGCTGTGATGGACTTTTTGATGAGCAACGTTCCAACTTGTGCCTCGGGCCTGATCACCCCCGGTGTTCAAGTTGCGATCGAAACGCGGAAAATTGCTTGAGCTTATTTCGAGGCGAATTTGGTGCCCTGCAAGAAAAACGTGCGATGTCGCCCACAAATCGATTTCTAGTTCGGTTACCTGTCCTGGTTGCATGGGAGATGGCTGTTCACGTTAATTTCGGTAGCGGCATCTGATCATGCCATCGACGATATTTTGGGCGTAGCCACTCGGGTGGACGTCAACCAATTTGGCCGTGAAGTCCGTGTCCACAGCCGAGGATTCAGCGAACAGTGCAACCTTGATCGGTCCTGTTATTTCCAGGTCGTCGTTGAGGGTCTCCCCGGTGAACACCAGCACATCCGGTCGAGCCTCCACTTCACGTTGGTCGTAAGCGCCGATCGGCAGAACCAGTAAGTTGCCTCCGGCGGTGGGTACCGGGTCATCAGGGTCGTAGATGAAGGCGTCAGGTGGGGAGTCGCCAGGTGTGGTTCTCATAAGAGTTCCGTCTCCGCTGAGCGTATTGGCCGAGCCGCCGCTGTCCAGATACATGGGAGTCCACTGGGTTCGAGCGAGCGGCCATTCGTGTTCATCTCGCCACTGATTCCGTCCCATGGTGAAAAGCCGAATTGGTGGTCGTTCGTCCCATTCGTCGTTGCCGTCCTTTAGCCACCGATTTAAAAAGTCCAGCTCGTAGTGGTGTAGGTCGAGAAGAGATGCTTCACCAAAGTCTGCTTCGCCGGCGCCCTTGCTGGTGGGCGAGGTGTAGGGAAAGAGGTGACCCCACGGTCCCAGAAGCAGCCTCTGACCACCTCGGGCCTCGGGGGTTTTCGCCCCGCCAGATAGCCCATTGAACATGATTGCTCCGTCACGACTAAATATGTCGTACCAGCTACTGACGTGAAGCATGGGTACATCAACATCACCGAACTTTTTCTCGGCGTTGATTCGGTGCCAGTACGGGCCATCATCTGGGTTATCGAGATATTCACGAAGGTAAGGAGCTGCTTCGTTAAGTAAGTCGGCCCAATCCATTAATGGGAGCCGCCGATACGCATCAGCAGTCAGCGGGTTAGCGAAGTTGATCGAACGTTCGAGGTGAGGCCGAATTTTCGGCCATAGTTCGTCCTTCAAACCCAACCGGTCGATGGTATTTCGAGCAAGAAAAATGGCGTAAGGAATCATCCATCCATGTACGAGCGCCCCACCCACGTCATAAACCCATCCGGAGTGAAAATCGGCAGCGGCGGACACGGGAACCTGGCACCGCAGGGACGGAGGTGCTGTCGGAGACATTAGGTACTGCGTTGCCCCTAGATAGGACTGCCCAATTGTGCCGACCTTGCCGTTACTCCAAGGCAATTTTGCTGCCCACTCCACTGTGTCGTACCCATCGAGTGGCTCATCGAAGAGAGGCTCGAAGTCGCCGTGGGAGGTGAACCGGCCTCTGGTGTCCTGGATCACCACCACATAGCCGCGAGGGACAAAGAACTCGTGATCACCGAAGTCGCTAATGAATTGCTTTCCATAGGGAAGACGAAGCAGCAATACCGGAAATTTACCTTCGGCGTCGGGTCGATAAATATCCGCGAACAGCGTCGTTCCGTCTCGCATTTTGGCTGGAACGTCAAGTTCCTTTGTGATTCGATATTTGGCTGTGTCAGCCATCAGGCCCCATTTCTTAATGCCAGAAAAGTTAGAGCTGTAGGCGGCTACTACTTAGCTTCCGACTTGTTGTAGGCCTCGAGCATGGCGGCAGTGTCGTTGTATTCACGCATCTCCATGATTTTGCCGTCGATCACCCGATTCACGTGTACCCAATCCATCTCGTACGGTTGCCCGTTTCGCAGGAAATATCCGCGTTCGCTTCCGATAACGATCACCCGGTCTCCTTCGACGATGACCTCATGAGCCTTGAGGTAATCAAGACGAATATTGCTCTGTATCAGGCCCACATAATCATCGGCGCCGGAAGGCCCGACGTAGACCCCGCCAAACGGAATGGGGTCCGGCAAAAGATTTATTAGCTTGCCTTCATCGCTAAAGACACTGGTATCGGCTCCGTAAAGAAACGCTTTAACAACTTTTTCGTTTGACGGCATAAGAATCACCCTAGAAACCACTTTCTCACAGATCGAACGGAAGCCGCTGAGAGCCGTCGTGTTCAAGATTTAGAACGGGGTGTTTACTCCCCAGTTCTCATTCTTTTTGTAGGTTTCTAACGATTCGCTCGCTCTTTACGTTTTTTCTCAGCGGCGTGAAGACGATCATGTTCTGCCTTAAGTAGGCGACCCGTATCACGCTCTTCGCAGATGTATCGACCGAGAAGCGCACCGGTCGTTGGATCGATCGTTTTATCGCGGAAGAACTTGTCGAAAATGTCGGGACTGGGGTTTGACTTGTTGAATCCGAGGGCTTTCATCTTGCTCAGATCTGAGCGCTTAGAAGCGACAACCTTTCTCAATTCGGCGGTGAAATCAAGGCCGTCGTCATACACCTCGCTGTTCAACTCGAGCATGCGTTTGGCGAAGGCGATGCCGTGTTCACTTTCACGCATTGCTACCAACCGAAGAGTCTTAGCTAATCGTTTGTCTGTTGTGCTCTGCGCCCACTCTGTAAATGCTTCACCTGCAGTGGTCTCTGCTCGAGAAACCGAGTTGAGTAGCGGAATAAAAGTTGGTGTTTGGGTCATTTCGTCTCCCGAGTTGACCTAAGCCTCGCGCGTCTTCGTATCAGCGGGCCATTGTGAGTTGAGTAATTCTGGTCGTCCTCATGCGTTCGACCTGGCAATGAAATTTGGTGCGTTCGTTAACCTGCGAGAGGTCCCAGCAGAACTTCGCCCGGCAAGTTACCTGTGTGTTCTTGGTCAAGGGTCAAGGTTGAGCCGTTGACGACGGTGGCTTTCATACCGACCGATTTTTGAGTCAGACGAGTAGCCCCGCCAGGAAGGTCTTGCGCCACCGCAGGCATTGCCGGACCAACAGTGTCAGGGTCGAAGACGCAGATATCGGCTTTTAAGCCTTCGCGGAGCAGCCCCCGGTCATGAAAACCCCATGCCGTTGAGGGTAAGAGAGTGAGCCCGCGGACGGCCTCTTCCAACGTGAACGCCTGTCGCTCTCGAGTCCAGTATCCCAACACGTGTGTCTGGATTGAACTGTCCATGAGTTGACTCACATGCGCGCCTGAATCGGAGAACGTTGTAATGCAATGGGGGTGCTTCATTATTTCCAGCACGACATCTTGGTCACCATTAGCAATCGGCTGCAGGAAGAACTGTTCGAAGTCAGATTCGATCGCTAGGTCGATCATGCATCGGGCAGGCGAAACGCCTCGTTCGGCCGCTACCTGGGCCACAGTTTTGTAGGGCGGCAGAGGACCATCCATGACCCGAATCCAGTCATAGTCCGGTTTGCGAGCTTCGGCGCCGACACCCTTGGTCCATGCACCGTCTTCGGCGGCAGCGAGAAGTTTGTCGAGCATGGCGGGGTCTTGCAGAGCTCGTTTCTGCTCGTCAAGGGGCCATGTTCGAAGCTCTTTCCACTCCGGCAATCCATCAAACGGGATCTGGGTCTTGAACGACAAAACCACGTTGAACTCTCGAGCGTGAGCCTGACCGAACATGCGCCCACCTCGGGCTGCGGTGCGGTCGAGCAAGTCAAGCATGACCCGATGTTCGCCCTTGGGGAAACGGCCTGAGGCGACGCCGAAGGTGATCGGGCAACCCGTCTCCACCGCTAAGTCTTCGAGTCGACCGTAATAGTCTTTCTGTTTTTCTGGGTCACGACCGACGTCCTCACCAGCGATCTCGAAAATACCGGCCCCTTCACGGCCCATGACACGAACCAAAGTCGCTACTTCATCCCAACTAGCGATACGACTCGCCACTGGACGGTCATCGGAAGTCTGGTGGTTGAATGTGCGACTAGTGGTGAACCCTAAGGCCCCTGCTCGAAGCGAGGCACGAAGCTCATCCGCCATAATCTGCATATCAGCTTCGCTGGCAGCCTCCTCAAACGCCCGTTCACCCATAGCCCACGTGCGTAGGGCGGAGTGCCCGACGTATCCGCCATAGTTGATTCCCTTGGGCATTTTTTCGAGCGCTTGGAGATACTCGGGGTAGGTCTCCCAGTTCCAGTCGATCCCAGCTGCCATTGCTTCGGCTGATATGTCTTCTGCTCGTTCGAGGTTCCGAACCACGAGTTCGCGTTCAGCCGCGCGCGCGGGTGCAAGAGTGAAACCGCAATTACCCATCACCACCGAGGTAATTCCGTGCCAGCACGACGAAGTGCCCAAGGGATCCCAGTTAATTTGGGCGTCCATGTGCGTGTGACCATCAATGAACCCTGGGGTGACCACGTGTCCTTCGGCATCAATTTCCTCGTGGCCCTTCTCGGTGATGCGACCGATCTTGGCGATCTTGTCTCCGACCACGCCTACATCGGCCCGATACCGCGCCAGTCCTGACCCATCGACGACGGTTCCGTTTCGAATAACCAACTCGTATGTCATCACTGCCCCAATCAAGGATGATCTCTGACCCGATAATAGTGCTGAGAGACCGCAGGTCACCCTTTCGGGCACGCTTCGGCACCAATTAATGGCATCGTCAACACTTGTAGTACTTCAAGCCGTTGTGTTTGATGTTGGACGATATTGGGTCTCGGGGCCGGACCAAGGCAGCAAAATGTGCTTTGTAGCGACCTTACGAGCGTGGCTTCGTAACTGGTCGATGGATAAGTGCAGGGCAACAAGCCGCACCGGACTCAACAAGTCTGAAAGAATTCCTTTGTGAAATATCTCCTTCTGAGCATCGAACAAGCAAACGTTGTCTTGGGGGCGTGAGAAAGTGCAGAGATTCGGCAAGGCCCGTCAAACGGATTAGGGGTAGCGCATGAAAATCGGTTGGGCGTCGATGGGTGACCTGTTACCGGATCCGATCACTGGTGAACTCATGACGCAAGCCGAGCGTCACCGCATGTTGGTAGACGGCGCTGTTGCTGCCGAGGAGGCAGGGTTTTGGTGTGCCTCACTAGGTGAGCATCACTTCTGTAGTTACGTCATTTCGGCTCCACCAGTCGTTTTGGCGTCAATGGCGGAACGCACTTCGCGGATTCGACTTGGCACCGCCGTTGCCTTGGGGGCAAATAACGATCCGATTCGTTTAGCCGAGGACTACGCGACTTTGGATGTCCTCTCCGGCGGGCGCGTAGAACTGGTCATTGGTCGAGGAAATCTTTATGAACACACCTACGAGGCCTTCGGTCAGGATCCGACGCTGTCGCGGCCAATGTACGAGGAACGGGTCAGTCTTTTAGTGCAGGCGTTGCGAGAGGAGCAGTTGGACTGGTCGGGCGAATTTCGTTCACCATTTCGGAACTTCACTACCCAACCTCGGCCTTTGCAGAAAACAGTTCCGATATGGGTCGGGGGAGGCAGTTCAATCGACTCTGTGGAATATGCAGCGAGGATGGGGTTACCTCTTATGCTGCCGGGCGTATTTGGCCCTCCAAAGTATTTCGTACCGTTAGTCGAGCGTTACCGAGAAGCTTGGGAGGAGCACGGCCACCCGAGCCAAGACTGCCAAGTTGGAACAATTGCTCACACCTTTATGGCTTCATCGAGCCAGGAAGCGTTCAGTGTCAGCGGCCCTCGTTTCAAGGTCTACATGGAATTTGTGAGAGATCTATTGCGGCTCAGCACCCCGGCTTTAGGAGACATGATCAGGGAAACTGATCTGAGGCAGATGACGGAGCGGGGCCCGACGGTGTGTGGAAGCCGTGAAGAGGTACTCGACAAAATGTCTACTTACCGCGACACCCTCGGGTTAGATGTTTACCTTTTGATGTGCGACCTGGGGGGCATGCCGGCTCCCGAACTCATCGATACGCTCTCCAGCTTTGGTTCAGAAATTCTCCCAGAGTTTGTCTAGGAACCACTTTGTTTTCGGTCAGTGAATCCGTTTCGGGGCCGCTCACGGTATCTCCTGCCTGTGAGGCACCGTCGACTCGACGCTCTTTCTGCGGGTCGTAAAACTGCGGTTTCTCTGCATCCGCGAGGTGATGAAGAAACGGACGATTGTCGACACACTTAAGTTCAGTAACCGAGTTCCTGCGCCGCTCGGTCAAGCGCTACTGTCACCGACCATTCCGTGCGGGCCAGTCGCAAATCGGTGTTGGAACCATCGGCGTAGAGTCCAGCGGCACTCATCCAAAAGGCAGCCGAACGCATAGCGTAGAGAAGTTGGTAATAACGACAAATTTCGTCATCGATTTCGATGCCGGTCATCGATTGATACCGCTCATAAAACAGTTCGCGAGGCACCACATTGGATAGCAAATTGGTGCCCTCGCGGTTCAGTTCAGTGAGCATGTACGCGACGTCGTACATGGGATCACCTATGACCTGAAGTTCCCAGTCAAGCACGGCACTCACCTGGTCGTGACTGATCAAGACATTGCCGGTCCGGTAGGCCCCGTGCACCAGAGTCAGACGGTCCGTCGAAGGTGCATGAGCCTCTAACCAGCCAGTGAGGTCGTCAAGGACTGGATGACCGGAGTGGCCGGATTCGTCGATAAGCCCGCGCCATTTCGTGATCTCGCTGCGCGCAAAAGAATTTCCCGCGTCCGGCACTCCTAAAAAGTCGAGCCCCGCTTCACGCCAATCGACATTATGGATTGCAGCGAGGGCGTCTGTGAAACTCAAGGGAAGCACGCCACGGTCAGCCGCAGCGGAGTAGTACTCGCGACCTGTCTTACGCCACGGACTTGGGCACTCTCCGCTTACTTTTTCCATTACCAACGCCGGCGCGCCCAACACATCGGGGTCAGGTTCATACCAGTAGGCTTTCGGGGCGGGCACATCAGTGCTTTCAAGGCAACGGAGCACTCGGAACTGTTCTCCAAGGTCTGAGGTTTGTCGCAGCAGGGCGTTACCTGGGTCCCGTCGCAGACACATGCCCCTTCGATGCTCACCTTCGGTGCTGGGCCATACCGCGTCAAACAGCCAGGTTTCGTGTGACCAGCCCACAGCGATGCGCGTGACGTCTTCAATAGTCACGATGTCATCAATCTCTAGTCGCTCCCTCACATAGCTCGCCATCATCGCTTCGATCTCCAAGGCGGCGCTCATCGGGCGATCTCCATGCGGCGGTCAATGTCAGCCCTTAGTACGGGTCGAATCAACGAAAGTGCGTCTTCAACTAGCTTTTCGTCGGCCCCCCACGCGTATAACTCGCAAATTAGTGCTCCCAGCGCAGCAACTTCGAGGCTTTCCTCAGCTGCTAGGCGTGCGTGAACGATTACATCTGGGACGTCAACAAGGATCCTGGCGAGTTGTTCGTGCAACATCGCTACCTCTTGCTGTTCGACCTTAAGGTGGTCAGAGCCAAGCACAATTTGTTTGGAGATGCGTTCGAGAATCACCGACGCCATAAACGTCTGGGTGCGCGTGTACTCATCGGTTACCGCTGGCCCAATTTCGGCGCGCAGTTTCGCCGAAATTCGTTGGAGTTGCTCCCCAATAGGCAAACTCATGGTTTTAGCTCCCAGTCGTTTGACCGAGATGCTGCAGACCATCGGTGGACCGGCCACATATCTTGATCTTCACCCCACCAAACTTCTCCAGTATCCGTTCGCTCCCAACGAATCAGGCTGTTGATATCGATGAAGGTGTGGCGGTTAATGATAATTCGACTGACGGAACTCCCCTTCACGACGAATGACTGGCCGGCAGCGTCGACGGCCTCTAGGTCAACTTCGGTGACCCATCCATTCTTCCGGTCGCGCCGTACGGACCGTTCACCATCTAACAAACTGACAGCTACATCCCCTCGTTGGACGAACCCATAGGCGATTCGGTCGGAACCATCTCGGGTGTTCGTCACCGCTAAGAAACCCGGACCTCCCACCCCCGCTCCCGTGACATAAGCACCCTGTCGCGGTCGATTCTCGGGACGCCTACCCCATGTGCGATCTCGCATCGACCAACAATCGATGTCGATCTTTTCGCCGTGCAGTTCGACGGAGCCGACGAGATGACCAATTTGATCGAAATGAGCTGATTTGCCGAAGGTGGAACCCTTCGCCACCAGTGGGCGCGGTTCCACCGCAGCAGAAAAAAGGAGGTCGACACTTAACCGTCCAGGGTCGTCAAAGCCAACCTGGTACACCATTTTCGGTTCTTCGACGCGGATTTTTACGCCAGTAGGAAGCTCGCAATCGCGAAGGTCAACATCACGCGGCAACTCAAGTGCGGTGTAGTTCGAGGAGTAAAGCACCTCCCAGGGAAGGTGCGCCGAGTCATCCCACACCCAAGCCCCACCCGCCACTGTGCCTATGTTGTGGCGTGCCATCGTGTAAAGCCAACCTCCGAGTTTCCTTTCCGGGTGATGAAAGGAAAACCAAGCAGTTTCGGTGAACCACCATTCGTCGCCGCTGAGGTGGCCGTGCAGAGCATCATCTTCGATGCCAAACACCGGAAAGTCCTCAGGAGGCTTCATCAGAACAGCCTAATGATCGAACCAAACCCCAAAGTGGTTGAGCTGTGGGCATTACAAGAATGGGAGTGGCAGATATCACTGGCCTTCCGACCTCATGTGGTGGTCTTCGCGGTTAAGGCCGAAACGGCTCGCCGCCTGTCTCCTCACCGCGCATGTCGGGCGCTGCTGCCCACGTGCCGGGGTTAGTAATTAGCTCAGAGATAGCGTCGGAGGCGGCTTCGAGAAGTTGCTCACCTTTGGCAGCAGTAGCTGTGCTTGGGTCGCCTAACACGCCGTTTGCTGTCACCGCAGTGAGGTTGCGCCAGCGGAACGAACCCTCCCCCGCTACCAGGAAGCCGAGGTCTGCCTCCGTTCGGTGCGACGCGAGGTCGCGGTCATCCACTAGATCGGGCGTCAACTGCAACATCATCGACGTTTCGGCCTCGCCAGCGTGCAGCACATTTGACTGATCCTCTAGCAGTGGACCGAGCAGGTTTGCTGCTTCTAGCCAGTAAGTCGCTGCTACTACCGTCATTTCCTCAAGTTCGAGCGTGAGGTCCTGAGCAATGAGCTTGCTCGCGTCGATATTGCCGCCGTGGCCGTTCAGGATCAGCACGTCAGTGAATCCGTGCCGTCGCAGGCTGTCGACAATGCACCGAAAAACTGACAAAAGGGTTTGGTAGTCCAAGGTGATGGTGCCACCGAAGGGCATGTGATGCTCGGACAGGCCTGCCCAGATCACGGGCAGCACTACGGTCGGTCGGTCACCCTGCGCCTTACGTGCCGCTCGGTGTGACACCTCAGTGGCCAGACGACTATCTACTTGCACTGGCAGGTGAGGCCCGTGCTGTTCCATCGCCGCTACTGGCACAACAACCACTGCGTTGGTTGCTGCTAAGGCACGAAGTTCGTGCGCTTTCAGGTTCGCCCATTCGATCGAGGTCATGGCTCGCAGGTTAATGTGGCTGGGTCGTGCGGGCGCCACGCGGCTCAACCCGCGAAACGCCCAGGGTGCCAACTGCAACGTGCGCTCCGAAGAATGCGTTCAGGCGCGAGGAGCGCCTCGTTCAGAGGATTCACGTACCGTTGCCAACCGGTCCGGCTATGCATGATCATCAATGTCACATGTGTGTGCCGGTTTTCGTGTCGATCTAAGATTCGTGTCTATGGGAAAGGTGTTTGAGGTGATCC
Source organism: Acidimicrobiales bacterium (assembly GCA_014239555.1). GTDB lineage: Bacteria > Actinomycetota > Acidimicrobiia > Acidimicrobiales > Poriferisodalaceae > UBA2110. The sequence goes on from JAAZYR010000015.1 coordinate 16,325, forward strand.
CATGAAGGTTCAGGGAATAGACCATGTAGTGATCAATGTTCGTGATGCTGAACGAGCCATGTGCTGGTATCGGGATCGGCTTGGTTTAGAACCGGAGCGCTACGAGGAATGGAAGTCGGGCGAAGCTCCGTTTCTGTCGATGCGGGTGGATAAAACTACGATTATCGACCTCTTAGAAACTGAGCGTTCGGGCGAAAACGTTGACCACATTGCGTTCCATGTGACGGGCGCTTTGGGGGAACTGTTAGCGCACGACGACGTGGAAATTGTGCGCGTGTCTGACTCTATTTACGGTGCCTTAGGGTGGGGTCCAGCGGCTTCCATCCGTGATTTAGATGGCAACGTAATCGAACTCAAGCAATATGGGGTGGGGCTGCGCTCCACAGGAAAACCAACTAACAGTTGAGTAAGAACCCATCTGGTGGTGTTTGTGTTTTCGCATCTCACAGATCAGCACCGTGGTTTAAAGCCATTAACCCCTCCAAGGCCAGCGACACCATCCCGGCACGAACCCCTGCTAATTCCTGTTACTTCACATGTAGATGCGCGTCACCACCCCAAACGCGAAGAAGCGCCGAACCTGGAAGACTGCCGGCCTGCATCAACAGCAAAAGGTGGAAACAAACATGACTTATTCAACGGTTCTCGCTGCACGGACGACTGACCTTGAGACTTTCGTTACCGCCTGGCATGACTGGGGCCGCGACCGTGTGATGGAGCAGGGTCAACTTGGATCCTCGTTAAGTCAAGTGATGCTCGGTGGAGAACGTTCTGGTGAAGTCAACGTCTCATTTCAGTGGGACTCGATCGACCAGGCCATGGATGGGCTAGCAGCCGCCAACTCCGATACAGAGATTATGTCGTTGTATCAGAGCTGCGGGTTTACTGTTCAGCGACGCAGCTTGGCGAGAACCATCACCGAACGAGGCTCTCGGGACGGTAAATACGTTTCGACGGTGATGTTTACAGCCGACCCAACAGACGATGAAACTGCCTCTGCAAACATTGACACTATGTGGGGGATGTTGAGCGCAGGTTCGAATGGTTGTGTGTGGGCTCAAGTTGTCGCCGGTGGCCAGTTCACTGGCATGTACGCCATGATTAATTGGGTTGACTCATTGGATGCGTACATGGAGGCTGCTAACACGGCAAACAGTTCGGAAGCTGGTCAAAAGATCCAGTCCGACCACAACCTCCAGGGGACCAGCCGCTCCTTCGCTCGGAGTCTGTGAAGGCGAAGAAACCTCGAACCTGAAAGACTGCCGGCCTCCATCAACAACAAAGGGGTGGGAGCATGAAGGTTTTCCATAGCACGGTCTGGAAAGTGGACCTCGGTCGCATGGGTGAGTTCGTTAAGTACTGCGCAAAAGCCGGCGAGCTACACAAATCGTTAGGAGCCGAAGAGGCTCGCCTGATGAGCACCGTTGCGGGCGGAAACCAAACAGAGTTCGTGTATGTGATGGCGTGTGAGAGCGAAGAGGCGTTTGGTTCGTTGATGAAAGCGTTGAATACCAGCAAAGAATGGGGTGCTCTCAACAAAGAGTTCTTCGCTGATCCAGCAGGTGAAGTCATCCAGGCAAGCCTGCGCACAGACATCCTTTCCTAAACGCAGAAACAGCCCGAGGAAGGCGGTTACGGTCCTAGCGGATCCAGTAAGCGGGGGGTTCGGCGTAACTGCAGCAGACGACTAGCCACCGACGCTCAACCCAATCAGCAACGCCGCGACAAGTTCGGGATGATTCGCAAACGGCGAATGGTCCGTGTCCCATTCGACGGCCGTTGTCGCTCGGGCGGCCATTTTGCGTTGACCGTCGACAGGTAACGCCTTGTCGCGACAGCAAACTACATAGGTTGAGGGTCTGGCTCGCCACGCCATTTGCGATTGACTGTCAAATGGCTTGTGGCTTTGGGGACGTAATTGCTGCGCTGCCCATGAGAAGTCTTGTGCACTGCATTCGTTATAAAAGACTCCTGCGCCCAACTCAGCTTTAACGGTAGTCGTTCCATCATCGTGAGCATTTAGAGCGTCATATAACGCAGAAGAGATATAGCTCGTGGTGTCCTCATTCGGCTCGCCGAGAAAGGCTGCGAGGTAAACTAAATGCCCCACTCGGTCATGTGTTCCTGCTTCGGTTATCACTCGGCCTCCTCGCGAGTGGCCGAGCAAGATGGCGTGCTCACTTCCGGGCAACGCATCGAGAGCATCTCTTACCACGTCATTGTCTTCCACTTCGTTTGCTCCTGTGGAAGCAGCCGCACAGCTTGGTAGATCTGGAGCGACCCATGGAACGCCTGCAGCATCGAGGTGAGGGGTGACTCGATCCCAACACCAGGGCCCATGCCAGGCACCGTGAACGAGTACGACGGGTTTGTTCACTTTTGCTCCTTCAGCCAATCTTTGAGCCAGCCTTTCTCAAAGATCCCAGATCTTCAAGTTCCGCCCGCTAGAGGAACTAGAAGCCAACCACGTCTTCGAGTTCGTTATCGGAGTGGGCGATCTTGGAGATGGGGCACCAAACTGAGTTCCTACATCGGCGCTACCGAGCCCGACTCATCGGCAAAACGACATCGGCCCACGTGGGGCAACCACGGAAAGGGATCCGTACCTAGCGCTCAAGTTTGCTAGTGGGGACCGTCCACGTTGCCGAACAGAATCGGCTCGATTGCCTCTCTTTGCGCGTCAAGCGCCGGTTCAGTGCGCGCGAAGTCGCCGTCATCGCCGTCGCTGAGTAACCGGATCGGGTTGCCCTTCTCTACGAAGCCAAGGTACGGCCCCCCAAGGTCGTAACCGATGAGGCGTTGCAGCCGCTCGGGAAAATGTCGGGCGACGTCCGGTGGCGAAGAGAGCACCTGGTTCTCCTCCTGACGGAGCCAACCGAGGTTGTAATGGAGTCCCATCCCGGTGCGCACACCGCCAGAGCGGTTCGCCTCGCTGCCGTGCCAGACGCTGCTCGTGTAAAGGAGGATCGACCCTTTCGGCATCACCGCCTGCACGAGCTCGTGCGCCTCTGGTTCGCGCTCATGTGGCCAGCGGTGTGAGCCGGGGGCGACGAGGGTTGCCCCGTTTGCTTCTGTGAAATCGGTATAGGCCCAGAACGCGGCCAGTGTCATGGGCGGCGCCGGGTGCCGCACCGGGTAGATCCCACCGTCACGGTGAATTTCCTGACGCACCTCGCCCGGCATCAGCTCGACGAGCAGGGTGACATGCAGTCGGTAGTTCACACAGTATGGACCGAGTATCCCGTCGCAGACTGCGAGCACTAGCGGATCGATCGCAAGCTCGCGACAGGCACCGGACTTAGCCAGTAGCCCGTTGCGTCGCCTCGAGGTCCGTCCTGCGAACTCGGTGCGACCGAACGGCGCTTCGTTGAGGTAGGGCTGGAGTTCCGCGTGGAGATCCTGCATGCAGACGTCGTCAGCGCGGTGCGCGACGATGGCGCAGCCGTTTGACTCAAGCTCTGCGATGACTGCCGCTGCCGGCACATCCCGGTCAAAGGTGGTGATTGCGGGACCGTCACTCATGTGCTCTCCCTTGTGCCCGATTCTTACCGTACCGCACGGCCGATACGGCCGACTTCTGGGCAGAAAAGTACGAAAGTCGACCGACGAGGCAGCCGAAAATAGAGCCGAGACCTCAGACGTAGGTTAAGTCGTGGACACTACGGGGTTCGATGCCCAAAGCAAATGAGGTGCGAAAACCTGAAAACGCCTAAAAAGAATTCAGGTGCATCTCGTTTCAACCAGAATCGAAGTCGAGGCCGTCGCCCAGCACCCGGTACTGGCGTTCTGCGTCGTTTTGGGCAACTAACGCCCGATCCTCGCTCCTGTGGACCGCACCGTCGGGCGCGTATTGAACGATGTAGCTCTTACGCACGTGCTCAGTGAGGTTTGGTCCGGTTCGGTGGGGCGTAAGCGAAGAGAACACCACGATGTCACCTGCGGCAGCTCGAATAGGGATCGCCTCGCTGGAAGAGGCCGCGCAACGCCAACCCAGCGGTGTTAACTCGTGCGCCAGAGTGCCGTAGTGGTGAAACCCGGGAATCACCCAGGGGCATCCGTTGCTCTCGTCGGTATCAGTGAGAGCGATCCAACACGTGAGGTATTGCTGTGGCTCAAGATAGGTATATCCGTTGTCCTGGTGAAATGGGAACTCTTCAGGATTGCCTGGTTTCTTGTAGACCGCCTGATCCCAATACAGTCGAACATCGGGACCGATGAGGTCGTGACAAAGACCGATAAGGGGCTCAGTAGCGCTGAAATGACGCAACTTGCGAGATCGTTTGACGAGATGCTTGGTGAAGGTAATCGCGTCGGCTTTAGATATGAAGATCCGACCGTCGGGCTGAGCCCGCAAGAACTCCTCAGCCTCGCGTTCAAAGGGGTCGATCTCCTCGATGAGATCCGTGACCTGTTCCGCGTTGAAGGCGCCCTTGTATAAAAAGAATCCCTCTTCGTCGAACTGGGCGACCTGTTCAGCGGTCGCGGCTCGCCCTGAAAGTGGCGACGATTGCCATGCGAAGGACTCGTTGAACGGATGTAACTGGGGCACAGTCACTCAACTTGTCTTTCGCCAACTGGCATCCAGTCGTTGATAGGTGCCGGACGTTCTGCCAAGTCAACGGTTCCTCGTTCTGCGTAGTGGTAGACCATCGCTGCTCGAATTCCGCCGGAGTTATTGTCCTTAGATCGGTGCATCAAGTGGCTGTGAAAGACGAGTAAGTCGCCCGCTTCCATAATGACGGGTGTCTCCGCTGACATGTCATGGTCGAGAATCTCCACGTAACCCTGGTTGGCATCTGGCCGTCGATCTAGAAGGTGTTCGTGGACTGGTTCGAGGTGTGAACCTGGCACGACGTTGAGGCATCCATTAGCGAGCGTTGCTTCGGTCACAGCGAGCCACACACCGATCTGTGGGCCGCGGTCGAAGGGGAAATAGAAGGCATCCTGGTGCCACGGTTGACCCCAGGCGCCGGGATTCTTGAAGATAAATTGCGACAAGAAACAGTCAATGTCGGTGCCGAGGAGATGTTCCACTGCCTCGACAAGGTCGGGCTGAGTCGCAAATTCGTGGAATACCGAATCTCGGTGGATCTTGAAGACCTTCGACACGCGTTCCTCGGCCCGCGCATCAGGGCCCACTGATTGGGCCAAATTCCGTTCCGGGTGCACAATGGCCGCGCCAGCTACGCCGCGACCGTCCGCTTCTCGCGCCAGATCTATCGCCCGCCGCAACATAGCGTCGCAGGCTTCAGAGGACGAGAACCCTCTAACGAGAAAGAAGCCATCGCGGTTCCACGCGGCAGAGTCGCTAGCGGATAGAAACATCGCTCGTTGTCCTGTCGGCGATGGCAACCGCTTCGATTTCCAACATGTCTTCAGGATACGGCTACAGGACAGCGCCTCGCAGTGTTGATCACCACACGTTGCTGGTCCACCTTGCTGGAACAAACCAACGCAGATGGTTTGCAACCTACGACACGCATGTCAGGGTGGCTGAGGCCTAAAGCAGAAAACAAGCGCGATGGCTAAAGTGCTCAAACAAAGCTCGCGTTAGCTATAGCCAGTGATGAGATAACGCAAAGAGTCGACGGACGCAACGGTCAGGAGTTTCGAAATTTGATTTCTCGAACGAATGCCGCCCCTGTTGTGTTGGGAGCTGTGGCTTTCGGCAAACCCAAACCAACTACGCGCGACCACCCGCTTTCGTCGGACGACTCTTGCAACGCGCTCCTTGCAGCATTTACAGACCTGGGAGGACGGGAGTTAGATACTTCGCGCGTGTACCAAGATGGCAATTGTGAAGCAGTAATAGGTCGGGTTCCTGCGGGCGCTTCAATGATTATCGGCACTAAATATCATCCGAGCCTGCCGGGAGGCCCGGTTGCGCAAATGCGTCAAACCTTAGAAGCGCTAAATCGCGACAAAGTATCGATCTACTACCTGCACGTACCTTCGACAGAGATTCCACTCGAAGACACCTTGAAAGAAATTAACGACTGCTACACAGCCGGCCACATGGAGGCGTTTGGCCTCTCCAATTTTCCGGCATGGCAGGTCGTGGAGATCAGCCAATACTGCAATCGGATGGGATTTGTTTCACCAACCGTGTATCAAGGCGTTTTCAACGCAGTCAACCGAACAGCCGAATACGAACTAATACCTGTTCTCAGAAATTACGGGATCCGCTATTACACCCACGGCACCCTCGCTAGTGGCTTCCTCACCGGAAAATATCGCAGGGGTGTCGACCCTGTCCCTGGGGTTGATCGGTTTGCCCAAAGACGGCGCATCAAGCAATACCAGGAGAGGTACTTACATCGGCCAGAAATGTTTGATGCCTTGGAAGCCATCACCCAAGCATCGGAGAGCGCGGGTATCTCAACAATGGAAGCGGCGATCCGCTGGACTCAACACCACTCGGTAGTTGACGCGGACCTCGGAGACGCGATCCTGGTTGGTGTCTCGCGCTTGGAACAACTCGAACCCATCATGGCGGCCTCTCAAGGCGGTCAACTCCCAAACAACGTGGTGGACGCTTTCGAGGTCGCAAATGATTTAGTGAAGATGCGCTCCGAGTATTACTTGCAATATCCCTACCCCAAAGAGGGAAGTCCGTGGCGGTCGCGGCTCTGAACCTCAGCTTTTCTGGCATCGTTGAGTTGCCTTCAATTCATCTACAGCAGGACCGTCCAGAGCGACCTCGACCTACACCCAACACCTAATATTTTGACCATGGTTCAACGCAACGTCTCACAGGTGGTGGCTGCTCACCGCCAACTCGAAGGGGCTGGTTTTGCTGTTTATCGCCCGTTTCCATCAACTTCGTTGGAGATGCTCGATCCGTTTCTAATGTTGGACGAGAAAGAACCAACCGACTACCAGCCCGGTGAAGCGAAAGGCGCGCCGGATCACCCTCACCGTGGGTTTGAAACGGTGTCGTATGTGCTCGAAGGCGAAACCGAACACATGGATTCACTCGGAAACCAAGGCGTGATCAGAAAAGGCGACGTGCAATGGATGACGGCAGGTGACGGCATCATCCACAGCGAGATGCCGTCACAAAAAATTCGAACTGGAGGCGGGCGCGTTCACGGATTCCAACTGTGGGTCAACCTTCCAGCGATTCACAAACGAACTACGCCTCGATACCAGGCGATAACCGCTGATCAAATCCCGGTCGTTGAAGGTGACGGTTGGAGAGCGATAGTCATCGCAGGCGAGGTACTAGGAGCACGCGGTCCCGCAGGCACCCACACCCCAATCTGTTATTCGCACATCACCCTTACACCCACCGGCTCATTGGAGTTGGAACTTCCGGGTGATCATCAGATAGGGCTCTACGTTTTCAACGGAGCTGGACTCTTCGGCGCGAAACAAACACGGGTACAAGAGCACGAGATGGCAGTTTTTGAGCCGGGTGATGGAACAGTCCACTTGTCCGCAGCCCATCCTTGTTCCGACACAGAAATACTTTTGATGGCAGGGCGGCCCATCGGAGAACCAGTGGCCCGGCATGGGCCCTTTGTCATGAACACCGAAGCTGAAGTCCTTCAAGCGATGAAAGATTATGAGGCTGGGCGGATGGGCAAAATCGTTCCGACGGGCACTACTTAAACCGGCTTGCGTCCTTCGTGCGGATAAACGTTCCGCGCTTGGAAACCTAGATGGAAGGCGGGTTCGTGGAATACAAATCCACTTCAGGTACAAGCAACGGGTTCGGCGACTGATACTGCTGCCCGACATGATCTGTAAGACTCGTCAGGTATGAATATCGAAACGCTCTTGGCCAAACAAGAAATAACCGATGTTGTTTACCGCTATGCGCGTGGCATAGACCGAATGGACTTCGAATTAGTGAGGTCCTGCTACCACCCCGATGCCTACGACGATCACGGTTCGTTCAAAGGCACCGTCGATGAATTCATCGACATGGCTGCAGACTTCATGCCTCGTTGGACCGCCACAATGCACTTCATGGGCAACGTCCTAGTTGACGAAATAGATGGAGATTTCGCTCGCGCGGAAACTTACGCTGTGGCATACCACCGTCGTGAGTTCCCCGACAAAGAAGGCAAAGATGACGTTTTTGGAATCCGTTACGTAGACCGTTTCGAAAAACGAAACGACCAGTGGCTAATCGCTCACAGAGTCGTAGCTACCGAATGGCGACGAGTGGAAACTGTCCCTTCAGGTAGTTCTCGCGGCGCCGTTGGAGTATGGGGTACCCGAGACGGCAATGACGTTGTTGATTGGATCATGGACGCAAAAAACCCGGCTCTGAACTGACGGCGGTTGGGTAAACGGAAACTTGATTGTTAGCCAAGTTGCTGTCCATGTGGTGATGAACAGCTACCGCAAATGTCTCACTCCCCTACTTCTTTGGTGTTAGAAGACCGCAACTAATCACGTCACTGAGGTGAGGCTCATGGGCGCAGGATCGAGCCGTTGAACCTCGGGCAGGACCTGTTCGGCGAATAGCGTCATACTCCTCGCCGCCTCGGCGTGACCCATTCCCCCGTAGCGAAACACACCCATGATTTCAGAAGTCCCGAATTGTTCCGCTAACTCGTTGATCTTCTCGATCACCATCTCGGGAGTACCCCAGGGATGACGGGCAAAGAACCCATCAAGGAATGGTGTGGGATCGGACCGCAGCGCTGCCGCCCGTTGGGCGTACCCCTCGTAGCCGCTAATACCGTCGAAATGAGTACCCGTCATCTCGTAGTGTCGTAGCGCACTATCAGCGTATTCTCTCATGTATAACTCTGCCCCAGCCCGTGCCTCACTTTCTGATTCAGCGCAGTAGATCCATAACGCCAGTTTGGTGTCGGTCGGAGGGAGTCCAGCTTCGCTTCGTAGGCGCATGAACTCTCGAGCGCCTTGCAACGTAAGGTCGAGACTGACGGTGGGAATCATTAGGGGCTTCACGTCGTTTCTAGCGATGACGGCCATTGTCTCAGGTGAACCTGCGGCGCAATACAGGGCACCGGAGAGGTCGCTCGCCAACTGCGGGCGAAGCTCCACATCGTCGACTTGGAAGTGCTCACCGTGGAAAGTGCAGGTTCCGGTACTCAATAGTTCGCGGAGGATGTAGATACTTTCATCGAACCGGCCTCGGGCTTCGTTCTGGTCGACGCCGAGACCGCCGTACTCGCGTCGACCCAAGCCCCGTCCGACACCAGCGATGATTTGCCGATCACCTAAGAGAGCATCGAGCATGGCGATGTCCTCGGCAACTCGAACCGGATTGTGCCAGGGCAAAACAATCACCATGGTGCCCAGGTCAACATTCTCGGTGACGCCCGCCAGATAGGTGAGTAACTGCAAAGGATTGGTGACCATGGTGTACGGCGTGAAGTGGTGTTCGATGGTCCACACGCTGTCGAACCCTGACCGGTCGGCGAGCTTCGCTATCTCGATTTCTTCGTAGAAGATTGACCGATCCTCTGTCTCAGGGCGAACAGGTACGTGCTCGCCTCGCTCCGCCGCTTCATAGCGATCCCAGTCGGCATAGTTCTGACAAAATATCGTTGCTCCGACCCTCATGGTGTCTCCTTGCGTCTTGACTACAGAAAATAGCTGCTGTTGGAGGGTTAATGCCGATGTCGAGCAGATAGACGGGAGGAGGCTATTTCGGTGGCACCGATGTTCGCTGTGTCTAACTCAGGTCTAGATACCGAGCACGATTCGATGTATTCGCGAAGCCTTAGGCACTGGGGCCTTTTGAACCTGTGCTTGCTACCCCATATTCCCAGCGAGTGACCATGTCCATGAGATGGGTGTCAAAAAATGAAAACCCTCACCGTCAGATGAATGAGATCATCGAGTGAGGGCCTTCAGTGACCCCAGCGCAATGCAGCCGCACACGCTGGGATCGGTGGCACTCTACGGGACTTGGTACCCAAGCCCTTCGAAAACAATGAAAAGCCTCGAAATGAGAGGCTTTGTCTTAGTTGATTTTGTCGTGTTAGATGCCACCCGCCCCGTTGACATTGGGAGTACTCCGACAGAAATTTCTCACGACCGTTGTTCGGGAGTCAGTTATCTCGAGAAAGGTATCAAGGGGTTTGTCGGTCTAAGTTGAGTCGGACTAAGCATTTGTTTGTGACTTATTCGATGAGCTACTCAAGAGGAGAAAAATGGAACTCGGAGACGCAATCTACAGCGCAGTGACTACTAGGTACTTCAGTGATGAGCCCGTCACGGATCAACAGCTTGAGACGGCTTTCGACTACGCGCGGTTCGCGCCTCAAGGAGGAAATCGTCAACCGGTCCGGTTTGTCGTCGTGCGAGACCAAGACAAGCGAAATCAATTAGCAGAGTGGTATCGAGTCCCGTGGAAGGCCTACCTAGCTGACGCTCAAACCGGAGACATCAACATTGGTTCGGACAAGGCCGCTCGACTACTCAAGAACGCTGACCATTTCGCCGATCATCTCGAAGAAATCCCGGTCATGGTCGTCGCATGCGCTCACTTAGACGACACTCACCCAACTGACACCGACCTAGGGCGACTCTCGGTAGTAGGGGGAGCCTCCATCTATCCGGCGGTGCAAAACTTCATTCTCGGATGTCGAGAAGCACAACTGGGCGCATCACTCACCACCTTGCTGTGTTTGTTTGAACCTCAAGTCAAAGAGCTATTGGAGATGCCCGATGATGCAGCGACTGTTGCTCACATAGCAGTTGGTCATAGGACTCAGGCGTTTCCAACCAAGCTTGATCGAATGGGTCTCGATGAGATCGTCTTTTCAGAAACATGGGGCGCTTCCACATACAGCTAGGCAAGCTTGCTCAATATGAACCAAATGTCGTTGCAGGTGCCAGCTCGCCGCAACGGGTGAAAGTCGGTGCACCGGGCGCACTTTATGTAGTTGCGCGTGTGTCGGAATTCAATGGTGTTTGGTGCGCAGCGCGCCGTTTTTGCCGAAGTTCGCGTTTAGCTCGGGTGCAAAGGGCGAGCGACCCGCCGCCGTGCCAGACTGGCCTCATGGCTGCATATTTCGTTGCTCAATACGTTGTTAATGACTTGGAGTTGTACCGCGAGTACCAAAAGGGTGCCGGGCCGACCATTCAGGCTGCTGGGGCCGAGTTGGTCATTTTCGACGCCGCCGCGGAAACCGTTGAGGGAAGTCCGCCCGGCCCTCAGACGATCGTACTCAAGTTTGAAGACACCGCTGCTGCTAAAGCCTGGTATGGGTCGGAGGAATATCAGGCGGTTGTCGGAAAAAGACTTGAAGCCACTGCGGGTTTCGCGGTCATATACCAGTCAATGAACGCTGGTTAGGGCTCGAGGCAGCGCGATGCTGAATGTTGTTTCACTGGTGCCACTGGGCAACGCTGCCCGTGAGGAGATCGAAAACGTCGACCCTTCGGTCGAACTTCATATGGCTGCGGGGTGGTTCGATGAGGAACTCAGAGACACCTGGGGCGACCAGACCGCCGACTCCTATCTCAGTAAACGGCACAACATTCCACCTCGGGCGGAGAGAGACGAGCTTCTCATCTCCGCAGATGTGATCCTTGGCGGCTTCCCAGTTCCAGTCGACCTCGTTGCCCGGGCGCCTCGTCTTCGCTGGTTTCACCAGACACCCGCTGGCGCTAGCAACCTTCATCGCTGCGATTTGTGGGGCAGTGACGTTATTGTCACAACCTCTCGTGGTCTCGGGAACACTCTGGCGATCGCCGAGTACGTCGTGGCGTCTTTTCTTCACTTCGCGAGAGGACTCCACCAGGCGTCCATCGATAGAGAAGGCGCGGCGTTCGACCGGATGTCCTATCGCCCCACGCTGCTAGCAGGAAAAACGGTCTGTGTTGTGGGTGCTGGTGGGATCGGCCAGGACGTCGGCCGTCTTTGCGCTGCTCTTGGGATGCGAGTCGTCGGCACGAGGCGCTCGCTACCTGACCAACCTCTCCCAGGGTTCGACCAAGTTGGTGGGCCTGCTGATTTACACACCTTGCTGGCCGAGGCCCAGTTCGTGGCTATCTGTTGTCAGTGGACCCCCGACACTCAAGACCTCATTGGAGCGGAGGCCCTGGCCGCCATGCCCGACAACGCAGTGTTGGTCAATGTCGCCCGGGGCGAGATCATTGACGAGGACGCGCTCGTTGCATCGCTTCACCGGCTAAGAGGCGTAGCTTTAGACGTCTACGTTGGTGAGTTCGATCGGCCACCGCCAGATGCCTTGTGGGGCCACCCGAAAGTACTCATCACTCCCCACGTCTCGGCGGGCGCTGAGGTGTGGTCGCGCCGCCCCGTCGAGCTTTTCTGCAGCAACCTTCGCGCCCTTATCGCCGGGGATGATCTGGTCAACGCCATCGACTGGGCCAATGGTTATTGACGCGGGGTGTTAGTTGCAGGCCCTACCGGGCTTACCCCCCCACATTGGGAACTGAAGAATCTCGAGACGCGCCAGGAAAATTCGACCAGAAACGATAATCGGAGCCCCGAAATTTTAGTTGATGGTGGACATCAATTCGTTTCCGAAAGCAGCGGCTTGCTGTACCGCATCGTTGAGGTCAATTGAAAATTCTGATACATCCACGAACGCGTCAGCTTGAATTTCCCAAGTGTTTCGCCCATCGGTCAACTCGCAGCGCAAGCCGTTGGTGGTCGCACTGGCTTGGTTGACGTACATGTCGTCGTAGACGGTGACCAACATGTCAGCTACGCAATGGTGTTTAAGAGCGTTCTCGAAGGCAAGCGAAGTGATCGTAAAGGGATTTTGCGCGGCGGCATAAGGTCGCAGTACTGCCAGGACGCCGTGAGGTTCAAGGATCGCTACCGACTCCGGGTCGAGCGCAACCGGCTCGGTGTTATCCACGGCTTCGTGGCCAACGATGAGACAAGGCAACCCCTGCCCACTGACCACTTTCGCGATCACCAACGCAGCCGGACCGGACCCGACGATAAGTAGGGGTGTTTCGATCGTTTGTGGATTGCCCCCCATCAACGGGTTAGAAAATCGCTAGGGGGTTTACCGGACTGCCAGTGACACCCTGAAAGCGGATTGGGGCCAGCATGAACTGGAACTCCCAGCGACCCTTTTGACTGCATGTATCGGCCAAATCCTCGAGTTGGCAATTGTCGATAAGCCACAGCCCCATGGCGACAATGCCGACCATGTGGATCGGCATGCTCACGTTCTTATAACCCGATGGAGTGGGATCTTGAGCGACATCAGAACCGATCATTGAGATACCGCGCTCTGCGAGCCAGGGAAGACATGCCGCCTGATAGCCCGAGCGTGGCTTGTTCGCGTTGTAGTTCTTTTTTTCGCGAATACGCGCTCCCCCTTCACCTGTGCGAACAAGCAGGACATCGCCTGCCTCGCATCGGACCCCGGCTGCTTCCTCTGCCGCCTCGAGATCCTCGGGGTAGATGTGATCATCCGCGTCAAGCACCTCGACGCCGCGCAGCCTGGCAATGTCTAACAGCACGCCGCGAGTGGTCACCCCGTCTCGTACCGCCAGTACGTCGTGTTTCAAAGCACCGTGACGGTCTGAGACCAAAGATGACGGGGCACCGCCGTACATTTTTCCGTCCCAGAACAGGTGTGCGAGCGAATCGAGGTGGGTGACATCAAGTCCGTGGAACACCATCCCAATGAACTCTTGTGCCCCACCAGCGCGACCGCCACCCATAAGACCGCGGCGACCTTCTTCGTCGAGGCCCAAGCCAGTCGAGAGCATGTAGCGCTGAGATTCGACGGTCCCGCCTGGCTGCTGACCTGTCCTGATGTCCCAACTACATGAGATTGAGAGACCTTCACGCACTAGTTCCGCGGCAGAAACTCGCTTCGCCGGTGTCAAATGATTCAGGGTGCCGAGACGATCATCGTCGCCCCACCGCCCCCAATTTGACAGGTCGTCGAACCAGTCAATTATCTGTTCTTCTGATGGTGGAGCCGGCATATCCCCTCGGACGTGTTACGTGACCTCGTCAACATTTTGCTCCATTCTATGTTGGCGCTACAGACCTGGTACTGGAATCTGTGACCTCAAGCTCGCGTGGGTTCGTATCTGGTTCGCCAACTAGGTAGCACTGTTGGGCTTCCTTCTGTCGTCAGAGCTTCGTCGCCGGTAGTTCTGCAACGCCACCTCGACCATAGGTCGTCGTTTTTCGTCGGTCGCTTCGATGTAGCTCCCCGGATCTTTCTCGCCCATACGAGCAAGCACGTACATTGAATGCGCAGCCTGAGTGTGCGCAGTGAACCCCTGTGTTTCCTCTGCGTGATTCACCGCCATCTTCATCATCCGCAACTGGAATGGGTCATTCTCGGCCACCCTTCGAGCCCAATCCGTGGTGTGGTCAAGGAGATCCGTGGCAGGGACCACCCGGTTTACCAAACCAAGTTCGCACGCCTCGTCAGCGTCGAGGAAGCGACTCTCAAATAACAGCTCCTTCACTTTTCTTGGGTGAAGATCCCATGGCATGCAGAAGTATTGGAAGTGGCTTCCTAGAAACATCGCGTCGTTCGCCGCGAAAATGACGTCCATTGCAGATGCGATCATCCAGCCACCGAAAATGCAGTACCCCTGCACCGCAGCCACAGTTGGTTTCGGTATTTCCCGCCATCGCTTGGTGTTGGCATAGAACTGCTCCCAAGTTCGGTCGTACCAACCCCTGACGCCGGGCTCCCAAGGCCGGTCTTCGCGGTCGGCAAGCTCGTCGGGCGTGCCTAAGTCGTGACCTGCGTAGAAATGGTCACCGGCACCCAATAAACAGATGACATTGACGTCAGGGTCGTGGGCCGCGCTCAGAAACGCTTCGTCGAGTTCCTCAAGCAGGATTCGACTCTGCGCGTTTCGATACTCGGGTCGGTCAACTGTGATGTGCGCTACTCGATCAGCTACTTGGTAGCGGATGTAGCGCCCAGACTCAGCTCGCTGTATTTCAGTCATAACACCGTAGTAGCACGCCGCGACCTACCGATCAGCCAATTGTTGCCTCAGCGAACGCACGGATCTCGCGCAGCGGATCCGGTCCCGCCGGGTTGTAAATGATCTCAGTCGTTCCTGACTCGGCGGCCTCAGAGACGCGCTCACGTATATACCCAGCGTCGCCTACCCAGGACCGACTCCACTCAAAGTCATCTCGTGTGGCATCCACCAAAATTCTGTCTCGATCGTTCAAGTGAGTGGCGTGACCTTCATGTACCGCTAGATGCAACGCATCAGCGGGGCGTTCAATTTCTAACTGTTCCAAGTAAGCCGGTCCGCCTGGCACCGTTCGCAGGCGTTCTGGTGAAGCCTCCCAAGATGAATGGTGAGACATCACCCACCAAGGCCCTGCGGCATCAATTACTCGATCCGAGTTCGGGTCTTCGTCAGACGCCAGAACTGTGCCGTGCACCATCTGCACAAAAGTGTTCCATGACCCATCACCTGGGCCAAGGGTCATTACGCCGTCCGCGATGTCGCGAGTGATTCCCTGACCTTTCGGTCCCAATGCCGACAAAATGATGGGAACTTCGACGGGTCGAGCGGCCGCCATATCTGGGTGGTGGATCATCTGACAAGGGCTGCCATCAATTTCCACGACTTCGCCTGCAAGCAGCGCCTGAAGCTGTTGCACGTATCGAGACATTTGAGCCCACGGAATCGCTTTTTGTCCGAGCACGCGACGCGCAGTGAACCCTGTGCCCAAGCCGATGGTAAGCCGCCCCGGCCACATACGTTCCATCGTCAGAATTGCCGATGCCGTAGTCATGACGTGTCGGAGGTTCGGCACAAGCACCGCAGTACCGAGCCCGATTCGGTCGGTGCGTTGCGCAACCAGCCCCATCGTTAGCCAGACGTCTTCCCAGATTGCAGCCGAGTCGTAGAGCCATAAACGCTCGTAACCAACGCTTTCGGCAAGGTCAGCCGCATCAAGAGCCAGAGGCCCCGGTGCAAACCCCAATGAGATCAAAGGATCGCTCATGTCGCCCCTCTCAAGTCCCCCATAAAAACCAAATAGTACATTTCTCTGCCCCCAGCCTCCCAAACGTGGCGATCGAGACCATCGACTAGCCACAGAACAACAACGCGGTCGGGGCAAGCACAGACTCAAACACCCGAAGGTGTTCGTTCCAAACTAAGCGCCCTAAGAAAAGAAGAAGATACGAAGGGCCAGACCGATAGCAACGAAGAAGAGGAATACGGGAATGCCGACCAATGGGCCGTGTTTTCGGTATAGCCACACGGTGAACGACCAGTGATTCACGTACGACGGGTCGTGAAGCCGTTTCAGAAGCCCGGTGAGAGCCATAAACGGGCAACCCATCAACCCGATTTGCAGAATCACCGTCACGACGACGATCGACACGTACAACTCGCCCGAGAATCGCGCCGCTCCCCAAACGACTAAACCAATAACAATCGGCATGTGGATGAGGTCGATCACATGACCCAGCCACCAATAGACCTTTGTGTCGAATCGTTTTCTCACCGACATCCAAACTATTGGGATAACAGCTCTCGGCCCAACACGAAAGATAAATCAACCGTTGATCAAACAGAGCATGAAGAGCAACTGCTGGCGTTCTACGACTACCTAAATCGCCTCGGTGTCCGGATCATTCGTTCAGACACGCGTGGAACCAGGAAGGCGACCTTACGCGGGAACTGAACGAGTAAAGCAGTTGCCGCGTTAGCGTGCCATATGACTACGTCACGACGCACCGATGATTATCAGTCCTTTCAGTACCTAAAACAAGGTCCTGACTACAAGCACTACGACTTAGCATCCGAGCTGGATCGTGTTCCCCCAACAGAAGTACCGCTGACAGATACTGAAGAAGAGCGGGTCGATCGATTAACCCGTGAGTTCGTTATGGTCTCGATGCACGATCACCCCAATCGTTTCCCTGATGACATCAGTGAGACGCCGCGCTACGTCAGGGACGGGCATATCTCCACAGCGTATGAAGGTCTGGCGCACTCAAGTTGGCATTGCGTGTTCGACAACCTTCTTGATGGGATTTGCACAATCGAATCCTCGAGTGGTTGGAAATGGACTGAGGTGTTGCACGACATAGGTATGAGACTGTGCGACATCGCTCATCAAGACTTCGTGGTACCGGCGACGTCGGTCTCCGACATTCTTGAATCTCGTAACCGTGGGACCGTTGCCTGGGTCGCCACGCTTGAAGGGGCGGCACCGATCGAAAATGAACTTGACCGACTCGACATCCTGTACGGCTTCGGAGTGCGTTCAATTGGGGTTACCTACAACGAGGCCAACCATTTGGGCTGTGGGTTGCGCGAAACAAACGACTCTGGGTTAACGAATTTCGGTCGCAGAGCCATAAGACGCATGAATCAATTGGGGATGCTTATCGATTGTTCGCATTGTGGCGACCAGACCACACTTGAC
This sequence comes from Acidimicrobiales bacterium, assembly GCA_014239555.1. Lineage (GTDB taxonomy): Bacteria > Actinomycetota > Acidimicrobiia > Acidimicrobiales > Poriferisodalaceae > UBA2110. The sequence continues at coordinate 33,684 of JAAZYR010000015.1, forward strand.
GCGATTGCCGCTAGCGAAAAACCCATTGTGTTAAGTCACATCGGAGCACGGGCGCTGTGGAACACCAATCGAATGGCTCCCGACAATGTGCTCCAGGCGTGCGCTGAAAAGGGTGGGGTAATCGGTATTGAGGCAGCACCTCACACCACTCTTACCGAGAGCCATCCGACCCACGACATTGAGTCCGTAATGGAACACTTCGAATACATGGTGGATCTCGTGGGTGTTGACCACGTCGGCTTCGGCGCAGACACAACATATGGCGACCATGTTGGGATTCATCAGATCTATGCGGCTGCCTTCACTTTCGAAGAGTTGGACCCGTCACAAGAAACCCAAACGCCGCCAGACTTTGAACATGTTGACTATGTGAGGGGCCTGGAAAACCCCACCGAATCGTCACACAACATTGTCCGTTGGTTAGTCAAACACGGGTATAGCGATGACAAGATAGAGAAAGTGATGGGTGCGAACGCCCTGCGAGTACTCGACGAAGTATGGGTCTAGGCCCCCGGCTCAGCTGATGGGTTAGTTAATTCCACCAGGTTGACCGCAGATGGTGTCCCAGCGAACTAAGTCACAATAAAAGACTGGTGGTTACTCGCCGAACAAGCCACCGCAAACGGTTCGGAGTCATGTCGGTAGTTGGCTCGTTGATCGCGTTAATCATTGTCGACTGGCAACAAACCGCCCCATAGGCGGGGTGTCAAGTCAAAAGGTTCAACGAGTCATGTGTGTACTGGTCCGATGCTGACTGGGTAATGAATTAGCGATTCGGATTCATGGAAAGGTCGGCCCCGAGGCTGTCCGTGTATTCCTCCATGTGGACGATGACCCCGTCATCACAGGTGTATATCCAACAGTATTGGTTGTCGTAAGGCCGGCCAGTAGCCCGAGCTGTCGCTGTGATTCGTTGTTGCACTACCGCTTTGTTGCCTTCGACAATCATGTGTCTGACATCAAGAGCGAACGGCTTAGAAATATCAAAGGACTTTTTCACCGTGTCGCCGCCAAGTTCAAGCAGAACTTGTTCACCAGACACTCGGCCCTCGCTGTCGGTTTGAACAGCGAAACCCTCGGCGTTCGCCACGCTCCGGGGGAGTTGCCAAACAATGTCGTCAGCCAAACATTGCTTAATGGTGGAAACATCGGCACTGGTAAGGGCTTCGTAATAGCGTTCGATAAGCGCTCGTGTGTCTTCGGTCTTCATAATTGTTATTTCGTCCTATGGATCGATCAATACGTCGGCATTAAAAACGTCGTCGGGTCAAGATGCTTCTTTGCACTCTTAGAAGTTGGGCACCCTGGTCTCGCCCTACATTGGGTCCTAACGCTAAGCAATAATAATGGGAAGTACGAAGTGGAGGTTGGCAAATGCATGTCGGAATGGCACTCGTGTTTCAGAACCCGGATGATCTGCGTGATGATCGCGAGGTCTACGACGCAGAATTAGCGTTGGGATTAAAGGCCGAGTCTCTTGGATTTGAGAGTCTTTGGACCGTTGATCACCACTTCTCGGGTTATTCAATGAGCCCCGATCCGCTCCAGATTCTCACTTGGTTTGCCGGACAAACTCAAGACCTGCTGCTGGGTACAGCCGTCATCGTGTTGCCGTGGCATGACCCTATTCATGTCGCCGAGCAAGTGACGCTGTTAGACAACATGTCGGGGGGCAGGCTGCTACTCGGGATCGGACGCGGTCTCGCTCGCCTTGAATATGAGGGGTTCCGTGTTGATCGGAGCACCTCCCGCGAACGATTCATCGAATATGCAGAAGCTTTGTTAACCGGGCTTGAGGAAGGTGGGGTGCACTACGAAGGCGAGTTCCTCAACCAACCGCATAGAGATCTAAGGCCCGCTCCTCAACGATCATTCGTGGGGCGAACGTGGGCCGCTGCGGTCTCACCGGAATCGGCGCCAATCATGGCCCGCCTCGGAGCAGGACTATTAGTCATTCCTCAAAAACCTTGGGACGTGGTCGCGGCCGACGTCGCTGCATATGAAAAAACTTGGGCTCTTGAACATCCCGACAAACCACCTCCACCGCCGCTGTCGGGAGGTTTCGTGTTCGTTGACGAAAGCGCTGACCGGGCCGCTGAACTAGCGCATCAATACATCGGGAGCTACTACAACTCAATTCTTCAACACTACGAACTTGCGACACGTTCAAACTTTGATGTGAAGGGTTACGAGTTCTATACAAACGTCGCTGATCACGTTGAAAATCGCGGCGTGGACGGGGCAGCTGACGACTTCGTCAGCTTGATGCCATGGGGTACGCCAGACCAAGTGATTGAAAAGGTCGCTGCCATCGAATCCAACATTGGAATTGCGGGATTTTTCCCCTTTTTCTCATACGGTGGCATGCCTTACGAGGAAGTCTCTCGCAACGTCGACTTGTTTGTTGACGCCGTGATGCCAGAGCTAAAGAGTTGGGATGTGGCCCCTGTGTTAGACCCAGTCGGGTCAGACTAAAAACACATGAATTAATAACAACAGAGCTTTGTGTGTGGGCGCTACAGAGCTGCGGCAGCACAGAAGAACGGTGTGCCTGAACTAGAAGATTAGGTATCTTCAAGATTGTGGGATATTGGAAAAGCGTGGCCTCCATCTCTGCGAAGGCACTCGACGGTGTGGTTTGGGTCGTGTCGGTTGCGATCGTTTTCGCTGTGATCATCGTCGTCGTATAACGACAAACGGGCGTTGAAGCTCAGGCGCGATTCGCACGCCCACCCTTACAACGGTTATTGACATGATCCAAAGCCAAACAGGATTTTGTGCGTTCGCAGCCAAAAGAAAAACCTTTGGCCTACGCGACGCAATCTGTAATCCCATACTCAGGAACCCAACCGACAACACCGGCGCACTCACAGTTATCGACTTGGGGTTCCTCTATAGCTAAGAGTGCACATTGGGGAAGGGTGCCTAAAGTCTCCGACATATCCGCTTAAGGTGGCGGTATCGGTCGGGGGGACCGAGGCACGGTAAAGCACATCAGCTTCGAACGGTTTCGAAGCCCTATCGAGGGGGATTGATGTCCACTTCCACAACAGCGGAAATTGAGGAAATTCGTAGCCACGAATTCTTTGTTGCTCAAACCCGCGAGTCACGGCACTGCGATAAACAACAACTGCAGCGGTTGGTACGTCGAGCTAGAAACGGCGATTTCACGGAGATTAATGATCTCTTCGCTGACCTGCCGAGACGGCGCCCGCCCAAGCATCACACGTCAGAGAAGGTTCGACGTTACGGTCGCACAAAGAGCCGTCTCGCTCATTGGAAAACGAAAGCGTGGAAACGTCGTTCAGCGGAGGCGATGTCGCGAGCTTGGGCGTATGAGCAGCTTCGCAAGCAGGACTAAGACATAAATTGGTCCTTCACACATGCTTACTAGCCCCTATCAAGGGTCGGGTAATCATGGTGCTGTAGGTGCTCGTCTGCATTGGTTAACGGGCGCTGTAGCGCCCACGGCTTAACACAGACAAGAGGAGCGACATCTCCATGATCGCTCGCCTCGACTGCTTTGTCCGAACCCGTTGTCGGCGCCTCCGCCACTCGAGCTCACGGCGAGCCCGGCTCAGCTGCCCGTGTAGTCGGGGTCGCGGCGCTCGAGGAATGCGGCGACGCTCTCCTGGTGGTCGTTGCTGGCGAGCAGGGGGCCGAGGGTGCGCCCGAGGTAGGAGCGCAGCTCGTCGCCCTTGCCGTCTCGTGACAGGCGCAGAGCCTGCTTGGCGGCGTTGACTGCCATCGGGGCGTTGGCGGCGATGCGTGCGGCTAGGGCCTCGGCGGCGGCAATGAGCTCGTCGTCGGGGACGACCTGGGAGACGAGGCCGATGTCGAGCGCGTGGTTGGCGTCCACCATGTCGCCGGTGAGTAGCATCTCGGCGGCTGCGGCGGGCCCGACGATGCGCGGCAGTAGCTCGAAGCTGTCGTGGCCGGCGACGATGGCGCGCTTCACGAACATCTCGCTGAACCGTGCCTGGGTGCTCGCGACGCGGATGTCGGCGAGCAATGCTAGCTCCATGCCGTAGCCGACCGCTGGGCCGTTGACGGCAGCGATGATCGGCGTCTCGGAGCGCAGCATGGGTCCGCTCGG
>JAAZYR010000016.1 GCA_014239555.1 Acidimicrobiales bacterium
GACTTTTCCCGAAAGGGGTGTAACTCTCCGTCTCCTAGCGCGGGTCGAGGGTTTCGCTTCCTAATCGATTGGGTCTGCCATGGGCGTCGCCTTCTCAAAAATCAATCTGAGGGAGATCGTAGTCCCAGCAAAGAACTGCTCTATCTACAGATGGAGTTTCGTTTTGTTCAGAATCGCTCAGGTCGCGAAATCTGCCGTAGATTCGGTGCTGTATCACCAGTCCTAAGGAGGGATCATGGAACTAGGTATTTGTATGCGAGATCTGCCGGTGGCCCAGGTGGTGCAATTGGGGAAGTTCGCTGAAGACCACGGATATTCTTCGATTTATCTCCCCGAAACAGGTAACCGCACCCCAGAAGGTGGGTTGGCAGGGAGAAGTCCGTGGATAAGCCTCGCTGCGATGTTCGCCGAAACTGAGCATGTCGGTGGAGCAGTAGGTGTCGCTGCGGCACCGTTTCGGTCGTTACCTCATCTCGCTTTATCGGCAGCAACTCTTCAGGAACAGTCAGAAGGAAGATTTTCGTTGGGGATCGGGGTGTCACATCGCGAAGCCGCCGATCGTCTTGGTGTTCCGTTCCCAACATCGCCGTTACGTTGGACAGAAGTGGCATGTGACGAGTTGATGGGCCAAGCACGCTTCGGTGTGACCTTCGGCCAGGGCTTCCCCGTATTAGTTGGTGCACTCGGCCCCAAAATGGTCGAGTTGGGTGCTTCTCGTTCGGACGGTCTGGTCTTGAACTGGTTAACCCCACAACACGCACAAGAAACCGTCGATCTAGCAAAGAACGCCGGCCAAGCGAACGGACGCACTCCCTACACAGTTCTATATGTGCGTCTCAGCCCTTATGAGGCTCTACATACAGACGCTGTGAATTATGACGCCATGGCTAATTACCATCATCATTTCGTGCGTCAGGGTTTGACGACACCCGAAGATGTAATTGCCGGTACTTGTTTACGCAGCGACGATCTCGGTCACGCGAAAGAGCAACTGAATGCGTGGGCTGAAGCCGGAATCGATTTGGTGTGTGCTTACCCCCACGGCTTAGAACAAGCCGACTATGAAAAAGCGTTAGCGACGCTCACCGCTTGATCGGTCGACCTTTAGCTGTCTTCGGTGTTGAGATGTTCGAGTAGCAGCTGCATTTCCTGGTCAACGTTGACGGGAACGAGATAGCTGTCTTCATCACATATTTCGTCGATACGTTCAGCAACCGATTCAAGGGTCAAATCTTCTTCATATACGCCTTTGGTTACTCCCATGAACGCCCGACCCACTCTGCCTCCCGACGCAGAAAGCGTTTCACCGTTGAGGGAACATGACTCATGTGCCAAATACACCACAGCGGGTGCAACCTGTTGGGGGCCCATCTGCATCATGAGATCTTCCCCTGTGAGACCTGTCATGTCGGCAATATCACCCTCGTCGCCGAGAACATCTCCGGTCATTCGGGTCAACGCCCCTGGAGCTATCGCGTTGACATGTATGCCGTATCGAGCTCCTTCGATCGCAAGTGTTCGGGTGAACCCGTAGATCGCAGCTTTTGCTGCGGAGTAGGCGGTCTGGCCGAACGATCCAAACAACCCGGATCCGGAGCTCGTGTTGACGATTCGCCCATAGCCAACTGATTTCATGTGTTCATACGCCGGGCGAGTCACAAAAAAACATCCTTTGATATGAACATCAATTACTGGTTCGAATTCGTATTCGTTGATGTTCAGGAACGTTCGGTTGCGGATAATTCCAGCATTGTTGATCACGATGTCGAGTTGACCAAATTCTTCTAACGTGCCAGCAACCATCGATTCGGCACCCTCGCGTGTGGCTACAGAATCGCTGTTTGCTGCCGCTATGCCACCGGCGGACTGTATTTCTTCGACAACCGCTTCAGCTGGGCTTGGATCATGGTCTTGACCTCCCATAGTTGGCGACCCCAGGTCGTTCACCATGACTGCGGCTCCACGCGACGCAAGCAGAATTGCGTGTTCTCGACCTAAACCACCACCAGCGCCGGTTACCAGTGCCACTCGGCCGTCAAATCTCAGTTCACTCATAGCTGCACCCTAGATTGCGATTACGGGCGCAGGCAGTGACAAACTCTCTTCATGATTAGCGACCTTGAAGAACACGTCATAGAAGGCAACGGGATACAAATTCATTATGTAACCAAAGGAGAAGGGCCTGCGGTAGTGATGTGCCATGGCTTCCCTGAAAGTTGGTACTCGTGGCGTCACCAAATCGACGCTCTGGCAGACGCTGGATATCAGGCCGTTGCCATGTCAATGCGAGGCTACGGAAAAACAAGTGCGCCACAAGCAATAGATGCCTACGACATCAACCACCTCGTTGGAGACGTCGTTGTTGTCGCCAATCACCTGAATCAGGGACCGGTAGTCGTTGCGGGTCATGATTGGGGTGCGCCGGTCGCCTGGTTTGCTGCCCTCATGCGTCCCGACTTGTTCCGAGCTGTGGCTTGTTTGAGTGTGCCCTACACAGGCCCAATCGGGGCTCTTCCCGAAGGTATCGATCTGAACGGGCTCATGGCTCAAACAGCGGGACCTGACCGAGACTATTACCGGTTGTTCTTCCAGGAACCAGGGAAAGCAGAAGCAGACCTCGAAGCTGACATTTATAAGACAATGCGCGGTTTCTTGTATGCCATCAGTGGCGATGCGTTGCGCAACGGTGACATCAGCGAACCGTTCGACGGTCACTTCCCTGCTGGTCAAGCTTTAACTGACCAGCTTGTTTCACCCGATGAGTTGCCTTCGTGGCTCACTGAGGAAGATCTGCACTTTTACGTTGAGGAGATCACTCGAACGGGTTTTCGAGGTGGCCTTAACTGGTACCGAAATATCAACAGGCTGCCCGCAATTACAGCTCCTTTCCTCGGGGCAACCATCGAACAGCCTTCGTTCTATATGGGTGGTTCAACAGACTTGATCGCCGGGAACACCCCTGAAGCAATCGGCGCTATGCGACAAGCTTTGGGTGATCTACGTCACTGCGAGATCATTGAGGGCGCCGGTCACTGGCTCCAACAAGAGTGCGCATCAGAAGTCAGCTCGGCGATGCTGGCCTTCTTAGGTGATCTCAACTGACTTTTCCCTGCCCTGGGTTGCGTTTACGCTGCTGCAATGAGTGAAAAGCCCCAAGTCAGTGTCCCCGAAGGTGAACCATCCGGTAAGCAATTAGCGATTGTTGACCTAATCGCTGGAGACGGCGACCAAGCAACGGCCGGTCACACTGCAGAAGTTCACTATGTGGGCGTGTCGTGGAACACTGGGAACGAATTCGACGCTTCGTGGAATCGAGGACAGACATTCAGCTTCAAGCTTGGCGGCGGCCAAGTCATTTCCGGTTGGGACCAGGGTGTCGTTGGCATGCGCGTCGGGGGTAGACGCCAACTCACAATTCCCCCTGCTCTGGCTTATGGAAGCGCAGGAGCGGGCGGAGTTATAGGACCAAACGAACATTTGATTTTCGTTGTGGACTTGATGTCTTTGCGTTAAGCGTTACTCGACAACGCGTCGAGCAACCATCCGCGCTTCGTGGCGGTCATCAAACCATTCTTCGTCGTAGCTGAGGGTCGCGAAGCCGGGCAGCAACCCCGGTAGCTCGCCACGCTCAACTAGAAACCTTTTGCTCGGTCTCGAATGTCGTTGTTGGTTGGTGACGGTCGCGACCTTCACGAACAGCAGTCCGTGTGGGGCGACATGTAGGTGAAACGTTGAGTACAGGGTTCGGTCAAGAAAATCGCAACACACCGCTATGTCCCATCGACCTGAGAGCGAGTCAGAAGATTCCAGGTCGTGGTGGACGGTGGAAAGCGAAAGTTTTCGGCGCGTCGCTTCATGCTGGGCAATATCAAGCGCTACCTGTGAAACGTCGATCAATGTGACGTCGAAACCTTGCTCGCTCAACCAGAGCGCTGTTCCACCGCTTCCACCAGCAAAATCGACGACTGTGGTCCGGGTTGAAGGTAGAAACTCTGACTCTGTAACGAAGGAACCGGGATCACCAGGTTTGTCGTGGTCGCTGTAGATGGCGTCCCACCGATTCTGTGCAGCATCACCGCTCAACTGAGTCCTCCGTGTATCGAGGTTTTAGTTCAAGCATTGTTGAAAAATCCTGATCTAGTGAACCACCAACACGCCACCGCCGACACCAGCGCGACTAGAGACAACATGGCGACGGCGGGAACAAAGTCGACAGAATTTTGTCGGGCAATCCCAATCAGCCAGGGCCCAGTTACACCGCCGAGTTCTCCCGCTGTAAAAAACAGTCCGCCGGCGGCACCCATGCGAGCATCTGATACTCGGGGAGCGGACATCAACAACAGCATCGCCATTGGCACGCTCGACACTCGAACGACGCCAATCACCGCAACGGCGATCACCTGCACCATCTGGGGAGTGATCACCAACGCCCACACGGCTATTGCCATTGCCCCGAACATGGCGACCAGCACTTTGGGGCGTGCATGAGAGGTGACCCGCCCGGGAATGAGTAACGATCCGACGACTCCAACCGCAATTCCACTAGCCGTTAACCAGGCTGCGCCTCGAGTTGACCACGGTCCGCTGTGCAACATTTCGGGCATCCATCCGGTTAACGCATGGCCGACGAAAAAAATCATGAACGCGAGAAATAACAGGCGCCTGACTGTTGGATCACCCCACAGTGCGCTGTTCGACTCGTTCTGCGAAGGGCTCATCTCAGTGGCGGGATTTGAACCGCCGACCCCGATCCAGAAAAGACCGCTGAGTACCGACGCGAGGGCAAATGTCACCATCACCCACCGCCAATCTCCAAAGAAGGTTCGAAGGGGGTCGGCGACGACAAGTGCAACAATCCAACCCACCGATGGCGCGGTGCTGTACACACCAACGGCGAGCCCACGTTCCTGCGAAGTGAACCATTGCGTCACTAATTTCGGTGCGCCAATGGAAATAAATGGACCGCCAAGACCAAACACCGCTACGGCGAGCCATAGGCCAGTCCCCGACTGGGCGGCGCCACGCAGCAAGCCTGACATTCCAATCAAAGCCGCACCTAGAGCCAGCCCCACTCGCACACCTACCCGATCGAGCACCTTGCCAACAACCGCCGACACGGCGAGGTAAACGAATGGCCACGCGCCAAGGGCGGCGCCCATAGCAGCGTGGGACATGTTGAGATCATTTCGGATGTGGCTGAGTAGCGGCGCAAGAGATCCAGCAACAAGACCGAAGGAGGCGTAGAGCATCCACAGCGAGCCAAGCACCCACCAACGACGGTGAGGCGACGTGTTACTAATCATGGTTGAGTTTTTGTGGGTGCCTATTCGAGCACGGCATTTCGCTGATATCCCCAGTAGCTTCCAGTAGGTGAGCATAAAAGGCAAAGCTTTCATCGCTGGGATCTACGAGCACCCTGGACGGCACCTGCCGGATCGAACTCTTCCACAAATTCACGCTGATGTCGGACTCGGAGCGTTGGCTGACGCGGGTCTTTCTACCTCCGATGTTGATGCTTATTATTCGGCCGGTGACGCGCCTGGGTTCGGGGTGCTGTCAATGATTGACTATTTGGGTCTCGAGTGCCGTTACCTGAACGACACCGAAACGGGGGGCTCTTCATATCTTGTACACGCCCAGCACGCGGCTACAGCAATCGCCGCAGGTCACATCGATGTGGCGTTGATCACCCTTGCCGGTAAGCCTTTAACAGGTGGAGCGGGTCCGGGAGGAAGCGGACGAGTTGGGTCGGCACCTGAAGCACCGTTTGAGGGCCAGTGGGGTATGTCGGTACCAGGCGGATACGCGCTGGCGGCGCAACGACACATGCATGAATTCGGCACAACATCTGAGCAGTTAGCAGAAATTAAAGTGGCAGCGTCAACACACGCCCAACACAATCCGCGGGCCTTTCTTCAAGATGTGGTGACGGTGGAAGAAGTGATCGAGTCACCGATGATTTCTGATCCGTTGCATCGACTTGATTGTTGTGTGATCACTGATGGTGGTGGGGCGATGGTGATCGTCAGTGAAGCTGTCGCCAACAGTTTGGAGCGCCATTCTGTCCCTATTTTGGGAACAGGGTCTTACGTCAAATCTTCCCAATCTGGACGCATCGACCTCACTCATACCGGCGCAGTGAAATCAGGTCCTCTGGCGTTCACCGAAGCAGGAGTTACGCCAAGCGATATCGACTACGTATCCATATACGACAGCTTTACGATCACGGTATTGATCACGCTTGAGGATTTGGGTTTTTGTGAACGCGGCGGTGGTGGGCGATTCGTCAGTGACGGGAACCTTCAGGCACAACATGGAGCACTGCCCTTCAACACTGATGGTGGTGGTTTGTGCAACAACCACCCAGCCAATCGGGGGGGAATGACCAAGGTCATTGAGGCTGTTCGACAGTTACGTGGCGAAGCGAACACTCCCGTGCAAGTTGGTGATTGCGAGCTAGCTCTCGCCCATGGAACCGGAGGCAGTTTGGCGACACGTTCAGCAAGTTCGACAATGATCTTGGGAAGGTCGCTATGAGATTGCCAGCTAGAGCAGCTCAATCAAACTCAGAAAACGCGCCGTTCTTCGAAGGAGCGACAGCAGGTCGCCTGGTTCTTCCTCAATGCAGTGTCTGTGATTTCGTTATTTGGTTTCCAAGGGAGATCTGCCCGGAGTGCGGCTCACAAGAAGTCGGCTGGTTCGAAGCTTCTGGTAGAGGAACTGTTTACAGCTGCACCGTTACCCGGCGCATTCCGGGCAGTTGGGGCAAGGTAACGCCTTTCGTGCTGGCGTACGTCGAACTGGAAGAAGGACCGCGCGTGATGACCAACATCGTGGAATGCGATCCCGAGTCCGTTTCAATTGGAGATTCGGTTGAGGCTGTGTTTGAAGAAGCATTAAACCGCGACGGCGAACCCGGCCCTCCCCTCCTCCGTTTTCGGCCCACCCAAGGTTGAGGAGATATGAGTAGAACTTCTTTTCGTGTTGACGAGCTCAACACCACGGATCTGTACAAGCTCACTACCGGGTTAATCATCCCTCGACCGATTGGTTGGATCGGAACTCGCAGCACTTCTGGGGTTCCGAACCTTGCGCCGTATTCGTTTTTTAATGCTGTCGCTACCAATCCGCCAGTTCTTCTGTTTTCTACCGGGGTGTTTGATGGAGTGATCAAAGATTCGCTTCGCAATATTCGCGAGACGGGTGTCTTCACCGCCAATCTCGTTGACCATGATCTGGCGGTCGCGATGAATGACACTTCAGCGACTCTCGATCATGAGGTGGACGAATTCGCGATGGCTGGCCTGACCGCATCGAACTTTGGTTCGGTCGATGCGCCGGGGGTGCAAGAAGCAAAGGCAGTCGTTGAATGTGTTGCTGTTCGAGAGGTTGAATTCGGCAACCCCGACGAGCTTCATCATGTCGTTACTTTCGGCGAAGTTGTGGCCTTCCACATTGATGAAGAAATACTTGACGGAACTCGAGTCGATCCGGTTGGACTTGACGCTCTTGGGCGTCTCGCTGGGATGGATTACGCGACGACTCGTGATCAGTTCCGTTTGGAAAGACCCGACTGATTTTCGCGTCGGCTAATAGGGAGTGCCGTCCGGCTGGAGGTAGTCAAGCGATATGTGGCCCTCTTCAACGAGGGCGTCGTATTCGTCATCGGTCAGGCCGAGCAAACCTTTAAAAATTGTCTCGTTGTCACCTCCGAGCACAGGGAGCGGTTCAAAGCGCATGTCAGGCCCGCTCCAACGCCATAAGTGGGTCGGATAATCGTGGATGCCGATTTCGGAGTTGCCGTTCGGGGCGAACAATCCGCGCTCTCTAAAGTGCGGCTCATCTAGGGCTTCTTGTTCGTGTAAGAGCGGTGCGGCAGGTATACCGGCCTGTTGACACCAGTCAAAAATCTGTTGAGCTGTGTGAGCGGAGGTCCACGTAGCTAGGTGTTCGTCAATTTCGTCGTGCCGAGCTTGGCGACCTTCGACGTGAGCGAGATCGGTATCCGCGCTCCAGTCGGGAGAGCCCAACAACTCAACAAGTGCACCCCATTCTTCGTCACTGGTGACTGATAGTGCCACCCATTGGTCGTCTCCACGACATGGGTAACAGCCTTGAGGGGCGTGCACTCGGTGGCGATTTCCGAGGGGTTGGTGCACTACGCCGCTTCGGGCTGCATCCATCAGAAACTCGCCAATGTGATTGAGCATGTTTTCGCACTGCGAAACTTCCACTAACTCGCCGACGCCAGTTGTCTCGCGTCGTCGTAACGCCGTGAGAGCCGCGAACGCACCCGCTGATCCTGAAGCTGCGTCCATGTGGAAGACGGATTCGTTTTCGGAAAGGTCAGCGTCTCGGTATCCGCGAATAGCTCCCAGTCCGCAGAGAGCTTCGAAGTTGACACCAAAGCCAAGGAACGAACGGTACGGTCCTTCGAGACCCACCGACGGCATGCGAACCATTATTAGTTGCGGATTCCGGGTGTGAATTTCGTCCCACCCGATTCCCAATCTGTCCATCAGATCTACCGAGTTGTTTTCGATCATCACGTCGCTGACATCGACCAATCGGAGAAACGCTTCTCGGCCTCGTTCTTTTCGAAGATCCAACGTCACGCTTCGCTTATTTCTTGCATGTACGTTGAATAATCCGAAGCGATTCCATGGACGTTCACCAGGGTCAGCATCTGGGTAGGCGCCTCCGATACCGCCGATATCGGCAATCATTTCCTTAGTGGGTCGCGGAAAGATTCCTCGCGTAGCTGTCGGAAAAATCCATGGGTTATCAACCCGGACAATGTCAGCGCCAAGGTCTCCGAGAATTTGGGTGGTGTACGGGCCGGCCCAAACGACCGTCATGTCGAGCACTCGTATGCCCTGAAGCGGCAATTCGTCGTCGGCGTGCTCGCCGACCGTTCGGGCTGGAAATTCCGCTTTCTCAAGCTCCGCTTGATGTTCGCCAATAGTCGGCGCGGGACGAGTTACGGCCCACCCGTCTGTCATCCGAATCGGAGCCCCTGGTTGCAGTATTGGTCCTGCGATCGTTTGGTTGATTTCAGCGAAGAAGTTCCGGGCTTCGAAGTGGGGGTCAACAAGAAGGTCGATTGGCCGGTTCACGGCCGTCACGGGCCAGTTTCCTGCCTGACCTTCCTCCATTGCCTGCTGTTTTTGGCGTTCCAATGACCAACCCAGCAACCGGCTATCGGCTGCTTCAGGAAGCGCCTCGTTCATAAACCAAGCGGGGTCATCGTATAGGGCAGTCATTTCGGGATCGTTCATGACCGCAACCATTCGCGGTAACCAATTCATCAACGTGGAGATCTGGACATGCCCGTCGAGAGTTGGGCGGCAACCGCCGGGGAAGATCGACGTGGCGTAGCCGCCGCTTCGGGGAACATTCTCTCCCCGGTAGGCGCAATACAACAGGTAGGTCATTCGCCTGTCTATCGACATGATTTGGGTGTCAATGTTGCTGAGATCAACGCTGATCCCGCGCCCATTTCGCTGCGCAGCGGCAAGCGAAGCTAGGACAGAGGTAGCGGCAATGGTGCCGCACTGATACTGACCCAGATCACCTCCCATCTTTAGAGGCTCGCGATCAGGAGCGCCGCTCGCGGACATCGGTCCGCCCATCGCGTAGTGGATGATTTCCTCGCCTCGACGGCCCGCGTATTTTCCTGTCAAACCGAAGGAGGTGACGGTCACTAACACAAGGCCGGGATGGTCTTCCTCAACCGTGTCTGGGTCAAGATCAACATCGGACTGCAGTACAGCGTCAGCGCTAGCGATCAGACGGTCAACGAGGGGATCACCGACTCGGCCGACGACTGAACGTTTGCCGGTGTTCAAATGCAGGTGCAGCGCACCAGTTTCGGGGTGTTGTTCAGCCGCGGGGAAGGGGCCGAGCGTTCGCGAGCGGTCGCCTTCTGGGGGTTCGACCTTGATTACGTCTGCGCCAAAACCAGCGAGAAGTCGACCAGCCCACGGTCCTGCAATTCCTTGGGCAAGTTCAATGACTCGGATTCCGTCGAGCGGTTGCTCACTCATTAGCTCAAGAGGGTGGTGTGGATGTGCTCAATAAAGGCCAGCGATTCGTCAACCGACTGAGCGCCAGCCAGAAGTACAAGCCGATCAACTCCAAGTTGGCTATATGCCTCAATCATTTCTGGTCCTGGTCGCATGCGGGGCGTCACGGTGATTTCAAGTTCGTTCATCCAATCGGGTCGGTCATATTGTTCTCCAGCGCGGGCGAGCCCTGCAAGATTTTCTTGTGTGGCTTCGGGATTCAGCATGAAGCCGTACCAGCCTTCGCAGTGGGTGACAGCTCGCCGCCACGCTGGTTTCGAATGTCCGCCCATCACCACCGGAGGGCCTGGTCGTTGAATCGGTCGCGGGTAGGCCTTTACCCCTGAGAACGACACGAACTCCCCGTCGTAAGAAGGATCGTCGTCGTTCCAGATCGAACGCATTGCCTCGATGTATTCGGTCGCCCGGGAACCGCGATCTTCCATCGAAACGCCGACGGCGTCGAATTCTGGTTGGAGGTAGCCAACACCCACACCGAATATTGTTCGACCGCCAGAAAGCACGTCAACACTTGCTAGTTCCTTGGCCAACACAAGCGGGTTGCGTTGAGGAAGGATGATAATTCCTGTTCCCAATTTGATCTCTGTGGTGACAGCTGCGACATACCCTAAGGCCACGGTTGGGTCCAGTAACTGAGCGTCTGGAGGGAGAGGCGACGGAGGTGTTTGGGGGTCAGGTAAAACCACATGCTCAGCGGTCCATAGCGAATCAAAACCGGCCTGCTCAGCAGCGATCGCTACCGTAGACAGCGCCTCACCGTCGACGAGATGGTCGGTGTTGATTGAGAAGAGTCCAATATCAATGTCGTTTGCCATTACAGCACGGTACGCGATAGCGCGAGCAAGGAGCGACTGTGCCAGTCTGAAGGGGTCCCTGCACTCTGGAGAGATCCCACCTTGACCCCTATCGAACTCGTTCAGACAGCGTCTCCGATCATCGGCGGCATCGGCGGCGCCTTCTACTTCGACCCCGCCACCTTGGCCCGAGGAAAAGAACTTGGCCTTGATGGTTTCCGCTTTTACTTGCTCGGCAGGTGCGGAGTGCTTGGCGATGTAGAAGCCAAAGTGGCTCAGAGCGCAATGGGATATTTCGAACCCGGCATGGTGGAAAAACTTTGGGATTCCGCACGCGATCGTGTGCAACCTCGCGAGGCCGGGCGGGAATATCTCGCCTGTGCGCAAACTTTTGGGGTAACCAAATTTTCAGGTCTCGATGGGCTGGCGGCATACGTTGAGGCGGCCCAAAAAGTCATCGCAGCTCAAGACCCGGCAGCGTTAGCTCTTTTCTCAGGCATTGCTGCCGAGCCACTGGCGTCCGACCCGGCAGCTTTAGCAATGCAGATGACTACCGTGCTTCGCGAGATGCGCGGCAGCGTCCACTTAGTGGCTCTCACAGCGTGTGGCCTTTCTCCACAAATGGCCCACCGAGTCCGACGCCCCGATGACATCGCCATGTTCGGCTGGCACGAGGGAGTTGAGGTAACCGACGACCACCGAACCCGTTGGCAGGCAGCAGAAACTCTCACCGATGAAATGCTCGTCCCCGCTTGGTCATCGGTGACAGAAACTGAAGGACGCTCAATCGTTGAGACAGTGTCTGCGATGCAAGCTGCGCTAGCTAAGTAAGCCCCTTTAGCTATGAACAACGAAATCGACCTTATCCGCGCGTCTTTACCCCAGGCTCAACGTCCTGACCGGACGCGCCGCGTGGATGTAGGCGGCATCGAGGTGTCTGTGGTCGAATGGGGAGACGAAAACAATCAACCGTTACTACTTGCACACGGTGGATTCGATTTCGCGGGCACTTTCGACATTCTGGGACCACTGCTCGCTGCGGCAGGATTTCGAGCGGTGGCTTGGGATCAACGAGGGCACGGTGATAGCGACCTCGCTGCGCTCTACACATGGGAAGCCGACGTTCGTGACGCAGCGCTGGTCCTTGCTTCGCTCGGCTCCACTGACCCTATTCCGGTGTTAGGACACAGCAAGGGCGGCGGAATGGTGGACCAGCTTGCCGAAGTGATCCCACACCGCATTGGCGCCGTCATCAACCTTGATGGCATCCCTAACGAACGCGGCTTCGCGCAAAAGATCGACCGAACTGACGTTGCCGCCCTCGACACAGAATTGGCGGCGTGGCTGGATCATCGACGGCGCGCTGGGAGCACTAACCGTCGAGCCGACACCCTCCAAGGGTTAGCAGAACGACGTCGGGTGATGAACCCGCGGCTATCTGTTGAGTGGTTGCAGTATCTAGTGACTGTGGGCGCTCGACAAGACACCGAGGGTTGGCGATGGAAAATCGACCCGACGTTGCGATTCGGGCCATCGGGGGCATGGAGCCCTCATTGGGCAATTCCCCGGCTTCGAGGTCTCCACGTTCCGTTCTTAGGGATCATCGGCACAATCGAAGAGGAAATGGGTTGGGGAACCACTCCCGACGAGGCGTTACCTATCTTGCCCGACGGGGCCGAGTTCCACGCATTGGCGAACACTGGTCATTTCGTTCACATCGAACGACCCGAAAACGTCGCAGAAATTGTCGTTGATTTCCTAGGACGGGCCCTATGAAAACGACATTTCTCCATCATGTGCGAAGCCAGCTCGCGCTTCATGAATTTCGAGAAGGTAGCGGACGCCCTTTATTGATCCTTCATGGGCTCGGAGAACGCACACCTTCGACGGCCCCGTCCGTCACTGAAGGTTGGGCAGGTCCTGTCTTTGGTTTGGATTTCACTGGGCATGGCGACTCAACCCTGCCCGCTGGGGGTGGGTACACCTGCGAAGCTCTCATGTCCGATGCCGATGCCGTCATCGCTGAACTCGGGCCAGTTACCTTGCTGGGTTACGGCCTCGGAGCGTACGTCGGGCTGCTGCTTTTTGGGTCTCGGCCTCGCGATATCCGCGGTTTGGTGATTGCGGACGGTACAGGGTTGGATGGGGGCGGTGCACGACCAACCTCCCCAACGCTTCTCTATGTTCCACAAGACGAGACGCGACGCAACACGCCTGATCCTTGGGCTTTGCTCGAACTAGCTTCCGATATTCGTCCTCCTGGCTATGCAGCGGAACACGTCCGCCAGGTTGCGGCTTTGTCAGGCATGGATAAAGCCATCGCTGTCGTCTCTATTGGACGACCGGAGTGGCTTGAGGCTGCGATGGAATCAGACATCGTTTTCGAATCCAATATCGCGACGGCTATTTCAGTGTTCGGTGACGCCTAAGCCACGAAACACTCCCTCGAACTTTTCGTACGGACCGCGGTTCCCACCGCGATTTCAGCAACCAAATTGAATCTGGTGTAGGAAAGGCAGACGCATCCGCCAAAGAGGAGTGAAGATGTCCGACGCGCCTTTCTCGACCGAGCGACTTTCCAAGCAGTACAAAACTGTTTTGGGTAAACAAATGGCGTACCACGAGGTAGGTGAAGGAGACCCAGTTGTCTTCTTGCATGGCAATCCGACGTCCTCGTATCTATGGCGCAACATCATCCCCCATGTTTCAGGCAAGGCCCGATGCATAGCGCCAGACCTGATCGGGCAAGGCGACTCCGACAAACTCGATGATGTCAGCACAGGCACGTACCGATTTGTCGACCATCGCGAATATTTGGATGAACTCTTAGATCAACTCGACCTCGGCGACCACGTGACGTTCGTCATCCACGACTGGGGCTCTGCTCTCGGGTTCGACTGGGCGAACCGTCATCGCGATCGCGTCGCCGGCATCGCATATATGGAGGCAATCGTCACTCCTATCACCTGGCAGAACTTCGATGAAGGAGGCCGGCGAGTATTTCAAGGATTCCGCTCACCGGCTGGTGAAGAGATGGTGATCGAGAAAAATATTTTCGTCGAACGGGTACTTCCGAGTGCTGTGATCCGGGGCTTATCTGAAGAGGAGATGACTGTGTACCGGGAGCCGTTCCTGGATCCACAACATCGTCGCCCAACCCTTACCTGGCCTCGAGAGATTCCTATCGAGGGTGAACCACCGGATGTTGTAGCGCTCGTTGAGGACTACGCGCAGTGGCTTAGCGGTTCAGATGTCCCAAAGCTGTTCATCAATGCTGACCCAGGGTCGATTCTGGTCGGACCACAAAGAGAGTTTTGTCGTACCTGGCCAAACCAGACCGAGGTAACTGTTAGTGGTACTCATTTCGTTCAAGAGGACAGCCCGAACGAGATTGGCCAGGCTGTAGCTAGCTGGCTCCCAACCCGTTAATTATCAGTCGACAGCCTTCGACAGGGTGTCGTGTTGGGCCGCGTAGACGAATGAAATGGATAGGACGCCCACTAACGCTGCTCCCAGATAAGCGAACGATACGTTGCGTTCGAATACTGGCACCCAAATCAGTGGTCCAATTGCGTGACCGAGGAAACGGTGTGAGAGGACAAAGGAGACCCCTCCCCCTCTGTTTCCTGGTACTCCTGTGGCCGCTAGTGCCTGGAAGCCCGTTGAGATGCATTGCACGAGCGCGCCGACCACAGCCCAGACCATGATCAATGACAGGGTCGTGTTCGCTTGCGACAAAGCGACTGCGCCCAACATCGACAAGATGAGCGCGGCAACCGTGGCGCGTTTTCCGCCGAACCGGTCAATGACCGCACCCCATCTTGGTGTTAACACCGCTGCGGTCAATGAACCAGTGATCAGTAACGCGCCGGTGGCAGATCCAGACAAACTGAGGACGTCTCGACTGACGAGAGCTACTAAAAGCTGCACTCCACCCGGACCTATGGATTGTGTCAGCGCTACTAACCCCAGCATGAACATCCGTCGATTCAGAACTGATCGCATTCCTACCACGACGGGGCCTTCAGACGTTCGGGCTTTGGGAAGCGTCCAACTCAGGGTTGCTGCCACCACGGCAATTGCCACAAAAGCCCACCTCCAACCAACGTCGGCGGCGACACCTCCGACCAACATGCCCAGAACCCCGCCGATTGCCTGAAAAGCCGCGTACGTGCCGACAGCACGACCTACTCGATCTTTTGGGGCGAGGTCGGTAAGGCTCGCTATGAGTAATGGGGTCATAAACGCATTGACAACCCCCTGCGCGGCTCTACCTCCAAAAAACAACCACAACGAGGCGCCAGAAGCGCAACTCAATGACGCCAACGCATATAAAAACACTGCGACCCGGATAGTTCGCCCCCGACCCCATTTTTCGCCAAGCGTTCCTGAGACCAAGAGAAGCGTCGCGTAAGGAAAAAAGTAAGCGCCGAACCCCCATGCAATAGTCGCTGTGGTGGTGTCGAAAGCCTCTCTCAACTCGGGAATCATTGGGGACAACACCGAACCGCCGAACGGTCCGAGAATCCCACACAGATAGAGCGGGAGAAGTCGCCGCCGGTCTTTAGTGGAATTTCCACGGATATCGGGGTGGGCCATCTCGCCGAGACGGTAGCGGGGTGCGCTCTATTCCGCTTGCGGGACCTCGTGTAAGTGTCCGTCGGTCACGTCATATACGAAGCCGCGCAGATGTTGGGCATCGACGAAGGGGGTCAACAAAAGTCGTTGCATCGATTGACGGGTGTCGCTGTATGGATCAGCGAAGGGTTCAAGGGACCAGCGAGGTTTGATACCTAGTTCCGCTTCAAGTTCGGCCTTGAACTCGTCTTCGCTGACCATTTGCAGCCCACAATCGGTGTGATGCAAAAGAATGATTTCTCGGGTACCCAAGAATCTTTGGGACAGACAAAGAGAGCGGATGACGTCGTCGGTGATGACACCACCAGCGTTTCGAACGATATGTGCTTCACCGTTTTCCAGCCCGAGAATCTTGAAGATATCCATCCGGGAGTCCATACAAGCAACCACTGCTAGGCGCATCATCGGGGCGACAGCCAGGTCACCATCTTCGAAGTTTTCGGCGAAACGGCCGTTATGAACGACCAGTTCATCAGTGTTTGGCGAAAATTCATCGGACACGCCTATTGAAGTTAGCGATCCTGATACCAAAATTTGCGTCATATGAACCTCTATATGAGGCTGTGGTCTGAATTTCGACAGCGAGCGTGAGAAACGGTCAGACTGTTGTTTGTTTAGAGGGGGCTTCATTATGGACATCAGCATCGCCGGCTTTTTTGGTAACTCACCACGTCGGGATTTGTCATTCGTTAGGGATTTCGCACAAACGGTGGAGGGCTTGGGATTTCGAACCCTTTCCCTGCCTGAACATGTGGTCTTTTTCCCAACGTATGAGTCCGATTACCCCTATACGGATGACGGCGAACCAAATTGGGGGCCCGAGACTGGGATCTTTGACCCGTTATTTGTTGCACAGGCCGCTGCGCATTCCACAGATACCTTGCGCTTTCTCACCGGCGTGTTGATCTTGACTCAACGGCCGGCACTGTTGACAGCCAAGGAAATACTGACGCTCGATCACTTCACTGACGGGAGGTTCGAACTAGGGGTTGGGTCTGGCTGGTCATGGGAGGAGTACGCAGCTCTTGGTGTTGACTTCGCGAAGCGAGGTCAACGTCTGGACGAGTACATAGAAGCTTTGCGTGTCGCGTGGACTCAAGAACGAGCGACCTATCAGGGCGAGTTTGTTCATTTCGAAGATGCAGTGATGAACCCGAAGCCCATTACTCCGGGTGGGCCTCCGATCATCATCGGCGGAGATTCAGCTGCGGCAATGAGACGCGCGGCGCGCCTCGGGGACGGTTGGTACGGATGGTGGGCTCAACCTGACATCGAAGCCCATTTGGGCCAACTCGGCGAGATCTTGAACGCTCACGACAGGGACCTCACCGACGACAATTTCGACTTTAAGCTCGGACTCCCACTATCGGGAATTGATCCTGCTGAGATCGAATCTAAGGTCGAGATCGCGGCGTCACTTCAGGTTGATGAGCTTGTGCTCGCCCCAGCGGTTCCAACCAAAGATTTCGACAAGCATCTTGGCGTAATAGCCCAGGCAGCCGGGCTTACCTAACTGAGTGACGCTTGACTATCGCGGTTCGCTAGTTTCGTAGGCCTTCACGATGGAAACTCTGTTGGCGACGCCAAGGACGCGATCGTTCCAGTCGAGTACGGGAAGGAGGTCCGTGTTGGCGTTTTCGAGCATTTGCATGCCTTCTTCGAGGGTGGCCCCGGGATGAGCAACGGGGTGATCGTCGCGAACCACTTCTAAAATTTTCCCATCTGGCGATTCTGCGAGTTTTGCCTCGGCGTCGCGAAGGTATGCGACACCCTCAAGAGCACGATCAGTGCTCACCACGAGAAGCATCTCCTCTCGTCCTCGCTTCATTATCTCTATCGCTTGTCGCAACGATGCTGTTCTGAGAGTCGCCGCGTATTTAGCTTCAGCGGCTCCTACCAAGGCCACTTGACTCATGAGGTGATCGCCCTCTGACGGCGTGGGTCCCAACGCGTCTTTTCGGCGAAGCTTGACCTCGTAAATAGAGTCTTTCTTAATCGCTGTATAGGCAACGGTGGCTGCCGCACAAGCAGCCATCAGGGGCATTATCAAACCAAAGTCGTTCGTCATCTCAAAAACTATGAAGATGCTCGACATCGGAGCTTGAGCAGCCGCAGCGAAGACCGCCGCCATTCCAACTACTGCGTATGCGCCCGCAGGAGCCGTGGACGTAGGAAAAAGTTCGTGAACTATCTGACCGTAGGCAGAACCTAGGAGGGCACCAATAAACAGTGCGGGCGAAAAAATTCCTCCAGATCCTCCAGATCCGAGAGTCAACGCTGTTGCCAACATTTTGCCAAGCAAAAGAAGCAACAACAGCCGGAACGCAAACTCTCCAGCGAGAGCTTTGTCTATGCCTGACAGCCCTGACCCGAGCAGGTCGAATGAGATGGCACCCAATATCCCTACTGCTAGGGCACCAATCGCGGGCCGAAAGTCGGCTAAGACCGGGAGGGCGTCAAACCGGTCCTCTACGAAGTACAGAAGGCGCACGAACCCGACCGCTACGATCGCCGCTACTACGCCCAGTAGCGCGTAGAAAATCAATTCAGTGGGATGAACCAAATGGTGAACTTCTGCGGTTAACACCGATTCATCACCTACGAGCACTCGCCACACGGCATTGGCTGCAACGGCCGAAATCACCACGGTCGAGAACCCACGAGCAGTGAAGGATCGGAGCACCACTTCGAGAGCGAAGAAAACCCCTGCTAATGGCGCATTGAAAACAGCAGCGACGCCAGCTGCCGCGCCGGCCGCTACGAAGGTGGAACGGCGTCGGTCCGACATTCGAAATAATCGTGCCAGGGTCGAACCCAAGGCCGAACCGATCTGGACGATAGGGCCCTCTCGACCCGCCGACCCTCCCGAGCCGATGGTGAGGGCCGAAGCAACTGCCTTGACGTAGGCAACTCGCGTTCTGATTCGTCCTCCTCGACGGTTCACTGCCTCCATGACCTCGGGAACACCGTGGCCTCTGGCCTCTGAGGCAGCACGGCTTACGAGAGGGCCAACAAGAAGCCCGCCTATCACGATTCCTGGTATGTATCGAAAAGCGCCCAGACCATCAGACCAGTCGGCAAGTCGACCGAATACTTCCTCACTGAGAAAGTCGATCAAATAATGAAACGCGACGGCCGCTAAGCCTCCAACTAACCCAATGACAACCGCCATGAAGGCGAAGGTTTGATTCTCTGTGAGACGAATTCCCGCGAGTTGTCTTCCAAAGGTCCGAACTCGAAAGATTCGTCCAAGAAGGACCCGGGATCGTCGCAGCATCAGGCGCCGACCGTAGCTGTTCCCAGGCCATCTGCTTTCGTGAAAGAAACAAAAACAACCCATTTTTTTGTTAAGGGTCCCTAACATTTGGGGGTCGAGATTCGTACGGTCTTGCTGGTAGGGTCGTTGCGTGCCCTATGAACCAACTGAGCACCATCCTGCTTTCGAGGAATACAGCGAAGCGATCTTCGAGCTAGCAGAAGATGGTGTACCCGTAATCCAGGCCAGGATTTCCGAACGGCTTGAGGTATCTCGTCCTGCGGTGAGCGAAATGATCCGTCGCATGGAACGGGAAGATCTCGTCAGCGTCGGGGGTAACGGTGAGATCACACTGACCAACGAGGGCGCCGAGTTAGCCACAACTATCGTGCGACGCCATCGTCTTGCCGAATGTTTTCTCACAGATGTTCTGGGGCTCAATTGGACTGATGCTCACAGCGAAGCCGGACGGTGGGAGCATGTCATCTCCCCTGTCGTTGAAGCCGCGATGTTGCAAGCCTTGGGGGATCCCCAGACTTGCCCTCATGGGAATCCGATCCCCGGCAGTGGCTATAAGGAGCCTGAAAGCGCTGTTGTGCTTTCCCAGATTGACGCCGGCGACACCTTCACGGTCTTGCGCATTCCCGAGGAGTTGGAATGGGAAACTGGCCAACTTGAATTTCTTGAAAGCACTGGACTCATGCCCGGCCGGACTGGGGTTATGTTGTCTTTTGCCCCAGATGGGACAGCAACAATCGAAGTGGGCGATAACCCGTTCGGGGTTGGTGGACCAACAGCAGACCGCATTGTTGTAACTCCGGGCGTATGACAGCAACCGCGGCACGCGGGGTCGTGATTGATGACCTTGAGCATTCTTATGACCGAGATCCGGTGTTGCATGGGGTCTCGCTCAGTGTGAATCCCGGTGAGTCAATGGCACTGTTGGGTCCAAGCGGGTGCGGAAAAACGACGTTACTTCGACTCATCGCGGGCCTCGAAAAACCTTCGGTTGGGTCGATCAGCATCGGCGGCGAGATTGTCGCGGGCGACGCCTGGGTGCCGCCTGATCGCAGACATGTAGGGATGGTGTTTCAAGATTGGGCTTTGTTCCCTCATCTTTCGGTAGCAGACAACGTTGGGTACGGAATCAAAAAATCGCCGGAACGAGCTCGAGAAGTGGGCGCTGCACTGGAAATGATGGAGTTAGCCGATCTCGGTGATCGTATGCCGGCGACTCTGTCTGGGGGTCAGCAACAACGAGTTGCGCTCGCCAGAGCGCTTGCCCCTCGACCGGGAGTGCTCCTACTTGATGAACCCTTCTCAAATCTTGATACCAGCTTGCGCGTCGAAGTCCGGACCGAGGTTCACCGCCTGTTCGCGGACTTAGGTATTACGTCGATATTTGTTACTCACGATCAAGATGAAGCGTTCGTTGTCGGAGACCGAGTAGCGGTAATGAGAAACGGCCGCATCGTTCAAACCGACATTCCTCGCGTTATCTACCACCAACCGACGGACCGTTGGACAGCAGAATTCGTTGGAACGGTGTCGGTGTTAGAGGGTGATGCGTCCAATGGGACAGCCAAATGTTCACTCGGTTCTATCCCAGTCAGTCCCGATCTCCGGGGACCGGTAGATCTGGTATTACGACCTGAACAGCTATCTCTCGAACCCGGGGATCAAGCAGTCGTTGAGTTAGTCGAATATTACGGCCATGACACCTTGATCTTCATTGCTCTGGGTGGTGAACAACTCGGTGTTCGATGTGCGGAGTCAGCGCCCTATGTCCGCGGTGACCGTGTCCAGGTGACGTTCACAGGAGAAGTTGCGTCCGCATTTGAGATCAGTTAATCAAAGCTAGACGGCGTTAATCTCGCGGTAGACGGCTGGTACAACGTTGCGCAGGTAACTGCCTAGCTTGATGAAGCTTTCGCCGGTTGTCCGGAAGTGATAGCTGATCGGTACTTCGCTGTAGCGAAATCCTTTGGCGAGAAGATCCAGCGTCAAGACTTGCGCATAGTTGAAGTTGTGAATGATTTCAGCGCTCTGGGCAGCATCTGCAGAAAGCGCTCGATAACCGGACTGTCCGTCCGTAATTCGTTGACGGGCGACAAGCTGTAAGCAACGAGTAGGAACGTGGTTCCCGAACCTACGATGTGGGCGCATGTGGTCGATACGTCCAAGGAAGCGGCTGCCAATCACATAATCGGCCTGTCCGTCGAGAATCGGAGCTACGACGTTGTCCAATTCTTCTGGCGGGTACTCACCATCAGCGTCGCAGAACACCACGGCGGCCGCCTCTCGATCTACCCCGATTTGGAGACCGACACGCACTGCGGCACCCAAACCTTGATTCTCGCCGAGTTCAACAACTTCGGCACCAGCCGCTAGAGCGCGAGCAACTGTCGCATCAGTCGAGCCGTCATCAACAATTACGGTATGAACGGCGTGGCCATGAACACTCGCTGGAACCCGCTCAATGCAACCTGCTACCGCCGCTTCCTCGTTGTACGCGGGCATGAAAAGAAGAACCGGCGATGTAGGGGAAATCACCGGCCTTGCTACTGATTCCCGTGACTTGGGAAGACGAATTCGGCCTGCCAATGACGGGCCTGGCACGAAGGTAGCCACTAGCCCCACGGTCAAGGAATACGCCGTTTTAAGGGCGTGGGCACCTAATGCAGCGATCAGCGCAGACTCAGCGTCATATCCAAGCGATACGTAGGCAGCTACGGCAGCGGCTTCATATGTTCCGAACCCTCCGGGGGCGATTGCTGCGATCTGAGCGGCAACAGCAACTGCGGTTACCAGCACGGCCTCCGACCAAGAAAGATCGATGCCGACCCACGTTGCCACCTGTCGGACCAGAATCGACTCTGCCAACCAAGCGACAGTGGAAAGCCCCAGCGCGATCATTCCGGGCATCGCAACGTCTTGTCGTCGGCGCGCAATCGTGAGAAGCCAACGCCAACCAACCAGAGATCCAAGAACGACAACCCCAAGTAATAACCAGCCCGCAATTCCGACCAATCCGAAAAACGCGCTGGGGGCGACCAAAAGCCCTAACACCACTACCGTGAGCATGTCGGCCGAACGCAGAGTGAGCGTCGACACAGTAGCGACCTCGAGACCTACGCGTTGACGTCGAACGACGCTGACAACCCGCAAAGGCTCCCCCAAACGAAAAGGGAGGACGTGATTCGCACCGAGAGAGATGTGAATTCCGGCAAGGGCGTGGCTAAAGGGCAGTCCAGGTAAGACTCGTTGCCAAGCGATAGCCCGCAAAACGAACGCAAAACCAAATGCCGCTAAGGCTCCGATAACTCCGGCAGGCTGCTCAGCTGCTTGCCGAGCGGCTCCGCCAAACGCCGCTCCGTCGACACTTGGGGCGATGATAAACGCGGCCACAAACCCAACTGCCACGCCTATTCCTATGACCACTCGGATAGGGAGGCGGCTTCGCAAATATGCGACTAAGTTCACGCCACACACTCTATGACGTAAAGCTGGCTTTACATCTTTCCTCAAGTTTGGGTAGTTTTCTATCTTATGTTTAGACGACTGCTCCCCATCTTCATCGCCTTCGGCATGTTCGGTACTGCTTGTGGCAGTTCCAATCAACTACAAATCGACGGGTCAGCAGCAGAGATCAATCCCGATGCGTGCGTGGCCGGCACCAACCGTGAGGTCACTATCTACTCCGGGCGAACAGAAAACCTCATCGAACCTGTACTTGAGGCATTCGCATGCGCGACAGGGATCAGCGTGCAGGTTCGCTGGGGAAGTTCAACTCAGCTAGCTCTACTCATTGATGAAGAAGGCGATCGTAGCCCCGCCGACATTTTCCTAAGTCGCTCCCCTGGTCCCGTCGGTTTCCTGGAATCTAAAGGTCTCCTGGGAACAATAAACAGCGACATCCTTAACCTCGTTTCTAATGAAAATCGCTCGACGGAAGGCCGTTGGGTGGGTTTCTCGGGTCGAAAAAGAGTTCTCGTCTACAACATCGACCTTGTGTCAGAGGCAGAACTCCCAACTTCAGTCTTTGATCTCACCGAAAAAAAGTGGCGAAGCAAAGTGGCCATCCCAGCGACAAACGGCTCATTCGTTGATTGGTTCACAGTGTTTCGCGATCAGTACGGCACTGATATAGCCACCAAGTGGCTCGACGATATGGTTGACAACGAAGCTCGCTATTACCCAAACAATCGCTCGATCGTCGAAGCCACAGGTCGCGGTGAAATTGAGATGGGTCTTGTGAACCACTACTACAACTACCAAGAGGTGGCTGTAGCAGGAGATGACCATCGAGCCAAAAATCACAATCTTGGCGACAATGACATTGGTTCTCTTCTCATCATCACCGCGGCAACGGTTTTGGACTCTTCAAAGAATCCCGACGAGGCGAACGAACTGCTGGCGTATTTACTGACCGCTCCCGTGCAGAGTTATTTCACAAATCGGACCATACCCGCTCGCGGGGGGCATTCGACCAAATGTCGCGTTGCCATCACTCACCGCTCTTGAAATCGGTTCAGTAGATTTCGACAATTTGGGAGGCGGCTTTGAAGAGACGGCTCGAATCATCGAAGCAAGCGGTATTCAAAATCAATGACTCAGAAGCGAGCGCCTAGGGAACTGCGGGCCGTCGGCCTGGTCTGTTCCTTGGCGTTCGCATTCCCCGGGCTGTACCTCATTTGGCGCAACTTCACATCGGGTGCGGATCCGTTCGGTTTGTTGTTTGCAAGTGAGACGTTGCAGCCCTTCTGGCGAACCGTTCGACTCGCGATTTTGGTGTCCATTTCCGCAGCATCTTTAGGCACATCTTTGGCATGGCTAACCACGAGGACCGACCTTCCTCTGCGAAGGCTCTGGCGAGTGGTGCTCCCCATTCCTTTGGTTTTCCCTACTTTTATTGGCGCCGCTGCTTTCATTCGGACTCTCAACCCAGGCGGACTTGCCAACGACCTTCTCACTTCAGTCGGTGTAGATCGAACCCCCGAACTTCGAGGTCTCTTCGGAGCATGGCTAGTTCTGACATTGTTCTGCTACCCCTATGTGTACCTCCCGGTTGCCGCCCGACTTCGACAACTTCCAGGTTCACTTGAGCAAAGCGCCCGCATACTTGGCGACACTGTCGCTCAAACTTTTCGTCGCATTGTGTTGCGTCAAATTTCAAGCTCGCTGACTGCCGGAACGCTTCTCGTTTTCCTTTACACAATCAGCGATTTCGGCGCTGTGCAGCTCATGCGATACGACACGCTGACTCGGGCAATTGAGAGCAACTATCTTGCGCGTCCACCAATGGCATTCGCCCTGAGTTTGATATTGCTCGTTTTCGCTGGGGCCGTGGTTGCGGCCGAGAGATCGGTAAGCCGTCGACTACCTGAAGTCAAAGTCCATCGGGCTCAACAAACAGCTAGCTATGCACTCGGTCATTGGCGAACCCCCGCGATGCTTTTGGTTGGAGGAACATTCGCATTCAGCATCGTGGCACCCAGCGTCGCGCTCATTGACTGGGCGGCCGATGGGCTACTGCGAAATCAACGAGGAGGACGCCCTCTCACGATCGACAGTTCTAAAGTTTTCGAAGCCGCTACCAATACTCTCTCTTCAAGCATTCTCACTGGGTTCGTCGCACTCATCGCGGTGGTGCCTATCGCCTTTCTAGCTGGGCGTTACCGAGATCGAATCGGACACTTCAGTCACTCCGTGGTGATCGCTACGTTCGCAGTTCCGGGGATTCTTATTGCACTCTCCCTACGTTTTTGGACCCTTCGCTCGGGATTTTTCGGTGACCTCTTGTACGACACGCTGGCACTACTAATTTTCGCGTACGTTGTTCGCTTTGCGGCCCTAGCTATGGGTACCGCGCTCGTGGCGGTAAAAACAGTGCCTGAACATCTGCACGACGCAGCAGCGACTCTCGGGGCTGATCGATGGCGCCGCTTCCGTACCGTCGATTTGCCTCTGATGAGGCCGGGCCTGCTGGCGGCTTCGGGTCTCGTTGTACTTTCTACGATGAAAGAGTTGCCCATCAGTCTGATAATTGCCCCAATTGGTTTCCCGACATTAACCACACGCATATTCGGATCGTTCGAAGATGCCTTCGTAGCCGAGGCAGGAATCATGGCGTTAGTACTTGTCTGCGCGTCGGGTTTCCTATCTTGGGTTCTTGTACTGCGGCGAGCCGATCACCTCTAAGGGCATTATGACTAGGCATGGTCATCGCATATTTAGTGGTACCTCGAGACCAGTACACACCTTTTGATGCCCATTACTTCCCCGGCGCAGAGACTACGACGGCGCGCTTATCGGAGCCCAAAAACTACCGAACCGCCGATGACCCCACAGATGTCACGGTGCTATGCGCGGAGCTAGCTTGTTGGGTTGGTGATGAACTATGGCTCTCCGATCCCAAAAGCATCGGGGAACTCGTTGAAGGCGATTTAAAAAGAGCAGATCTTCCAACAACGAACCATGTTCATTGCGAGGTTCAACGTCTCGGTTCGGTATATCCCGTGTACGAGCACTCGACAGTCCAAGCTCGCCAAACCATCAAAAATTGGGTAGGTCAACCGAAGCGCATTATGAGCCTAGGACGGCAGGGGCTCGGCGTTCCTGACAACCTCCACCACGTATTAACCATGGGAAGTCGTGCCGCCGAAGCCGTCAACAAGTCTGGGAGTATTGATGTAATCGAGTGGCAACGATCTCTCGGAGAATTTTCAAAACACGTGGTCCAAGATTGACATGAGCACCGACCAGCACCCCTGCGGTACCGTCAAACTTTTAGGTGTCCTCGTGTCGGTAAGTCAGTTGATTTGACCCAGATTCCCATTTCGACTTGTTACCGAGGCCAGCTATCGGCGACGCTAGAGGCATGAGCGACGCCATCAACGAGCACTTCGACGTACTAATCGTCGGCGCAGGAATTTCAGGAATCGGCGGGGCCTACCACCTGCTCCAGCAATGTCCTACGAAGAGCTTCGCAGTTCTCGAAACCATGGACAGTTTCGGTGGCACCTGGAAAACGCATACCTACCCGGGCATCAGATCAGACAGCGACCTTTACACATTTGGATACGGCTTTAAGCCTTGGACTGGGCCACCAATCGCTACCGGTGAAGAAATTCTTCAGTATCTAGACGAGGTAGTTGAAGAAAACGACATCGCGCGCCACATTCGTTACGAGCACACCATCGAAACCGCTGAATGGTCCAGCGAAACCAAGTTATGGACTCTGAAAGTCACGCAAACAGGTCACGATGATCAACTCACGTTCACTTGCGGGTTCCTTTGGATGTGTCAGGGGTACTACCGGCACACCGACCCCTACACACCCGAATGGCCTGGCATCGATCAGTTCCAAGGGCAGGTGGTTCATCCCCAGACCTGGCCCGATGATCTTGACTACGCGAACAAGCGAATAGTGGTTATTGGCTCAGGAGCTACCGCAGCCACTTTGATACCGGCGCTGGCAGATGAAGCGGAGCATGTGACAATGCTCCAGAGATCACCCACGTTTTTCGTTGCTCGTCCAAATAACAATGAACTCGCAGACACTCTGCGCGAATTGGACATCCCCGACGAATGGACACACGAAATAGTTAGAAAAAAAATCTTGCATGATCAACAACAAATCGTCGAAATGTCCTTCAAATATCCCGACCTAGTGCGCCAAGAGCTCTACAACGGGGTAAAAGCAATCTTGGGCGACGACTACGACGTTTCGGCCCACTTTGAACCTGCATACCGGCCATGGCAGCAAAGAATCGCACTCATTCCCGACGGCGACTTATTTCACTCGATTGCTGCCGGTGACGCGTCGGTCGTGACGGACGAGATTTCGACGTTCACTGAGTCCGGGATTGAGACCAAGAGTGGCCAGTTGTTGGAAGCAGACATCATCGTCACCGCAACCGGATTCGACCTCAGCGTTTTGGGCGACATCAAATTCACAGTTGACAGCGAACCTCTCGCCTTCTCCGAAACTGTTGGCTACCGGGGAATGATGTTCACCGGTATCCCGAACATGGTCTGGGTCTTCGGATATTTTCGGGCCAGTTGGACTCTTCGCGCTGATCTGATATCCGAATATGTTTGCCGGCTTCTCCACCATATGGATGGGCGAGGAGCTCAAGCAGTTACCCCTACTTTGCGATCCGAAGATCAAGATATGGAACTTCTTCCCTGGGTAGATCCTGAAAACTTCAACCCCGGGTACTTAATGCGTTCCCTGCATCTCATGCCAAAGCAAGGGAGCGCTGGTCCATGGCAGCACACACAGGATTACTGGACCGATAAAGACGAACTGCGAGTCGCTGATTTGGACGACGGCGCATTGATCTACACGTGATCAGCATCTGACACATCTTCGTATCGTGGGCCAACTCTGCAAACATCACCAGGCTGGTTCTCGACGTGTCGAATTCCTCAGATCGAACCGAATTACCGCCGTTTCGAATAAATAACACGATTCCGATCAGTAGCACGGAGCAATAGACGATGACAAAAGTCGTGCAGATACCACGAAACAGGCCAATGTTAGGTCACGTCTGACATCACAAAATACGGCACGAGGGACACGGAAATCGTCGACCCATACAAAAGTAAAGGAAGCTCGCGCCCTCCTCGCCTAGCCTGGGAACAGAGTTGAGGGGGAAACGTTATGCATGATCTGGTGATACGAGGCGGTCAGGTAATTGACGGCACTGGCACGTCTGCACGTCAAGCCGATATCGCCATAGACAATGGCATCATCACCCAAGTCGGCGACGTATCTGCATCCGGGCGAGAAGAGATCGATGCTGCGGGGGCGTTGGTGGCTCCAGGGTTCGTCGATATTCACACCCACTACGACGGTCAGGTCATCTGGGATTCCGATCTCAGCCCATCGAGTTGGCACGGGGTCACCACCATCGTTATGGGCAACTGCGGTGTCGGGTTCGCTCCTGTTCGCCCAGACCGCCACGATTTCCTCATCAGCGTCATGGAAGGAGTCGAAGATATTCCCGGGGCCGCGCTGAGTGAAGGCGTCACTTTCGACTGGGAGACCTTCCCTGAGTACCTCGACGCTGTCGAAGCCATCCCGCACTCGATCGACATCGGAGCGCAGATGCCCCATTCAGCACTACGGGTATATGTCATGGGTGATCGAGGCCGCGATCACGATGAGGCGGCCACAGAGGAAGAGATCGCCGAAATGCGTCGTCTGACGCGGGAAGCTCTCGAAGCAGGCGCGCTGGGTTTCACTACCTCGCGCACAATCAATCATCGAGATCGCGACGGTAACCAGATCCCCACACTCACTAGCGCGCCCTCAGAATTATGGGGTATCAGCCAGGCTCTGACCGACCATGAGGCCGGCCACATGGAAATCGTGTCCGACTTTCGAGACCTTGACGTCGAGTTCGAAATCTTTGAGGGAATGACTGAGGCTGCGGGATCGCGACTGTCGGTGTTACTCACCCAAGATGACCGAGCACCTGAGAAGTGGCGCGAAGTTCTTGACCGGATCAAGACGGCACGGGCCGATGGTCAAGACATCACCGCACAGATAGCGGCGCGCCCGGTCACGTTGCTACTGGGTTTGCAAAGTTCCATGCACCCGTTTATCACCTGCCCTACTTATCGGCGGGAGTTAGCCGACCTTGAGTTAGACGAACGGGTCGAGCGAATGCGGGATCCCGAGATGCGAACGATTCTCGTTACCGAGCATGCCGATCGAACTCGTGGCATGTCAGGGATGATCGCCCAGTCTTTCCATAAAATGTTCCCTCTTGGGGACCCACCCGACTACGAGCCGCAGCCTGAGACCAGCATTCTTGGCCGAGCCCAGAAAGCCGGCGTCGAACCAGTTGAGTTGGCATATGACACCCTCCTCAGCCGCAACGGTCGAGAGCTCATGCTTTTTCCTTTAGCCAATTTCTCTGACGGCAATCATGATGCTTTGCGCGAGATGAACCTTGCCGAGGGCACTTTGCCCGGCCTAAGTGACGGCGGAGCCCATTGTGGGGTGATTTGCGATGCCAGTTTCCCCACCTACATGCTTACCCACTGGGCTCGAGATCGGGATCGGGGCGAACGTTTGCCGCTTGAATATCTGGTGCAACGTCAGTGCCGCGACACCGCTCGCCAAGTCGGGCTCGAAGATCGGGGAACCCTTGAGACCGGAATGGTCGCTGACGTAAACGTCATCGACTTTGACAGGCTCAAACTCCATCCACCTGAAATGGTTCACGATTTACCTGCAGGTGGACGTCGTTTGGTTCAACGAGCTGACGGATACATCGCAACAATCAAAAGCGGCGAGGTGATTTTCCGTGAAGGAGTGCCCACCGGCCTCCGCCCTGGACAGCTACTCAGAGGCCCGCGCAGCGCAGCGCAATAATCCTTAGCGGGAGGCCTGACGGTTACTGCCCAGCATCGCTGGGGGCGGTCAGACGTCGCAGACGGTTGGTGTATGGACCCCAACGCCAAACCATTTCATCGCCATCTCGGTATCGGGTGACCACAAGGCGTTTACCGTTGAGATATAGATTGAGACGGGCGTCTTCGTAGCGCGCGACGACGCTGATATTCGCGCCGCCTACCCCCTCATCGCTCATCAATGAACCGTCGGCCGTCAGGTCATGAATCACACCGCCGCCAGTGATGACGACGCGGACCCCAGCTTGTTCGTTGCGCTCAATGTGGCCCTTCAACGGGCCCTTATATACCTGCCACACCCCGCGCAGATCCGGTACATCCATCGCTAATGGTTCGTCGCAACCAGCCAACACTAATGGTGGCCATTCTTTCCACCGTCCAGGAGGTGTGCGCACCACCGACAGATCGGCCGCTTTCGTCACCGTCGAATCGAGCGTAAGTGCCAGGATCGGTATCTCATAGTTATCGGCAGCGACTGGGGGTTGAGGCGGGTGCCGCCGAACCCTGATTGGGGCCAACAGCATTGCACCGAGCGACTTAGCTATTTGTCTGGGGATCACCAGAGGGTTCTCTCATTCGGTCCCACGTCGATACGACTATGTTGCGGGCTCTATTGGAAATTTAGTCTCTTTGGGAAAGGCACTCCCACCTCTGTAATGACCTTCTGGGATCAAGAGTCCCCTTACAAGTTGGGCCATAGGCGAGTCGGACGCTTTCGTTAAACCATCAGCTACTAGTACTAGCGTTTCACCAAGAACTGTTTCACTAAATATCCATCGGTTCAGCGCATCATGATCAGGCGCATTGTCACCAGGTTGTGCCGCTATTGCCTCGTGATAGAAGGTGCGAAGGTCATCGGCGATGTGGCGCAGGAGCAGAGGCATTTCAAATGCCCAAGTGATTTCGTCGGTCACAGGTTCAGACGTGACTTCACCCGTTTCGGCGATCGCAGCGAACACTCGGACCAACTCATCGATGTCATCTTCTTCAGCTCCACTGATGCCGAATAGAGTTCGTCCTCGTTGTCGTCTGGTTTCAATAGCCCACGGCCGAAGTCGCGCCACTTCCGCCAGAAGTCGTTCGACCAGCGAGCCTGAAGATTCAGAAGTTAGGTTCAGCGGGCAGGACCAAGTCTCGCTCAAGCCTGTATCTGGCGCTTCAATTTGGTAGTCCTCAATCGTGGGCTCTTCCGCTGTATCTAAAAGTCCAAACGCTGTTCGCATTACATTTTTTTGGAACTCTGCATCATCAACTGCGCCTAAAGGTCGCCCAAGAGCAAAAGGCACCCATAACGCCCTTGGAGGTACAACTGCTTCCGACATCTCTCGAATCAAACTTATTGAAGTAGTCGCTACCCCAGAGCGTTCTATGTAGTTCCCTAAGGCGCCGACCGCACCTGTACAAACAGGTCAAATGGGAATCAAAAAGGCGACGTCGACTCCATCTTGAGCCATCAACCGGCCAATTTCTTCTCCTGTTTCCTCAAACTGAGATGGGTCAGGCATCGCTCCCATGAAGGAGTAATGCCAACGCGCTACTCCTCCGATTTCTCCGGCAGAGGCAAGCTCTCGGAGGCGGTCGATTGGGAAAACGATATTGGGATTTTGGCCGAACGCGCTGCGATCAAAATTGGCGCTGATATGGGAAAGTACAAGATCGTCAAACTGGATATCTCCTGGAATGATCCGATAATCCAGCGACCCGACAGCGAATGGTGGATCTATCCGTCGATGAAGACCAGCGGTAGAAACAATCGCTACCGTGGCCTGATCAAGCGCTGGTGGAGAGATCCATTTACCGGGACCTATCGCCGGCATCGCTTCCGCTCGCTTGCGCAGATGTTCAGACTCAACTGGGTGAAGATCGCTCAACCGAACCATCAAAAGATTGTAGGTCGGTAGCGCTCACCGGGGAAAAGGACCTACTTATCAAAGAGCGCTTTCTAATATGCAGCCGCCACCCAACCGTGAAACCAACCCGCTTGACGCCCCCGCCGCCCCATGGAAGCCTGGATTCCGCTGCCCCGCTGCCGGGGTGGCGGACCACGGGGGGAAATCATCAATGGCTTGGCATCTCAGCGGCATGTACTACGAGAATTGCTCGTGCACGGCGACGTGTCCGTGTACCTGGTCGAACATGCAATTTCCCGCCACCACCGAACGATGCAACGCCACCCTGGCATTCACCGTCGATGATGGTGACATTGACGGAGTCGACGTCTCGGGACATACCTTCGTGCTGATGGTCGATTCACCTCCGCTTATGTCTGAGGGAGGCTGGAATGTCGGCGTGATCGTCGACGACGGCGCCTCACAAGAGCAAGTTGAGGCTATCGGAGCAGTGGTAAGCGGTTCCTTAGGTGGACCACCAGCCGCATTGGGACCACTGCTCGGCAACTTCTTGGGCATAGAACAAATGCCAGTCTCGATCACATCTGAAAACGGTGAACACACTGTGACCTTTGGTGATTCGTCATATACCGGACGCCCC
Source organism: Acidimicrobiales bacterium (assembly GCA_014239555.1). GTDB lineage: Bacteria > Actinomycetota > Acidimicrobiia > Acidimicrobiales > Poriferisodalaceae > UBA2110. The sequence goes on from JAAZYR010000016.1 coordinate 31,692, forward strand.
CACGTCAACGGTTCTGGTGACGTAGTTGAACTGACAGGTGTCGACACCCACCCAGCCGGTCCAGTCTTAGGCATGGCCCCCGTATCGACGTCATCGATTTCAGCCATGGGCATCTCGTTCGGAGGCGAGGGCCTAAGCGGTTTCGCTAATCCGTTCAATTGGGCGGCCTAACCGAACCACCGGCGCAGCCGGTAAACAGTTCAAGACTATCCACGACAGTTATCCACACCATCAGCGTCAGTTGTTGGGTGGTAACCATCGGATGGGCTGTCCAAATGGACATGGGCCTGTGGGGCATGCCGGGCACCATGGGCATGTCGTTCGGGTCGTTCCTAGTTATGTGGACACTCATGATGGCCGCAATGATGTTGTCATCGATAGCGCCGCTAGCAACTCTCTACGAACGAACAGTCACCACCCATAGAGGGCCGCGACTCACCGCTCTCGGGAGCGGGTATCTGCTGGCTTGGGGTGCAGCAGGGGTTGTGGCGTTCGCGATAGCTGACGTATTTGGTGACATGGCCGCCGATCGTCCGACTCTCGCCCAATGGGTTGCCGTGGCGTGTTTCGCAGCCGCCGGTCTGTACCAACTCACACCATTGAAGATGCGCTGTCTCGACCACTGTCGCAGCCCGCTCGGTCACCTCATGCAATACATCGGCTTTCGTGGGTCGCTACGCGATATTCGGGCCGGTGTACATCACGGCCTGTTCTGTTTGGGTTGTTGCTGGGCTCTCATGCTGGTGATGGTCGCTTTTGGCGTAATGAACGTGGCTGCAATGGTTGGTCTGGCACTGGTCATAGCAGTTGAGAAGCACTGGCGGCACGGTCAACATTTCGCGCGAGTAGTCGGCGTAGTGGCTGTGGTGTGGGCAATTGCGATCGTTATCGACCCCAGCGTCGCTCCCGGACTCGACCCTGATGCTGTCATGGACATGGACGGAGACATGGACATGACAAATCGTTGATTACCTGTTCTCGTTAATTCGCAGTGTCTCGCAACCTGCGTGAGGCCTGAAGAAATTTTCCACTAACCCAGGCCTGATCCAACTAGTTGAGTGACGAGGCTAAGCCTGTGCCCGGCCCTTGCGACCTCGACGCGACAACTGCGCCGTCGTAAACGTTTCCTGTAAGCGCTTCTTCTACCGAATCGACGCCGGGATCTAGAATTTCGTTATGGATCAGTCTGAGCGGACAAACGCGGACGAAATCGGACCAGAAGAGTCACTCCGTGATGAACGAGAAGCGCTGTCACCCAGGTTCGAGCGCCAGCCCCTGTGATCTTCGGGATTGTCAGGAGAACCTCTGTGCATATCCAGAGTCTCTAAATCGCCTAACTATTATCGTTCGACGACGTTTTGAGGTCGACATCGGGGAGGATTGTCTCAGGCCTGAAGACCACTCTTGTCCGGAACTCGTTCGCGTCGACAGGTTTTAGCTGC
>JAAZYR010000017.1 GCA_014239555.1 Acidimicrobiales bacterium
GGGTGCTGAAGTCGTCGTCCATTGCCGAACGAAACGCGGCGATCGACGCTTCATCAAATAAAAGGTACGCGAGGTCTTGCGACCGGTGACGTGTTCACAGCGAGCGGGGAACTCGTCGCCACTGTCGCTCAAGAGGGTCTCGTCCGCCTTCGCGACCAGACTTCTTAAACGACCCCGTGTCGTTGTAGCCAGTCTTGAATCAACCATCCAGCTATTGACATTCCGCCAATTGGGCACGGCGGAAGGTCCGTGGCATTGAACCAATCGGCTTCAACGATCTCTTCCTCTTGGATAGTGATCTCTCCTGATTCGTACGTGCAGTGAAAGCCGCACATTAAAGAGTGAGGGAAGGGCCAAGGTTGGCTCCCGAAGTAACGAACATCATTGACCGTCACCCCTACCTCTTCCATAACTTCTCGCTCCACGGCCTGTTCCAGGCTTTCTCCAGGTTCGACGAAACCGGCGAGTGTGCTGAAAAAGCGTCCAGGAAACTGTCGACCCCAGGCAAGTAGCGCCTGGTCGCCCTTCTCGACCAAGACAATCATGGCGGGACTAAGCCGCGGGAAGGCCATGTGTTTACAACTCGGACAGACCTTTCCGCGATCGTGAGGGTTTGTTTCGGTGGGGGTCGCACAGCGCCCGCAGTACACGTGTGTGCGGTCGTAGTTAACGATTTGTTCCGCACGTCCAGCAACAACCCATTCTTCGTCGGGAATTCGACCAAAAAGTTTGCGTAAGTGAACTGGCTCGAGGTCTGCCTCTTCAGACGTTTCGTGGAGATCAAGCGCGTAGACGGCGAGACCATCTAGTACACCCAGAAAAACGTCTGGTGCTTCTATAGGTGCCGTAGCAGCGCGTACTAATCCTCCCCCGGGTTCGACGAACACTGTTCCCGATCGCACTGGGATCCATACAGTTTCGGTTGAATCTAAATCGGGCGGTGGAATTGGTGCGGGCGTAAACACCCCAGCAGTCCATCACAACTAGCGATCGTTTGCGGGGCGTTTAGGAGAGTTCCCTGGGTGCAACTCAGAGTCGACGCATCACCGTCACAACGCGACCAAATATTGCGACTTCCGCGGCTGAAAACTCCATCGGCTCAAGAGTGGAATTAGCCGGTAGCAAAGTGATAGTTCCCCCGTGCTTTGTGAAGGTCTTAACGGTGGCCTCATCCCCTGGAATACCAGCGACCACAATGTCGCCATTGGAGGCGGTGCTTTGACGACTCACGACCACAAAATCGCCGTCAAGGATTCCAGCTTCGATCATTGAATCGCCGCGTACTTTCAACATGAACAACTCGCCGCCACCGGTGAAATCCTCTGGTACCGGCACTAATTCTTCAACATTTTCTTGGGCCAACACGTCGGTGCCTGCAGCTACCTCCCCGACAAGTGGCACGTGGCGGGTGGGGCGACGTTCGGCAATAAGCCCAGAAGAGGAATCAAAACACACTTCGATCGCTCGCGGCTTAGTGGGATCTCTCCGCAAATATCCGGCGCTTTCTAATTGCGCCAGATGAGAATGGACCGTGCTGGGGGAGTTCAGTCCTACAGCCGCCCCGATTTCTCGAACGGCCGGCGGGTAGCCACGCTCGCGCATGGTTATCTCGATGTACTCGAGAATGGCCCGCTGACGATCGGTAATGGTGTGGTCAGCCACGACCCCTCCTATTGACTTACGAACGTTTGTTCGCTTCAGACCGTACCAGCACCTGACAGAGCGGGCAAACACTTGTTCGATTTTCACTTGACATCGAACAAATGTTCTGATGTAGTCGAACACGTGTTCGAGCTTGTGGTAGGTGAGCAACAATGAGTTCAGTGTCTGACCCCACCTGCAAAATGACTTTGCGGACAGACCCGCATACGCAGTGAAGAATTGGAGGAACAGCGATGGTTGCAGTACTTAGAGCCCAAATAGAAGAGCTCGACGTGAGCGAGGGACAGTATGAGAGTCGACCTCAGCTGCGCCTGGTTGATGGTGACATCCGATTTGGGGAGCCGACGCAGCGTTCTTTGACACGGCGGCATTCTTCGTCGACGTATTGGCGTCGGCGCATTGTTGTAGCGGGTCTGCTGGTGGGTCTTCTTTGGCTCACATTGGGAACTCGTCAACTTTGGTCGGGGCAGGGAACAGACCTGCATCCCGCGGCACTGGTGACGATGGTTGAAAGTGCCGCCGGCGACGCCCTCGCGGGTGGTGGTGTTGCCATTGTTGAACCGGGCGACACTTTGTGGTCGATAGCTCGGGGGTTGCAACCCGCCGGGGATGTTCGACCGCTGGTTGATCGCATTGCTGAACTCAATGGTGGTTATTCGCTATCTGCAGGTCAGACGCTGATGTTGCCGTAGAGCTTTTATTCCTGGTGGAAGGCCTACTCAGGGATTTTCAATATGGCGCACATATCTAAGGAATAAGAAATGGTCTTCGGTAAGGACATGTCGAAGAACAAACTCGTGGGGTTGCTCAAGAATCGGGCCGCTGATAATGCCGCCAGAGTTCCCGCCACCTACGAGCGGCGAAATGCTGATGAGGACCTCGTCCACCAAACCCTCAGCGCTCAGAGCTCCGTTGAGGGAAGGACCTCCTTCGGACAGCACCACTTTGGCGCCCAGTGTTGCCATTTGGGTAAGCGCTTTCGAAAAATCGACGGTGCCGGTGCCGCATTGCAAAACGTCGGCATGTTGTGCAATGCGATGCAATCCCGCCGGGTCGGCATCTTCGGTTGTCACCACAATGGGGCGTTGATCTGGTCGATTGAACAACGGCAACGACAAATCAAAATTCAGTTTGCTGCTTACGACCGCTACGCGAGCTACCGGCCACGCTCCGTTAGAAAGCCGCCGTGCCTTCGTGCTGACGCTGCTCGAAGGAGGGGTGTAATGCTCGGCCACCGCGGTGGTGCTTCCGACCAAAATGACGTCGGGGAGGGTACGTATAGTTCCGAAAACATCTTTGTCTCCCGGTCCTCCCAGCGGACCGGAGACTCCATCGATCTCGGTAGCACCATCGATTGTCGAGATCATGTTCATCATCAACCATGGACGGCCGTCCATCATTGGTCGGCTGTCGCGATAGGCGTCGTCGGTATCGACCTCGGTTAACGGTGGAGGTAACAGGCGATGCACCCCTTGATGTTGACACGACTTTGATGAAAAAGAGATTTCACGTCATGAATTTCACCCAGCTGCGGCTTCCACCACCATCAGTGGTTCTCCACAGGCTGGCTACGCGATTGACGTGGCTCTCGTCGGACGAGGCGAGTTCTGCGGATAGGTTGGTGGTGGGTAAAGGCAGATACGCCCGCTTATTTTCCCAGGTCAGAGGCTTAACCATGAGTTTTTCGAAGCCGAACGAAACTATTCGCGAATTCGTCCACGAAATACCGAGTGACCACCGCGCGTGTCGGGGCGCAAGGGTGTGTAGAACTGCCCCAAGAATTCCCCAACTCACCCACAGAACTTTTCTGTTATCCCTCTATCGCTCCACAAGTAACAGTTCCTACATTCGTGTACGCGGCGGGTTGGGCGACCGACTGGCGGAAGGAGTGCGACAAATGGGGGATGGGTTCTCAATGAGCCCTCAACCGGATGTACACAACGAGGTTCCGTGCTTTGAAGGTCAGGGCGAAGCGGAATCACACCCACCGGGTCGGCCTCCGGCCCGCCGCAAACTTATCTATCGCTCGCACGAATTCCGGAGAAACCGTTGACTGTTACTTCTAATCAACCGGCATCGATTTCCCCGACTCGAATCTCGCGTCATTTCACCCAAGAGGGGATCGACCCATACTCGACGGTCGAATGGGAGCAACGCGACGCGAAGCTCACCAACTATTTGGACGGATCCACAAGTTTCGAGCAACTCGATGTTGAATTTCCGAAAGATTGGAGTCTCACAGCTTCAAACATCGTCACACAAAAATATTTTCGGGGTGCTCTAGGTGCTAGCGATCGTGAATCTTCTTTGCGCCAAGTCATTGCGAGAGTAACTTCGGCCATCCGTTCATGGGGCGAGGCCGACGGCTATTTCGAAGATCCCGATGAGGCAGAAACCTTCGAAGCAGAATTGGCATGGCTGTTGTTGAATCAACGCTGTGCCTTCAACAGTCCGGTCTGGTTCAACATAGGAGTCGACGGGGTACCCCAACAGGCTTCAGCCTGTTTCATCTTGTCGGTCGATGACGATATGGATTCGATTCTTAACTGGTACGCCGAAGAAGGCCGAATCTTTAAAGGCGGTTCGGGTGCGGGCGTGAACTTGTCTCGTATACGGGGATCGGCAGAACCGCTACGTGGTGGAGGAGCGTCGAGTGGCCCCGTCAGCTTCATGCGAGGAGCCGACGCGTCAGCGGGAACAATCAAGAGTGGTGGGAAGACACGACGAGCAGCCAAGATGGTGTTGCTTGATGTTGACCACCCTGACGTGGAGCAGTTCATCTGGTGTAAGGCCCTCGAGGAACGTAAGGCGAGGGTGCTGAGCGACGCAGGTTTCGACATGGACCTCGATGGGGCTGACGCCCACTCTGTTCAATACCAGAACGCAAACAATTCGATACGACTCACCGATGAGTTCATGGCAGCCGTCGAAAGCGACGGTGACTGGGAAGTCACTGCCCGGACCGACGGATCAGTCGTAGAGCGCCACTCCGCCCGGTCTCTGTTCCGTCAGATCGCTGAAGCAGCTTGGGAATGTGCTGATCCGGGGGTGCAATTCAGTTCAACAATCAATCGCTGGCATACAGCTCCCAACACCGGTCCGATCACCGCGTCTAACCCCTGCAGCGAATACCTTCATCTCGATAACTCCGCATGCAACCTCGCAAGCCTCAACCTCCTTACCTTCCTCGGCGCAGACCAGACTGATCGATTCGACGTAGAAGGTTTTTGTCAGGCGATCCGAGTCGTGTTTATGGCCCAAGACATCTTGGTTGGTAACGCCGACTATCCGACTGAGGAGATTGGCCGAACATCCCGAGATTTTCGGCAGTTGGGTCTTGGGTACACGAACCTTGGTGCGATGCTCATGGCGTTGGGTTTGGCGTATGACTCAAAAGAAGCTCGAGCTTGGACCGGGGCTGTCACTGCGCTGCTGACGGGCCAGGCGTATTCGACTTCGGTAGATCTTGCCCAAAGAGTGGGAGCGTTTTCGGGATACGCCGCTAATCGTGTCCCTATGCAAGACGTGCTCCGACGGCATCGTCAAGCGTTGGGGACACTCACGGATATCGCACCAGAAGAAGTGACCAACGCAGCCCGAGAACTATGGGATGACGCGGTAAGCGGATGCGAAAGACACGGTATTCGAAACTCGCAGGCCACCGTCATTGCCCCAACTGGCACGATCTCATTCATGATGGACTGTGATACCACCGGCATTGAACCCGATCTTGGATTGGTCAAGTACAAGAAGCTCGTCGGAGGCGGCGACCTAACGATCGTGAATGGCACCCTTGGACGTGCGCTACGTCGTTTGAGCTACACAGCAGAGCAGATAGCTGACATCGAGGCCTATGTGCTTGATAGGGGCAGCATCGTTGGAGCGCCCCATCTCCTCGAGGTGCACTTACCGGTCTTTGCTTGCTCCATGGGAGACAACGTCATCCATCACGAAGCCCACGTTCTGATGATGGCCGCTGCACAGCCGTTTGTTTCAGGAGCGATCTCCAAGACAGTTAATCTGTCAGAGAGCGCGACCGTTGAAGACGTCGAAAGTCTTCATCTCATGGCGTGGAAGCTTGGCCTTAAGGCGGTAGCGATCTACAGAGATAACTGCAAAGTGGGTCAACCGTTGTCAACCACACGAGACGATCAGGGGCTAATCGGCGACGCAGTCAACGCAGCAATGGTTGAAGCGCAACTCACTCCAGAGCGAGAAAAGCTTCCTCGGACTAGACGGTCACAAACGTTCTCATTTCGCGTAGCGGACTGTCACGGCTATTTGACCGTTGGAGAATACGACGACGGTCGCCCTGGGGAGATCTTTCTTACCGTCGCGAAACAAGGATCAACGCTCGCTGGCATTATGGACGCGTTCGCCATCTCTGTAAGTCATGGCCTCCAATACGGGGTTCCTCTTCGTTCCTATATAGAAGCCTTCACCAACGTTCGGTTCGAACCCGCGGGTATAACGGACGACCCTCAACTTCGAATCGCAAGCAGTTTGGTTGATTACATCTTCCGTCGATTGGCGCTCGAATACCTACCGACTCAAGAACGCCAAGAACTTGGCGTTCTGTCGAGTGAAGAGAGAATGGACCCACATCTTCCCGGGTTTGAAGAAGCAACCGTCCAAACAGCGATTGGCGCTGAACCCGTTCCAGATCCACCATCGACACACCACGGTGTTCTTAGCGATGCACCACTGTGCTCGACTTGTGGCGATCAGATGGTGCGCGCAGGTACGTGCTACACCTGCCGTTCTTGTGGCAACACAAGCGGATGTGGGTGAGTGGTCCCATGACGTATCACATCTGTGTAATTTGTTGAGCATGGGGACTCTGCAGTTTTCGTTTGGCACTATGTCATCAGGCAAGTCGACTCTCGCCCTGCAGATCCATCACAACCTTGCTGCGACGGGAACAGGGCTGCTTTGCAGCATGCATGACCGCGCTGGAGCTCATGTATCCAGTGCGCTAGGTGTCTCAACACCTGCAGTTGAAGTGCATCCCAAACTTGATTTTTTTTCGCTAGCGCACGGCCACCAATCAGGCCACGGGGCATTGGATTATTTGGTGTGTGATGAGGCTCAGTTCTATACAGACCCTCAGGTTGATCAACTGGCACGAGTTGTTGATGAACTCGACGTGGATGTCTACGCTTTCGGGCTTCTTACCGACTTTCGAGGGAAACTGTTCCCAGGCTCAGCACGCTTGCTTGAAGTCGCCGACCAACGATTAGAACTGCAGGTGCAAGCTCGTTGCTGGTGTGGCAGAGCCGCGACCCACAATGCGCGTCTACATGACGGAGTCCAGGTGTACGACGGAGACGTTGTCCTCATCGATGACGGCTCAACTGCCCAAGTTACCTACGAGTTACGGTGCAGAAACCACTGGATCTTGGGGGACTCAGGTCCCATAGCGGACCGTTTCCGGGCAGCGGGCTAACTAGGCACCGTTGCGCTTCGGAGCGGGGCAACAGTCCATAGAACAATGATCTGGGCGTGGCCCCGACGAGCCCAAAGCTGGTCGATCCCCACGCAAACCAGCTGCTTCTTCGACCAGATCCACCAACATCGAAACAAACTCAGGGTGCGTGCCAACCGTAGGGGTCCGCACCATCCTTAAACCAGACTCCTGAGCGGTTGACATTGCTTGAGTATCGAGATCAAAGAGCACCTCCATGTGGTCAGCAACAAATCCAATTGGATGCACCAAAACGTCGGAGACGCCCTCTTCCCCTAATTGTCTCAGGCGACTGTTTATGTCAGGCGATAGCCACGGCACTGACGGTGGCCCGCTTCGGCTCTGGAATACGACTTCAGATGGACCCTTCATGTCAGCGAGATCGTTCACGATCGCGGCAGCTTCATTTAATTGGTTCTCATAATCCGATGTTGACGCCATCGAGATCGGCAAACTATGAGCACTGTGCAGCACCGGAGTGGCGTTCGACAGATTTGCTTTTTGACGCGCCTCAGCCAATAACTCAGCTGCTGACTCCAGAAACTTTGGATGATTCCAAAAAACTCGCACACGTTCTATCTGAGGAGGGTCGCTGATCTGGGCTCGTGCCTGATCTATGTCTTCGTGATATTGGCGACATCCTGAATATGAACTGAACGCCGAAGTGACCAAACAAACGGTCGATCGGCACCCCTCTGATTGAAGGGCGTTAAGGGTTTCAGACACAAAGGGGTGCCAGTTACGGTTCCCCCAAAACGCTGGGAGGTTATGGCCTCTAACGGCTAGTTCTTGTTCTATTGATGCGAGCAACTGCCGGTTCAAGTCGTTAATTGGGCTCTTCCCACCGAACAGCGCATACTGCTCTGCGACTACAGCCAAACGATGATCTGGCACTCCTCGCCCGCTGGTTACGTTGCGAAGAAAGGGAAGCACATCCTCTGGGCCCTCTGGCCCGCCGAACGACAGCAACAACAGCGAGTCAAATCGGCCGACGCCCATATCTGCAGGCTAGAGGCCGAAGCGCGACATACTCGCGGTTATGGACGACGACGAAATTCTCGAAGGCGAACTCGTTGAGGATAACCCCGAGGACGCAATGTCACCGCTGGTAAAGGCGCTGGTATCTGCTGGGTTGCTCTCAGAAGAAATCGACATTTTTGATATCGCTGCAACTGAAGGCCCTGCATATGAAATCGAGGAGTTAAGTGTTGACCAAATATCAGAAACGGTTTTTCAACTAGATACGAGGGGTGTTCGTTGGGCAATCGATGGCAACCCACAATTACTTGTCCACCGTAACGATGAACGCAAAGCAGATGAGGTTTTCGATCTCATCTTCGGCCCGGAAGAGTGACAGCTACGATCAGATAGATCCAATGGGGGAACATCATGACAATGATCGAAAAGGCGCCCAGCGCAATTCACCGCGGAGAGGAAGACCTGCCTTGGGTCGCGAGTGAGGGAGGCAACGAGGTCAAGCTTCTCACCGCAAAGATCACGGAAGGCCTATGGATTGTGCGCACTCGCTTCCAGCCCGGCACCCGAGTTCAGACTCACCGCCATACAGGACAGGTTTACGCGTACACGGTTGCCGGCGCTTGGCACTACGCAGAAAGTGAGTACACGAACAGATCGGGATCATTTCTTTACGAACCTGCAGGTTCGGTGCATACCTTGCTCGTCCCAGAAGACAACGACGAGATCACCGATGTTTGGTTCCAAATCTATGGAGCGAACCTAAACCTTGACGAAGAAGGCAACGTGGAGTCGGTTACCGACGCAGGCTCAGTGCTCGACTGGTACTTAGGTGAATGTTCGGCCATCGGTTGGGACAACCCGCCAGTACTCACCGACGAATAAGCCTCATTTCACCGGTTGACGAACGGACCAGCCACGCGTTGGCCGTTTCAAGAGTCGCGTGAGGATCCTCGATTTGCGCAGTAGGGAGATCCGTAACCGGTGCCGACGCTCGACCCGCCGCGATCAACAAAACAAGCGATACCCCACTGAAGGCAATCGCTACCCCGATAGCAGTTTCATAATTCGCTGCATCAACCAAAACTCCGATGACGGGAGGCCCAATCAGCCCACCGATGCCAGCCGATGTATACAGCGCACCCAACACGCCACCTAATCCGACTGGACCAAAAAGATCAGCGATGACCGCCGGGGAGAGGGCAATACAACCTCCATACGCGGCGCCCATGCAAACAGCAAAAACGACTAACACCGGATAACTGGAGCCGGCCACCATCCAAATGACGTAGCTGGCACCCAACGCCGCGACACAGAATCGGTAGAGCCGCATCAGATCAACTTTTGCCGCGATAGCACCTAAGGCAAGGCGACCCACGACCGAAGTAGCCCCAATGATCCCAATGAGTAGAGCGCCGCCTGCTTTCCCACGCGCTTCTAAATAATCGTCGAGGTACACCATGGGGACGAACAAGCCGCAACTGAGAAAAACCATCGACGTGTACAACCAATTGAAACGAGCATCGCGAAGAAGGATTCGCAACGGCGGGGGTGATTCCTGCGCCCCGGCACCAGGGGGACGTCTCGCGCCGAAAGAAGCTAATACCAGAAGCGTCGCAGATCCGATGCCAAGAACAACGAAGGTGGTTCGCCACCCATAGCTGACAACAAGCTGCTTCGCTAGAGGCGCACCAACGAGAGTTCCCAAGCCGATGCCAGCGACGGCAACCCCCATTGCCTTCGTTCGGTCACGTTCGAACCATCCTCCAACGGTCGACACCATTGGCACGTAAGCGCACCCGACACCGATTCCGACGCCGAGGCCGTACGTTAAATACCCAACGAGGATGTTGTTCACCAGCGACGTCAGGAACAAACCCGTACCCATCGCGACGGCCCCGACAAGAAGCACCGGTCGAGGGCCATAACGGTCGGCAAGACGGCCCGTAAAGACACCAACAACAAAGTAAATGAAGGTGGTGATCGCAAAAAAGAGCGATGCCTGACCTTTGCCAACGCCGAACTCTTCGCGAATCGTGGTGAAAACAGCACCGAAGCTATACGCGACGCCAAATACGGCGAAAGTGGCAGTTACCGTGGCCGCGACTACTACCCAGCCTGCCGCTGAGTCGATGCCCTTAGGCCGTTCAGCCACTTTGCCCCCAGTTTCTCACCGCGTTTGCCGCTGCACCATACATAATGGGAGCGAAGCAAGAGTGAGAGATTGAGATGAGCGAGAGCACGGCACTTGGAGAACGAACTGAGAGTCGTCTTGATGACGGCGACCATGAACGCTTTGCTCACTACGTCAACAAAACTGATATGACTCGATCGGCTGTAACCGGCGAGTCGGTGAAGGCTTTGTGTGGCAAAAAGTGGATACCCAATCGGAACCCGGAGAAGTTTCCTGTGTGTCCCGAATGCAAAAACATTTACGCGACCCTGAAGGCGGCTGGACGTTGACAACAAACGAGGATGACCTCATTTTTTACTGGCGGCCTGGATGCGGCTTTTGTATGGCGTTGGAAGGCCAACTCAATCAAACCGACTTGGCGATCACCTACCGAAACATTTGGGAAGACCCCGAAGCAGCCGCGTTTGTGCGAGCTTGCGCGGATGGCAACGAAATTGTTCCCACAGTCGAGGTCGGGGAAACCGTGATGGTCAACCCGAGCGCAGATGAAGTTGTTGCAGCCGTCACAGCGCACCGCTCTGCTGCGCTTACCGGCGAAACGTCGTAACTCAAATTTTGAATGCGAGGGCGCCTTTGGCCAAGGTTTTGCCGCCCGTTGTTGCTACCTCGGCTTCACAAAACACGATCGATTTACCTCGACGGGTAACCCACCCGGCCGCAACCAGATCAGCATCGGTTGAACTGGACAAAAATTGCACATGCATTGAAATTGTGCTGTAGGGGCGTGCCTTTTCGAATCCGCTACCGACCGCTGGCACACACGACGTGTCCAGCAGCGTTGTTAAAACCCCGCCGTGGATCGCCCCCCCGGCCTGCAGAAGGTCGGGTCGAAACGGCAACGCTAGTCGGCAGTAATCTCGCCGCACTTCTTGAACCTGCAACCCGACGAGCCGAACAAACAACGGATCGTTGCCTGATCCGTATCGAGCCCACAACGCTTTTTGGTGATCGGAGAGTTCTTCGAAGGAGGAAGGATCAGGTAAGGCCACACCATCGAGGGTAACCAGGAGTACCGTCATCGTTGTGTCGGATAGCTTCCCTCGTCAACATGCGCGCACCCAACGGTTTAGTTTGGGGTCCCCTCGAAACTTCAGCGTTGGTGGCGACGGAACAGAAGTGTTGTTTCTGCGGAGCACCGGTCCGGAGGACCCCACCAACGCATTGTGGGCGATTAACACTTTGACGGGTACCGAACGTGTGATCGTAGATCCCCAAAAATTTGTTGGTGATCAAGATGGTGAACTGCCCGCAGCAGAACGAGCTCGAAGAGAACGAGCCCGAGAGAGCGCTGGAGGGATCACCACATATTCCCTGAACTCTCAAGGCTCTCTGGTCACGTTTGCGCTTGGCGCAGAGATCTTGGTCGCCGATGTCGACCATGGTTCGTTGACGTCGATCACCAGCACAGGAGCAGGGTTTGATCCTCGTCTATCTGCAGATGGCCGGTACGTTTCATTTGTCGTCGAAGACAGCCTGCATGTAGCGCTCGTCGACGGGTCAGAGCCAGCGAAGGTGCTCCTACAAGGCGACGGAAACACCGTCACCTGGGGCAGCGCCGAGTTCGTTGCCGCTGAAGAGATGCGTCGCAGCAGAGGACACTGGTGGGACCCAAACAACGACAGGCTCCTAGTCGCTCGAGTGGATGTGGCTGATGTGAACCTGTGGCATATATCTGCGCCAGACGACCCAGCCAAGTCGCCGCAAACCGTTCGTTATCCCGCTGCAGGCACCTCAAACGCGGACGTTGAGCTGTGGTTAGTGAACGTGCCCGACGCCTCCCAGATCGAGGTCACTTGGGACCGTTCAACTCACCCATACCTTGTCGATGTCAGGTGGGAAGACGGATCGCCGCTTACCGTCACCGTTCAGAGCCGAGACCAACGATCCATGTGGGTGCTTGAAGTAGAAGTATCCAGTGGCGACACCAACCCGGTGCTTGCCCTCGATGACCCCGATTGGGTTGAAATCATTCCCGGTACCCCAAGAAAATGGAACGGCGGATGGCTCACCATCGAAGACAATGGCCACACCCGTTCGCTCCTTCACAACGGGACGCCACTTTCTCCGCCTGATCAATGGGTGCGGTCGCTGGTGGATGTCGACGATTCCAAGCTTTTGTACACAGCATCAATCGACCCGACGGTCATCGATCTGTGGTCCTACAGCGACAAGCACACCGAATGTTTGACGAGCGGAAATGGTGTTGTCCAAGCGGTCGCATCGAAATCCGTCACCATCATCGAACAAAGCTCGCTTGATAGTTACCCACGCGTCACCGTCGAAGCCCGCGGAAAAACGTGGGAGATTGACTCTTGGCAAGCAACACCGCTGGTTACTCCTGTAGTAGAGCTGTTTCAAACAAAATCATCGGGTATTCATACTGCGGTTTTGTTCCCTACCGATGCCTGCGATGAACCCCTTCCTGTTCTCCTCGATCCCTACGGTGGCCCTCACGCGCAGCGGGTAATGCGGACCCACAACGCGTATCTGGTCTCCCAATGGTTTGCCGACCAAGGCTTTTGCGTAGTTGTCGCCGATGGCCCCGGAACCCCGGGGAGGGGCGATGGTTGGGAAAGGTCGGTGCGGGGAGACTTAGCCCACCCAGTTCTTGAAGCTCAAATCGAAGCGTTACAGTCAGTGGCTGAACTTCACCCGGGCAGAGTTGATCTCACAAGAGTGGGGATCCGCGGGTGGTCGTTCGGCGGGTATTTGGCCGCCCTAGCGGTCATCCGGCGTCCTGACATTTTCCACGCAGCAGTTGCCGGCGCCCCGGTGACCGACTGGGAGCTTTACGACACCCACTACACCGAACGCTATTTAGGTCACCCGACAGAAGAACCGGAGAACTATCGTCGCACTTCGTTGTTAGTTGACGCGGGAGACCTTCAACGGCCGTTGCTGCTCATACATGGGCTTGCTGACGACAACGTTGTAGCAGCCCACACACTCCAACTTTCTGCCGCGTTGTTGGCTGCCGGACGTCCTCACGAAGTGCTACCGCTTTCAGGTGTCACCCACATGACGTCACAAGAACAGGTCGCAGAAAATCTGCTCCTACTCCAAATCGATTTTTTGCGCCGGAACCTGCAGTGACGATGCAATTAGCGGCAAATTCGTTAATTTTCTGCAGAGTAAAACGACCTCACAGAAGTGCTGTTCCAGAAACCCGCTACGCGAGGACATCTCACGGCGCTAGCCTCCCCTAGGAGTTGCAGTCGCAGGAGCCGATTTGAGCGACACCCAAGTCAAAATTCATGTCCCCGGGAATCACCTCATGATGGGTGTACTCGGCCAGCGAGACGAACATCTACGTATTGTCGAAAATCACTTCGACACCGCTGTAATACATGTGCGTGGCAACGAAATCACCGTTGAAGGACCCGAGGCGTCAGTTGTAGGCCAGGTTTTCTCTGAATTAGTGCAAATCCTCGAGGGCGGTCAACGTCTGGGCGAAGCTGAGGTCACCCGAATGATCGACATGGTGAAATCAGACGAACGTCCTAGCGAAGTTCTATCCACCCACGTGCTCAAAGCACCAAATGGTCGAATTATTCGAGCGAAAAGCTCTGGACAAAAAACCTATGTTGAGACGGTACGCAACAACATCGTCACATTCGCCATCGGACCCGCAGGCACAGGAAAGACGTGGCTTGCGGTAGCCCTCGCAGTTGAGGCTCTCTTGGCTAAGCAAGTGCGCCGTATTGTGTTGACCCGCCCGGCGGTCGAAGCAGGCGAACGTTTAGGTTTTTTGCCGGGCGATCTCATGGCCAAAGTCGACCCGTATCTTCGACCGCTTTACGACGCGTTGCATGACATGTTCGATTCCGAAGCCGCCGAAAGACTTTTCGAAAAAAATACGGTCGAGGTTGCTCCGCTCGCGTTCATGCGCGGACGCACCTTGAATGACAGTTTCATCATTCTCGACGAAGCTCAGAACACCACTCCCGAACAAATGAAAATGTTCCTTACCCGCATCGGTTTCGGGTCCAGAGTCGTAGTAACCGGTGACGTGACACAGATAGACGTCCCTGGAGGCAAGAGCGGACTCCGCGATGTTCCAAAGACCCTCAACGATGTCGACGACGTCGCATTTGTGCACTTAGGTGGTCGCGACATTGTCCGCCATCGCATCGTGCAGGCCATCGTGAACGCCTACGAGCAACGTGACAGGGCTCAACAGTCTCCGTGACTCATCTTGAACCATCGAATCGGGCGCCTGCCGCGAAGCCGAATGGAAACCTAGGGCAACCAGATGTTCAGGTAGCCGATCAACAGAGCGGACACAAACTTGACTTAGAGCGTTACCGGACTCTTGCTGTGAGCGTTTTGACGAGTGAAGGTGTGCCCAAAGACGCAGCACTAACTGTTGTGTTCGTGTCATCACAAGCCATGGCAGATCTCAACGCCCAGCACATGGGCCACGAAGGCCCCACGGACGTGTTGGCGTTTCCGATCGATGAACACGTGATGAATCAAAGCTCTCCCGGACCGATACCCATCATGCTTGGGGACGTTGTTATCTGCCCAGATGTCGCCGCAATCAATTGTGTAACAAACAAAGATTCCTACCCAGGTCACAACGGCTCTGTCAGCGACGAAATTGACCTACTGGTAGTGCATGGAATACTTCACGTCCTTGGAATGGACCATGCCGACGACGAAGAACGCACCATGATGCAGGCGTCGGAGCGGACGCATCTCACAGCTTTTGATGACGAGGGTCGCTAATGGGTGGGGCAGTGGCGACGCTGGTAGTTGTCTTCTTGTTGCTGGCGTTGATCATTCTTCGGCTGATCGAAGTGACCTTTGTCCGCCTTGGCCGCGCGAGAGCCGCGGGCCTAGACGAAGCCAGCGAAGGTGATGTTCAACTCTCGGAACTCATAGCTGACCGGGAAGTGTTGCTAGCTCCGGTCACCGTCTTGCGAGTCGTTTGCCAAGTCGGATTAATTGCCTTGGCCATCTTGATAGGCCAAGCCGCTGGGCGAACGCTGTTAATAACGGCCATCGCAACAGTCGTCTTGTTTCTGTTTGGTGAAGCCATCCCTAGGCGCTGGGCGATCGAGGCTAATGACGAAATGGCGAAGTGGTTCGCGCGACCAGCCCGGCTGATCACTCGGTTGACTCCGCTGCAGCTAGTCGCTCGCCCACTTGCTGCCATCGCTCGCCGTTGCGGACCAAAAGCACGCGATGAAACATTTGACCTTGTGGTGGAAGACGAGCTTGTTGCGTTAGTCGAAGAAGCCGCTGAAGCACGACTCATCGAGGACGACGAAGCCCACCTCATTGGGTCGATCATAGAATTAGGCGACACGATTGTTCGCGAAGTCATGGTGCCTCGACCTGACATGGTGACGCTCGAACGCACTCTCAGCGTCGCGGAGGCACTTGCTGTCGTCGTCGACAGCGGCTTCACTCGACTCCCGGTCGTGGGCCAGACAGCCGATGATGTCCTTGGGGTGGTGCTATCCAAAGACCTCTTGGCAGCCCACCTGGAGAGTCAAGCGGATTCCAACATCAGTTCCCTTGTCCGAAATGCGGTGTTTGTACCCGAGTCGAAAAGAGTGGTCGAACTCATGCGCGAGATGCAGGCATCTAAGTCGCATCTCGCGATAGTCGTCGACGAATACGGGGGCACGGCCGGATTAGTAAGCCTTGAAGACATTCTTGAAGAACTCATTGGCGAAATTGTCGATGAATTCGATAGCGAAGAGTCATTAGTTGAAGAGCAATCTGACGGTACGTTGCTTCTTTCAGGGCGACTCCCCGTAGACGATTTCGAGGAACTCACGGGAATCTCGACCGGTGACGGTGATTGGGACACGGTCGGGGGCCTGGTCTTTGGTTTACTAGGTCATGTTCCAGAAGTTGGCGAAACTATCGTCCACAACGGCTGGGAGTTGACAGCGAAAGAAATTGATAACCGACGGATAAACATCATCGCCGCTCGACGAAAGGCTCGTTAATGAAATCGGGGTTCGTCACCCTTGTTGGCCGTCCCAATGCCGGCAAATCCACACTGATCAACAAACTACTGGGAACCAAAGTCAGCATCGTTTCGGACAAACCCCAAACGACTCGTCTCCGAGTGATGGGCGTACTTCATCGACCCGAAAGCCAAATCGTCTTCGTAGACACACCCGGCATCCACAAACCGGTCACACCACTCGGAGAACGACTCAACGAAACTGCGCATAGCGCGCTCGCCGACGTAGATGTTGCTTGCCTTGTCATCGACGCGACGGCCGCTATCGGTAAAGGTGACCGATTCATCGCCAAAAATTTGCCATCAAACTCGATCGTGGTGCTCACCAAATGTGATCGTGCGTCCCATGACATGGTGATACAGCAACTTTCCGAAGCATCAACTTTTGAAGCTGAGGCATATTTCCCAGTTTCAGGACTAACAGGAGAGGGTCTACCGGCACTCATTGATCATCTTGAGGGTCGCCTTAACGAAGGACCTGCCTATTTCCCATCAGACCAAATCACCGACCTACCCGAACCTTGGTTCGTCGCTGAACTCGTGCGCGAACAGTTACTTTCTAAGTTCCGCGAAGAATTGCCCTACAGCATTGCGACTCGAGTGACTGAATGGGAATGGCCTCGCATCAGATGCGAAATTTTGGTGGAACGCGAGTCACAAAAAGGCATGGTCATAGGCCGAAATGGTGAAGTTCTCAAACAAGTAGGCATAGCCGTTCGAACGCAACTAGCAAACGAAGGCGAAGGTATTCACCTCGAACTGCGGGTCAAAGTCGACAAAGATTGGCAGAGGAAATCGGAGTCATTAGACCGTCTACTCGATTTCCAGGAACCGGATTAACGTGCGGGGTGTGATTCCTGCTGCGCTCGACCTGTCACGTGTTCCTCAACACGTCGCATGCGTAATGGACGGCAATGGGCGCTGGGCCCAAGCACAAGATATGGAGAGAACAGAAGGCCATGCCGCTGGTGAGGAAGCTCTCTTCGACACGATCGAGGGAGCTCAAGAGGTGGGCATCGAATGGCTCACCGTTTTCGCTTTCTCCACGGAAAATTGGAAACGCCCACCTGAAGAAGTCAAGTTCCTCATGGGGTTTAACGAATCGCTAATTGTTCGCCGTTCACACGAACTACACGAAATGGGTGTCCGCATCCGATTTGCGGGAAGACGAAATTGGCGCGTCCCCAAACGTGTGCTGCGTCGAATGGACGAAGCCGTTGAGTTAACTCAGCACAACGCAGGCATGACGTTGACCATCGCATTTAACTACGGCGGGCGAGCCGAAATTATTGACGCCGTCAAGACAATGGTTGCTGACGGCGTCGACATAGAACAGATCGATGAAGGCACCTTGGAGCGCTACCTGTACGACCCAACAATGCCTGATGTGGATCTCTTAATCAGAACTTCAGGAGAGCACCGGCTGTCCAATTTTTTGTTGTGGCAAGTTGCCTACAGCGAACTTCTGTTCACAGAAACTCTGTGGCCGGACTTTCGCCGCAACGACCTTTACCACGCCATCCTTGAATACCAAGCCCGCGACCGCCGCTTCGGCGGTCTCAATCGGTAAAAGGGCGAGAGATGGCGCACTACCGAGACAGCGGCGTCATTGTCCGAACACACAAACTTGGTGAAGCTGATCGAATCCTCTCGGTCATCACCGAAAACAATGGGAAAGTCAGAGCGGTAGCAAAAGGCGTCCGCAAGACCCGAAGCCGCTTCGGAGGGCGGCTTGAACCATTACGTCACCTCGACCTTCAGTTCTATAAAGGGCGAGGAGATCTCGACATTGTCACCCAAGCAGAAACTCGAGATCACTGGCCAGACATTAGAAACAACCTCGATCGTCTCGGTAAAGCCTTAACGATCGCTGAAGCCGTGGACCAAATTGCCCAGGATCGGCAACCAGACCAAAGCCTTTACCGCATGCTGTGCGGCGGTCTCGAAGCACTTCACCTCGCTGACCCAGCGTTGATCGTTCCAGCCTTCATGCTGAAACTCCTTGCTCACGAAGGGGTAGCCCCCGAACTCAACGAATGCGTCATAGGCGGAGAAACCAGTGGGCTTAACTATTTTGATCCGGGGACAGGCGGCGTGACGTGTGCAGATCACCAGCGCGGACGCCCCATCTCTTCCTCCGCACTCGAACTGATGCGGGCAACTCTGGGCGGTGCACTTGCCGCAGTGTTAGAGGTGCAACAGGCACCTCACACCGACGAAGTATCAGCGCTTGCGCACCGCTTATGGGAATTTCATGTTGAGCGACGGCTCAGAAGCACTGAATTGCTTCATTGAACACAACTGAAGAAAACGACGTCGAGTTAATCCAGCATGCCTTTGGGTTTACCTGATGTCTCGGCGTGTAGACGCGCAAACTTCTTTTCGGCTCGGGCACCAGCGGTAGATAACCACCAAATACGTCCCTTCCACAGCGCCCCGGCAAGCGACAACAGTCCCAGCACCAGCTGGGTGCCGTTAAGCATTCTGCATTGAGGATGTTGGCTTTTCACCGTCTCGTTTGGGCTTGAAATCAACTCGACCCGCAACGCGTCAAGGTCAACTGCGTCCGGTGAAGGTGACAGAATCGGACGTGGGCACGACCACTCCATCCGATCGTTGTCGATGCCCTCAAACTCAGTATCAAACAACGTGATCGGTGTTGACCAGGCAAGCGCGGTCAACAGCAGACAGATACAGGCGACGGTTCGGTCTCGTAACATGGCAACTCCACCCTAACTCAGCCAGAACTAATTACTCGGTGAAGTACCCACCGTCTGGGTGCAATATTTCGCCGGTGAAATAAGACGCCTCATCGCTGGCGAGGAATAACGCAGTACTAGCGATTTCATCAGGAATGCCTTTGCGTCCCATCGGGATGTTGGCAAAAAACTGAGTCAGGAGATCTTCGGGGATGAGATCGATCATGCTGGTCATGTGCGTATCGATGTAACCGGGACCTATCGCGTTGACTCTGATACCTGATGAAGCCAACAAGCGAGCCAACTTCTTCGTCAACATCCACACCGCTGACTTAGAACACACGTAAGGCAAGGGCCCAGCATCGGGATGTTTGGCAGCGATCGAGGCAATGGTGACGATGGAACCGCCGTTGCCGGCTTCCACCATGGGCGCGCCACACGCCTGAGCTGCCAAAAGTGTTCCCTCTAAATTAATTGCCATCACCTGACGAAAGTCCTCTAAATCCAGTTCCAACAACTCGTCGGCAGGCCGTTCCACATAATCCATTCGCTTAGCGAACCACTTGACGCTGGCTTCTTGGTCGCCGCTCTTGTAGCCCGGATGGCTTACTCCCGCAGCGGTCACCAACACGTCAATCGCCCCGTAAGTTTCCAACGCGTGAGCTGCCATCTGGTGATTGTCGCTGATGCTCACAGCGTCGCAATGCACAAAAGACGCAGTGCCGCCAGCGTCGACGATCATCTGCGACGTTTCTTCCCCCAAATCGTCGATGAGGTCCGCGACCACCACTCGGGCTCCTTCAGAAGCAAAACGGCGAGCTGTGGCTCTACCTAAACCGTTACCGCCGCCAGTAATGACCGCCACTTTGCCTTCTAATCGCATGTTGCCCCCATGAGCACCAACGAGCTCGACTCGTCGGTGACGCAAACATAGTCAAAGAATTACTTGGTGAGGGAGGGCAAGTGGTCGGTACCCTCGGCGCCATGGCATCGACCGAACCCACACTCTTCGACCAGGTCGTAAATCTATGTAAACGACGGAGCTTCGTGTTTCCGTCCGCTGAAATTTACGGAGGGTTCCGCAGCACATACGACTATGGCCCTCTCGGAGTATTGATGCTCCGAAACGTGAAGGACGCCTGGTGGCGATCCATGGTGCAACTACGCAGCGACGTAGTGGGCCTCGATGCCGCCATTCTCAGTCCCCCGAAGGTATGGGAGGCATCTGGTCATCTCGACAATTTCAGCGACCCGCTCGTCGATTGCACCTCATGCAAAACCCGTCACCGACAAGACCAACTCGACGACCCCGACACTTGTCCGTCTTGCGGGGAATCGGGGACATTCACCGAAGCCCGCGCGTTTAACCTCATGTTCAAGACCCAAGCAGGTCCTGTTGAAGGCGCTGGCGCTGATGTGTACCTGCGACCTGAAACAGCTCAAGGGACATTCATCAACTTCAAAAACATCATAGAAACCAGCCGCAAAAAGCCGCCCTTTGGCATCGCCCAAATCGGCAAATCGTTTCGAAACGAGATCACTCCCGGCAATTTTGTTTTCCGAACCCGCGAGTTCGAACAAATGGAACTCGAATTTTTTGTACCACCAGACGAAGCAGACAGTTGGTACGAGTACTGGATGAATGAGCGATTCCAGTGGTACCTAGATCTGGGAATTTCAGCCGATCAACTGCGACTCCGCGCTCACGACGACGATGAACTCAGCCACTACTCCTCCGGGACCAGCGACGTCGAGTTCTTGTTCCCCTGGGGGTGGGGCGAACTAGAAGGAATCGCGAATCGAGGTGACTTCGACCTCACGCAACATGCAGAGCATTCGGGCCAAAAACTAGAATATTTTGATCAGGGAACTGGCGAACGGTACGTACCGCACTGCATCGAACCAGCCGCCGGTGCAACCCGATCAATGATGGCTTTTTTGATGGCCGCCTACGACGAAGAGCAAGTCAACGACGACACCCGAACGGTGCTGCGACTCCACCCGCGACTAGCTCCCTACAAAGTCGCAGTTTTGCCGCTCTCCAAGAAAGACACGCTTCTGCCCAAAGCGGAAGAGGTGCTGCACTCCCTGCAACCACACTTCATGTGTGACTACGACATCACCCAAGCGATAGGGAAGCGATACCGACGCCAAGACGAAATCGGCACTCCCTATTGCGTCACTATCGACTTCGACACCCTAGAAGACAACGCTGTTACCGTCCGCGAACGCGACTCCATGGAACAGCAACGGATCCCAGTCGCCAATCTCGTGGCCTATCTCAACGAACAGCTAGCCCTGTAAACATTTCGCCGAGAGAACTAGCCTGGTGAGCGAGGGGAGCAACGATGAGTTACACCATCGCACTAGGCACAGTCGGAGGCGGCCTATGGGTCGGCTACAACGGCGGTGAAAAGTGGAGACAAATTCAGGGTCCCATGGACCCCGAATCCAACGTCCGGGCACTAGCGGTAGACCCAAAAGATTCTCAACATGTTGTCGCGTCAGTTGATGGCGACGGAATCTACGCATCCTTTGATGGAGGTAGCCGTTGGGAACACGCAGCACCTTTGACAGACCGACCGATATGGTCGCTCTCGTTCGATCCGCATGACCCCAAACGAATGTACGCCGGTACTCGACCAGGGGTATTTGTATCCGATGACGGGGGAGCTTCGTTCGCAGAGATGGCAACAACTCTCAGCGACCGATGCGCCATCGGTGTACCTCGAACCACCAACGTTTTAGTTGACCCCAACGATGCTGCCACCGTGTACGCCTCAGTCGAAATTGATGGGCTGCACCGAAGCCGCGATCGAGGGGTCACATGGGAATCGTTTGGGCTACTTGGACCATCAGAGTTCTATAACGACGTTCACGGGTTCGCTCTTCGAAGCTGCGGTGACGGCACTGAGTTACTGGTCACCTCACCCTTTGGGCTTGGTCGAAGTCAAGACGAAGGCGGCACCTGGGACTGGCACGAGTTCGACGCGTTCGAAGGGTCAAAGTTTGAGTTCGCATACTCGCGATGTGTACGAGCCCCATGGGAAGACGACACCGTCATTGTCTGCGTCGGCGATTACATTCCCGGACGCATCGGAGCGATCGAAGTGAGCCGCGACGGAGGAGCGTCTTTTCAACGCGCCGAACTGCCTGAAGACCCCAAAGCCACGATGTATTGGCTAGCCACCCACGAGGAACTTCCCGGTGTTGTCGCAGCGAGCTCTGTGTACGGACAGATTTACATCAGTGACGACTACTGCGAAAGTTGGCGAAAATTAGAGCGCGAACTCGGAGAAATTCGTGCATCGGTGCTAATACCCAATCAATGACCCCACCCCAATCATTGAGCGATGCAGCCACCGCGATCAGACAAGCCGTCGCGTCCGCTTCGGGCCCCAACGCCACCATTTCTCATGATGAAGCGCTGATGCGAATCTCTACCGATCAGCTAGAACGAGTCCTCCACGACAGCTTCGAAGGACCAAGCCAAAATGTTCTCACCACGGGGCTGGGTGCATCCCCCGGAGCAGCGGTGGGAAGCATTGTTCTCAACGCAGACGACGCGATGATGGCGACCAGCGATGTGATTCTCGTTCGAGAAGAAACCTCACCAGCTGACGTTCACGGGATGAATGTGGCGGTTGGAATCCTCACCACAAAAGGCGGGTTAGCGAGCCACGCCGCAGTCGTTGCCAGAGGCTGGGGGAAGCCAGCTGTCTGTGGAGCCGAAGGCATCGAAATACATTCCGACCACATTTTGGTTAACGGGGAACGCATCGAAGCAGGCGAAACCATTTCGATTGACGGCAAATCGGGTCACGTTATGCGAGGTGTCATCCAGTCAAACCAAGCCGAAGACATCCCCGAAATCGCAACGTTGCTGTCATGGGCCGACGAATCCCGGGAAATAGCGATCCGAGCAAACGCCGATACCGGTGCAGATGCGCGAGTCGCGCGTGTAAACGGAGACGAAGGCATCGGTTTGTGCCGAACAGAGCACATGTTCCTTACCGAAGAACGGCTGCCGGTCATACAAAGCATGATCCTTTCCGAAAGCCCCGACGTAGAAGAAAAAGCGCTCAAAGAACTCCGAGAAGCACAACGCCACGACTTCGGTGACCTCCTTGAAGAGATGGACGCATTACCTGTCACCGTTCGTCTTCTTGACCCGCCTTTACACGAATTTTTGCCTGAACTCGAAGAACTCGTCGAAGCCGCCGCCCGTAACGAACTTGATGCCGATGGCATAGCCATGCTGCAAGCCGCCCGAAAATGGCGTGAACGCAACCCCATGATCGGGACGCGAGGTGTGCGACTCGCCTGGGTCAAACCCGGCCTCTATGAGATGCAAGTCGAAGCTCTTCTTGACGCAGTCGCCGACCGGATCGCGGCCGGTGGGAACCCGATAGTTGAAATCATGATCCCTTTGACGGTGAGCGGCAACGAACTAGCAGGAGCCCGCAAATGGATCGAATCAGTGCTCCAACAGCACCCCGAGGTCGCGTCAGTCAAGATCGGAACAATGGTCGAGACACCCAGAGCCGCGCTGGTAGCAGACGAACTCGCATCCCACGCAGATTTTTTTAGCTTCGGCACGAACGACCTCACGCAACTCACGTTCGGATTCAGTCGTGATGACATTGAGAACCGAATTATGAACCTGTACCTCGAAAAAGAACTGCTCGAAGCCAACCCATTCCAACACGTCGACGCGAACGCAGTAATCGAACTCGTTCGTATGGGTATCGAACGAGGCCGAAGTATCAAACCCGACCTACCCATCGGAGTTTGCGGCGAACACGGCGGCGACCCAGACAGCATCGAACTGCTGGTCGCTGCAGGCGTTGACTATGTGTCTTGTTCCCCACCCCGAGTTCCGGTCGCTCGATTGGCAGCCGCACAGATCGCAATTCGCGCCCGCGATAACCGCTGAGCGTTGAGTGGTCCCTGACAGGTACTAGCGTCAAAGCGCGATGGGAATTCACGACGAAGACCTTCAACGAGTCAAGATCGAAACCGATCTCGCTGGTGTCGTGTCGCAATATGTCGCGTTACGTAAGGTCGGGCAGAGGTGGAGTGGCCTGTGCCCGTTCCACACAGAAAAAACGCCGTCGTTTTCGGTCAACGCTGAGGAAGGATTTTTTTACTGTTTCGGATGCCAAAAAACCGGTGACGCGATCACCTTCGTCCGCGAAGTAGAGCACCTTGATTTTGTTGGCGCTGTGGAATGGTTAGCGAACCGCCTCGGAATCGCAATCCGATACACCGACGCTTCAGACGGAACGGCGCGTAAAGAACGACAAGAACTCACTGAACTGCTCGAAAAAGCCGCGGACTTTTACCACCAAACTTTGCGTTCGGGAAGCTCAGCCGGCAAGGTGCGTTCATATCTGCGAGGGCGCGGGTTTGACTCCGAAACGGTGGAACAATTCCGCATCGGTTACGCCCCCGACGCCTGGGACGCTCTCGCCTCCCACCTTGATGTTCCCGCGTCGAAACTCGAAGCCGCGGGGTTAGGTCGAGCAGGGCAACGCGGCGGACCGATCGATTTCTTTAGAGACCGGGTCATGTTCCCGGTGTCCGACACCAATGGAGCGGTCGTCGGATTCGGCGGACGCATGCTGCCTGAGGGACAACAACCGAAATATAAGAACACCCCACAGACGCGGCTCTATGACAAAAGCAAAGTCCTCTATGGGCTTCACATGGCAAAAAAACATGTCGTCGAAGCCGACGAAATCGTGGTGTGTGAGGGCTACACCGATGTCGTTGGATGTTTCCGAGCGGGAATACCTCGCGCAGTGGCGACGTGTGGAACTGCACTCACTGATGACCACCTGAAATTGATGACCAGGTTCGCGAAACGGATCGTGATCGCATTTGACGCAGATGGCGCCGGGAAAGCAGCAGCCGACCGGTTCTATGAATGGGAAGACCGACACAACGCCGAAGTTTTTGTGGCTGCCATACCCGAAGGAGCGGATCCCGGCGAACTCGCTGAGGAAAACCCGGCAGCTCTCATGAACGCTGTCGCGTCAGCTGAGCCGTTCTTGAGCTATCGAATCAGCCGAGTCCTCGACAAGTCCGATTTGGATCGGGTCGAAGGTAGAGCACGAGCCGCAGCAAACGCCGGTGCGATCATCGCTGAACATCCCAACGAGGTGGTACGCGATCAGTACCTGGTCGAAGTCGCCCAAAAAGTTCGGGTCGATATCGAACAAATGCGGCGCCTCGTCGTAAAACCCGTCCCCGCCCAACGGCAACCTGTGTCCCCAATCGATTCTGCTTCCGATGACTCAGTATCGGGTGAAGGGTACGAACAACAGGAAATCCCACAAGCCGAAATGAACCTTCTCCGGGCCCTCGTTCATCATTCCGAAACCGTTACCCCATTAACACTGCCGTCCATGTTCAGTAACCAATTAGCCGTCGACGCGTACCACCTAGTTACAACCGATGGTTGGCGAGATCAGATCGACAACACGTCAACTGCTGTGACCACACTGGTAGGTCGCGCCCTCGTCGAAGAAGTGGACGCCGATCCAATCGAACTTGTTTCACGAGCGCTTGATGCTGTGATTCACCGTTGGAATATGGAACTGCGTTACGACGTCACCGAGATAGAACAACTGCGGGAACACCAACCCATGGTCCAATGGTTGGCTCAGCGACAAGAAGAAATGCACAGCGACGACACACGAACCGCAGCAGTCGAAGCTGTCGTGGGCTGGTTAAGAAGCCAACAGACGGTCAACGCAACCGACGAAACGACGGATTAGGTCCAGAAGCACGACGAGAAAAAGAAATGGCTCCGGGGGTGGGGCTCGAACCCACGACAAGCGGATTAACAGTCCGCTGCTCTGCCAACTGAGCTACCCCGGAAGGCAGAGGCTGAGGTTATCAACCTCTGGAGCTAATTGGATGGTGGGCCGAGCGGGGATCGAACCCGCGACCGAGCGATTATGAGTCGCCTGCTCTAACCACTGAGCTACCGGCCCGCCCTGAGCGTAGGCACTGCGCTCCCGCATCGCTATTCAAGGAGAGCAATTTCATCTCACGAATTGAATCGGGTTTCTTAAAACTGATCGAGCTTGGCTCTAGTCGTACCAAGTATCGGCACGAACAAGTAAGTCCCGACAAATCTCGTTGCATCGATCCAGAACGACACACATCCCGTCTTCTCCGTTGAGTAGAGCCCGCAGGGAAAGATCAAATCTCGCGATGATAGTTAAGGTCCGTTGCGCGGCATCAGTGACTGAGGGAAAAGAATCAATAGCTGACACTTCGATAGGCAGAGTTTGACCGCCGAGACCCGCCAGATCGGTCGCGAGGATCAGCAAATCAGGTTTGTTGTCTAAAGGTGGAAGCGCCCATGTGAACGTCAGTTGCGCCCAAAATTCGTCTGGAGGTAGTTCTCCCTCGGCTCCCGCTAGAAGCACATCTTCGAGGGCCAACATTGTTCTTGGGTCCGCTTCCAGAGTCAGATGAAGGTCAAGAGGCCCACCGCAAGCTTCTTCAGGGTGAAGATCAACTTCCCAAGCTTGTCGAAGACTGTATGTTTCAACAAAATGCCGCTCGTCGTGGATATGGAAACCATGTTCAGCCGCGTGATCCTTGAGATCGGCAACATACCCAGACATATCGATCGCAGCCATAGACCACCTTTCCGCGATGTGAAGGCTAGTTCGCGACTACAGATCTTGATGAGTTCAGCGGGTACGGTCATGTCCGTGACGTCAGAACACTGGCTTGAACTCCTAGAACAAACAGCTAAGGCAGTTGAGACCTCGCTTCAAACATTCCAGCGGTGGACAGAAGGCGGAGATCGACCAGACCAATATGCGCTTGACCAGGTCGCGGATTCCGCTGCTCTAGCGGTGTTGACCGCAGCGAAGGCAACAGTGTTGAGCGAAGAATCAGGTCTTGTTCAGGGCGAAACAACCGAGGTGGTCATCGTTGACCCCGTGGATGGGTCTACAAACGCCTCTCGGCGAATACCCCACTACTGCACAAGTCTGTGTGTTGTCGACGACCAAGGCTCCTTGGCCGGTTTAGTTCTCAACCTTGCCAACGGGGAACTGTTCCACGCCGTCAGAGACCAAGGCGCGTTCCTTAACGGTGAAGAACTTCGCCCGACGCAGTGCACACAACTCAGCGAAGCAATCATCGGAATCGCTGGGAACCCTCCAGAACCGATCGCTGCGCGCCAGTTCCGAGCATTTGGTGCCGCGGCGTTAGATCTGTGTTCAGTTGCTGCTGGTCGACTCGACGGCTACCTCGACCCGATAGCCCACCACGGGGTATGGGACTACGCCGCAGGCTTACTCATCTGTTCTGAGGCTGGAGCAGTCGTTGGAGAACTAGAAGGCCGCGAGTTAGTTCACCTAGACCACACACGTCGATTAGGTCCAGCCGCCGCTGCGACACCACAACTGTTAGAACAACTCGGTGTAGTCCAAGCACTCGACCGTTAGTCTCTTCGCAGTCGGGCGCTTAGCTCAGTTGGTTTAGAGCACCTCCCTTACAAGGAGGGGGTCACAGGTTCGAGTCCTGTAGCGCCCACATCTTAAAAGGTGAGAACTCCCGTGTGTCTCCATGATCGCTCGCCTCGATGGGGGCTAGCAAGCATGTATTGGGGAGGGCTCTAGTTGATGGTGGCGATGGCGGTGGTGTTGGGGTTGGTGTGTGTCCTCAGTGTGGTGTTGTGCACTGAGTTAAGGAGGTCGAAGGTTCCTCCGTCTGTTGCGAGTGCGGTGAATCCGGTTCCTGATGGGTCGATGTCGATGAAGGGGGTTAGCAAGCTTGTTTCTGGGAGAGCCCAAGTCTTAACCCTTTTCGTCCTGAGCGAACGGGTCCGGAGGTGGATAAAAGGGCGGGTCTGTTGATGCGTCGTGCTCGATCCACGGGCTACTCGACCGCCCGAGCGGTGACACCGCGCCCGTCGGAGT
This sequence comes from Acidimicrobiales bacterium, assembly GCA_014239555.1. Lineage (GTDB taxonomy): Bacteria > Actinomycetota > Acidimicrobiia > Acidimicrobiales > Poriferisodalaceae > UBA2110. Next base: position 27,929 of record JAAZYR010000017.1, read on the forward strand.
TGAGGATGGTCAGGCGGTCACCCTTGATGTCGACGACGGCAGCGCCGGTGTCGAAGAGGGCACGGAACGCTTCGGCGTAGTCGGCGTTGACATTGCACGTAGGATCGAGCCCGTCTACGACCGGTCCGAACTGTAACTCGGCGTCGCCTTCGATTGGCCCGCCGACCTCGCCTTCGGACACTTCGACGTTGACGGTGAAGGGCGCACATCCGTCGTGTCCCACTATGGTCGACGCGCCATCGAACCTGAACCAGCCGGCCTTGTCGATGGCGAACGCGGACGCGGTTTCACCGTCGAGAAAACCGGTGACCGCCCACTGCGTTCCGATCAGGGTGCGGTCAGGGTTGGCCACTCGGCGGTCGAGGAACTCGATATAGAGGTCGGTGGTGATCAGCGTCAGGCGGTCGCCATCGAGCGCGACGGTGGGCCCGTCGGTGAGGAGGGCGGCCAGTAAGTCGTCCTGCGCGTGCAGCTCGGAGTTACAGCCGATCTCGGTCATGCCGAGTTCGGCGGCTACGAGCGTGTCGCCGTCGAGCTCGAAAGGTCCACCGATGAAGTTGCAGCCCGCCGACGCCGAGAGGTTGCCGTTGCGGAAACGCAGCGTGATGCGGGTGCCCTCTATCAGCTCGCGAGGCGACCCGTCCTGGGTCACCGCCGTCGACCAGAACTCGCGGTCGGTCGACCCCAAGTCGGTTGATGAACTGTTGCCTGATGAGATGGTCTCGTCGCTGTCGTCGCATGCGGTGGTGAGTGGGACGAGGCTGAGGAGCAGTGCCAGAAGGAGGTGACGTATAGCGGTCATGCTGATGAGACGGTAGCCGCCCCTGTTGTCCCGGTAGGTGGCGATGATGTTGATGCCTAGCTGTTCGGCTCTGATGCGAAGCTCTCGCTCCTGCTGAGCGACGGACTTGCCGTCGTCCTCGGTTGACTTTCGCAGGTACATGGCTGCGGTGTTGGTTTCCATGGTCTTCATATGGACGGATCTCCCGGTGGCATTTCACGGGAGGAGGTTTTTCCGTCATCTTTTAAGATGCGAGTCCTGTAGCGCCCACCCCTTAACCCATAAGTAGTGCTACTAGCTCCATGATCGCTCAGAGCGATAGGGGCTAGCAAGCATGAGCATGTCACGACCCTCGTTTGCCATTCCTCTAAAGTTTGGCAATGGCCACTGCGGAGGTCGGAGGGTTCTTCGAATACCAACCAACGGAACACGATTTTTTTCGCGGCGTGATCCTGTTTGGGCGCAACTCAGCCACGTATAAATTCGCGCTTGGTAAATCGCTGTTGGAGCTAGCAGCGGAGGGTAGGGAAGCTGTCTCTCTAGAGGACCTAGCAGTTCCCTTTGCGCGAAACATCACTTCTCATATTGCCGAGGCACCGAAGCAGGGAACTAACCCCGGAAAATTCTTAAAGGAATGTGCTCGCTTTGCGAAGGGCGAAATCACCGAAGAAGAGCTGAGAAATAGAACAGTCAGACTTGGCTTCGTCAATGTCATCGATGCGTTCCATGTTGTTGGGAGAGACGATGTGCCGGTTCGCTTCTTCGAAGATGAGCGAAAGAGTCATATCAATGGGATTGTCCTGACTCCTGCTATTCACAAGATTGCTTCGACGAATGGAGCCAACGCTTCGGCTGAAGTCGAATCGCGGTGGCAATTAGTTGAAACGGCATGGGATTTGGGCCTGAATACATCTCTCATCCTGTACGACGAGCACTCTGAACCGCTTCAAACGGCGGATCGC
>JAAZYR010000018.1 GCA_014239555.1 Acidimicrobiales bacterium
TGGTACCAGGGCAACTCGAGATTCGGGTCGAGATGAAGTGACCCGCTTGGATCCTCGACCTTTGCCGCCTCGCTCAATTCCGGTGCTTGCCGTTCGATGCAATCAGCCACGGTCGACCAAAGAAGATGTTGGCTTGTGCGGCGCAGCGAACTCCACAGGCGGTAGTACCCAATCTGGCTTAGAGACTGCCGAATCTCATGCCGATTTTGGGGTGCTTGGCCGTGTTGTTTTTCCCATGCAGGAGCGGCTTGGTGTTCATATAACTCGCGAACCCCTGGGGTGACTCTGCCCGCAATATGGGTCTTGAGTGCCTGTACGAAGCGTCCACGCGATCGTTCAAGATTGTTTTCCTTCGGAAGCATGGCATGAGCTTGTTGCGTCATGATTCCTTTCTGAGTTCTGAAAAGGCCCGATCGACGACTTCTAAATATGCTTCGGGAGATTCGTCGTTAACAATTTCTTCGCGCATCTCTTCCAAGACCCGAAAAACGCGGCCTACAAAGACTGCCGCATCTTCTAGCCGCTGTTGTTCATCAAACTCGCTGAGCTCGTATGTTCCTATAAAGCCATCTTCGACAAGGTCCTTCTCGACAAGAACTTTCTCCAAGGTTTGGATTCGCTCCGAGAGCGCCCAGACTTCCGCAGCCAGAGAGGTCACAACCTGCACGATTGCGTCTGAGGCCCCTTCGTCATCAAAGTACGTCGGTCGTGAGCCCTTTGCCTTAGCCGGAAAAACGCGCCCGTCGTTGGGAGTAGCAGCGTTGGAAGAGCGGGCCCCCGTGACCTGAACCATGCCTACCTCCAGACAGTTGCGGTAACCGCGTTGAAATGTTACTCCGCCCGATCTCGACCGGTTCTCCAGAAGCGCTCCGATGTCTTTGGTTCGACGCAGGCAAGCCCTTTGAGTCAGTTCCCAAAGGCAGCGGATACAGCGCGATCCTTGCCATGGATACTTCTTTAACTGCATCGAAAGTGGTAGCCCGAACGCGATAACCGAAGGCCAAATCAACGACATCAGCATCAAGAACTATTCATCTGGTGATCGTCAACAGGATGAAACCCTTATCCGATGTTGGCGTCGCTCTCGCGAACCCCGACGCCTATAGGCCTTGATCTATAGACACCGGTAAGCCAATGGAAGTGCGCGAAGGGGAGGGTGGATTTGGGAGGTTCGGACGGGGTGGGGCCGAGATGAATACGATAGGGGTTCTTCATGTTGGGACACGATGCCATAGCTCGAGCGTTGGTTGATCACGGGGTCGACACCGTGTTTGCGGTTCTCGGCGACGGGAACCTATTTATTGGCGAGAATTTGGCAAGAGAACATGGGGTGAACCTGGTCGCGGCGACTCATGAAGGTAACGCGGTGTTGATGGCCCAGGGTTGGGCTAAGGCCACTGGTCGTCTTGGGGTTGCCACTGTGACACATGGTCCAGGTTTGACGAACACGTTCACTGCCCTGGTGGAGGGGGTGAAGAACGAGACCCCAATTCTGTTGGTCGCGGGTGACACTCCCGTCGACCAGGAACAGCATCTTCAAAATCTTGATCAGTACGCGTTGGTTGCCGCCACGGGGGCAGGGTTTCAACCAGTTCGCAATGCCGAGACGATTGCTGAAGACGTATCTACCGCTGTGCGGCGGGCTCACGCTGAACATCGACCGATTGTTGTGAACATACCTTTAAACCTTGAGTGGGACGACGTGGAGTATCAGCCGCGCCCAGATCTCACTCCTCCTGCTATCCGTCTTGCTCCCGACCCAGATCAACTTGACGCTGCGATGGGGGTAGTTGCGTCCGCGGTTCGACCTGTGATCGTGGCCGGTCGGGGCGCGGTGAAATCCGGCGCACGAGATGTGTTGGTTCAACTGGGCGACGCCCTCGGCGCCCCGCTGTCGGTGTCCTTGCTGGCTACCGGATTTTTTCGAGATGAACCATTTGACCTAGGCATTCATGGCACGTTGAGTCACCCTGTCGCCGCTGAGACACTCGCGTCTGCTGACTGTTTGATTGTTTTCGGCGCGGGACTGAACTACTTCACGACCGGCAACCAAATGATGTTGGCGGGAAAGCGGGTGGTTCATGTTGATCTTGATCCGACCCATATCGACAGGTATGCACCTGTTGCTGTTGGCGTCGTGGGAGATGCCAAAGTGGTGGCTGAAGCCATGATCGAGATGCTCGTAGCCGCAGAACACGCACCTTCTGGGTTCAGAACTTCTGATCTTCAACAGCGACTCGAAGAATTTGACCCGGCAACAACTTTTGACGATAAAAGCTACGACGGGGCAGTGGATCCTCGAACCCTAACCAGGCGACTCGACGAGGGGCTCCCAGAGCAACGCCAAGTAGTGATCGATGGTGGCCGGTTCATGTTCGACGCCCTCACCTTGTCGGTTCCCGAACCCCAAGATTTCTTTACCAGTCATGCTTTTGGTTCGATCGGCTTGGGCACCTCTACCGCCATCGGCGTAGCTGTCGCCCGACCTGATCACCCAACAGTGTTTTGCGTTGGTGACGGGGGCTTAATGATGGGTGGCCTCACCGAACTGTCAACCGCAGCCCATTTAGGGCTTGACCTCATCGTGGTGGTCTACAACGACAGCTGCTACGGAGCCGAACACATCCAACTAGTAAGCAAAGGGCTGGATCCCACGGCATCACTTCACGATTGGCCCGATTTTTGTGCAGTCGCTGACAGTATGGGATTCGACACCGCCAAAATCGGTTCGCTTGACGACATCGACGCCGCCATGGCCGTCGTTGAACAACGCACATCAGGGGTCCCAGTATTGATAGAAGCCTCAATCGATGCTGATGTGGTCTCGACCATTTACCAACAACTTGGGTGAGCACGGCCGCCATCGGACTCGTTCAGATAGTTGCTCTTCCTGAAAACAGAAAAAACTTTGGAGAGGTCTTTTCTGTGCGGTGCTGCCGGTTACGCGAAACTGTGCTTGGTGGGTGCTACCCCTAAGGATTACGAGCTTGGAGGTCAACATGTTGATCCAAGAAAAGTACGAGTCAATGCGCATCGAAAAGAGCGACTCTGGGGTGACAGTGGTGACCCTGAATCGCCCTGAACGTCTCAACGCTGTCAATGGAGTAATGCACAGGGAATTAAGCACATTTAGCAGAGACGCGGACTCAGACCGCGACACCAGGGTGGTGGTCTTAGCCGGTGAGGGCAGAGCTTTTTGCGCCGGAGGTGACTTCGGAGGAGATTCCTCAGACGACGCGCCCACGGCAGAAGAAGCACGTCAAATCGTTGACCATTTACTTGAGATGCATAAACCGATCGTCTCGGCTGTCCAGGGTTACGCGATGGGACTCGGTGCCACGGTTTCGCTCTTGTGTGACGTTGTTGTGGCGGGACCCACAAGCGTGTTTGCCGACACCCATGTCAAAATGGGGATAGGCGCCGGCGATGGTGGTGGGGTGATCTGGCCCCTACTCATGGGAGTTAACAGAGCTAAATGGTTTCTGATGAGCGGCGATCGAGTTACTGGTCAAGACCTGTTCGATATGGGTCTCGTCAACTTCTTGGCTGAAGATGACCAAATTTTGCAAACAGCCCGAGAGAAAGCGGAACAACTCGCGTCCGGGCCGCTAAAGGCCATCATGGCCTCGAAGGTGCCAATCAATAACTACATGCGGTTCGTGTCGAACATGATTTTGCCACTCTCATTGAGCATGGAATTCGCCACGATGAATACCAAAGACGCGAAAGAAGCGGCGAGCGCGTTCCAAGAAAAGCGCGAACCAAACTTCAGAGACAATTGAACAAGTTTGCAACCAGCCGGTAAGCGCGGACCACTGCACCACCACCACCGACGGCGTACGAACCCCAATTATTGGTCGCGCCGAGACTACTGTCGCGGCTAACTGACAGACTCGACGGAGACTAACAGCACCCCTTTTTACGAAGCGAAGGATCTACCAATGGCTGGCACCGTTATACGTTCAAGAGCACTTGAGGACGCTCACCCGCACCCTGAGATGATCAGGTCCGGTGCGTTTTCTGCAGCGGTCAAGGCAGGCCCGTTCCTGTATGTCTCTGGATGCATAGCCGAAGACCTGACCAAGGACATGGCAGGGCAGGCAAGGGAGGAATTTTCTTTCATCGAACTAGTGGTGAAAGAAGCTGGCTATGCACTCACCGATGTCGTCAAGTTGCAAGCCTTCATCACTGATCCAACAAATTATTCGGCGTACAGCGCCGTTCGAAAAGAATTCTTTCCTGAAGACCCACCAGCGAGCACAGCGGTGGTGACGGGCCTGTTGATTCCCGAGGCCCTCATAGAGATCGACGTTGTCGCGTACAAGGTCAACGAGTAATCCAAGCTTTTGCAGAAGTAAACACTCAATACGTGCGCTGTCGTGGTGGCGCAACATGCGCGGTGTCTGACGTAATAGGTTCGATGCTGCTACGCGCTGTTAGGGGGTTTCTCTGATAGTGCGGCCGGTAGGAGGTCAGCAATGGAGTTCGGCGCAGTCTTTCCCACATGTGAGATCGGTAACGACCCGGCACAGATCCGTGCTTGGGCGCAAGCGGCAGAAGACCTCGGTTATCGATACATCGTGACTTATGACCACGTTCTTGGTGCCGACCACGCGGACAGAGACCCAAAGCTCACCGGCCCCTATACCCAGGACCACCCGTTCCACGAACCTTTTGTGCTCTTTGGGTTTTTGGCCGGGATTACCAGTTCCATCGAGTTTGAGACGGCTGTGATCATTCTCCCGCAACGACAGACGGTCCTAGCAGCTAAGCAGGCAGCTGAGGTCGATGTGCTATCGGGAGGGCGTTTACGGCTAGGTGTAGGTACCGGCTGGAATCACGTCGAGTACGAATCTTTAGGAGTGCCCTGGGCGGGGCGGGGACGTTTGTTCGACGAACAGATTGAGACGATGCGTCGCCTTTGGACCGAGGAGATAGTCAACGTTGACACTTCCCACCACCACATAGAAAGAGCCGGGATCGCTCCGCGACCAGAGCAGTCGATACCGGTGTGGCTTGGCGGATCGTCGGAAATTGCTATGCGGCGCGCAGCCCGGCTGGGTGACGGGTTCACTTTTGCCAGCGCTGGCAGCCGCACCATTGAGCTTGCCGATCGCTTGCGGGAGATGATCTCGGAGGCGGGTCGAGAATCATCAACTTTCCCCATCGAATTCAATATGCCTTATGGCTTGGGCCCAGAGAAGTGGGTTGGTCTGACAGATCAAGCTCGAAAGGCATCAATCTCTCACCTATGCGTCAACACCATGAGTGTGACGTCGGCCTGGTCGGGGACGCCACCTTCAGGTCTTGAATCGGTAGATGACCACATCGCCGGTCTGGAAAGGTTCATCGCGGCCACTGGCTGATTTCGGGTCTCAGGTAAGTAACTCTGCCACTGCGCGTTCGACCTTGGTTCCAGTGAAAAAGTCAGGCGAATTCGCCGTCCAAAATCGCGCGGGGTTCCCAAAGGTGAATTCGCGAAACTCGTCGCGGTTCATCACCTCTTCCTCTACTAGCTCCCAGGCGTGGGGCAAGACTCGATCCATGTGTATGACGTCGAAGTGCCCGATATCGGACGAAAACAACGCGTTAATCCGAGATCCGAAGGGGTTGACGTCAGTATTGAACGCGGTGGCGTTCATGCGGTCATCAGCTTCGCAGCCAAAGTAAAAGTTCGGAACAAAAAGGTCTGCAATATCTTCTTCGGTTTGGATACCGCAAGGGGCGTAATCATCGAGCTCGTCTTGGCCTCCGTCATTGGTGGAAGCCGCACTATTGAGTGCAGCGAACAGCGCATTATCAAGGTCCAACATGAGTTCGGCCATGTCGTCGGGACCAAATTGATGCGCGAGCTCAATCATCAGTTGATGGTCAAGAGAGGCCGGATCGTTGTACTCGAGTGCCGCTCGGTTGCGTTTTTCCCAATGTTCGATGAGGTCTACGAAGAGTTGACATGCCCACGCAGCTCCCCCTTCAAGAAACCCCATCCGAATATCGGGGAAGCGGCGGGTTACGCCACCCAGGAACATGCTTTTGCAGATCGCTTCTGCTGTGGAAGCAAAGTGTCCGATGTGGTTGTAGGTGAAATTGGTTGGAGACCGCCGAAGGGCATAGCCCCGACCTCCTGAGTGAAAGGTGGGTGATACCCCGTATTCGATGCACGCCTGCCAGACCGGGTCATAGTCGTAGGGGCTGTCAATACCGAAAACGTCGTAGGTGACTGATCCAAGCCGATGCGCTTTGTGGTCACCCACCTCAGCTGCTGGCACTGGCCGAGGGACCATTCCGCTGAACAGGCACGCCTTCAAACCCAATTTTTCGCGAACGTACACGATCTCATCGATTGCTTCGTCGGGGGTGTGCATCGGGATGAGGGCGACGGGAGTCATGACTTCGGAGTAGTCAGCAAAAAACTCGGCGCTGAAGATATTGAATGCGCGGCTCGCTGCTCTTCGAACTTCATCGTCAGCTTGCATCATGGTGGCGAATCCGCCTGTGGGATACATAACGCAAAAATCGAGACCAAATTCATCCATCCGTTCCGACAGCAGTTTCGGCATCATGGCTGTGGCCCGATCTCGAGTGTTCTTCATCGGAAGCATCCAAAACCCCGGATGTCCGTACCCCATGTGCGCCCGCCCGGTCGGTCCCATCTCTTGTAGCGGCACAATTTCTTGAGTACCGGTGAAACCCGCTAAGGCTTTCTCACCACCAATTTCGTACATGCGTCGTTGAACCATCGGTCCAAATTCGAGCCAGTGGGCATCTGAGTCGATTATCGGATGGCTCAACTGACTGCGAATTTCAGCGGCGCTTGCTTTGCTAGCTTCCGGTTCAACGGTGGTCACTCCGCCCCTCCCAACTTGCAACTGGTTTGACACTAGTCAGATTGGCCCTATCAGGGCTTGGGATCCAAGATCGTCGACCCACCTGGGCATCGTTACCTCTCGCACCGGCGGGCTTCCCCTGTCATCGCGAAAATACGGCAGTCTGTAGACCCTGCTAAGTTTCAGCTAAACATTTGTTTAGTAGGTGGTCGTCTGGATCACCTTCAATGGGGGGAAAAATGAAGCAACGGATCTGGCGCCTATTGGCGCTGTTCGTGGTGTTTGCGATGGTCGCGGCGTCATGCGGCGGTAGCGACGACGACTCTGACTCATCTGGTTCGGCTGATGAAGCTCACTCTTCTGAAGAAGAGACTGGTGGTGTCGCTTCTCAGGAGGACATTGACGAAGCTTTAGAGGCTGAAGAGGAAGAAGAACCTGAGGTGACTTTTGATCGATCAACGATCGACGGCATCTGGGAAGAAGCCGCGTACAACCGCCAGCAAATGGTCGAGAAGATCACGGCCAAGATAGACGCCGGTGAGTGGGGTATCGGGGATGACAACATTCTTCGCGGGCCTGCAGGTTTTGAAATTGACCTCAACGATTGCCCAGATGATTGGTCAAATAACAAGGGCATCACTGACACCGAAATTCGGATCGGTCACACAACCGCGATGTCTGGAAACCTGGCGGCATACGGAAACCTTGGTGTGGGTTGGAATGCCTACTTGCAAGCCGTCAATGCCGATGGTGGCATAGCTGGTAGAGACGTCGTGCTGTTGGTTAAAGACGACGGCTACGTTGCGGCTCAAACCATCGAATTCATCGACGAGTTGATCGAGTCGGAGAATGTTTTCGCCTTGTTGACTCTTGGTTCGCCTAACACGTTGGCTGTCTACGACAAGATCAACGATGAGTGCATTCCACATCCGTTCGTGATGACTGGCCACCCGGCCTGGGGTGACCCGGAGAACCATCCGTGGACTAGCGGCCTACACATGTCGTACTCCACCGAAGCGGTGCTTTGGGGTACCTGGATTAAGAGCAACCTTGCCGACAAGCTTCCCGTAAAGGTCGCAGGTCTGGTTATGGACAACGACTTCGGTCTCGCATATGAGATCGGCTTCGAGTTGTACGCCGAGTTGAACCCGGACGTGGTCAGTGAGTACCTACCGGTAAGGCACGACCCAGCGGCACCAACGCTGACTAACGAGGTCACGACCATCGCCGCGTTTGATCCGGACGTGTTTATCTCAATGACCGCCGGCAACCCTTGTGTTCTGGCCATTCAGGAAGTTGAGGCTGCTGGTTTGCTCGCGACGCTAGATGCGGCGTTCACTCCGTCGGTGTGTAAAGCGATCGCGGCGTATATGAAGCCAGCAGGCATGGCGGCTGACGCTTGGTATGTCGTGGGTGGCGGCAATAAGGACTCCACCGACCCCAAGCACGCTGATGAGCCATTCATTGCCTTTATTAACAACATGCTTGAAGATCAAGGGCTCGATCCTGCAATTTCGCTGTACGCGGCTGGCGTGAGCTACGGCTACCCGCATACCGAGATGTTGCGAGTGGCTGCTTCATTGCCTGGAGGCCTGAACCGGACCAACTTCATCCTTGCTGTCAGAAATATCGCCATCTATCACCCGCAGATTCTCGATGGAATCGTAACGGGTCTAAATGGTGCCGCTGACGCCTACTTCGTGGAAGGTTCTGACTTCAGTCAGTTCGATGCGGTTGCGCAAAGCTGGAATCAGGTAGGAAAGATCCTGGACCTCAATGGCGGTACACCTAACTGCGTTTGGGACAAGGACAACGGTGGCTGTCGCTAATTTGAACTAGCGAAACAGAATCAACTTGATGGGGCGGAGCCGGCAGGCTCCGCCCCATTCGGTTTTTGGGCAATACCTACAAACTGCGACTTATCTAAGTCGGTGTCGGCAGATGCCGCTGACGTGCCGCTTCCCACATTGCCTCGTCAGTGAGCATTACGACATGTTCATCCCCATACCGTGGGGTGAACTTGATGCGGTCGTGTAACAGGGTGACTCTTCCATCATCAGTAAGTCGCGTGGCAAATCGTTTTTCGGTCCAGAACAACCCCGGAGTTGCGCACAGATAGTCGTTCGCGTCGCTCAGGTCCGCCAACTCGCGACCACCGGCGCCAAAATGGTAATCGGCCCGCCAATATGGCTCACCATCGACATGCTGTTCGGATTCGAGTTGGCCGCGCCCATCGCCTCTCCTGGTTAACCGAAAGCGTCGACCAGCAGCGACGTCATGGACAGCGGCATCGCTATTGATGGGCAACGGGCGAGTGAACGACTCCCCAAAACCGACGTCGACTAGCCAGGGTTCGTCAAGATCGACTCGAATACAGAGGTGGTCTTCCATAGGCGACGGTGTGCCCGTCATTACGACCAAGGCACCCATCCGAGTTATCCGAAAATCCAGGGCTTCGAGCAGCGCGGCGAAAACTCCGTTCAAAACGAAACACCAACCACCCCGACCCTCCAGCACTGCCGGCAACGACCAGTCGAGTGATGTTGTCACCGGCAAGTGGTCGTATACATCGAGGTTCGTGAACGGCACGGTGGTGAGATGCGCATATTGAAGCGCAGCTAGGCCATCGTGATCCAACGTCACAGAAGAAGGTTCCACTCCAATTCGCTCAAGGTACAAAGCGACATGTTCGTCTGTGAGTTCCTTGATCATCACAGAAGCTTAGGTGGGGGTGGGGGGGTCGCCAAAGGTGATCGTTGACGAATAAGCGATGGTGTGACGAGCCACCGAGGCAGTGCACATTCTGATCTAGACGGGACAACGTGAGTTTCAATGAGACTATTTTCACCGCAACACTGGGTGACGCCGCGGGTGCAAACGACAGACACCAGACGCTGCTGGCTTCGCTCGCTTCGCCTCAGGTGGAGGCGATAGGAGGGACGCGGTACCCACCAAGCAGAGTCTCCAAATACCGTGCAAATTCCAGAGTGGTGCGGTCACCGAGGTATGGACCTACCACCTGAATGCCTACAGGTCGCCCGTCATCGGTCCATCCCGCGGGAACGACCGTGGAAGGAAGGTACACGTAACCGAACTGAGAGGTCCAAATGATGAGATCTGAATAAGGCCGTGTTATTCCGTCAACAGTCAAAGTGCGTGTGTACAGGTTTCCTTCATGTTGATGTTCGAACGCTGGGACGAAGGCAACAGGTGCCAATAACACGTCAAAGTCGTTAAAAAAATGGGCCCATAGGCGGCGATTGTTGTCCCGTACCTCGGTAAGTAACAGCCAATCTCGGTGCGACATGGTGGAGGACTGGGCTCGCATACGCATTGTCGGGCTAGCAGAGGTATCAGCCCCAAGTTCTTCCAACGCAGCGAGCTCTTCTGCGGTGCGCCCAGGTGACGTCGCGGCCGAAATCAACGCTTGTCCGACGGAGCGCACATCATTGAACGGCACCCCCGGACGTGCTGAGCGGTCAACCGAAACGCCATCGGATTCCATCGCTGTGACGGCATCAGTTAGCACACCCGACACGGCTTCGCTGACTGGACAATCACGGTCGTCAAGCCAAGCGGCAACTCTAAGTTCCTTAGCGCTGCCCCTCGCGCCGGGTAGTTCTAATCTCCAACCGCTGCTGGCATCGTTACGCGGCCCGCGAATGACGTCGAACAACAACTCCAGATCGTCAACGGTTCGAGCGAGCGGACCGAAAACGTTGACATCAGCTTCACTGAGACCATAAGAAACATGGTCGATGTAACCAATCTGTGAAACGACACCAAAGCTCGGCTTATGGCCACAAACCCCGGTGAAATGAGCAGGTAAACGAACTGATCCACCGATATCGGTTCCAATATCTAAGGCAGTCAGCCCCGACGCCAATGCAGCCGAAGCCCCACCGGACGAACCTCCGGGACCGCAGTCCAATTTCCAGGGGTTGTTTGTCGTGCCGAAAATCTCATTAGAGGCCTGCACATCGCCGGACCAACGTGGAAGATTCGTTTTGCCAAAAATCACCGCACCCGCGTCTCTAATTTTGGTGACCACCTCGGCGTCGTTTGCAGGTACGTGATTCTCTAGTTCGACGGCCCCACCCGTCGAACGAATTCCCTGAACAGCGATGGCGTCCTTAATTGTCATCGGTAAACCGGCTAATTCACCGGCATCTTCGTTCGCCATGCGGCGTTCATCGGATGCTTTGGCTGTGGCCTCAGCTTGGTCAATGTCGAGCGTCACAATGGCGTTGATATGCGGATGCAGGGCTTCGTTTCGCTGTACGAAGTGTTCGAGCAGTTCAACGCTCGAGATCTCGCGCTCAGCGAGCATCCTTAACAACTCGCGCGCAGACCGAAGACCCAAAATGTGTGACTCAGCATCAGAGGACATGAAAGGAACCTACCTTCAGAGAGTCATCGGATGCTGCGATGTCGTTGTGTGAAATGATGCTCACTCTGGGATCGGAGATAACTATGACTATCCAATTGCGACGCTATGAGGTTGAAGCCGGGGGCTTGCAGCGCCTCGCTGCTTGGTTCCCCACCATTGCGGCCGTGCGCGACAAATACGGATTCAAAATTGAATTCGCTTACGCTGACACTGAAAACAGCGAATTCGTCTGGGCCGTGAGCTATCCCGGCGACGTTGAAGCTTTCGAATCAGCCCTGGCGGTATATAACGAATCTCCCGAACGCGCTGATGCTTTCGACGGCTTTAGCTCACCTGTTAATCAGATGCACCTGAGCTACATAACACCCGCTGCAGATCTGGGATAAGAAAAAGATCAACGACCGAAGAGGCTTAACAGTGACTAATACCTACGAGAACATCGAGTTCGAATCAGAAGGCGCGACGCTGCGAGGAAGACTCCATAAGTCCGCAACCCCCGAAGCAACGCTGATCGTTATGGCGCACGGATTTTCGGCAACTGCACACATGTCGATTAACGCTTTTGCTGTTCACCTCGCTGAGGCGGGTCATCACGTTTTTGCCTACGACCACCGTAACTTCGGAACTAGCGACGGGGAACCACGATTCGCTGTCGACCAGTGGTGTCAAATTCGTGGCTACAGCGACGCCATCACTCACATACTGAACATCGCAGGAGTGACAACTGATCGAGTCGTTGTATGGGGTGAAAGCATGGGCGGCGCAACCGTGCAATTCGTTGCGGCATTCGACTCGAGAGTCACAGGTGTTATCGCCCACACCCCAGGGTGCGGAGAACAATATGTTGAGCCCGCCAACGACTCGAGCGACTTCGTTGCGATGAAGGCTTATTGGGAGGAAGGCGACCTAACCGACGAACCAGCCGCCACCGTCGCGGTCCGTTTTGCTGACCTACCTACCTCAGAAGCTCCCGTCATGCTTAACTTTGATGCTGCCCGTGACTACGCCCAAAAGTACGGCGAGCGCCCGGAATCATTGTGGTCAAACGACGTCAACATCATCGTACGTAAAGCCCCTGAACTCTCGGTACCCGTAGCCGCCGCCCAACTCACCGTCCCAACACTGTTCATTGTTGCATCAGATGACGAAGTTGCACCAGCGTCCCCAGCAGTAGCTCGAGAATGCTTTGACAGTATCGCCGCGTCGAAAGTTTGGGAAAATATCGACGGAGGACATTTTGGGTTGCTTTATGAAGACTCCGACCTATTCCACAAAGTGATTGACGTGGACCTTGCATTTCTTGGCGAACACCTTTAGCCCATGGAAAGTCCTTCTTCGCGAACGACACTAAGCGGCAACAACCAAACACATCGTCGTGGTGAGGCGAATTGGCAAAAGCGTTGGAAGGCCCTGCTTCTCTTATCAGCTCTGTTGCTCGGATCAGCGTGTAGTAACGCCGAGCAATGGAACGAGTCACATAAAGCAAACTTTTTGCGAGCATGTCGAAGAGAGGCGGGTTACGAAAAACAAGATCTGTGCACGCCACTGGCCACTGAGATCAACATAAAAATCAAAGAAGGCGGATCTAAAACGTGTCTCCTGTTCGCAGCGAATGAAATCGCAGTAGCCGCAGAACCCGAACAACGCGCACAAGCGCGAGAGAAGTTCGATAACTGTTAAAGACCGCAGCCCATGTTTTGTGCGACGCGACCCCCGCTTCGCGAGCCACACTGTGTCATGGACATGGGAATCGGGCTTTGGTGTCTGCAATCGACTGCCACAAACCCTCGATCGTTTGAACAGGCTTACCAAGAACTCGTCGATGACGCCCGCTTAGCTGAGAACAACGGCATTCATAGTCTTTGGTTGTCAGAACATCACGCCTATTACGACGGGTATTGCCCGGCGTTGCTGCCTGCAGCATCCGCAGCGCTCGCAGCCACCGAACATTTAAAAGTCGGCACCGGAGTCCTGTTACTGCCACTTCACGAACCGAACCGGGTGGCGAACGCCGTCAATCTTCTCGACGCGCAGTCAAAAGGCCGATTCCATCTGGGAGTCGGCATGGGTTACCGGCCCATCGAATTTACGATGAAAGATGAACTCATCAGCAAACGTCTCCAACTGATGAACACTGGTCTCGACACGCTTCAGGCGAAAGTGACCACACCTACATGGGTGGGAGTTAGTAGCGAAAAAGCAGCGCGGCGGGCCGGACGACGCGGCCTTGGGTTGTTTATCTCGGGTGCGTTTTCACGAGACGTCGTTAATGGTCTCATAGCAGCTCACCGCACAGAATGGGAAACATCAGGTTCGCCGGGCGGGACACCACCTCCCGTAGGACTTCTTCGCAACCTGTGGATCGTCGATACTGAAACCGAAAGGCGTAAAGCCCTTGAATGGGTGCGTTCCAGCTACTTGGTTTATGCAGGTCTCGGCTGGGGTGCAGACAAAACAGGGGTCGACTTCGTCAGCCAAATCGAAGCGTCAATGGACGAAGTTGAGCGTTCGGCCAAAGTCGGGTCGGCAGAAGAAATCGCGGAGGACCTCGAAGGTTACGACGTCGACCTAGTGGTCTGTCGTGTCGGATACGACCAGCCCCCTCGCACAGCGCTAGTAGAAGTCATTGAGCGCATCGGACAAGAGCTTTTGCCTCTTGTCAAAGAACTCGGGGTGCAACGGTGAGACTTGTTCTGGATCTCCGAAAAGTTAGTAGCCACAGCGAACGCCGTCGCCTGGCCAACGAGGCAGACCAGCACGGTATTTGGGGGATCGTGGTTACCGGACCACCAGGCGCCGAATGCGTCGAAGCCGCCGCCATCGCAACGGTCACCAGCAATCTCAGCGTCATTGTTGACGTGGACGGCGATGCGGCACACCCGACAACGTTGGCAGAAGAAGTTGCTGTACTCGATCAGATCTCGCGGCGGCGCGCAGCATTAATATTTCGTGGTGAGACAACCACGAAACTCTCCGTGGCGGCGTTGCTCAGCGGACTTCCATCAAATGGAGTGATTCTTTCACCCCCACCTGCCCAAACAGCGGTGCCTGTGTTCGCCCCCGAGGACATGCCAGAAGTGGACCTTGAAGGTGACCTGCAAAACAACGCCGCGATTATCGACCAATACCGCGACGCCAGCACACCGTTTCTTGTCGTCTCATGGAATGGACCGATCAAAGAACTCGCACGCCATCTTGTTGGCAGAGCCGCGTCACCAGATTTTCCGCAAATGGTCGCTGATCTTGCTGACGAAATCGATCCGATTGAGTGATCTAATTCAATCGATACAGATAGCTTGCAGCGGCGTGCATTCCCGGTTTCAAAAAACTCGTTCGGCGGCCCTTAACGGCGTAGCGGTCGCACTACTGATGGCCTGCGCACCTTCTGAGTCAACGCAGCCTGACCAGGCGACACCCGCTAACACCACCCAACGGTCAGCGGTGAGCACCACACAACCAGCAGTTTCCGCAGTCAGCACAACAACACCTGACGCGGTGGCCAGTTCCACTCCACCACCACCCACTTCAACCACGCCAGACACAACAACGACAACGTCGACCACCACGTCGACGTCGACCACCACGGTGTTCGCGCCAACCGTCGCTATCACGAACAACGGCATCATCGTCCGTGTCTCAGAGATAAATACCGACGGATGGCTGGTAATTGACCCGTGCGGCGATGCGAAAAGCGTCTCAACAGCCACTCCCGTGCGCGACATCAGAGTCGTTCTCGACCCCGGACATGGGGGAAAAGACCCGGGAGCGCGGGGCCCTACTGGCCTTACCGAGAGTCGACTCAACCTCCAAGTAGCGCTTGCGGTCGAGGGGCTACTTGAACAAAGAGAAATCCCTACCATGTTGACCCGCGCTGGCGACTACTACATGTCGTTGGATGAGCGGATCTTCCTCGGAGATGCCGCCAACGCCGAAGCCTTCGTGTCGATACACCACAACGCGCCGACCGCAGCAAAGTCAAACAAGCCGGGCACCGAAGTATTCGCTCAGACCGGAGACGATGAATCAGCTCGTCTGGCTGGGCTGCTGCACCAGGAGGTGTTTGAAACCCTTGACGCTATCGAAGGTATTCAATGGACATCTCGCTGGGACGCAGGAGCCCTCCGAGTGGTCAACTCAGCCGGAGATGACGCTTACAGTCTCGTCCGCAAACCACAGACCACCAATGCTCTTCTCGAAATTGCTTATCTCGCAAGCCCTTCAGAGGGACAATTTCTCGCAACAGACAACTACGTTGCACTTGTTGCGCACCCGATCGCCACAGCTATAGAAACATTTCTCACAACAGACGATCTCGGTACGCCGCTGATCGAGCGAGCTCGCGTGCATAACCCGACTGGTGGTCGGCGAACATGCCCAACTGTGGAACTCGAATGAAATTGATCCCGTGTCAACGGAAAGTAACTAGCCGAGGTCTAAGTTGGGATGCAGCCACTATCAATGGGAGATCCTGTGGACACCGACCTTACTTATCTCGCCTGGAGTGCCTTTCTTTGCAGCGTGCTTTGGTTGCCGTACGTCTTAGAGCGCATCCAAAGTCAAGGTCTCGGGAAGGTTCTGACTTATCCGGAAAACCCGCCAGCCCCTGCCGCATGGGCCCAACGAGCCCAACGAGCACATCTCAACCTGGTCGAGAATCTGCCAGCCTTCGCAGCTCTGGTGATTATCGCCCACCTAACGGACGTCAACGCAGCCACAGGGGCAGGCATCTTCTTTTGGGCCCGCCTGGTACACGTGGTCGTACACATTTTGGGTATTGCCTACGTTCGCACCCTCGCCTTCGCAGTGAGTTGGGTCGGAATGCTCATTATTTTCTTCTCCCTTCTGTAACCGACGAGAGCCCCATAAAAATAAGAGCCAACCCGTCGGTTCCGACCCAAGCGAAACTCGCTGCTCTGCGAAAGAGGACGCCTTCGCGTAGCGCGCCCCTATGGCGAGTAGCGGAGATACAAGCATTCTCCTGATACGGGAAAACGTTCCATCTCCACATCGTCCGAACCGACTGCCGAAACAGAAGGTCGTCACCTCACAGGCAGCACCGAAGGCGGTCTACACAAAATTATTTTCGAGTTCTTTGCTCTCCAATAGCCATTTGCATGTCAACTCGTGAGATATCAATCAACTGCCACCAACAGTGATTGCGCCTCTCATGCCCGGATGGAGTGAACAGAAAAATTCGTACGTCCCAGGCTGAGAAATCTCGATAGTCGCAGCTCTACCACCACCAACGACACCACTATCAAACTCACCTGTCGGATTTTCAGGAGTGCCAGCCGTAACGCTGTGAGCCTCAGGGTCAGCGTTAAAAAAGGAAATCTTTCCAGGCACAGCCGCCTCCGCTACCTGATAATCGAAGTCGGCGATCAGATTGGTGTTGCTCGCTGTTCTTGAGCCCAAAGACCCCTCACCAACAGCTTCAGGGTCCGACAAAGGCCAAATAGAAGGGTTCCACATGGAAAAAGCTCCAAGTTGGTTGTCGTGTCCGGTGTCGGCCCAAGCATGAATCATCCACCCTTCGCTCGCATCACCTTGGGGACGGTCTAAAGGACCGTCGTCCTCCCCAGAACACACAGAAGGCAGCACCGTCACGTCCTGCCCCGCGAGACGACACAAGTTGTAGTGAATATGCCAATTGTCTAACGGGCCGCTGAACCCTTCGAAATGATCGTCGCCAGCAAAAGCGAACGGAATATAAAACGCGGCACCAGCGATCTCTACTTCACCACCCTTCCACGCACCGTCTTTGCAGCGTCCCAGCGCACCAAACGGCGGAGTGGCGTCATCAGCTGTCACGAACAACAAAATTTCGGGTGCCGCGGGGTCAAATTTTCCGTCGATGACCAAGGGAAAGTTAGTGAAGTGCGACCCCATGTTCGGAGTTTGATTGCCATCAGGTCGGTAACCCGCGGCGCACGCATCGTTCACATCGCTGTATTTCTCCAACGCTCCTGCGACCTCACCTAACTGTGTCACCAACTCACCCAACTCAGAGCGGTCCATGTTGAGGGTTGAAGGTATCTCAGCCCCAGAATCCGACAATGCTTTGAGATCTCCGAATGAACAAGGCAATTCAACTTTTTGACAGCGTGTCTGACTGGCTCTGGGACCCTCGATCAGTGCCGGAATAATCTGTTCGCCGCTTCGTGTGAACACATATCTGGTGTAACCAATCCGACCCATGGGAGTGTCAGGCATCACCGAAGGAGCAAAAGCGTCAGACGTGGGGGCGTTACTGGTGTGATCCAACTGCAAAGTGGGGTCACCTGAAACTGCCAACAAGGAAACGCCGCCCGATGTGGTGGTAGTCGGCAGATTGGCGGAAGTGACGGTTGTTGCTGAGGCGACCGTGGAATCAGTAGCGATGATCAAACCCACACTTGTTTGGGTTGGGTCGGCTTGTGTCGAAATTGGTGCGGCCCCACCGGAACAACCAAGCACGAGCAAACCTAGTGCTGTGATGAAAAGTTTTTGAAGCCACGAACGAGTCACCTCGGTATTGTGCAGCATCGATTCCCCTTCGGGCGTTCTAAGGAAACTGAATCTTTCGCGGTTCTTCAATTAGTGGGTCTCGCAGTTCTAGATGACAAACGGACAAGGTAACTGAAACCATTGATTTTTGACAGGAGGAGCCATGCGTAATCTTCACGGGAAAATGGCCATAGTCACGGGAGGCGGCACTGGCATGGGTCGCGAGTTAGTGCGACAACTTGCAGTGGCGGGAAGCCATGTCGCAATGTGTGACGTCAGCCCAGACAACATGATGGAAACCGAACGACTTGCTCTTTCGGAAACGACGGACGACGTGCGGGTGACCTCCCACGTTTGCGATGTAGCGGACGAAGCGGACATGCTGGCATTTCGTGACCAAGTTCAAGCTCGACACGAAGTTGAGCACGTCGATTTAGTGTTCAACAACGCCGGCATCGGAGGCGGCGGAAGTTTCGTGACCGACGAGGACCGAATGGCATGGGAAAAAACTTTCGACGTCTGTTGGCATGGGGTGTATTACGGATGCCGCGCATTTCTGCCGCTCCTCATTCGCAGCGAAGAAGGCCACATAGTGAACACCAGCAGCATCAACGGTTTTTGGGCCACTGTCGGACCTGACGTCCCCCATACGGCGTACTGTGCAGCGAAATTCGCGGTCAAAGGCTTTACCGAAGCCCTCAATATCGACCTTCGCCTTCACGCACCCCATGTAATGGCACACGTCGTCATGCCTGGTCATATAGGAACTTCGATTGCTCTTAATAGCACCGCAGCGCACGGCGGCCCTGACCTCGAACGGATCCGAAAAACTCTGGCTGAACGAGGCAGCGATGTGGACCAAATGAGTGACGCAGATCTGACCGAACTTGTTGTTTCTCGGGGTGAACGGTTTAGGGATGACGCCCCCACAACGGCAGCTGAAGCAGCTGCCATCATTCTCGATGGGGTGCGTGAGAAGAGATGGCGAATCCTTGTCGGTGACGACGCAATTGTGCTCGACGAACTTGTTCGCGAGGACCCTGAATTCGCATACGAACCGGAGTTCCTGCAGCGAATTGTTGAACGCGGTCACCTCAATTATTTCGACTCCCGTTAAAAGGTAACGAAACGAACCGGTAACTTGCCGAACATGAAACTCACTGAGGGACCCAGGGTCAGGACCTCACCCTTCTATGGCCGGTCGAAGGCCGCGGGGATGACGGTAGCAACGGTCTACAACCGTATGGTCTTGCCCATAGCCACCGATGACCCAGCCGCAGATTATGAAGCGTTAACTCAGAGGGTTTCGTTATGGGATGTGGGTTGTCAACGTCAAGTGCAGGTTCAAGGCCCCGACGCCCTTGAACTTTGCCAATACTTGAGTGCCCGCGACTTGTCACAACTCCGAATCGGCGCCGCCAAGTACGCGCCACTATGCGATCATGACGGCCGCCTCATCAACGACCCTGTCGTACTAAGAGTGAATGAGGACACGGTGTGGTTCTCAATCGCAGACTCGGACGTCCTTTTGTGGATACGCGCCATAAGCGGTGAACGCGGCGACGACGTCGAAGTAAGCGAACCAGACGTTTCTCCGTTAGCCGTTCAAGGCCCTAGCGCAACAGACACCGTCGCTGCTGTGTTCGGAGAATGGGTGCACGAACTGAAGTTCTTCCATTTTCGACGTATCCACCATGAAGGTATTCCTCTCGTCGTGTGCCGGTCAGGTTGGAGTAAACAAAGCGGTTTCGAACTTTTCCTGGAAGACGGCAGCAAGGGAGACCAATTGTGGGATCTCATTTGGGCAGCCGGACAGCCCCATGGCATTCGAGTGGGTGCACCCAATAACGCCGAACGAATCGAAAATTTTCTTCTTGCCTGGGGCTCCGACACCGACGCCGAAAGCGATCCCTTCGAGGCCGCAATTGGTAGCTATATAGATCTGGGCGCAACGCACGACTTCGTGGGAAAAAATGCTTTGCTTGCCAAACGAGCCGACGGGCCGACCCGGGAGTTAAAAGGTCTATTGATTGATGGCGAGCCTCTCGAGGCGAACCCAGAACCGGTGGGACTACAAACTCCCAACGGCTCCTACGCTGGTCAAACCCGAGCGGTCGTCTACTCGCCGCGATACGAACGAAATTTAGGATTAGCGATCGTGGAGGTCCCACAAAACCTTCCAGGTACCAAATTGCAGGTTCCGACACCGACTGGATGGCGACCGGCGATCGTCGTCGACTTGCCCTTCGATCTGTAGGAGGCGCTCCATGCCGGTAGTGTGGCGGGGTTCGCGGGCGTAGTTCAATGGCCAGAACCTCAGCCTTCCAAGCTGATGATGCGAGTTCGATTCTCGTCGCCCGCTCAAACTCGGTCATGAACTTCAATAGGGGACAACGGAACCGCCACGATAGAATTCGGCCCTTGTGAAGACCACCGTGACCGAAGTCGACCCCGAAGACCTTGCCGCTGCCTCCGAAGCAGAAGAGTCAGATGATGCTGGTGGAGCCGAAGAGCGCACCTTTGGACCCAAGATCAAGCTGACCGTCGAAGTCGACGAAGAAACTTTCGACGACGCCATCGATCAAGCATTTCGAAAAATCGCCAAAGAAATTAAAATTCCCGGATTTAGGAAAGGTAAAGTCCCACGGCCAGTCCTCGAATCACACATTGGCAGTGAATATGCCCGAGGCCAAGCGCTAGAAGACGCCATTCCGGGCTACTACGCAGACGCCGTCCGAGCCGAAGCCGTTGACGTCATAGCGGCCCCTGAACTTTCCCTAACAAGCGGCGAAGATAGCGGCATAGTTTGCTTCGAAGCAGTAGTCGAGACCCGCCCTCGCATCAGCATTAGAGGTTACGAAGACCTGGAAGTCGAAATACCTAATCCGGCACCGAGCGATGAAGAAGTCCAAGAACAAATCGATGTGCAACGACGCCAATCCGCTGAACTCGTTGACGTGGAACGCCCCGCAGCTTCAGGAGATCAAGTATCTATCGATATCCAAGGAACCGTTGATGGCGAATCACTCCCAGGACTCACCGCCGACGACTATTTGTATTCTGTAGGAAGCGGCGGAATCGTCGACGAAGTTGACTCTCAACTCGAGGGAGCAAGCGCAGGCGACGAACTCAGCTTCAGTGCCGACCACCCGGTCCAAGAAGACGTCACTATTGACTTCGAAATCAAAGTTCTTGCAGTTAAGGAAGAAGTACTGCCCGAATTCACCGACGAATGGGTAGAAGAAAACACCGATCATGAGACGGTGGAGGAACTGCAGTCGGAAACTATTGAGCGCATGCGAATGATGCGAATCTTTCAGGCCAACTCAGCAATGAGAGAAAACACAGCAACTGCACTGGCTGAATTAGTTGAAGAAGACATTCCCGATTCCATGGTCAACGGAGAGATGTCTGAACAACTACAGCAGCTGGCAATGCGGCTACAGGGCCAGGGAATGAACATTGAAACCTGGATGCAGATGACTGGGCAGGACCCAGAATCTTTCACCGTCGAGTTGCGCGACGCTGCAGAACGATCAGCCAAAGTGGACTTGGCACTTCGTTCAATCGTCTCACGAGAATCGATTGAGGTTGACGACGACGAGTTGGAAGAAGAACTGGAACGCATGTCCGAACAGTTCGAGACATCGGTTCATGAACTTCGCCACCAAATCGAAGACCATGGTGATGGGCTCGGGCCACTAAAGGCCGAAATAGGCAAGCGCAAAGCCTTGGAATGGCTGGTGACCGAAGTCGAATTGGTTGACTCAGAGGGAAACACCATCAGCCGCGATGACCTCGAACTACCCGACTTGTCAGAGTCCGACAATTCAGAAGAAGACCATGACGGTACGGTTGACAGTGCGGAAACCGAAAATGAAGAGCATTCCGAGGAGGATGACGAACAGTGAGCCTTGAGGCACAGAACTATTTAGTCCCCACGGTCGTCGAACAAACCAATCGAGGCGAACGCGCCTACGACCTCTATTCGCGACTACTCAAAGAAAATATTATTTTCCTTGGAACCCCGATTGACGACACCATCGCAAACCTGGTGTGCGCACAGATGATTCATCTGGAATCTGAGAACCCCGATCGTGATATCAACATCTACATCAATTCTCCGGGCGGAGACATCAACGCTCTTTTCGCCATATACGACACCAGTCAATACATCCGCAACGACATAACAACGATCTGTCTAGGTCAAGCAGCTTCGGCAGCCGCAGTGCTGCTCGCAGCGGGCAGCCCAGGAAAACGGATGGCTCTCCCACATGCTCGAGTACTCCTGCATCAGCCCTACGGGCAAGCGATGGGCCAAGCTACAGATATCGAATTAGCTGCCCGTGAAATAGACCGTATGCGAGGACTCCTCGAAGGAATTTTGGCTCACCATACCGGACAAGAACTAGATCGCATCCACAATGACACTGACAGAGATTTCATCATGGACGCCCAAGCCGCTAAAGAATACGGGATCATTGACGAAGTTATAGATAGCCGTGAAGTCGTTGAAGATGGGCCGATCCGAGCTGCCTGATATTTCTGCTGTTCAGAGACCGAATCCCTAGGTACTCTCAACCTCTACTCCCCAAGGAGAGTCTCAATGCTCTCGGTGGTATCTCTACCGGTCTTAACGTCACCGCGTTCTGATCTGGCTGTGCCATCCTTAGCAGACGGCTATTGACCCAAATCGGGTTGGATAACCAGAACGAGGTACTGACAACGTGGCGAAATTCGGAGAGGGCGGAGAGCTACTGAAGTGCTCTTTTTGCGGTAAATCTCAGAAACAAGTCAAAAAACTCATAGCGGGTCCAGGCGTATACATCTGTGACGAGTGCATCGATCTGTGCAACGAAATTATCGAAGAAGAACTAGCAGATACCTCCGAAGTCAGCTTTGATGATGTTCCCAAGCCCGCAGAAATCTTCGGCTTCCTCAACGACTACATCATCGGTCAAGAACGAACGAAAAAGATCCTGTCCGTAGCGGTATACAACCACTACAAACGCATCCAATTTGAGGCAAGTCTCGAATCCGACGTAGAAATCGCCAAATCCAACATCATGTTGATAGGTCCGACTGGGTGCGGAAAAACCATGATGGCCCAGACTTTGGCGCGCATGCTCAACGTCCCGTTCGCGATAGCGGACGCTACGGCGCTTACCGAAGCGGGGTACGTCGGAGAAGACGTCGAAAATATCTTATTGAAACTCATTCAAGCCGCCGACTACGACGTGAAGCGAGCGGAAACCGGCATCATCTACATCGACGAAATCGACAAAATCGCCCGTAAAGCTGAGAACCCCTCGATTACTCGCGATGTTTCAGGAGAAGGCGTGCAACAAGCCCTGCTGAAAATCCTTGAAGGGACGCAAGCTTCTGTGCCGCCCCAAGGTGGTCGCAAGCACCCTCACCAAGAGTTCTTACAGATCGACACCAGCAATGTTTTGTTCATATGCGGGGGTGCTTTCGATGGTCTGGAACGCGTCATCGCTGACCGGATCGGGAAACGTGCCGTCGGTTTTGGAGCCGACGTAAAATCTGTCAACGAACGAGCCAACCTGGACTTGCTCGCCGAGGTGTTGCCAGAAGATCTCCAAAAGTACGGGCTGATCCCCGAATTCATCGGACGCCTCCCAGTAGTTGGCGTAGTTGACCAACTCGACCACTCAGCGTTAACGCGGATACTTACCGAACCCCGCAATGCGTTGGTGAAGCAGTATCAGCGGATGTTCGAACTTGATGGTGTCGAACTTGAATTTACTGACGACTCAATCAGCGCAGTGGTCGACCAAGCTTTGCTTCGAAACACGGGAGCGCGTGGCTTGCGCGCGATCCTTGAAGAAGTCCTACTTGGCGTCATGTACGAAATGCCCAGCAGAGAAGACATCGCTCGCTGCATCATCGATCGCGACGTTGTCCTCGACAAGGTGAATCCGACTCTGGTGCCGCGTAGGAATGACAGCGGTGGCGAGCGCCAGGCGTCATAAGCGGAGCGCTATCCGCGGAACTTCAACTAACGAGGTATCACAGCAAATCGGCAGCTATGCCGACGCTATGAACTGGCTCAAAGATCACTACAACCTTGAACAACATCTGGGTGCAAACGAGCTGGCAGTCCCATCGTTAGACCGTATGCAGGCCCTCATGACGTTATTAGGCGACCCGCAACACGACGTCCCAGCGATCCATATCACTGGAACAAACGGTAAAGGAAGCACCTCTCGAATGGTGGTCGAACTCATCGGCGCGACCGGCCTTGACGTAGGCAGTTACACCTCACCGCACATCGACCGTGTAAACGACCGCATCATGATCGCTAACAAACCTCTCGATGATGATTCCATGATGCAAGCACTTGCCGAGGTGGCTGAAGTTGAACCATGGGTTCTCGAATCGACGGGTGAAACACCGAACTATTTCGAGATTTTGTGCGCCGCGGCGTACAACTGGTTCGCAGCGACCGCGGTCGATGTCAATGTCATCGAAGTTGGAATGGGCGGACGTTGGGATGCTACGAACGTCATCGACGCAGAAGTTGTAGCGCTGACCAACATCGGTCAGGATCATTTAGAAATCATCGGCCCCACAATCGCGGACGCAACCCGAGAAAAAGCAGGCATTATCTCACCCCGGTCACACGTCATTTGTGGCGAAACCAGACCAGAACTGCTTGACATCGTCACAGCAACCGAACACCGTGAACTGTGGTGCGGGCGCAGCGATTATGACGTCATCGAAGACCGACTTGCGGTGGGAGGACGACTAGTTGACCTGGTTACCCCATACGGTCGCCACGAAGACATTTTTCTCCCCGTCAACGGCGCCCACCAGTCCCAAAATGCAGCCACAGCGGTCGCTGCAGTAGAAGCATTCTTTGGTCGACAGCTAGACGATGATGTCGTTTCGGAAGCCTTTGCGCGGCTCGAACTCCCCGCGCGGTTTGAGGTCATGCAACGACAACCCCTCGTTATCGTAGATGGGGCTCATAATCCGCCCGCTGCAGCGGTCGCAGCTGAAACACTTTTCGACGACTTCTCCAACGAAGAATCCCCAATTTTGGTAATGGGAACGAACCGACCACATGACCCAGTCGAATTTGTTGACGCCCTTCGAGGCACAGAATTCTCGGTAATCATCGCGACTGCAGCCGACTGGCCACGAGCTATTGCCGCTGAAACTCTTGGCGCCGCCCTCAAAAACTGTGGTCCGCGCATAGAGACTGTTCCTCATGTCGCCGATGCAATCGACCGAGCCGTTGAGCTTGCAGGGCAAAGCGGCACCGTGTTGGTGACCGGCTCTTTGTACGTCGCTTCGGAGGCCCGAAGTCAACTCCGTAACACCTAGCGGTAGTCTTACGGCGGACCGACATAAATCCGTTCCAGGAGATTAAGTGCCTCGTACTTTCGTGATTTGCAAGCCTGACGCTGTGGAACGAGGGCTGGTCGGTGAGATCATCGCCCGGATCGAACGCAAGGGGCTGACGCTCAGCCGAGCGGAACTGCGCACAATCGATCGCGGCACCGCTGAAATTCACTACCAAGAACACGACGGGAAACCCTTCTTCGAAGACCTGATTACATTCATAACGCGCTCGCCAGCAATGTTGATGGTTGTCGAAGGCCCCGAAGACGCAGGCGACGATATTTACGCTGTCGTGCGAAACTTAATGGGCGCTACTAATCCAGCCACCGCCGCGCCCGGAACGATTCGAGGTGATCTTGGCCTCATGGTGACCGAAAACCTTGTGCACGGATCCGACTCGAACGAATCGGCTGAACGTGAAATCAACATTTTCTTTCCAGGCATCTGACTGGAAAACCATGACCCGCCGACCCGCCATCCCAAGAGGAAGCATCGCTCAGGCACAGGTGGACCTCGTTGCAAATGAGAGCGGTTCGCCGTTATGAGAAAACGCGGCGGAATGAGAAGCCTCAGTGGGCGAGACATAGCAGTAGATCTTGGAACCGCCAACACGTTGGTGTACGTAAGAGGCAGAGGAATTGTCTTAGATCAGCCATCAGTCGTAGCGCTCGACGTTACGACTGGAACTCCGTTGGCCGTAGGCCATGACGCAAAACGCATGGCCGGGAGAACCCCAGCCCACATACAAGTGGTTCGGCCCCTGAAAGACGGAGTTATCGCCGACTTCGATGTATGCGAAAAAATGCTTCGCTACTTCATAGAACAGGTTTCAGGAAGTCGCTGGGCTAAGCCCCGCATGGTTATTTGCGTTCCATCAGGGATCACAGGAGTGGAACAACGCGCCGTCCAAGAAGCCGCCGAATACGCCGGCGCGCGAAAGCCAGCGTTCATTATCGAGGAACCCATGGCGGCAGCGATTGGAGCGGGTCTTCCCGTTCAATCGCCACATGGCAGCATGATCGTCGATGTCGGTGGTGGAACCACCGAAGTTGCCGTGATCTCCTTAGGGGGAATCGTGGCAGCTCAGTCAGCGCGCGTGGGGGGCGACGTTCTTGATGATGCGATCACTCAATATGTCAAGAAGGAATACAGTGTCGCCCTTGGTGACAGCACAGCTGAAGAAGTAAAGGTCGCGTTGGGTTCAGCATGGCCGCTCGCCGACGAAATGTATGCCGAAATCCGGGGGCGAGATCTTGTCACTGGTCTACCCAAAACCGTGACCGTGAGTAGTGTCGAAATGCGCGAAGCGTTGGAAGAACCGATCAGTTCAATCATCGACGCCATCAAATTTACGCTCGATCGAACCCCACCGGAATTAGCAGCGGACATCATGGGTGAAGGAATCATGCTTGCTGGTGGAGGTGCGCTGCTCCGCGGTTTAGATCAGCGTTTGGCGAATGAAACAGGGATGCCCATTAGAATTGCTACCGACCCCCTTTACGCGGTTGCCCGCGGTTCTGGACAAGCACTCGAAGAGTTTGAAGTGCTTCGCGGTGTGCTGTTCTCATCGGGCGATCAATACTGAGCGGAACTGGTGGTGTTGCGTCGCTCAACGACACGAAGGAGCCGGAGCTCACGATTCCGACTCGCTTTACTTGTTCTCACGTCAATAGTTCTGATCACTCTCGACGTTCGAACCGAGGGTGGAGCTATAGACACTGCCCGCAGCGCTGTGCTGGATGCCCTAGGACCCCTTAGGTCGAATTCAACGCGCCTCTTCGAACCAGTTGGAGGAGCTTGGGAGGCCGTAACCAGCTACGACGACCTTGAGGCACAAAACGCGTTATTGCGAGCGAAAATAGCGGAACTTCAAAGCTCGGTGCTCGAAGTAGGAGAGATCGAACGCGAACGAAAGTCGTTGCTAGCGCTCCTAGGCGCGCGTGACCGGGTAGCCCAAGTGGGACGTCGAACTGCACGCGTCATCGACGCGCCGATATCAAATTACCAACGCACCCTCGAGTTGGACAAAGGTTCACGTGACGGTATTGCCGTTGGCATGCCGGTCGAGACCGGAGCAGGTGTAATCGGAAGAATCTCCAATGTCTCAATCACCAGGTCCCAAGTGGAGTTACTTACCGACCCGAACTTCGATGTCGGAGTCCGAATGGTCCGATCAGGCGACGACGGTATTGCGTCCGGGCGCGGACACAATCGCGAATTAGAGGTCAGTTTTATTGAACTTGACACCGTGGTCATTCCAGGTGAGACGGTGGTCAGCAGCGGCTTCCAAGGAAGCACCTTTCCTGAGGGACTTCTTATTGGGACAGTCGTCGATGTGGTTCCCAACGCAGTCCAGGGAACTCAGCGCATCACGATTCATCCGGCCGCTGACCTAGACAGGCTCCGATGGGTTCAGGTGCTCTTGTTCTACCCAGATGCGCCTGAGCCGGTCATCGTCGACCGATTGCCAGAAGATGAAATAGTCGACGTCGAACCCGAAGGTTCTGCACCATGAACCTCGGGGCAATAATCACATCGCGGCTTGGAGCGCTTTTCGCGACCATCGTTATTTTGC
>JAAZYR010000019.1 GCA_014239555.1 Acidimicrobiales bacterium
CGTGAAGGTGGCCGCACCGTGGGTGCGGGTCGAGTCACCAAGATCCTCGAATAACACTATGGCTGCTTCACAAAAGATCCGCATTCGCCTCAAGGCATACGACCACGACATCGTCGATCAGAGCACACAAAAGATCGTCGAAACTGCTCTTCGTACCCAAGCAACCATCAAAGGGCCGGTCCCTTTACCGACAGAAAAACATCGATACACAGTGGTGCGCTCGCCTCACAAAGACAAAGATTCGCGAGAACACTTCGAGATGCGAATCCACAAAAGACTCATCGACATACTCGAGCCTTCACCTAAGACTGTCGATTCGCTACAACGGCTGGAATTGCCAGCCGGTGTTGATATCGAAATTAAAATTCAACAGAATTAAATCCAAGGCACTTCAGGGTGGTGATGAGCCCTGTGCCCGCTATCGTTTACCCCCGCGCATCTCGTATATTTGGATGCACGAACCGACGTCCGGCAAGGCCGGCCCCAGGGCTGGAACCGGTCGGCACAACCGAATTTCTCGCTCCGCCGGCTTTGCCGAGCGGAGCGTTCGCGTGAACGGCGGCCGATCGGCCCCATCTGGAAGAGGAAGACACCGACATGGCGAATAAGGCGATTGTCGCCACAAAAGTCGGTATGACCCAGCTATGGGATGACGACAACCGCATTGTTCCCGTCACCATGCTGCAGGTCGAGCCATGTCGTGTGGTCCAGGTCAAAACCGATGAACGGGATGGTTACACCGCCGTCCAAGTCACCTTCGGCCAACGCGACGCACGGAAGTTAAGTAAACCCGAAGCCGGGCATTTTGACGCCGCAGGTGTCGAGGCGGGTCAAGGTTTGGTCGAATTGCGGCTCGACGACGTCAGCGAAATTGAAGTGGGACAAGAACTCGCGGCGGATGTTCTTGAAGCAGGCGAAAAAGTCGACGTGACCGCGGTCTCCAAAGGCAAAGGTTTTGCGGGCGTAATGAAACGCCATAACTTTGCCGGACAAAAAGCCAGCCACGGCGTCCACCGCGTCCACCGCGCCCCCGGATCTATCGGCGCCTGCGCCACGCCATCGCGTGTTTTCAAAGGGACAAAAATGCCGGGTCGCATGGGAGCGGAGAAAGTCACCACCTTGAACCTCACTGTTGTAGAGGCAGATGCTGAACGCGAGATCTTGCTTATTCGTGGTTCAGTACCTGGCCCTAAAGGAGGCGTTGTTGTAGTACGCGACGCCGTGAAGGGTTGAACATGGCAACTACTCTCGATCTTCGAACCCAAGATGGCAGCACCGCCGGAACAGTCACTCTTGACGACACCATTTTTGGAATTGAACCCAACATGGCCGTTCTCCATCAGGTGGTCACCGCTCAACTAGCAGCACGACGAAGCGGAAGCGCAAACACTAAAACACGGGCAGAAGTACGTGGCGGCGGAGCAAAACCCTTCCGACAAAAAGGTACCGGTAGAGCTCGCCAAGGCTCGACCCGAGCCCCCCAATTCACCGGCGGCGGGGTAGCGCACGGCCCGAAGCCACGCAGCTATCGCCAAAAAGTAAACAAAAAAATGACTCGCCTAGCGTTGCATTCAGCATTGAGTGACCGCGCTCACAGCGAACGCGTAGTCGTGATCGACGCATGGCGTTTCGATACCCCTCGAACTAAGGACGCAATCTCTGCCTTAACAAGCCTGGGGTTAGACGGCAAAGTAATGATGGTGGTAGCAGCAAATGACGACACCGCCGTGCGGAGCTTTCGCAACCTGTCATCGGTGCAGTTGGTCGAAGCCGGCGAACTAAACGCCTATGACGTCCTTTGCTCCGACTGGCTTGTTTTCACCAGTGAGACCCTCCCCGGGGGTGCCTCATGAAAAACCCACGTGATGTGATCATCGCGCCTGTCGTTTCCGAGAAGTCGTATGAACAACTTGAACAGAACGTCTACGTGTTCAAGGTGCACACCTCAGCTTCGAAACCAGAAATTCGACGCGCAATCGAATCGATCTTCGATGTGACGGTCACAAAGGTCAACACTCTCAACCGTAAAGGCAAAGTCCGTCGCAACCGACGAAGTAACACCGTCGGAAAACGTGCTGACACTAAGCGGGCCATCGTTACCCTCACCGAGGGTGACTCGATCAAGATCTTCGAGACATAGACATGGGAATACGCGTACGCAAGCCGTCAAGTCCAGGCAGACGCTTTCAGACCGTCTCGGACTTCAGCGAGATCACCACCACTACCCCCGAAAAATCTCTTCTCGCAAAGAAACATTCCACAGGCGGCCGAAACAACGACGGCCGGAGAACCTCCCGCCACCGCGGTGGCGGTCATAAACAGCGCTACCGCATCATCGACTTCAAACGAAACAAAGATGGAGTGCCCGCCACGGTTGCAACCATCGAATATGACCCAAACCGTAACTGTCGCATCGCTCTCCTTCACTACCACGACGGCGAAAAACGCTACATACTCGCCCCCGCCGGGCTCGAAGTAGGAGACAAACTCGAGAACGGACAGCACGCCGAAGTCCGCACAGGGAACGCCCTGCCGCTCCGCTACCTGCCCGTAGGTACCACCCTCCACAACATCGAGCTGAAACCCGGCGCCGGAGGCCAAATGGCTCGATCAGCTGGCGCAGGTGTTCAACTTGTCGCCAAAGAAGGTGCTCACGCAACACTGCGACTACCCAGCAGTGAAATGCGGCGCGTACCTATTGATTGTCGTGCCACCGTCGGCGCAGTAGGCAACGCCGAAGCCGACCTCATCAAAATCGGTAAAGCTGGCCGCAACCGCTGGAAGGGTGTTCGACCACAAACCCGTGGCGTCGCAATGAACCCCGTCGACCACCCACTTGGCGGTGGCGAAGGTAAGACCTCAGGCGGCCGACACCCTGTGTCCCCATGGGGCAAACCCGAAGGCCGCACACGCAAAAAGAACAAAAAGTCCAACGACATGATCATCCGCCGTCGCCGTACACGCGGATCGCGGAGGTAATCAATGCCACGCAGTTTGAAAAAAGGCGCATTCGTCGACGACCACCTCCTCAAAAAAGTGGACGCCCTTAACGAAAGCGGTGAAAAGAAAGTCGTCAAAACCTGGAGCCGACGATCGACCATCATTCCCGAAATGATTGGTCACACGATCGCTGTACACGATGGACGTAAACACGTTCCCGTTTACATCACCGAGGCAATGGTCGGACACAAACTTGGTGAATTCTCGCCGTCGCGAACATTTAAATTCCACGCGGGACAAGAACGCGGCGGCAACCGATGAGCGGCCTCATTGATCTCGATACCATCGCCGGCGCGCGATCCACACATAAATTCGCCCGCCTCTCGGCCTCCAAGGTGAGGGTCGTCCTCGACCTCATCCGCGACGAAGATCTTGAACAAGCCCGTGACGAACTCCGATTCTGCGACAGAGGCGCCGCGACGATCATCTCCAAGGTCCTCGAAAGCGCCGTAGCCAACGCGGAAAATAACGAAAACCTATCGGCAGATGAACTCTATGTAGCTGAATGTTGGGCAGACGAAGGTCCCACCCTCAAACGTTGGCGCCCTCGCGCTCGCGGACGAGCAACGCGCATCAACAAACGAACCTGTCACATCACTGTGGTGGTTGCTCAGCTAGACGAAGACGAACTAGAGACCCGAGCGGATCGTCTCGCAGCCTCAGGACGTCGGAGCGCCGATGCCGATCGTGCCGCTCGTGTCGCCGGCAGCAAGGGCCCTGACGAAGAAACAGACGCAAGTGACGTCGCGAGCGCTGACGAAGAAATGGTGGACACCGCGAGCGCAGCCGACGACACCACAGAAGAAACCACAGACAACGACACCACGACCGAACTGACTGAAACACCAGAAGAGGTTGTGGATGACGTCGGCGAACAAGATGTAGCTGAGGTTGAAACCTCAGACAAAAGCGAAGCATCAGATGAAGCCGCCGACACCGATGAGAAAGAAGCCTGATCATGGGTCAAAAAGTCAACCCCTACGGCTTCCGACTGGGGATCACCACCGATTGGAAATCTCGCTGGTACGCGGACAAGGAATACCAGGACTACGTCATCGAAGACTGGGAAATTCGCAACTTCCTCAGAACAGAACTTCCTCATGCCGCCATCAGCCGTATCGAAGTCGAACGCACCAGAGATCGGCTCCGAGTTGATGTTCATACCGCACGGCCCGGCATCGTTATCGGTCGACGTGGCGCTGAAGCGGACCGCCTCCGCGCAGGCCTAACGAAGATCTCAGGTAACCCAAAAGTCCAACTCAACATTCAAGAGATCAAACAACCCGAACTTGACGCTGCACTGATTGCCCAAGGTGTAGCTGATCAACTCGCTGGTCGAGTCGCATTTCGACGAGCAATGAAACGCGCAGTACAGAACGCCCAAAAAGCAGGAGCTCTAGGCATCCGAGTCCAATGCTCCGGCCGTCTAGGTGGCTCGGAGATGGCCCGGACCGAATGGTATCGAGAAGGACGAGTACCCCTCCACACGCTTCGCGCCGACATCGATTATGGCTTCCGCGAAGCTCGCACAACTGCGGGCCGAATCGGAGTCAAAGTTTGGCTCTACAAAGGCGACATCTTGCCCTACAAGGTTTCTGCCGATGAACGCATAAGCCGTGAAGCGGCGATGGCAGTCGGCGAAACCCCAGGTGCGACCGAACACAACGCCCCAGTGGTCTCAGCCGGCGGACGTCGAGCAGACGCCCCAGGCGACGAAATCGATGAGCCCGCCCCACTAGTCAAAGAAGCTGACCCAGAGTTCGAAAAACTTCTAGAAGAAGAAGAACAAATCGAACGCGCTACTCGCGAACAAAGCCAAACCCCCAACTTCCGACCGGGAGACGACTGAAATGTTGATGCCCCGGAAAGTTAGACACCGCAAAACCCATCGCGGTCGCATGAAAGGTCGCGCCAAAGGCGGCACCACCATGCATTTCGGTGACTTTGGTATCCAGGCTCTTGAACCGGGATGGATTACCGCCCGACAAATCGAAGCAGCGCGTATCGCAATGACGCGTCACGTTAAACGTGGTGGCAAAGTTTGGATCAACATCTTTCCCGATAAACCCGTCACGGCGAAACCTGCAGAAACCCGAATGGGTTCAGGCAAGGGAAACCCCGAACGGTGGGTAGCGGTGGTTAAACCAGGACGAGTGATGTTTGAACTTGGTGGCGTTGAGGCCGAACTTGCTCACGGGGCATTAAACCGCGCTATCCAAAAACTTCCTATCAAAGCCCGAATCGTGAGTCGCGAGGAGGCGATCTAATGACAGCTGCAACTGCCTTACGCGAGTTCGCTGATGATCAACTACTTGACCAACTCAACGAATTGAAGCACGAGTTGTTCAATCTCCGGTTCCAGTTCGCGACGGGTCAATTAGAGAACCCAGGACGAATCTCCCTGGTCAAACGAGACATCGCCCGCATTAACACGATCCTCAGAGAACGAGAGATCGCCGCTGCAGAGGCAGCAACGATGGAGGACAACTGATGAGTGACACACAGGTCACCCCTGAAGAACGCAATCGACGAAAAATCCGTGAAGGGTTGGTCGTTTCCACCTCAATGGAGAAAACCGTGGTCGTTGCTGTGACGGAACGAGTCCGTCATCCCCGGTATTTCAAAACCGTTCAACAAACTAAGAAGCTCTACGCGCACGACGAACAAAACGATGCTCGCCCTGGCGATCGCGTGCGAGTCATGGAGACCCGACCTCTTTCGAAGAAAAAGCGGTGGCGTTTGCTTGAAATCATCGAACGAGCCCGTTGATCCCGGAGTTGATGTAGTGATCCAACAAGAATCCCGACTCAAAGTTGCCGATAATTCCGGTGCAAAAGAAGTTCTGTGCATCCGAGTTCTTGGAGGCACAGGTCGACGCTACGCGTCCATTGGCGACGTGTTCATAGCCACTGTGAAGGATGCCATCCCCGGTGCCGCCGTGAAAAAGGGCGAGGTCGTTCGCTGTGTTGTCGTGCGCACACGAAAAGAACGACGACGCCCTGATGGCAGCTATATCCGATTCGACGAAAACGCGGCCGTACTTGTAGATGACAACCGCCAACCCCGCGGTACACGAATCTTCGGCCCTGTTGGGCGTGAGCTCCGAGACCAGCGTTTCATGCGCATCGTCTCTTTGGCACCGGAGGTCCTCTAATGAAAATTAAGAAGGGTGACCTGGTTCGTGTCTTATCCGGCAAAGACAAAGGAACTGAGGGACATGTCATGTCCGTCAACGTCGAAAGCGGACGCATCACTGTCGAAGGTGTGCATACCGGACGAAAGCATCAGCGCCCCACCCAAGCGAACGATCAGGGCGGAATCATCGATATTGCCCTAACCATCAATGCTTCCAACGTCGCAGTTGTATGCCCGAAAACCGGTGAAGCAGGGCGAGTCGGTTACCGGATCGAAGGGGACACGAAAGTGCGCTTCCACAAGAAATCAGGGGAGGAACTGTCGTGAACGCAACAATGATGGAACCCCGGATGAAGGTGCTCTACCGCGACACTCTTCGGGACCAATTACAAACCCAGCTCGATTTGCCCAACGTGATGCAGGTCCCCACGATCAACAAAATCTCTGTTAATTCGGGTGTTGGAGACGCACTCATCAATCGCGCATTTCTTGATGGGGCGATGGAAGACCTGACAAAGATCACTGGCCAAAAGCCGGCGATCACGAGAGCGAAAAAGTCCATCGCCGGATTTAAACTCCGGGAAGGCAACGCCATTGGGGCCAAGGTCACTCTTCGAAACAATCGGATGTGGGAGTTCTACGACCGTCTCGTGAGTTTGGCCATTCCCCGCATACGCGACTTCCGCGGACTGTCACCTCGTTCTTTTGATGGACATGGCAACTACACATTCGGCGTCACAGAACAACTGATCTTCCCGGAAATCAGTTACGACTCCGTCAACAAAATCCGGGGCATGGATATCACGATCGTGACATCCGCTACCAACGATGAACACGGCCGTGCGCTTTTAACGGCACTCGGGTTCCCATTCCGCACTGAGGGGCAGAACTGATGGCTAAGAAGGCTCTTCGTAATAAACAACAACGTACGCCCAAGTTCAAAGTGCGTGCCTACACACGCTGTCGCCGATGTGGTCGACCGCGGTCGGTATACCGCAAGTTTGGACTATGTCGAGTATGTCTTCGAGAAATGATTCACGCGGGGGAAATCCCAGGCGTGACCAAGGCGAGCTGGTGAGGGGAGATATCAAATGACCATGACCGACCCGATAGCCGACATGCTCACGCGTATCCGTAACGCGCACCAGGGCTACAAGGACAAGGTTGAGATGCCGTCCTCAAAACTTAAAGAATCTCTCGCTGCGATACTCAAAGCAGAGGGGTATGTCGCTGATTACCAAGTAGCCGATTCGCAGGACCGACCAGGCGACACCCTGTCAATCGATCTGAAGTACACCACGGACCGGAGCCGAACTATCTCTGGTTTAAAGCGGATATCAAAACCGGGTCTTCGCGTGTACACCAAATCAAGCAATGTACCCCGAGTCCTTGGAGGACTCGGTATAGCCGTTCTCTCAACCAGCAAAGGCCTAATGACCGACAGAGAAGCTCGCCGCAATCGTATGGGCGGCGAAATCCTTTGTTACGTCTGGTAGGAGGCAAAAATGTCGCGTATAGGTAAAGCTCCCATCGCAGTCCCCGACGGCGTCACCGTTGAAGTTTCAGCAGGTGCAGTCAAAGTTTCGAGCAAGCAAGGAGAGTTAAGTCAAGAGATACCTGAGGGTATTCAGGTAGAAGTTCAAGACACCGCTGTTGCTGTCACTCGAACTGATGACAGTCGTCAGCAACGCTCGCTTCACGGCCTCACACGCGCGTTAGTCAACAACATGGTTGAAGGCGTTACGAACGGTTTCATGAAAGAACTCAACATTGTTGGGGTTGGCTACCGAGCACAGGCAAAGGGCAACAGTTCACTAGAACTAGCGCTTGGCTTTAGCCACTCGGTGAAAGTAGAAGCTCCTGAAGGCGTCACGTTTGATGTTCCCGAACCCACGATCATCAAAGTTTCGGGTATCGACAAACAACTTGTCGGGCAGGTCGCTGCTGACATCCGAGCGCTAAAAAAACCTGAACCATACAAAGGCAAAGGGATCCGGTACGTCGGCGAACACGTGATCCGCAAAGCCGGCAAGTCCGCAAAGTAGGTATGAACATGACTTCACGAACCGCTCAGCGGCAACGTCGCCAACGGCGAGTCCGCAAAAAAATTAACGGCACCTCCGGTTGTCCTCGATTGAGCGTTTTTCGTTCAAATCGACATATCTCAGCGCAAATTATTGACGACGAAGCTGGACGCACAGTTGCTGCAGCGTCCACCTCCGAAGCAGACTTGCGGAGCACAACGACCAGCAACAAAGAAGCTGCCAGCAAAGTTGGACAGCTACTGGCTGAACGAGCAAAAGCAGCTGGAATCGAATCCGTGGTTTTTGACCGCGGCGGAAACAAGTACCACGGCCGTGTAGCGGCCCTCGCCGACGCAGCCCGCGATGCCGGGCTGAAGTTCTAGGAACCAGTTATGACTGACGCTAACCAGAACCAAAATCGCCGTAACGACGATCGAGGCAACCGCCGGCGAGATGATCGTCGACGCGAAGACAACCCTAGGAATAGCGGCGACGATGGTCTCCGCGAGTCCAGAGTCATTGATATCAACCGAGTGGCGAAAGTCGTAAAAGGTGGTCGACGATTCTCCTTCACGGCGCTCGTGGTGATCGGTGACGGTGCCGGTCAGGTAGGGCTTGGTTATGGGAAAGCAAAAGAGGTGCCTCTCGCTATTCAAAAAGGCACTGAAGAAGCAAAGAAAAACCTCTTCCGTGTTCCGCTAGCGGGTTCAACAATCATCCACCCCATCTTGGGTGTCATGGGCGCGGGACGCGTACTACTGAAACCAGCAGCGCCCGGTACCGGAGTGATCGCTGGCGGTGCAGCACGTGCCATTCTCGAAGAAGCAGGCGTCAACGACGTGCTTGCCAAATCTCTTGGTTCGTCAAACCACATCAACGTGGCTAAGGCCACAATTAACGGCCTGCAAGGCTTGAAGAGACCGGACGAAATTGCTGCTCTGCGCGGGCTCTCCGCCGAAGAATGCATTCCCGCTGGCCTATTAGCGGCATATCTTGAATCGGAACGACAAATTCTGCGATCTAAACCATCTGCTGAGGTGTCCTCGTGAGTGATCTAACAGTCATTCAAGTTCGCTCAGCGATCGGCTCCAAACCGAAACATCGTGGGACCCTTAGGGCTCTGGGATTGGGACGGATTGGTAAAACCAACACTTTGCCCGACCGACCTGAAATCAGAGGAATGATTCAAAAGGTCGCGCACCTTATCGACGTCCAGGAAGACTGAAGTAGAGACACTCATGCTCAAACCACATGACTTACAGCCGGCTCCCGGTTCCAAAAAGAAACCGAAACGCGTTGGTCGCGGTATCGGTGGTAAGGGTGGAAAAACCGCGGGCCGAGGTACCAAAGGCACCAAAGCTCGCAGCAAAGTTCCTGTCTGGTACGAGGGCGGCCAATTACCCCTTCAACGGCGACTGCCAAAGATGAAGGGTTTTACGAACCCGTTCCGCGTTGAGTACCAGCCGATCAACCTTGACACGATCACAGACTCAGGCCTTACTGAAGTTACTCCAGAGGGGCTACTCCAGAAGGGCCTGGTATCTAAAGGCGCGATGGTAAAAATTCTCGGCAGAGGGCAAATTGACCGCCCGCTGACTGTGAAAGCACACGCAGTGTCAAAAAGCGCGGAAGAGGCCATCTCAGCTGCAGGGGGTACTGTTGAGATCCTGGCGCCTACCTTCAAAGGTCCACGTCCGCCGGCGCGCGGCAACCAGCACACCAACCGATAAACGAGGTTTACCTTGCTCGGGAGTATGCGCAACATCTTTCGTGTACCAGATCTTCGAGGGAAGATCCTGTTCACCATCGCTATCCTCGGCGCGTACCGGCTCGGATCGCAAGTACCTGTTCCCGGCATTGACTTTGATGCGATCTTGTCGCTGCGAGAACAAGCCGACCAGACCGGTGGCGTGCTCGCGTTGCTCAACCTGTTTTCTGGTGGTGCCTTAACCAATTTCGCAATATTTGCGTTGGGGATCATGCCGTACATCACGGCATCGATCATCATCCAGATTTTGACTGTCGCTATTCCCCGTCTAGAGCAGCTGCAACAACAAGGGGCAGTAGGTCAGAGAAAAATTACGCAATACACCCGATATCTCACCTTGGCCATTGCATTCATTCAGGCCACAGGGATCACGTTCATCTTCGGACGAGGGCAGGGAACAGCCCTCGGCAACACCAGCGCCGTGATCGTGATACCCAATTTCACATTCGCTCGGGTCGGATTAGTCATCCTCTCGCTGACGGCCGGGGTTGCTCTGCTGATGTGGATGGGTGAACTCATTAGTCAACGAGGTGTCGGAAATGGCATGTCACTATTGATCTTTGCCTCCGTCGTTTCAACGATCCCCTTTGATGGAGCGCGACTACGGGCCGTCCAAGGCAACTTCTATCTCGGAGCCGCCATCGTGGTTGCGATCGGGATGATGGTGGCAATCGTTTTCATCGAACAGGGGCAACGCCGCATTCCCGTCCAGTTCTCAAAACGTCAAGTAGGGCGACAAATGTATGGGGGCCAAAACACCTACATACCCCTCAAAGTCAATCAATCCGGTGTCATACCCGTAATTTTTGCCAGTTCGATCCTGTTCCTACCCGTGCTTATGTCGAACGTTCTCAATTGGGGTTGGTTCCAGATGTTTGTCAACGACTACCTCACTCAACCTGACAGCATCGTCTACATCCTCTTCTTCGGCATGTTGATCGTTGGCTTCGCGTACTTCTACACAGCGATCTCGTTCGACCCAGCGCGGCAGGCCGACAACATCCGTAAGCAGGGGGGCTTCATTCCAGGTGTTCGCCCCGGCCCACAAACGGAACGGTATCTCGCAAAAATTCTGAACCGTATCACCCTCCCTGGAGCTCTCTTCATCGCATTCGTAGCTCTTATCCCAACCGTGCTCCTTTCTCTCACAAGTGATCTCGGTGCCATGGGTGGCGGGGGAGCCGCTATCGGATTCGGCGGTGTGTCGATACTCATTGCAGCCGGCGTGGCGCTTGAAACGATGAAACAGATCGACAGCCAGTTACTTCAACGCAATTATGAGGGCTTCCTCAAGTAGGCGTGGATCGATCCGATGACACGACTCGTAATTTTAGGTAAGCAAGGAGCCGGCAAAGGCACTCAATGCGCGCTACTCGTTAAGCACTACGGCATTCCGCATATCTCCACTGGCGACATGCTGCGAGCCGCAGTCGAAGAAGGTACCGACCTAGGTCTACAAGCCAAAGAAATAATGGAAGCTGGTGAACTCGTTTCAGATGGTCTCATCCTCGGAATCGTTCGAGAACGTCTGGCGCGGCCTGATGCCCAATTTGGGTTTCTACTAGACGGGTTCCCACGCACCGAGGTACAAGCTCGAGAGTTGACAGCAATGCTTGCGCCCAGCGTCATCGACGTAGCGATTGATATTGAAGTTCCCGACGACGTCGTGTTAGAACGAATGTTGGCCAGAGGCCGCGCCGACGACACTCCAGAAGCTATCCAGCGAAGGCTTGAGCTCTACCAAACAGAAACAGCACCTCTCTTAGAATTCTTCTCGTCACAGGGCATTCTGATCTCCGTTGATGGTCTTGGAACCGAAGACGAAGTGCAAGATCGCATCATTGACGCGACCGAAAGAAATCGTTAACCATGGTTCAGAGATTGGTGCGTGAACCGGCTCACGGTATGCTCTTCATTCGGCTTGTTGGTGGATCCAATGATGCCGCGTCCGCACTCGGTCGCATTTCGGGTGTGATGTCTACCCCGCGACCCCACTCTC
This sequence comes from Acidimicrobiales bacterium, assembly GCA_014239555.1. Lineage (GTDB taxonomy): Bacteria > Actinomycetota > Acidimicrobiia > Acidimicrobiales > Poriferisodalaceae > UBA2110. The sequence goes on from JAAZYR010000019.1 coordinate 11,927, forward strand.
AGGTACCCCAATGAAAGTCCGCCCCAGCGTCAAAAAGATCTGTGACAAATGCCGAGTTGTGCGGCGTCACGGTCGAATTCGCGTGATTTGCCCCAACCCGCGGCACAAGCAGCGGCAGGGATAGGAATTTCTAACTATGGCCCGTATTGCAGGAGTTGACCTCCCTCGAGAGAAGCGAGTGGAAATCGCGCTCACCTATATCTATGGAGTCGGTCGCACCAGATCCGCAGATATCTGTGAGGCTCTTAATATTGGTCTGGCAACTCGTGTCCGCGACCTCACTGACGAAGAGATCGTTGGTGTGCGGAATTTCATTGACGAGAACTACACCGTCGAAGGCGACCTTCGTCGTGATGTTGCGCAAGACATCAAACGAAAAATCGAAATCGGATGCTTCCAAGGAATCCGTCATCGGCGCGGACTACCCGTCCGAGGTCAACGCACTCATACCAACGCTCGCACACGAAAAGGCCCCCGTAAAACCGTAGCGGGCAAGAAAAAGGTCCTGAAGTGATAGCCGGCCAGGAAACGGACTGAAAGAAGATCATGGTTAACCCCGAACCAGCGCCGCGTCGATCCCGCCGCAAAGAACGTAAGAACGTCGGACACGGCGTCGCTCACATTAAGAGTTCTTTCAACAACACAATCATCAGTTTCAGCGACCAGCAAGGAAACGTTGTCTCGTGGTCCTCGGCCGGCAATGTCGGTTTCAAAGGATCACGCAAATCCACTCCCTTTGCCGCTCAACAGGCTGCTGAGCAAGCTGCTCGTAAAGCAATGGAACATGGAGTACGAAGAGTTGACGTTCAGGTTAAAGGCCCAGGTTCTGGACGTGAAACTGCAATCCGTTCAATACAAACCGTGGGTATTGAAATAACCGGAATCAAGGACATGACACCCGTACCCCATAATGGCTGCCGACCACCCAAGCGTCGGAGGGTTTGACACATGGCACGATATACCGGACCCAAAGCCAGAGTTTCCCGTCGTTTAGGAATCAACGTCTGGGGAACAGAAGGCGAAACTAAGGCCCTAGACCGCCGCCCCTACCCACCAGGTGACCATGGTCGCGGACGCCGGCGAAGCCAGAACTCTGAGTACCTCGTCCAGCTTCAGGAGAAACAGAAGGCACGATTCAGCTACGGAATCACCGAAAGACAGTTCCGCAATACCTATGACGAAGCTGCTCGCCAGCGCGGCGTTACAGGCGAAATTCTTCTCCGCCTTCTTGAACTCAGACTCGACAACATCGTGTATCGCGCCGGTTGGTCAGCAACTCGTCCACAAGGCCGTCAGTTCGTGAGTCACGGACATATCAACGTCAACGGTCGACGGGTTAACGTACCCAGCTTCCGTGCCCGCAAAGGTGACGTCATCGAATTGCGGCCCAAGGCTCGCGAGATGGTCACCATCCGATGGAACCTCGATGTGCTTGATCGTGCTGCCCCAATGTGGCTCGACGCTGGCGACAATGGCCAACAGGTCACTGTGAGAGAGGTACCAACACGCGAACAAATTGAAATTCCTGTTCGCGAGCAGCTCATTGTTGAGCTGTACAGCAAATAGTCCACCCCTGGCCCCATGGAGATATCGTGAGCATGCTCACCATGCAACGTCCGACGGTTGAAGCCCTCGATGACGAGCAAAATAACCGCCAACGTTTCGCCGTTGGCCCTCTTGAACCCGGATTCGGGCACACTATTGGCAACTCCCTGCGACGGACATTGCTGTCGTCAGTACCTGGTGCAGCCATAACCCAGGTCAAATTCGACGGCGAAGCAGCTCTGCACGAGTTCGCCACTATCGACGGCGTAGTTGAAGACGTAACAGATCTTATTCTGAACCTCAAAGACATCGTATTGACGTGTCACAGCGACGAACCCGTCGCGGTGCGACTGGATGTCTCGGGTCCCTGCGACCTCACCGCTGGTGATGTCGACTGGGGAGTCGATGTCGAATGTATGAATCCCGACTTACAGATAGCCACTCTGAGTAAAGGCGGACGTCTTGCGGTCGACATCACCGTCGAACAAGGACGCGGTTATTTGTCCTCGGAAAATCAGGACAGCAGTTCCACGATCGGTGTTATCCCCATCGATGCCATCTTCAGTCCGGTGCGTCGGGTTTCAATAGAGGTAGAGCCCACTCGTGTTGAACAGTCAACGAATTTTGATCGGCTAATCCTGGATATTGACACCGATGGAGCCATCAGTCCACGAGATGCTCTCGCATCGGCCGGCGACACGCTGCGCACCCTGGTCGGACTCGTAGCGGACATGAGCGACGAACCTCTTGGCTTAGAAATTAATGAGGTGGCTATTGTCGAGACCAGTTCGCCTGAACTCGACATGCCGATCGAGGACCTGGACTTGAGTGAACGGCCACGTAACTGTCTGAAACGCGGCCAAGTCAACAGTGTTGGGGAACTCTTAGAAAAGAGCATCGACGACTTGATGGCAATCACCAACTTCGGTTCAAAGTCGCTCGATGAGGTTATTCAAAAACTCGATGAGCGTGGTCTAGCCCTCAAAGGCATGACCCCTTCAGTTCAGTAGGAGCCACTTCATGCCAACTCCCAAAAAGGGCCGCCGGTTAGGTGGCAGTTCAAGCCATCAACGTTCCATCTTGGCCAATCTCGCCGCATCGCTGTTCGCTGCTGAAGCTATTGAAACCACTGAAGCTAAAGCGAAGACTCTGCGTCCCTACGCCGAAAAATTGATCACCAAAGCCAAAAAAGCCAGTGCCGGCTCAAACAGCTTGCATCGCCATCGCCAACTCGTGGCAAGTTTGAACGGCGACCAGGAGATGGCTCAAAAACTGATCGACGAGATCGGACCACGGTATGAAGACCGTCCAGGTGGGTACACCAGAATTCTAAAACTCGGACCCCGCCAAGGTGACAATGCACCCATGGCGCTAATCGAACTGGTCTAGCTCGTACGTCTAGGATCCATCCATGCTGGACGCGGCGATAATCGGAACCCTCCAAAAATTCGACACCCCCACCATCTGCAACGCTTTAGAACTCATCGTTCCTGAACGACGAGCCGAAGGTTTCACGACGCAGCCTTTCGTGTGTCACGATCCTTCCCTTCCCCCGATGGTTGGCTATGCACGCACAGCAAAAATACGGGCAACAGCCCCCTCGGGACGCTCCAAAGAAGATGACTTAGCTGTGCGGGTGGGGTACTTCGAACATATTGCAGAGCCACCGGGGCCAACGGTGACAGTTATCGAAGACGTAGACGATCCTGTTGGCTTCGGGGCCCATTGGGGAGAGGTCAACAGCAACGTCCATAAAGGCCTGGGGTCGGTAGGTACTGTTACCAACGGATCTATCCGAGATACAGGCATGTGGGCTGAAGGCTTCGGAGCTCTCGCTGGATCCGTTGGACCTTCCCATGGTTGGATTCACGTCGTCGAATACGGAATCCCCGTCGAGGTGCATGGCATGACCGTCGCTCCCGGTGACCTCATTCACGCAGACCACCACGGGGCGGTGGTGGTACCTCACCATGCCGCCGCTGAAATCGAAAATGCGGTCGAGCGTTTAACGAAAGCCGAAGCCCGGCTCATTGGCCCATCTCAACACGCGGATTTCAACATCGAACATCTGATATCGATTCTCGATCCACAAGGCCGAGACCACTAACTAGCTGAGTGCCGTCACGGGCTCAGTATCTCTGCCAGAACGAAGCAATGTTCCCGGTCGAGAATCAGTAAATTGACCGTCTTCCACCGCTTGTTCCCCATTGATAAAGACGTGACGTACCCCGACGGCTTCGCCGTAAAGGCGCCATGCCCCTCCAGGAAGATCCTCTCGAACCTCGATCTCTTCTGGAGCGACCTTCTCGGGATCAAAGAGCACGAGGTCCGCCCACCACCCTTGCTCAATGCGGCCTCGATGTTTCAGCCCATACAAACGCGCTGGCGCATCAGTGAGTTTGTGTACCGCGGCCTCGAGACTCATCAACTTCTTGTCCCGAGCTGCTGCAAGTAGATAGGTCGAATAATTGAATGTTGCGAGAAAATCCAGATGTGCGCCAGCATCGGACGCGCCGATTATGCAACGATCGTCATTCCACAGCGCCTGGCGTAACGCCCACGACTCATCGTTATCGCCCGCTGCGGGCGGATAGAGACCAGTTTTTAAGTCGTCAGCAACAACAATCTCGCACAACGCGTCCCAAGGTGTCTGATCTAATTCTTCGGCGATGTCACCGATCGAGCGGCCCTCAAGATGTTTTAATTCGTCTTTGGTCACTTCTCCTACCGTTAGACGTTCCCATCGCGCGATTCCACGGAAAGGACTTGGTTGCTGAGCATCCTCGTTCAACTCAGCACGGCGAACAGGATCGGCCAGCAACGCCGTTTTTTCCTGATTTGGCAGTGCCATTGGCTCAGCCCAGCCATGCAGCGTGTCAAGCAAAAAACCACTCTCAAAACAAAGGCGGCTTTCAGCAGGCATCGGCGCTGTTAACGCAATGACACGACCTCCCTGGCGCGCCGCGTAATTGGAAGCCTGTAACTTTTCTTCAATTACATCGGCCTGACGCGCATTCGCGAAAATAACGTTCCAATTCAACGGTCTGTCCGCCGCTACGGACATGTCGGTGAGTAGCTGATAAACGCTTTCGTCGAATCGGTCAACTGTGGGGATGAACTCAAGAGCAACCGCTCCGGTATCCCGCAACACTGAACAAAGCTCTACCAATTCGCGTTCTGATGCGTGACGAGATGGCACGGCGTCACCTTCCGCGTCGTTATGGGTTTTCGCCCAAGAAGAGCTGAATCCCAGACCGCCAGCGTTAATGCTTTCAGCTAATAAATCCTTCATCTCTTGCAGCTCGTCGGGTGAAGCGGATTCACCGACTGATCGTTCTCCCATTACTGCCCGTCGCAATGCGCTGTGACCTACCAGAAAGCCGGCGTTGGGCATCAACGTGCCTTCGATCGCGTCGAGGTATTCCCCGAACGTTCTCCAATTCCAAGGCACCCCCTCCTGTAGGGAAGTCAACGGCATCCCTTCAACTCGCGCCAGCATGCGCATCAGGTAGTCAGCACCGTCAGGTTCTAACGGCGCGATCGTAAAACCGCAGTTGCCGCCGATGACAGTGGTGACACCGTGCAAAGGTGATGGTGACAGCGTGGTGTCCCAAAACACTTGGGCGTCAAAATGAGTATGAATATCTACGAAACCGGGAGTGACGACGAGGCCTGTTGCGTCAACTTCTTGAAGAGCCTCTTCAACGATCTCACCGACCGCGACTATGCGCCCATCACGTACCCCGACGTCGCCAGGACGTCTCTGATCACCGGTGCCATCGATCACCATGCCATTACGAATCACCAGATCGAGCATCATTCGCCTTCCGCTGCGTTATGAAACTACCGTCCTAGCAGTGACCCCTGCCCAGAACATTCGAATTGACTTTGCGTACAAGGGAACTTATTTCCGCGGTTTCGCAGAGAACACTGGAGTACGCACCATTGGCGGCGAAATACGGTCAGCAATCCAACAAGTGCTTGGAGAACCCATCGACATAGCCGTAGCTGGTCGAACCGATGCCGGTGTTCACGCCTCAGGACAAGTGATCTCGTTTCAGACCACCAGCGCCCGATACAACCCCGACCGTTTGCGAAACTCGATCAACCGAATCTGTGGACCAGAAATCCAAGTTCACGAAATTAAGACCGTCGAAGCCGATTTCGACGCACGCTTTTCGGCTAGTCGTCGCCGATACCACTACAACGTGTTGAACTCTCCAGTTGCCGACCCGCTCCTCTCTGACATCGAGTGGCACATCAAAGAACCACTTGCCGTTGATGAAATGAACAGCGCCGCGCAACGTTTTCTAGGTGAACACGACTTCACATCCTTTTGTCGCCGACCTAAAGGACAACTCGAAGCGTCGCTTGTGCGAACCATCCACCGCGCCGAATGGCATGCCCAATCCCAGGAACGAATCCGATTTGAAATCGTCGCAAACGCGTTTTGCCATCAAATGGTGCGATCACTCGTGGGTTTTTGTGTCGCTGTAGGAACCAAGAAGCGATTAGCGCAAGACGTCGAAACGGTGCTGAACGCCAAAGATCGAAGCGCAGCGGCACCGATAGCGCCTCCTCACGGTCTTACCCTGGTCCAGGTCACCTACCCTCAACACGGCTAAATAGGGCGAAAACAACAAATCCTTCACAACCAGCGTTTGTCGTTTCAGCATGACGCCCGTAGCCTTGGTCCCCGGCCACTCCACTTGTGTGCCACGCCGAGTCTGACAAAGATTCACGTTTTCCAAATCCCGAGAGGTTGACGCATCGTGCGTACCTATGCCCCCAAAGCGAGCGAAATCGAACGGAAATGGTTCGTCGTCGACGCAGAGAACCTCGTGCTTGGCCGCATGTCCACCGAAGTAGCTCGCATCTTGCGCGGAAAACATAAACCCACATTCGCTCCCTACCTTGATTGCGGAGATCACGTCATTATCGTCAACGCCTCCAAAGTCGTTCTGACCCACGAGAAAGCCGAGAAAAAACTCGTCCACCGGCATTCGGGCTACCCAGGCGGCATTAAGACTCAAACCTATGCTGATCTGCTCTCCACTCAGCCTGAAGATACTGTTCGACGGACGATCAAAGGCATGCTCCCCAAAAATCGGTTAGGTGCACAGATGCTCACCAAACTCAAAGTGTACGCAGGGTCAGAACATCCACATTCCGCGCAACAACCGGAAACCCTTGTGCTCGAAGACGCAGTGGCCAAAGCCTGAGATCGGAAACCACATGACTGCTCCACTCACCCAAACAACAGGTCGTCGAAAAGAAGCCATCGCCCGCGTACGGCTTCGTCCTGGAACAGGTGTGATCACCTGCAACAAGCGCGCGTTCGACGATTACTTCACGTCTTCGGTTCATCGGCTGCTGGTCACAGAACCTCTGCGGCTGCTGGAGCAGATTGAAACTTATGACATCGACGTCACACTCAACGGTGGTGGACCAGCAGGTCAGGCAGGTGCGCTTAGGTTGGGTATTGCTCGTGCCCTCATCGAGCTCGATCCCGAGCAACGGCCCGTACTGAAGGCAGCAGGCCTATTAACGCGCGATTCTCGCGCTAAAGAGAGCAAAAAGTACGGTCTTAAGAAAGCTCGCAAGGCTCCTCAGTACTCGAAGCGCTAAACCTCGAAGGAGTCGACATGACATTGTCATTCGGCACCGACGGGGTACGAGGTCCTGCTCCGGAACTCCTGAACAAACACTTCGTTGCCTGTCTAGCGACAGCCGCAAGTGAAGTGCTCTCCACCGATCACTGGATTCTGGGACGCGACACCCGCGAATCAGGACCAGCTCTTTCACAAGCGATGTCTCAAGCCATAGCCGCTGACGGCAAAATTGTTATTGACGCTGGAGTGGTCCCGACACCCGCTATTGCCTACCTCTCTAACTCAGAGAACTGCGCGGGAATCGTGATATCGGCCTCCCACAATCTATGGAGCGACAACGGCGTCAAGATCTTTGCCCCAGGGGGCCGCAAACTTCACGACCACGAACAGGCAGCTATCGAAAATCGGTTCGCTGCTCTTATTGAACAACCCGCCACGCCAATTGATGAGCCGCTCAGCGTTGTTAACGAACACCCGGATCCGATACAACCTTGGACCACATCAATTGAGGACGCCATAGAAAAAAGACGTTTGGAAGGCCTTCACATTGTTGTTGATTGCGCCAACGGCGCAGCATCCCATGTGGCTGAACCGCTTTTTCGACAACTTGGTGCGCGCGTCGAAGTCATCCACGCCTCACCCGATGGTCGCAATATCAACCAAAACTGTGGATCAACCCACCCATCAACAATCAGTGAAGCAGTGTTGGCGAAACAAGCTGACCTTGGGCTAGCTCTGGACGGAGACGCTGATCGCCTCATAGCCGTCGCATCAGATGGCACCATCATCGACGGCGACCGACAACTCTGTTTGTTCGCAAAAGACCTCGCTCAACGAAATCAGCTCACCAACCGAAGCGTTGTTGCCACGGTGATGTCAAACCTTGGGTTACGACAAGCCTTAGAAAAAGCCGATATCACAATGATCGAAGTGCCGGTAGGTGACCGCCACGTACTGGCCCAACTCGACGCAGGAGCTGCCATTCTCGGAGGGGAACAGTCCGGTCACCTTATATTTCGACAACACGCCACCACAGGCGACGGCTTACTCACCGGAGTGTTATTAGCTGACCTGATACTTCGCTCAGGAAGAGAAAGTTCAGACATCGCTAGCAAAACCATGCATCAGTTTCCCCAAATACTCATCAATATTCCCGTCCAATCAAACCCAGCTCAACTGCCTGACCGCTTCAGCGAAGAAATCGTTGAGGTTGAAACCCGACTAGGTGACGCCGGTCGAGTTCTCGCACGTGCAAGTGGCACCGAACCCGTCATTCGGATCATGGTGGAAGCACTCGAAGAGGCCACAGCACAACGCGAAGCTGACTATCTGGCTGACGTCATTAAACGCGCTACGAACTAGACCGCGGATAAGAGCCCCTAACCCGCCGCTACCCTCATCAGCATGTGCGGCATCATCGCCGTCCTTCGCGGACCAGATAACGGATCAGTGCTGAAAGCCGAAGAGGTTCTCACGCGACTAGGCACAGCCGTCGAGTCGCTTATCTCGGCAACCGGTGAGCTGGCCCTCATCGCCGCGAAAACCAAAGAAGCAGCCGGCCATCTTTCGGCGATAGATCAAGACCTGCGGACCCTGCCTGGGATGCGGTTGCTGGTCTTCGACCGACCCACAGCCCTCGCCATTGCAGGCGAGATAGAACGAGCCAGGACAGCACTCGCAAACGTCGACAGCCATCTCGACCAACTAACTGTCGACGCAGAAGACCTGAACTCAGGCCTTGTCGAAGTTCGCGACGCGTTATGGGCCATCGAACGAGACCGGCTGCGTAACGCAGAAGCGATCATCGATCTGGCGCAGGGAGCACCGCACCAGCGGGCCCTCCCCGGATTGATGTCTATCCAGACTGCCCTTTCAGCTATCGATCGACTCGAAGTCCGCGGACGCGATTCTGCCGGCCTACAAATTTTCGTTGCCAACCACGGGCTCCCCGACAAAGCACTACAAGGAGCCCGCTTCGACGACCCGGTCCTACGGTCAGGAGCGACACGCAACCTTGGTGACCACATCGCCTTCGTATATAAGAACGCCGCCGAAATCGGTGACCTAGGCGACAACACTGCCGCTCTGAGAACGGGCATCCGTTCCGATGAACTTCTCCACCAAGCGCTCGCTGGAAATGAAGCGGAAACCGTCGTCCTGGGACATACCCGTTGGGCCAGCGTCGGTGTCATCTCGGAACCAAACGCCCACCCCCTGGACTCCCACGAGTTAGGACGCCCCAACCACACATATGTGGCGGCAGTGCTCAACGGCGATATCGACAACTACGCCGACCTCATCGAACTTCACGATCTCGAAGTACCGCCAGAAATTACGACAGATGCCAAGATCGTCCCGACGCTCCTCAGTAGACAGCTGACGACTGGTTCTCAAAACCTCGAGGCTTTTCGAACCACCGTCTCGACGTTCGAAGGTTCAATGGCCATCGCAAGTCACTGCGTTGACGAGCCACAGAAGTTGTCGCTCGCGTTACGCGGAAGTGGCCAAGCCATCTACGTTGGTATCGCCGACAACGCATACGTAATAGCCAGTGAGCCCTACGGGGTGGTTGAAGACACTGCTCAATGGTTACGCATGGATGGTGAAACTCCAGCAGATCCCGAACAACCCATCTCGACAGCCGGGCAGATCCTCGAACTTGACGGATCACTCGCTGGCACCATCGAAGGGATCAACCGCCTCGCCTACGACGGCACGAAACTCCCCATCCTTCAAGATGAGATCGCAAGGGCAGACATCACAACTCGTGACATCGATCGAGGTGACGCACCCCACTACCTACTCAAAGAAATCGAAGAAGCACCACAATCAGTCCACAAAACCCTTCGCGGGCGTATTAGCGAAGTTAACGGGAAACCGCAGGTACGCCTTGGGTCCGACGCCATCCCGCCCAGCATCGAAAGAGCGCTGACAGCTAAGACGATTCGGCGAATAATTGCCATCGGTCAGGGAACGGCTGCCGTTGCAGCGCGCGCCATCCCCCAATTCCTTAGCCCACTGATAAAAACAACGGAACTCACCGTCGAGGCTCAACTCGCTACCGAACTCAGCGGGTTCTCTATGGCCGACGATATGTCTGACACCTTGGTCATTGCCGTCAGCCAGTCAGGCACCACCACCGACACCAATCGCACCGTTGACCTCGTCCGCCAGCGAGGAGGCCACGTCATAGCCATTGTTAACCGCCGCGGCAGCGACCTGACAGACAAAGCTGACGGTGTTCTGTACACATCTGACGGTCGAGACGTTGAAATGTCCGTCGCATCCACCAAGGCGTTTTATGCCCAAGTGGTCGCCTCAGTACTACTCAGCAACGCCCTGGCTGACCTCATTGATGCAGATCGAGACCGAACTGGCATCGTCGACGCACTCCGCAGGCTCCCCGACGCAATGCGGCAAGTAATAGCTAGTCGCCCCGCGATAGCTGAAGCTGCCCAACGACACGCACCACAAAAACGTTATTGGGCCGTCGTGGGAAACGGGCCAAACCGAATCGCAGCCAACGAAATCAGAATCAAGCTTTCCGAGCTCTGCTACAAAGCCATCCCTGAAGACGGAACCGAAGACAAAAAACACATAGATCTGTCCTCCGAACCACTCATATTTGTGTGCGCAACCGGACTCAGCGGATCAAACGTCGACGATGTCGCAAAAGAAGTCGCAATCTACCGAGCCCACAAAGCAACCGCCATCGTCGTCGCAAACGAAAATGAAGCTCGTTTCGGAGCTGCAACTGAACTTCTCACAGTTCCTCATCTTCACACGTCACTTGATTTCATTCTGGCAACCGTCGTCGGTCATATCTTCGGCTACGAAGCCGCCCTCGCAATTGACGGTCAGGCGCTGCCGCTGCGAGAAATGCGGGCCAGTCTGGAAAACACCATCGCGGACGGAGTGCTTGTTGACGGCGCCTTTGAGCAACTACAAGATGAACTTCGTGCCCCAGCCAACCGTTTTCTCGATGGTCTACGCAGCGGCGCCTACGACGGACATCTTGAGGCCAGCACAGCAGCAAAGCTTGTCACCATTTTGAGATATGGCACCGCAATTGCGTCTCTGGACAGTTATCAGATGGAAATTGGCAAAGTAGGACGACCAGGAGTTGTCGTTGACGACCTCAACGCAGCACTGACGAAAGCCATCGACGAACTCACCCGACCCGTAGATGCGATCAAACATCAAGCCAAGACCGTCACCGTAGGGGTCTCACGCTCCGATGAAAGCCTGTTGATGTCGGAACTAGCCCAAGCGACGATCAACGCGGGCACACCACGAGACCGGCTGTCGTATCGGGCACTGCGAACATTGGCCGCTTTGGATCCCGCCGTGACAGAAATCACAGGTTGGACTCGATACCGAATCGAAGGGGACGTCGAACACGACGCCACTATCCAAGTAGTTGATCGCGGAGGAATCGCGACAGGTATTACGTCTAGAACCGACGCCAACCCAACGTTGAGGGGTGGCAAACACCGCGCAGCCTTCGAACGAGAAATAATGGTCGGCGTTGGCAGCGACGGGCGAAGCGTCGTCCATATACCCGAAGTCAAAGACAACCAAACAACGGGCCTGACACTTCTGCACTGTCGGTTTCATGAACGACTCCCCACGACGACCATTCGCGCCGTCATGCAGGGGTATCGAGGAAGATATGGCGCGCTCAAAGACGCCGTTACGGAGTCCCGCCCCACCTTTCGTGATGACATCCTCGCGACCTTGGACGTCGTGGAACTTCTCACCCGACCCGTCTACTCACTCGCGGAGCATTGGACATGACGCTCGGTATCGGTATTGACGTCGTTGATGTTCAACGATTTCGAAAAGTTCTCCAGCGGCGAGAAAAAATTAGCAGCCGACTGTTCACGGATAAGGAACTTTCCTACTGCCACACAGTCGTGGACCCCGCAGAACGAATGGCCGTTCGCTTCGCCGCGAAAGAGGCGGTCATGAAAGCTCTCGGGGTTGGGTTAGGGAGCATACGGTTCCGCGAAATAGAAGTCACTAAAGACCCGTCAGGGCGTCCCAGCCTCGTGCTCCACGGGGCTGCTGCACGACTTGCAGCCGACACTGGCGTTCGCCAATGGCACATCTCACTCAGCCACACTTCTTCGGTGGCTGAGGCGTTCGTCATCGCGGAGTAACTCATCGTGTTACCGGTCATTACCCCAGCAGAAATGAGAGACATTGATGCTGATGCTCCAGAACCCAAACAAGTTCTAATTCAACGAGCCGGATACGCCACAGCAAATGCGGCTATTGCGATGCTGGGAGGTGGCTACGGACGCCGCGTCAGCATTATTGCGGGCAAAGGAAACAATGGGGAAGATGGCCGGATCGCGGCACAATTCCTTACACGACGCGGAGTTCGCTGCGTCCTGAGCGATCCGGGTTCCGCACTTCTAGACGAATGTGACCTTGTCATCGACGCCGCCTACGGCACGGGGTTTCGAGATAGATGGGACCCGCCCCCACAACCCAAAAGCCCGGTGCTGGCCACCGATATCCCATCAGGCGTTGACGGTCTCACCGGTCAAGACTTTGGGTCACTCCAAGCACAACGCACAGTGACCTTTGGTGCGTTGAAACCAGGTCTTTTGCTGGAACCTGGCGTGAGTCGCGCCGGTGAGGTACACGTATCTAATTTGGGGCTGGATGTCACTCGGGGCCATGCAGCGCTTCTCACTGACCAAGATCTTCAAGAACCCCTTACCCAACGAACCCCAACCGACCACAAATGGTCAAACTCGCTAAGAATCATCGGTGGATCGCCGGGCATGACCGGAGCAGTCCAACTCGCAACCCACGGAGCGCTGCGTGCAGGAGCAGGAATGACCGTCGTCTCTTCACCCACGGTTGGCCCCTCCGAACTCAGCCTTCCGACTGAAGCGGTAGCAAGGCCTATCTCGTCGACTAACTGGGCTTCACAAGTCCTCACCGACCTTGACCGTTTTCAGGCGCTGCTGATCGGGCCTGGGCTTGGTGCCGACCCCGACATTCTTGCTGCGACCGCTGAACTTATTGAACGCGCACCGGTACCGGTGGTGGTAGACGCCGATGCGCTGTCGGCTATCGCTGCCCACCCCCACTGCATACAAGGTCGCTCAGCCCCCACCGTCCTCACCCCACATGACGGAGAGTTCAAAACCCTCACGGGTGCCCGACCGGGACTCGACAGGTGTTCCTCGGTCCGCTCCGCAGCGCGACGGGCCATTGTCTTACTCAAAGGACCAACAACACTGGTCGCAAACCCCGACGGCGAAATGATTTTCGTCAGAAGCGGTGACCAGCGGCTGGCTACCGCCGGTAGCGGCGACGTACTCGCTGGGATCATCGGTGCTCTCATCGGCTATTCCCCAACACATCTCGCCGTTGCGGCTGCTGCTCACTGGCACGGACGAGCAGCTGCACTCGGGCAATCAGGGATGGTTGCCGGTGACCTTCCCTCCCTGCTTCAACCAGCTCGATCGGCGATGCTTTCACCATGACTGACAGCAGCCGGCCCACATGGTGCGACATCGACCTCGCAGCTCTTGAACGTAACTACTCGGCGATAGAACAGGTTGTTGGGGCAAGCAAGATGATGCCAGTCATCAAAGCTGATGCCTATGGTCACGGACTCACACAAATAGGAACCCGTCTTCAAGAGATCGGTGCCCCGTGTCTGGCGGTGGCCTATGTCGAAGAAGGGCTTGCCCTGCGAGCTGCCGGGATCACAGTGCCGATCCAGGTTCTTGGAGGGGCAGTAACGCGACAAATTCCCTTGTTTCTCGAACACGACCTTACGTTTACTGCTCCTTCAGTGGACAAATTGTTGCAAATTTCGGAAGCCGCCGAAGCCGCAAAAACAACGGCGAAAGTTCACTTAAAAATTGATACTGGAATGGAACGCATAGGTGTTCACCACTACAACGCTGACACTCTTTTCGAAGCGGCGCTCAGCTGCACATCACTAGAAGTAGAGGGAGTCTTCAGCCACCTCGCCTCAGCCGACGACACCGACCTGAAATCTGCTCGAATACAACTCGAACGTTTTCTCGAAGCGCTCGACTTTTACGATCGTCTCAGCCTCCCCACCCCAACACGTCACATAGCGAACTCTGCCGCCATTGTTGCCCTCCCAGAGGCACACCTCGACCTTGTCCGGCCTGGACTATTGCTCTATGGAATTGAACCAACAGACCAAACATCGAAAACGATCGCTGTTGAGCCGGTGCTCTCGTGGCGCAGCGAAGTCATTTATTTCAAAGTAGTAGAAGCCGGAAGTCCTGTGAGCTATGGCGGAACATGGGCACCTGAACACTCAACTCGAGTAGTGACGCTCCCCGTCGGTTACGCCGACGGATACCGCCGAGGCCTCTCAAACCGAGCCCAAGTCCTAATTAACGGAACCCGTCACAACGTCGTCGGACGCGTATGCATGGACCAAACAATGATCGATATCGGCACGACGAGCGCATATAACGGCGACCAAGTAGTCCTCGTCGGGTCCGACGGAAATCAGCAAATAACGATCCAAGATCTTGCACTGTGGTCTGACACCATTCCCTACGAGATCTTGACCTCCATTACGGCGAGAGTTCCACGCCGGTGGCACTCGTAACTACCCGTACAATCAAAACACATTCCTCATGTTGCACGTTCGAACCCGCTCCGTAGATGCCACCCGACAAGTAGCCGCGGCGCTCGAACCGCTGCTGCACC
>JAAZYR010000001.1 GCA_014239555.1 Acidimicrobiales bacterium
TTTCGGTCCTGCTAACCGGGTATTCAGGGTTTTTGCTGCTTGCCTTCGCCATTCCAACGACTGTTCTGGTGTGGATTTGGTCATATCGCTCAGTCGGTGGAATTGCGGGTGACAGCCTCGGAGCGATCGCTCAGTTGTCGCAAACTAGCGTTCTGTTAGGAGCTGTTGTCCTCAATGATGGGGTGTGTGCCTGTTCCTGGTGACCTTTCGGCAAGTACCGTGATCGCTGTGCCGATACCGATCAATGGACTCCCAGATGGAGAACGCCAACGTCTTGACGCGCTTTTCCGAACCGATCCGCTCCTAGAACAACTTGACGCAGAGTTATTGGAGTGGCATCCGGGTACGGCGATTGTGCGGGCGACCATACAGATAGCTCACACCAACTTCCTTGGCGGCGGTCATGGAGGGGTCCTTTTCAGCCTCGGTGACCTTGCAATGTCGTTCGCCTCGAATGGCTACGGCCGCCAGGCTGTTGCGACACACATCGATATTTCATATCACCGTGGGGTGCGGCCCGGCGATCTTGTGACGGCAAACGTGACCGAGATCAGCAGAACTCGACGATTTGGACATTACCGAGTCGAATTAATGGTGAACGATCGATTAGTCGCGAGCGCCACCGGGACCACCTACAGGACTGACGAATGGCATTTCGGCGCCGACCAGTGGTCTGAAGAATGGCGAGCGAAACATTGAGGAGTTGGTCTAAACCCGCTTCGTGCCTGTTAGCTACGCTAGTTGTAGCGGCTGCATGCAGTTCCGACGGACTTCTGGTCGTGCGGGATCCCAACCCATCGCTGGTTCAATCCACAGCTCCCCCTTCGACTGAAGATACGAAGGTTCAGGTGGGGTCAGCGAGCGATGAGCGGAGTGCGAGTCGTCCAGATGGCGGTATTGGTTCGCGGAGTGGGGGGTCAGCGACTGTACTTCTAGCCCAAGATTCAGACCCGATCACTGGTTGGACCCCTTGGGATCATGTGTGCGCTTGGTCGTGCCGCAACGTTCTCGATCAGGTACTGGAGACACTCACCATCGTTCTTCCTGACGGGTCCACGTTGCCGTGGCTGGCCGAACGCGTGGAATCTAACCCCACAATGCTCAACTGGACTGTCACCATACGAAAAGGCCTCAGGTTTACCGATGGGAAACCAGTGACAGCTCGTGTGATCAAGGAAGGTTACGAAGAATTCTTAAAGCGGGGTCGAGTGACTAGTGGTTTACTTCGCGACGCGCGAATAAATGCCATCAAGGTTCTTGATGAACACAGACTGATGATCGATTTGGCGGAACCGAATCCGGGATTGGATGTCGTGCTCTCGGGCCCAATTGGACGAGTGTTTTCTGTTGAGTCCGCCATGGCCGACCCAGCCGCCTTCCTTCGTAGCCCAGTAGGCACAGGCCCCTACATCATTGATTCTTGGACGGTTGGCGAACCAGCACTACTTAGCGCAAACCGTGATTATTGGCGAAAAGATGCCGAAGGTGAATCGCTTCCCTATCTTGACCATCTGGTTTTTCGTCAGGTCGCAGGTGAGAACGACCGAATCGAAGCCGTTCGCGGTCGCGATGCTGATTTCGCTCATACTCGCTCAGCACTTGCCATCGAACGGGCGCGAGACCTTGAACTTTCGGTTGTGTCACGGAACGAAAACAACGTGGGAGTAGTGCTATTCAACACACTGAAAGCTCCTGTCGACGATGTTCGGGTGCGACGAGCACTCCAACTTTCAACGAGCCAAGAACTCCTAATCAAATCATCGATGGGGGCCGGAGCCGGTGAATCTGCCACTCAATGGTTTGCTCCCAAAAGCCGATGGTGGTCTGGACTCGCAGCAAACAAATGGCCCAAAACCGATATAGCTCAGGCGAAAGAACTGTTGGCAGCGTACGTCGAAGATACGGATCGCTCGGACGGGCGAGCCGAGGGGTCCATGGTTTTAGTGAGCCTGCAGTGCACAGATGACATCCATCTTTCTGCGATGACCCGAGAGTTAGAACGACAGTGGGAAGCTACCGGTTTCATCGACGTCGAACTGGAAACGGTCACACGAAACGGCCTCATCCAACGAGTCTTAGGCTCGGTTACTGACAGGCCGGGCTTTAGTGGAGACTTCCTCGCTACATGCTGGCGTGTTGGAGGTGAAACGGACCCTGCGATGATGTTTGCCTCATTTTTTGGGCCGGTTCGAACTTCCCCGCTGAATGTCGCCAACCTCCATGACGAATCTTTAAGTTCATTGGTGGAGCTGTTGCACTCGAGCCCAATTGAAACAGTTCGCCAAGCAGCAGTAGAACAATTGATGTTGGCACTAGTTGAGCGAATGCCGATGATCTACTTGTCATATTCTCAGTCAGCCGTGATCGGCCATTCCGGCACTGCGGGTCTGGGCTCATGGGTTCTTCCAGACGGCACAGGGACACTCGGCCAAGTGGCCGGGGTAGGTCGTTGGGCAGAAGTTTGGCTTTCCGATGAATAACGGCCCTGTGTCCTTAGATCTGCTCGGATGGAACAAACACAACAAGACGAACCTTCAGCTACCAAATGGTCAAGCAGTCAGCCGAGTTGTCGTAGAACACCGAGGGGCATATGAGCTCTTAGGCCCCAACGGAGCGCTCGAGGCCGTGCTTGATAGCGCCGCTCGCGAACGAGCTCATGCACCGACGGACTACCCAGCCGTAGGAGATTGGGTCGTACACACTCTTGATCCCATCGACAATCGACGGGTTGCGATTGTGGAAGTCCTAGCAAGGCACTCAATGATTACGCGGCGAGCGACTGGTACCGCGCCTCTCCCACAGGTCGTAGGTGCCAACATTGACACACTCGCCATAGTCACCTCCCCAGACCAAGATCTAGACGAGCATCTGGTTGAACGATATTTAGTCACCGCTGTCGGCGGGGGTGCTTCTCCAGTCCTAGTGATCAACAAAACCGATCTAGGGAACGGAGACGCAATCCGAAGTCTTTTGACTCGACGGGGAGTGAAACAAGAGATTTTGACGGTCAGTGCAAAAACTGGCGAAGGCATGAGTGCGCTGCAAAGCCTTCTAGCTGGCGGCGCAACGGTCGCATTTACGGGAGCTTCGGGCGTTGGTAAATCAACTCTCGTGAATTATTTGGTGGGGGACTCGGTTCTCGCTACTGGTTCTGTCAACGACGAAGGTGCTGGTCGCCACACCACTGTCCGACGAGAACTACTTGTAGCCGGGGGAGGCGCGTTGATCGACACGCCCGGCCTCAGAGAACTGCAATTGTGGGATGGTGAGGGCCTCGACGAGGTGTTCTCCGATGTTGCCCGATTTGCTACCCGATGCAAATTCGTTGATTGCAGTCACCGCGACGAACCGGACTGCGGGGTAGCGGACGCTTGCGCAGAAGGTGGCTTGGACCCAGACCGTTTAGCTTCGTACCTAGATTTGTGTCACGAACTGTCTGAACTCGGTGAGGAAATCGAGGAATATGAAAGGACCCGTCGCAGGCGAAGAGATGCCCGACGCGGCTAGTCGCCAGAAAAACGCGGCGTCCGTTTTGACATAAATGCCTCAACGCCTTCGCGATAGTCCGCGCTGTCGAAACATGCGTTGACCAAGTCATTGATCTGGCCGAAATCGCGAAGTGACTCAGGCTTCGCCCATTCATCGGTAGCGGCCTTAGCGGCTCTGATGGTCAACGGAGCGTTTTGGCAGATGATATTCATCCATTCACTGGTTGCTTCTTCAAGCTCAGCTTTTGGAACCACTCGATTGACCAGTCCCATAGTTAGGGCCTCTTCAGCTCCAAAACGATCCGCTAAAAACATGATTCGTTTTGTTGCGGAGGGGCCGATCAATTGAACAAGTTTTCCTAAACCTTCAGAGCGATAACCCAGTCCTAGCCGTGCTGCAGGAATCGTGAACTTTGCGTCATCAGAGACAATTCGAAGATCTGCGGTGAGTGCCACGGCGAGTCCTCCACCTATGCAGTACCCGTGAATCATCGCAACCAGTGGTTTTGGCATAGTTGCGAGAGCGACGTAAGCCTTATCCGAAACGTTGTCGTAATCACGATTTGTGGAACTGTCTGTTCGTTTATTACTGAACTCACTGATGTCTGCTCCAGCGGCGAAGGCTTTAGTTCCTTCTCCTCTGATCAACACCGCCCGGATCTCTTGATCGGCAGCCAACTCAGTAGCCGAATCGAGCAACCCTTGCCACATCTCGGCACTGATCGCGTTATGTCGTTCTGCGTGGTCAAGCACAATGACCCCGATGTGGCCGTCGCGTCGAATATGTATCTGTCCTGTCACCAACTGAACGGTACACGGCATCAACATCGCCTGATAGGTGACTAATCTTCGCTCAATGTTGAGAAACAGATGGCGTGCAGGGTTATGCATAGCAATTGCTCTAGCCACTACGAGTTGTGCTGGCACGCCCCCCAGTGCGCGACCGGTGCCGACATCGACGACGACTCAAGAACTAAATGCCCCCAACGAAATTGCGGTAGTCACGGTCCCCTCAAGTTCTCAGGACCTAGAACAACAGGCTGATGATGGTGTTGCGTCAACATTGCCCCCTGCGCAGCGCGATATCTGGCCGCTCACTGGCGTTAAGGGGGAAGCAGTGCGGGACTGGCCCGCTCTCGTCGTCAAAATTGACAACCATGACCGAGCTCGACCTCAATTTGGGATCAATTTGGCAGACGTGGTTTTTGAAGAGATCGTGGAAGGGGGCCTTACTCGATTTGCTGCCGTGTTTCACTCGCAAGGGGCCGACATCGTGGGACCGATCCGATCGGTACGGACGAGTGATTTTGATCTCCTCCGCAATTTCAATCGCCCATTATTTGCGAATTCAGGCGGGAACGAAGCCGTTCTTGAACTACTGCGCGACGTTGACTACGTCGACGTGAGTTCCAACGCCGATTTCGACTCATACCGACGTCTCACTCAACGCCAGTCACCACACAACCTTGTAACCAGTACCAAATCGCTTCGACTCGTAGGTGACGACCGAGGCGGTGGAGGAAATCCACCCCTTCTTTTTGCCCGTCGAAACGTGGGCGACCCTCCACCAGACACTGCTGTAGCGGTGAAGGGCGTTGATATTAGCTATGGAGTTACCAACGTCACGTACCGATGGGATCAAGATCGAAATGGCTGGATCCGTAGCCAAGACGGTTCTCTTCATGTTGATGTGGCCGGTGTTGTCGTTGCTCCGGAAATAGTGATCGTTCAGATTATTTCGTACAAGCGCAGTTCGGCTGATGGAAGGTCGCCTGAAGCCGTTTTGGTCGGTGAAGGATCAGCGTTGATTTTATACGAGGGGCACATAATCGAAGGTTTTTGGGAACGCCAAACGGCAACTGCTCTCACCGGGTACACGGATCGCTCTGGGGAGGCGATTACCTTGCCGCCGGGCAACACATGGGTAGCGCTCCCACGCGTCGGTCAAGTCCAAATCGTTGAAGAATGAGCAACTTAACCTCGTCGCTACTGAGCTTCCCTTGGCACCCAAGACGCATCGCGTCGCTCCCGGAACGCTCCGATGCCTTCTTGCGCCTCTGTGCTTTGGAAAAGTGACTGGCTTAACTCGGCAGTCCATTCCCAGGCGTCTTCTCGGTTCATCTGTGGAACTTTAGAAACTAATTGTTTGGAGGCTGCAAGGGCGTTAGGTCCTCCCCGTACCACCTTTTCGAGTGTTTCCATTATCTGAGCGTCCAACTGTTCTCTTGGCACAGCCCGATTTATCAGCCCGACTTCTGCTGCACGAGTGGCGGGAATTCGTTCGCCGTTAAGAAATAATTCGCTGGCGTCGGCGCGACGTAGCTTTGGTAGACAAACCACAGAGATCACGGCAGGGGCTACCCCTAACCGAACTTCGGTGAAGCCGATGACGATGTCGTCCGCAGCGATAGATATGTCGAGTGCCGCTGCGAAACCAACCCCTCCTCCAGTGCAATGTCCAGCTATTCGACCTAAGACAGGTTTGGGCGATTCGATGATGTCATCAAGAATTTGCACAAAACTGTGACGTGATGCAGGTTGTGGCACCCCCGGTTGATTCGCCTTCAAGTCTGCGCCGGCGCAGAACGTGTTGCCGTTGTTGGTGAACAGGATGACTCTCACTTCGTCATCGTTTTGCGCTGTCTCAAAATGATCACCAACGGAATTAACCATCTCGACGCTGAGGGCGTTTTTGTTGTCGGGCCGATTCAAAGTGATAGTCGCCACACCCTGAAATACGTTGTAAAGAGCTGCTGCATCTGTGTCCGTCACAAATGTGATCCTAGTGAGCGCGCCAGCAGTGCAGATGGGTGAACCTAAGCTGGTGTTCGTGACCCAAATCATTCCTCCCATCGCAGCAACGCTGAATGACGCGTGCGGTACAGATCCAGACTGGCTGTGCCGAAAAGTGTTCGAATGGACCGACAACTCAGACGTTGCTGGCATAGCGACTTGGCTAGTTGATCGCCCAGTCAAGGTGCTCGTCATCGTTTTGCTCGCGTTGCTGGTACGCCGCATCATTCACAAGGCCATCGATGGGCTAATCGAACGACTCATGTCTGAGAGGTCCTCTGAGGAGCAGGACGCTGTTCGAGCTGCGGAAGCCGCCGGTGGCATGTTGCGACGCGAGATGCTCGCCCAGAAATTGTCCTCACTTCATGAAAGAACAGAACGTGCTCGCCAACGGGCAAAAACCTTAGGAGTGCTGTTTAAAAGTATTGCGTCCGCGGTAGTTGGAACAGTGACTTTGATGATGCTTTTAGGGGAGTTCGACATCAACCTCGGCCCGCTAATTGCCGGTGCAGGCATCTTGGGCGTAGCAATTGGCTTTGGTGCTCAATCGCTAGTTCGAGATTTACTGAGCGGAATATTTATGCTCATCGAAGACCAGTACGGGGTCGGCGACGTAATCGACGCAGGTGACGCGACTGGGACGGTCGAATCGGTCGGACTTCGTACCACAAAGATTCGCGACCGACATGGGACGTTATGGCACATTCCTAATGGCGAAATCCGCCGTGTTGGAAACATGTCCCAGCTTTGGGCAAAAGCAATCCTTGACATTGACGTGGCTTATGACACGGATCTCGACTTGGCGATGGAGACAATAAAAACAGTTGCAGACGGCGTGTGGGACGAGCAACTGGAGGCAGCCACCATCGTTGAGGAACCAGTCATCTCCGGCGTCCAAAACTTTGGCTCCGACGCAATCACGATTCGACTTTCAGTCAAAACTGAACCAGCAGAACAATGGAGCACTGGTCGCGTACTGAGAAAACGCATCAAAGAAGCATTCGATGAGGCGGGGATCGAAATTCCGTTCCCACAACGAACCGTTTGGCTTCGGAGCGAAGCTGATCAGAAAGCCGTAGTTAAGAAAACCGGTCCTGGGTTCCAAACCGGTCCCCGATCAGGTGGCGGAGACGACGATGGGGACTAGAACGCGTCGAACTCAATCAATGACCACGACTTGCGTGCCGACTTTTGTCCAGGCATAAAGGTCTGCCGCTTGGTCATCTCGTAGACGAATACACCCTTCCGAGCGGTAGCTCCCCAACTGAGACTCCATCTGCATAGCTTCCCCGAAGCCATCAATAGGGATGTTGTGAAAACCGATCGCCTGTTCAACTCCCCAGGTAAAACGCACCATGTATTCCATGCGGATATCGTCATGTCCTGCGATGGTGTGACGAGATTTCGAGAAAACCTCGTAGATACCAGGCAGTGGTTTATCGGCCCGACCGCTGACAAAAAAGTTGCCAGTCACTTCGCCGTCACTCTCAACCAGCCAAACCCTGTGACTTTGATTTGAAAAGATCACACGTCGACCCGAGCCAGAATCTGGAGGACTGGGAGGAGGTGACGAAGTTGCCATCCAGTAACCCATGCCGGCGCCGCGAACTGCAAAAGCTGCGACTGGTGCCAGTTCGTGCGCGTTCATTTGACCCGAATGAGCAGCCGAGCCAAAAGTGAAAACTTTGCCGCGCTGACTCACCAGCCAATATCCACGATCGTCGGGAGTCCGCTCAGCTGCGACAATCAGACTGCTAGAGACACCGTTGTTCGCGAGAGAACCTCGAAAGCGAGCAGATCCAAAGGGGTGAACAGATCCATCCGCGCTAATCAACAAGTAGCCGCTTCCGTCTGTCGTTGACAGCAAATCAATAATCGGCCGATAAAGGCTGCGATCCCCGAGTCCACCCAAGTATTGGGCTTCCCCGAACGCGAAAACTCCGCCGTCGGCCGCCGTCAGCCAATAACCAGTCCCAGAGGGAAACGGTTCGAGATCCACAACGGGTGCTTGAAGCGAAATGTGTCCTAGCGATCCTCGCCAGAGAGCCGTTCCGAATGCGAAAACAACTCCTCGGCTTGTGACAAGCCAGTAACCATTCCCGTCACTCGTTACTGCTAGATCCACGACTGGGGAGTCAAGGGAAATTGACCGCAAGTCCCCGCGATGGATGGCATCGCCGAAATGAAAAACCCGGCCATCTTTGCTGGCAATCCAATATCCGTCGCCCGTTTTCGTGGAAGTTAATGCCGCGAGGTCGAAATCGTTTTCAGATGCGAGATTCCCCAAATCTGAAGCGTCGCCGAAAGCATGAACTTCGCCACTTACGTGTGAATCTGCGGACTGGTACACGCCTGGTTCGAGCCAATCGGCAGCGTTGGCCATAGATACGGGCCCGCTGCAAAGCAGAACTGTGAGGCACAGAGCGGTTGCAAAACGAAATGGCGGCGAGCCTGCTAGATGAGTCATGGGCGTTGCCATTGACCATAGGACCTATTCGTCAGGTGCGAGGGTTACCTGAACCTCAGGACTGGCATCGTGTTGTTCAACCAATTCCAGGCTCGAGATGTGACCGGCTTCCATTAGGTCGCTTCTAACTAGCTCGATGAGGTCAAGACGTTCGCGTGGAGCCGTCACCAGTACCCGTTCCGCCATCACCCTCAGACTGCGTTTAGCCTCAGTCTTGGCTTTGCGGACTTCAGAAAGAGTTTGGGCTGCGGCATCTAAAACTGTTGTGTCGATGGCCGAGTTGAGTTGAGAACTCAAACCTTGATGATCGGGCCATTGCGATCGGTGAATCGATTCGCTGTTTGCCCATGACCAAACTTCGGCCGTAACAAAGGGGAGGAACGGAGCGAACAGACGAAGCAACGTGTCTAAAGCCGTAGCAAGAGATGCATGAGCGGACGCTGCTGCAGCCGGGCCTTGACTGCCGTAGGCCCTCGCCTTCACCAGTTCGACATAGTCGTCGGTAAAGCCCCAGAAAAACTGTTCTGTGCGCTCCAGAGCGCGGGCATAATCGAAATCTTCGAAAGCTGCCGTAACGGATTCGATGAGAGCAGCCAGCCGGGTCAACAAGGCCTGATCTAGGGGCTCCGTCACAAGATCGAGATTGGGGTTCGAGTCGCCGGCAAGCGTGAGCACGAACTTTGATGCATTGAGGATTTTAATTGTCAGTCTGCGACCTACCTTCATTTGCCCTTCGTCGAAAGCGGTGTCTGTACCGGGGCGACCGTTCGCTGCCCAATATCGAACAGCGTCTGACCCGTACTGGTCGAGGAGACCTTTCGGTGTAACAACGTTTCCCTTAGACTTCGACATCTTTTTTCGGTCTGGGTCGAGAATCCATCCTGAAAGGGCACAGTGCCGCCACGGAGCAACATCTTCTTCGAGATGGGAACGGACTGCTGTGGAAAACAGCCACGTCCTGATGATGTCGTGGGCTTGAGGACGCATATCCATCGGATAGGTGCGAGAAAATAGGTCATCGTCTTCACCCCATCCGCACGCGATTTGAGGACTTAACGATGACGTAGCCCAGGTATCCATGATGTCGACTTCCCCAACGAAACCTTCAGCAGCCCCCCTGTCTGTTTCTTGGAACCCAGGAGGCACGTCGGATGACGGATCTACCGGTAGGTCTCTTTCATCAGGAACGAGAGGATGGTCCCACAAAATATTTCCGTCAGCATCAAGCCCGTACCACAGGGGAATAGGCACACCAAAGAATCGTTGACGGCTTATGAGCCAGTCGCCGTTTAGTCCCTCAATCCAATTTGTGTACCTGCTTTGCATGTAGGGCGGATGCCATCGCATCTCGTCTCCGCGGGCAATGAGCGCCTGATTGAGGTCCTGATCTCGGCCTCCGTTTCGGATGTACCACTGGCGGCTCGTCACGATTTCAAGTGGCCGGTCACCTTTTTCGAAGAATTTCACGGCATGGCTAATGGAACGAGGTTCGCCGATCATGTCGCCGGAGTTTTGGAGCATCTCAACTATTTCTTTCTTTGCTGAGAACACTGTTTTCCCGGCCATTTGAGCAAAGGCAGCTTTGCCCTCAGCTGAGATGATGGCCTCCGGGGCTTCGCTCACGATTCGGCCGGTTCGGTCGATGATCGCGCGAACCGGAAGGTCTAATTCTCGCCACCAGATCACATCGGTCGTGTCGCCGAACGTGCACACCATCGCAATGCCGGTTCCCTTTTCGGGATCCGCTAATTCGTGACTAAGTACGGGTACTTCGACGCCAAATATTGGCGTTGTCGCCATGGTTCCCAGTAAATGTAGATAACGCTCATCTTCTGGATGGGCAACTAGGGCGACGCAAGCTGGGAGAAGTTCAGGTCGCGTTGTGTCTACAACGACGTCTGGTTGGTTTGATGTTCCGCGAAATCGCAGTTCGTGGTACGCGCTTGGTTGCTCGCGATCCTCGAGTTCTGCTTGTGCGACGGCGGTCTGAAAAGTGACGTCCCATAAGGAAGGAGCTTCACTCTGGTATGCCTCGCCGCGCTTAAGGTTTCCGAGGAAAGCTCGCTGCGCGACTCGCTGGCAACGTTCGTCAATGGTCGCGTAAGTCATGGACCAGTCCACGCTAAGCCCCAGATGTTTCCACAGTTCTTCAAATGCTTTTTCATCTTCGACGGTAAGCACATGACATAACTCGATGAAGTTTCGTCTCGAAATGTTGATGTCTCCGCGCTTCTTGATGGCTTTTGCATCGCCGGCGTCGTTCGGAACCTCAAAGTCACTGACATAAGGGAGTGAGGGGTTGCATCGAACCCCGAAGTAGTTCTGGACTCGGCGTTCTGTAGGCAGGCCGTTATCGTCCCATCCCATTGGGTAGAACACTTCGGACCCGGTCATCCGTTGATACCGAGCAATAGTGTCGGTGTGCGTGTAACTAAAAACGTGACCTACGTGTAGCGATCCACTGACAGTAGGTGGTGGCGTATCGATGCTGAATATCTCGTCGCGGCGCTTGGTCCTATCGAACCGATAAGTACCCTCAGATTCCCAGACTTGAGTCCACTTGGACTCAAGATCCTCAATAGTGGGTTTGTCGGGAACCTGCGCCATGACCGGAACGGTATCTGAACCGCTGCCGACCTCCCAAGACCCACAGCTTTTATGTCCCCAGGCACTCCACGAGTTCCCAAGGTGGATAAGAAAAGAAAGCTTTCTGAAATACCGCGATAACGGACTTGCGTTCCGTACTCTGTCATCACATCAGCATTCTCACCTCCCTCCCCGATCTGGGCGACGCACCCGAAGAGGTGCTCGATGACGTGGCAACTGAACCGCCTCGGCTCGTGACTATTGAAATGCGACGGAACGCCGCAGCGACAAGAAGAGTCCGCGGATTTTTTGGGATCGTATTGGTCTTAATGCTCTGGGCGCAGGCAGCTGATTCCATTCCCGGAGCTAGCCTTCCTCCGCTTCCCCTTGGTGTCATCCTCGGCGGGCTTTTGCTCTTCGTTAACTTTGTTGATCCGACCCGCGACCCAGGCGTGACCGAAAAAGTTGCACGACATCGACTCCTCATTGAGCTATCACTTGACACGGCAATCGTTTTTTCTGCGATTTGGCTAGTCGGATTAAATCCTGCGAGCAGTCTTTGGGCGATGTTGACGTTCCCAATGATTCAGGCTGTTCTGCGCCTCGACGCCAAACAAACGGGCTGCTTCTTTGTGGCTATCACCGGCATGTACGCGTTAGGGGAATGGTGGGCAGCGAGCCGCTACCAAGATTTAACCCTTGAAGCCGGCGCCCTCGCACAACAGGTAGGGATCCTTCTTGTTGTTGGGCTCGCTGCGGCGAACCATCGACATCTTTCGTCAATCGCGTCGACCATCTTCCAAAATAACTCCACGACGGAACGACAACGAGAACGCCGGCGCTCCCCGGGTGATGGTTTTGCTGTCGTCTATGTCGATGTAGCTGTGGAAGGTGACCTCCCCTCAGGAGTGGCACCTGAGGTCCTTCGCGAAGTCATAGGTCGACGAATCAGCGGTTGTGTGCGAGTCGAAGACCAGGTCTTGACTAGTGACGCCGATGCCTTCGCAGTTTTGTTAGAAGGTTTGCACGAGTTGATGGACGCGACCGTGGTCGCCGAGCGAGTACTGAAACGCTTGGATGGACCGGTGGCGGTTTCGGGAGGCACTGTCAATATCGACACGCGTGTTGGTGTCGCCTTCAGGTCAAACCGTGTCGGCGATCCAGATGAGTTAATTGAAGCTGCCGGCAGAGAAGTTCACGATGCGCGACGCCGAGGTGGCGATCGACTCGTGATACATGACCTCGCCGAAGAATTGCAGTCAGCAGTCGGATAGCAGCCCTGGTATCCGGTTTCTTTCTCGCGAATTCTTACTGCAATTGCCGCGACAGTTACCCATGAGTAACTTAGTGGTATGGATTTCAACCCAGAACTAAACGAAGATCAAATACAAATTCAGCAATGGGTGCATGATTTCGCCGCCGAAGTGGTGCGACCCGCCGCAGCCGACTGGGATGAACGCGAAGAGACGCCCTGGCCCATCATCAAAGAAGCCGCTGAGATCGGTTTGTACAGTTGGGAATTCATGGCTGAAGCCATGATGAATGACCCGACCGGACTGACAATGCCTGTCGCACTCGAAGAACTTTTTTGGGGTGACGCCGGAATTGGTTTATCGATCATGGGTAGCGGCCTAGCCGCTGCAGGAATAGCGGCTTCTGGCACCCCTGAACAGGTAATGGAGTGGGTACCCCAATGTTACGGAAGCGCCGAAAACCTGATGCTTGGGGCCTTTGCGGCGTCAGAACCCGATGCTGGTTCCGACGTTGCCGCAATACGAACACGAGCGGTCTATGAAGAATCCACCGATGAGTGGGTAATTAACGGGACTAAAACCTGGATCACCAACGGCGGAATTGCCGACGTGCATGTCGTGGTAGCAGTCGTTGATCCCGAATTAGGTAGCCGAGGTCATGCCAGTTTCGTCATTCCGCCGGGCAACCCAGGGCTTTCCCAAGGCCAAAAGTTCCTGAAGCACGGTATTCGAGCGAGCCACACAGCGGAGGTCGTGCTCACGGAGTGCCGCATACCCGGGAACTGCGTACTGGGTGGCAAAGACAAACTTGAAGAACGCCTCGCGCGCGTTCGAGAAGGCAAATCAGGGAATGCGCAAGCCGCCATGCAGACCTTTGAGTCCACCCGTCCAGCGGTGGGTGCTCAAGCGGTTGGGATCGCCCGCGCAGCATATGAATACTCACTCGAGTACGCGAAAGAGCGACGCCAATTCGGTCGCCCGATTATTCAGAATCAATCAATCGCGTTCATGTTGGCGGATATGGCGATGGAGATAGATGCTGCTCGTGCTCTCGTTTGGCGAGGAGCCTGGCTAGGAAAGCACAAAAAATATCGGAATGCCGAAGGCTCGATGGCCAAACTCAAAGCGGGACGCGTCGCGGTATGGGCGACTGAACGCGCGATTCAAATCTTGGGTGGATATGGCTATGTGCGGGAGTACCCCGTAGAACGGTGGCATCGTGACGCCAAAATTTACGACATCTTCGAAGGCACCGAACAAATCCAACAACTAGTCATCAGTCGAGCCATCTCGGGAATGCGCATCGAATAACGGGTCACCCATCGGGCAGTTCACAGGCGGAAGGTCAGCCATGTACAGCCTTGGGTTGGATCCTCCGTACCTCAAAAGAGACTGGTAGTTACCTGTCTCTTCCTCCCGTGCGTTTTGCACTGCCTCCCGAGAATCCTGTGTTCTTCTGTCCTGAGCCCTTACCGCTTTCCCAACCAGATTCCTGTGATTGTTTAGCCTCGATCGCGTGTCGGACGTTGTCTGGCAGCTTCGATATTTTGGGACTCTTGGCCTTCGCTGGCTTTTTGACTTTCTTCATTCTTGCCACGTGTGAATCTTAGGTCGCGTGCATAGGTGAAAATGTTTCCTCACGAAGTCGTGTGTCGAAATCGCACCAAGGAACACGGTGATTTGTGTACGACGGCCCTTCTCCAGGCGGACGAAACGATGTTTGGCTAGTCGAAGAACGGGTAATTGCGTATTCCCTTAGTTGGCTGAGCAAGGCGGGTTCTATCGTCTTTGAATCTCAGGAGGTTGGTTTCCTATTAGCGTTACTCGATGGCCGAGGAAGAAAACTCCGATCACCGTAGGTGGTTAAAAGAAAACAAAGCTCGTGAAGATAGGGAAAAGCTGACCCAAATGTCCAACGCTGTCCGTGCCTCACAAGAAACTGAGAATGAAGTGGCCCTTCAACGCTCATATCGGGAACTGGCTGAAGAAGAAATAGCTGAGTTGCAAGCGGATGGACGCATTACGGAAGAACAGGCCCGGGAGGTACTCGAAAGTTTGTTCGGACACCTTGACGATTGATTGCCGATTGCCGATTGCCGTGTAGCGCAGTTCAAAAAGAGAAAACAGGGGCGGAGGCAATAACAGCGATCCACAAAATGGGGTAGGGCGGATTTCTGAGGTGCGTTACCCGACGTCTCGTAAAGAACCTATACAGGTAGCCGTTTACTGTTTGATGGTGGCCGCTCACTGTGAAGCTTGGGAAAGCACTCGGGCTGCGTTGTCGTGGAGATATTTGCGCTCTACATCTGCAGATAATTTCCATTCACCGATCGTTTTTCGCAGGTCGGTCAGTGAGCCGCAGTTCGGGTAAACGCTTCCGAAAATAATTTGGTCCTGGCACTGATGCTTCAACGCGTGGACGTATTCGTTCGATCCCGCGAAGTTGTAGTGAACGTATTGACCCGGCACTAGGAATACATTCGGTTGTTTATACAAGACGCCTATCGCCTCAAGAACGTAGGGCCAACTCCCATGCTGAATAACGATCGTTAAGTCTGGGAAGTCAGTGGCCACATGGTCCACATATTCAGGTCGGCAATCGTCCATATATGGGCCGAGAAGACAACTTTGGGTTGTGGTCACAAGCATTCCGCATTCTTGAACTTGTTCATACAGGGGATAAAGAGACCGATCATGAAATTTCCGACTGACTTGTGCCGTCGACGGGTCAATCGTCACGCCGGTAATTCCAGCCGCTCCCATTTGCCGTACCTCAGCGATGGCTTCGTCAACGTTGCTTGGTTCAACGGATCCGAAACGGATGAACATCTCAGGATGATCATCGATCACATCTTGAGAACCAGATGCGCCGATAGGGTCAAGGCCCCGGATTTCTGTCGGCCCAGGGACTCCAATAACGCCGACGGCGATACCCGCAGCTTTCATCTCTTCGAACATCAGATCAGGTGATTGTTGAAGGAAAGAAGGAGTCGGTTCGAGCCCCATGCGTCTGAGGTAGTGAAACGTTGTATCTCGCGTCCAGCTCTGTGAGCCCACTGGCCGAAATCGGAAATCAATCACATCATTCATAGTGGTGACTCTACGAAACTCGGCACCATGCATTCATTGCCGTTAGTGCTCTATGGGCTGAGGGCACGGCAGCAGGTTTGTTGTGATCCGAAATAACCCAAGTAGGGAGAGGAAAGTTGCCGTCAAAAGGCTTCAGCTTCGAGACCTGTTTTTAGAGCAACGACCCGGAGGCGAAACTGGCGAATCTATCTGCCCGTAATGACGAATCTCGCCGGGAAGAGTTCCTTCAGTTCGCTTCTTTCCATCGCCACCTGCAGAAAAAGGGCTATTACTAGCAAAAAGTTAGAAAAGAAAGCCTTAAAAAGTAAAAAACTAGATATGCGCGACGGGTGTCAATACGTTAAGTACCATGTTATTAGTGCTCCAGCGGGCCCTAATTCGGTGCTGGTCTGGTGCACGGCCAGTTTTTTAGACCAAAGGGGGTCCTGGCAAATATGATGTCGACAATTTTGACCATAATCATCATGGGCATGTTGCTTCAAGGTGTGATGGCAGTCATCGACAGCGTTCTCGACACCGTGAACGTGAACTCAATGTTGAAATCCATTCCAGTAGTTGGATCAAACCTCAACCTAATCTGGGCGTATCTCTTCGTACTTATTAGCAACGTCAACGATGGTGGCGGCGTTTTTGGGTATGGAGGAAGCACAGAAATCTTGAATATGGGTAGGTTCGGAGCCGATGTTGCGACCGCTATCGCTATTCTCGCTTTCATTCCTATTCGGGATGCAGCGATTTCGGCGCTTGGCAAAGGTATCGGTGGCCGCTAGCTAACCAACGAGTTATTACATAGGGCGCGTCAAGCGTCTTAGTGTTGGGGACCGCCAAATCGGCGGTCCCCAAACATTTTTGTTGGGTCATCTGAGATCCCAAAGACTTGACCCGCTAGGTACCAAGAGAAAGAGCCGCCACTCGTGTCAGAATCGTGGACGGGAATAGTTGCATATAGTCCTACTCAGTGAGGGAGCGTTAGATGCGTGTTGGGTTGATCACCGGCAAGGGCCAATTCGAACTCATCGAAAAAGGAGATCCCACCCCCGAACCACACGACGTGGTCGTAGCTGTGGAGCGATGCGGGATCTGCGGCAGCGATGTCCACGCCTATGTGGAGGGATGGAAGTACGCGCCAGGGATATGCGGCCACGAATGGGTGGGAGTCGTGGCGGCGGCAGGCAACGAGGTCCTCAACGTCACCGAAGGAGAGCGGGTAACGGGCGCGCTTGCCCCTGGTTGCGGTAGATGCATGGAGTGCAGAAATGATCTCAGTCAATATTGTCGGACCGCGTGGTCTGACTACTCAGGCCCCACGGGGCCAACATCGGGAGCATTCGCTCCGTTTCTACAGCTGAAAGCTGAACGCGTCATTCCCATCCCAGAGGGAATCAGCACCGATGACGCTGCACTCATCGAGCCCGCATCAGTCGCGTTCCACGCGGTTCGCCGGAGTCGACTCAGAGTTGGAGACGTGGTGTGTGTGGTGGGGTGCGGCCCTATCGGACTACTAACGGCTCAGGTCGCAAAGGCCGCAGGTGCGGGAGTAGTTGTTGCCGTTGAGCCAGATGAAAATCGTCGCAAACTCGCGGTAATGACTGGAAGTGACATAGCGGTTTCTCCCGGCGAAGAACTCCGAGCCACCCTGGACGACTTGACCCAAGGCCTTCGAGCGGACGTTGCCTTCGACTGTGCAGGGATTCCTCAGACACTGCAACAGTCAGTGGATATGGTGCGACGAGGTGGTTCTGTATGTCTTGTGGGAGTCACGAGCCAAGAGGCGCGAATCAGCCCTCTCCGTTGGATCGGCAAAGAAATAAGTCTTGACGCATCAATGGTTTTTACATTGGAAGAAATGAAAGCCACGGCAAACATGATCCTTGATGGACGGCTTTTGGTTGCTCCCCTACGCAACAGCGAGGTCATCGACCTCGATGCTCTCGGCGCAACCATTGATGACCTCGCAGAACGACGTATCGATGCAGTCAAAATCCTCGTGGATCCGAGCGCCGGTTAACTGGAAACAGCTACGAAGTGACGGTCACTACACCCTCGGTAACCAAGGCCGAGATTGTTTCACCGTCGTATCCAAGTTCTCTTAATAATTCAGCACTGTGTTGTCCAAGCCGGGGGGCATGCAGACGAAGTTCCGTTGTGCTTTCAGAGTAAATAACGGGGTCTCGGACATACCTGTAGTCGCCCTCGGTTGGATGATGGGCTATCTGGACGAGTTCGACTTCCGCTAAATGCGGATCAGCCGCAAATTCGGATAAATCCATGACCGTTGCCGCGGGAATGGAAACCTGATCGCAAAACTCGATCCAGACGCCAGTTGTTTTGGTCTGCGCCACTTCAGCAATCAGGTCGTACAGCTCAGAGGTGTGAACCACGCGTGCATTGTGGGTAGCGAAACGGTCGTCTTCCGCCAAGTCGGGGCGATCGATGAAGTCGAAAAAATCCCGAAAGTTGTCATCGGTATAGGGCAACAAACAGATGAATCCGTCAGATGTTGAGTACGGTCGACGCGCTGGCGATAAGAGTCGCTCGTACCCGAAGGGGCCTTCAGGTGGCTCAAATGCAGCACCTCTGAGATGTTCAACCAAATTAAAACTCACCATGGTTTCGAACATTGGCACTTCAATATTTTGGCCAACGCCAGTCCTATAACGATGTATTAGTGCTGCCATGATGGCTTGCACGACATGGAGTCCGGTGACCTTGTCTGCAATTACCGAAGGAACGTAGGTGGGGCGACCGTTCGTGGCGGAAAAGAGTCCAGCAAGCCCTGAAGCAGCCTGGATGGCGTCGTCGTAAGCGGCTTTGTTCCCGTAAGGCCCATCACTCGAAAAGCCATTCGCTCTGCAATAGATCAAGGCCGGATTGACCACATTTACAGAAGCCTCGTCTAAACCAAGACGTTCCAGAGCGCTCGCTCGCATATTGGTCACAAGCACGTCTGCCGTTGCAATCAAGTCAAGGAAGACCTGTCGTCCAGCTTCATTTTTTAAGTCAACGCTTAGCGATCTTTTGTTGCGCTGAAGATTCAAGCTGAACCCTGACATACCGGGATGGCGACTCGGAAGGCCATTTCTTGTTGAATCGCCACTGGTGGTTTCCACGCGGATTACGTCGGCACCATGATCACCCAGCATGCGCGTGGCCATCGGGCCCATGAGAACTGTAGTTAAATCGATGACTCGAATACCGACTAGAGCGCCTTGTTCCATGTCTTGATGATGGCAGGAGTGTGCGTCTCGCGAACTACTTCTAGTTATTTTTGGTTTCGGCTGCGACTTCGATAAGACCTTGTAACCCGGTCAGAATCAATCCAGCCAGTTGCTCTGCTAATTCCTCAGCGGAGGGGCGGTCACTTTGAGTGAGCCAGTGCCTGCAGACACCTTCCGACATAGCGACGATTGCTCTGGCATAAATCTCAACCTCAGCTACGTCGAGCCATCGACGAAGTATCTCAGCGATAGTTGCCGACATTCTACTTTCGACCATTTGACTGCCGTTGACGGTGTCTTCGTCCCGTGACGCTGCGCGCCCAAACAACAACTGAAACTCGCGCTGGTTTTCTTCAACGAAGCGAAAATACGCGCTTAAGGCATTCACTGTTCTTTCTACGGCAGTATCGGCAGCATCGGCGGCACCAACAACGTCGTTCGCCAAACGGTTAGCCACGTCATCCACCAATTCAACGTACAGATCTCTCTTGGACGCGAAATGTTGGTAGAGAACCGGTTTGGTTACCCCAGCGGCGCGCGCTACATCATTCATCGATGTGCCGTGATAACCCGCTGCAGCGAAGGCTGTCATCGCTACATCAAGCAACTGTTCTCTGCGCTCTGGGGCGGGAAGACGGTTTGACATACTTTCTGGTTCTCCGAAATTACCAACGATTTACGAACGCTTGAATGATTTCAGAACTGACAGGTGCTCTACCAATCCGCTTCCGGCTAGTGACCATGGGGAAGCCCCTGCTCTTCTCGTTCGGCCGCGTTCACCGCGTAACCAAAAATGATCGATGGAGCCAGGACAAGTGAACCGATTACGAGCAGAGCTATCGTGAGAAAAATCCAAAATGAGGATGATCCCAAGTAGTAATTGACGACAAACACGGCGAGAGCCGCCAAAAAACAGCCGTATCCCAAGCGTCTGCCCGCGCCTGTGAGCATCCGTATGCGCTCACGGGAACGAATTACGGGATCCTTGGCCTCGCCCTCAGTCACTTTTCCTCTTCATCAGGACTAAGCGATGCAGATCCTTGAAGCGTGTCGAGTTCGGTTTGTGGAGTCGGTGGTGGAATCGTTTGAGAAGTCGCACCTGACTCGTTTGCTGTTGGTTCCACCCATGTCGGCTCATTTGGGTTGTAGTCGTCGAATGGATCAGGCTGGTTTGGATCACGGTATTGGTCATAATCCGAGGCCTCGTCGTAGTAAGTCGCTGTTTCTCGAAGCGGGAAAAAGAGCCGAAACCCGAGGTTGGCTAATCCGCACACTATGACCAAGTCTCCGAAGGAAAAGACTTCGTTGAGCCACTCGATGGGTACGGTTGCGCCTAGGAACCGAAGTGTTTCGTCCCCGGTCTCGAATGTTCTGGTAGCTCCTAAGCGCACCAGATCGATCGACGCGGAGTCTGCAATTCCCGCCTTAACCACGGCCCCCACCTTTACGGGCATGTACCCGTTGAACACCAAAGGGAGCAAATTAAGTACGGTCCCGAAAAGGACCACCGATGCTCCGGTGAGATGCAGATTCATTGCACATGTGACCGCGATCAGAACCATAGCGATACCGGTTAGCAAAGTTGGGTAAGGCACTCCGAGGCCAGAGCCCACAAGGCCCTGAAGGGTGACACCAATGACAGGAATTGGCCAGAACACGACCCTGGTAGCTAACAAATAGTCGAATGAGCCACGGACAAAAAGCCCGACAGCGGCACCGATTAGTAAAGCCAGCGGGATCAAGTACATCGTTGACGATGGTACTGGCCCCGTCGAGTTTCGGAGCGCCCCTTCACTTTGATTAAGCCACCTATTGAGCAAGGAGCTGATAAGACAGCTAGTTTGGCCGCGCTGAACTGGGATGCCACGGAAGGAGCAGCTCTATGGAGGTGCGAGCAGAATTGACCGCCACAGTCTGGAAAGTCGTTGCCGAGGTGGGTGCGACGGTCGCTGAAGGCGATGAACTGGTCATTCTCGAATCAATGAAAATGGAGATCCCGGTAGTGGCGCCAGTCCCAGGAACAGTCTCTGAGATGCGTGTGGCCGAAGAGGATCGAATTAGCGAAGGTGATGTAGTAGCCGTCATAGACGTGTCATAAAGGTTCACGGTCGCAGGTTCAGACCGAACTGAAGCTGTCGCGAACATCTTTGGTGGGCTCTAGGCGGCCTCGTCGTAACATCAGGGGGAGATGTCAGCAGTCGTTAACTTTCGCGAGGTGGTCGCCGTAGCAGGTGGCTTTCCTGTGCTGGCTGGGCTCGACATAGAAATAGTCAAAGGCGAAATTGTTCACCTACGGGGATCGAACGGCGCCGGTAAGACCAGTTTTATGCGCGTCTGTGCAGGTCTAATTCCAGTCAGGGCCGGAGACGCCAATGTCTTGGGATTTGACATGCGAGACGACCGCAGGTCTCCGCGTCGTTATATCGGGCTGTTAGGCCACGACAACCATCTCTACAAAGATCTTTGGGTACGAGAACACTTGGAATTTCGGGCAGCTGCTACCGGGGCTGATGCAGGTGATGTAAGCGCTGCGTTGCTAAGACTTGGGCTACCTGATCGACTTTGGTCAGTTCCAATTGAACGGCTCTCTGCGGGCCAACGTAGAAGGGTCGCGATTGCCTCAATGCTCGTCGGCCGCCCCCAGCTTTGGTTACTTGATGAACCGCATGCGGCGCTAGATCACGAAGGCCGAGAGCTTCTCGACGAAATCTTGGTGGAAGCAGCGTCATCCGGCGCAACGGTGGTGTTTGCTAGCCACGAGCGAGATCTCTCTAAATCTGTTGCCACCCGAGTAGTTACATTGCAGGGCGGTCGTCTTTTGGAGGATTCCGGTGCTGCGTGAAGCCCTGCTGGTAGCTCGAAAAGACCTACGAGTCGAATGGCGGTCCAAAGTAACCCTGGGCCATGTTGCACCCCTGGCATTGCTCATACTTGTTGTTTTCGCCTTTGCGTTTGACGCCAACGTCCGCCTACTTGAACTAGGTGCTGGCGGCCTCTATTGGGTAGCGGTTCTTTTTGGTGGGACACTGCTAATTCAGAGGGCCTTTGACGTTGAAACTGAAGATGGCAATTTCGATGCCTTTCGAATGTCGGCGATTGGAGCTCCATCGCTTTTTCTCGGTAAATCGCTCGGAATTTTTCTCCAAGTTGTGCTCCTTGAGATCGTGCTTGTCCCAGGAATAGCTCTGCTGTACAACGTTCGAATCGAGAACTGGGTTCTACTGCTGTCAGCAGCTGTGGGTGGAACATTGGCATTTTCGGTTTGCGGAGTTCTTTGGGGCGCAATGGCGGCAGGACTTCGTGTCCGAGCTACTCTGCTTCCGCTGCTTCTCGTACCCGTCTTGGCCCCCGTCCTGCTCGCAGGTTCTCGGGCATTCGAGACGGCCTTAGGGGTGCGCGCTGAAGCAGGCTGGACGTGGACCAGCTTGATGTTCGTAATCGCCGCGGTGCACACCGCCATAGGGCTCGGAACTTTTGGATTCTTGCTGGAGGAGGGTTGAAGATGACACAGGTTCTCGGTAACAAACACATGACGGCAACCCCTGCCACTCGAGTGCTAGGAGTGGTAGCGCTGGTCGCAGTATTGCTCATGGCGTTACTAGGTCTCGTCGTGTCTCCGGCAGATGTGGTGCAAGGACAAGCAGTACGCATGCTTTATCTGCATGTTCCCTCGATTTGGATTGCCTATGGGGCCTTTGTTCTCACGTCCCTTTCGAGTGCTTTATTTTTGGTGCGGAGCAGCCGCAGGCCCGATGGTGGCCGCCACTACGACCGGCTGGCGGGTTCCGCGGCTGAGGTTGGTGTCGTATTTACAGGGATCACATTGGCTACTGGGATGCTGTGGGGACGCGTCACGTGGGGGACCTATTGGCAGTGGGATGCGCGGCTCACTACCACGGTGCTCCTCTTCGTCACCTACCTTGGGTATCTTGCACTTCGGCGGCTCCCAGCCGACCCCAGGACGCGGGGGCGTAGGGCCGCCGTAATGGCGCTGATTTCTTTTGTCAACGTGCCGATCGTCCACTTCTCAGTCGATTGGTGGCGCACGCTTCACCAAAAAGCGAGCTTAAGCGTTGGTCGACGACCGGAAATTACGGGTGAAATGTATTGGACTTTGCTCTACTCAACTTTGGCGGTGACCATTGTCGCCATCTGGTTAATTGTCCATCGCTACCGAGTCATTCGATTGGAAGAGATGAGAGATGAGGAAGCGTTGGAAGCACTTATAGCCTCTCGTCTTAAAGAAGACGATGTACA
Organism: Acidimicrobiales bacterium; assembly: GCA_014239555.1. Taxonomy (GTDB): domain Bacteria; phylum Actinomycetota; class Acidimicrobiia; order Acidimicrobiales; family Poriferisodalaceae; genus UBA2110. Next base: position 23,153 of record JAAZYR010000001.1, read on the forward strand.
AGCCTGACGGTCGGGAGGGAATGTGAGCGAAGTAACAACCGTCGTGGCAGGGTGGGGTCTTAGTTTCATTGTCGTCGTGACATACGCTCTCTGGATCGTGGGACGCGGAAAAACCGTAGGTCGAGAGCTAGGAATCGGTGGGCAGGAAGAACTGGACTCTGGAAGCGATAGCAGCACGCCTGCGGATGTTTAGCTATGGACCTCAGCCCCCGGAACGAAGTTGAAAACCCCGGAGAATTCCGACGAAAAGTCCACCGAAACAGGCGATGGGCGGTTCTCGCCGCGACGGTGGTACTGATTGCCGCCGCGGGCTTCATCACAGCCCAAGGTCTCAGGAACGCAACGCTCTTCTTTCGAAACGTAGATGAGGCTGTGGAACAACGACCCGAACTAGTTGATCGTCGTTTCCGCATACAGGGGCGGGTAATCCCCTCGACTGTTCGTAGCGAGAGCGGCGTAACCACCTTCCAAATCACTCACGGTTGCGTCGTCGCCTTCGTGCAACACACGGCGGACCCACCGGAGTTATTTACGTCTCCATGGATTCCTGTTGTACTCGAAGGCCAGTGGGTCTCTAGCCAAGCTCAAACCGTCGCTGGCGTCGATACCCATCACTTCCAGAGCGACCGGATGCTGGTGAAACACACCAACGAGTACGCGTCAGTCAATGAGCAGCGCGTCAGCGAAAAGCTCCCGAAGGGCTTTCTGAATGATTGCGCCTTCGAGGTTTCGGCATCGGAATCATGACAGCGCTGCTGGGTACGTTGGGCGTCGGCATCGCATTAGTCGGATCGGTAGGCGCACTGACAAGCCTAATCCTGGCGCTCGGCTCTCATCGAAGTGACAGGCACCGCCGTGCCCTCTTTTGGATTGCCGTCATGGTTAGCGGATGTGTCGTTGCTGTTGTAGCGATGGAGATTGCGCTACTCACCGATAATTTTTCGCTCGCGTACGTTGCTTCGAACTCAACTAAATCGACGCCTGTCCTCTACAAATTCGCCACCTTGTGGGGTGCTCTTGAGGGTTCGCTCCTCCTTTGGGGGCTAGTTCTTTGCATCTACGTTGGCGCTGTTTCGCTTAATTTCCGTCGCCAAATAAGCGATCGACTAGTTGCCTGGGCGCTTTTGACCATGCTCGTTATCTGCGTGTTCTTTTTCGGGTTGCTAGCGGGTCCGGCGGATCCATTCGGCACGTTATCGAGCCCACCAGTCGACGGCGATGGGCTCAACCCGTTGCTACGGAATCACCCACTCATGGCAATACATCCAGTCATGCTGTATTTCGGTTACGTAGGTTTCACTGTTCCCTTCAGCTTCGCCATAGCAGCGTTAGTCACTGGCCGACTTGGGGAAGGGTGGTTGGTGTCGACCCGTATCTGGACCTTGATTGCTTGGGGAAGCCTTAGCGTGGGAATCCTCCTCGGAGCGTGGTGGTCATATGAGGTTCTGGGCTGGGGCGGTTACTGGGCGTGGGATCCTGTGGAGAATGCATCTTTTTTGCCATGGCTCACCGGAACCGCCTTTATTCACTCGGTAATCGTCCAAGAACGAAGAGGGATGTTGCGGGTATGGAATCTGTCGCTGCTCTTGGCCACGTTCGCCTTGACGATTTTTGGCACATTTTTGACGCGGTCAGGAGTAATCGAATCGGTACATGAATTCAGCGCCTCAAGTTTGGGACCCCTGCTGTTGGGGTTCTTTGCTGTCATTTTGGTTGTGTCGGTTGCCCTGGTTGGTTGGCGCGGAGATGAATTGCGTTCGCCTGGCTCGATCGACTCACCTTTGTCGCGCGAAGGATCCTTTCTCGCAAACAACCTTCTTTTCGCCCTATTTGCCTTTGTCGTGCTGCTCGGCACTGTTTTCCCGCTAATTGTTGAATCTATTAATGGCGACCAGTTAGCGGTTGGTCGACCATATTTCGATCGGATGCTCTTACCCATCGGAATAGCGTTGCTATTGGCAATGGGTCTCGCCCCCCTGCTTACGTGGCGTTCTACCTCTAGACAGGTGCTTGCCCAACGAGCTCTGGGACCCGCTGCATGCGGAGCCGCAGTGATGGTCGTTTCGGTGGTTCTGGGCGCCGAAGGACTCGGCCCTGTTCTAGGTATAGGTCTTGGAGGATTCGTAATTGGCGCTGCGATGCGGCACCTGGTGTTCGCTTGTCTGCGGAACGGCTGGCGAGGACTAACCGGCCGATCTGGAGGCGGCATGGTGGCTCATGTGGGCATCAGTCTGCTGGCCTTCGGATTTATCGCCAGCACCGCTTTTAGTGAACAAGGAGAGTTTCAACTTCGACCCGGAGACACTGGCTCGGTTGCGGGTCATCAAATAACTTTTGTCGAATTGACTGACACGATGGACGGCCCAAATCGAGTGGTGCGAGCTTTGATTGACGTCAAAGGTCGTGGGCGATACTCGCCGGCCATCACCCAATATCCGACCTTTGGTAGACCAATATCAACTCCGTCTGTCGCCACGAGTTTCGTTGACGACGTTTATCTGAGTCTCATTGCTATTCCCGAAACAGGCAGTGACTTGGTAGTCATACGAGTGCTCATAGAGCCGCTAGTTGCGTGGATATGGGTCGGTGGTCTCGTGATTGGTATTGGCACCCTGCTCGCCATTATTCCACTTAAAAGCTCGCGCGAATCTCGGCGCGAAGACGCTGTAAGTGAGACAGCGTTGTGACCCATTGGAGTCTTCGTATGGTGCGCATAGTCAGCGCGGCTGCGGGGCTAGTTCTCCTGAGTTTCGTGCTGGTGCTAGCGACTCGCGACGGAGGGAACGGAACGCAATCGAAGAGCCCGCTGATCGGTGAGCTTGTGCCTCACGTTGAAGGCATTCGTTTTGATGGCGAATCGTTCGATGTAGATGACGTCACTTCCGGGTGGGTGCTAATCAACTTTTTTGCCTCATGGTGCGTTCCTTGCGTGCGAGAACACCCAGAGTTAGTGGAGTGGAACCGGCGTCACCGACGTGACGGAGTTGTCATCAGCGTCCCCTTTGGGGACACAGAAAAAGATGCCAGAGCCTTCTTCGTCGAGCATGGAGGAGACTGGCCGGTTCTGACAGACAACGAGTCTGCGTGGGCAGTTGCCTTCGGTGTGCTGCGCCCACCTGAGTCTTTCCTTGTAGCCCCTGGAGGGGTTGTTGTCGCTAAATGGCAGGGGCAAATCACGGCTGATGAAGTTGACCGTGTGGTTGCGAACCTTCAAGAAAGAAACGCTGCGTCATGAAGCGCTACCGCCGAATTGGCTGGCTCCTCGTTCTCATAATTGTGTCGGCTGCACTTGTTGCATCCGTGGTGGCGGACGATGGGCCTGCTACCCAGTCAGAACGGGCTTATGAGATCAAATCGACCATGTTGTGCCCGGTGTGTGACGGTCAGAACGTACTGGAGTCGAACGCTCCAGTGGCTGCTGCTATCCGCGCACAAGTCGATGATCTTGTTGCCGAAGGACGAAGCGACGGTGAAATTCGGGCGTGGATGGCACGTCAATATGGCAGCGATGTGAATGCGAATCCTCCCCGTTCGGGGTTGGGTGCGCTCGTCTGGATCCTTCCTGTACTTGTCGGTGTTATGGCGGTGGGTCTTCTCATTCTCGCTTTCGCGCGGTGGCGATCAGGAAGAGAAATCGAACCGTCAGAGGAAGACATACGAATAGTGCAAGCGCTTCGGGAGAAAAATTGACCAACCCCAAGGAACCGCTGTCAAACATGCCCAAATTAGAAGAGGAACGTGAATTTCTCCTGCGTTCTCTCGACGACCTTGACCGAGAACATGGAACTGGTGAACTAACTGACCAAGAGTATGAAACTCTCCGAGATGATTACACCCGCCGTGCTGCTGCAGTCGTTCGAGTTCTGAACGAGACAGAGCCCCCTAAGGCCGGCTCGGCAATTTCGGACAGATTTTGGCGATGGCTCGCGGTCATACTTTCCGTTGGGGTTCTTTCGGGGTTCGCGGTGGCACAATTCTCCGGACTGCGCTCGCCGGGAGAAACCATTTCCGGTGAAATCGACCGGTCTCCTAGGAGTCGCTTGCCTGATGCTCAACGCCTTTTCTTTACCGATGATTTAGACGGTGCTCGCTTAGCTGTTGAAGAAATCCTTCGAGACGCACCAGGGTTAGCAGGTGCCTTGGTTTTGTCCGCTCAACTGCATGAACGAGCGGGCGATCCGTTGCCCGCAATTCGACAACTTGATCAAGTTCTCAAACAAAGACCGGGACACGTAGACGCGCTTACCCTACGCGGCTGGATTCTCGTCCGTATTAATGATCAAGCTCTTCAAGAAGAAGGAATACGGAACCTCGATAGCGCAGTGTCGCAGCAACCAGACAGCTTCGATCCTTATGTCTTTCGCGGGTTTGTGGCGCGAGAACTTCAAGGAGACCTAGATCTAGCTATCCAAATGTACGAATCGGCACTCGATCGTGACCTACCCCCAGAAATGCGCAGACAGTTGGAAGCAACTGTCGAAGAAATGAGATCGGATCTGGACCTCGTCGCGGAGAGCCGTTGAGGCGTTGACCTACACGGAGGTTGTGCAGACCGAATCACCCATGGCAAGTGAACCCTCCAGATGTGGAGTTGTTTCTCCGTGTAATGCTGCCAACATTCCTCTGACGAGCCCTCGATCGATAGCGCAAAGCACAGGATGGTCAATAGCGGCTTGACCGAAGGGGCAATGTTCGGACACGATGCGGAGTTCTCCAACGGCGCCCTCACTGCGGGCTGCGAAACCATGAGATGTAAGGGCTTGTGCCACCATCGTGACAGCGGACTGCAGGGAACGTTGAGCTTCGCCGGGTGCCATCGCCGCGGCCAAATGAAGCCCGTATTCGTGCCCAACGTCTTCGGCGAGCTGTTCGGCCTCACTGTTTGACAGAAGCGCTAGAGCCCTACCCAACAACGTTCCAAGCAGATCGTCGTGGCGTACTGGGAACTCAAGCGTGATATCAGAGCTAGCAGCACGATAACGCTTAGAGGGACGCCCAGCTCCGGCAGCTCGACGTATGTCCACGACGACGTGGCCTGCTGCTGCCAGTTTGTCTAAATGATGTCTAGCAACGTTGTTATGCAGACTTACTGCTTTCGCGACCTCGGCCGCGGTCAGCCCCTCTGCCGACTCTCGAACTCGAAGATAGATGTCTCGTCGAGTCGGATCACCAAATGACGCGGTAATGGATTCAACGGTGGCGGAGAAAGTTTCTGGGGTGAGTGAGTGACCGTCCACGGCACTAGATTCTACTGATGCTCCACCCACCAAGTCCGAATTTGCTCTTTTGCAGGTAGGAACCCGGTAATGACGATTTCCGATAATGAGCTAATTGAGATAGTTGGCAAGGTCGTTGACCCCGAACTTCGTCGTGACCTACACACGATGGGCATGCTCCGAGGGGTGTCCCTCGCGGGTGGCACGGTTCACGCGGTGGTTGCGTTGCCCTCCGAAGATTGGCCAGCACGCGAAACGCTAATAAATCTAATTGAAACTTCGATAACAACCCGAGACGGAGTGGAAGCAGTATCAGTTGAGTTCTTGGTAATGGATGAAGCCGAGCAAGCCGCGGTGCGCGAACAGCTCATTGGTGACCCCTCAGCAACCGGTGGGAGTCAGGAAGCACAAGGACACGCTGAAGGCAGAGCTATTCCATTCGCGGAAGCTGGGAATCGCACACGTGTTCTGTTAATCGCGAGCGGAAAAGGCGGAGTTGGCAAATCTACCGTCACTGCGAACTTGGCCATTGCTCTTGCCCAACGGGGGCTCCGGAGCGCGGTGGTGGACGCAGACGTCTGGGGGTTTTCTATTCCCCGGATGCTTGGAGTTGATCGCCCACCAACGGTAATTGATCAGATGGTGGTGCCTGTTGAAGCTAATGGCGTTCGTTGCATTTCGATGGGGTTCTTCGCTAGAGAAGATCAACCAGTCATTTGGCGCGGACCGATGCTCCACAAGGCCTTGGAACAATTTCTCACTGATGTGCATTGGGACGATCCCGATTACCTTTTGGTTGACTTGCCGCCTGGAACAGGCGATATCTCCTTGTCTCTCTCACAATTTTTGCCAAAATCTGAGTTGATAGTCGTCACTACTCCACAGCCGGCAGCCCAAAAAGTTGCGCAACGCGCTGCCTATATGGCCGAGAAGGTCAACCTCTCCGTGCGCGCAGTGATCGAAAATATGAGTTGGTTTCGCGGTGATGACGGAAAGCGTTACGACATTTTCGGATCTGGCGGGGGTGAGGCACTTGCCGAAGAACTTGATGTTCCTCTACTCGGTCAAATCCCGTTATTGCAAGAACTTCGCGAAGGAGGAGACACCGGTAGTCCCATTACCGTGGCAGACCCGAACAGCGAAGCAGCGAATGTTTTCGCTGAAATGGCGCGCCTTTTGACGGAAGAATATTTGCCTACGCGCAGGTACAACGAAGGTTTGAAGCTCGTTTGAGCCAAAATAGAGCGATGGTGATGATTGACGACCTACGTTTTGACAACCAGTTCACCAAATCGCTCCCTGCTGACTTCCACGTCGGGACAGGGCGTCGCCAAGTTGAACAGGCCTGTTACAGCCGGGTGAACCCGGCGGCTGTTGCTGCGCCCAAGCTTGTCGCCCACAGCGCTGAGATGATCGAATTGCTGGGTCTCGAATCCGCGGAAGCTCTGCAACCCGGTTTCGTTGAGGTTGTCGCAGGAAACCGGCTACTTGCAGGAATGGATCCCCACGCCGCGTGTTATGGCGGACATCAGTTCGGAAACTGGGCCGGACAATTGGGAGACGGAAGGGCGATCGGCTTGGGTGAGGTCGTCGACATCAACGGTCGACACCAGATGCTTCAGTTGAAGGGAGCTGGTCCGACACCATATTCGCGCACAGCTGATGGCTTAGCAGTGTTGCGATCATCGGTTAGAGAGTTCTTATGTAGCGAGGCCATGCACCACCTGGGTGTTCCCACCACCAGGGCTCTGAGTTTGGTTACAACGGGTGAAGAAGTAGTTCGCGACATGCTTTACGACGGCAACCCGCGACCGGAACTTGGTGCCATCGTCTGTCGGGTAGCGCCCTCTTTCATTCGATTCGGAAACTTCGAGATATTTGCTTCCCGAGACGATCGCGAAACACTTCAATGTCTTGCCGATTTCGTTATTGCAACCGAGTTCCCACATATTGAAGATCCCACTCCTCATCGCTACGCAGCGCTTCTGAGGGAAGTGGGAGAACGAACGGCAGACATGGTTGTCGAATGGCTACGCGTCGGCTTCGTTCACGGCGTCATGAATACAGACAACATGTCGATCTTAGGTCTGACCATCGACTACGGCCCATATGGCTGGCTTGATAACTACGACCCGAATTGGACGCCCAATACGACCGACGCCCAACACCGCCGATATCGGTACGGACATCAAGCAAATATCGCGCAATGGAATCTTGTTCAGTTGGCTAACGCCCTTTATCCCCTGGTGGAAGAAGTTGAACCTCTACAAGACGCCATTCAGCACTACGCGGAACGATTTCAAACTAAATGGTCACAAATGATGGCCTCAAAGCTCGGTCTCTCGTCGCTGGACGATTCGCGCGATCAGAGTTTGGCTGACGAGGCATTATCGGTGATGCAAACCGCTGAGACCGACATGACGAAGTTCTGGAGAGAACTTGGCCGAGTTGATTGCTCGGCCTCCCTTGATTCCGTTGAGCGAACTAAACCTCTCCTCAACTCGATCTACGAGCGAGAATCAGCTACGCGCACGCAAATCTCAGGGTTCGTTGACTTTGCTGAACGATGGGCGGCTCGACAGCGTGAATTAGGAGTGAACGACGTTGAACGTCAGATGTCGATGGATGCAGTGAATCCGAAGTATGTGCTTAGGAACTACATGGCACAGTTAGCAATCGAGCGCGCCGAGGAAGGTGACGGATCGATGGTTGAAGAGTTATTAGACCTCATGCGACGCCCATATGACGAACAGCCAGACCGAAACCAATTTTCTTTGCTGCGCCCAGACTGGGCCCGTACCAAAGTCGGTTGCTCCCAACTTTCCTGCTCCTCCTGAATGGTCGAACAGCAGTGGTAGACGTCAACCCGCGGCATACGATGTGTCTCGAGTCGTGTTGACGTTCGTCAATGCATCAAGGCCAGAAGAGAAGGCATTACCCGTGGAGATCCGAATCGGCATCATGAATGTGGCCCGCGAGCTCACGCTTGACATCGACGACGACGACGCTGAAAAGCTCAAATCGGAGTCGGAGTCTGCGTTAAGTGGCAGCGCCAACATGCTTTGGATAACCGATCGCGACGGCCGACAGGTCGGCATATCAGTGGCAAAACTTGCTTACATCGAATTTGGTGCAGCAGGCGACCGCCGTATCGGATTTGCCACCGACTGACACTTCGAATGTGGAGCCGAATTCGTCACCCACAAGGTGCACCGTTGCTGACCGGTTCGAAACGGCTGTAATTTCTGACCTATGGCCACATTGGCGGAATTGACTCGCATAGGCACAGACCTATCGCAGCAACAGCTAATGCACCTTCAACGCCTTGTCGCTTGGTGGGGAATTTTGGCTGATCTTTCGTTCTCCGATTTGCTGTTGTTTGTGCCGACCGATGAGGTCGGAACAGAGTTCGCGATTGCCGGGCAGATCCGACCCACTACGGGCCAAACTCTCTATCGAGATGACCACGTAGGGCTACGAGTAGACGACATTGATCGACCCCTAGTGGCACGAGCATTCGCTTTAGGTGAAGTCGTAGAAGGCGAGGTGCCGATCAAACCTACAAATCGTCGAGCACGGGTTATGTGCATTCCCATAGCCCACGACGGAATAGTGATTGGCGTACTGAGCCGGGAACTAGTTCCTGACTTTGCTGAACGTCGAGATCCCGGCGAACTTGAGCGCACTTACCTTCAGACTTTCCACCAATTAGCAAGAATGATCGCATCAGGTGCGTTTCCCTTTGTTGGACATGATGTCGATATGGATGAGGTGCCCAGAGTTGGCGATGGCCTCTTGGTGGTAGATCGCGAGGCTCGAATTCAATATGCCTCACCGAATGCGCTTAGCACGCTGCACCGGGTAGGAGTGGTGGGAAACGTTGCTGGTCGTCGGCTCGGGGACTTGGGCATCGAACAGCCGGTCATGCGTCAAGCTATGAAAAGTTTTGGGCCGATTACTGCTGAGGTTGAACGAAACGACACTGCCGTTCAACTCTTGGCTGTACCCCTTATCGATCGAGAGATTTCTAGAGGAGGGGTCGTATTACTCAGAGACATCACTGAGTTGCGTGTAAGAGATCGACTCCTGGTTTCGAAAGACGCGACGATCCGCGAGATCCATCACCGCGTCAAAAACAATCTCCAGACCATTTCGTCGCTGTTGCGCGTGCAAGGCCGGCGTCTTGAATCGGTCGAAGCCAAATTGGCGATTGACGAGTCGGTGCGTCGAATCCGAGCGATCGCGTTGGTGCATGAGACGCTGGCGAGCGAGTCATCCGATGATGTGAGCTTGGCAGAAGTAGCGAACATGTTGGCGCGAACTGTCCAAGACAGCTTCACTTCTCCAGAGCGCCCTATCCGTTTCGAAGTACATGGCGACGCAGGTCTAGTCCCGTCTGATGTAGTGACGCGTCTTGCTGTAGTACTAAACGAATTACTCCAGAACACAGTTGATCATGCTTTCCCCGATGATCTGCCACTCGTGGAGGGTCGCGTAGGGCTCGTTGAGATCTTGCTCTCTCGCGATACCGAGCACATCAGGATGATGGTGCGAGACAACGGAGTGGGGGTGCCCGATGATTTTGATAGCAGTTCCCAAGGCGGCTTAGGGGTTTCAATTATTCGGGCCTTGGCAACTTCGGAACTTGGGGGCGAGATCGTGATGCGAAGGCGAACTGACTCGGCGGGGTCAGAAGTTCTAGTTGAAGTTCCCCTGTTAGACGATTAAACCGAGAAACAGAAGACCCATTGTTGTTATTGATCCGCTAGACGGATGAGCTCAACTCAGCTCACGTGACGGCGAGCCCTATTTCGCTGACGTCGGATTTGTCTACGTTCTTCCTCCGACGCCCCTCCCCATACCCCAGAGTCTTGGTTGGTGTTGAGTGCAAACTCGAGACAAAGATCTTTGACGCAACATTCACCACAGACCGCTTTGGCTGCAGCGATCTGACGTAAAGCGCTCCCTGTCGACCCAATGGGAAAAAAAACGGTCGGATCGATCTCGCGGCATTTAGCAGTGTTTCGCCAGACGCCGCTCTCCAGCAGCATGGTTCCTCGTGCGCTCACGTCTATATTTCCTCCAGGTGCTACTCGCGAGGGGGTTCGCGAGCGTTTATCTCGCCGCTGAAGCTTTGTCTGTCTGCGGCGAAAACTGCTAAAGCGTCCGAGCGGCAGACCTCATAGAGCTCTCACCGAATGTACTCATGACGCAGTCACAGCGATACGACAGGTTACGGTTGGACTGATGCTCCGGCAAGAGATTCTTTCGCGCAGAGTCGGGCTTTCATAAAGAACTGAAAAGGTCGGGGGAACAAAACGTTGACGCGACCACAGGTATATGCCCATCGAGGAGCATCGCTACAGCAAAGAGAAAATAGCATTGAGGCCTTCCTAGCAGCAGCAGAACTCGGGGCAGACGGCATAGAACTCGATGTACGAAGAACCCTCAACGGACAATTGGTGGTTCATCACGACTCGCATGCAGAAGGCCTGCTTATAGAGCGTTCTGAAAGAGCAGATCTCCCGGGTTACATACCCGACTTAGGTGCAGCTCTCGATGCTTGCAATGGACTTCGTGTGAATATCGAAATAAAAATTGACGGCACCGATGTGAGCGAATCGTCGAACTTAGCCAGCGAATTGGAACAATATCTACGATCACGGGCAGAGCCGATTAACCGTTGGATAGTTTCGTCTTTCGATCACGCAATTATTAACCAGATACGCGAACTTTCTCCAGGGTTGCCAACAGGGCTACTTTTTGGGCGAGGGTGCTGGCCGGAAGTGATCAATCAAGCCGTTGCTAATGGCCATTCGGCGATTCATCCTCACGAGTCGGTCATTGATGACCGTCTCGTGCAGACAGCTCACGCTGCTGGAATCAACGTAAATGCCTGGACAGTCAATGATGTTGCGCGCTCGTTGGAACTTGCTGCACTTGGCATCGATGGCCTAATTACAGACATACCTGATGAAGTGCTCGGAGCATTAAGCGATTTTTAATAACTTCACCTCACCGCTATAGAGGCTTTACCAATCTGAGTGCTTGGGGGCACCAACTGAATTTGAGACTCTTAACAGCTCCCAAATAATCGCCATCCAGCTGATGAGGAAATGGGCCGTACCCAGTCAACACAAGCTCGGTCAGGTCGTGGGCAACGTGGACGAGCTCGTTGTTCTGCGGCGATTTGCCCTTCAAGAGATCAGACAACAGGCCAGTCATGGCACTCAACGACAACGTTCGCAAAGCTACGACGCTCAGGCCTCGATCCAGAGTGGCCTGCGGAGCCAGAGACAGAGGGCGACTCCCCAAATAGGTGTACGGATCTGTGTTCAACACCACGGTGAAGTAGCTGTCATCAACGCCGCCTTGCTCGTGCCGTACCGTCATTCTTGGCCTGGTTCGGTCATAGTGACGGAGCCAAGTATTGAAGCCCGCCCAAATGAACAAAGGATGTCCTGCATAGCGTTTCAAAGAGGATCTCCGCTCCACCTGCTCGACCACTGCAGCGTCGAAACCACTCCCGCAATGGAAAAGAAAATAGCGGCCATCGACCTCACCGAGACCGACTGATTCAACCGAATTTGCCGCAATCGCGGCAACGAGCTGATCCGTCGCCTCCAGCGGCTCGTCAGCTACTCCGATGGTCCGCGCAAAGACGTTGGTGGAACCGCCGGGCAGGGCAGCTAACGCGCACTCTGTTCCCACCAGGCCATTAGCCGCTTCATTGAGGGTTCCATCTCCGCCTAGTACAGCAACGATATCTGTCCCAGTCGCAGCCGCGCCTCTAGCCAGTCGCGAAGCATGACCCCGCCGGCTGGTCATGGCTAATTGCACGTCATGATGTTCAGCTAACGCCGTTTGAATAAGCACTCTCGTTCGGGCCGTGACCGACGAAGCCGATCCGTTGACGAGGAGCAAAATCTGCACTCGGCTAGTGTCGCCGATTTCTAAGCTGATAGTCGAACTGAACATCAACAACAACGCTTGTGTGCCAGTTAGAGAACTCAGATCTAAAACTTTTTCTAGTTAACATTTGGATATGTCCAAACCTCCGGGCAGAATCCACGCATGAAGGTCGTTGTCTGTGTCAAACAGATCCCAGATCCGGCTTTGCCCGGTGAGTTGGATCCCTCTACTAACTACCTCAAACGGGACGACAAACTGATCCTAGATGAGTCTGATTCCTATGGAGTGGAGATGGCACTCCAACTCGTAGAGTCTGCCGGCGGCGGCGACGTCTCACTGGTTTCAATGGCGCCCAACGGAGCAGTGGGTGGGCTACGGACCGCGTTGGCGATGGGTGCCGAGGATGCTGTTCTCGTAAGTGACGCGGCTCTTGTCGGAACCGACGCGCTTGGGACAGCGAAAGTACTCGCTGCCGCAATATCGAGGATGTCACCAGATTTGGTGCTCGCTGGAGTTGAGTCATCTGACGGTTACACCGGGACAGTCCCGGAGATGATTGCAGGTGCCCTTGACATTCCATCAATAACTTTTGCCAAGCAAATACAAGTTGAAGGCGGCAGCGTAAAGGTGCAACGCCAGACAGAAGCAGGATATGACGACGTTGAGTGTCCGACCCCAGCGTTGGTGTCTGTTACGGCTGGTGTCGTAGAGCCTCGCTACCCGTCGTTCAAGGGGATCATGGCAGCTAAGAAAAAGCCCGTTGAGGAACTCGACCTCAGTGCCTTGGGAATCGACTCCAGTTCCGTAGGGAAAAATGGTGCTCGCCAGGAGACCGTTCAGGTTACGGATGCAGAAGAACGCCAAGCTGGTGAAATCATCGAAGATGACGGTGACGCCCACGAAAAGATTATTGAGTTCCTGGGTGAACTCAAGGTCATCTGAGGAGGCTGGATATGTCGATTGAAACCATCCTGGTATTCGCCGAAGGCGACGAAACCGGCCCCAGCGGTCTAACTCTGGAGCTAATGACCGCTGCCCGGAGCCTCGCAGCTAACGTCGAGACCTTCGTGGCTGGCGATGGAGCTGCGATGGCCGAACAACTCGGTGCCCATGGAGCCTCCAAGGTTTTTAGCACTGGTGCTCTTGAAGGCAAGCTGATGGGTGTTCACGCCGCAGCAGCGCTGCAAGCCCACGTTGAAGCGACCAATCCCGATGCCATTTTCTTTGGACAAACCCCAGATGGGCGAGATACAGCCGCCCGTCTCGCTGTCCGAATAGACCAACCAGTCGTAACAAATAACGTTGGTGCCTCAGTAGAGGACGGAGTTCTCGTAGTCGAAGAGCCAGTTTTTGGTGGTACTCAGAATGTTTTCACTGCCTTTCGAAACGATGGCCCGGCGCTAGCACTTTTTCGACCGAAGTCGTTCGAAGCTGAACCAAATGGAGGCGGAGCAGCTGAAGTTGTGGGAGTTGAGGCCGTAGACCCTGGCGTCGCCGGATCGGCTGTCGTGACCGGCCGTCACGCGGAAGAACGCTCTGGTCCGAAGCTGGATGAGGCGGAAGTAGTGATTTCAGGTGGTCGTGGCCTCGGCCAGCCAGAGGCATACTCGATGATCGATGAATTAGCGGGCCTGCTTGGAGCTGCTTCGGGAGCGTCCCGAGCGATCGTAGACGCGGGATGGGTTCCATATGCCAAACAAGTAGGCCAGACCGGCAAGGTTGTAAAACCCAACCTTTATGTGGCATGCGGGATTTCAGGAGCGACTCAGCACCTTGTTGGAATGAAGGGCTCTAAAAATATCATCGCAATTAACAAGGACCCTGAAGCACCTATCTTCGGGGTTGCAGATCTTGGCATCGTCGGCGACGTGCACAAAGTTGTTCCGGCGTTGATCGAAGCTTTGAAATCGCGTTAGATCATCCGGTTGATTGTGCGCAACCAACGGCAGGCTTTCTCAGGTGCTTAGCCGGCCGTGAATCAGATCAATGGCCAAGGCCATCGATAGCCATCATCTGCGGGAAAAACTTGTGATTCGGTCAGCCACTTTGCCCGTTGCGTGAGTGCATCAACTTCATCTTCTTCAAGCCACGGCGCTAATTGTTCTAAAGCTCCGTTCGCAATATGTCGCACGCCTTCAAGTAAATGGTCATCGATTGGTTCGTCGGCGAAGTCCCAAATGACTGTCCGTAACTTGAATTCGCTCGAGAAGCAGAGGCCGTGATCGATTCCGTACACACGCCCCCATTCTGACAAGAGACAGTGACCCGATTTCCTATCAGTGTTGTTAGCTAACAAATCAAGAACGCAGAGCTTTCGAAGGTCTGGATGATGCAGCGGGTTCTTCACGAGAGTGAAATGATGCTGAGCGAAGTCGGCGTCGATAAATAGTTGGATAGATCCGGTTCCGTGGGGGCCTACCCGTTCCACCGTGGGAGGTACAACATCCCAACGCAACTCCTTACTTAACTCGTAGGCAGCGATTTCCCTCCGATGTAACCCTGGCGGGAAATCCCAGAGCGGCCGTTCCCCCTTGACAGGCTTGTAGATTCCGTTCACCGCTAAATCATCCCGCTCAACACGGACGAGGAATGTGGCATTCGAGCTGTAGGGCATGCGAGCGAGTAGCTCGATGTCGCCGTCGGTTAGCACCTTACGGGCAGTCTCAAGGTCCACAAAGCTGCTCGACTTAGAACCGCCAGGTTCAGCGCTCTCGTCATTCACCGATGGGTTTATGGCCATTTTGTCGCCCAAAATCTCGGCCGTACTCGATCAAAAACAGTGCGTGATCCACAAATGCTTTCGCCTGCCCCAAGCTGATTTGAATGTGAGCTTGTGAGGGTTCACTTTCCTCCTGATCAGGGAGCTCTTGGGCCACGACAACGATCTGTTCGGGTTCTTCACCAGGGCCGATGGCTATCGCTCCTACCGTCCATACTGCGTTTGGCGGCTCAATCATTTCAGTGGCGGAAACGCTTGACGCCGGGGTGCTGCCTTCCAGCATTTCAGCGAGGTGGCTTGCGAGCGACTGAACTTGATCTTTCTCGACTTTGAGGGTTAAAACAAGACTTTCGTCGTGCGCTTGAAGATAAAAGATGCGGGCTCCGGGTGCTCCAACGGTTCCGGCAACGAAGTTCTGGGGGTTCTTAATTTCGTAGTTGTCAGTCATTGTTCCTATTGAGAAATTGGGGTGTTCTTCAGGCTGGTGTTAGTGATTTCAGGTCACCGGTGTTGTTCACCGCTAACACAACTGGGCCACTAGACGTGTACAGGATTGCAGTAACGGAGCATGGTGACACAACTATGCGTTGAAAGAGATCCAAGTGGGTTCCCATCGCGTGTGCGACTAAAGCTCGAATCGGATCAGCGTGGCTGACTGCGATTACCGTTTTCCCAGGATGGGTTGCCACTAAACCGTCTACGGTCTGCGACATTCTGGTTTGCATTTCGACGAAAGACTCTCCGTTGGGGAACCTAAATCCCGAGGGGTACTTCTGCACGTTCGACCACGCCTTTAGCTTGCGCAATTGACTTAGCTTTCGGCCAGTCCAATCTCCAACGTCGAGTTCAATGAGCCCGCGACTTTTTTTGATGGGAATTCCTACTCCCTTGGAAATGGGAATAGCTGTTTCTCTCGTACGCTCCAAAGGACTTGAGTAGATAGCGGCAATGGCACGTTGATTCATCTCAGAAATCCGGTCCGCCACCTTCTCCGCTTGACCCACCCCCACGTCCGATAGGTGGACCCCTGGCTTCCTGCCATACAACTCGACACCAGTTGTCGGGGTCTGTCCGTGTCTGATGAGAAGCATCAGCGTAGGTCGTTCGGAAGAAGCCACGAAGTGACCGTAGTCGGTGGAGTCACCGGACTCCGCTTCATAGTCTGCAACACTCGGCGACGTGGACTCTTTGGTTTCGCTCGCTGCTGAGATAGCAAACTGCCGTCAATGTGATCGTTTAGTCGAGTGGCGTGAACAAGTCGCCTTAGAGAAGCGGGCGGCGTTTCGTGACGAAGACTATTGGGGGATGGGTGTACCCGGGTTTGGAGACCCAGCAGCGAAAGTAATGATCATTGGCCTAGCGCCCGCAGCCCATGGTGCCAATCGAACCGGGCGTGTCTTTACTGGTGATCGTTCGGGAGACTTTCTTTTCGCTTCTCTACACAGGACAGGGTTCGCCAATCAATCTTTTGCCAGGCATGTTGGAGACGGACTTCAACTGGCGGACGCCTATGTCACGGCCGCTGTACGGTGCGCCCCCCCGGGGAACAAGCCGACGACTGAAGAGCGTGACAACTGCCGGCCCTATATCGAACGTGAGTTGGATCTGCTTCGCAAGGTCCGCGTATTTGTAGCGCTGGGGCAGTTTGGTTACCAAGTCGCCTGTTCAATCCTGGGAGTGCGGCCTCGTCCCAAGTTTGGCCACGGAGTCGTGGTGCCATTGTCAGAGCACGGCTGTGAGCGCACCGGGAATATCGTTTGCTCGTTTCATCCAAGTCAACAGAACACGTTCACGGGACGGCTTACCGAACCGATGCTCGATCAAGTTTTCTTGACGGCGCGCGAACTTGCCGAACTAGAGCCCGCCTAATCTTCGACCATGGCTCCTTGCATAAATATCAGAGGCCTTCTTCGCCGAGTTGTTGTCTTTGGTCTCGTGCTCACCAGCGCTTGTTCGATACAAGACACCTCAGTCAGTTATCAAGATGAGACAGCTACTTCATTCGATAACCCCGGCACTCTGGTCGTGGCTGATGAACCTCCTGTCGGCGGCTATTTACTCGACATTGGTACCACGGTCGCCTTTTTGGATTCATGCATCGCGAATTCAGGTTTGGTTGGACCATGTCATTGTGCATCCGATCTATTGGTTTACGACGTCGATATCGCCGACGTCATAGGGCTTGAAGATCGGATGAGTGCATTCAACAAATTTCCGCCTGAATTAGCAGGTTTGTTAGTCCAATGTCGTGGCGCTGCTCGACCCGCTGAGTGGTCGCCTTCGACAAAAGAGCTTTATCTGTCGGCCTGCAGCCACGGCTCAGATCGTTTGGACCGACTGTGTCGTTGCTCCGCATCTCGGGCCGCTGATGTCATCCCTGAGGAGCGATTGTCAGAATTTTTGAGTGCAACCGACCTGCGCCCCAACATGGTGGATCTCATCAACACATGTCTTTGACCAAGATGCGATAGCCACGACGGAGCTATTTACGGGTTGGAGTCGGCAACATGGCGGGTTTGTCCCAGGCGAACTCAGGCCATCTTGCTCGAGACTTTTGACTTAGTTTGTGCATCAGTTCGATCGCCGCCGGGTCGTCATCTCCGGGTCTGCCGATCAAATAACCGTCCTCAAGCATTTTCATAATGATTTCTCGGCCTATTGGAGTTCGCACGATTGTCAGTGTCCAATCGCTGTACATACCAATGCCTCCAGTCGAGATATCAGCATGCTCTGCGGCAAAATCCGGGCAGTAATTACAACCTTCTCGTGTCCAAGCGTGGCATTCCTTGAGGTTGATTTCGTAGTAGCCGCCATCGTGCGTCCAGATTTGGAAAACACCTTTGATGTTTGTTTTCTTGATCGTGTGACGATCTAGCCCATATTTCTGCTCGAACAATTCTTCAAAGATTGCCTCATCAAAGGACTTCGAACACAGCAGCCCGATGTTGAGAGCAAACCTGTTACCGACTTTTCCGATTTTTCGGGACTTAGCAACCGGCAGAATTGAGCTTTGGCAACTCATCCCAACCAGCGCGATTTTCTTTGCCCCGGCTTCAATCGCTTCGCTATATGCAAGGGTGTTCGCAGAATAGGTGTACCGACTGCCGGCACCTCTAATGACATCATCTCGATTAAAGGCGACCCCGGGAGAGGCGGTCCATTGAGAGCCTTCGCCTTCGCCCACATATGAGGTGAGAGCGGCATCTATGTACCCGTTGTCTAGGGCCCAGATGAGGATCGCGGACACAAGCCCGCCGTCTTGCCCGACCTCGTGGATGAAGTCATCGGATGCTCGAGTGAGGATGATGTCCTTGTACACCCCTGACGGTTCCTCGGGTGTGCGAGTCCGATCAAACAAAAACTCGTCGGCTTCGTCTTCCCACGTTCGAAAGCGCGGACAGGCCCTCGTGCAACTCGTGCAGCCTTTTTCCCCATGCCCGCAGTTGTCCGGCCCTAACTCATCCTCGATATGGAACGGCTTAAATCCACCTTGGACGTGGTCGTACCCAATTACGTCGTGGGGACAACTGATCACGCAGCCCGCGCAACCGGTGCACAGACCCGATGTGATGACTTCTTCGTGAAGTTCTTTCCATTGGAATGACCAACGCTCTTTTTTGGGTGCTTCGGTGTCGTTTTCTGTCACGGCCATACCAAGAGACTACGCCGCGAGCCCAGTTCTTACATGGCTGGACGGCTTCTTGGCTCATCCAGTTGGGTGAGGAAGTAGCTCCGGCTAGTGTGACCCATCGCGTTACCGCCGTCGTCGTTTACGACGAGGTAGGCACACCCCCGAGGACTAATGAACGAAACAGAATTATTGGAGTTGCTCAGCCATGCTCGCGTAGCGACATTGGCCACTATCCGAGCAGATGGTCGAGTGGACTTGGTCCCAATCACTTTCGCTTTTGATGACCAGGTCGTTGTGACAGCGATTGATCACAAAAAGAAATCGACCACCGAATTGAAACGGTTGGACAACATTCGCCAATTCCCTGAAGTAACTCTCCTAGCCGATCATTACAACGACCAAGATTGGACGCATCTTTGGTGGGTTCGGATCCGCGGACGCGCAAAAGTCCACCAAGCCGGCAGTGAATATGAACGCGCCCTGGATTTGCTATCCGATCGCTACACCCAATACGCCGAGACCAGACCTAAAGGCGCGGTGATCGTTATCGATCGGACCGAGCTAACGGGCTGGAAGGCATAGCTACGCTAGTCATGGGGCTGTGTCGAGATTCGACCGTCGCCAACAGCGGAAAAAGAGCAACCGAGTACAACGGTGACGACCGTTACGGTGATCCCGCCGAGAACAAGAAACGTCACCACCATTTGGGTCATCACAGCATCAATTGGATCGGCTCCAGCTAATAGCATCCCGGTCATCGTGCCAGGTAGCAGCACGAGTCCAATCATGCGCATTCGTTCGATCTCGGGAGTCAACGCCGTCTTTATTGCCCTAGCCACTTGTGGACGTACAGCGTCTTTAGGCTTAAAACCGAGTGCGAGCATTGCTTCGATTTGGCCGCGTTCTTCCGTAACCAGCTCAATAAACCGAATGGCGCCCGCCGCAGTCGCTGGAAGCGTATTTCCAAGAATGATCCCTGCCATAGGTACAAGAGTCCACGGTTTTAGGGGGAGTACACCACAGCAAAAAACTACAATCAGGCCGGCGGCAAGGGGACAAGTCACAGCCACGGCGGATAGAACAATGGAAGGGCGATTTTCTTCCAATGGTTTCGTTCTTCTGCGCACCACCCCGGTAGCAAAAACCACCATCACTCCACTCCAAAGCCACGCCCACCCCAAATGCGCATCTGGTCGAAGGGCTGGGACCAAGAGGAGCCCCGTAGCCAGTAGCTGCACTACAGATCGAGTTGAACTCAGGAAAACGACCTTGTGTAAGCCGAGATTGAGGCGCCATGAAACAACGACAGTGAGGGCAACTAGGGCGGCCGTGACCGCCACCCCCCATGGAGATACGGTGACGGCCATCAGCGTGCTTCTTAGCATGGCGTTACATGAGCACTGAATCATTTACCAGTTGTTTTGCGCCCTCGGCAGGATTCGAACCTGCGCTCATGGCTCCGGAAGCCAATGCTCTATCCCCTGAGCTACGAGGGCGGGTTAGCGAATGTACCGCTTTCAATAGAACCCTCCACAACCAGACCGCGGCATAGGCGCAAAGCATAAGTCACTTCAAGCTTGCTTGGTCTCAGCGGTACAGTCGGGTGTGGTTCCCATGGCAACGAAGCTGCGGGATTCCAACGCTGACCTTAGGGAGCTGAAGCTGGTGATCACTGAAGTCTTGGCGACAGCCTTGGCTGACGCTCTAAGCGAACTCGGAATTGCTGTCGCCTCGTCGGAGATTCACCTAGAGCGGCCAGCTCACCGAGAACATGGTGACTGGTCTTCTAACGTTGCGTTGGTGATGTCCAAGCAAGCTGGACGTAAGCCCCGCGACCTGGCGGTTGATCTGGTGAAGGTTCTGGAGTCCATGCCGGCCGAGCAAATTCAAACACTCGAAGTCGCGGGTCCCGGGTTCGTGAACTTCTACCTCTCCAATCAGTGGTTGCATGACGTCCTAACTGAAGTGGTGTCTCGAGGAGAGAGTGCATATGCGCGATCAGAAATTGGGAATGGGCAATCGATCAACCTTGAGTTTGTTTCAGCAAATCCGACCGGACCGCTGCATGCAGGAGGCGGTCGCTGGGGTGCCTACGGCGACAGCCTTGCACGTATCTTCCGGCGCTGCGGGTATGAGACTTTCACCGAGTACTACGTAAACGATCGCGGTCTCCAAACCGAGTTGTTCGGTGCCTCCCTTCTCGCGCGAAGAAACGACGCTGAGCTTCCCGAAGGCGGCTATGCGGGGGAATACGTTGTCGAATGGGCTTCGGAAATGCCTGACGATGCCGATCCCGTCACATGGGGATGCGAGCGAGCTCTTGCAGATGTGCAGGAATCGCTCGCGTCCATGAATGTGGCTTTTGATCATTGGGCTAGCGAGAAAGCTTTGGTGAAATCTGGCGCTATGGAAACCGCTATCGAAGCTTTGAGAGCGGGCGGTTGGGTAGACGATCGCGACGGAGCCACGTGGCTTCGCACATCGACTTTCGGTGATGAAAAAGACCGTGTCTTAGTAAAAAGTGATGGAGAACCCACTTATTTTGTGCCCGACATCGCTTATCACAAGCAAAAATTTGGCCGCGGTAACCTCGTTATCGATGTTCTGGGTGCTGACCACCATGGGTATGTCCCTCGAATGTCAGCTGCCCTGCAGATGCTCGGACACGAAGCGTCATCTTATGAGGCGATCATTGGTCAAAATGTGACTTTGGTTCGCGACGGTAAAGAAATCAAGCTCTCGAAACGAACGGGCACCATGGTTGAAGTCCGGGAGCTTATTGAGGCTGTAGGTCCAGACGTCGCTCGATTCGCCTACCTTCTCCAGTCAATCGACACCCGTCAGACCATAGATATCGACGTCCTCTCGAGCCAAGCTAACGAGAATCCCGTCTACTACGTCCAATACGCGTATGCGCGCATCGCGTCAGTGGGGCGCGAAGCGAACAAACGGGGAGTTACCCGCAACCCACTGAGTGAAATTGATCCGACGCTGTTAACACACGAGCGAGAACTCGAACTTCTACGGGCTTTATCCACCCTGCCGGATACGATCGAGATAGCGGCTCGCGACCGCGCTCCCCACAAAATTTCTACGTGGATCCGCGAGCTGGCAGCTGTCTTTCACGGTTTTTATCACGATTGTCCAGTCCTGCGTTCTGACGTGGAATCCGACCTTCAACAAGCACGACTTTGGTTAGTTGAGTCAGCTCGAATCGGGTTCTCGATAGGTCTGGACCTGCTCGGCTTGACGGCCCCCGAGGAAATGTGAGGAGGGGCAGATGAACCAGACAAACTCAAATACCGGACCGATCCCCTTTGACCTTTTACCCGACTCTGCCGAAATTGGTTCACGAGGCGAGCTGCTCATCGGAGGGATCGCTGTCGACGACCTCGCCGCAGAGTATGGGACGCCTCTGTTTATTTACGATGAAAACCATCTTCGGTCGCGTTGTCGAGAAGCCCTGAGAGCATTCGGGGATGGCGCTGCCTATGCGTGTAAAGCTTTTCTTTGCCTCGCCATGGCCCGGCTAGTGCATGAAGAGGGATTACATCTAGATGTGGCCAGCGAGGGAGAACTTCATACGGCCATCGCAGCTGGGGTTCCAGGGGAACGCATTGTTCTCCACGGGAATAACAAATCACTTGATGAGCTTTCCTTAGCTCGAGTTCACGGCGTGAGTCGGGTGGTGGTGGATTCATATGACGAACTTGACCGTCTCAGCGAACTCCACTCCCATGACGGAGTCATCGCGTCCGTTCTTTTACGAGTCACGCCTGGAGTGGAAGCTCACACCCACGAATTTGTTTCGACAGGACAGAACGATTCGAAGTTTGGTTTCGGGTTGGCATCGGGGGCCGCATTGGCTGCGGTGAGTCAAGCGAGATCCAATCCTGGGATCAATCTTGTCGGAATTCACAGTCATATTGGAAGCCAAGTATTTAACGTCGAAAGTTTTGCCCGAGCGCTCGAAATAGTGGTTGAGTTCTCTGAACCGCTTGAACTGCCCGAACTATCGGTGGGTGGTGGCCTGGGTGTGGCATACGTGGAATCTGAATCCGCACCATCGATCGCTCAGTGGGGAGAACTGCTTAGCGACACCTGCCAGCGTCTAGGTGTAAAGGCGCGCATCTGTGCTGAACCCGGTCGTTCGATTGCAGCCCAAGCAGCAATAACGGTTTATTCGGTCGGGACGGTGAAAGAGTTGCCTGGCATCAGAACATACGTCGCTGTGGACGGCGGCTTCGGTGATAATCCCCGGCCCATGCTTTACGGCAGTGGTTACACCGCTTTTGTTCCCGGCAGAGTGGCTGAGCCTCGGCCTGCAGTTGCTCGTATCGTCGGAAAGCACTGCGAATCGGGGGATGTATTAGTTCGCGAAGCTTCCCTCCCGAATGGGGTGGGCGTGGGCGACCACGTCGCGACACCGGTAACCGGGGCGTATGGATACTCCATGGGCAGTAGCTACAACCGGATACCTCGGCCCGCAGTCGTGTTTGTTTCCAATGGTTCAGCGAGACCGGTGGTTCGAAGAGAGACGCTCGAAGACCTGATCAGCCTCGACGTTGAATGACTCTTACGCGTTGAGTGAAACCCGGGACTTTCAGTCGGAAATCGAAACGAAGAACTGTCGCTCCGCCCGCTACCGTTGAAAGTATGCAATCGCACTCTCACTCAGTCTTTCGTCTTGGGATCCTCGGTTGCGGAACAGTTGGTGGTGCTCTTATCAGGCTGATTCAGACTGATGCTGATCGGATCGCCGCGCGTACCGGTATCCGCCTCGAGGTGTCGAGAGTTGCCGTTCGTAATTTGTCCGCAGACCGAGACGTCAACCTACCTTTAGATAGGTTCACCCGAGACTCCGCATCGTTGGTCAATTCCCCGGACATTGACTTGGTTGTGGAAACAATTGGGGGAATTGAACCGGCACGCCAGTTGGTAATTGATTCCCTGAAGTCCGGTAAACCAGTCGTTACCGCAAATAAAGAGCTCGTCGCCAACGTAGGGCAGGAGCTGTTTGAGGCGGCATCAGCTGGAGGTGTCGACCTTTTCTTCGAGGCAGCCGTTGCTGCGGGCATTCCGCTCATACGGGTGCTGCGCGAATCTCTTGCGGGAGAACGCATAAGTCGCGTCATGGGAATTGTCAACGGAACAACAAACTTCATCCTGACCAAGATGACCGAGGAAGGCGCTGAATACGCCGACGTTCTCGCCGAGGCCCAAAACCTGGGGTTCGCTGAAGCCGACCCAACAGCAGACGTTGAAGGTGGTGACGCGGCGGCAAAGGCCGCAATCTTGGCTTCTATTGCTTTTGGTGCCAAAGTCGTCGCCGGAGACGTCTACCAAGAAGGCATCAGCCGTATTTCACCTGCGGATATCGCAGCCGCATCACATATGGGTCACGTTATAAAACTTCTTGCCGTAGCTGAGTTTGACGGCGGCGAAGTAGCTGTGCGAGTCCATCCGACGATGGTTCCTGAACACCACCCCCTGGCTTCCGTCCGAGAAAGCTTTAACGCAGTCTTTCTAGAAGGTTCAGAAGTCGGAGATCTCATGTTGTATGGACGCGGGGCGGGAGGTGGCCCTACTGCCTCAGCGATTTTGGGTGATGTCATTTCTGCGGCGCGAAATCTTCAACAAGGTGTAGCTAGCGACTTAGGGGTTTTGTCGGAATTCGCGATTCGACCCATCGATGAAACCGCTAGCGCTTTCTATATGCAATTGGACGTGGAAGATAAGCCGGGAGTCCTTGCTGTGGTAGCAGGCGTGTTCGGCGACCACGGTGTGTCAATCCGATCCATGGAGCAACAAGGCCAAGGATCGACTGCGCACTTAGTCTTCATCACCCATCAGGCGCGCGAAGCCGATGTTGACGCCACGCTTCGCGACTTGCGCAACCTCAGTGAAGTCAAAGACATTGGTGCGCTGATCCGAGTCATAGGCGACTAACGGGTGCGGGAGATCTTTAAAAAGTGAAGTATCAGAGCACGCGCGGTGAAGCACCAATTCTTGAATTCGGTGATGTGTTACTTGCCGGACTGGCGGTAGATGGAGGGCTTTACATGCCCGTGGAGCTGCCTAAAATAGGTCGGGCGGATTTGCGAGCGTTTGCCAACTTGCCCTACACAGAAGTTGCGACACGTGTCTTAAGTCCGTTCGTCGCACCTTCAATCGACGAAGACAGCCTTGGGCAAATGGTTGAGGAGGCCTACGCGACTTTTCGTCACTCGGACGTGGTGCCGATCACAAAATTGCCCTCCGAAGGTGCAAATGACCACCACCTCATTGAGTTGTATTGGGGTCCCACATTTTCTTTTAAAGACGTGGCACTCCAGTTATTAGGGCGACTCTTCGAACACGAACTGGAGCGTCGCGCCACTTCGGTCACGATTGTTGGTGCAACTTCTGGCGACACCGGAAGCGCCGCCATTGAAGCCTGCCGAGACCGCGAAGGTATCGAATTGGTAATGCTGCATCCTCGTGGACGCATCTCCGAAGTGCAACGACGACAGATGACCACCGTCGCCAGTTCAAACATTCACAACGTTTCGATAGATGGCACCTTCGATGACTGTCAGGACCTTGTGAAAGCGATGTTTGCAGACAGTTCATTTCGAGAGCAGCGTCGACTGGCCGCGGTGAACAGCATCAATTGGGCTCGGGTCGCAGCCCAGACGGTTTATTACTTCACCAGCGGCACGCAACTGGGAGGCGGAGAGCGCCAAACTTCTTTTTGTGTGCCGACAGGTAACTTCGGCAACATTTTGGCCGGCTACATTGCCGCTCAAATGGGATTACCGGTTGACCGGCTGATTATTGCTAGCAATCACAACGACATCCTGACCCGAACCCATCTTTCAGGGCTCATGGAGATCGAACAAGTTCTGCCCTCGACGAGTCCAGCGATGGACATACAAGTCTCTAGCAACTTTGAGCGTTTGCTTTTTGACCTAAGTAATCGCGAAGCGGAATGGTTGCGTACCGCAATGCAAGACTTTCGCGGTAATGGGCAACTACGACTCGGCGAGTCTCTGATTACTCGTTTACGCAATGTCTTCGACGCAGGCCGAGCATCGGAACTTGAGGTTGAGGAAACGATCGCGGATGTTCACTCAGCCACCGGGCAATTGATAGACCCGCACACGGCTGTCGCTGTCAGTGTTGCGCGCCGTCTAGAAGCCGGTAGTAGCCCGATGGCAATTATGTCGACGGCGCATCCGGCGAAGTTTGGTGACGTTGTGGAAGACGCAACTGGAGTAGCTCCCACCCAACCCAAAGAAATCAAAGACCTATATGGCCGTACAGAAAGTTGCACTGATCTACCCAACGAACTCAATGCAATTATGGAATTCGTATCTTCTGCCATAAATGGATGAGAACTAGATCGACGTTGTAACTGGCAGTGCTCGCTGAGTAGCCTGACACCACCGTCCCGTTGCCCGTGTGTTTCGCGAATCCGGCAATCGGTTCAGCTCGGCGCCCGCTGGTTTGATCCGACCGGGCGGCCCCAAACCAATCCCGGCGCAATTCGTGTGTGCCGACACCATGAGGATGACATGTCCGATCAGCCAGACCGAGCACTTCTCGAGTCGAAGTCCCGTGATGATCTGGTGGCAATGGCCGCTGCCTTGGGCCTAGGTATTGCCCCCAGAGCTAGAAAGGCCACCATCATTGACGACATCTTGAAGGGCCCCACGAGCGGACAAGCAACCGACAACGATCAGCCGACACCGGTTCGCCGAGTTCGTCGGTCCGTTGAACAAAGTGGTGGAGATGCCTCTAATTCCAATTCTTCTCAACAAACACCACCAGTAGTTGCTTCTGTTGACGACGAGGAAGAGTCGCCGAAAGACGAAGAGACAGCAAAACAGGACCGAGACGAAGCTGAACCCGGTGTAGCTGAACCTGGTGTAGCTGAACCCGGTAACCGTCGACGTAGACGGCGAGGCCGCGACCGCGACGACAATTGGCAGGGTGAACCAGTTGAATGCGAAGGAATATTGGACCTGAGAGATGAGGGCTACGGGTTTCTCCGTACTCGAGGCGCCTTACCATCCAATGACGACGTCTATGTCGCCGCGAAACAGGTTCGTTCCCACGGTCTGCGCAAAGGAGACATCGTTAAAGGTGCCAGCCGCCCAGCCGCCCGTAACGAAAAGAACCCCGCGTTACTTCGAATCGACGAAATTAACGGAGCAGAGCCCGACGAGACACTTGAACGACCCCTTTTCGAAGACCTCACGGCAGTGCACCCGCGAGAACCCTTGACACTTGAGGGCAACGGAGGAGAAAACATTACGGCCCGGGCAGTTGACCTAATCGCCCCGATTGGCAAAGGCCAACGTGCGTTAGTGGTCTCACCACCCGAATGTGGAAAGACTTCCACCATTCGAGAATTGGCGGTCGCAATAGAGACGAATCACCCCGACCTGCACCTGATTGTTCTCCTCGTTGATGAACGACCCGAAGAGGTCACGGACATAGCTGCCGCGGTCGAGGCAGAGGTTCTGGCGTCCACCTTCGACCGACCTGCCGACGAACACATACAGGTCGCCGAACTCACACTAGAGCGCGCCAAGCGAATGGTCGAAGGCGGTCTGGACGTTGTCATCCTGTTGGATGGACTCAGTCGACTAGCCAGGGCCTACAACTTAGCGGCGCCGGGCAGCGGAAAAGTATTGGTCAACGGGGTTGATGCTGCCGCCCTATATCCACCCAAACGTTTCTTTGGCGCTGCTCGAGCCCTAGACGAAGGGGGCTCATTGACCGTCATCGCGACGGCAGCTGTTGAGACTGGTTGGCTGTTGGACGAAATGATTCTTGAATCCCTGCAGGGCACCGCTAATTCTGTGATTCGTCTAGATCGGCGCGCCGCCGATCGCAGGGTTTACCCAGCCATTGACGTCGTCGCCTCATGTACGCGAGAAGTTCACCGCCTCAACGGTGAAGAACGAGCGCACAAGGCTCAAGTACTTGCAGACACTCTCGTGGGGATCGAGGATGCTGATGAGAACCAACACGGATCTGCGCTGGACTGGGTACTTGAACGGATCTCAGCCACCGGTTCAAACGAAGAGATTCTTAGCGGGCTATAAGTTCCCAGCCCTTCTCCCGTCAATTAACAGAGCGCGCAGTGCTAATTGTGCGTCCGCGTGTGCGATTTGTCGATCTAACCGCCAGAATGGTTGAACCATGAAGAGTGACATTCACCCGAACTACCGCCCCGTCGTGTTTCGCGATGCTGGTGCTGAGTTCTCTTTTATTACCCAATCAACCGTCGAGACAAGCGACACGGTCGTTTGGGATGACGGCAATGAGTACCCGCTTGTCACTGTCGAGTTGTCGAGTGCGAGTCATCCTTTCTTCACTGGGCAGATGAAGATCGTTGATACAGCTGGCCGCGTAGAACGGTTTGAGCGGCGTTACGGACGCCGTCGGGGCTCAGATCAGAACGCTGACAGCGACGACCAATAGCCCACGTTGTGGCGCTAGACCCTGCACGTCGCCGCCAACTGCATGCGACGAAACTTCGGTCACTTGCTGGCGAATATCTGGATGGTTCAATCGAAGACGTCGTCGGAAATGACTACGGTGCC
This sequence comes from Acidimicrobiales bacterium, assembly GCA_014239555.1. Taxonomy (GTDB): domain Bacteria; phylum Actinomycetota; class Acidimicrobiia; order Acidimicrobiales; family Poriferisodalaceae; genus UBA2110. The sequence continues at coordinate 51,227 of JAAZYR010000001.1, forward strand.
CTAGCTACTCTCAGCGACCGGCGAGTGGTGGCGCTCGCGGAAGAGCGCCCCGAACGTGCCCTAGGAGGAGCGCTGGCTTCAGCGGTGCGCTCAGCGGCAAATGAGGTGCATATCTTCGCGACAGGTTCTGGCGATGTGCTCGCGAGACGGGCCCAGCTTTTCTCAGGTTCTGTAACTGTCTGGGAGATAAGTGACGGTCTCGTAACGCCAGCTGTCCTCCCCGATGTAGCAATTGGAAAAGCCGCTCCTCATGTGCCTGAACTTGTTTCGATCCTTGAGGAGTCAGGCCTTGAAGTCGTCACTGAACATGGAATTATTGTCGGTGAAGTCGCCGGACTTGAGGTAGCTCGAATTATTTCCGACGAACATGGCGACAGAATCGAAGTTGGCGTTGGTGCCCACGATCGTGAAGCATTCGCTCTATTGCATGGCAAGATGCCTACAGCAGAAGCCATCGAACGGGTGGCTAACGTAGTTCGGTCGCATCGGCAGCCCGGCGCAGAGCCGCACCCCTTGAACCGGCTTGGATCGGAACGATGGTTGCGATCCCACCTTGTTGCCCAACCAGCGCGGATAGGAGTATCTGAACTAACTACTGCCCCCCCACCCGTTCAACGGATGAACCTCAAAGAAGCTGTCCCGGCCGTGGCGATAGGACGATTACCCCAGGGGGACGATGTTGTGGTGGTCTGTGGCGTGGGAATCGACCTCGACCTAATCCCCTTCGCAGCCGACGCACGACTGTTTCTTGATCCCCAAGCCACGCTGATGGTCGTCGTTCCTCAACGCGACGCTCATTCAATCCTTTACAAATTATCGGATCAATTAATCGATCCGGCCATAGTTGCGCCCATTGACGATGGTTGGCGCGAATGGACCAGCTGATGATCGGTAGCCTGACAGGGTGCTGGATCGTCTGCAGGGACTCGAGGAAGAGTTGGTTCATATTGAGTCTCAACTCGGCGACCCCGAAGTCACCTCAGATCGCAATCGGTTTGTAGAAGTAAGTCGTCGTCATTCTCAACTTTCAGAAATGGTGGAAGTCGGATCTGCATGGCGAAGGGCTCTTGAAGATGCGGCCGCTGCTCAGGAAATGGCGGAGTCCAGCGATGGAGACGAGTTAAGCGAAATACGAGAAATGGAGTCCATTGCGACTTCCAATGCAGCGGTCTTGGCAGAACAATTCCGGGTGCTGCTGCTACCTCGTGACCCAAACGACGGTCGAAATGTGATTGTTGAGATTAGAGGTGCCGAAGGGGGAGAGGAAGCGAATCTTTGGGCACGTGATCTTTTCGAAATGTACCGCGCGTATATCAACACCAAGGCTTGGGGTATAGAGGTGTTGGGCAGTCACTTCAGTGATATGGGCGGTTATACCGACATCGCCTTTCTAGTTAAGGGCGATGGGGTTTGGAGTCACCTCAAACACGAGGGTGGTCCGCACCGAGTTCAGCGAGTGCCAGTAACGGAATCGCAAGGACGCGTCCATACCTCTTCTGCCACTGTCACAGTTTTGCCTGAAGCTGACGAAGTGGAAGTCCAAATTGACCCAAATGATCTTGAAGTAGACACCTACCGGTCATCTGGACCGGGTGGCCAATCAGTCAACACCACCGATTCTGCGGTGCGAGTCACGCACCTTCCTACCGGTCTAGTGGTGTCAATGCAGGACGAAAAAAGTCAATTACAGAACAAGGCAAAAGCGCTGCGTGTTCTGCGCGCGCGACTTCTGAAACTCCACCAAGAGGCACAAGCATCAAGCCAGGCAGCCCAAAAAAGGGACCAAGTTAAGGGGGGTGGACGTGCAGAGAAGATTCGGACCTACAACTTCAAAGAAAATCGGGTGACTGATCACCGTATTGGGCTGACTCTTTACAAACTGGAACGCGTTCTGGCCGGCGATCTAGACGGCGTTGTCGAGCCGTTGATGATCCACGAGCGAGAGCAGCAACTCGAGGTTGGAAATGGCGAAGCCTGAGATCGAATCGGGCGAGGTGCTGACGTTGTCGCAGTTACGCAACGAGGTTCTCGACAAGTTGCTTCAAGCGGGTATAAGCGACGCTGAAATAAGTGCGCGTCGAATTGTTGAGGAAGCAACAGGAATAGAACCCCATTTGTTCAACCTCGAACAAGAGCAGCTGGTCACCAAGGGTGCAGTCGTTCGAGCAGACGCAATGACGACTCGCCGTGCCCGAGGAGAGCCGCTGCAATACGTCCTAGGCCACTGGCCATTTCGATACTTGGACCTGGCCGTGGATTCTCGAGCCCTTATTCCGCGACCGGAAACCGAAGTCGTCGCCGGGTTTGTTATAGATCTGTTGCATTCGCAGAGCCGAAATAATGGGCGGAAACTAATAGTCGCAGACATGGGCACCGGCAGCGGCGCGATTGCATTGTCGATCGCCCATGAAGTTCCAAACGCAGAGATACATGCTTCGGATGTATCAAGGGAAGCGTTGGCACTTGCAAGATCGAACCTTGCAGGATTAGGTCGACCAGCGACGCGAGTTCTACTGCACGAGGGCGATTGGTTTGACGCCTTACCCGACGAGTTATTTGGCACTCTCGATGCTTTGGTTTCCAACCCGCCGTACGTTTCGCCACACTACGAACTGCCATCAGAAGTCGCGAACTGGGAACCACCGAACGCGCTGATAGGAGGAAGCACTGGCTTTGTTAACTTGGAGCACATAGCGCGCGGAAGCAGACAGTGGCTTTCTCCGGGAGGATGGCTAGCTCTTGAATGTGGATCAGATCAAGCAGTCCGGTTACACCACCTTTTAATAGCTCGCGGTTATACAGAAGTCAGCATCAAAAATGATTTAGCGGGGAACGCGAGAGCAGTGATGGCATGCCGACCCGTTGATGACGTAGAGGAACGACACTTGTCTGCAGCGTCCGTGGCCCTGCGCAACGGGAACCTTGTCGTCGCTCCCACAGATACCCTCCCGGGGCTGCTGGCGAGATATGTTGACGCCGAAGCGGTGAAAGCTTCATATAGTGCGAAAAAGAGGCCACATAGCGAGCCCATGCCCGTGTTAGTAAGTGGCATCCATCAAGCTGATGAGCTCATCGAACTGGATGCAAACAGCAGACAACTCATCGAACGCCATTGGCCTGGAGCATTGACGATCGTCGCGAGACGTCGTGATGGAGCGGACCCTGTGCACGGAGGCACCACGTTGGGAGTTCGCTGCCCCGAACCTGGCTGGCTGCGTCTCCTAATCGACGACGTCGGCCCTGTCACTGGATCTAGCGCAAACTTGCATGGAATCGAAACCCTCCACAGCGCCCAAGACGCGGCGGCCGAACTTTCAGCCAACATCGACTACGTGATCCCGGGCCGGTCGCCAGGTGGAACCGCGTCGACTGTTGTAGACGTAACAGGCGACACCCCCAGGTTGCTTCGCTCAGGCCCCATTGGAGAGATCGAACTCAATTTCGATGTCTAAACCGTCGGACGCGAGCTACGAGCAAAACAGTTCACCGCGCGTGCCTGTTCACGCGCGAAGATAACGACGCACCCGTCGAGAGGTCTTCGTTGTCTGTTATTGCTCTTGGAGCCGATCATGCAGGATTCTTGCTCAAACAAATCATTGCCCAACACCTCTTAGACAGCGGTCACGAAATCATCGATTGCGGAACCAACGACGAGAGCCGAGTGGATTATCCCGATTATGGAGCGGCGGTCGGGGTATCGGTTGCCAATGGTGACGCAGAGCACGGCATCGTTGTGTGTGGGAGTGGCATTGGCATCGTCATGGCCGCCGGAAAAATTTCCGGAATTCGAGCTGCCACAGTTCACGACACCACTTCCGCACGCTTGACGCGTGAACATAATGACGCCAACGTGATCGGCATTGGGGCTCGTTTCGTCGCTGAGCAGATGGCGTTGGACATGGTCGAGGCCTACCTTGATGCCTCATTCGAAGGCGGGCGCCACGAGCAACGAATCGCGAAGCTGGATGCTCTTGACAGCGCAGACGAAGGCTTGGTGTAGAACGCGCGCATAAACACTCAACGTTCGAGGCATGCTTTTGAAGCAACCAGCCTCGACAATTGCGAAAGGCGCAGATCGATGACGACCCCCAACGCCGTGTGGACGGTTGGACCGGACCCTGAAATCGAACAACTCATCAAGCAAGAAATAGAACGTCAAGCCACAAGCCTCCAACTCATCGCCTCAGAAAACTTTGCTTCGCCCGCAGTGATGAGCGCGACTGGCAGTGTCTTCACGAACAAGTACAGCGAGGGCTACCCGCGTCGCCGGTACTACGGAGGTAACGCTCATGTTGACGTGGTGGAGCAATTAGCAATAGACCGAGTTAAAAAATTATTTGGTGCTGAACACGCGAATGTTCAACCTCACTCGGGGTCACAAGCCAACGCCGCGGTCTACATGGCGCTCCTCGATGCTGGTGACACGGTGATGGGAATGAGCCTTGACCACGGCGGACACCTCACCCACGGCTCACCTGTAAACGCCAGCGGACGTTTCTATAACTTTGTTTCTTATGGCCTGACGGCGAGCGACGAAAGAATCGACTACGAAGCGATGCGCTCGATCGCTCTCGCTGAACGTCCAAAGTTGATTGTCGCCGGTGCTACCGCGTACCCGAGACGGATCGACCCCGAGCCGTTCCGACAAGTATGCGATGAAATCGGCGCATACTTCATGTTTGATGCAGCTCACATAGCTGGGTTGATTGCGGGAGGGCAGCACCCCAATCCTGTTCCCCTCGCCGACGTGGTTACGTTCACCACCCACAAGACTCTTCGAGGACCTCGAGGCGGTTGCATCCTCTCAACTGAAGCCCTCGCAAAAAAAATTGATAGCGCAGTGTTTCCAGGTAACCAGGGCGGCCCCCTAGACCACGTGATTGCAGCCAAAGCGATCGGATTTCGAGAAGCACTCGACCCTGGGTTCGCTGAGTATTCGGCGCGGATTGTTCAGAATGCTGAAGCGTTGGCAGATGCCCTCGCCACCCAGGGGTTCAGATTAGTTTCAGGAGGTACGGATAATCATCTTCTGCTCGTTGACCTGCGAAGCTTTGACGCTGACCTGACAGGGAAAGTTGCCCAAGAAGTACTCGATCTTGGTGGAGTAACTCTCAACCGCAACACGATTCCTGATGATCCTCGTTCTCCCTTTGTGACGAGCGGTGTACGGATCGGAGTGTCTTCAGTCACTACCCAGGGAATGGGGATCGATGAAATGGCAATGATTGCTGACTTCACGGCACGCATACTGCGCCAACGTGACGACACGGACGCAGTTCAAGCAATCGCTCTTGAGGTAGCTGAGCTTTGTGCGAAGTTTCCCCCGTACCCAGATTGAACTCCAGGGCAGGGAGTCAAACCTCCCAACGGCGCCCCTCCCCACGAGATCTCCATAGCGTAACTAGGCTTGAGAGGTGAGCACACGGGTCGCAACCCGCGACTGATTTTGCCGGTAAGTAGGACAGTCCAGTGAGTAGGACACTCCAACACGCACTTGTCCTGGGTGCAGCAACGATCGTGACCTACTTGAGCACGTTCGTTGTGATGAAAATCGCGCCAAAAATGGGTGCCGTTAAGAACCCTAACGACCGAGGTGTTCATCAGCGTCCAACAATGACCGGAGGCGGCGGCGCGATGTTCTTGGGCATGCTGGCTGCATTGGTACTGGCAAGTCGCCTATCGGGGTTTGCTCAAGTTTTTGCTGGATCTTCTGAGGCGTTAGCCGTTGTAGTCGCGGCCAGCGTCATGTTCGCTATCGGCACGATCGACGATCTACGAGAGTTATCAGCGCCAGCGAAAGTTGCAGGACAAGTGCTATCTGGGAGCCTCCTCGCTGTTCTAGGTGTCACCCTCTTTTACTTCAGAGTGCCCTTTGGGCAGTTAGTGGTCCTTTCAGCGGACTGGGCGACCCTCATTACGGTTCTCTTGGTCGTGGTGGTCGCAAATTCAGTGAATTTAATTGACGGCCTTGACGGCCTTGCTGCCGGGACCGTGGCTATTGCAGCGGGAGCCTTCTATCTCTACAGCGGGGCATTGCAGGATGCCGGCCTGATCAGCGATACCAACATCGGCCCACTGCTCGCACTCGTGACCCTCGGGGTGTGTCTCGGCTTCCTCCCTCACAACTTCCACCCGGCCCGAATTTTCATGGGCGATGGGGGAGCGCTGTTATTGGGATTACTGATGGCTTCTGCGACCATGACTGTGGGCGGCCGAGTCGTTGATCAGTTCAGTGGCCAGGTTTATTTCTTCTTCGCTCCGATAGCGATCCCGTTCTTAATTCTCGGTGTGCCGTTACTCGACGTTGCCCTAGCTGTCGCCCGTCGCGCCTATAGACGCGAAGGGATCGCGACAGCGGACAAAGACCACCTTCACCATCGACTCCTGCGAATGGGACATGGTCATCGCCGAACAGTTCTTCTTCTCTGGGCTTGGACTGGTTTGCTGTCGGGAGTCGCGTTGGTGCCAACCATGACGGGCAGCGGGGATGCGATATTGCCGTTCGCTTTGGCTGGCGTGGCCGTTCTGTTACTTCTTCTCCTGCGACCCCAAGCTCGAGTGGGCCCAGATAACAAGACCGAGATCCAGAGCGCATCACCACGCCTGTAAATTTCCTACACAGATGATTGGCAGGGCGCTTGCAACGAGTGGGTACCCCCAATAGGGTGAGGCTGCTTCTCGAAGCATCCGTCATTTCGCACCGTTCCGGAGACTGTCTGTCGCATGCGAGCCCGAGCGCTCCCTAAGAATCAACGACAATTCGGCACCGACGACGCCTTTTCTCGTTCGGTTGAGATTGTGGTGACCCCGGCGATATTTGCTGGAGGCGGTTGGCTCTTTGACCGTTGGTTAAACACGGGTCCATGGATTGCCGTCGCTTTGGGTTCTCTGGCCTTTCTAGGAAAGATCACCGCTGAGTGGTACCGGTACACGGGTCGCATGGGCGGGATCGAACTGGAGATGGTCGCCAATCGCGTCAGCAATAGCCGTGGCTTAGACCTACCTCAAGAAATAGATGACCGGCTGCCGCCCGGCGTAACTCTCGACGCGCAGGCGGATCAATGAACGACAAATTGGACGAGCGTTTGATGACTGCCCAAGACGGCACCGTTGTCAACATAGAGCCTGAAAAAAAGATCGTTGCCGACATGCTCTGGCGAGGAATCAAAGTCGCCCCGGTTTGGCTCATACTTTCATTATTGGTTTGGGGCACAGATGGTGTTGCCTCAGCGGCATACGGGATCGCTTTAGTCTTCGCCAATTTCATCGCTGCAGCTGCGTTGCTGACATGGGCGGGTCGAATTTCCCCGGGAGCCCTGATGTTTGCCGCTCTTGGAGGTTTCATTCTGCGGTTGGTTGTCCTGACCATCGCCGTCATCGCCGCAAGTAAAATCAGCGTTTTTGCTCCAGTTCCCTTGGGGATAACGATTATCGTTTCTCATCTTGGGTTGCTGGTCTGGGAGACGCGCTATGTTTCTCTCTCACTTGCGTACCCAGGTCTAGGACCTAGCAACATGACGCCGAAGAAATGCAAGGAGATCAAGTGAATCAACTGCTTGCCGCTGGTGATGGTGGCAGTTCCGGTGGACTGCACTTCCCTCCAATCGAGAGCCTTCTCGAGTGGCCTGGATTCCTTTTTGAAGGCAACACTTTTCTCGAACTGAACAAAGTAGGCGTCATTTATCTCTTCGCGATGGTCGCCCCACTAGTGATATTTACCCTGGCTATTCGGAAGAGCGCCTTGGTCCCCCGTGGAGTTCAAACCGTTGCAGAATCTTCCGTTGGCTTTGTGCGCGAAAACGTCGTGATGCAAACCATGGGCCCCGATGGCATGAAGTTCATGCCCTTCCTTCTCTCGCTCTTCTTCTTCATCTTCTTCGCCAACATCACCGAAGTGATCCCTTTCATTCAATTCCCCGCCAACTCGCGAATGGCGGCACCCGCTTTCCTAGCGATTCTTGTCTGGGTCGTCTTCAACGCGGTGGGTATTAAGAGTCAAGGGTTCTTCAGTTACTTCAAGAACACCGTTATTCCACCCGGGGTCCCGGGTGCTTTGCTTCCTCTGGTTGCAGTTATCGAATTCGTTTCAACATTCTTGGTGCGTCCCTTTTCGCTAGCAGTCAGGCTCTTCGCCAACATGCTCGCGGGCCACCTTTTGTTAGTTACATTCGCAGTACTATGCGAAAATTTGTGGGCTAAGAACATTTTGGTTTCGATCATTTGGGCCCCATTTATTGTGTTAATTGGCCTCACAGGTTTCGAGATTCTCGTGGCCTTCTTGCAGGCCTTCATCTTCACAATTCTGACTGCCGTGTACATCGGTGGCGCACTACATCCCGAGCACTAAACAAACAAGACACAGGAGAGACGAGTGATTGACTTACTCGCACAAGCTGACACCGCCGTCGATGGTCTTAAGGCCGTTGGTGCCGGTCTGGGTTATGGCCTCGCAGCCATTGGTCCAGGCGTAGGCATCGGTCTGGTAGTTGGCAATGCGATTACCGCCATGGCCCGACAGCCCGAATCTGCAGGTATGGTCCGCACGACCATGTTCCTCGGCATCGCGTTTACCGAGGCTCTTGCCCTCATCGGTTTCGTGGTATTCATCCTTTTGAATTTCGCCTAGGGAGAGACAATGAATTCAATTGGACTCCTAGCGGCGGCTGACGCCGGAGGGAAGGCTTCGAACCCGATACTTCCCGTTTGGAATGAAATTATTTGGGGAGGCGCTGCCTTCGCGATTCTTTTCATTGTGATGGCCAAGTTCGCGTACCCTGCGATTCAAAAGGTGATGGACGCTCGATCTGAAAAGATCCAAAGCGATCTTGATGCTGCTGACTCTGCTCGCAGCGACGCTGAGAGCTTGCGGGGAGAATACGACGCGAAACTGGCCGAAGCACAAGCCGAAGCGGCGCGAATTATTGAAGCCGCCAGGTCGGACGCTGAACAGGTGCGACAAGATCGCATTGCGGCGATCGAGCCAGAGATCGCTGAGAAACGAGCCCAAGCCGAAGCTGATATTGAAGCTGCCAAGGACCGGGCTCTTACTGACTTGCGGGCCCAAGTGACCTCTCTTGCCGTTGGAGCAGCAGAGCAGGTAGTCCGATCGAGTTTGGATGAAGCTGCACACGCCCGGTTAGTTGATGACTACATCGAGTCGGTTGGCAACTGACGCTGGCATGAAGAAAGCCTCCCTTGCGTTTGATGGTGAGGCCCCGGTACTGCGGTCCAATGGTCGTGGTGCCCCGATTTGGATAGAACGAGGAAAGCGATGACCGAGAAAGTGGAGGAGTACGCCGCTGGGCTGGCCAAATTGGCTGGCGCCGAGGGTGAACTTAACCGCGTCGCGGATGAGCTATATCAACTTGGTAAGACCGTCGAATCTTCTGACGAGTTGCGTACAACCCTCAGCGACCGAGCGATACCAGCATCACGTCGAATCGGAGTGCTTGAAGACCTCCTAGGTGCGACCGCATCACCCACCACCATCAATTTGGTGAGCATGTTGGTCGGTGCTGGTCGAGGAAGCCAAATTGGCCCCATATCCGATGATCTCCTCCGCCAAGCCGCCGCAACGCGCGGTCAAGCAGTGGCAGAAGTTCGGTCCGCTGTAGCTCTAAATGATGATCAACGTGATCGTCTCCGATCTGCTCTCTCCAGTGCAACTGGAATGAATATCGACGTCGTTGTGGTTGTTGATCCCGACATCCTTGGCGGCGTCGTTGCCCAAGTAGGTGACACCGTGTTTGACGGATCAGTTCGTACTCGTCTCGAAAAAATGAAGGAGCGTCTGTCGTGACTGATTTGAGCTTCGATGCTGCTGAGATATCCGCAGCCATCAAAAAGAACCTAGAAGGCTTTGACTCCTCCATAGAGTCAGGCACCGTCGGGCGAGTCCTCGAGGTGGGCGACGGAATTGCTCGAGTCTCGGGGCTGCCCAATGTATCTGTAAATGAAATCCTCGAGTTCGAGAGCGGTGACGTGGGACTCGCCTTGAACCTCGACGCGGATTCGATTGGCGCTGTGATTCTTGGCGATGTTCAAAACATCGCCGAAGGCCAGAACGTCAAATCTACCGGCGGAATTCTTTCGGTACCTGTAGGCGATGCCGTTCTAGGCCGAGTCGTAGACGCCCTCGGTGAACCGATCGACGGTAAGGGCCCCATAGCGGGCGCTGAACCGCGTCGTATGGAGATTCAGGCCCCGGGGATTATGGGTCGACAACCGGTTCATGAGCCCCTCCAAACAGGTATAAAAGCCATCGACTCAATGACCCCTGTAGGACGTGGCCAGCGGGAACTGATTATCGGTGATCGAAAGACCGGTAAGACATCGATAGCTATCGACACCATCCTTAACCAAGCAGGATTGGGCGTGAAGTGCATCTACGTAGCCGTGGGCCAAAAAGGCTCCACTGTCGCTCAGGTCGTTAATGTTTTAGAAGAACGCGGCGCGATGGATTACACCGTTGTTGTTGCAGCGCCGGCTGCGGATTCCGCTCCGTTTAAATACTTGGCACCCTACGCGGGTTGCGCAATGGGTCAGCACTGGATGGAAAATGGCGAGCACGCCCTCATCGTCTATGACGACCTGTCAAAGCAGGCTGAGGCATATCGACAGTTGTCGCTGTTACTGCGACGTCCGCCCGGACGCGAGGCATATCCCGGCGATGTGTTCTATCTCCACAGCCGGTTGTTAGAACGCGCGGCGAAACTCTCCGACGAACAAGGTGCTGGCTCGCTCACTGCCTTGCCTGTCATTGAGACCAAGGCCGGCGATGTTTCCGCGTACATCCCCACGAACGTCATCTCGATTACCGACGGTCAAATTTATCTTCAAGATGACCTTTTCAAATCGGGTGTACGCCCCGCGGTGGATGTCGGCGTATCGGTGTCTCGAGTCGGTGGCGCAGCTCAAACCAAAGCAATGAAGAGCGTCGCCGGGACATTAAAAATTGATCTCGCTCAATTCCGAGACCTTGAAGCGTTCGCAACCTTTGGTTCAGAGTTAGATGCCGTTTCCGCAGCTCAGCTGGGGCGCGGATATCGGCTCGTCGAGTTACTCAAACAAGGTCTTAACAGTCCGATGCCGGTCGAAGAGCAGGTGATTTCGATCTACACAGGCACGAATGGCCTTCTCGATGATCTACCAGTCGAAGATGTTCAACGTTTCGAAGCGGAACTGTTGGACGCTCTGAAAACCCGTCACGCCGGACTCTTGGACGAGATCCGCACTACGGGTTCGCTGCCTGAAGATCAGGTCAAGGCGGCTGTAGAAAACTTTAAGGCGACGTTCCAGGTAAGCGTTGACACCCAAGAGAGCGACTCCGAGGTCTGATTTAAAATGGCAGGTGGTCAGGAGCGTATTCTTAGGCGTCGAATTAGTTCGATTGACGCCACAAAAAAGATCACGCGAGCGATGGAACTCATCGCTGCTTCGCGCATTGTGAAAGCGCAAGGCCGAGTCCGGTCCGCTAAGCCGTATTCTGAAAAAGTTACAGACGTAATCGCCAATTTGGCTGGTGGGGGTGCCGGTGTGGACCACCCGCTCCTCAAACAAGCAGATCAAGTGACGCGAGTCGCGTACGTTGTAATCGCCGCAGATCGAGGGTTATGCGGGGGCTACAACAACAATGTCCTGAGAGCAGTAGAGCGAGCGATCGCAGCTGACCAGGCGCAAGGTCGACAATATGCGCTAGTTATTTCAGGCAAAAAGGCCGCCGGCTACTTCAGCTTCCGGGAGTATGAGGTTCACGCGTCGTATGAAGGGTTTTCTGACCAACCGAACTACAGCGACGCCAAAACCATGGCGGAATCAGTAGCTGAACTTTTTGAGAACGGTGATGTTCAGGAGGTCCGTCTCGCCTACACGCGCTTCCTTTCGATGGGTACTCAGGAAGTGACTGTTGATCAATTTATGCCACTTGAAGCCTCTGAAATCGGTGCGGACGCCAGTGAGAACACGGCTGGAGGCGGCTACGAATTCGAACCGGAACCAGCGGAGATTCTCAGCCGGCTTCTGCCCCGGTATGTGGAAGCCCGCCTCTACGCCGCTTTGTTGGAAGGATCGGCGTCCGAGCACGCAGCACGTCAACGTGCAATGAAAGCGGCGACCGACAACGCGGAGGACCTAAAAACCAATCTCACGCGAATAATGAATCGTGCCCGTCAAGAGGCGATTACTACCGAAATCATGGAGATCGTCAGTGGATCCGAAGCAATGAGTGACGACGGTGACGGCGATCTTGATGACGCCATCACACAATCTTTAGAGGGTTCGCTCGCAACCCTTATATCCGACCGAAGCGACGCCTGAGCCTTCAGGAGACCAAAAAATGACAATGACCGACGACAACACTGAAACCAAGGACGGCAGGGTTATTGCCATTGCCGGTCCCGTGGTAGACGTTGAGTTTCCGCTCGACGCGCTCCCCGAGATCAATTCTTTCTTGGAGATGGATGTGGACCTGGAAGGTTCGACGGTGACCATCGGCGGAGAGGTCGCCCAGCAAATTGGTGAAGGCAGAGTACGCGTCGTCTGTCTGAAGGCGACCGATGGCTTGACTCGCGGCACAGTGGTTCGAAACACCGGACGTGGAATCACGGTTCCGGTTGGGGACAGTGTCCTTGGACACATCTTTAACGTTCTTGGAGAACCTCTCGATACCGATGACATAGGCGAGGTCTCTGACCGTTGGGAAATACATCGACCCGCTCCTGATTTCGACACCCTGGAACCCAAATCCAAGATGTTTGAGTCAGGGATTAAAGTGGTTGACCTTCTTGAGCCTTATCTCGAAGGCGGGAAGATCGGACTATTCGGCGGAGCCGGTGTTGGGAAAACAGTTCTGATCACGGAAATGATCAACCGTGTCGCGTCTCAGCATGGCGGTGTATCAGTCTTCGCTGGGGTAGGAGAACGTACTCGTGAGGGAACGGACTTGTATCTCGAGATGGAAGAGTCAGGTGTCTTGGAAAAGACGGCACTGGTGTTCGGCCAAATGGATGAGCCCCCCGGCGTCAGACTTCGTGTCGCCCTATCCGCTTTGACGATGGCGGAGTACTTTCGCGACGTTCAAGGTCAGGAAGTTTTGCTCTTCGTAGACAACATTTTCCGCTTCGTTCAGGCCGGTTCGGAAGTATCGACTTTGCTCGGGAGAATGCCGTCAGCAGTGGGCTACCAGCCGAACCTCGCCGACGAAATGGGAGAGTTGCAAGAGAGAATTACCTCAACTTCGGGACACTCGATCACCTCGTTGCAAGCTGTCTACGTTCCTGCTGACGACTACACGGATCCAGCGCCCTTCACTACTTTCACCCACCTGGATGCAACGACCGAATTGAGCCGTCAGATTGCTTCGCTTGGTATTTATCCTGCAGTAGATCCGCTGGCTTCGACATCAACCATTCTGACCCCAGAGGTTGTTGGGGACCGGCACTACGGCGTCGCTCGCAGAGTTCAAGAGATTCTGCAGCGATACAAAGAACTCCAAGACATCATCGCGATTCTTGGTCTTGATGAATTATCGGAAGAAGACAGGATTACCGTTGATAGAGCACGGAAAATTCAACGCTTCTTATCTCAGCCGTTCTTTGTAGCTGAAGTGTTCACCGGTCTACCTGGGGTTTTCGTCCCGATCGATGAAACGATCGAATCATTCGAAATGCTCTGTAACGGAGAACTCGACGACCTCCCCGAACAGGCATTCCTAAACGTAGGAAATGCTGAAGCGGCGATGGCTAAAGCCCGCGAACTCGAGCAGTCCTAATTTCTACAGAGAGGCCCACACATGCAGGTTGAATTTGTCTCTCCTGAAGCAGTGCTTTTTTCGGGTGAATGCTCCCAAGTAGTTACGCGCACCGTTGATGGGGAAATCGCTTTTCTCGATAACCACGCCGCGTTCATTGGCGCGCTCGACATCGGTCAGGCTCAGTTGTGGGCAAATGATGGGGTCATCTCCCTCGCAATAAATGGGGGTTTTGTTGAGGTGAGTGGAAATGCCGTCACGATTCTCAGTGACGGCGCGATGGCCGCCGGGGATATCGACCTGTCCCAAGCTGAGTCAGATTTAGCAGTCGCAGAAGAGGCGCTTTCCTCTGATGCGGACGATGTGGACGCTGCCAGTGCAAAAAAATGGGCCGAAACTCGCATACAAGTAGCCGCAAGTTCCTGATTGTCTATTTTCTTGGGCCCCAAGGAGACTGAAACGCTGGCAACCTGAACGTTCTCTCGTTCATTCGGCGAACGCGAGTTCTTTTGGACTAGTCACGATTCGGTAGTAGCAGCCGGACCTCGTAGCGTTATTTTCGTCCAAAGTATGGCAGCAACCGCGCCCATCTCGGCGCACGCGGTACAACAGCGAATTCTGTTCGCAGTTCACTCGTACGTCCACTAACGACAGAGTGTCGCCCGAAGTTGCTCCTTTGTGCCAGACCTCGTCCCTCGACGTTGAATAAAGTACTGCGCTTCCTAGCTCCAAGGTCATACGGAACGCTTCCTCGTTTGCATAACCCACAAACAACACTTCTCCGGAGTCCACTTCTTGAAGCACAACCGGAAGCACTCGGTGCCCATTTCGACCTATCTTCCCGACTTTGTCGAAGTCCAGTTGTTGGGTTGTTCCTTCTTCTAAGTCGTTCGTGTCGGACATAGAACTGAGCATAGAGGTGTTCGTGTCGGTGCGGCGATATCACAAAAAGCTGTGACCTGTTCAAGTGAAATCGACTGACGCGAATTCGCTCAACTTGTCGATGTTGTGTGTTGCTTCAATGCGTCTCACAGTGCCGCTTTTCGAACGCATTACTAAAGAATCTGAGATTGCGCCTTCGGCAGTAAATCGAATGCCCCGCAATAACTCACCATCGGTGATACCCGTCGCTGCAAAAAATACGTCTTCGGAGCGGACTAGATCATCGGTGTGGAGAACGCGATCGAGATCAAACCCGGCGTCGGTTGCGGCTTTTCGTTCACTTCCGTTTCGGGGCCAAAGCTTTCCTTGGATTTCTCCACCAAGGCATTTTAATGCGGCTGCCGAAATTACGCCTTCGGGAGTTCCGCCTACACCAAAGAGAACATCAGCCCCGTCGTTAGTCGCTGTAGCTATCGCGCCCGCAACATCACCGTCAGGTATCAGCCGGATGCGCGCCCCGCTCTCGCGGACTTCGTCGATCAATTCGGCGTGGCGATCGCGGTCGAGAATCACAGCTGTCAAGTCGCGAATCCCGCGACCGGTCGCTGTCGCAATTGCATTGAGATTTTCAGTGGGGCTTTTCTCGATCGACACCAAACCTTTTGATTCGGGTCCGACCGCAATTTTTTCCATATACACGCACGGACCAGGATCAAACATTGTTCCTCGTGGAGCGACAGCGATCACCGAGATGGCGTTACCTCGCCCCAAGGAGGTCAAGGTTGTACCGTCGATCGGATCAACAGCGATGTCGGTCTGAGCGCCCGAGCCATCGCCTATTGCTTCGCCGTTGTAAAGCATGGGAGCTTCGTCTTTTTCTCCTTCGCCAATGACAACCAAGCCGTCCATTGGAACTGACCCGAGAATAATTCGCATCGCGTCAACTGCAGCCCCGTCTGCACCCTCCTTGTCGCCTCGTCCCATCCAACGAGCAGCCGCTAAAGCGGCTGCCTCGGTTGTGCGCACTAATTCGAGGGCCAAATTTCGATCAGGTAGCTCGGAACGGGCGTTTGCCATAGAGATTGACCCTAGCCCCTAGAAACCACCCAGTATGAGCCGTGAGTCGGTTCCGCTAGTAGCGTCCCGTGTGTGATTCTGGCCGAGCTAAACGTCTGGCACTCTCGGCCTGCTGTACCGACCCGTCGCGTTGCTCTAGGCGATGACAATTTGAACTTCGAGCCGACCCCCGGCCCCGGCGGGCTGCTGCTCGCCGCGGTGGTCGCAAGTTACTCGCAGCAACTTGATGACGACGGAAACGCCGACCTGAACGAACTTTTGAACAGGCTCGAAATCGGCGCGCGTATTCCTCAGCCACGGCTCCGACACCGCTTGCAACAAGACCGGATTGGACTGACCCGTTCGACTCATCGACTTGTCAGCCTTGCCAATGGAAATATTTCCCTTGAGCTAGCTCCTAGCGATCGCCCGGAGCCGCACGTACTAGCCGCACTCTATAGGGCGGGTGACGAACCCTCTCCGACGCGTAGAAGCCTGCTCACCTTGTTGCGTTCCGCGCGGCGTTGGCAAGGCCAAGACAGCCGAGATTTGCTCCGCTATCTAACAGGGGATTCATCGGAAGTTCCCTGGAACGGAAATCAAATTGTCGACCCAGTTTCCTGGGCCCTTGAAGTTTTGGGATTTCCAACGCAATCGGCTACTGACTTGCCCGACTCTCGTTTAGTTCGCCGGACCTTCAGGCAAATGCTTCGCAACGTCCACCCAGATCACGGCGGAGCAGCATCGGAAGCCGGTAGTCGGATTGAAGCCTTGACCGCGGCGCGCAATATTTTACTTGATCAAAGGAGCGCGTGATCTGTTGATGTCGAATCGAGTTGATTTAGTCGTCATTGGTGCAGGCATCATTGGGCTCGCGACCGCTCACCGATATGTCGTTGAGCATCCCGGCCGATCTGTGCTGGTACTTGAACGCGAACCTGGTGCAGCTTGGCATCAGACTGGGCGTAACTCTGGGGTGCTTCACTCAGGCATTTATTACGCGCCGGGGTCCATGAAAGCCAGACTCGCTGTGTCGGGTCGAAGCGCCATGGTCGACTTTTGCCGAGAAAACGGTATTCAATATGATGTCTGCGGCAAGGTCATCGTGGCGACTCGCCGCGACGAGCTCGACAGATTGCGTGCACTTCAAGTTCGGGCGGGAGATAATGGATTGGACGCGGAGCTTATTGATCGCAATCGGCTAACGGAACTTGAACCAAATTGTGCGGGGATCGAGGCTATCCACGTCCCATCAACGGGGATAGTTTCCTACGCTGCGGTATGTGAGGTTCTCAGTCATCAGATCGAAACCGCTGGTGGTTCCATCAGATACGAAACCAACGTTTTAGGGATAGAAGACTCTGAGCAAGGAGCCCGGATTTCCACCTCAGCCGGTGAAATCATTGCAGGGCTCATTGTTAATTGCGCGGGGCTTCGCTGTGATCAAGTAGCCGAGATGGTCGGAGCATCAGATGGGAACCGCATCGTTCCGTTTCGAGGCGAATATTATGAACTAGTTCCCGAACGGCGCGACCTCGTGAACGGTCTGATTTACCCCGTGCCGGACCCAAGTTTCCCTTTTCTGGGCGTTCACTTGACTCGCATGATAGATGGAGCGGTACACGCAGGACCGAACGCGGTCTTGGCCTTAGATCGAGAGGGTTATCGGTGGCGAGACGTCAGCGCATCGCAAGTCTTTGAACATCTAGCGAACCGGGGTTTGTGGAAGTTGGCGCGCAAATACTGGCGTACTGGTGCCGGAGAAGTTTGGCGATCTCTTAGTAAGCAAGCATTCGTTCGAGCGGTACAGCGTCTAGTTCCTGACATCCGAGCGCAAGATCTAGAAGCAAGCCCGGCCGGGGTGCGGGCTCAGGCAATGGACGCAGATGGTCAATTGCTCGATGATTTCGCGATAACACAGGCAAGAAACAGCATGCATGTCCTGAATGCGCCTAGTCCCGCAGCAACTGCAAGTCTCGAAATCGCTAACCAAATTGTTCAGATGATCGACGCACGTGAGGGATGAACCCTTAACTGTTTTGTGCTCTGCCCCGGCCTTGGATACTGGCTCTGCGTTCAGCAACCTTTCCGGGAGTAAAGCCGGTGCGTTGCAACCACTCCTTACCCATCGACGACTCCAGCGCCCAGCCGTCGTCAACGGTGACGCCGGAAGTGCGTTCATAGGTGTTGATCATTTGTCGCACCCCTTCTTGGTCGTTGGAACAAATGTCTTGGGCTACGGCGTGGACCGTCGACATGAGGGACTCGTGCGATACCACTCGGTTGACTAGCCCCCACTCTGCTGCCGTGACAGCGTCGAGGTAGTTGCCTGTCAAGCTCATTTCTCTGGCGCGTCGCACGCCAATTGCCTGGGGCAGAAGGACGCTCAGTCCCCAACCAGGCATCACACCTACTCGAGCATGGGTATCTGCGAATTTGGCTCTCTCGGACGCGATGAGGAAATCGCATGCCAAAGCCAACTCCAGTCCACCGGTTACGGCTACACCGTTGATGGCGCCGATCAGTGGCTTTATCCGTTTTGGGAAAGGACCGCGGGACGTGGAGGGTTGATCTGGATTGATGTTTCCCCCTGATTCTCCGAGTTCTCGAAGATCAAGACCCGCACAAAAGGCCGGATCGTGTCCCGTCAAAACCAGCACGTTGACTTCGGCATTTTGTTCCAGCGAATGAATGGCTTCTGGTAGCCCTTTTAAGACTTCGCTGCTGAGGGCATTCCGAGTTTCCGGCCGATTTAAGGTGATCACTCCAACACCTTGGGAAACTTCGCTCAACACCGTTCCGTTACCGAACTCCGTAGTTGTCATGTTTTCCCTCTCCAGCCAGAGTCGACATCTATTCTGCCCCCAGGAGGTATCACCGTGTCGTCGATCGCGGGAGTGGTGTTGTTGCCTGGCGCCGGCGGCACGAAAGAACACCCCACTTTGCGCGCCCTTGAGGAGTCGTTGGCACCGCTTCCGGTAGTCCGGCACGAATTTACTTACCGACGAGAAGGAAAAAGAACCCCGCCTCGGGCGCCGAAGCTAGTGTCAGAGCTTTTCGAAGATTGCCGAGAAATATCTGCCCAACTTGACTGTGACCCTGCCAATCTTGTTTTTGGTGGCCGGTCCATGGGAGGACGAGTCTGTTCGATGGCGGTAGCAGAAGGGCTGCCTGCGGCAGGCCTCATTCTTCTTAGCTACCCGCTGCATCCACCGAGCAAGCCCGACAAACTTCGAGTTGATCACTTTGGTGCGATAGATGTGCCCTGTCTATTTGTATCTGGAGATAACGACCCATTTGGCTCGCCGGCTGAATTCGAACCCCATCTTGATCGCATTAGCAGCGACGTTTCCGTGAAATTCCTCAAAGGTGGTCGACATGACCCGTCGAATCGTAATCAGAGAGAAACCATCGTTGAATCCGTGAGTGAGTGGCTAGCTGCACTTCGCTAGCCCACAACCTTTCGTACCATTAGTCGCCGAATGCGTCCTCTGGGTTTAGTACTTCTAGCTCCTGTCGGGTGCCCTCGTGAAAATGTCGCCACACCAAAAGTGCCGCGAGCACTGGGCCTGCCCAGAGAACAAACATCACTGGTCCAAAAGAACCCCAACGAACTCGCATCCAACCGGCGGCCAGGATGCCAATTGATCCGCCAACCACGCCGATCGCTCCCACAATTGTCGCAGCTCGCGCTCGGACAGCCGTAGGAAACATTTCCGCTCTATAAACACCCATCGCTGGGAGTAGTCCGCTGGCCAAAGTGATTGCAGTTAACGCCAGGGGCCAAAGCAAAACTCCAGAAGAATTAAAGAAAATAGTCGTTAATCCAAGCCCGACTACTGCTGCTACTACCACCACAATCCTTCGCCCTCGTAAATCGGCGACCCGCCCTGCCACGTATAGGCCAATAGCTCCAGGTGTTGCAGTAATGACCACGAAGAGGCTGACCTTGAGAGCGGTGAAGTCATGCTCGTCGCGTAGATACTCGTTTCTGAACCAGTCAATGGGTGAGAGGAACAGACCGAGAAGAAAATATGCTCCGCCCAGCAAAGCAATTCGAGGCCAATAGTTTCGTAGCTTTGCCCCAGGAACGTGACCCCGAAAGCGTCGGCTCTCGGGTAGTTGCCGAATCGCGCCAATAGCGACCGGAATCATGAACAGCGGGATTAGGAAAATAAGGCGCCAAGACCACACAGCCACGCCAGCGAGCGGCTGTGCCCAGACGACGAATCCTGCTCCCAGGGCGGCTGACATTCCCAGGAGCGATAAGCCCCAGGCCCTACTCCCCGCAGGTAGTTCTTCTAATGCAAAAACCATAACGATCGCTGCGAGAGTGGCGTTAGAGGTTCTCACGACCACCAAGCAAATGGCGAATATGCCGAGCGATGGAGCTAACGCCGCCGCGCAAGATGACGCGATACCGAATCCCATGGCCCACGCGAGTACTCGACGGCGCCCATGACGATCCGCAATTACGGCGCAAGCTATGGCTAACAGTGTCCCGATCCGTATCAGAGCGCCAAGCACCCCTTGACTTAACTGATCGACGTTGAATTCGTCCGCCGCGTAGGTATGAGTCTCAGCTGGCGCGTTGGAGAGAAAACCTGAGAGCACGGCAATTGCGCACAGAGTGGCGAAAATTGTCGCAGCTCTTTTCCCTAATCGATCAGGCGCAGCCCAGAACGGTTGAGTTCCGTCGTAGCGGCGGTTTCGCAGGGCATGACGCACTGGCCATCGGAAAAGGACCCCAAACCAGGGGATAGCTAGGTGGTAATTGAATTCCTCGGTAACGGTGTGCTTGTTTGACTCAGACCTAACCCGGAGGGAACGTTCGTAATAGTCGAAAGGACCATCAACCAAAGAAAATCGGTCGTCTCCCAGGGGTGTTTCTTCAACAAGGTCGGTCCTTGGTGCACGGACGCGAAGAAGTCCTTGGTCATCTAGATGGTGGATAATTTTTAAATGAGCCACGAGAGTGATGTGTCCTTCGCCACTTCGGTGAACATACTGGAGAGGTGGAGAGATTCCTTGTGCAGGGAAGTGGACCTTTAAACGGGGTCGTCCCCATCGGCGGTGCGAAGAATAGTGCCCTGAAATTGATGGCAGCTTCGTTGTTGGCAGAGGGATCAACTTCCCTCCTCAACGTCCCCGATATCGCTGACGTAGCCATCATGGGTGAGTTGTTGGAAGCGATGGGTGTTCAGATTCGGCGAGTTGGTAATCGCATCGATATTGATGTGCCCGCGGAACTAGACCCCGTGGCGCCATACAGCTTGGTCGAGCGGATGCGGGCCTCAATTGTGGTTCTTGGACCTCTGTTAGCGCGACTTGGGCGCGCCAGGGTGGCGATGCCTGGCGGCGACGACTTCGGTTCACGGCCAATTGACATGCATCTTCAGGGCCTAGAACAGTTGGGTGCGACTTTCTCTCATGAACATGGAGATATCACTGGCAAAGCCGATCGACTGGTCGGTGCTGAAGTGCTACTTGAATTCCCCTCGGTTGGCGCGACTGAGAACTTAATGATGGCGGCGGTTCTAGCCAGAGGAACAACGATCATCGAAAATGCGGCACGTGAACCCGAGATCACTGATTTAGCAAACTTTCTTTCCCAAATGGGCGCGACGATCGATGGGTTGGGCACGTCTCGGCTCACAGTCGAAGGTGTTGAAGTGTTGCGGCCGACTACATATACGGTGATCCCAGACCGCGTAGAGGCAGCCACTTTTTTGTCAGCAGTGGCGGTATGCGGAGGTGATGTATTACTTAAAGGCGCTCGTTCGGACCACATGGAAATGTTGATTCGCAAACTCGAAGAGATGGGAATGAGTTTGTCGGCTGAGCCATTGGGACTGCGGGTTGAAGTAAGGAACAGGCTTAGCGCGGTTGATATTTCGACTCTTCCTTACCCGGGTTTGGCCACCGACTACAAGCCGTTTTTAGTAACGGCTCTATGTGTAGCTGAAGGTGCCGGAATGGTGACTGAAAATATTTTCGCCGGCCGGTTTCGATATATAGATGAATTAGTGCGGATGGGCGCCGAGATTCGGGCCGAGGGTCGACATGCTGTGGTGCGCGGTGTGGAGCGGCTTTCTGGGGCACCTGTGCGAGCGCACGACATCAGGGCCGGAGCTGCCTTAGTGGTCGCTGGGTTGGCGGCGGAGGGAGAAACCGTCATTTCAAATGCGCATCACGTTGATCGGGGATATGAAGATTTGGCCGGTAAACTCTCGTCCGTCGGTGCGCTAGTCACCAGGACCTGACCTATTGTCCGCGATCCGACCATCTCCGATGAACCGGCTGAGCACAGATCCCGTCGCCTTATTCGAGGCAGCAAGCGATGGGCATCGCCTCGCGCTTGCCAGACTGATGTCGATCATTGAGCGCGGAAGCCAAGAAGCACGAACACTGGGTGCCCACACGTTTTCACGGGTTGGCCGTGCTCATACCGTCGGAATGACGGGAGCTCCCGGTTCAGGGAAATCAACATTGACGGCGGCGCTCGCGACTGTTGTTCGGTCCATAGACGAGCGGATGGCGATCTTAGCTGTCGACCCTTCATCGCCTTTTACCGGAGGCGCAATCCTTGGTGATCGAGTGCGGATGCAAGATCACGTAACTGACGAGGCTATCTATATCCGTTCTATGGCTACTCGAGGTCATTTGGGTGGGTTAAGCCTCGCTACTCCACAAGCAGTCCGAGTTCTTGACGCGCTTGGCTGGCCTTGGGTGATTATCGAAACCGTCGGTGTTGGCCAGATAGAAGTAGATATTGCCGGGGCTGCTGACACGACTGTGGTTGTTGTGAATCCTGGATGGGGTGATGCTGTTCAGGCGAATAAAGCTGGCCTAATGGAAATCGCCGATATTTTCGTGATTAACAAATCCGATCGCAGAGGAGTGGATGACACTCGTCGTGACATTCAACAGATGTTGGAACTCTCCTCGTTGGGTGATTGGGAACCTCCTATCGTCATGACGGTGGGCACCGAGGGTGATGGTGCGCAAGAGCTATGGGCCACGATTGGAGAACATCGTTCCTACCTTGAGCAGAGTGGCGAGCTTTCCGCGCGTCGACGTAACCGAATCAAAGCCGAGTTGTCAAAAATTCTGAATTGGAGTCTTGAAGCCCGAGTGCAAAGTGTTTTGGAGGGTCCCCGAGGCGCAGAGCTTCACGAAAAACTTGAGAGCGGGGAGATTGATCCCTATGCAGCTGCGCAGCGTCTCCTGGAAATCGATGAGAGCGACTGAGCGCTAGTCAAGTTCATCGCGGGCCAGTGCGAACACCGCTTCTCTCTCGTGGGATGACAAATCGGCATTCAAGAGTCGTAGTTCAGCAGCCTCGCGGACACGAGGTAACACTTCGCTTGCTCCGAACTCTTTCAGGAAAATGTTAGAAAATCGTTTTCTTAACGTTCCAATCAATAATCGGGCAAACCGCCCGTCGCGCGACGTGCCGGTTCGAAGAATCACGTAAGTGACAGCAGCATCGAAAGCTGAAGAACCGCGGGCTGATCGGCTCCAGTTCAAGACCACTGGGCCGCGCGAACTCATTTTGATATTCCCGGGGTGAAGATCCAGATGCACCACGGACTCCCCTTCGCTTACCCGCTCCCAGTGGGAAGGAGCAGCAACCGTTCCCAGTGCGCGATGCAGCCTCGCTAGGTTCTTTGCGTGCCTATGCAGAGTCCAAGGCCTAGACGTGAGATCTTCGAGCATTGTGGGTCCATATAGGCGTTCCATAACGATGGACGAAGGTTCTGGTTGTTGCACGAACTTAGGAGCCGGAAAGCCAGTGGAGTTGAGAGCGACAAGTGCTTCTGCCTCTCGGGCCAGGTTCAACCCTCGAGTGCTGGTTCGAATTACATGCTCGGGTCCGTAATGTCGAAGTTCCCATTCCGAACCGATATTTATTAAACCGCCGGGTTCTTGACCTAGTCCGGCTTCTTGACGCTCAATAATTTGCCTGCGGAGTCCCCTTAGATTTCGTTTCCAGATACCAGCCAAAATGGGCTTGGCTACCCGCTCCCCTAATTTGCCGCCGAAGTGCCATGGCAATTGGATTGCTTCGTCCCAGCAAAACCGAGTGCCTCCCGTGTTGGGGACGAGAGTAAATCGACCGAAACCGCTAACGATTCCGGAGTGTTGGACGCCCATCACATGGCCGGGTTCCCATTCAAGAATTTTCATACGATCGCGAAGTCGAAATGGGCCTACAGATGTAAGGCAGTCAAAAGTGAGTCCAGGGCCTTCCAAAATTTTTGATGTGACTTCTACGCGTGTGGCGTCGATCATCCATTCGCTGTGTTTGGTGACATCAGCTAGGTAGCTCCAGACTTCATTTGGAGTTGCTGGAAGATCGATTACGACTCGAATTTCCATCTATGCCTGTCCCCCTATCGATAAAGTCAGACACGAATCGGAGCGTAGACCGATACATGGCGGGCACTGTTGCTAGTGAACGGTGTTCGGTGCCAATCTTCCCAACGTTCCAGCAATCTGAGACCATGACGGCCGGCAGAATCGTCAAGCTCGCTTGGCGTCCGAACGCTGATACGCCAAGGGCGAAGTGTGATTCCCCCCTCATTAATTTCCACACTCTGGCCTCGAACTAGCCTGGATGTCTGTTCTCGAATAGTTATGTTCATCACGGTTGTATTGGCGGTGTGACGGCATTCGATTCCTCTCGTCGGAAGATCAGGCGAGATAGATGGCGCGAAAGCTTCAAGTATGAACCGTCCGTTGGGCTCGAGTCGCTGTTCTACGAGTTTGAGGCAACTTTCCTGGGCATTGGACCCAACCAGATTAAAAAATGTGTTGTAAGCACAGAAAATCACTTGGAACCGACCCTTTGGAAGCCAGTGGGCCATATCCGCAAGGTGAGTCTTAATCAAACGGGAGCCGTCTCTTTTGGCCAGACGATCCAACATGGCAGAGGAAGAGTCAACACCTGACACTGGAGCGCCCGTCGCCGCAATTGGTAAAGCAAGGCGCCCCGTTCCGATGCCTAGCTCAAGGATCTTTTTTCCTTGGGCAAGACTCACGATGAACGCGACTGTGCTTTCAACGTCGGTCACATCTTGATACCAGTCATCGTAGATATCAGCGAACCCATCGCCATAAGTCGAACTGTGATAGTTCGATGTATTGGATTGCGCCACGCTGCCACCTCTATTTGGGCCCTAGCCTAAGTGGGATGGAGAGCCCGAACCTAGACCAGCTGGCGTATCTGGACTGCGCCGCTTCTACCCCTGTGCGGCCTGTGGTTCTTGAGTCCATGATGCCTTACCTCACCAACCAATTTGGTAATCCATCAGGTGCTCATCGTTTAGCTCGATCTTCGAGACGAGCTATCGATGATTCCAGAGAGGTGTGCGCCGAGTTACTTGGTTTCGACCCTCACGGAATTGTGTTCACTAGCGGCGGAACGGAATCTGACAACCTCGCAATTCACGGCGCCTGTGGTTCTTCGGGCATAGCTGCGTGCCCGGCGACTGAGCATCACGCAGTTCTCTACCCCGTGGAGTCGCATAAAGGTCGGATTATCGAAGTTACGGCCGAGGGTGATGTGGACCTTGAACACCTTGAAGCGGTCCTGGACGACGAAGTGTCGGTTTTGTCGGTGATGCTGGTCAACAATGAGTCCGGGCGGATGATTGATCTCGAACCCATCGCGGAGGTTCGTGATCGGCGAGCGCCGCAAGCGCTTCTCCACACAGATGCCGTTCAAGCGGTCAATTGGATGGACATAGCTAAAGCAGCGACGAGGGCAGACCTCATGTCGCTTAGTGGGCACAAGTTCGGTGCGCCCAAAGGAGTCGGGGTGCTAGCGACTCGTCCCCACGTTGAGTTGAATGCGCAGCTACTAGGTGGAGGACAAGAAGCGGAACGTCGAAGCGGAACCCACAACACCGCAGGAATCGTGGCACTGGGATGCGCCTTGCAGGCCCTTGACGAATCTCGAATCGACGAAATTAGCCGACTTGGGGTGCTATGTAACCGTCTTGCCGAAGGCTTAGTTACAGCGATACCTGGTTGTCATGCAACCATCCCAAAGTCGAGAAGAGCTGCTGGTCTCCTTCAACTTCTTATCGAGGACGTTGAAAGCGAAGCCTTGCTTGTCCTGCTGGAGCGCTTTGATCTGATGGCCTCTGCGGCGGCGTCCTGCGCGTCCGGTGCTATGGACCCATCACACGTACTTGCTGCTATGGGCGTTCACCGAACAGCTGCTGCCGGCTCATTACGGTTGTCGCTTGGTTGGTGCAGCGAAGAGTGGGAAATTGATCATGCGCTCGAAGTGGTGCCGCGGTGCGTTGAACAATTGCGAGGTCCGACATGAGTCGCGTCTTAGTCGCAATGTCAGGAGGCGTGGATAGCGCAGTAACCGCTGCACTTCTCAAGCAAGAGGGACACGAGGTAACCGGTGTGACTCTCAAGCTTTGGGGTGGTCCTCAAGACCAAGGGTGCTGCTCGGTTTCCGATGTGGATGATGCTCGCCGTGTCGCTCAACAACTAGACGTCGACCACTTCGTTTTTAATTATGGTGATGAATTCGATGAGCATGTCGTGCGGCCATATGTCGTCGCTCACGCGTCGGGACTCACACCGAACCCATGTATTGAATGCAATCGGCACATAAAATTTGATGCTCTTCTGGATCGAACCCGAAGGTTAGGGTTCGATGCTTTAGCTACCGGTCATCATGCAAGAATTGTCCGGACCGGTGGCGGACTAAGAATTGCTCGAGGAGTCGACCAAACAAAGGACCAGTCCTACGTCCTTTACATGATCTCTCAAGACGACTTGGCGATGCTCAAATTTCCGGTCGGTGAAATGACCAAACCACAAGTTCGTGAGCTGGCCAGTCGGCTGGGCCTGCGTTCCGCAGCCAAGCCGGACAGCCAAGACGTTTGTTTCATCACCGCGTCAGAAGGACGCGCTCGCTTCCTATCTGATCGTCTCGACTTGCATCCGGGTGAGATTGTCGACACAGAAGGAAAAACTCTTGGCTCTGTCGACGCCGTCGAGTTGGTCACCATTGGTCAAAGAAAAGGACTTGATTTGGGAGGCAACGCTGAACGCACATACGCGGTCAACGTCGACGTGCCTTCGCGCCGTGTAGTCGTAGGAGGAGCCCAGGAGCTTCTCTCACAAACCGTGCGCCTTACTGAGCACACGTGGGTAGGCCAACCCCATGTTGGGCTAATCGATGCTCAGATCAGTGCTCATGGCGAGCCGGCTGCAGCACAACTCAATTCCGACGGCTCTCTGCGTTGGGTCGAAACCCGTAGAAAAGTTGCCCCGGGCCAGGCCGTGGTCTTCTATGTGAAGGACGCTGTTATTGGTGGCGCGACTGCAGGTTGAAAGTCAACGCACCAGCTTTCTTAACCGAGCCTCTTGGAGTACTGCGCCGGGTCGAGTCGGTGAGAACAGGACGCTTTTCACTACTCTCACCTCGCTGGTGCCTCGAGTGCGCGGCACGACTTCCACTTCTCCGTGGAGCGCGACTTGGAGTACAGGACCTGGTGCTAACTGACTGACGTCAATCAAGTCATCGGTGTCGGTGTCGGTGTCAGCCGCAGCAGGCCCGAGTGACGATAGATCCTGACGTCGAAGTAAGAAGGGTTCCCTTGCCGCTAGGTAGTCGTGAATGACGAAGCCATTAGGGACGAACACGACCCACCGGCGCGCTAGTTGGTGCAGCGACCGGAAGCCAAGCGCGGCTATCGGCCATCCCACTCCCGTTAAAACGATTCCTATCAGCCAATTGTCGGTCGCTAGTAACAACGGACCTGAAGTGGCGCCGAGAACAACCAGGGCCCAGACAAGAGGAAGCGGACCAACCAGAATTGCTCCGGGCGCACGAAGCAAAAAGCGGCGTTCGTTGCCGTAGCTCAGACCGTCCACCATGACATTTCCAGTTTCGGGCAGTAACGCCAGTACAGAAACCACCAAAGCATGTCCGATTGCCAACGTAAGAGAGGCGATTGAAATATTTCCACCTGAATTGGCAAAGAACAACGCTGGTATCGCCGATGGAACCACAATTCGCATAACCGTTAATCCCCAAGGTCGACGAATCATGGAAGACCCGAGCACTAAAACCCATAGGATCCACACCCCGATCGACACGCAGACCTTGAATAAGGCGGGCTGATTGCTCAACGCAGTGTCGATAAGAGCACCTACCGTGAACGGTAATAGCGCCCATAGACCGACAAAGGTTCTGAGCGGTGTTCGAACGTCCACACCCCAATCGTGGCTTATTTGGAGTCCTCGGTCCTAACTATTGATCCATCAGAAGCGCAAATCCTTCGTCTTTCGCTAGCTAGAGTCGGGTTTGTCATGAGTGAATCTGATTCAGACCATGATCGGGCGGCAGAACTACGAGCTCAGATAGCGGCTCATAACGAGGCATATCACGGACGTGATCAGCCCAGCGTGCCCGATTCCACCTACGACAAATTGCTACGCGAATTAGAAGGAATTGAAATCCGACGTCCCGATCTTGTGACTGTCGATTCGCCAACCCTTGCGGTCGGAGCCACACCGAACGAGCTTTTCTCAGCAGTTGAACATCGAGTCCCGATGATGTCACTCGATAACGCTATGGACTTTGGCGAATTGACTGCGTGGCACGACCGGATCGTTAAGAGTTTGGGTGAAACGGAGACTCACGCGTTCGTGTGCGAGTTGAAGTTTGATGGTCTAGCAGTGTCGGTTCGCTACGAAAATGGAAACTTGACCCAAGCGGCGACACGGGGAAACGGCCGAACTGGAGAAGATGTAACTCTGAATGTTAAGACCATTAACGACATTCCTCATCACATCGAAAACGCCCCCACCGTCCTAGAAGTTCGAGGAGAGGTATATCTACCAATCTCACGGTTCGAAGAACTCAATAGCGAACAACTCGAAAAAGGTGATGCACCGTACGCGAATCCGCGAAACACCGCTGCTGGCAGCCTTCGCCAAAAAGACCCATCAGTAACAGCGTCGCGAAAACTAGCCTTTTGGAGCTACCAACTCGGAGAAGTTGTTGGTGGCCCGAAAATGGAATCGTCTGAGCAAACATTTGATTTACTTCGACGGGTTGGATTGCCGGTAAACCCTGAAGTTAAACAATTTTCGGACTTAGCCGAGGTTCGCCAATTCTGCGAAGCGTGGATGACGAACCGTCATAGTCCTGATTACGAAATTGACGGAGTGGTGATCAAGATTGCCGACTTAGCTCAGCGAGAAATCCTGGGATCTACGAGCCGAGCTCCTCGTTGGGCCATAGCTTTCAAATTCCCGCCGGAAGAAAAAACCACGCGACTGACGACGATCAAAGTTTCGATTGGACGCACTGGCCGGGCCACGCCTTTTGCTGTTCTGGAACCAGTTTTTGTTGGCGGATCTACGGTGGGAATGGCAACGTTACATAACGAAGATCAGGTCTCAGCTAAAGACGTACGACCAGGCGACACCGTTATTGTTCGCAAAGCGGGCGACGTGATTCCAGAGGTCGTCGGTCCCGTCCGCACTGATCGACCGGCAACGTCAACGCCCTGGGAATTTCCGAAGGTTTGCCCGAGTTGTGGGGAACTCCTCGAACGGTCTCAGGGTGACGCAAATACTTATTGTGTCAATCGGCGATGCCCGGCGCGAATAGAAACAGGCATTAGTCATTTCGCTAGCAGAAACGCGTTAGATATCGAAGGTTTAGGGGAACGAACGGTAGGGCTTCTCGTTGAAGAGGGACTCGTTGAGGATGTAGGTGACCTATTCGCGTTGACGAAGCAGCAGCTTCTAGAGGTCTTGGTTAGCGACTCCAGCAACGAGACCCTTGTTAGGAATCTCTTGACCGCCATCGATGAAGCGCGCGAGTGCCCGTTGGCCAATCTACTTATCGGACTCGGTGTTGAACATCTGGGTCCGAGCACTGCCGAACTGCTGGCTCGTCGCTTCGGCGACATTGATGCGATCTCGCTCGCCGAAGTTGCCGACATGGTTGCGATCGATGGGATCGGACCGGTCATAGCGAAAAGCGTCAAAAACTTTTTCGCGGATGATCATCACGTTGCCGTAGTCGAAAAGCTCCGAATTAATGGAGTTCGTCTCGATCTGGTGGAGGGCGAAGTGGACGTCCCACAGATTCTGGTTGGTCACTCCATCGTTGTTACCGGCTCCTTAGATGGATGGTTTCTTACACGAGATGAAGCGAAACAGGCGATCGTCGCCCGGGGCGGGAAATCCCCGGGAAGCGTTTCTAAAAGCACGTTCGCATTGGTGGTAGGGGCTGAGGCGGGTGAGACCAAGCTCAACAAAGCTACTGATCTCGGGGTTCCTATCCTTGGCGAGCCAGAATTTCGTCGACTGCTCGAGACCGGACAGATTCTTTAGGCTCCTTGTTTAAAACGATGCCCAACACCACCGGTAATCGATGTTGTCAACCTCAATGTCGATAAGCGGCACCGCAATTAAATGGGCGCACACCTGACCGGTGCGCATCTCCACGATGGCTGAACCCTCTCCAGGCGAGAAGAAAAATTCCCCAAGCTGGCGAGTACCTGCACTCAGTTGATTATCGGGAATTTTCACTCCAGCGATCGTTAGCGTGGGCTGCCACCCTGGGCTTAGCGAAACACCCACTAGTCCTTGTCGTGGAGCCTGATCTCCTTCTTGTGGGATCACTGCTAGGAGCCCGGTAGGAAAAGTTGAGACCTGTGGAGCGCCTCTCGTTGTTGACGCGACCCAAATGATGATCCCTAGCAGTACAACGACAAGGACTGTCACAGTTGATGCGATCCCTCTTCGTAGCGTCCAGTTGACTGTGGCAGGGTCCGAAAAATTGTCGCCGTTGGGGGTGTCGTTCACGGCAACATCATGGCCGAATTCAGCGGCAGTTGGAATTTGGCGCCATAAGCAGTCGCATTTGTGGCAGTACTGTCGAGATGTGGAGCTAGGTCAGGCAAACGACTGGACGGGGCGAGTAGTAGACGACCGTTATCAGATACTTTCCTACAGCACCCGTGGACGGGGTTGGGATGAGTACCACGCGCGCGAACTAGACACTAACGATCGGGTCT
The DNA here is from genome assembly GCA_014239555.1 of Acidimicrobiales bacterium. GTDB lineage: Bacteria > Actinomycetota > Acidimicrobiia > Acidimicrobiales > Poriferisodalaceae > UBA2110. The sequence continues at coordinate 81,983 of JAAZYR010000001.1, forward strand.
TAATCAAGATTTTGAGTACCTCGATTTCTGAAGATGTCGAGTTTTTGCGACGGTTGGCATCGGATATAGCGACCGCAAATTTCATCGTTCACCCACATGTGCAACGCGTATTCGATTGGGGTCGATCGGGTGAAGTCGTTTACTTGGTTACTGAAACATTTCAAGGCGTTAGCTTGCAGTTGCTTCTGGATCAAGGTCACCCGTTAACTGCTGCTCAAGCAACAAAGCTTGGCTTCGAAATTGCTTCTGGGCTAAATGCCGTTCACCAATCAAGCCTTTGTCACGGCGACATCTCGCCCTCCAATTTGCTTATAGGTGCTAATGGGTCAAGCAAACTCGCTGGCTTTTTTTTGGCGGATGCGTTCAATGCCGCTGAGGCAGGTCGACTTTCGGTGGTGGGGACTGGCCTTTTGGAACCGTCAGTGAGATTTGCTGCGCCTGAAACGTTATCGGGGACTAGCGGGCCCGAATCCGACGTTTATTCGCTAGTTGCTAGCCTTGTCGCTTCAATCAGCGACCAAACTGGTGAATCTGAAACGCCTTGGAGGAACCTTTCGCATGGAGAACGAGATCAAGACTTAAGGATTCCGGCTGAATTTGAACGAGCTAAGGAGATTTTGGGTGAAGGGGGCCGATTCGAACCGAAGGCTCGCTGTGACGCCATATCGTTGACGGAGGGCTTGATCGAAGCGACGAAAGGTTTCACGAAGCCGGCGAACATCGCCATTCCTACATCTCTTTTAGTTGGATTTGACGGCGATCCTGTCGCGTCAAGCGCTGATCGTTCCAACGAATTTTTGAGACCGAAATGGCGCCCAGTTCGAAAGCTCGCAGCCACCGTCGCCGTTGTATTTGCCTTGCTATCCGCTGGAACTGCGTGGGCCGTTAGCAGTGTTCAGCCTCAGGGACTCCCGGCTCATCTTGTTCAGCAGTACACAGGCCGTACGGTTGGTGAAGTACGTGCTATCGCGGATTCGCTTTCATGGGTTCTCGACGAAGATCAGGTACGAACAGACGATTTGCCAACTGGGATTGTCTTGGCTCAAAGACCCGCGCCCGGGCGCCGTTTGGCTGAGGGAGAGATGCTTGTTGTTGAAGTTGCGAGCGGTCCGCGCCTTCGAATGACCCCAATGGTGTTGGGACTATCAACCGCCGCCGCTGTAGCCCGGCTCGAAACCAAGGGCTTCGAGGTGGACCTTGTCCAACCGCTGTACGACGAAAAGATCGCTGCAGGTGAAGTCATCAAAGTGTTGATTGGTGGAGAGTCCGCATTGGGTGGTGGCTTAAGGGAGCCAGGCACGAGAGCAGTGCTCGTAGTTTCTGGGGGGCCTGTCCCTCGAACAGTTCCGGTACTGGTTGGGCTGGATTTCAGCAACGCCGAACGAGTATTGAACGAGCTTCAACTGCGGGTTGCTAGACCAGTAGGGCTGGAACCCAGCGAGACTGTCGACGAAGGCACCGTCCTAAGTCAAGATTTGACGCCGGGGCTGCTCGTAGATCGAGAATCACAGGTTTCCTTGACCATTTCCTCAGGCCCAGATTTACAGGAAGTTCCTGATATGCGGGGATTGACTGTGTTTGATGCGGAGCGTCGGTTGGATGAAGTCGGGCTCCAAGTCGGCGAGATCAGAGGCGACGGTCTCAAGGTCCAGGGAACCGAACCAGCGGCTGGGACGTTCTTGCGGCCGGGCACCTCAATTCTTCTTTGGGCGCCGCTGCAAGAATAATTCCCCCAACTCCTCGGCCTGCCAATCTGCTGTGTCATGCCAAAGGCAAAACGTTGGCCAAATGCGCCCCTTCAGCGAAGCCTTCCCCACAGCGATTGAATACGAACGGTGAGAGCACCAGCTTGAGCATGCCGCGCAGTTATGGAACGCCGTACGGTCGAAGTTGAACGTTGGCAGCGCCCGAAAATATCTTGGCCTTTGCCAGCGGTTGTCGATTGTGACCGAACGTCCCCCATAGAATTCTGGAGATGGCATCGGGAACTAGCCCAGCGCGCCTGTCGCGTATCGAGAGCAGAGAACGCAACAGCAAATGGCCGAACGTCCCTATGTACATCGACATGTCACAATGCATAAATTGCGATGCCTGTCTGCGAGCTTGTCCCCCCAATTTTGGTGCCATTTTCAACCACGGTATCGATGTCGTTATTCTTCCGGAGCTCTGCTCGGGCTGTGACAAGTGTCTCGATCCGTGTCCCGTGGATTGCATCTATCCTCTTCCCGCTGATGAGTGGGAACCAGCGCCCGATGATTGGTGGGAAGAGCCCTTGAGCGCAAACGACCCCTACGTGTGAACTTTTTCGGAGACAAAGCAACATGACTCAATCTCTCTCACGAGACCTCGTCGCTCACATTGCGTCGTTGGCACGAATCGAACTCAACGACGAAGAAATCGCTCACTTCACTGGACATCTTGAGAAAATTCTGGAACACGTGGGCCAATTAGAAGCTCTTGATCTTGAATCGGTGGCGCCGATGTCACACCCATATCCACTGTCGAACGTGTTGAGAGATGACTCTGTAGGGGCAACCATTGTCCGCGAAGAAGTATTGGCTCAAGCCCCGGACGAGTCTGAGGGCCAATTTCGTGTGCCACCGGTGTTGGGAGAATCACCTTGAACTCTGCAAAGAGTCTGGCCTCAGATGTTCGTGAGGGACGAAAAACCGCTGTCTCCGTTCTCGAAGAACACCTCAAAGTGATCGAATCGCGCGAGTCTGAGGTACACGCGTTCAACCTGATCGCGCGCGAGAAAGCTGTCGAGGCCGCTGCAGAAATAGATAAGGCAGTTGCATCTGGTCGTGATCCGGGACCTCTTGCAGGAGTCCCGGTCGCGTTAAAAGACAACTTGTGTACCCGAGGCCTCGCCACGACGTGTTCATCGCGGATTCTTGAGGGATGGGAACCGCCCTACGATGCAACAGTGGTGGAACGCCTAGTCGCCGCCGGAGCCGTCGTCGTTGGAAAAACGAACCTCGACGAATTTGCTATGGGTAGTTCGACCGAACATTCAGCGTTTGGACCCACACACAATCCCCACGACCTCACCCGAGTTCCTGGAGGCTCAAGCGGAGGATCTGCAGCAGCTGTAGCAGCAGGTTTCGCACCGATTGCATTGGGCTCCGACACAGGTGGGTCGATTCGACAGCCAGCATCTCTATGTGGCGTCGTGGGTGTGAAGCCAACTTACGGATTGGTCAGCCGATATGGACTCATCGCGTTCGCTTCCTCATTTGACCAGATTGGGCCATTCGCGAACGATGTTGCGGATGCGGCTCTAACTCTCGAAGTGATCGGAGGTCATGACCCGTTAGACAGCACTTCGATTCCCTCTCAGGTACCTGATCTAGCGAAGAACTTAGATCGCGGTGTCGAAGGCCTGCGAGTGGGGCTAGTTCGTGAGCTCCTCGAAGGTATAGATGAAGACGTGGTGTCGCGGGTGCATGAAGTAGCTGATTTGTTTAGTAGCGCAGGCGCGGCGGTCGATTTTGTGTCTGTGCCTGCTGTTGAGTACGGGCTAACGGCTTATTACCTCATCGCCCCTGCCGAGGCGTCAAGCAACTTGGCTCGTTATGACGGTGTTCGTTACGGAATGAGGGCCGAGGGCACTGACGTAAAACTCATGAACTCGATTACACGCCGAAGTGGGTTTGGTGACGAAGTGATTGCGAGGGTAATGCTCGGGACCTTTGCATTGAGTGCTGGGTATTACGATGCGTACTACGGCAAGGCTCAAAAGGTACGCACCCTGACACGACGCGACTTCGACGCGGCTTACGCGGATCATGATGTTCTTTTGTCGCCAACTTCTCCGTCCGTCGCTTTCAAATTTGGGGAGCGCTCGGATCCCATGACTATGTACCGCTGCGATACATGTACCGTTCCGAGCAATCTGGTCGGTGATCCGGCAATATCTATTCCGTTTGGAACTGGCGCATATGACATGCCCGTCGGCGTTCAAGTTATGGCGCCGCAACTGGGGGAGTCGCTCATGTTTCAAACCGCATCGTTCATCGAGTCGCAGGCTCCTGCCGGAGGTACATCGTGACCGAGTGGGAAATTGTGGTTGGTCTAGAAGTACATGTGGAGTTGGCAACCAATACGAAGCTGTTTTCGCACGCACCGAATCGCTTCGGCGATGCCCCGAACACAAACATCACTCCCGTATGTCTGGGCTTACCGGGTTCATTGCCAGTACTTAATCGAAAAGCTGTCGAATTGGCGATGACTATCGGTATCGCACTTGGGTGTGAGATTCAGCCGTCGGTTTTTCATCGCAAAAACTATTTTTACCCCGACATGCCCAAGGACTATCAGGTCAGTCAATATGACCAACCCATCTGCATTGACGGTTCTCTTGATCTTCCGAACGGCACACGCGTAGGTATTGAGCGCGCCCATCTCGAAGAAGACGCCGGAAAGACCACCCATCTAGGAGGCGAAGACGGGCGAATCCATGGGGCTTCCGAGGCGTTGGTGGATTACAACCGGGCGGGAGTTCCGCTGCTTGAAGTCGTTTCTCGACCCGATATTCGATCGGCCGAGGATGCTCGGGTATATGTCGAAGAGCTTCGAGCGATACTGATAGCTACTGAGGCGTCCGAGGCGCGCTTGGAAGAAGGGTCGATGAGAGTTGACGCCAACGTGAGCGTCCGACCGTTCGGTTCAACTGAATTGCGCACACGCTGTGAGATCAAAAATTTGAATTCGCTCCGCTCTTTACAGCGTGCCATCAGCTATGAAGCCGAGCGACATGTCGACCTGTATGAGGCGGGCGAAGCACCGCGACAAGAGACCCGACATTGGTCAGAAGACGGCAGGACTCACACGCTGCGCTCCAAAGAAGAAGCGAACGATTACCGTTATTTCCCTGAGCCTGATTTGGTGCTTCTTGACCCCGATTCTGAGTGGATTCAGGACATTGTGGCTGGAATGCCTGAGCTTCCTGCCGAAGAGCGAGCGAGACTTGTGGCTAGCGCTGGAATAGATCTGGAAATCGCCGCCACGGTCGTGAATCGGGGCTTGTCGTCACTGGTATTTGCTGCGGTAGCCGCCGGCGCTGATGGCCAACGAGCGACCATGCATGCGATACAGAATCTTTCGATAGATGGCGCCGCTGCACTAGATCCAATCCATTTCGCTGAACTTATCGACCTGGAAAAATCAGGCACCTTGACTGCTACGCAAACCAAGCAGGTTCTTTTAGAAATGGTGGATACCGGGGTTGATCCGGTGTCGATTGCGCAGACTCACGGGTTTGAAGCCATGGAGTCCGGCGAACTGGAAATACTCGTCGAGCGAGCTATTTCCGAAAATCCCGAAGCTTGGATCAAGTTCTGCGAGGGTGAAGACAAAGTGCAAGGCGTGTTCGTCGGCGCAGTCATGAAGGCTTCGAAAGGCCAAGCAGATGGCAAAGCTGTCAACGCAATTCTTCGACAGCGAAGAGGATGATTGGATACAGAGCCGCTATTTGACGATGTGAGGTAGACCTTTAGCTTGTCTAATCCAGTCACTCAGTTGATCTTGCGACGGCATGCGTTTGACAAGTGGTTTGCGGTGGCTGTCGTTAGCGTTCGCTAGAGCTTTGTGTAGTTGCGCAGACCGGCTTCGACGAAGTTTGCGAATCGAATCAATTCCGGCCGCTTCCAGAAGTTCTGAGTACTGAGTCGAAATCCCGTTGACACGCATCATGTCTGCCTTGTGAATCCATTCAAGGACCCTGTTCTCAGCGACGCCCACAGTCTCAGAGATCACCTTTCGTCCGCGTTTAGTTGCCCCAGCCTCTAACAGGCTTCGACAGGAACGCAGATCTGCTGCCTTCAGACGTGCTTGATGGCGAACGCCGATGTCCTCGATCGCCTCGATCGATGGCATAGGTACCTCTGTCTCTGATTGCGGTACAAGTTTGTAGCACTAGACGGGGTCTAACGGTCGGTGGATCACTAATTAGCACCCACTCGAATCCATCCCTCGTGTTTGAATCTGGCCCAAACAGCCACACCTCTAAAGACCATGAGGGCAGTCAAACATGTCCAAAGCCACCCCATGCCAAGATTTGCTGTGCTCAGTGCGAGGCCTGCGTATGCAGCGAAAGAGCCAATCATTGCCCAAGCCAAGAATCGCAGGTCGCCTGCGCCGATCAAGATTCCGTCTAGGCCAAATACCAGAGCGTTCAAAGGTTGCGACAGCGCGGCGAAGACGAAAAGAAACGCAGTTAACTCTGCTACCGCCGCATCATTCGTAAATAGCTGCGCAATAGAGGATCGAGCAATTAAAAGTGCCGCGCCGCCGAGGCAACCAACTTGGATGCTTAAGCCGATCATTCGGCGACTCACCGCTTTAGCCGTCGTAACTTCACCAGCTCCGAGAAATTTGGCGATCAAGGCCTGACCAGCAATCGCGACTGAATCCAAACCCAACGCAAGCAGGCTCCAAACTTCGATGCCGATCTGATGGGCAGCCAATTCGGTCGTGCCCTTTCGTGCGGCAAGAGCGGCTGCCAAAAGGAAAGAGGCCCGGAGTGCACTGGTCCGCACGAACAAATGGAAGCCGACGCTGGCGTACCGCACGAGACGTGGGAAGTTGGGCCATATAGACGCCCGCAGTCTCAGCGATGCTTTTGAAATAACTCTCAGATACGCGAAAGCGCATAGCCATTGAGCAACCACCGTTGACCAAGCTGATCCCACGATGCCCAAATCGAAGACAAAAACCAGAACGAGCTCCAACCCCAGGTTGATTACCGCCCCTGCAAGAGCCACCACCAACGGGATTCGCGTGTTCTGCAATCCTCGAAGGTAGCCGGTGCCGCTCATCACGATGAGCTGTCCGATTAAACCAACCAAGCTAATTCTTAGGTAAGTCAATGCTTCCTTGCGGACCAGGGAACTCGGTTCAAAGAGGTCCACCAAAGTTTCCGAGAACAGAGCGAGGGCGACCGTCACCACGGCCCCCAAAAAGATGGACAGCCAAACTGCTTGCACACCTTGGGCGGCAGCGTCTTGTTGCTGACCTGATCCGAGAAGCCGACCGACTATTCCTGTTGTGCCGTAAGCCAAAAAGATCAACATGGAATAGACGGTTAATAAAATTGCGGCGGCGACTGCGAGACCGGCCAGGGCTTCGGTACTGATGTGACCAACAATCGCTGTATCTGTGAGGACATAAAGCGGTTCAGCGATCAAGGCAACGAACGCAGGTACTGCAAGAATCAGGATCTCGCGGTCATGTGAGGTTCGGCGAAACAATCTCAATCAGCCCTTGGTGCTTATACGCCAAACGCCACTGGCAAGGTCAACAACGTAAAGACCCTGAGTGGGGTCGGTGACAAACGCCACCGGGTGAGTTGCGTGCAAAGGGAGCGCTAGTACTGACGACTGCTTGCCTAAACGTAGAGACATCAATTGAGCCCCACACATATCGGTGAACAGGTATCGATCCTCGAGAATTGGATGAGGTCCGTCATGGACCACAACGCCACCAATGATCGCGCAACGACCACGCCCGTGGCGGTACTCGAAATCTGGGCTCCGTAGCGATGATTCGATTCGACCCATAAATGGCCGAGAGCCCTCCACCAGGTTCCAACCTAAGTTCGCGCCCGACTCAGCCGGCGTCAAAACTGTTATCTCTTCGACGCATTGCTGACCTAAATCGGTTAGCCAAAGGTCACCGGTTGCGTCATCGAAAGAGAAACGAAACGGATTTCGAACTCCGCTGACCCAGATGCGGGGATCGGAAGCGGGGCCGAGATCAGGATTTCCTGGAGCTGGTTTATGAGGGGGCCACAAGTCAGGGTTCACGTCGAGCCGCAGCACAGATCCCAAGGGTGTGGATAGGTCCTGACCGTGTCCGTGTGGGTCACCCAGGCCGCCTCCATCACCAAAGGAGACAAGAAGGTATCCCTCGGGGTCGAATAAGAGATCACCGCCGTTGTGCATCGCAGATGGTTGATCGACAATGATGATCTCGACCCCGTTACCGAGATTGGAGATGCCTGAAGTCAAGGAGTGAGCTGTAACGACGCTGGAACCGCTCAAATCGGTCCGATTGAGATACAGCCACTTTTTGTCAGGAGAAACCGCCAACCCTAATAGTCCCTGATCCATATCAGTGCTGGTATTTGAGGCGAGGTTGATCACTGGTTCGGCCGAGACTTTTTCCGACTCAAAGGCGTAAACCCGCCCATTCCTCTCGGCAACGAACCCGCTGTTGTCGTTGAGAAATACGAGTGAAATAGCTCCCGGTAAATCAAGAAAGAGAGATAGCTCTAGATCGACGGAATCAACCTGCATCGGCTCCAGTAAAGGAAGCTCATCGGGGCAACTTTCGTTTGACAGCTCAAACTCCCTAGTTTCTTCAAAAGGAATCGAAGTTTTCGTCGGTGCCTGCCATCGAATTTCATCTCGCCGAGCAGATCCGTAGCCAGAGTTCTCATCGGGAACCCGAAATAGGGCAATGGCCGTGACTGCCATCACGGCTAAAACGATGACGCGCGTGGTCCTCGAAAGCCGTGACATTAAGCGTTGAATCTACCGTTGTGCCCCGTACAGAAACGCGAGATCTGGCTTCTCAGGTTGCGAGGAGCACCACTCGCCGCCAAAATGGCTGCATGCGATCACGGACAGACCGCTCCTGCGTCATTCTCTTCCTCGTAGTACCCGAGTAAGCGGGTCGTTTGATTCCGCTTACTCATGGTCCCCGCAGGGGGCCTTCTCCGTTTCTAGGCTCCGCCGAAAACCCAACTCACACAAACTTCACAAAATAGGAGAAGACCGATGGAACTCACCGGCGCTCAAGCCCTCATCAAGAGTCTTGAGATGTGCGATGTAGAGGTGATGTTTGGCCTTCCCGGAGGAGCGATCCTCCCTGTGTATGACCCAATCCTCGACTCGAAGATCCGCCATGTACTTGTCCGTCATGAACAAGGGGCGGGCCATATGGCGCAGGGATATGCGCATGTGACGGGTAAACCGGGGGTCGCGATCGTCACTAGCGGACCAGCAGCCACCAACATTGTCACTCCGCTCTGTGACGCATACATGGACTCAATTCCGATGGTCGCAATCACCGGACAAGTCGCCCTCGGCTCTATTGGTTCTGATGCTTTTCAAGAATGTGACACCACTGGCATCACTATGGCCGTCACAAAACATAATTATCTTGTAACCGACCCTTCAGACATCCCGAGAATTGTAAAAGAAGCTTTCCACATCGCTACGACGGGACGTCCGGGGCCCGTTCTCATCGACGTCCCCAAAGATGTCAGCAACCAGATGATGGAGTGGTACTGGCCTGACAAGGTCGATCTTCCCGGGTATGCGCCGAATACAGGGGTTGATCCAGAAAAAATTTCTGAAGCAATAAGACTCATCCGTGCGGCCGAGCGACCAGTCATCTATGCAGGAGGCGGGTTGCTGAAAGCGCGCGCCAGCGAAGCGCTGAAACGATTCGTGGAACTAACGGATATTCATGTTGCGACGACGCTGATGGCGAGAGGGGTATTCCCAGATCGAGACCCTCTTTGTCTTGGAATGCCGGGCATGCATGGGAACTATGCATCAGTGATGGCGTTCCAACGGAGTGATTTGCTCATCAACCTTGGCGCTCGCTTTGATGACCGAGTCACTGGAAACACAGAGTATTTCGCACCAGATGCGAAAATCATTCACGTTGATATCGACCCAGCCGAACATGGCAAGGTACGAAGACCTGACGTAGCCATCCAGGGTGACGCCAAAATGGCTTTAGAAGCTCTAATCGCCGAGTTCGAAGCGTCGGTTTTACCTAGCCCCGACCGATCGGCCTGGAAATCGACGATTAGTGGCTGGGAGGAACAGCACCCGTTGACATATGACCAAGCTGACAGCGGTTTCCCGCTAAAACCGCAGTTCGTTCTGGAGCAATTACGTGACAATACCCCTGACGACACAATCGTCGTCGCTGGCGTGGGTCAACATCAAATGTGGGCGAGTCAATACTGGAAATTTGATTATCCGTATACGTGGGTGAATTCAGGTGGGTTAGGAACCATGGGGTTCGCTGTCCCAGCTGCAATAGGCGCGAAAGCCGGGCAACCTGAACGAACTGTATGGGCTATCGATGGCGATGGGTGCTTTCAGATGACAGCGCAGGAGCTCATTACTGCCACAGCGGAAAAAATTCCCGTCAAAATAGCCATTTTAAATAACGCCTATCTGGGGATGGTTCGTCAATGGCAGGAGTTGTTTTACGAAGAGCGCTACAGCGAGGTTTACCTAAGCCCTGATCACCCTGACTATGTCGGGTGGGCCGAGGCGATGGGATGTGTCGGGATTCGCGTCGAATCTGCTGAAGAAGTTCTCCCTGCTATTGAAAAGGCAAACTCCATCAACGACCGCCCAGTCGTTATCGATTTTCGAGTCGATGCATTCGAAAAGGTCTATCCGATGGTTCCTGCCGGGGGATCCAACGACGACATTATTCTTGGTCCCGAAGGAGACGCAGACGCTAAAGCCAAAGGTACGGCTCCGTCATGACAGAAGCGCCTAGCGCCAACGCCCAGCAGGATCTTCATATCCTCACCGTGCTTGTCGAGAATCGGTTTGGTGTTCTGTCTCGAATAGCGGGTTTGTTTAGCCGCAGAGGTTTCAACATCTTTTCGCTCGCAGTTGCACCTACTGACGACGCCTCGCTCAGCAGAATCAGCATTGTGGTGGACGTTCACAATACCGATGTGACTCAGATAGCAAAGCAACTTGACAAGCTGGTCAACGTTCTCGAAATCACCGAACTGCAGCCCGCTTCTTCGATTGAGCGTGAATTGATGTTGGCCCGGGTGTCAGGCAAAGACGCCGAAGCGGTAGAGCAGCTGCTGACCCAATATGGGGGATCGATCGTCGATTCCGACGGTGAAGAGCTAATAGTCAGCCTGCACGCGCACCCCGATCAACTAGATCTCTGCGAAACTGCGCTACACAAGTTTGGAATTCTCGAGCTACAGCGAACGGGTCGGATTGCGCTAGGCCGCCTCGGTGGCTGAGAATCATCTCTAGTAACGGACCACCTTTAGCCGCACTGCGGTTTCTTCCATCAGGAGCACATCGATGCCAGCCACTATTTATTACGAAGCCGACGCCGATTTAGGGCGCCTCACGGGACGTACCATCGCAATCATGGGCTACGGCTCGCAAGGACATGCCCATGCTCTGAACCTTCGCGACAGTGGGGTCAACGTGGTTGTCGGCCTTCGCGACGGTTCCTCGTCAATTGCCAAGGCTGAAGCAGAGGGCTTGCCGGTGCTCAGTGTTTCTGAAGCCGCGGCGCAAGCTGACGTCATGATGATGGCCTTGCCGGATACCGACCAGGCAGCGGTCTATGCAGAGCAAATTGCCCCCAATCTGTCTGCGGGCAATGCCATTGCGTTTTCGCACGGATTCAATATTCATTTTGATCAAATTCAGCCTCCCGACGACGTCGACGTGTGGATGATTGCGCCGAAGGGACCGGGACACAACGTTCGCCGGACCTACGCCGAGGGCGGCGGCGTGCCAGCGCTTGTCGCAATTCACCAAGACGCCACGGGCAACGCGCTAGCTGACGCACTCGCATATGCCAAGGGCATTGGAGGAACTCGCGGCGGCGTATTGAGCACGACGTTCGCAGAGGAAACCGAGACGGACTTGTTCGGCGAGCAAGTTGTGCTCTGTGGCGGATTGACCGAATTAATCCGAGCGGGCTACGACACACTTGTCGACGCGGGTTATCAGCCTGAGTCGGCCTACTTTGAAACACTCCACGAAGTGAAGTTGATCGTCGACTTCATTTACGAAGCAGGAATCGCGGGAATGCGTTATTCAATTTCAACCACCGCCGAATACGGTGACTTAACTCGAGGACCTCGGATCATCACTGATGAAACACGAGCAGAGATGCGACGGATTCTGGCTGAGATCCAAGACGGCAGCTTCGCGAAGGAATGGATTGACGAGAATCGCGACGGATTGCCCAACTATAAGCGGCTTGTGGAGGAAGGAAAACAGCATCCCATCGAAGCTGTGGGAAACGAATTACGGGCGATGATGCCCTGGATCACAGCAGGTAAGCAGAACGTCACTGAAGCATCAGGCGGTGACGTTAACTAAGCCAGCTTGGTGGTGTCGATTACTCCTCGTCGACACCTAACGGAAGGAGTGACTCGGTGGCTAACCGTATGGTGACCCCCATAAGCGCTCCACAACGCGGCTGTCTACTCGTCGCAACTCCCCAATTAGAGGACCCAAACTTTAGGCGTTCAGTGGTGTTGCTCCTTGACCACGGAGCGGAAGGCTCTTTGGGCGTCATCCTCAACCGACCATCTGATATTTCTAGTGAACAGGTGCTTCCGGGATGGGTAGAAGGCCGGGGAATCTCTTCACGATGTTTTTTCGGAGGCCCGGTCCAAACAAACGCGTTAGTTGCGTTGGTTCCCACATCGGCTACCTGGAGCGGGTTGACAGCCGTTACAGAGGGAATTGCACTGTTGGATATAGACGAAGAACTAGACGTAGCTCAAGAAGAAGAAAACGTATGTCTTTATTTGGGCTATTCAGGTTGGAGTCAAGGTCAACTGCAGGTTGAACTAGATGAAGGCGCTTGGTGGGTCTTCGACTCGGAGCCTGATGACCTGATTTCAGATCCGTTTGATTGTTGGAGTCGCGTCCTGAGTCGTCAAAGCTCCCCGGCACGACTCATTGCCTTCCACCCCGATCACTCGTATTTGAATTGAGTGAGTTGAAAAACTTCCGCCACACCGTTTACCTCAACGCTTCAACGATGTAATCGATGCACGCGCACAGTGCACGCACATCATCTGGATCGACCGCTGGGAATGTAGCAATTCGGAGCTGGTTTCGGCCAAGTTTCCGATACGACTCAGTATCCAAGATGCCGTTGATTCGAAGCACTCTGCTGATCGCGTCCGCCTCAACTCCATCGAAATCAATAGTGCATACAACAGGCGAACGTTGACCTGCTTCGGCGACAAAGGGTTGGGTGAAGGATCTTTCGCTAGCCCAATGGTAAATGGTGTCGCTACTTTCGCGACATCGAGCTTCCGCCCACTTAAGGCCGCCCGACTTATTGATCCAGTCGACTGTTTCGGCCGCCAGAAGGATTGTTGCGAGACTCGGAGTGTTGTAGGTCTGGTTTTGTCGAGAGTTAGTAAGAGCGATCCCCAAATCCAAACCCGCAGGAATCCATCGATCTCCGGAACTAAGAAGTTGGATGCGTTCAATAGCGCTAGGGGAACACGCTGCAAACCACAAACCGCCATCGGAAGCTAGGGCCTTTTGGGGGGCGAAGTAATAGCAGTCGACTTCGGATGGGTTCCACAAGATGGCCCCAGCGGCTGAAGTTGCGTCGACCAATACCAAACCGTCTTCGTCTGGGCGACTCAAGGGTGCCAACACACCAGTTGACGTTTCGTTGTGTGTAAGTGCATAACTGTCAACATTTGACTTGACTGGAATCGGGTGAGTGCCCGGTTCGCTGCTTATGATCTGAGGTTCCCCGAGATGGGGAGCAGCTTGGACCACCTTTGCGAATTTCGAGGAGAACTCACCGAAAGTTAAGTGCTGACTTGCGTGTTCGATCAAACTAAAAGAGGCGGCATCCCAAAACAGAGTCGTACCGCCGTTACCTAAAATAATTTCCCAACCGTCCGGCAAATCAAATAAGTTTGAGAGTCCGCTGCGCAGTCTCGATACCTGATCTTTAACGGTTGCGTGGCGGTGGCTGGTCCCCAAATAGTCTTGAGCGAGACTAGAAAGAGCGTGAATGGCTTCAGGTCGGACTTTGGAAGGCCCTGATCCGAAACGCCCATCTTTGGGGCGTAATCCAGCGGGAAGAGAAATGGAAGTTTCAGTCGCGGTCATTGCCTGCCACTATGTCCGTCGGGCGTTTGCGACACGTCCCGATCACTCAGGAGCCTATCCATGACCAATCGAATTTCGTCAGCCGTAGGACAGATTGCTGAATCGGCGACACTTGCCGTTGACTCTAAAGCCAAGGCTTTGAAGGCAGCAGGACACAATGTCATCGGCTTTGGTGCTGGTGAACCCGATTTCGCCACTCCCGCCCACATAGTGGAGTCCGCTATTGCTGCCTGTGCCGACACCAGATATCACCGTTACTCGCCAGCGGGCGGACTTCCGGAACTCAAGGAAGCCCTATCAGCAAAGACGATGCGCGACTCGGGCTTGAATATCCCCTCCAACCAATTCTTAGTGACCAACGGGGGGAAACAGGCTGTTTTCAACACAATGATGACCTTGTTAGATCAGGGTGATGAGGTGCTACTGCCCGCCCCTTACTGGACGACATACCCTGAATCGATTCGCATGTTTGGTGGTGTGCCAGTCGAGATTTTTGCAGGCGCCGATCAAGGATTTCGTGTAACTGTCGAGCAACTTGAAGCAGCTAGAAATGAGCGTACAAAAGCGCTTGTCTTCGTATCCCCTTCGAACCCAACCGGTGCTGTCTACCCGAGAGAAGAAATAGAGGCCATAGGGCGCTGGGCAGTCTCCAACGACATATGGGTGATTACCGACGAAATATATGAGCACCTTGTATATGGCGACGCGGTTCACTATTCGATGCCAGTTGTGGTCCCAGAAATTCTGGAGAAATGCGTCGTGTTAAATGGTGTAGCAAAGACGTACGCGATGACAGGTTGGCGCGTGGGATGGATGGCGGGCCCTTCTGACGTCATCAAAGCGGCCTCGAATATGCAAAGTCATGCGACCTCCAATGTTTGCAACGTGGCGCAAGTAGCAGCAACTGCAGCTGTAGGCGGGGGTCTTGATGACGTAAATGTTATGCGTACAGCTTTTGACGAACGTCGTCTGACGATCCACCGAATGTTGAATGAAATTGAAGGAGTTGAGTGCCTCGAACCGCAGGGAGCCTTCTACGCATTCCCGTCGTTGCAGGGATTGATTGGGCGCAAAGTTGCGAACCGTCAAGTGGATTCAACCCTTGATTTGGCAACGATCGTTTTGGAGGAAGCGAACGTGGCCTTTGTGCCAGGCGAAGCTTTCGGAGCACCTGGCTACGCCCGCTTTTCTTTTGCTTTAGGTATTGATGATCTAGTCGAGGGAATCAATCGCGTTACTGAGCTGGTAGCTGGCTGAAATGGCCCGTGTCTTGGTGTCGGAGAAGTTGGCGGAAGCGGGTCTTGAGCTTTTGCGAGCACGTGGTCACGAAGTTGACGTGCGTCTTGGTCTGACGCCCAACGAACTTCGATCGGCCGTCAGCGATGCTGATGCTCTAATTATTCGCTCCGCAACGGTAGTTGATGTTCAACTTCTCGATGCTGGAGCCCAGCTTCAAGTTGTAGGACGTGCCGGCGTGGGTTTGGACAATGTCGACACTGCGGCCGCGACGTCGCGCGGGGTTCTCGTTTGCAACGCTCCTGAGTCAAACGTGGTTTCAGCGGCGGAGCATTCAGTGGGTCTTCTCCTTGCGTTGGCGCGTAATCTGCCTCAAGCTCACGCTGCTCTAACCGATGGCCGTTGGGAACGGAGTCTTTGGGCCGGGACCGAATTGCTTCATAAAACGGTGGGCATCGTGGGGCTTGGGCGAGTAGGCCGACTTGTGGGACAGCGTTTAGCTGGCTTCGATGTGCGGCTTCTCGCGTATGACCCTTTCGTGAGCGCAGATTCAGGACGCGCTATCAACGTGGAAATGGTGGAACTTGACGAATTACTAAGTCACTCTGATTTTGTAACGATCCATTTGCCAAAGAACGCGGACACGGTGGGTCTCTTTAATGCCGAAAGATTCGCCAAATTTAAAACAGGGGCACGACTTATTAACGCGGCGCGCGGGGGCGTGGTTGTGGAGGCCGATTTAGCGGTGGCCATAGAAAATGGACAAATCGGAGGAGCCGCTCTGGATGTTTTTGACACAGAACCCAAGACGGAGTCGCCACTGTTTGGCCGACCCGAAGTGGTGGTGACCCCGCATCTAGGTGCGAGCACCCATGAGGCACAACATCGAGCGGGCGTGACCATCGCTGAACAGGTTGCGTTGGCACTTGATGGTGATTTTGTTCCCTTCGCAGTCAATATTGCCGCTGAAGACGCTTCTGATGCGCTCCGCCCATATTTGGGAATCGGCGAACGGCTAGGTGCCTTCCTTGGCGGCTTAGTTCGCGGAGTACCAGATGATATAGAGGTGAAAGTAGCTGGTGAGATAGGTGGGTATGACCGAAGGATTCTTGTCTTGTCGGTTCTCCGGGGAATTTTGGGGCGCACCGTAGATAGTCCAGTCACCTTCGTGAATGCGTTCGAATACGCGGAGAAGATGGGGGTGTTAGTTCGCGATGTCGGCTCGCGAGACGCCGGCGAATTCCGCAATCTGGTCGAAGTGAGTGGCGGCGGTCATTCCGTTGCAGGCACTCTCATCCGCTCGGGGAATGAACCCCGGATAGTAATGATTGACGACCACTCGGTCGAAGTTCCGTTGGCCAACTACATGTTGGTTATCAGGAATGATGATCGGCCTGGAATGATTGGAATTGTTGGGACCATTCTCGGAACGGCCGGTGTCAATATTTCATTTATGGGACTCGGGCGCGATCGACGCGGCGACCATGCGTTAATGGCGCTGGCTTCCGACGAAGTAATAGCAGACGACGTGTTAGTGACCCTAAATGCAGAGCCCGGTATTCGGTCAGCCTCGCTCGTTCAACTCGACTAGTTGGAAGCTGTTTGTTTAGCTTCGGGTGCTGGGCAACCAGCCAGGGCGGGTTCCTTCAAACCCCCCGATCGATTCCTCACTGCGAAGAGTGATCCCAATATCATCCAGCCCTTCGAGGAATCGATTTTGGGTTGCCGCATCCATCGGAAAATCTTCTTCAAGTCCTATGGCCGGCGCCAGCACCTTTAGTCGTTCCACATCAACGGTTACCGCAAGTTCAGGGTCTGAGTGCAGAGCCTCTCTTAGCTTCGTCGCCGCTTCCTCACTTATCTGGCAGGGTATGAGCCCGTTCTTGGTTGCGTTGTTTCTGAATATGTCTCCGAATCGGGGCGAGATCACTGCCATGAAGCCGTAATCCATCAGAGCCCAGACAGCGTGTTCTCGAGAGGAGCCGGTTCCAAAGTTAAGACCCGCTACCAAAATGGATGCCCCGGCGTAACTTTCATTGTTCAGAATGAACTCCCGATCATCTCGCCACTCGGAGAACAATCCCCTGCCGAATCCGGTGCGCTCAACGCGTTTTAACCAATCGCTGGGAATGATTTGATCAGTATCGACATCGCTCCGATCGAGCGGTACTGCCCGTCCTTCGTGAACGCGAACTGCTTGCATCTGTCTACCTCTTTCAGTCCAAATTCGCGGGAGTAACGAACGTCCCCGCAATCGCAGTAGCCGCAGCTACGGCTGGTGAAACTAGGTGAGTTCTTCCACCTCGGCCCTGCCTGCCTTCGAAGTTTCTGTTGGAGGTAGACGCTGACCGTTCACCTGGTTCCAACTTGTCCGGGTTCATCGCCAGACACATTGAACACCCTGGTTCACGCCAATCGAAGCCTGCATCTTTGAACACTTTGTCCAGTCCCTCCGCTTCTGCTTGGGCCTTCACCTGAAAAGAGCCAGGCACGACGAGGGTTCGCACGCCCTCTTTGACTTTGCGTCCCTTTGCCACTGCAGCAGCGGACCGAAGATCTTCAATACGAGAATTGGTGCAGGAACCGATAAATACGGTATCTACCGCTACATCACTAAGTTTTTTCCCGGCGGTGAGACCCATATATTCCAACGCGCGCTTGGCGGTTCCGGCCGCGACGGGGTCGGCGTAAGCCTCGGGACCGGGAATAGGCGCGCTGATCGGAATGACGTGAGCCGGGTTCGTTCCCCAAGTTACGTGAGGTTCCAGTTGAGTTGCATCGATATCCACAGACCGATCGAACGAGGCATCAGAATCGGTGGTCAGCTTTGCCCAGTCTGCTACCGCAGCGTCCCAGTCCTCGCCTGAAGGAGCGTGAGGGCGGCCTTGTAGGTAGGTAAAGGTAGTTTCGTCGGGAGCTATAAGTCCTGCCTTGGCACCAGCTTCGATAGACATGTTGCAGACCGTCATGCGGCCTTCCATCGATAGTGAACGGATGGCGGAACCGCGATACTCAATGATGTGCCCGATGCCGCCTCCGGTTCCGATACGGCCGATGATTGCCAGAACGATGTCTTTTGCCGTTACTCCTGAAGGCGCTTCGCCCTCAACGTTGATGGCCATGGTGCCGGGTCGACTTTGCGGAAGGGTCTGACTTGCTAAAACGTGTTCCACCTCGGAGGTACCAATACCAAATGCCAGGGCTCCGAATGCTCCATGGGTAGATGTGTGGCTGTCCCCGCACACCACAGTCATGCCAGGCAAGGTGAGACCCTTCTCGGGGCCTATGACATGCACAATTCCCTGACCAGGATCACCCATCGGATACAGCTGAATACCGAACTCCTCACAGTTTGACCGCAGAACTTCAACTTGCTTCTTACTGATCGGATCGGAAATTGGAAGATGAATATCTTCGGTGGGAACGTTGTGATCCTCAGTAGCTACCGTGAGGTCTGCTCTGCGCACACCGCGACCGCTCATCCGTAAGCCGTCAAAGGCCTGTGGGGATGTCACTTCGTGAATTAGATGCAGATCTATGTACAAAAGGTCAGGTAGTCCGTCGCCGCTTCGGACTATGTGGTGTTCCCAAACCTTGTCGCTAAGGGTCTTACCGGACATTCAGATCCTTTATTCTTCTCGTGCTAAGTACCTTGGATGTACTAGTCACTGTGTCACCCCGAGCCTGCTTTGGTCCAACCAGACTTTGTGAGAACGTCGGAGATAGCGGCCAGAAGTGCCTCGCGGAAAATTTCGGGTTGTCCGACGCAGACAGTGTGGCTACCAGCTATGTCATGCCACGTTGCGCCCGGAATTACCTCCAACATGGCACGTTGGCGCGTGACAGAGATGACCTCGTCGTTCTTCGTCACTACGGCGGCAACGGGAACGTCAATGGTTCGAAGCCACCGACGACTATCGAATAATCCGATGCGATGTCCGGCCTGAATCAACTTGAGTGGGTCGTGGCGACGTAATTCTCCTACGGCCCATTGTCGAAGATCTCGCCCCGACTTTCCGGTCAGAAGCTGACTCCCAATGAGTTGACGTAACGCCTTTGGAATGACTCGGGCAGCCCGAGCCAGAGTGCCGATCGCTGCGAAGCGCACTTGGTCCTGTCGGGTGGTACTGAACGACGCCGCGGTCGCGCACATCACTAGACCCACCACTCGTTTGGGGTGTCTGCGCCAAATCAGTTGAGCGATTGGACCTCCCATGGAATAGCCGACGGCAACTACTTTTTCGATTCCGAGTTCGTCGAGAAGGGCAACAGCGTCATCAGCGCAGTCTGTTAGTCGAAACGGTTTCGAAGAACGAATTCCTCGACCATGACCTCGATGGTCAAGGGCGACAAGCCCGTACGTGCCTTCTAAGGCCGCGTAACTGCTGTACCAATTCAGGTCTGCGGTGGCGGTCCAGCCATGGAGCAACAAAATGGTCGGAGCCCCCGGGGGTGCCGGAAGAACCCGCGCGAATGTGCGACCTCGGCCTGGTAAGTCGTAGTGGCGTCCGCGTGGTAGCACCAGACGGTTTCTACGGTCATTGGTTTGAGAAGCCTCTCTGGGGGCAATGGCTGCGTCGCCGCTCATGGGAAACTTTCACGCCTCGATTGAGACGATCTCTACTGACAAGGTGCCTGCTTCAGCTTGGTAACTGACCTTGGCGCCAACGAGACCATTTTCAAGAGCTTGTCCCATCGGGGACCCCGGCGAAATAACTTCTAGCCCATCTCGACGTTCTTCGATAGATCCGAAAAGATATTTCTCAGTCGTTTCATCACCTTCGAATTTGATCTCAACCACAACGCCGGGTGTGACGGAAGAATCTGATATCTGATCAAGAATTTCGCAATTTTCGAGGACTGACGCCAAATGAATTATGCGTCCCGCCATCTTTCCTTGTTCTTCTTTCGCCGCGTGGTAGTCGCCGTTCTCGGAAAGATCACCAAGTAAACGAGCCTCTTCTATCTTGTCCGCAATTTCGATTCGGCCGCGAGTAGTGAGGTCTTTGTACTCGGCGGCAAGGCGTGCGTGCGCTTCAGTTGAAAGATGATGCGTTTCGGCCATTCTGAGAGGGTATCGAATTCGAGCCAGGGGAAGAACTGTGAGACAAATGTGTTGTTGATTTTTGAACTCAGTTTGACGTAGGCGCTCCAGTTGTCGAAAATGGGGGATATGAGGGCATCCTTAACCGCCATCATCATCATTTCGTAGCGCACACGGTAACCGTGTGCGCCTTTCGACCGTCCCTGAGGGACGGTCGTTGCCGTTCTAGAGCCGCAAATTGCAGCGGCACCAACTAACTAACATCGAATACCGAACCTAGGAGAATCGACGTGCCGCACAAGATTGCAGTAATAGGCGGAGACGGCATTGGACCCGAGGTGACCGCGGTTGCCCTTGATGTCATGAGATCTGCTGGAGCCGATCTAGACATCACTGACTTCCGATTAGGGGGCTTTCGTTATCTCGAAGACGGGGTGATTCTTCCCGACGAGATCCTCGAAGAACTGCGCCAATATGACGCCATACTGCTCGGGGCAGTTGGCACCCCAGAGGTGCCCCCAGGTGTTATTGAACGAGGACTTTTACTCAAGGCCCGGTTCGAACTTGATCTGTATGTCAACCTGCGCCCTTTCGTGCTCCCCAACGGACATGAGTTCGTCGTGATCAGAGAAAACACCGAGGGCACTTATGCGGGTGAAGGAGGGTTTCTTCGAAAGGGTACGGCTGACGAGATCGCTACTCAAGGGTCAGTGAACACTCGAAAAGGAGCGGAACGATGCATCCGATACGGCTTCGAACTGGCCCGTACTAGAACCCGGAAACATCTCACTCTGGTGCACAAAACCAACGTGCTGACTTTTTCAGGCGATCTCTGGGATCGCACTTTCCAAGAGGTTTCCACCGAATATCCGGATGTAGAAACCGCATACAACCATATAGACGCCGCGTGTATCTATTTTGTTGAAGACCCAACTCGCTATGAGGTAGTTGTCACTGACAACCTCTTCGGTGACATCCTGACCGACCTTGGTGGTGCTGTTTCTGGCGGAATTGGGCGTGCCTCGTCTGCGAATCTCAACCCTGAGCGGACGACTCCGTCTCTATTTGAGCCGGTTCATGGCTCAGCCCCTGATATCGCGGGCAAAGGACTGGCCAACCCAACCGCTGCAGTGCTTTCGGGAGCCATGATGCTTGATTTCCTCGGAGAACCTGGAATCGCGGATCGTGTGCGAATGGCGTGTGAAGGAGTCCCGAGCGGTGGACGGACTGAAGAAATAGCGTCAGCTATCCATAAGAACCTTGGTCAGGGGCAAACATGACGGAAGAAAGTTCTTCTCCAAGTCTTAACCGTCAGGGAATTCGAGATTTGTCTTGGCCGGAAAAAGTTGAAATCTTCGATACGACTCTCCGCGATGGGGTCCAATTCGAAGGTATTTCGGTTTCCTCAGACGACAAGCTAAAAGTAGCTCGTCAGCTTGACCTGCTCGGAGTGCACTGGATCGAAGGAGGCTGGCCGGGATCGAACCCCAAGGATGAGGAATTTTTCGAGCGCGCAACAACGGAACTCGAACTTCAGAACTCAACCCTTGTCGCTTTTGGTTCCACGCGCCGCCCCAAGGGCCGAGTCGACGAAGACCAAACCTTGTCATCGTTAATATCGGCTGGCACTTCGACGGTTTGTATTGTTGGGAAGTCCTGGGACTACCACGTCACCGAAGCCTTGCGGCAACCTTTGGAGGAGGGAGTCGCGATGGTTGGCGATTCTGTCGAGTTTTTGAAATCTGAAGGACTCCGTGTTTTCTTTGACGCAGAACATTTCTTTGATGGCTACAAACGCAACCCTGAGTTCTCTCTGCGGGTGTTGGAGGCTGCCGCCATTCAAGGCGCCGACTGCCTGGTCCTCTGTGACACCAACGGCGGCGCACTTCCCCACGAAGTTGAGGTAATTGTCGCCGAAGTTGCGCGTCACTTCGATGGAGTTCAAATCGGAATGCACACCCAGAATGACACGGGCTGTGCTGTGGCCAACGCAGTAGCCGGGGTGATTGCTGGAGCCACCCATGTACAGGGCACGATTAACGGCTACGGGGAGCGCACAGGTAACTGCGACAACACCGTGTTGGTCCCGAACCTGACGCTCAAAATGGGCATTGAGACGTTGCCGTCGGGATATATCGAACGACTGACCTCTGTCTCTCATCACGTAGCAGAGTTAATGAATATGCCGCCCCAACATCAGCAACCGTATGTCGGCACTTCCGCTTTTGCGCATAAAGCAGGCCTCCATACCAGCGCTATAGCGCGACGCCCCGATACCTATGAGCACGTAGATCCCAGTGCCGTGGGGAACCAAACTCGGTTTCTTCTCGGGGATCTTTCAGGAAGGGCCTCGGTGGAGTTAAAGGCCGAACAGCTCGGCGTAAAGCTTGAGGACCAACAAATGGTTCAAGTCGTCGACGAAATGAAACGCTTAGAACACGAGGGCTACCACTTTGAAGTAGCTGATGCTTCATTGGAACTGATGATGCGTCGAGCAGCAGGTGAAAGTTTTGATTACTTCGATGTTGAATCTTTTCGGGTGCTCGTTGAGCGGGGCCAGAACCGAGAGTTCGATACCGAGGCGACGCTGCGAATAGTAGTTGACGGCGAGCGCATGATTACCGTCGGCGAAGGCGATGGGCCAGTAAACGCGCTCGATAACGCGTTCCGTAACGCGGTACAAGATATCTACCCTGAACTCAGGGAAGTCCATTTAACTGACTACAAAGTTCGTGTTCTTGACACAAACCGCGGTACGGGCGCGGTCACACGTGTCTTGGTCGACAGCAGTGACGCTGAGAGGACGTGGACCACGATAGGAGTTTCAGAAAATATCATTGAGGCGTCATGGCTGGCTCTGCGCGATGCATTGATTTATGCCTTACATCGGCACCGCGTTGATGCCGACGGTTCCCTAAACTGACTTTGCATGGGAGCACCCAGACACGTACCGGTATCGCCGATAGCTGAGTCGCGTACTTATCGCTCGCCCGACGTTGTCCCAAATTCTTGGCTCACGGGACGCCCAGGAGACCTTGATTCCGAGCAGCCGAGCGGTGGGCGGCTGGGCCACCAAGGCCCGGATCAGGGTTACGCGTTACGTCTGTGCGGTGTTTTTCGAGATCAATTACGCGTCAGCGAAAGAGAAGACCTCTCCGACGTTGAACGCGGTTGCGTGCAAATTGCCCTAAAACGCGCTTCATTGTTTGGTCGCGCGCCGGTGATTTATGATCTTGAGATTGCGTACCGAATTTGGGGTTTCCTTGACGACGAAGCCGATGAGGGGTTGATCGAAATCCGAGAGCGGCGATTCGAAGGGGTATCTGAAGGGCATCACTACGTTGACGCCCGCGCGTTAGTAGCAACTGTTAGGGACGAGGTTCTTATGATGGCTCCGAGCGAGATCGAGGACCGTCATGCCGCGGACTGGACATCGTTATTGGAGTTGTCGTGAAAGACTTAACACCCGATCGGGAAATCCTGCGGCTTCACCGCAGAGCCTGCACGGACTTTGCTGCCAGAATGCGTCTCCCAGCATGGGAACACCTTCCGATGTCGCTTGCACCACCAATGGATGAACTCACTGTCAGGGATCTGCTTTGTCAAGTTGTTGATGGGAACTTGGGAGCCGCTGCCGAGTTGGCCGGGCAATTTGTGCCCGAGCCCGTGGAACTTGGGGTGGAACCAACCCAGGTAGTTGTGGAGTCCATCCGAACGGTGTTGACGGTTGCCTCTTCGCTGGATCATCGCGCCGGTTTCAGCCCAGAGCATCGCGAGCTGTTGTGGCGACGAATAGTTGAACTGACGTTGTTGGGTTACGACCTTCAACAGGCGATAAAGGCTGGGGCCGGCCTCGACGATTTACTTGTTGACCGAATATCGATTGTCGAACCAGAAGTGAAAATATGGCCTTCATTGGACCCGCTTGATTTTGATCTATCTACACCGCCCATCCTTCGCTTGCTCGCACAACACGGCCGTTCCCCTGGGCTATGGATAGATCCATCGGATCCATCTTGTGGCACCGGACAGTGTTAGGCGACACACCTACGGCGACAGCCTGGCTTCGGATCCATCAGCTTGCCGCAGGGGAAGTGGATTATCGAATTCGCCAAATTCTTCCGGAGTATTGGGAAGCGTCAACTCCTTGCGCAGAGTGGGATGTGTACGAAGTAGTTGCTCATTGTGTGGTCGAAAACATGCGTGTCCCGCTCATCCTCGAAGGAGCATCATTTGAACAAGTGATGTCTGTCGACAAGGAAGTTGTTGTCGAGGATCCCGAAATGGCTTGGGAAGTTTCGTGGCGTAATGCCGTTGCGGCGTTCTCCGAAGCAGATTTAGAAGGAACTGTTGCGCTCGGTCAACAAGTCATACCCACTGCAGAATTCCTGCAAATACGCGTGTGTGACCTGACGGTTCATGCTTGGGATTTAGCGGTAGGTCTGGCAGTAGATGAACGAATTGACGAAGAAGTCGCAACTGCGGCGCTTGGTTGGGCTCAAGGGCGACGTGACCAAATGGCGCAAATGCCTGAGCTATTTGACCCACCTATCAGGTCGGCGTTTGATGCCGATCCTCAGACGCAGCTGATGGAGATCTTCGGGCGGGAAGTCTGAACCGACGATTTAGTCTCGTACCCTCAAGTTTGTGAGTACCAGCCGTCTTCGTTTCGCCCCTGCTCCGACCGGGTCGCTCCATATCGGTTCAGCCCGAACCGCACTCTTTAACTGGCTCTATGCGAGACACACAGGAGGTGAGCTCGTCTTACGGATTGAAGACACGAACGCTGAGCTGACGCGGCCCGAACTCATCGACAACATTTACCGGTCGCTTGAGTGGCTCCAAATCGATTTTGACGGCGAGCCCGTCCGACAAAGCGAACGAACCGATCTGTACAACGATGCTGTGGAACAGTGGCTTGCAGACGGTCTGGCGTACATCGATGACGGAGCTGTTCGATTTCGCGTTCCCAATCAGGGCACAACTTCCTGGGAAGACGCAGTTCGTGGTCACGTTGTCTTTGAAAACCAACACATAGAGGATTTCGTGGTGCGTCGAAGCGATGGAAGCGCGACGTTCTTCACCGCTAACGCGGTCGACGATCTTGACCTAGAGATCACCCACGTCGTGCGCGGTGAAGACTTAGTTAACGTCACCCCTAAGGTCATCATGCTCCGTCGAGCGTTGGGCGCAACAGACGTGCCTGAGTTTGCGCATTTGCCTTTAATCGTCAACGAACAACGAAAAAAGCTCTCCAAACGTCGCGATGATGTAGCGCTTGAGAATTATCGCGACCGAGGCGTTCTCGCTTCGGCGATGATCAATTATCTCGCGCTTCTGGGGTGGGGTCCTCCCGATGACATCGAAATCCGCCCAGTTGAGGAAATCGTTGAACTTTTCGAACTCGGTGACGTGAACCCTTCTTCGGCCATGTTTGACGCAAAGAAACTTGAAGCAATTAACGGCGACTACATACGCGCAATGAGTCAGCAAGATTTTACTCAAGCCTTGCAACCCTGGATTGAGGATCAACCTTGGAGTGACATGGTGGATCCAACTCGGTTAGCGAAAGTTGCGCCGCTGGTCCAAGAACGTACGCGGGTGCTCTCTGAAGCCCCACCACAACTCGATTTCTTTTTCATGAAGTCACCGGAGATTGATCATGACGCGTGGAAAAAGATCATGCTCAAGGAAGAAGCGGCTCTCATCCTTGAATCAGTCCACACTGTTTTTGCTGTTACCGACTGGAAAGTCGATGTGCTGCACGACGCTTTGCGAACAATCGGCGAGTCGCACCAAATGAAATTAGGCAAGGCGCAAGCGCCGGTTCGAGTTGCGGTGACCGGCAGAGCTGTCGGGCCACCACTATTTGAATCGATGTATGCCCTAGGGCGCGAAACTGTATTGGCGCGGATCGCTGTTGCCCGGGAGATGCTTACCGAGGCACAAAAATAGTGACACGCTCTGACTCTGAATCGTTGTTTGTTAGATCAAATGAGCGCGCTACCCTGACCCTTTCGCTCTACCGAGCCCATTCGGTCGGGGATGGTGTAATTGGCAACACAGCTGGTTCTGGTCCAGTCGTTGGGGGTTCGAGTCCTCCTCCCCGAACCAAAGAGGCGTTTTTGGTGAGGCACAAAAGGCGCCCTCTTTTTTGAAAATACATGCCTGTAACGAAGGATTTTGTCGCCCATTTGGGCTATGAAAGCAGAACGAATAAATCAAAGGAAACTTGCGCCGCCGGTTCAGGCTGGTAACTTGCGCATTCGCTGGGCATGACGCCTGTGCGTAGAGAGAGAGGGGGTGCAACGCGTGGCGTTGCTCGAAGTCTCAGAGATATCAGTGCAGTTTGGCGGAATCCGCGCACTCGACGACCTGTCGTTCACAATGGATGAAGGACAGATCCTCGGGCTCATCGGACCCAACGGTGCTGGTAAAACCACATTGTTCAATGTGGTCAGTCGAATCTACGACCCGACCGCAGGATCGTTGACCTTTGACGGTCAAGACCTGTTGGCCATGTCTGCTCACGAAATCAGTCGGATTGGGGTGTACAGAACATTCCAGAACTTGGCGTTGTGGCCAGGTATGTCCGTAATCGAAAACGTGATGGTGGGTGATCACACCAATACGAAAGCCAACGTATTTAGTTCTGCGCTGCGGTTGCCGTCTATGCGAAAAGAAGAGGCGGAGCTCCGAGATAGGGCGTGGAGCGCACTCGAGGAAATTGGCCTTCAAGACGTCGCCTACCACCCCGCTGCGGGTCTTCCATTTGGAACACTCAAGCGGATCGAATTGGCACGGGCCCTCATAGCGAACCCACGCCTGATCATGCTCGATGAACCAGCATCGGGTTTGACTCACCAAGAGGTCGACTCGTTAGCGGAGGACATCAAAAATCTACGAGACCGTCATAATCTGACGATTCTGTTGGTTGAGCACCATATGCGTATGGTGCTTGGGATCTCAGAAAAACTGGTCGTACTAAACTTTGGTCGGAAAATCGCCGACGGTGACCCGGATGTCGTTCGCAACGATCCAGAGGTCATTGAGGCCTATCTAGGGAGTTCTTGATGGTTGATGACGTTTTTGACGAAGTCGGCCTGAAGGTCGAAAATCTGCATGCCTCATATGGCTCTGTAGAGGTCTTGCGCGGATTGGACTTTGAGGTTCCGGCGAAAGGCGTCTCGGTGATACTGGGCGCCAACGGCGCTGGCAAGACCACCACGCTGCGAGCTATCTGCAACATGTGCGATACCACCGGGTCTGTGGTTCTTGGTGATGAAGACATCAGCCGAACCGGAACAGCGGAGATTGTTCGAAAGGGAATGGCTCACGTGCCTCAAGGCCGTGGCACTTTCCCTGAGCTATCTACGTTGGACAACTTAATGGTTGGTGCGTACACCCGAAAAGACAACGAAGTGAAAGATGATGTCGACCGATGGTTCGAAATCTTCCCACGTCTCGCTGAGCGTCACGCTCAGATGGCGGGCTCTTTATCTGGTGGTGAACAGCAGATGCTCGCTGTTGCCCGAGCTCTGATGTGTCGCCCACGGCTGCTGCTTCTTGATGAACCGTCGCTTGGATTAGCGCCGCTCATCATCGAAGACCTGTTTGAACGTTTCATCACTCTGAACAAAGAGACAGGCCTGACGATGCTCATCGTTGAACAAAATGCGAATCTCGCTCTCGATATGGCCGATTACGGCTACGTCATCGAGTCAGGCGAGATCGCCCTGCACGGATCCGCTGACCAACTCAAGAACGATCCTGCTGTGCAGGAAGCGTACTTGGGTGCCTGAGGAGGACTAGAAGCAATGACTTGGAACTTTGATATCCTTCCGGACTTCATCTTTAACGGGCTGAGCCTCGGCGCAATTTATGGCACGGTGGCTCTAGCCCTGGTGCTTATCTTCAAGGCCACAACCTTGATTAACTTTGCTACGGGGGAGTTAGCCATGCTTGGCGCCTTCCTCGTGTACGTGCTCCACATGGAGCAGGGCATTTGGTTGTGGCTCTCCATGCTGATAGCCATGGGCCTCAGTGCGGGCCTAGGTGTCCTGATTGAACGGACGCTCACTCGACCATTCGACCCAGCGGACCACTTGCCTGTCGTACTGATCACTCTTGGGTTATTCCTAATTATCAATGCGGTCGCTGGCGACATTTGGAACTATCAGGTTCGCATTCTCAGCAATCCATTCGGGAAGTTCCCATCTTGGGTTCCCAGCGTCGGTGGCGACCGTTTCATCATGGTCTTTGGAAGCCGACTTAAGTATCAATCCTTAGGTATATGGGTGACTCTCGCAGTTGCTCTATTCGTTCTCGGATTGATCCTCAACCGAACTAAAGCAGGGTTGGCGTTCCGAGCAGTTTCATCGAATGTCGACTCGGCACGACTAGTTGGCGTTCACACCGGCCGCACCCTCGGGTTCGGTTGGGCTAT
This sequence comes from Acidimicrobiales bacterium, assembly GCA_014239555.1. Taxonomy (GTDB): domain Bacteria; phylum Actinomycetota; class Acidimicrobiia; order Acidimicrobiales; family Poriferisodalaceae; genus UBA2110. The sequence continues at coordinate 110,604 of JAAZYR010000001.1, forward strand.
AGCTTCAGCATTTGGCACCTTAGGGGCGGTGTTGGTAGCACCGCAGCTTGGTGGCGTTAACCCCAACATGATGGCGACTATCTTGATTTACGCGCTCGCTGGAGCAGCGCTTGGTGGTCTTGACAGCCTTGGTGGTGCCGTTCTCGGCGGTATCATGGTCGGTTTAATTCAAGCTGTCGCAGTTACCTGGGGTGGCGTTGTGGTATTTGGCCAGCTCTACATGTCGATTCTGCAGCTAGCTGCAGCGTTCCTTGTCATTCTTATCGTCCTACTGTTCCGACCGTCGGGAATGTTCGGTACCCGCCGCGTCGAACGCGTCTGACTCAACAACAAGAGGAGTTTCAAAAATGAGTGGATCACTAGTTGTTGTTGCGAAAAACAGCGCAGAACACAAAAGATGGAAATATGTCCAATGGGCGTATCTAGCAGGCTTTCTGCTACTAACACCTCTGGTTCTGGAGCCGTTTGAAATCGGCAAAATGAACCGGGCCCTGATTATGGGTGTCGCCATCTTGGCGGTCAACTTGGTCGTTGGTTTCAACGGGATGTTGGCGCTTGGTCATTCGGCGTTCATGGGTATCGGAGCGTTCGTTACAGCGTCGATGGTGCAAGACGAAAACTGGGACTACTGGCAGGTATTACCAGTAGTGCTCATCGTCGGCTTCTTGATGGGCGTGATTATTGGCCTTCCAGCGTTAAGAGTGAAAGGGCTCTATCTAGCTCTAGTAACGATTGCACAGGCGGCTGTATTTCCAACGTTGGTCAATATTGACGAACTTGGTATCGCTGCCCGTACAGGTGGACCGAACGGCAAAGGCGTATCTGAGGAAGTTATCGCCCCGAGTTATCTTGAATGGCTTCCCGGGGTAGACGGCGCGCGCGGTGGTTCTGCCTACCGGTTCTGGATAATTGTCCTGATGGTGGGTATCACGATGTTGCTAATCACCAACTACCTGCGTAGTCGCCCAGGCCGCGCGGTGTTGGCAATTCGTGACAATGAAGCTGGCGCAGCGGTCTACGGAGTTAACCTCCCGATTGCCAAAACCATGAACTTTGCGATCAGTGCGGCCCTTGGATCTCTAGCAGGTCTCATGTGGTGCCTGGACAAAGGTTTCGTGGCTGGTCAGGACTTCACGTTCCTGTTGGCGATCGACCTGATCATTGGCCTCGTTCTTGGTGGAGTGGGAACTCTCCAAGGTGGGTTAGTTGGAGGTCTCTTTGTGGTCTGGGTAAATGACCTCACAAAGAGAATTTCGGTACCGCTTGGTTTGTACACCCTTAACGGTGATGGCCCATTGGCGAAAGCTATCTTCGGTCTGATCCTTATTCTCTTCACGTTCTTCGCACCAGGGGGGATCGTGTCGTTATGGCGGTTGATTAGTACCAAACTCATCCACGTTGTTCCGCTGACCCCCTCGGGTACTCCAATCGAGCCGCTAGAAGGTTTCGACCCGGGTATGGAGTCGAATCGAGCTGACACGGCGATGAAAATGTCTATCGCCGGACCGGTCTTGCTAGGAGTTGGCTGGTTGCTGATGAATGTGAACAGCCTGATCGTTGGTGTGCTTGCATTTGGTCTGCGCATGACGATTCTGTTGGCACCTGTCGCCATGCTTGTAGGTACGAACGAATTGAAGGCACATGCCGAAGGCAATCGCCCCGATTCGGTGAAGGGCCCGGCAACCATGGCCCGAAATCTCGGCGCCCTTGGCTTCCTATTCGTAATTGGATACGCACTTCAACGGTTCATCCTTACCTACTAATAAAGCAGCGATTCGGATTCTCGAAAGTGGTGGTATTCGGGGTGGCACATGCCCCCCGGATACTCGCCACTCTTTCGGGGTAGTTGCTAGTCTCACACCCTAATTAAATATGGACCTGGTTCTCTTACTCCAACGCATCTTCGACGCGCTGTTCAACAGCGCGATTTACTCGTCGTTGGCTCTAGCACTCGTCATCATTTTTCGATCAACGGGCCTTCTGAATTTCGCACAAGGCGAAATGGCCACGTTCACCGCGTATATCGCTTTCGTTTTTCTCTCTGGCCCGCAGCCGCGTCTAACTGGAGGAGGGCTTGCGGGTCTTGTGCCGGGGGTGCCTTTCCCGATTCCGTTAGCAATTATCGGCGCTGTGATTTTCGGCATGGCAGGTGGCGCGGTAACCGAAAGAGCCTTAATTCGACCCTTAGGGCGGGCACCAGATTTAGCTTTAGTAAACATCACCATTGGCATTTTGTTAGCAACTAACTCTCTCATGGCGCAGTGGTGGGGCACGGGTCCGCGAATGTTCCCGGCAGTCTTTCCTAGCGGAGCAGGACAAAACTTCACCATCCTCGGCGCCCGACTTCGCTATTCCACCATTGGGGTGTGGGCCGTCCTGCTAGCCGTACTCGTGCTCCTCGTTTTATTGTTGCGCCACACTCGAACCGGATTAGCGTTCCGGGCGGTATCCATTAGCCGATCGAGTGCTGAGCTTGTCGGAGTGCGTGTCGGGCCTACTCTTATGTACGGCTGGGCCTTGGCGTCTGGTTTCGGAGCTCTCGCTGCGTGCTTGAGTGCCAACTCGGTGCTTTTAGAGCCCAACATGATGTTGAGAGTCCTCGTGTACGCATTTGCTGCTGCGACACTTGGCGGCCTCGACTCACCTAAAGGTGCGTTAGTTGGGGGACTCATCATCGGCTTAAGCCAGACGCTCATTCCCGCGTATGTGCCGTTTATCGGATTTGAGTTGAGCGTATTGCCGGCGTTGATCGCGATGGTAGCGATCTTGTTAGTTCGGCCAGCGGGCTTATATGGAACTAAGCGGATAGAGCGGGTGTGACGAGTATCGCCCCACAGAGGTTCAGTCGCTTGGGGGTATTTGGTGTAGCCCTCGCATTGGGTGGCCTTGCCATCATCCCCTTTGTTACTTCCACTACCGGTCTTCGTCAGGCCAGCCAGATCATCATCTCGGTTCTCGCAGTTCTAGGGGTCAACGTTGCTACCGGTTACGGCGGGATGATCAGTCTCGGACATGGTGTTTTTATTGGAGTAGGTGCCTTCGCAACGGGATACTACGTGGACGGTCTAGGCCTTCCCTGGTTATTGGCGATAGCACTGGGAGCAGCGACAGCGGGGTTGTCTGGAGCATTAGTAGGACTGCCTGCTCTTCGCATCAAAGGAATCCATCTAGCACTCGTCACATTGGGTCTCGCTATTGTGTTTCAGCCCCTGAGTAAACGCTTCCCCAAATTCTCGGGCGGTGTCAGCGGCAAAGGAATCGAAGCTGAGTTCGTGGCGCCTTCATGGTGGCCGGGTGATACTCGAATGGCCACAGCCGTATACCGCTATCTCTTCTGCATTGTGATTGTAGGGCTGGCCCTATGGGCCACTTGGAACCTTGTCAACAGCAGGTTTGGACGCTCTATGAGAGCCATCCGGGACAACGACACCGCCGCCGCCGTTTATGGAGTGGACCTAATCTCGGCACGGTTACAGACTTTCGCGGTTAGCGCTGGTTTGGCTGGGCTGTGCGGGGCGCTTCAGGTAGTTCTGGTGCCCTTTGTGTCGCAAGAAAAATTTACTCCCCAACAGTCACTGGTCATATACGCCACAGCAGTCATAGGAGGCTTGGGCACCATCTGGGGTTCGGTATTGGGAGTGGTAGCGCGGACCGCTGTCGGAGCAGCTGGTGAAGCGGCTGCTGGTGTTGACGGCCTTGGTCCTATCGGAGAAGTTTTTGATCTCCTCGACGAACCAGCATTTGTCTTTGGTGTAGGACTGATTCTCTTAACGTTCTTGTTTCCACGAGGACTTGCTGGAATCAAGCGCCCAAAACGAATCAGTAATTAGATCGCTTATCTGCCGTCCCTAAAGACGAGCAGCAAATTCGAAGTCAATGAAGTCGCCGACGCACAAAAACGTTGCCTGGTTCTATCCAACACCGGGAAATTCATCGCCATTTACCGCTGATTTCCTCGGGTATTAAGCAAGCGAGTCAGTACTCCTCTTTGCCCTAACTCAGTGGTTCGCTATGCTGACCCTTCGCTCGGGGGTCTCGGCCTCCGACCCGGCCCCCATCGTCTAGCGGCCTAGGACACCACCCTCTCAAGGTGGCGGCACGGGTTCAAATCCCGTTGGGGGTGCCATATAGTTCTTCCGCAACCGCAGCAAAAATCTCACGAAAAATCTGTGATCGTTGATTACATCATCCTCAGGTTGGATTGAACCGGAAGGCGCTACGGTCAGTGTCTAAGTTGATGGGAAAGCCCGGCACTTATGAGCAACTGGCATCGACACCTTCCTAAAGAGTTAGACCCGTCCGAAATCGAACTCACATCCGGTGAAACGCTCCCGACTGTCTGGGTTTCTAATTGGAAAAATGAACCGGAACGAACCGTGATCCATGATCCCTCCCTAGGTTGGATTACTGCTGGCGATTTGTTGGATAGGTCTGAAGTCATAGCTAGGCGATTGGCGAATGTTGGTGTCGAACTCGGCGATCGAGTCCTTCTGAGTGCAACTAGTTCAGCCGAACTTGTCGCGGCTCACGCGGCCGCACTTCGGTTGGGTGCCGTTGTCGTGCCAACCAATGGTGCCTACCGAGCCGACGAGGTGACCCATGTGATTTCTGATGCCCGACCAAAGATTGCGATTGTAGATCGACCTGAGTGGAGCGACTGGATCCAGTCTTGTGACCCAACCGTCCTAGTCACAAACCCGTCAGTGGACTTGGAGGACGGACCGAGGGTCCAACTAGACCAGATAGGCGCACGAGCATCTGCGCTCATCGGCTACACGTCGGGCACTACGGGCCGCCCGAAAGGAGCCGTACTTTCACACGGAAACCTGCTGTCTTCAGTTCGGGCACTAGAGATTGCCTGGCGTTGGCAAGCTGAAGACACTCTGATTCTCGCACTGCCACTGTTTCACATGCACGGTCTCGGAGTCGGACTTCACGGGTCGTTAGCGGTGGGGGCGCGAGCGGTGCTGCTCCCTGAATTCGAAGTCAACGAGGTGCTCGATTCCATCCAAAAATACGAAGCGACTATGTTCTTCGGAGTGCCAACGATGTACAACCGCCTGGTTCAATCGCCCAGAGCACCAGAGATCAGTCAACTGCGACTTTGCGTATCAGGCTCAGCGCCGTTGGCTGCCGAGTTACATCAGCGGATTCAAGCAGTGAGCGGTCAACGAGTCCTAGAACGATACGGCATGACCGAAACCGCAATGCTCGTCTCCAACCCTTATGAGGGGGAACGACGCCCAGGTTCAGTGGGTTTCCCATTACCTGGAGTGGAAGTGCGCCTCAAGGGTGAACCACCGGAAATACTGGTGAAAGGCCCCAATGTTTTTGAAGGCTATTGGGAACGACCTGAAGCCAATAGCCAAGCCTTCGATGACGGTTGGTTTCGTACCGGCGACCTAGGTGCGCTTGACGCGGATGGTTATCTCTCCATTGTCGGCCGAGCAAAAGAACTGATCATTTCTGGCGGATTTAATGTCTACCCGAGAGAAGTCGAAGACGTCATTTCCCAACACGAAGCGATCCAAGAATGCGCAGTGGTGGGGGAGCCTGATGATGAATGGGGAGAAGCCGTCGTCGCTTTTGTTGTAGCCGATCGAGATATCGCGGACGATGAAATCAAGAATTTCGTCGGGGATCGACTATCTCATTACAAGCGGCCTCGACGCACATACAGAATCGGCGCGCTTCCTCGAAATGCTTTAGGAAAAGTTCAGAAACACCGATTGCAGGAACAACCAATCATTTAAGACATGCCTTTACGAACGTCGCGTGTCCCTAGACGCGTAGCATCCGCAGCCTGATCGTTGAGCTCGTTGTTGCTTTCTCTTTCGCTAGCGACCCTTCTCAGATAGTGGTCTACTTCACGGTTGACCGTGGCTTCGCTCCAGCCGAGTTCTGGAGCCATTAATTCGGCAACTTCTCGAGCCGACTCCGTGCCTCGGTCGCGTGTCTCAACGGACAGCCTTGTGCGACGGGTCAGGACGTCTTCTAGGTGGAGAGCTGCTTCGTTTCTCACAGCGTGTATCACTTCGGCGCGGAGATAAGGATGGTCGGAGGCGAGGGGTTCACCTAGCTCCGGATCGACAGAAATGAGGTCCAAAATTTCATCGATCCGATCTCCGTGACGGGAAATGAGATGATTGATCACCTTCAAACTCAGGCCGGTGACTTGAGAGATTTTCTCAGCTTGGGACCGGATCTTGTGGTATCCCACGGCACCTATCAGAGGCACAGACGCAGTTCCAGAAGCCTGTAAATCGAGGTTCTGATCAATTCCGACGGCGTCGATAGTGTCGGCAGCCATGATCCGATAAGTGGTGTACTTGCCACCAGAAATTGACACCAGTCCCGGCGCTGGTACTGAAACTGCATGTTCGCGGCTGAGTTTGCTTGTTTTTTCTGACTCGCCGGCAAGGAGAGGGCGAAGACCGGCATACACCCCGACGATGTCGCCGTAGTCCAAGGGAGTGTTGAGAACCTCATTTAAGGTGGAGAGCAAATAGCGGATGTCTTTTTGGCTCGCTGCTGGGTGAGCTCGATCTAGATCCCAGTCGGTGTCGGTGGTGCCAACGATCCAATGGTGATCCCAAGGAATCACGAACAAGACACTCTCATTCGTGCGGAGTATTAAACCGGTCTCAAGTTCGATCCGGTTCCTTGGAATAAGTAGGTGAATGCCCTTAGACGCCCGGACGTTTTCGCCGTGCCCGCCAGCGTATTCTTCGATGTCGCCGCTCCAGACTCCGGTTGCATTGACCACGGTCCCACATAAAATCTCGAATTTTTTTCCGCTTTCCAAACATTCAACTTGAGCTCCGGACACCCGACTTTCGGTGCGCACAATCCCTGTGACTTTTGCCGATGTCAGCACTAACGCCCCCAAGCCAGCTGCCGTGCGAGCCGCCGAAACGACGTACCTGGCATCGTCAACAGAGGCGTCTGAATAGACAACGGCGCCTCGATATAGGTGAGGGGCTAAAGCGGGAGCTCGACGACGAACTTCTTTACGACTCAAATGCTTGTGCCGAGGTAGGGAGTTGCCGCTGCGGCCTGCCATTAGATCGTAAAGGCCGATCCCAAGGCCAACGTAGAGCCGCTCCCAGAACCTCGTGAGGGGGTACAAAAAGTTAACTGGTCGAACCAAATGAGGTGCCAGTTGCGACAAGAGCAGCCCGCGTTCATTTAGAGCTTCTTTAACTAAACCAAATTTAAATTGTTCGAGGTATCGCAGTCCGCCATGGATCAGCTTGCTGGAGCGGCTCGAAGTGCCAGATGCTAAGTCTCGCTGCTCCACAACAGCCACAGTTAGCCCGCGTGTCACAGCATCTAACGCGCATCCGATGCCAGTGATACCGCCACCAACGACCAGCACGTCCACCTGTTCAGTCGATAGTCGACTCAGAGCACTTTGCCTGTGCGCAGGACCTAAACGGTCATTTGCCGGGTCGCTCTGATCCCGATGTATCCGACCATCTTTCACAACTGCAGGTTACGGCTTTCATAGATCGAACAATCTGATCTCGTTCGAATCTAGAGTCATGTGTAGTGGATAAGAACGAACGTATATGGAAATTACTTATGTATCTGCGGGCCAGTCTGGTCCCCGTGAGTTGGGCGGAAATCGTCAGAGACACAGACCTGTATGTGGACGACGGTCCAAGTTCCCGAAAGACTTTTGAACGCGATAAGAAAGATCTGCGGAACTGCGGCATAACAATCCACACTGAAAACATTGGTGGTAGCGATGAGGCTGCAGGCGGAACGCGGTATGCCATCCGAGATGCCGATCTTTTCTTGAACCTCCAACTTTCAGCTAATGAAGGTCTCGCCTTAGAAATGGCCGCGACGATGGTTCAGTTTGACGCAGCATGGGAAATGGATGCGTTGGCAAAGTTGGGCGCTGGTTCCTTGCCATCGCCTCCTCCTCTGCGAGCTCAATTAAGCGCGCCCGAAGAGCTCGTATCCCTACACAACGCCGTGGACCGGAGGCGCAAAATTAGTTTTATGTACGGAGGTGCTTCCCGTGAAGTTGAACCCACCTTGGTGTTTTGGCGCCGGGGCAGCTGGTACATCCACGGTTACCAGAATGGAATCGCAAAGAACTTTAAAGTCGACCGGTTCGAGAGCGACGTCATAGAAGGCCCAGATAACTCGGCTTCAAGCTACGAGGTGCCAGATTCTGCGGAAGCAATGTCTGAAGACCCCCTGCTACATGGACCTGACCAGGGGATTCTTGCTCGCGTGTTAGTCGATGCCGTCTTAGCTCGACAGGTCGAACGCGATCGAGGGGGTGTGATTGAACGACGAGACGACGGATCGGTGGTGGTGGAGGTTGATGTTCGAAGTCCAGGAGCTTTTCGTTCTTGGCTTTTTGGGATGCGAGATCATGCTGTGGTTCTTAGCCCCCCACAGATAGTGGAAGATGTGATTTCTTGGCTTCGAGCGTTAGCGAGAGCGACGTGAGGAAGAGGCGATCAAACGATGAGCGATTAGCTCTGCAGTTAGCAATGATTCTTTGGGCACATGAGCATCAACCTGTCGCCGTTGCGGAGGTCGCCGCTCAATTTGGTCTTGATCCTGATGACGCGTACAGCGAGCTATACCCCCTGCAAGGCATTGAGGTTTCCGTAAACGACGAGTTTCACAATTTGGGTGTCGTCGTAGAAGACGACGGCGAAATAATCTTCGATATGAGTCCTCTCTTCGGTCGTCCCAGACGACTTGAGCGCGGCGAAGCTCTAGGGCTTCTAGCTGCAGCGAACGCAGCCCTGCGACTTCCCGGAACTGATATCGAGTCTCTGAAAACTGCTGTATCCAAGTTGGAAGAGGCGCTTGGAATTGGTTCGAACCTCGCGGTTGAGATCACCGACCCTGAGCACCTCGATGTCATTCGGCGCGCCACCAGAGACCTGGAAAGAATGCGAATTGAGTACTACGCACAATGGACGGATGAAGTTTCGATTCGCAATGTTGAACCGTATGAAACGATCAACATTGCGGGTGATTGGTACCTTCGAGCCCACTGCCTACTGCGCGATGATCACCGAACGTTTCGAATCGATCGGATTGAAACAGTTGAACTGACAGGCGAAACTCACTCGCGGACGGACCCTGGAAATCAGCCATTTACGGTAGGAGACGAAGCTCGAGTCGTCCGAATTGAAGTGCCCGCCAACGCTCGCTGGATGATCGAATCGCTGCCAGTCGAAATAGTCGAGGATGCTGAGAGATTGGTGATCGATTTGCCAGTTTCGAGCACAGTGTTCTTGGAGAGCCTGATGCTAAGGCTTGGGCCCGAAGCTCGAATAGATAATGACGGTTCCTTTAGAGATGTGGCTTCCGGCGTGGCTCAACGTCTCCTGCTTCGTTACAAGAAATCGTGAGCCGCGACTAGGGTCCGGCCATGCTCCGACTCCGTTCCCGATGCCGATCAACGGTAGGGCGCGTGATTCGAAGCCTCTCGGAATCTTTGAACCGAGCCGCATCAATTGGTCCTTATGACCCGCCCGCTCGTCGGTATAAGCGGTTTGGGCAAGGTTCAATCATCAACTGGCCTACGGGCAACATGTACGGGGAGCGATGGATAAGCATCGGTGATAACACGATGATTGCCGGCCAGGTGACCTTGTCGGCGGGCATGATGCCCGGGCAACAAATGATGACCGACCCGGTGGTCATCATTGGTGATCGATGTCTAATAGGGCGGGGGAGCGCGATCGTTGGTCACTACCGCATCGATATTGGTGATGATGTTTTCACAGGTATGAATGTGTACATCACCGATCAGAACCATGGATACGAAGACATAGAGGTACCGATCGGCATTCAAGACCCTGAAGATGATCCAGTAGTCATAGGGTCTGGAAGCTGGATTGGATCTGGAGCAGTTGTGCTACCCGGGGCTCGCTTGGGAGAACATTGCGTGGTGGCTGCTAACTCAGTGGTTAGGGGTGAATTTCCACCATATTCAGTTGTTGCCGGCGTCCCGGCGAAAGTGGTTCGGCATCATAACGGCGCGGGTTGGACGCGCCCCGAGAGCTAGGCATCGTTAAAGCTCCGATTCCACCAAATCCACCACCACGGCCCAATGATCGGAGGGGATCACTCCGGCTACAGGTTCGATTCCCGCGAGAAATGCGGACGAAATGTTTCCGAGTGGAACGGGTCTCGGCCATGACACGAAGACGTAATCAAGTCGCCTTTGAGGCCATGCTGCAGCCTTGAGGTACGGGTTGCTCTTGTCCCATGTCCAACCCGGTAAATCGTTGCACTGGGGCCATGCATCGGTCATGGCTAGACCTTGGACAGGAGTGGGTGATTCGCCTGTGATCATTCGAATTTCGTCTGAGTTAGGCGTCGCGTTGAAATCCCCAGCCAAAACGACTGGATGTTGTTCGGGAGCGTGACGAGCAGCAACTAAATCGAAAATGGCTGTTATTTGTTCTTGACGGCGCTTACTTTGATCGAACCTGTGATCTAAGTGGGTGCAGATGACAGGGATCTCTAAATCACCGCGGTCAAGTACAGCCGATATAGCCCATCTTGTGCCAGGCCCGTCAGTAGGCGGCAGTTGGGTAGATTCCGATTCAATGATGGGGTACTTACTCAGGATTGCGTTACCGAAGGAGTAGCCCTTCCACCAGCGTTCCGGGGTCCTCACGTAGTGCATGCCCAATGCCGTCGCAAGTTCCGCAGCCTGGTCCTCACCAGTCTCGGCACTCCAAACCTCTTGTAAGCAAACGACATCAGCTTCGAGGTTCTCTAAAGTTTGCGAAATGGCGGCCTGGCGAGGTTCCCAATCTCCGAATCGCCACCACACGTTCCAGGTCACTATGCGCACTTTGTCACCGTAACCGGCCCTTCTAGGCTTGTGGGTATGAACTCTCAGAATCTTGACGAGCTGAGCTTGCCTCAACTCTTTTCTCGTCTGAGCCGGGTCGTGGTATGCGATTTCGACGGAGACAGCGACCTACCGGGGCGAGTCTTGAGCGAGCAGGTAGACCGGTTGTGTGGGGGACTCGAAGAGTGGGGGATCCGTCGTGGAGACCGCATCGCGGTATGGCTCCCCAACGGAGTTCCCTACATCACGTTTCTTTGGGCGGCAGCTCGGTTGGGTGTTGTCATCGTCTCAGTTAACACTAGGTTTCGCAGCAGCGAAGTCACAGATATCGTCGGTAGATCCGGTGCCCGATTGTTGGTAGTTGACCCCTCTTTCCTGGGTATCGATTTCGCCGGTATTCTCGCTCGAGTCGACACGCAAAACCTAGCAATAGAGGCGGTGGTCAGCCTTGGAGGACCTGTCAAAGGACCATGGCCGACCATTGGGTGGGGTGAACTGATTACTGCGGCCCCATCGGACATTGACCGATCCCACCCATCCCTCCCCTGGATCGTGTTCACTACTTCGGGAACAACGAGCGATCCGAAACTTGTTCTCCATAGACAAGATTCACCCGCTCAGCATGCTTGTGACCTTCAAGACTGGTTTGGGCCATCGGTTCTTGCCGCTGTTCCCCTGTGTGGAGTGTTTGGGTACACAATGCTTCTGGGCGCGATGGGACGCGGGGCTGAGTTGATAACAATGCCCGTTTTCGATTCGGCAATAGCGGCCGCCGCTATCGAGCGCTACGGGATAACGACATTCCATGGTTCCGACGAAATGTTGTTTCGGATCGTTGAGACCGGCCATGATCTGAGTTCTTTGGGACCGGTGGGTTACGCCCGCTTCAACAATGCTCTCGAAGGTGTCGCGACTGCAGCGGCCGAAGCCGGCGTCGATGCTGTCGGGTTGTACGGAATGAGCGAAGTGCACGCCGTATTCGCGCACCGTGTAGCAGAACCCAGAGAACGTTCAGACGTGCCGGGTGGTCAACTGATCTCATCTGGTGCCCGTGCACGCGTGGTAGATGCCGAAACTGGAAAGGAGCTTGCTGGTGGAGAGGAAGGCGAGTTGCAGCTTCAAGGCCCCTCAATGTTTGCGGGCTACTTAGCATCTGGCGGAGAAGAAATTGATCAAGAGTTAACTGACAAGCATTTTGTTGATGGATGGTTTCGAACTGGTGATTTAGCCAGAATGGAAGATAGGACAACCTTCGAGTACTTAGCCAGACTCGGCGATGTGTTGCGACTCGGCGGGTTCTTGGTAAATCCTGCCGAAATCGAGGATTGCTTACTGTACGACCCAACTATCGACGCTGTGCAAGTAGTCGGGGTTGATCTACCAGGCGGAGCTAAGCCAGTTGCATTTGTTACCTCTAAAGAAACGATTGACGAAGAGGCATTACGGACTCACTGTCGAAGCGCGCTCGCTGCCTACAAGGTTCCTTTGAGAATTCTGCAACTCGACGCGTTTCCGGTAACGCCCAGTGCTAATGGTTCCAAGATTCAAAAAGTACGTCTGCGGGAAATGGCGATGCTAGAGACTGACGGTCTTTAATTGTGGGTCGCCGCACTGCTGATTGCTGTTCGGTGTCCTATCGTCCCCGTACACTCGCCAGCAAGACGTCGAGTGAGCTATCTGAGTCTTAATTGGTAAACAACTTTAGGGAGTAGTTGACGTGACCGAGAATCGGCAACGCACCTCAACCTCAACCTTTGGCGTGTCTCGACGCGAAGGGCATGACGCTTCAGCCTTTTATGCTCGTTTTAGCCCGCCTGTACTTTCCAACGACGAGACGGTTAATCCTGCCCCAGAGCTCGGGGATGGTTGTCTGGAAGGCGACTCGCGTGCGATGGATCACCTTCCAGATTCGAGTGTGGCATTGGTCGTTACCTCCCCGCCTTACTTCGTAGGGAAGGAATATGAGGATGCCTTGGCGGCGGACACCGATGATCGGGTTCCTGCTACTTATTTCGAATATCTCAGCATGCTTGACTCGGTTTTCGCCGAATGCGTGCGAGTTCTTGAGCCCGGTGGCCGAATCGCGGTCAATGTGGCGAATTTGGGCCGAAAGCCCTATCGGAGCCTTTCCGCTGACGTAATCCGAATCTTGGAAGATCTGGGTCTCCTTTTGCGGGGCGAGATCATTTGGCAGAAAAGTCGGGGCAGCAGTGGGTCATGCGCATGGGGATCGTTTCGAAGCGCTGCCAACCCAGCATTGCGTGACACCACCGAGCGCATCATTGTGGCCAGTAAAGGCCGTTTTGATCGAGCGAAGTCGCCGGCTTCGAGAGCTGAGCTTGGGCTTCCGCATCGCAGCACGTTGCCAACCGACGAGTTTATGGAGGCGACGCTCGACGTATGGGACATGCATGCCGAAAGCGCAAGACGGGTCCGGCACCCAGCGCCCTTTCCGGTTGAATTACCCCGCCGACTAATTGACCTTTACACCTTCGAAGGAGACACAGTCCTTGACCCATTTATGGGTTCAGGGACAACACTGGTGGCCGCTGTGTTGACTGAGCGGCGTGGCATCGGATACGACTTAGATCCAAGCTACGTTGAAGTGGCCCGTGAGCGAGTCAATGCAGCTCATGCCAGGGTCTGGGCACATAGGCAACCCGCTGGCGAACAGCCGCCGCTCCCCGAGATTGCCGAAGCGTTGTTGGAAGTCACGGAAGAGGAAATCGCCGCTGATGATTTTCAGCGACGAGCTACTCAAGAAGGGAAGAAAGCTCAAGATATAGCAATTGACCTTTTAGAGCGCTGCGGGTTTTCCTTGTTGCAGAAAGACGCGAAGGTTCCTCGAGCGGGCGTTCAATACAACTTCAAAGTCGAAGACGCAGGAGGTGCTGAATGGTGGATAGATGTATCGGGCGCATTTACGACAGTGCGTCCTGGACTTTTACGAATTGATACGGTTTGGAAGACGTTGGGACGCGCTTCAGTTCTAAAGGCACACGATTCTGACGCTCGCATCATCGTCCTAACAGCTCATTTGCCTCGGCCAGGTAGCGAGGGCGATAAGGCCTTGCGTGCGGTCGGGCCATACACGGTGTTTGACGCAGTCCCTATGTTTGACGAAGAGGCTGTTGAGCGTTTAACGCGTTATGCCGCCGGTGGGATGACCGAACCCTTACCGGGCTTTTGGAAAGCTAAAGAAATCACGTCTGGTCTGAGCTAATGCCCGGAGTTGCGTACGCGGTCGTGAGGTCAGAACCCCCGCAAGTTTTCTTAGCAACTGATGTGGATGTGTTGCATCGAGTGCTTGCCGCTGAACTGGTAGCTCGAACTCCATCAAATGCTCTAGCTGATAGCGATATGAAGTCCGTGCAGGCCGCGCTTTTAGATGAACGTTGGGGTGATGCTGTGCTTGGTTGGATCGACCTTATGGGGGTGGAAGTTGACGTTTATACGCATTTGCACGTCTACACAGCAGATGACCTTCCCGTTGATCTAATTGGTGCCCAGATCCAATTCGCTCCGCTGTTCCGTGAGAGTTGATCTTTGGCCGCTTAATTGAACAGTGCGACAAAAAGGACTCGAAGGGCGATTGCAGTTAACGCGAGGCGAAATAAGTAACCGAAAAATACTTCACTTAGTCGCTTAAGAACGCGGGTTCCGCACCAAGTGCCGACAACCACCGACGCCACCCCCACAGCTATCAAACCGAGTTGGTCTCCATAGACGAACCCGATACCCGCAAAAAGCAGGATCTTGGCTAGATGCCCGGAGGTTTGGGCCATTGCGAAAGTCGCGACCATAGCGGTCCGAACCGGGAGTTCACGTCTAAAGACCGGCGCAATCGCTGGACCCGTCACGCCGAACGGAATATTCAGGAATCCGGCGATCGCTCCAAGTGGGATGAATGCGCGACGGCCGCTGCCTAAAAGGGAACTGATCTTCGCTAGTCCCTGTGGCCACCAAACAAGAACCAAGGCGAATAGGGCGACGAAGATTCGACCTAACGTGACTGGAAACGCGCCAGCGACGAACAGCCCAAGCACGCCGAAAGGCAACAAAAGTAGTGAGAATCTACCAACAACGCCCCAATCGACGTCGCGTCGTAAGATCAGTCCTCTTGACGAATTCGACGCCAGTTGAATTACTGCATGTATCGGGATCGCCTCAAGAGGGTCTAGGAACTGCAGCAGGACCGACAGAAGAAGTATTCCGCCACCTAGTCCTGCGATCGCCGTGATCGCTGAACCGAATAAAGCCGCTAAGCCCACAATAAGTAGCTCTACGCCAGACACTACTTCCTTGACTCCCAAAGTGTTCTCGGCCCCAGATGCAGTGCGCAGGAGAGGCTAAGTGGCACTGTAGCTAAATGACGGCATTCGATGTTTAGATGGCTAAAAGCCCGGAAATGCTTGACCTAGAGCCCTTGGGACGGTCAAATAACACTGATGACATTCGCGTGTGCTGCGCGGATGCTCAATGATGAGGAGACTCACATGGCCAACATGTCCAAATCCGACGTGCTTTCCGCGGTAGCTGGTGGTGCTGGCTGCACCAAGGCGGATGCTGAGGCGGTTATCGAAGCATTCTTTGGGTGCGTGGAAGGCGCTGCGAAAGCGGGTGATGCAGTCGCATGGCCTGGTGTGGGTAAGTTCTCACGCTCGGATCGCGCTGCGCGAATGGGGCGGAACCCACAAACCGGTGCGACTATCCACATATCGGCGAGCAGCAGCGTTAAATTTTCAGCTGCTAAAGCCCTTAAGGATCGAATGAACGGCTGAGGCTTCGCCTCAGATAACAACCGAACTTAGATGGGCCGGGTGCGACTCGGCCCATCGTTCGCGTCGCAGGGTAGATACTCGCTGGCGGGGTTTCTAAAGGTCAAAAATGGCCTTGAATAGCTCTGCTGATTTCATGCCGCACGACTCTCCGGCGGCAGCTAAATCTTCTTCTATCCGTTTTCGAAACGCTTCGATTTGGGTTTCATCCTGGGGATTGTCAATCTTATGTGTGGTGAGGAACTGACTTTTGTGTTCCAACAACGCCGCAGCTTTGGTCGCCCCCCAGCCCTCGGCGTTTTCGGCGTGATCGGGTTCATCGGCCTCAAATAACAGTAAGAGTTCCGGTCGATGCGCTTGGAGGCCATGCTCAGGGTAAAAGAACGGGTCTCTGGCGGCCACGAGTCCTTCGATTGCGAGTAACCCGGCATGACGATGATCTGGGTGAAGGCGGTATCTCTTCCACGGGTCGTGGCCGAGAACGATCTGTGGTTTGAGTTCGCGTATCACTTTGGCTACAGCTGACCTGGTAGCCAAGTCGCTTGTGAGTTCGCCATCTATTTGGTCGAGGAAGACCACCTGGCCTGTAGCTCCGAGACGGGCGGCCGCAGCGCGTTGTTCTAGTTTTCGAGTTTCAACCAGGCGCGACTGATCAGCATCAGGATCCCAAGTCCCTTTGGATCCGTCAGTACAAATAAGGTGATGGACCACGGTCCCGGCTGCTGCCCACTTCGCAAGCGTGGATCCGCATTGAAATTCGGCGTCATCAGGGTGCGCAGCGATAACTAAAACAGATTTCGCTGCTGGAAGGTTGCTTTTCATGATGAGCACCCCGGGTCAGCCTTGGCATGTAATGCGTCAAGATCGTCGGGGGTATCGATATCCCACTGAAGCTGTGGGATCTGCAACACCTTCAGATCGAGTTCGCATCTTGCAGCTTCGGTCATGTGACGGTAAAGAGACCCTGAACCATATTGAAACTCGAACGATGTGCCGGTCGGCAGGCTAAGAACGTTGGTGCCCTGCCGATGGCGATCGGGAACAATGGATACCGTATTTGCGCGTGCTATTCCGCCTAGCGATTCAGCATGCGGTAGATCGGCGTGAGCGATAATCATGTGGGGATAGAGATCTGCTATCTGTGCCGCTGCTTCAGTAATGGCAGGGTTTAAGCCGTCCTGTTGAACCCAAACGACTTCGACTCCCAGGGACTGCGCCCAATTGGCGACCTCTCGATCGTTGCAAACAACATAAGTCGAAAGATCTCCGGCAGCCGTAACAACGCGTTGAGCCATCGATCGCGCCAAAGTTTCTCTGGCTTCGGCATCTAGGCGTTCACTGAGACGATTTTTTGCCTGACGAAAGTCTTTTATCGGTACAAGCACTGCTGTGACTTGGTCATCGAATGCCGTTGGGGGTGCCATCAGAAGCGATTCTATTGTTCTTCTTTGCGACACTTCGTGGTGATAGCCGGTTGAATGTCGGTCTGTGCAACTTAGCGCTCTACGCTGACCATACTGATGAAGATTCTGCGCCGGCCTTTCCGCTCTCGCCAAATAAAAGTGCGACGTCAACTTCCCCCTAGCAACTGGGTCCAGCCGTGGTGGATTGACCGCTTCAGGGAACAGACGCAAAGCCCCGAAACTGAACTCCCTCAATCAAATAATGTGGCGAGGTCTTGGACCCTGACCGGCACGCTTGAGAGCGTCCTTCGCGTCGCTGTGGATCCGCGTGGTCTGATATCGGTTAAACCAGGATTTTGGTCACTTGACTGGTGGCTGCGGGTAGACGAAGCCTGGATCTATCCAGCGCAGCACGGATCCGTTCGGCAGCGTGTTGTCGATGGTGCTCCAGTTGTTGAGACTGTTATCCGAGTTGCAGGTGGCGATGTTATCCATCGCGTGTACGGGGCAAGACTTGAGGCTGATTACACCGTGGTTGAGGTTGAGAATCAGGCGTCAAGACCGGTTGCTCTTGGGTTAGCTGTCCGACCATACGACCTTCTGGGTGGCGGGAGAGTCGAACAAATCGAACTCAATGATCAAGTTCTTTCTGTAGATGGCAGGGTTGCCTTCATATGTGGGCGCACTCCTGGACGACTAATCGTTGGTGCAGGTGGAATCGATCCTGCCAGTTTGATAGACGACGTAATTGCCGGAGATTTCTCCGTCACATGCGACGCGGGGATGGCCAGTGCGGCGATCATCGTGCCGCTCGTTCACGGATCAACTTTTCGAGGTGCGATTCCTTCTGAGGAAGTGAGCAATCAAGAGATAATTTCTCGACTTCCATCTGGTCAACAGGTTGCAGCCGGTTGGGGAAAGCATGCTGTCAACGCTTGTCGGTTCGTGTTGCCTCCCGGGCGAATTAACGATCTATTTGACGCGTCTCGGCAGTCCATCCTCTTGGCTTCCACTGGAGAAGATGTGGATCCCGCCCCGGGCGGTCCTCCCCATAGAGCGGGCGACGAGGCAGCAGTTCTGATGGCCTTAGCGGAGTCGGGTTATCGCGCCACCGTTAGGGACATACTCATTTCTCGCGCTCAACGCCAAAATCGACTTGGTGCAGTTATTCATAAAAACCTGGACGTCACAGCGGCAACTATTACCGCAGCGGACCGCGCGCTGGAAATCGCGCCTGACCCAGCTCTAGCGCAAGCATTATCGGAGTTTGTTGCGGATGGAGCCCGGTGGATTCTCGCGAATCCCGCTGAAGGTGTGTCCGAGGCGCTTGTCGCAGCTCATAACTTGTTAGTGCGCGTAGGTGCGGAAAAAGCCGCCCGTGAGTTATCTGAACTGCTTCCATGGAATGTCGAATCGGATACGTCGGCTGTCGCCTACGACGAAAATATTGATGCAGTGAAGTTGGCTAGATCGGCCTTTGAGCTATCAGTAAACGACCCGAGGAAGGCTTTGGTCACGCTTGAAGAACTCGCCTTTTTGGCATCGTCCACGTTGAACTGGCCGTCGCGGATTAGCCCAAGCACGCGAACCGGAACCGGCGGCGCTGGCCATGACTTGTGTGTCACAGCGTGGTTTGTCCGATCAGTGCTTCGTCTTTTGGTAGATGACAGAGATGATTGCCTCCGCGTCGCTGCGGTATGGCCAAATGAATGGCACGCACAAGGAGTTGAAGTCCATCGGGTGCCATCGCGTTATGGAAATGTTTCCTGGGCCGTTCGTTGGCACGGGGACCGCCCCGCGTTGCTGTGGGAAGTGGAAGAAGGCCCGTCCGATTTGGTAGTGAAGGCACCCGGTTTGGATGCAAACTTTCAAGGGGAAGGACCGGCGGGCGAGGAACTGCTCGCGTCAGTGCCGCGCCGAAGTGTCGACGCGCCGGAAAACAGCGATGCACCTGACGCTCCCTCCTCGGGGTCTTTCACGTAAGGCGAGATCGCCAAAGAACCTCCACTTGCGGAGTACGGTTCGTTTGTGGCCGTCAGCGATCCGCCAAATTTGAATCAAGAACGCCAATGTTGGGAGCGCGGCGAATCACTCATCGTAGGTGTCGATGAAGTAGGGAAGGGAGCTTGGGCCGGCCCGCTGACCGTCGGAGCGGTCGTGTTGGCTTCGAAAGGGCGGGTTAATGGAATTCGAGACTCGAAGATGCTTCGTCCAGCGGCCCGCGAACGTCTCTTCGCCCGAATTGGAGACTGGGCAACAGCATGGTCGGTTGGACATGCGAGCGCCCAAGAATGTGACGAGTTAGGAATGTCCGATGCGCAACGACTTGCAACTCGCAGGGCTTTAAGCCGACTTTCAGTCACTCCAGATCGCGTGCTACTCGACGGTAACTGGAACTACATAGATTGGCTTCCGAGCACCGTGATCGTAAAAGGAGATCAGACCTGCCTCTCGATAGCGGCGGCTTCGATAATGGCTAAGGTCGTTCGTGATCGCATTATGTCAACATCTGCGGCTGACTTTCCTGCCTACGTCTTCGAGAAGAACAAAGGATACCCAGCCCCTCAGCACCGTATGGCTCTGGCTGGCTACGGTCCTTGCGTCATCCATCGGAAGAGTTGGGCGTTTATGGACCATCTACCATGGACTGATTCTCGGCGTTATGACCGCTCTAAAATCAACCAAAACACCTTGTTTGACGTATGACAAGTCCAAATGACTTTCAACGCAATTACTGGCGCACCCGTCAAGCTTGGGTTGAGCGACAACAGCAAATGGATTTGCAACTCAATTCGTTTGGTGTAGCAGCTATGGAGGCGCTTGGTGATATCTCGGGAGCGAATGTTCTAGATGTCGGTTGCGGATGTGGTCACACGACCCTCCAGCTACATGAACGAGTTGGCGATGGTCATGTCCTGGGAATCGACATCAGCGAGACGCTACTTGAAGTTGCCCGAACTCGGAGTCGGGGATCGGTTGAGTTCTTAGAGGCAGACGCCCAGGTTGACTCGTTAAGGGGTCCCTACGACGCCGTGTACTCAAGATTCGGAGTGATGTTTTTTGCCGACTCCGTCGCGGCTTTTACCAATTTACGCGCCTCGACTATTACGTCTGGCCAACTGAGCTTCGTCTGTTGGCAGGGTCCCGAAGAAAACCCTTGGATCACAGTGCCAAATAGAGCGGGCATGGCACTTGTGGATCTACCCCCTCGAGCGCCACAAGCAGCGGATCCTTTTGCTTTTAGTAACCCAGGCGCTGTTGAGCGGATTTTAAGTGAAGCAGGTTGGAAAGGTATTGAGATACAAAGTTTTCAAATGGAAGTGCCCCTCGGGGGAGGGGTGGATGTGCGTTCCGCTGCATTACATGCGTTCGAATTCAGCCCAGTGAAAGCAGCACTTGATTCTGCTCCCACAGTCGAGAGCGACGATGTAATCGATGTAATCGTGAAGGCCTTGGCCCCGCATGAGCAAAATGGCATTGTTCGGCTACCTGGGGCGGTTTGGGTCGTGACCGCTCAGAATTAGCTACATATTACGTAGCCAAGGGAAACTTAGTCAGCCCGTCTTTTGGGTTCCGACTTTGAGTTCACGAAATGGACTAGTTGTGTCGATGCCTGGTTCTTTGGGAAGTCCTAAAACGCGTTCACCAACAATATTTCTCATCACTTCGTCTGAACCCCCAGCGATGCGCATCGCAGGTTGGCCCAGTACGTAACCTGCCCATGAGAAAGTTCCCCATTCACCTGTGTCGGCAATCAATCGGGCCTCAAGCACGTCCGAAACAAAATTGCAGGTTGCTTGCATTTGTTTAGTTAGACCCATCTTCGATAGCGACATTTCAGGGCCGGGCGTTTTTCCGGATTTCAAAGCATCTAAAGTTCGCTGGTTTGACCACCCCAGAACTTTTCCGTATATGAAAATGTTCATTAACTGTTGACGGCTCAGAGCGTCCTTCTCAAGTCCGAAGTGATTCAGCATTGCACTCAATTTGGTGTAACTGCCCCCGGTACCCCCGCTACCTGAACCGATAGAGGCTCGTTCGTTCATTAGCGTCGTGAGAGCGACGCTCCAACCCTGATTGACATCACCTAAGCGGTGAGAGTCTGGAACGCGAACATCGTTAAAGAAGACCTCATTAAAGTTTGCGCCTCCTGTCATTTGCCGTAACGGTTTCACTTCGACGCCAGGTGCGTGCATATCAACAACAAACCCGGTTAATCCTTGATGTTTGGGTAGGTCGAAGTCCGATCGTGCAATTACCTCACCCACATCGCTGTATTGGGCACCTGAGGTCCACACCTTTTGTCCGTTGAGGATCCATTCCTCCCCGTCTCTATCGGCCCGCATTTGCAGACTAGCCAAGTCTGATCCGGCTCCTGGCTCTGAAAATAGTTGGCAAGAAATCAGATCTGCTCGGTACATCTTCGGTAAAAGGTCAGCGACAACCTCAGGGTTTCCATGAGCAAGAATTGTTGGCGCCACCATGCCGAGACCGATGCCAAAGAAACCGTTATCCGGGACGTCATACTGGCTTTCCAGATTCGCCCACATACGTTCAAAACGGCGAGGGTGACCGCCTCCGCCGAGTTCTGCTGGACCGGAGATCCAACCGAAACCTGCATCGAACTTTTTGGCGCGCCACTCCTTGGCAGAGGCAAGATCTAGTTGTTCCTTCTCTCGGTCCACCTCCTCAAACATTGCCGCGTTGTCTGGGCCTTCTCCCCAAACGAACGCTTTTCGCTCAGCTTTGCGAGACCCATGGGTGTCGAGAAAAGCTGCAGCTTCTGTTGTGAATTGTTCTTCGGTCATCTCGGGCATCTGAAATCTCCAGAGCGGTTCAGAAGTGGTGATTATATTCTCAACCTAGCCCGCGACACGACTACTCTTCATAGTCATGGGTCAACCTGTTCGAGTTGCCGAAAAAATTTCTCCCACTAGTCCCGGTACTATCCGGTTCGAAACCAACCGACCGCTGACTGGAATGGGTCATCGTTACTACCACAGCGCGTCAGATGCTTTAAGCGATGAAGATCCGGCCGATGTCCTCGCAGCACGGCTGTTCGAGCGTGGAGGCATTGACTACCTACACGTTTACGGCAACGTAGCAACTGTCGACCTTGCAAAGGGATACACGTCTGAAGGAATCGTCGACGTCATCACTGGCTTATTCGCTCATTACAAAACTTGAGTTTTGAGAGGTGCTTCCCCCGACGTTTTGATCGAACGTATGTTCGGTTAAGGTTGAAGGGTGACTCGTTCGGCCTTTGTTGTTCCTTCCCTGAGCAAGGTAAACCAATTAGTTGAGCCCATAGTTTTGGCTCGCGACCGAACTTTCCCAATAGTTGATGAACTATCTGGGTTATTCGCGGACAGAGGGGTACGACGAGGATCCACTATTGGAGTTGCGGGGAATGCAGCTGTCAGTCTTGCTGTTGCTTTAAGTGTTGGAGTATCCCGTTCTGGAGGATGGGTGGTAGCGGTAGGGCTTCCATCTGTTGGTTCGCTGGCGGCGTCTGAGCTAGGTGCTGAACTTTCAAGGTGGGCTTTCATAGACAGACCCGGCAACCAAGCAGGAGATGTTCTACATGCTTTAGTGGCAAGTGTTGATCTGGTTTTGGTTGGCCCGGGTATCAAATTACGCACTGGGCATGGTCGCAGAATCGTTGCACGCATGCGTGAACGGGGAACTTCAGTCATTGCTGTTGACAATCCCCGCCTTTTCAATTCGCGCGCTGATGTCAGTTTGAGGACTAAACGAACTGCGTGGACTGGTATCGGCAGTGGCCATGGTCGTTTAATTTCTCGCAGGGTAGAGATAGAAGCCACGGGCCGAGGTGCTAATGCAAGCCCTCGCCGACAACTCCTGTGGCTCCCCGATGGGAAAGGTCGATTAAGCGTCATCGATCAAAGTAACGGACCAAGAAATTCATCAAGATCCACACGCGCGGAGAATAAAAAAGTGTTCTCCGAGTTAGCTGAGTCAACTCTCCGGGCTAGTTAAGTCACCTCGGGAATAACGATGACAGAAGATGCTCGGACATTGGTGCTGGTAATTCCCCATTGGCCAACAATTGCTGCTGGAGTGGCTTACAACTGCCCTGCAGCCGTAACGCACATGAATCGAGTTGTTGATGCGACCCCTGCGGCAGTTGAGCATGGGGTTGTAGCAGGTATTCGCCGTCGCGAAGCTCAAAGACTTTGCCCGGAATTAGAAATGATCGACGACGATGAAGCCCGCAATGCCCGCAAGTTTCATTTGATCGTGGCAGCGCTTGAGTCGATAACTCCCCGTGTTGAGGTCTCAACGGGCGGGTGGTGTTCATTTCCAACTCGGGGGCCGTCGCGTTATTTCGGTGGTGATGAGACTCTCGCTCAACTAGTTGCCGAACGAGCTCTGCATGCTTTATGTAACACGTTGGATGTGGCTGAGGTTCCTAGGGTTATTAGACCCCGAGTTGGAGTAGCCGATAGTCGCTTCACAGCATGTTTGGCGGCTTTCCCTAAAAATCTTCCGCTCATCCAAATTGTTACGCCCGGAACTAGCTCTAAATTTTTAGCTCCGTTTCCAGTGGACACTCTTGGTAGGAAAGAGTCACCGTTGGTTGACGCTGCGGACCTCGTTGATGTGTTCCAGCGGCTCGGCTTGCGCACGCTTGGTGACATTGCTTCTTTACCGGCTGACCACTTACTCGCACGGTTTGGTTCACCTGGATTACTGGCGCACCGATTATCTCTAGGGATAGATAGTCGGATCTCGCAAACCCATCTGATTTCAGATGTAGTGGTAGAGGAAAGCGAAATTGAACCTCCATCTGAAGGCACAGAAACAGCCGTGTTCCTCGCGAAAACACTGGCCGATGCAATTCACAAACGTCTATCTAGCAAAGGGTTAGCGTGCGTTCGGATATTGATTGAAGTGGAATCCGAACATGGTGAAACTTCTAGTCGGTATTGGCGAAATGAACACCAGTTCACTCCAACAGCTATAACCGACCGGGTTCGTTGGCAGCTTGAAGGATGGTGTCATCCAACAAGTGGCCCTACAGGACGACTGTCCTTGGTGCGATTGGTAGCTGATGAAGTGGTTCCTGACGATGGTCGCCAGTTGGGGTTTTGGGGAGGAGAAGCACCCAGCGACGAGCGCGTGGTGAGATCTTTAGCGCGTATCCAAGGAATGTTGGGTCCGGATGCGGTAACGGTGGTTGAACATCGAGAAGGCCGACGTTTGCCAGATATCGAACAGCGAGTTTCGCTGACAGTTACTGGGTTCGATCCCGACCGAAGCGTCGTCACGCCTCAGGCAATGGCGGCGCCATGGCCGGGTCGGCTACCTGCACCTCTACCCGCCGTAGTTTTCCGACAAGCTCAGCAACTGATTGTGACAGATGCTGCGGGACAACCAGTCCAGGTCAGTGGCCGAGGTCAAATCGGAGGAGATCCGGCTCATGCTCAAGGAGAACTATTGGGATCACATTTGATTGTTGGTTGGGGAGGTCCCTGGTTCCTCGATGAGAGGTGGTGGGATTCTGCTAGGAAACACCGACAGGCGAGATTTCAGTTATTGCTTGCCGATGGAACAGCTCATCTTTGCGTGGTCCAAAGTGGGAAGTGGTGGCTTGAGGCGTCCTATGAGTGACCAAGAACAACACGGTAGCTATTCCTGGCCAAGTGATTACCGACCGTTAACGGACCAATGCCAAGGTTCACTTGGCAAATTACGGAACCCGTACTTGGAAGCGTTTCGTTTCAACCACCGGAAGCCGGATGTATTACTCCAAAGGGCTCGACCATTTTGCGTGAAGTCCACCGCCAAACCGCGTTCATGCATTGAGGCGCCAGGTCGTGCCGTTGGTGGACGACATTGGTAAGAAGGTTTGTGGTAAACGGCCCAGTTGCTGGTCCCGCAATGGGCTCGCCTTAACGCAATTTGTGACGTTGAACTGCGGTACCCGCCTCCACCCAAACGGATACCGTCCCGCGAAGCGGCCTTCAAAAGAGCGAGGAGTTTGTCGGCAATCGACTCATGGACTCGGATGCCCCAAACTGTTGACAGTTCAGATCTATCGAAATCGATAGAAGTCGGGGCACCAGCGATACCGAGCAATCTTCGACGGCGCGCTTCTTCAGCTTCTCTGCGCTTGCGTTCTGCCTCAAGTCGTAAACGTTCTTCTTCCTTTCGTTTTGCTTTTTCGGCCCTAATCACGCGAGACAGGTTGTCGTTCTCTGTCGCGATTTCTTTGGCCATCTCAGCATCAAGCTCCGCTAAAGCTGCGGACTCAAAGAGACGAACTTCCAGGCGGTCCTCCGCGTCAAGGACGACTCGTGCTTGTAAGCCGACCGCTTCCAAGAGTTGTTCCAACTGAACTGCAGCGTCGGACTGAAGTAATTCACGTCGAACAGCAGCTTCATTCAAAGCTTTAGTGGCTACCTGCGTATCGACCTGAAGGGCTCGAAGTCGGTCAGAAGTATTGTTGATGTCTCCGAAAGCGGCTCCGATCAACGTCTGTACGCGAGCCGCTTTGTAGATATCGCCCGTACGTGCCAACCCAAAAGAACCCTCAATCGTGGAATCGCGGCCAATGTAAGTCTGAAGAGCCAAATCGTTGACTTGAGCCTGCAGAGTTGTCTGCTGGTCGGCGAGCTCGGCAGATTTACGCTCTGCTGCGGTGACGGCTAGGACCGCTCCCTCTAGCGCTCTATCAGCGCGAGTGACGTCGTCGCGTTGTTCAGCGACCAGAAGCTCGAGATCGGCTAGAGCCTGCTCTACCTCGGAAACCTCAGCGGTAGCAGTGTCAACCACCTGAGCCTGACTGAGAATTTCTTTCTGAAAAACGTCGCGCTCTTTTCGGAGTTGCCTTACCTGCTCCTCAAGCGCTGCCTTTTCTTTTCTTAATTGAGCACTGCTTTTACCAGCGCCGCTGGCGTTAGGAACTGCGAGGACCGTGCCCATTAGCAATACGGCGATTGCCGATGCAGCGAAACGAAATGGACGTGGCAGGTCGAAAATCCTTTTTCTTACGGTTGTCGACCAAAGGTACCGATCAATGGCGGGTTTGGGGTATCGCCCTCAACTAATAATCTCATCGATGACCGTGTTGGCGAGAATACCTAGATCTGTAACCTCAAATTCGACTGTGTCTCCTTGGGCTAACCACACCTGAGGTTCCATAGATCCACCGGTGCCTTCGGGTGAGCCAGTAGCGATTATGTCGCCCGGTTCTAACGGCATTATTTTTGATAGATACGCGATGATTTCCTGAACGCTAAAAATCATTTCTTTAACACTCGCGTTTTGTCGCTCTTCCCCATTCACTCGAGTCATCACCGAAAGCTTCGAAGGGTCGGGGATTACGTCGTCGGTGACAATCCACGGACCACACGACCCGGACCGATAGAAGTTCTTTCCCGCCGCGACGGCATGCCTCTGCCAATCTCGAACCGAACCGTCATTCAGAATTGTGTACCCGGCCACATGCTCCAATGCCTGAGATTCAGAAATGTGTCTGCCTGAACGACCGATTACCACCGCTAGCTCAACTTCATAATCAAGCTGTACTGACGCGATCGGGCGGAGTAATTCCCCGTTGTGAGGAACTAAGGATCCCGGTGGTTTGTTGAAGTACACGGGTTGGTTCGGCGTTTTCACCTCCCCGCCTAGCGGATACTTCTTGTGATAATTGAGCCCTGCGCAGAGCAAGCGATGTTGATCTGTAATTGGCAGATCAAAAGCGATGGAGTCCCAAGAGTGGTCGACCGGCAAATTCTCGAAAGTGCGTATTTGGTCCATTTCCCCGAGCGCGGTTCTTAAAGTAGTCGCTTTCATTCGTTGACCTAGATTGATCACCCCCTCAGTTGTTGCGATTCCGTAGTGGCGTTCATCACCGATAAGAAAACTGAGAAGTCTCACGGTTATGACCCTAGTGATGGCGAGGACATGAAGTCGTTGTCGCTAGCGTTCGAGTGGTGAGTCCACAAGTAGTGATCTTCGATGTTGGCGGCGTCCTTGTAGGGTCGCCGTTTCTTGCTGCCCTGCGATGGGCGAAAGAGTGGGATCTTCCACGAGCGTCGTTAGAAAAGCTATTTGGGGAATATTCTCGAAGTGTCCAACCGGGCGAACAGCCCCCAATGTGGCACGAAGTGGAATGCGGACGTGTTGCCCTCACCGAGTTCGTGGAACATATGAGGTTAATGCTGGAATCAGAATTGCCCAAAGGTCACAAAGCTAGAGGGCTGACGGCGTCAGACTTCGATCCATTCGCCGAAGCAGAGGCCATTCCGATCATGGTTGACCTGGCTAAGGAGATAAGGGAAGGCGGTGTTCGCACCGCAATTCTTACCAACAATGTCAAAGAGTGGCGGAATTGGAGAGACCGTATACCGATCGAAGAGTTCGATCCGGTGATTGACTCGTGCGAAGTTGGCGTGCGAAAACCCGATCCAGCGATCTACTCGCTTATCTGCAACCGCATGGATGTAGCTCCCAGCGATTGCCTCTTTCTCGATGATCACCTTGGAAACGTTGAAGCAGCGTTAGCAGCTGGGCTTGAAGCTCTGCAGGTAACTGAAGATTTCGCAGCCGCAGCGAACAAAGTTCGAGCGCGTCTCTAATCGCTACGAATCAACCGAACTGGCTCGCCGCCGCCGGCTCTGATGGTGCGTTCGGCGCGTTCAATATCTGCCCCGTGAATGACGCCGGTCCACTCCGGAAGTTCTAGGGGAACCTCCGGTTTATCGGTATGTAAAATCAGTCGAGCTTCGACATCGACCTCCCAGTTGCGGACTAACTCTGCCCTCTGGCCGCGGACGGAAATGAGGTGAAGGCCAGTCGCCGTCGCCGCCAGAACCGAACGTCTTCGGCGCGCAAAATGATCCCACCCCGCTAACACTGATATTGCTAAAGGCAAAAGAGTTCCCCATAGTGACGCCAGTACGAAACCAACGGCGCATAGCGCACATCGCGCGACGAGCTCTCTGCGTTGCGCAGGTACTAAGCAGGGATCGCTAACTGTGACGCCAGCACGAACCTCCGTTCCCAGGACACGAGATAACAAGGCGCTGTCGGCGAGAGAGCGACGACTCATGAATGTTCTCGGCCGGGGTAGTCATCGAGTTCTCTCACCGACTGCCTCATTGCGCCCACACGCCCGGTGTTCGGTGATGCCATGGCGCAGCAAGTTCGAGTTGGTTGCCCAGTTGCAGCAATGAAATTTCGCCATGCATAGGACCCACTAGCTGAACCCCCACTGGCAGTCCGTTGTCGTTCATATGGATGGGAAGTGAAATTGCTGGCTGCCCTGTGATATTGAACTGAACGGTGAAGAGCAGTATTTCCCGCAAGCGTTTGGTGCCCAGCTTGGGGTTCCTCAGCTCTCCCAGTTTTGGCGGTGGCTCGGCAATGACGGGCGTCAACAAGATGTCGAACTCATTCCACCACTCAGCCATGCGCCTTGTGTACAAGTTGAACCACTCGACTGAAGCTAAATAGTCGGCAGCCGTGCGTCTACGTCCGAACTCCACTAAAGCTCGCGTATCGGCTTCCATGTCGTTGGGCTCGAAGGGCCTTCCTATCGCTTCGCTCAACTTGGCCACCGAGTGAGCCTCGTTCGATGCCATCACAATCTTGAAGTGTTCAAATAGATCGTCATCGAAAAGGGCTACGGGGCTGTCGGACTGAACTTTGTGACCAAGACCCTCAAGCAGTGCGGCTGTCTTTTCGACAGCATCTACACAATCAGAATGAACTGGACCCCAGGCTGAACGTGTAACGAATCCGATTCTTAGTGGACTTGGGTCAATCGAAGAAGCTTCCTCGAACGGCACCGTAGGTATTGGAGCCCAGTAAGGGTCACCTGGCCATGGCCGAGAGATTCCATCTAATACTCGTGCGCTGTCGCGGATTGTTCGAGTAACAACGCCGTCAATTGCCGCACCAGCCCATCCTTCTCCGATTTTGGGACCAAATGACACTCGACCTCGACTGGGTTTTAGACCCACTAAACCGCATTCGGAAGCGGGAATTCTAATAGACCCCCCGCCATCATTTGCGTGAGCGATAGGAACGATCCCTGCAGCTACGGCAGCGGCGGACCCGCCACTTGAACCGCCGGTCGAATGGCTCAAATCCCATGGATTCTTGCAGGCCCCATAGGCAGTAGGTTCAGTCGTGATGGTGCCACCGAACTCAGGGGTGTTGGTTCGACCAAAGTTCACCAGCCCTAAGCGATCAAACATCGTCGCTAGATGCGTCGTATGTTCAGCTCGGTAATCTGAATTTCGGAGAGCCACGTTGCCTGCATGATATGGATCGCCTTTAGTCATGACGGTCAGATCCTTCGTAAGGAAGGGCACTCCCCACAGACTCGCCTCTTTAGGGGCAGGCAAGTCGACCATTCGTTGAGCCCGGTCGCGAGCCTGTTCATCCAAACGGTGGATAATCGCGTTTAGCTGAGGATTTAGGGCATTAGCGCGGGTGATTGCATCCTCAAGTAATTCAATCGGCGAGGCCTTGCCTGCTTTTACGAGACCTGCGAGTTCGACGCCGTCCATCATCGCGTTCTGCATAAGTGAAAGGTACCCCGAAAGAAGCCCCCTTCTCTTGACGAACACCGAACATATGTTCGATTATCTATGGCATGGGCTTTAATAACCCGGCTATGCCGTGGCGCGAACTTGAGCGACGACTTTCAGATCGAGAGCCAGAACCCCCCAGTAGTTCTTCTCGTCAGCCAGATCAAAGTGACAGTAAGGCATGGCCGAGGAGAGGAACTCCTTTTGAACTTCATGGTGTTCGTCGCTCTGAGCGAGTTGTCCCGTACGCGGAACTGCATACTCACTCACACTTCAGCTTCCTTGATGGTGCTTCGAGCCCTGAAGAGTTGGTACTCGAAGCTGCGCGACTTGGGTTGGAAACTCTGGCTCTTACTGACCACGGAGGCTTTTACGGTGTCGTGCGTTTCGCAGAAGCTGCTCGCGAAGTTGGCCTTCCTACGGTTTTTGGTGCTGAACTGACTGTCGATTCTTGGCAGCCTGAGGGTAACTCAGCTCTTGGTAGAGACCTTCAGGATCCTTCGCGTGTCGGTACGGCTGACCCACCAGGTAAACGTCTTATTGTTTTGGCTCGTCACCCTGGTGGGTATGCGTCGCTAGCTGCTCTTCTTTCGCGAAGTCAGATGGCAGGGAAAAAAGGCGCGCCGCGTATATCAATGCCTGAGTTACTTAGTGCGGTGGATCGTCATCGTGGAGATTGGGCTTTACTCACTTCAGGACGCCGAGGCGCAGTGCCGGCTGCGTTAAAAATGGAAGGAATTTCGGGGGCAAGGCGAGAACTTCTTCAGCTGATTGAAGCCGCTGGAAATGACAATGTGTTTGTGGAGTTGTGGCACCACGGCGACCCTTCCGACGATGTTCGTAATGATTATTTGGCAGATTTAGCACGTGAACAAAAAGTTGGGTTGCTTTGCACTAACGGTGTTCATTACGCGACCCCTTCCCGCCGTCACCTGGCTTGGGCGATGTCGGCAATCCGGAGTCGCCGATCTCTTGACCTAATAGATGGCTGGCTCCCAGGACATGGGTCTGCTCACCTGCGGTCAGGTTCTGAACAGGCTCGCTGGTTTTCTCGTTACCCCGGAGTTGTTGAAGCAGCAGCGGAGCTAGGACGCGAATGCGCCTTTGATCTGTCGCTAGTAGCTCCGAACCTTCCTCCATATCCGTGTCCTAACGGCATGAATGAAATGTCCTATCTGCACAAAATCGTGCACAAAGGGGCTGAACATAGGTATGGCCCTCAGTCTGCCGAAACAATCGCGGGAGCCTGGCAACAAATTGCTTATGAGCTTGCGTTAATCGAACAACTCGGCTTCCCCGGTTATTTCCTTGTTGTCTGGGACATTGTTTCTTTTTGTCGAACTCGCAACATTCTCTGTCAAGGGAGAGGGTCAGCGGCTAATTCTGCTGTCTGCTACGCCCTCGGTATTACCAACGTTGACGCCGTGTCACTTGGATTGTTGTTTGAACGGTTTCTCTCACCGGAGAGAGACGGACCTCCTGATATCGACCTCGATATCGAAAGTGGTAGGCGTGAAGAAGTGATCCAGTATGTGTTTGATCGTTATGGTCGTGAACACACAGCACAGGTCGCCAATGTCATTACGTATCGGACTCGATCTGCAGTACGTGACGCCGCTCGGGCTTTGGGGTATGCCTCTGGCCAACAAGATGCATGGTCTAAATCACTTGATCGGCATGAGCCGATTCGATCTCGTTCTCAACCAGAGGTTGGTAAGCAAGACAGTGACTTCATACCTGAAGATGTTCTCCAGTTGGCTTCTGAGATTGAAAATACACCACGGCATCTAGGTATCCATTCGGGCGGTATGGTGATCTGCGATCGTCCCATAATCGAAGTTTGCCCAGTTGAGTGGGCGCGAATGGCAGACAGATCAGTATTGCAATGGGATAAGGACGACTGCGCTTCAGTTGGGTTAGTGAAGTTTGATCTGCTCGGCTTGGGGATGTTGTCCGCCCTGCACAATGCCGTTGACCTCATTGCCGGTAGTCATGATGTTGAAGTTGACCTCGGTGCGCTACCTCAAGAAGACGAGGTATATGAAATGTTGTGCCGAGCTGATTCAATCGGTGTGTTTCAGGTGGAGTCGCGAGCGCAGATGGCAACTCTTCCCAGGCTTCGTCCCCGTTGTTTCTATGACTTGGTGGTAGAAGTGGCGCTTATTCGTCCGGGTCCTATTCAAGGGGGTTCAGTTCACCCTTATATCCGACGTCGCAACGGAGAAGAAGCTGTTACTTACCTCCACCCGCTGCTCAAGCCGGCTCTTTCTAAAACTTTAGGAATTCCTCTTTTCCAGGAACAGCTCATGCAGATGGCGATTGACGTGGCTGGGTTTACTCCCTCAGAGGCTGATGAATTGCGTCAAGCCATGGGTTCTAAACGATCGCGAGAACGAATGAACCGCCTTCGGTATCGACTCTACGAGGGCATGTCTGAACATGGAATTAAGCAAAAAGTCGCTGACCAGATCTGGGAGAAGATGGTTGCTTTTGCCAATTATGGGTTCCCCGAAAGTCATTCGGTGTCATTTGCTCACCTTGTTTACGCTTCGTCTTGGATCAAATATCACTATCCGGCTGCATTTTGCGCAGCCCTGCTTAATTCTCAACCCATGGGCTTCTATTCGTCGCATTCCTTAGTGCAAGATGCGCGACGCCACGGTGTGAAGGTCTTGACCCCAGACCTCAACGCTTCATCAGATAAAGCCACACTTGAAGTTTTCGATGGGTCAACGGGTGGTGTAGCTGTACGGCTGGGTTTTGTATCTATTAGAGGGTTCAGCGAAGATTTAGCATTCCAAATTGCTGCTTCTGGACCTTATGAAGATTTAGAACAACTTTCACGTCGCACGCCGATATCTCAAAAGCAACTTGAGGCGCTAGCCACGTCGGGCGCCTTTGCTTGCTTTGGTTTGGAGCGTCGCGAAGCTTTGTGGGCGGTAGGGGCGACTGCCCAGTCTCGTCCGGGGCGCCTTCGCGGCATTGTCACTGGGGTTTCAGCTCCGACTCTGCCAGGGATGTCGTTACAAGAAGAGGCGGTTTCCGATCTGTGGGCGACTGGCATAGCGCCTAATGGGCACCCGACTCGCTTTCTACGAGAAGAACTTAAGCACGCGGGAGTAATAACCGCTGAAGAGCTTTCAAGTTGCAACTTTGGAAAGGTGAAGGTGGCAGGCGTTGTCACCCACCGCCAACGCCCAGCCACAGCAGCGGGGACTTTATTCGTCAACCTTGAAGACGAAACAGGCCTAATCAATGTTGTGGTTTCGCGGGGGTGTTGGTTACGGTTCCGAGCCGTCGTTCGTTCTGAACCTGCGCTTGTAGTACAAGGCAGACTTGAACGGCATGAAGGTGTAACCAATGTGATCGCTGAACGAATCGAGAAACTCGAAATCGAGTCAAGTATCCCTAGCCGAGATTTTCGTTAAATAAACGCAGTCTGCGCTAGCCAAGCGGACGTCCGAATGGGCGTTCGTCTTGCCAACTCTCTAGGAAAGCTTCAGCTTTATAGCAAGCCGCCATAAAGGCTCCGTCTTCGTGATCAGCGGTCTCCTCGAGCAAGGCCAACACGGCGTTAGCCGTTGAGGAACGTAGATCATCGAGACTCGTTTCCTCTGGCGACCACCACGTCAATGTTGGGCCAACTGCACTCAAAAAATCTGCGCCGACCGGAGTATTGTTTCGTCGTAAAATGGCGAGAGCCTTCGAAGAAATTGCTGCGGCAGAAGTGGCGACGATCGGAGTAGTACCCACACTGCCCGCACCTTCGCCAGACATCGCACCAGGCTTTGAACCCACAAATATGGCATCCACGTCTGACTTCCAGATCTCCCAGGGTTTACTGGCGGACCCCAAGCTTTCTACGCAGCTGGGACCTGCTTCCATCCAAGCATCGGCGAGAGTGGAACTATCAAAATCTCCCACTACACACCCCTTTGCTGTTGAGACTTTGGTGACTTTGCCGCCGCGAGTCTCGATTTCTCGTGCAATAGCGAGACCTGTCTCGTTGAAACCTTCGATCGCAACTTGCCAACCATCGGATGGCTTCGCGAAAAATGAAGCACAGGTCGCCGCTCCCACGGCTACTAATTCTTGATCGAATGTGACACCGTCTCGATCTTGGCTAGTGACTGGGTTGCGATTGTCAAAACGAAGAACAGGCTCAAGCAATGACGAATTGAGTCGTAGACCCGGACTCGTGAGTAATCGATGAGACGAAAATTCATCTGATAGTTCGGAGGCCAACGCTGCAATAGCGGTATCAGCTTCTTCGGGGTCGACTTTCAAGCCGATGGTCGCGCCACTCCTGCGTTGTTCAGTCAGCGCAAACAGGTACGTCTGGTGTCGGACCAGCATTTCGGCATTACCAGGTACCAACTTGGCTCCCAGTCGGCTTGGTCCTACGTAGGTCTCGGCTTCGGGGAGGTCATAAATGACGAAACCTCGAGTCGATTCAAGTTGCTTAATTTCCACGAGTGAATTGTGCCACTTGAGATGCCCTTTGGACGGCTAGCTTCACTGCAATCTCCGCGATTGGAACCATACCGTGCTTATGGTTCCCCCTGTCCAAGAGGAATTCGATGCGCTTTTCCGAAGCAATGACGATGACCGAAGGCGGTGACGGTCGATTCGCTGTCACCTTCGATCGCTCTTGGTGGGTTGTGAGTGGGCCTAACGGCGGGATCATCGTGGCGCTCTTAGTTCGGGCCGCTCAGGCTCGACTAGGGACAGAAAAGTGTGTACGTACCGTTACCACGCACTTCCTAGCGGCTCCGACCGAAGGCATGGCAGAAATCGAAGTAAGTGTTGACCGGCTCGGACGAATCGCCGGTTTTGCGACAGTTCGAATGCTGCAGGATGGCCGGAACATAGCTACAGCGCTCATTGCTACCGCCGAGTTGCCATCTCCGTTACATGAGTGGGAACAGCGTTGTTTCCCTGACCTTCCGGCTCTCGAGGACACGTGGGTCATGAGCTCGGAATCAGCCGACGTTCCGCTGCGACGTCGATGGGATCAACGTTGGGGTCTGGGTGTTCCAGGGATACCGGAAACCTCGACCGTAGATGGCGGATACGAGGCAGGTGGTTGGCTTCGGTTGTCTGAACCGGAGCCTTATGACGAAGCGGTTTTAGCCGCCATGTCAGATGCGTGGGTTCCAGCGGTAATGGTGCATAGCGGCTTGCCGGTGCACACGCCGACTCTGGAACTAACGGTTCACTTTCGGACTGACCCCAGAACTATTGATTTGTCTGCGGATAGTTATTGTGCGGTGGTGTTCCGTCAGCTATCAGGTCGGGAAGGGTTCCTTGATGAATCGGGAGAAATCTGGTCCCCTGACGGTCAATTGCTAGTTCTTGCGCGTCAAATTGGGATACTGCTCCCGGTGCCTGACGGAGTAAGCATTGAAAGAAAATTCGAACGACTTTAGGTCTCAGCGAGTTCCTCAGTTACGGTCGTGGATGTGAAGCGCTGGTTAATCCCTGCCGTGCTGGTCCTCATGGTCATTGCGGGAGCTTGTCGTGGAGGTTCTCAGGAGCCATCGACCGTCGGCAATCAAAATTCCAATAATGAGTCGTGGGTAAAGGGAAAGGCGCTTACCCCTTATGACGGCGCCGAGGAGGACCCTGCTATTGGTCAACCGGCCCCGTCGGTGAGCGGACTTGATCTCTTGACCGGTGAAAGTGTTCTAGTGGCGCCTTCTGGCCGACCGCTAGTAGTTGCATTTTTCGCCCATTGGTGCCCGCATTGTCAGCAAGAAGTTGCAACACTCACAGACTGGCTTTTGGCAAACAAATTGCCGTCAACGGTGGATCTCATCGCGGTTTCCACTTTTGAAGCTCCTGAACGCGGAAATCATCCCCCGGCGAGATGGCTATCGGACAACGGTTGGAGACATCCTGTCATTCCAGACACGCCATCTATGACGGTCGCTGAAGCCTTCGGCGCGACGTCTGTTCCCTATTTCGTGTTTATCGAGGCTGATGGAACCGTGGCTTTTCGCATGAGCGGGAACCTCGGTCCCGATCAACTTTCATCGGCGATGAAGCGTTTGGCTGGCACTTCTATTTGACCATTTAGATATCTAAGCGAAAAGGAGTACCGCCTCGGGGCTAGTCAGGTGCCACCCTAGGGCTATGCCTCGCCTTCCTAAACCGTCGCGCCACTTGGGCCGCGTCCGTAAGGAAGGACCTTCTTTTCGAGCTCGGAGATTGACGCGCGGACGTGATCTTCTTGGTCCGGATAGCGTCGGCATACGACAGAGTCTGGTTGCCTTGGCTTTTAGCAGCCTCACAGCGGTCGTAGCCGGCGGATTTCTCGCCGCTATGACTGGCACTCTTGAACGGTATCCCGGTCTTCTGGTGCTAGTTCCTGCAGCGATTGGAATGCGAGGAAACATTTTCGGTGCACTTGGAAGTCGTCTTGCCACCTCCATTCACGCAGGCACCTTCCGTATGTCGCGTCGTTCCGAGGCTTTAGTAACCCAAAATGTGCTCGCCTCTGGAGTTTTGTCGTTAGTGACCGCGGTGATGCTCGCGTTGCTTGTGAAAGTTCTTTCCCCAATCTTTGGCCTTGATTCCGTTATTGCGATATCTGACTTGATTGTTCTCTCTGCTGTGGGCGCCCTTCTCTCGTTCTTAGTTTTGATTGCCGTCACCCTTGGCCTCGCAGCTCGGTCCGCGCATCGTGGCTGGGACTTAGACGACGTCAATGCTCCACTTGTCTCGGCGGTCGGTGACGTGGTCACGCTTCCAGCATTATTTATCGCTAGCTTCCTGCTCGAAATAGACGTGCTGACGACGAGCCTTGCGGTTGTTTTCGTTCTTTTGAGTTTGTTGACCCTTTGGTGGAGCCGCCGCAGTTTGTTGACCACCATGCGTCAGGTGCTTGGCGAGTCGCTTCCGATCCTTTTCGCGACGGGGATTCTTTTAGTAATTGCTGGGGTTGTTATCGAACACGAGCTAGCGACCTTTGCCGCTAATCGTGCCGTGCTTGTACTAGTTCCGGCTTGCCTTGCAGCAGCGGGAGCTATTGGCGGAATTCTTTCGGGTCGGCTTTCTTCAAAGTTCCACCTTGGCGTCATCGAACCCACAGCGATCCCTGGACGCCCAGCGCGACGAGATCTGATAGCAGGATTGGCCTTCGCACTGCCTGTATTTATCTTCAATGGTTTATTGGCGGCCGGGGTGAGCACCTTATTTGGGTTTGAGTCACCGGGTTTGGTCTCTCTTCTATGGATTTCAGTGATCGGAGGAAGCATCGCCACGCTGCTAGCGGGAGCGATCGGTTATTACGGCACAGCACTGGCGGTTCGAGGGGGAGTAGATCCTGATACGTACGGCATGCCCTTAGTAACGAGCTCTGTTGACTTGGGTGGGGCAGCTGCGCTGGTCCTTACCATCGGATGGGTTGGCTTGTCATGACCCACCGGAACCTCGAAAAATTCATAGGGTGCCCTGCCCCCCAACCGAATTTTGTTACTGCACCCCTTCTCTATTGCCTAGCCTGTGAGACACGTCATGGATGACAAACCACGGAATCTTAAGACTCTGCTAGCCGAAGCCAAAGACGCGTCGGAATTAATGGTTGACCTTGCGTACACGGCTTTGTATTTCGACGACGAGGGTATAGCTGAATCAGTCCTCGGTCTCGAAGAAGAGATGTCCGATCTCGTTCACGAGATGCGATCGTTAGCAATGCTTGCGGTTCGGCACCCGCGTGAGGTTGATGGGATGAGTTCCGTCCTGCAGGTTGTTTCTTCTATTGAACAAATTGCGAACGCGGCTGTCGACATCGCGCAGATCGTTCTCCGACAAATCGGCATACCTCGAGCCCTGGTCGTCGATCTGGCTCAAGCCGCCGAAGTTTCGCACAGACTTGTTGTGGCCGACGGCAGCCATTTGGCGAACCGCCCACTGGCGGACATGGAGTTGCCGATCGTCGTTGGAATGCGCGTAGTGGCTATTCAGCGGGGTAGACGTTGGTTGACCGATGTCGGCGGTGAAGACATTGTGGAGCCTGGGGATGCGCTGTTTATGAGAGGCGAGCCTGCTGGCATAGTTCGACTCAGAGAGTTGGCGGCGGCCCCGCCCTGGATTCCTCCCGAGGCTGACACTTCCGAGCTTCTCACCGACCTTGATCGTGCAGTCGACACGCTTGTCGAAATGAAGAACATTTCCGAGACCGCCATTGGCCTTGCGTACTCGGCACTAGTGCTTCATGACCTCTCCCTGGCTCGAGAGGTAAGAGCGCTGGAGGAGCGCCTTGATGGGATGAAGGTTTCCTTACAGACGTGGGTTCTCCGAGCGGCAGCTGACGATGTGGACCCTTCGCAGCTTCGGGGCCTACTGCATTTGGCTGAGGCGGCTGCGGATATTGGAGATCAGGCACTTCAAATTGTTTCCCTGGTACTTGATCAAGAAGATGTTCACCCAGTCTTAGCGCTTGCTCTAGGTGACACCGACGATGTCGTAGTCCAGGTCCCGGTCGCTCCAGGTTCCACCGCCGACGATGCGACGCTTGGGTCACTAGGCCTTGCTGTTGACCCGGGATATCACGTTCTGGCCGTTCGCAGGGCAACTGGCTATATCTACAATCCACGAAAAACCGTCACGCTGAAGGCCGGAGACGAATTACTTGCGTCGGGTCCCGAAGAAGGCCGAGAACGACTGGCTGCTTTATGTGGCTACTCAATTGCTGTGGATGAAGAAACAGGAATGGTTGACTTAACTCCGGCACGCTAAATCAGAGGAGTTATAGATGGGCCTAAGGCGAACCGGTTGCTAGCTTGGCTTTGATGTCGCTGTCGATCCTTACAGTTCACGCCCACCCTGATGATGAGTCCTCGAAAGGGCCGGGAACCATCAGCTTGTATTCATCGCAAGGCGTTCGAACCACATTGGTGTGCTGCACCGGCGGAGAGGTGGGCGACATTCTTAATCCAGCGATGGATCGCGACGAAGTGAAAAAGAATTTGCCTGCCGTTCGTCGAGCTGAACTTGACTCTGCTGCGGCCATTATTGGCTACGACGAAGTTGTCATGCTGGGTTATCGAGATTCAGGTATGCCTGACAGTGATGACAACGACCACCCAGAAGCATTCGCCAACGCGGAACTGGACGTCGCAGTAGCTCGGCTTGTCAAAATCATTCGTCGCGTTCGACCTCAGGTAATCATGACCTACCCCGAGGTGCAGAACCGCTATCCGCATCCGGATCACCTTCAGGTCACTGCCATAAGCATCCCCGCTTTTGATAGGGCTGGAGATCCAGATTGGTACCCCGACGCGGGGCCTCCGCACGAGCCGACAAAGCTCTACGCTCCGATCTGGTCGAAGCAGCGGCTACTGCTCACCCATCAGGCTTTTCTCGATAGCGGCCTGGAGTCACCGTACGACGAAAAATGGTTGTCGGGTAAAGACCGCGATGACCGCATTTCGGCGATGATTCCAGTTGACAACGCGGTGCGGAGAAAAGCTTTGCTTGCTCATGCAACCCAAGTCGATCCTAAATCCCCGTTTTGGTTTGGATTGCCGGATGAAGTGCAAGATGCAATACATCCTTACGAGGAGTACATGCTGCTCCGCTCGCGAATCCCGACTGATGAGATCGAGGATGACCTTTTCGCGGGACTACGACACTTCGATTCCGCTACAGGCTGATGCGTTTCTTAAGTGAAGAATTCGTTTCGAAGTGGGGAGCAGTTGAGCGCCCTGCATTGGGAAACGGGTCAGGACTTGTTGTAATCAAGATCGATGACGCCCCAGAAGGGAAAATTGCCTTGACTCTTGAGCTTGCCGAAGGCTTGATAGTGAGCGCATACATAGGTTCGGGGCGCGGTCGAGATCTAGAACTGAAGGTTCCCTACGAGCTAGCCGTTGAACTGTTTCTGCGCCGGGCGGACCCTGCCGCGGAATATATGAAGGGGCGGCTGAAAATGAGTGGAGATATGACGCTTTGGCTCGACCTGCTGCCCGCGTGGCGAAAGCTCGTCACTGAGGACGGAGAGTCGAAACTCGCAGGCGACACCACGTTCTAATCAGCGATACAACCTACGTGTTCGAAGCAACGTATTAACGGTGCTCCAGCCAAACGCGGTGGGGTCTACAAGCGTTGAATTATTGTGCCAGTCCCAAGACCGCCGCCACAGCACATTGTCACCAGCCCGAACTCCTTGTCGGAGCGATGCAGTTCATGCACGGCTTTGGTCATCAAGATTGAACCGGTGCCACCGAGGGGATGTCCTAAAGCGATAGCCCCCCCATTGGGATTAACGGTCTCCATATCCGGGTTCATTTCCCGCGCCCAAGCCAACACAACTGAAGCGAACGCTTCGTTGATTTCCACCACATCGATGTCACTCATTGCCATTTTGTTGCGTTCCAGTAAGTGATGCGTTGCTTCGATGGGGCCTGTCAACATTAAGACAGGGTCACTGCCGACCAGGCATGTGTCGATGACACGGCCAATTGGCTCCAGGCCCTGCTCGCGTGCTTTATCCGCAGTCATCAAGAGGACAGCTCCGCTGCCGTCACTAATCTGCGATGACGCACCCGCTGTATGTACTCCATCTTCAAGGACAGGACTGAGTTGGGAAAGAGCTTCAAGAGTGGTGGGGCGGAGCCCGCCGTCCTTGGTTACTCGATGATGGCCACCCGTAGCGGTGCCCTCGTCATCGAACACCGGAACATCAACTTCGACTATTTGGGTAGCGAAGCGGTCTTCCTCCCAGGCACGCGCTGCATTCTCCTGGCTGCGAAGACCAAACTCGTCGCATTCCTCCCGCGTAATACTCCACTTTTTTGCGAGTAGTTCGGCGCCCTGAAATTGAGTCGTGTACTCGTAGTTCTCTTTGTAGCGAGGGGTTGCCGTAAGTTGGCCCTTCTTATAGGAGGAGCCCATTGGGTTGCGAGTCATTGACTCGACACCACATCCGACAGCGCTATCAACGACTCCCGACGCCACTAGTCCGTAAGCCAACGTGATGGCCTGTTGACTTGAGCCGCATTGCGCGTCAACTGTCGTCGCTGCGACATTCAACGGCATGCCGGCGGCGAGCCATGCTGTGCGCGCGATATTGGCGGTTTGTTCACCAGCTTGACTTACACAGCCCCCTACAACTTGGCCGATTGTGGCCGGGTCGACGCCGCTTCGTTCGATGAGCGCAGTCTGTATTTCGCTAAGGAGGTCAGATGGGTGGATGTTGCTTAATTCGCCGCCGCGTCGGCCAACTGGCGAACGGACAGCTTCAACGATGACAATGTCGGACATACTTCAACTTTAGTCATCCTTCCGAGGCGATACCGAAGGTTGTGTGAGACCACCTCGGGAAATGAGCAAGTCAGCGTAATGCGGACCGCCAATGTTCTTGAGGTATTGCTACGCGGCGTCTAAATCGATGTCGGGTAATTGTCTCGCTGCCGCAAGAGCAGCTCTTGATGCTGCTATTCCTTTTCGCCCCAGATAGCGAGTCCGGTTGTTTAGCTTCCGACTTCCAGAAGTTGGTCCGCTATTTTTTGGGTATTCGATGAGTCGGAGTTGCCGGGTCATGGAGCAAGTCTGCGACTGGGGTGGGACATCGGGATCTTCGGTTGCGGCTACGCGCGTTGTTGTCACGTGTTGCGTCGAGCTTGGTGGCTAGTGTCAGGAGGGGATGTCTGATGAACAAGGAAATGAGAAAGTATGACTAATCGTTACGGCATCACCGTGCCTTTTGACGCACCTCTTAACGAACAGGCGGATCTCTATAAGGAGTTCGCGGACTTGGGTTATACCGACCTTTGGAGTTCTGAAGCGGATGGAACAGATGGGTTCACCCCCCTGATTCTCGCGTCTCAATGGGCTCCCACGTTGCGCCTTGGGATCGCGATCATTCCGGCGTACACAAGGGGACCTGCGCTGATGGCGCAACATATTGCTTCTATATGTGAGGCCGCCCCGGGGCGTTTCGTCATGGGAATAGGCTCGTCATCGAATGTCATCGTCGAAAATTGGAATGGGATTCCCTTCGAAGAGCCCTACAAACGAACCCGCGATGTCGCTCGTTTTTTGCGGAGGGCTTTAACTGGAGAGAAAGTTTCAGAAAAATACGATGGGTTCGAAGTGAACGGTTTTACTCTCCGTCGAGTGCCTCAAGAACAGCCGCCCATTCTTATAGCCGCTCTTCGGCCAGGGATGCTACGACTGGCTGGAAGAGAAGGCGACGGTGCCATAATTAATTGGCTATCGGCGGAAGACGTCGCGACAGTGAAGCCCTTCGTTGAAGAAGGAGGCGCCCAGAAAGAAATCGTCGCGCGTATTTTCTGTTGCCCGAATCCCGATGCGGAAGTTGTTCGAGCAGGGGCAAAACGGGCCATCGCCGCCTATCTGAATGTCCCGGTATACGCAGATTTTCATCGTTGGCTTGGACGCTCCGAAGATCTCGAAGGAATGTGGACCTATTGGGCGGCCGGCGATCGAAAGGCAGCTCTGGATGCCATTCCGGACCGAGTCGTCGACGAGTTAATCGTCCATGGCCCCCCCGAACAATGCCGTGAGCACATTGATCGATACCACGCCATGGGCGTCACGACGTCAGCCATATCGATCATGCCTTTTGGAGGCATAGATCCAGTTGAGGCTGCTAGAGATCTAGCTCCAGCAGCACGTTGAGATACTTCACCTAAATAAAAAAACTGAAAAAGGAGACGGCATGGAACTAGAGACCATCGACTACGAAGTGAGTGACGGAGTAGCACACGTTCGGCTTGCTCGACCTGCTGGTGCAAACGCGGTCAACCCTCAGTTCTCCAGCGACCTACGTGACGTGATGCTCGAGATCGAATGGGACGACGCCGTAAAGGCTGTTTCAGTTACGGCAGAGGGCAAAATCTTTTGCGCCGGCGGAGACCTAAAGGAATTCAATGAAGCGGGAGCGGGCCTACCCAAACTTACGAGTCGGATGCTTACCGACTTCCACGGCGGCATATACAAAATGAATCGTATGCCGAAGCCTTTCGTGGCCGGCGTGAACGGCTCCGCAGGGGGAGCCGGACTCTCGATCGTGAGTGCATTCGACCTAGTCGTCGCCGGCGAGTCTTCGAAATTTACGATGGCATACACGAGAGCTGGCGTCACTCCTGATGGCACGTCCACTTATTTCGTCGCTCGCCATATTGGAGTCAGGCGAATGTTGGACCTCACTCTTACCAATCGCGTGCTTTCCGCCCAAGAGGCTGAAGCTTGGGGCTTAGTGAATCGAGTAGTGCCAGATGATGAGGTCGATACCGTGACCGCCGAACTCGCACAATCTTTAGCTGACGGCCCTAGTTGGGCGCTTGGTCACGCAAAACAGATCGTTTACGCAGGTTTTGATAGCCCCCTCGAACAAGCAGGCGAGCTTGAAGGAGTGACCATCGCCGCCGCTATGGGAACCCATGATGGTCGGGAAGGCATAGCGGCCTTCGTGGAGAAACGCCCTCCGAACTTCATCGGCGAATAGTGCCGCTTGTGACTTAACTTTTTTGGTTGGCTGCCTTGATCCACCGGTCAACCAAAAATCCGCCGAGCGGGAGCGCTCCGAGAGCCATCGCCGCCAACGCGCGATACAAGGTCCAACTCAAACGCGAAAACCAACGGAAGAGCGCCGCCACGTATACCAAGTAAAGAACGCCATGTATGGGGCCTATAACGGTCACACCTGTTTCGTAAGAGGCCCCGTATTTCAATACGGTGGCGACGAGCAGGAGTAGATAACTAGCCGCCTCTAGTCGCGACACCAGATGCAAAATTCGATACATGGACACAGTTTTGCGTACCGTGCCTGGTGTGGCACCGCTTGTGGGTATTACTGGTCGAACTTCTTTGGGAGCCGTTCTCGCTTCCGGAGCCCCTCACCTCTCCGATAGTCCAGTGGATTGGTTCTTTGGTGAGTATGCGCGTCGTGTGCGCGAAGCAGGCGGTTTACCTATGGAGTTACCGGCAATTGATGACCCGATCGCTTTTGTTGGTCGGCTTGATGCCTTGTTACTCACTGGAGGCGGTGACGTAGACCCTGAACGCTGGAAAGGGCCTAGCGATAGTTCAGTCATGGTTTCGGTGGAGCGCGACGCATTTGAATTCGCATTGCTTGAGGCTGCGCTGGAAGCTGAGGTACCTGTTTTGGGTATCTGCCGCGGCCTCCAAGTCATCAATGTGCTTTTGGGGGGCACCCTGGTGCCTCATCTCGGATCGGCGGAAGGTGATGGTCATTCGAAACGAACTCGCGACCGTACCGAGCGTCACCATCGCGTTGACTGCGACCCCGGCAGTATGTTGCACCACTTATATGGGCCAACAATGATGGTCAACTCGTTCCACCATCAAGCTGTAGATGAGCCTGGGACAGCGCTGCATATAACGGCGCGATCTGAGGATGGAACAGTCGAGGGAGTCGAACATGAGAGCGGCAAGGTGCTTGGCGTCCAATGGCACCCAGAAATGTTGTCCGAACTTGAACCGGTCTTCGGTTGGCTTGTTGGCGCTGCTAGCGAATAACCAGAACTGTCAATCAATTCACACAACACCGCGTTCTCGGAGCACCTCAATCTCAGAAGGGTTGAGATCTAGAAACTCGCCGTATATCGCTTCGTTGTCCTCGCCGACGGCGTG
This sequence comes from Acidimicrobiales bacterium, assembly GCA_014239555.1. Lineage (GTDB taxonomy): Bacteria > Actinomycetota > Acidimicrobiia > Acidimicrobiales > Poriferisodalaceae > UBA2110. The sequence goes on from JAAZYR010000001.1 coordinate 154,822, forward strand.
GAAGAGGTCTAGTTGACGCAGCGTTGAACCGTGGAAACGAAGAGGGCTGTGTGGAAGAGGTATCTCTCCGAGGGTGGGATGGTTAACCCATTGTAAGAATTGTCGTTCAATTAGGTGCGCATCTTTGACTACTTCGTCTACGGCTCGAACGATGGCGATGGGAACTCCAGCTGCAGCGAATGACGCAGCGACGTCTTCTTTTGACCTTTGGTAAGTCCACTCTTCAACGAGTTCATCCACAACACTCATGTGTTGGGCACGGTCGGTGTTGTGACGAAACCGGGAATCTTCTAGTAGATCTGTTCTGTCGATCACTTCAAGGACTGAGCGCCAGTGTCGATTGGTAACAGAAATCAAGGCCACGTGGCCGTTAGAACATTGGTACACGTCATAGGGGGCCACACCCATGGCCGCATGTTTGTTTCCGGTTCGAGGAGCCGTCCCCGTCTGGTGCCACGAAAGCATGTTGGAACAAAGGGTGTGATAAGCCGCTTCGGCCATCGACGTTTCAACTAACCGACCCTCGCCCGTTCGTTCGACATCTAACAGTGCGGTGACGATTGCTCCATAGAGATGAGCGCCGCCCAAGAAATCAATGAAAGCTACGCCGGCTTTAACAGGCGGCTGGTCGGGGTGTCCAGTGACGCTCATGGGGCCCATGTGAGCTTGCACCGTTATGTCCATGGCAGTTTGAGCTGAGTCGGGACCACTTAGCCCGAACCCAGATGCATGAGCAAAAACCAGTCTCGGGTTGACCTTCCAGAGTGACTCAGCATCAATATGCAGCTTCTCAGGAACCCCTGGGGCGTAGTTGACCAGAACGACGTCCGCTGCCTCTACTAAGCCAAGGAACATTTCGTGCCCCTGGGTGGACTTGAGGTCTAGCGTGACTGCCTCTTTAGAAGAGTTCAATGCTGCATAGGGGAGAGAATCACCTCTTGCCCTCAATGGTTCCCCACGAGTCTGCTCAACTTTGATGACGCGGGCGCCCGCCATCGCGAGGAGAAAGCCGGCATACGGTCCTTGATATATCTGACCTAAGTCGAGGACGGTGACTCCATCCAGCGGGAGAGAGCGATCGTTGGTATTCACTTGAAACTGCCACCGAGAATGTCTCGGGCCATGATTAGTCGTTGAACTTCGCTAGGACCTTCACCAATTCGTCGGATTCGTAGCTCGCGGTACCAGCGCTCAAGGGGCAAATCTTTCGTGACTCCAACCCCACCGTGGATTTGAATGCATCTATCAACAACGCGGCTACTCGCCTCACTCGCGATGAGCTTCGCCATAGCGGCTTCGGTGCGGAAACGGTCTCCACTATCTGCCTTTTGCGCCGCTGCTAAGACGCAATATCGGGCGTGACGGATATCGATCTCGTTGTCGACGATCATCCATTGGATTGCTTGCTTTTCGGCTAGCACAGAGCCAAATGCGTCGCGATTTTTTGCCCAGTCAATTGCCATTTCTTGGGCACGAATAGCGGGCCCAATACAGCCGGCAGCATAAGGAATTCGCTGGCGGCTCAGCCGATCATTTGCGATGGCAAAACCTCCGTTTACTTCTCCGAGAATATTTTCTTTAGGAACCCGCAATTCTTCGAACTGCAACTCGGTCGCGTAATGGGTGGCCCGCAAGGTATGGACCACTCGACGGACGTGGAAGCCCGGCGTGTCAGTATCAATAATAAAAGCGGTGACCCCATTGCGTCCCGGGTCATCAGATGTGCGTGCGAACACGAGTGCGTAATCGGCTTTGTCTGCGCCGGAAATATAGAGCTTTGAGCCATTAAGGACCCACTCATCACCATCCTCAATGCCTCGGGTTTGAATCGCGCGAGCTGGATCGGAACCCCCCGAGGGCTCGGTCAAAGCAAAGCAACCCTTCTTCTCGCCCCGAAGCGTCGGATAGAGCCACCGCTCTTTTTGGCTATCGGTAGCTTCATATAACTGAGCGAGACCTGCTCCACCGAAGACTCCATAACACGGGTTGTACAAACCGGCCCGGTGCTGAGACATTTCTATGGCCATCAACGCGCGGGTCGTGGTGTCGAGACCCGGACCGCCGTATTCCTCAGGAATGTCGAGCCCGTAGAAGCCCATCGATCGAGTCATTGCGATGAGTCGGTCCTGGTCATCTGGAGCTAGTGAACCCGCGTCGGGATCAAGTTCATCTTCTAACGGAACGATCTCGCTTTGGACAAAACGCCTCGTCGTGTCGACGATCATTTGCTGTTCTTCGTTAAGGCTGAAATCCATCTTGGTCTCTCAGTTGGGGGATAATCGGCCTACTCGGCCCTCTTCATCTCTTTGATGGTCAGGGAGTTGGCCGTGGTCATGTAGATGCAGCATCAAAAGTTCGTCCCAGCGACTCCGGTAGTTCGAAGTGAATTCGTATCGAAAGAGCGTTGCTTTTTTGCCGTGTAACTGAATTTCGTGCTCGAGAGCAGTTCGTATACCGAAAGGATGTTGCGCACCGGCATAACCCACTGACAAAACGTTGCCGTCATCATCTGCGACGTGGTACACCCCTAGTTGGGCTTGTAAAGATGACACGGAGTCGCTATCGAGGCGCTCCCAAGGTTTGTCGAGCCGTATGCCCATTTCAACCCTGGTCGCAGAGTATTTGTGGTATTCCCTGGCCCATTAAATCCTCAAAGTTCGTTCGGAAAAACCGATCCTGTGCCTCCACCGAAAGAGTTTCGACCTCTGTGTCGAAACGCCGTAGAGGATTTCGGCCACCCTCGACGTGGGGGAAATCTGAACTAAACATACAAATCTCCTCCCCGGTGTTTTCGATAATCCATTTAGTCGGTTCGGTCGGGAAAGGGGTGACTCTTACTTGTCGCCGTATGTAATCAGAAGGCCGCAAACTGAGATTTTTCAACCGGTGTTCATGCCGTTCAAACGCGTCGAATGCCGCCTCGAGTTGGCGCATAAACGAAGGAACCCAAGCTGCGCCAAGCTCGATCACGCCAATTTTCAGTTCGGGAAATCGTTCCAAGACGCCATCGAAAACCAACATAGAGAGTGCTTGAATAGGGGGCGAGGAGATCGCCATATACGACACGGATCGGAAGTTCTCACCTCCACCATGAAAGTCTGGCTCAGGTGGTTGACCGTTGTTGCGGTGCTGGGAGGGCATCACCAATTCCGGCGTCGCTACGTGCATTACGACCGGTACACCTGCCTCTTGAGCTTGAGCCCAGACGTTGTCGAAAGCGACGTGGCTGTGAGCGTGATGCTTGGGCATGCGGTTCGGTATCAAGAGAGCAGAAGCTCCCTCCTCAATTGCCTCTTTGGCGCAGGGAGCTGCTCGATCCAGATCCTGGAGTGGAATGTAGGCAACCGGAAGAAGGCGAGGATCATCGCTACAAAAAGATATTTGCGTTCGGTTTGCCGCAGAAGCTGTTTCGTAGGTAAGTCTTGCTGGCGCATCATGCTCCATTACCTCGAGGAGGGTATTGGGCATGGTTGGGAAGATAAGTTGGCTTGCGAAACCCATATGGTTTAGAGCTTCGCTGCGATCTGTGGGGTCCCACGCCCCGTGGGCTCGATAGTTTTTCCGCAGCATGATTTCTGCCTCGGCTGTGGACCGAAATTCTGGGTCTGTCTGAAGTGATCGGCAATGATCAATTTCTCTGAAAATTGGGGCTTGTTCGGTTAAAGAGAAATTTCCCCGAGCGTATTCTCGAACCTCACGAGACGCGAATTCATCAAGCCACTCAGGCGGCTCCATAGTGTGCGAATCGGCATCGTGAATTACTCGGTCTTCGACGTACGGCACGACTGGCTCCTCCACGTAGTGACCGAATCGTAGTAGTGCGGAGTATCCACGTGTCGAAAGCTAGTTGTCGTGGAGTGCTTCGTTAATGCCTTCCCACTTTGCTGTATCGAGCACTCGCATTTCGATTGCGCCAGATGTGCTGTTGCGTATCAGCAACATGCCTGACTTTCCGGATAGGTCGTTGCCTTTGACCACGGAGCCGTCGGGAAGAGTGACACGACTGCCGGCCGTCACGTAGCAGCCGGCTTCTACCGTGCAGTTATCCCCGAGAGAGATCCCGATACCTGAATTTGCTCCTAAAAGACAATTTTCACCCACGGCGATAGTTTCTTTACCGCCCCCTGACAGGGTGCCCATTATGGAGGCGCTACCTCCGATGTCGCTGTTTGCCCCCACGACCACCCCGGCGCTGATCCGACCTTCAACCATCGAGGGCCCCAAAGTCCCGGCATTGAAGTTACAAAAGCCTTCATGCATGACCGTCGTTCCGTCTGCAAGGTGTGCTCCCAGTCTTACCCGATCAGCATCTGCGATTCGCACACCTGATGGAATGACGTAATCGGTCATTCGGGGGAATTTGTCCAAGGAAGTGACGGAAATGCTGATGCCCCTGGAAGCGGCCTGGGCTTGAAGGTGACCCACGCGTTCGGGTAGGACGGGCCCGGCGTTCGTCCATGCACAGTTGGTCATCAAGCCGAAGATGCCATCGAAATTTGCGCCGTGCGGACGGATCTCGCGCCGACTTAAGAGATGGAGGCGCAGATAAGCGTCAGCCAGGTCGACAGCTGGCGCGTTGAGGTCTTCGATCGTCTTTTCAATCCGCTGTCCTCTGATAATGCCAAGCTGTTCGGCCAGACAAGATCTGGCGGGCTCTACTTCTTCCCCGGGATACCAGACGTCAAGTTGGGTTCCGGTCTCGACATCTATGTAGCTATGGCCAGTGGCGGTAATGCTCATGACTGTATTTTCGCAGTGCTGAGGGCAGATACTCAACCGGTTTCTAGTTATTGGGTGAATTCGTCAAGATTTGAACATGCCTCGACCGGTTAAACATTTCTTCTATCAATAGCGAGTTACCACTTTCAGTCGCCACGAGGTGGGTCTACGGCGTAGGTTCTCGGCTATGAAGACATCTGTCTGCGAAATGCTTGGCGTGGATGTTCCCATCCTCGCGTTTACTCACTGTCGAGATGTGGTTGCTGCTGTTACCAAGGCGGGCGGCTTTGGTGTGCTCGGTGCCGCAGGGCACACACCAGAGCAGCTCGACATCGATTTGCAGTGGATCCAGGATGAGGTTGGCGAGAAACCATTCGGCGTCGACATTATCGTTCCCGCGAAATATGAGGGTTCGTCGGAAGGTGGAAAATCCTTACGTGATTTGTCTGAGATGATTCCGCAAGAACATAAAGATTTCGTCGAGGACATGATGGAACGCTATGCCGTTCCACCGTTACCGAAAAATGACGGTCAGGAGAGTGGCCGAGGTGTACCTGTCGATTCGGAACCGCCGATGACATACGCCCAAGCGGTGCCTCTCATGGACGTCGCTTTTTCACATCCAATCAAACTCATCGTGAATGCTTTAGGACCGCCACCCCCGGACATGATTGAGCGGGCCCATGCTGGCGGTGTTCTTGTCGGCGCGCTGGCTGGAAAGAAGTCGCATGCCGTGCGGCACGTTGCGTCTGGCGTTGACATCATCATTGCCCAAGGCCACGAAGCTGGTGGTCACACTGGAGATATCGGCACAATGGTTTTGGTGCCTGAAATCGTCGATGCAGTAGCTCCAACTCCTGTGCTCGCGGCCGGTGGAATTGGAAGCGGACGGCAGGTAGCGGCTTCGCTAGCATTGGGGGCACAAGGCGTCTGGTGTGGGTCAGTTTGGCTCACTACCCAGGAAGCTGAAACTCACCCTATTGTCAAAGAGAAGTTCTTAGCAGCCACCTCCTCGGACACTTTGCGCTCTAGGTCACGGACGGGTAAACCCGCTCGCCAGCTCCGTTCAGCTTGGACTGACGAGTGGGAGGGAGAATCTTCACCCGGCACTTTGCCAATGCCGCTCCAACCGATGCTGATTGCGCAGGCCAGCCGAAGAGTCGACCGTGCAGCGACCAATCCTGAGAACCGAGGCGCTGTGGAACTCGCGAACTATTTCGTGGGTCAGATAGTGGGATCCATGAATGAATCAATTTCTGCAACCCGCGTAGTTGAGGACATGATTACCGAATACCTCGACGTAATGGATCGTTTCGAGCAACTCAACACGTAAGTCGCGCTCGAATCACTCGCGTGCCTGATACCGGGGACGCCAAAGGTTAGGGGGACCATATGGAGACAATGAACGAACGCGTGGCGGTGGTGACCGGTGCTGGATCAGGCATTGGTAAAGCGCTCGCGCTCGCCTTTGCCGGTGAGGGAGCGAAAGTTGTACTCGCAGATGTTGAGGAGGAGGCACTTCAAGCAGCACGGCTAGAAGTGGAGGCACTCGGGGTACCTGCGCTTGCAGTGAAAACAGATGTCACGGACTCCGACTCCGTCGCCGCATTATGCGCTACGACGCTCGAAACCTTTGGCGGTGTCAACATCCTTTGTAACAACGCGGGAGTTGGTGGCGGCGGTCTCGTCAAGAATCTGCAATTGGTGGATTGGAAATGGGTTATTGACGTTTCCCTGTGGGGAGTTATTCACGGGCTCCACCATTTCATGCCCCACCTGATTGAGGCTGAAGAAAGCCACGTGATGAGTACCGCATCGGTGGCAGGCCTAATGGCCGTCCCGGGGCTTGCTCCCTACAATGCAGCGAAATTTGGGGTTGTGGCTGTCATGGAAACTTTGCATCATGAAATGGCCCAAGATGGCGAATCAGATGTTGGCGTTTCAGTTCTTTGTCCTGGCGTGGTCAAAACGAACATCGCGACGGCGCAAAGAAATCGTCCCACCCATCTTCAGCGAGAACGAGCTAAACCCGCAAGCGAAAGCGCTCGGGCCCCTGACGAAGCTCGACTTCGCAACGCAGCAATCGCTGCCGCGTTAGAAAAAGGAATGGCGCCCGGTGATGTCGCATCCCAGGTTGTGGACGCCATGTACCAAGGAAGGTTCTGGGTGTTGAGCCACCCGGAGTTACTTGCCGAGGTAGAGCATCGGAACCAACAGTTAGCGAATTTGGAGAATCCGACCTTAATTTCAAGTTTCACCGATTGATCGGAATTCGTTAGCTACATCGTGAAACGCAGGTTTCTCGCTGCGTGCGCGCCAAGAACTTGGTCTCCAGACCAGCTGATCTGACCATCCGCAATAGCAATCTCAGGATCGATGCGTCCACATGCCTGATTCATGAAGGCCATTGAGTCGCAGTGGAGGGTGACCGATGGATTGCTCAGCATTTCTGTTTCGGAAGCGCGACCCTCAACAGCGACATAGATGTCACGATTTACTGCTCCAGTGATGTCGAAATGAATTGACTGGCCTTCCGTCAGGCCGATTTTCTTGCCCGCTATGTACCCGATGGACAGGTGGACTTCGTTTAGCGCCATTTCCGCGGTCGGCCCTCCGTTGTAGATTTCCATGCCAAGAGGAATCCGGCAGTCGCGTTCGTGCATCCAAAAGTCGAACTCGCGAATCGCCATAAAGCGCCCGTAAGTACCTGGACCTACCGGTGTGATGCTGGCTGTTTCGAAGTCCTCGTCGGTAGTTTCGGCCAGGTTCGCCCGTCTAACGTCGAAAGTGCTTTGCATGTGAGCAACTAGATCGTCTCCGGACATATCCAGTGCCGTGTTCATGTAACCCTCAACGTCTTGGAACGGCGGCGGCGTATCAAGACCGCTTGGCATCCAGTTTGACAACACTTGCTCGACTGAGACCATGTGAGCGGCTATGCCTTTAACGCTCCACTCAGGACATAACGACCGGGTGTCCCACTGTGGACTGTCAAGATTGCTGAAAAAATCCACGACGCTGGTCCAACATGCGTCAAGGTTGTTAATGGTGAGTTCGCGCTGGCTCATAAGTCAACCGTAGTGGTGATCGCTCGAACCTTGGGCGGTCTTCGTGCCATGCTTTGTCAAATCAATGAACACCCGTAAGCCAGCATTTAGTGAACACCCGGAAAATTAAACGCTTGGAGTAGCTGAATGAACTCTTCTCAGATAACTCTGGTTGGTGCCTACGGCTCACCGTATTCGATGAAAATGCGGGCGGTACTCCGCTACCGACACATCGCCCACCGCTGGATTGTGCGGAACTCCAGCCAAGACCGAGGTCTTCCCGAGCCACCAGTCGCAATTATTCCCGTCCTTGTTTTTCATGGTGAAGACGGGGGCTACTCAGACGCCATGGTGGATTCGTCTCCACAAATCATGCGCCTAGAAGGTGTGTACCAAGGACGGAGTTTGTTGCCCACCGACCCTGTTGTCGCCTTTTTAGATCATCTGATTGAGGATTATGGCGATGAGTGGGTAACGAAGATCATGTATCACTACCGATGGCACCATCTATATCCCGACGCGATTGGAAAAGCGGGAAACATGCTCCCGTTGATGTCCAACAATCAGATGGATCCCGATCAGCATCATCAGATGAAGGCATTCATCATCGACAGGCAGACGAATCGGACAGCTTTGGTGGGATCGACCGAGCAAAACCGGCCCGTAATCGAAGAGAGCTTCATTCGGCTACTGGGGATTATGGAGAAGCATTTGACCGACCACCAGTTCCTTCTCGGGGATCGGCCGGGTCGTGGGGACTTTGGAATCTTTGGCCAGTGCAGCCAATTATTTTTTTGGGAGCCTGACTCGGCGCTATTAGCGGCATCGCACAGCCCGCGCAGCATCATTTGGGCATATCAGGTCGATGACCTTTCTTCTCACGACGTGGGAGGGGACCAAGGGTGGTTGACGCGTCAGAACCTGCCGACGACACTCCACGACTTGCTCTGCGAAATAGGGCAGACCTATGCCCCATTTATGGTGGCCAATGACAGAGCGCTTGCGTCTAAAGAGGAAGAAGTTATTTGTTCGATTCAAGGAGCTGAATACCGCCAAGCTCCATTTCCTTATCAACGCAAGTGCTTGATGTGGCTGCGCGAGTCCTTCGCAGATCTTTCGACTGAGGACCAAGAGTCAGTGAAACAACTACTAGACGGAACTGGTTGTGAAGTCCTGGTTGCGGACGAGCGTGATTAAAGCAATCGTCTTTGACAAGGACGGAACCTTGCTTGACTTTGAAGCAACTTGGAACGAAGCGGTTGGCGTGGCTTTCGACCAGATAAGTGATGCGCATGCACGCGAAACCTCCGCCGATATGTTCGGCTACGACCTGGCCTCGCGAACGGTGTTGCCCCATTCGCCTTTCGTCAGCGAGAGCAACGACGTTGTCATGGGTCTTGTAAGTGATCTCATTGATGTAGAAACCTTTGAACGCACCATTAATCAAGTTTCAAGATTGAATGTCGTGCCGAGTAGCGAAGCCACCGCGACACTTAAAACCCTGGTTGCTAACGGTGTGAAGCTGGCGATAGCTACAAACGACTCTGAAGGGGCAGCGCGTCACCATGTAAGTGCCCTCGGATGGACCCAACTGTTTACATCCGTGAAAGGGTACGACTCAGGTCACGGAGCGAAGCCCGATCCTGGCATGGTCCTGGCGGCGGTCGAAGAATGTGGCGCGATCCCAGGCAGTTACTTGATGGTGGGCGATTCGGTTCACGACATCCTCGCGGGCCAAGCGGCAGGCGCCACCACAGTCGCGATCGGAAATAACCAGGGGGCATTGAGTCTCGCTGACCACAAGATTAAGAAGATGACAGACCTGATTGCTTTAGTGAAATTTCTTCAACAACAGGAAACGAACAACTCAACCAACTTCGCTTCTGATGCGACCGTGAATGACATCTAGCTGTTCAATCATTGCATCAACTGACCGCGCACCAGCCTGAAAAACAGCAGTCGCATTCACCGACGTCCATTCAAACCCCATTGCGCGAACTACGGCGGCCCGCTCCGCTACAGCGTCGAGATCGGCGTAGAAGAGTTTGTCCTCATCGGTACGAGGCGGAGGCTGCAACATGAGTTGGAATCCGATTTCGTTGGGGCCTCGACCTAGCTCCTCAGCTTGCTGGCGTATGTTTTCGACGCACAACAAGGCTTGTTCATCTGTAATCCCTGAGGCCATCCACCCGTCCGCCTTCTCGGCCGTTCTTCTCAAAGCCGCAGGGCTATCTCCCCCCACCCATATAGGGAGCGCGGCTCCTTGAGGTGAAACTGGTTCCATGCCCATGTCGTGAGAGTCGTAATAGCTTCCGCGAAATTCGATACGTCCACCTGACCAGTAACTTCTCAGGAGATCAATCGCTTCATCCATACGCCTGCCCCGATTGGAGAAGTTCTCTTCCAGAGCGTCATACTCGCTGTCTTGCCAGCCGACGCCTATGCCTAACCGAACACGCCCGTTTGAGAGCGTGTCTAAGGTGCTTATTTGTTTCGCTACCAGCACGGGTTGACGTTGAGGTAAGACGAGCACCTCAGTCGAGAGGGATACTCGAGTAGTGACAGCTGCAACGTTTGAGAGCAACATCAACGCTTCCAGAATGGGCATGTCTGCTGAATAAATGGTTCGGCGACCTTCTCCGGGGTGGCCCATAACGACGTGATCGAATGCCGCGATCTCGTCGTAACCGATTTCTTCAATAGCCGACGCCAAGGCGAGAACTTTCTCGGGTCCTTCTCGGTAGGCCACTGAGGGAAAATCGACGGCTACCTTCATCTACCGTTCCTCTAATCTGACGAGGGCTTTGGCGGGCATAAGAGTTGTCCCATCAGCATTTCGTTCGAAAATCTCTAGTTCGACTATCGACTCGAGTGTGTCAAGCGCTACGACTGTGCCTGAAAATTGAACCTCTTCATCGACAAAGGCGCTGGCGCGGTTTTGCCATTCGATGGATATCAGCCGAGCCTTGGGGCCGGCCCAGTCAGTCACGAATTGAGTAAGCCACGAACCTTGAAGGGGCCCGTGAACGACAGTGTCATGGTGGCCTTCGTGATGCGCGTAACCGCGGTCGTAGTGAATGCGATGGGGATTGAAGCTTGCAGCGCTGTATAAGAACAGTTCCGCTTCGTTGGCTTTTCTACGCACTACGGGTAGCTGATCACCCACGTTTATTGACCCGGAATTCGGATATTTGTTCATCGAGCTATACCAATCTGTCGCGACTTCGCGACCACTCGTTTGTCCTGGTTCACGAAGGTTGTTTCGCGAACGAGCCGAACGAAGGGCCCCTTGCTTCCTTCTTTTTGGTCGAGATCTGCGAGCCGTGTCGTGGCTGTGATCTCGTCACCGACACACACCGGCTCAATGAAATCCCACTCTTCTCCACCGAACATCATCCTCGAGACTTCGAGATGAATACTCGTGGCGTCTTGATATAACCCGTCTTCACGAAGCAAGTGTGTCGGCTTGGGCGGCACGAGGGCGTGAGTGATAAATAGTGGGGGAACCGTGACCGTTCGATATCCCGCGGCATGCGCGGCGACCTCATCGAAATAAACCGGATTTTCGTCTCCTACGGCGTAGGCGTAACGCTGCGCTTCACGACGATCAATCAGGACTGTTACGGGACCTTCGAGAATTTCGCCGACGCGAGCCAACGATTCTGGTGGAATAAGGGAAGTCGACATGCACTAAGGGTAGGTGAGGCTATGCCTTGTCTGCCCGCGATGATCTAATCTGGAAGAGAGGTTAGAACCATGTCGCTTTGGTCTAGGAAACTTGAAATCCCGTCTGCGGAGAACGCGCTACCGGGTCGCGACCAAGCAATGCCGGTTCCGCCCGCCCACGAAGTATTGGGTGAACCTCTGATCCCTCCGTTTCCTAACGGCAGCGAAAACGTAGTGCTAGGCATGGGCTGTTTCTGGGGTGCGGAGAGAATTTTTTGGGAGGCGAGCGGAGTGCTGACAACAGCGGTCGGCTACGCCGGAGGGTTCACGCGCAACCCAACCTACGAAGAAGTTTGTAGTGGGCTTACGGGGCACAACGAAGTAGTTCTTGTCGTCTTTGACCCTAACGCCATCAGTTATGTCGAAATTCTTAAGCTTTTCTGGGAAAATCACGACCCGACCCAAGGCATGCGCCAAGGAAATGACTTGGGAACTCAATACCGATCCGGAATATATGTTTCGACTGACGAACAGCGCCTACTGGCAGAGGCAAGTCGCCAAGAATTTCAGCCGGCGCTCACTAAGGCTGGGTTTGGCGCCATAACAACCGAAATTTTAGGGGTAGACGATTTCTTCTACGCGGAGCACTACCACCAGCAATACCTGCAGAAGGTACCTAACGGCTATTGCGGACTTGGCGAAACGGGTGTCACCTGTCCGACTGGGATCGCTTCGCTCGACTGAACGCTGAGTTCTTAGACAGAGCCCAACAGGTCTTGGAATCGTTTCACCATGTCGCCGTGGTTTGTGTGCGCGTTCAACCCACTGGGATTGGGCAACACATAAACTGGCCTGCCCCCCAAGCGAATTGTCTGCGCGCCAAGCGACAGCTTGGAGTCCCCTAGAGCAGCTCGCCACCCAGTAATTCCGAGAACACATATGGCCTTTGGCCGTAGCCAACCACACATACGACTGACTCTCGCCAATCCGACGCGGAAGTGCGTGTCAGTCAATTCGGAGGCCTTCGAAGTTGGTTTCTTGACAAGATCGGTCATACCGACCCGGTCGACTCGTAATGCGTGGATCGAATCGCGTTCCTTACTAACAATCTGAGCTTCAAGTGCAGCAGACCAGAAGCGGTTGTTGGGACCTGCGAATCCGTATCCAGCATCTGCGGCATGGAAACTGGGGTTTAATCCAACGAGAAGTAGCCGCATGTTCGAGCTGACGGTGTCGGACAAGGTTCGAATAGGTTTGGCGGTGACGCGAATAGAATCATCGTCTCGGCTTGGTGCCTGAAGCGAAAATCCGGCACCGACCAATACATCTGAAACCCGCTGTGGTTTCCAACGAGGGCTAAACACGAAATGGACTGTGTGACCTTTGGGAAACTGCTGGTGAACTGCATGAAGCAGGGAAGGAATCCAGGTGGTCCTTCTCTTCCGAAGATCTATTTCGTCGTTAGGAAACGGCAACAGCTGCGGCCTCCAAAGTTAACTGCGCAACTAACCTGCGATCGGCACCCCATGGCATTGGCATCAAGATGGGGTACTCGACACCAGAGTCGATGTAATTGCGAACAAAACCTGCGACCTCGTCTTGGGTTCCGACGAAGTTGATGGCTTGAATCATTCGGTCCGTCACCGAGGCGAGTGCGCCCTCGCGGTCACGGTCAGCTTGATGTGAACGTAATTGATCGACTTCGCTTCCAAATCCTGCGGAGCGGAACATGTTGGCGTACCCGTCGGCCATCGCATAGTTAAACAAGTCTTTTCGGGCTGAGCGAGCTACTTCTGACAGATCACCCACGGCTGCATGCACGTAACTCATGATTGTTGCGTTTCCGCCGGCTCGGATGTTTTGGACTGCTTCCCCCACGTGGGCCGCAGGGATGTAGTTCAAGAGAACCGCATCGGCGATCTCTCCGCCGAGCTTGAGCATCTGAGGATTAAGTGCCGCGATGACAATTTTTGGTGACTGTTCTTCGAGTCGAATTGCCAACCGAAACCGCCGAAGTTGCCAAAAATCACCCTCAAATGTCACTGACTCTCCCGAGAGGCATTCACGGAGTAAGGCAACGTATTCGCGCATCATGGCTATCGGACGATCTGGAGCCTGGATGCCGTGTTGACGTAGAACACCCGGTGCCGATACTCCCAAGCCAATCCATACGTTTCGTATGGGGTTGAGCGCCTGAAGCGTTGCGGCGGTCATGGCGGTTAATGAGGGACCGCGAAACTGAATGGGCACTATGCCCGTGGCTAAGTCAAGCCCGGGAGCAGCCTGCGACACCGCCCCCAGGAGACTGAAAGCATCAGTGCCCGATGCTTCTACTGTCCAAAAAGATTGATAGCCAACTGCCTCAGCCGATTGAGCAACTTCTGTTACCGCCGATGGCCCAAGAACTCCGAGACTGCCATAGGTCACACCGAGGGGAATTCTGGAATTACCGTTCATCGCTAGGAACTTACTCGGGTCTTTGGACGCGTGACTTATGACGAATATGTTCGTTATCGAGTGGCAGGCAGCGATAGGGTGAGATTGCGAGTGAGAACTTTTACTATCCCTACAGACAGGAGCATCTGGTGACCGAGACCCCGGACGTAAAGATCGTCGCCCCTGCTAACGCCAACGAGGCACTAGCAGTAGTTGACCGTGCCCTCGGCACCTTTATGCAGCGCGAACTGGTCTCCTCCAACGAAGTCACTGATGTACTTCTCGATATTCGATCCGTGCTCAACCGAATTGGTCAACCGGAAGTCGACGTCACCGTAGATATTTCCGAGGTTGAGGCAGAGCTCGAAGTTCCGGCTCAAGCCTGAGTCAGGCTGGTCGCTGCGCTGGTACGCGTACGCGAGCCGGCTGATTAGTCCTTAGGAAGAAGCCGTTCCGCTAATTTTCCGAGAATCATTCCTATTCCCGCCCCGGCCGCCACGTCTGACGCGTGATGTAACCGGACGTGTATGCGTGAACAAGCTAAGAGGCCAGCGATCAGATGCCAGAATGATCCCAAGCTTGACCGGCGCGAAAGAAATGCTGATGCACAAAAAGCCGCTGAGGCGTGGCCCGACGGGAAACTCGACGTGACCGGCTGACGGAGTTGATGCGAGGTCGGGTTGTCTGCGGCTTCGGCAGGACGAACTCGACCGAAAAACCTTTTGACTCCCTGATTTACCAAGAGTGATTCAAACCCCATAAGGGCACTGAACCTTATAGAGCTGCCGGGTCGTCTCCCTGGGGGTAACGCACGAAGACCGCCAACGATGTGCCAAATAAGGCTGAAATCGCCGAGATTCGATGCTGTGTAGAACAATCGATCAACAGACGGTCGGCCCCGCCAACGTTCCCACCATTGATCTATTTGTTTATCGATTTGATCAACGTTCGGGCCAAGGGGACTGTTGCCGCTCATCGACGCTGATCCTCGTGCACCCAATCACAGTTGCATGCCAAACCGATGAATGCCAGGCAGCTCGGAAGAGGCGTCATTCTTCCTCCAAGGAGGTGGTTGGTTCGAGCACCGGAAGTTGAGGATCAGTCGGCGGGGGTATGGTGAGCAGGGGGCCGTCGTCTTTATCAGGAGGAGGCGGGATTAGAAGAATCTGGCCTACATAGATCATTGTTGGATCCGCGATGTTGTTTTCGCGCACTAGGTCGTTGAGATGAATACCGAAACGATCGGCAATCGCAATGAGCGTGTCCCCTCTAACTACTTCGTAGGTGGCGCGAAATACTTCTTCGGTTTGTGTAACGTCACCAACTTTTACCGCAGTTGAACTGACCTTGACTGGTTCGGGCTTTATCTCCGGCGTGCAAGCTACAAGAGAGATGAGTACCAAAATGGCGAACGGTGAGGCGACAAAGCGTCGAATCGGTGTCACTCAGAAGTTCCGTCTGATGCTGGGGGAATAAATAGGGTCTCCCCGATTCCCAAGATCGTGTCTTCCTTTCCGTTTTCCGTCATCAGGTCAGCGACTGTTACACCAAATCCCTTGGCTATTTTTCCGAGTGTGTCTCCGGGCTGCACTACGTAGGCCATTCGCTGAATGATCTTTTCTGTCGTTGTCGTCGTGAGTTCAGGGCGCAGCGTTGTCAAAACAGGGGTCGTGGTGGGGATGGGTCGAACCTTAGGTTCACTCGCGCATGCGATTAAAGCCAACGGTAACGCGGCAACCACACATAGAAATTTTGCGCCTCTCAAGATCCTGGTCCTTAAGTCCTAAAGTCGCTCTGATTCAGCGAGATAGTTGAAGGCCACGTATGTGGGTCTGCGTTGTTGAGGAATGGTTGTGCTTCCTGTTCCTCAACAGTGAGAATTTCGACCCCGTCTTCTCGCACCAGAATTGTGTGTTCGAATTGAGCAGTACGACTTAAGTCAGCCGTGGCTGCTGTCCAGCCGTCATCCCATAAATTTGCTCGAGGTGAACCGATGGTGATCATCGGTTCGATCGTGAACGTCATTCCAGGTTCAAATTGGAAGCGAGCGGACGGCTCGTAGTAGTGCGGAATGTTTGGCTGATGATGAAAAACTTCCCCCACTCCATGACCAATGAACTCACGTACCACTCCGAAACCAGCGCCCTCAGCATGGTCCTGAATTGCTTTACCTATGTCGCTGACGATTCCGCCAGAGCGCACCGCGCCAATACCTAAATACAGACATTCCCGAGTTGTCCGAATCAGCTCTTGGGAGCGTCGATCGATCTGACCGACGGCGAAAGTTTCGCTGTGGTCACCGTGCACGCCGTTGAGGAAAATTGTGACGTCGCAATTGACGATGTCGCCTTCACGTAAGGCGCGACTATCTGGAATGCCGTGACAGATAATTTCATTGACTGAGGTGCACAGCGATTTTGGATACCCGTGGTAGTTGAGGGGGCTCGGATACCCGCCCTCCGCTATGCACGCCTCGTGACAAACTGCGTCGAGGCGGTCAGTCGTTACACCTGGCGTAATTTCGGCAGCGACTTTACGGAGAACCCTCCTCGCTGCCGCGCCAGCGATGCGCATCCGCTTCAGCTCCGCATCGTTCTTTCTTAAGCTCGCAGGTGCTTGAAGAATCGGTTCCCCATCTGCCGCGTAATCAGGACGAGAAATCTCTTGAGGCACAGACCGCATCGCTGATACCTCACCGGGAGTGACGGGATCAGAGCTCTGCCGGGGCTGTCGTGTCGCCGGACGTCGTCTTTTACGCTTCACCATTAAGGCGAAGCTACCTGAGGTCGCTGTGATTGAGAAGACAGGCGGGACAGGGACGTGACAATCTGGCAGGGATGACTGTCGAAATTCACGGCACTGTTGCCGCCGGTTGGGAACCTTTGCACGAACAATTCGCGTTTAACTTCGCTCATCGCGGTGAGCTAGGCGCTTCAGTATGTGCAACGTATGAAGGTAGAACAGTTGTCGATTTGTGGGCTGGTGATCGTGACACCGACGGCAATCCCTGGTTGGTCGACACCATTGCGGTGATCAACTCATGCACGAAGGGCGGAGTTGCGCTCGCTTGCCACCTCTTAGCTGACCGCGGTCTTCTTGATCTTGACGCACCGGTCTCTGAGATTTGGCCCGAATTTGCGCACGGAGCGAAGGCTGGCGTTACGACCCGAATGATGTTGAATCATACGACCGGTGTTGCAGCGTTTCGAGACGATCTTCCTGGCGACTCGGCACTGGACTGGGACTACATGTGTGATCGAGTGGCCGCAGAAGAACCTTGGTGGGAGCCTGGTACTCGCAACGGCTACCACTTGATGTCTTTCGGGTGGGTAGCAGGAGAATTAGTTCGCCGAGCATCAGGAGAAAGTCTGGGAACTTTTTTTCGAGAAGAGGTAGCCGAACCAGCAGGTGCTGACTTCTGGATTGGTTTACCGGCTGAAGAACACCATCGGGTTTCCCCTCTAAGACCATTTCGGCCTGGCAAGAATGAAACCTTCGCGGCGTTTACTGACGCATTTCTAGCGGATCCGACAGGCCTGCAGGGTAGAGCTTGGCGCAATCGGGGAGGAGCACAAGGAGACTCACCTGAGGTGTGGTCAGCGGAATTAGGCGGAGGGGGCGGGATTGCAAACGCCCGGGGGTTGGCCAAGATCTACGAGCCCTGCGCTACGGGCAAATTTGTGGGCGCTTCTCAAATGGAGAGAATGTCTCGAGTATCTGTTGGGACCGAGCGTGACGCCATGTTGCTGTTGCCCACTCGGTTTTCCGAAGGCTTTATGTTGAGAATGGAGAATCGTACTTCTCGAACGGGTGATCAGGATTCTGTGAATATTCGTGAAGGCGCATTTGGTCATGTTGGCGCTGGTGGGTCCATTGGATTCGCGGACCCTCAACTTGGTCTTTCTATGGGTTACGTGATGAATCAGATGGGCAAATCGGTGCTCCTCGATGCCAGGGGAGAGGCGTTGGTTGATGCCGCATATGAGTGCGCCACATAATTTACTTAACCCTTTGAAGTGCCAGGCACGAAGAGCTGACGTCAGCCGTCGAAACGGTTGCGCAGGCCTTCAATTTCGGAGAGAACTTCTTCGGTGTGCTCTCCGAGTCGAGGAGCCCGGCGGTGCACACCTGTTGGGGTGCTCGTCATCTTGATCGGTGAAGCGACTTGAACAATAGGACGTCCGCTTGGTTGATCGACAGCGACAAGCATCTCGCGACTTTCGACGTGAGCGTCGGAAAATAGATCTCCCGGAAGATTGACAGGACCGCACGGCACCTTCCCGCCGATTGCATCCAAGATCTCCTCGTTGGTTTTCGTACGAGCCCATTCAGTTAACGCCTCATCAATGGGCTCACGGTTTCGTACCCGCGCGCGAATAGTTGCTTTGTCTTCATCTTCTCCCCATTCTGGATGGCCCATCGCAGCGGCGAGTTCTCGCCAATGGTTATCCGTGGGAGCAGCGATAGCCACCGAACCATCCACCGTTTTGAACACATCAAATGGAACCGCAAAATCGTTGCTGTTTCCACTTGGCGGAGTATCGGGTCTACCTAAATAGGAGTAACGCATCACTCCCATTTCTGTAAGAGCCATTATGGAGTCCACCATCGCAACATCAACGAACTGCCCTTGACCAGTTCGTTGAGCGTGGAACAGCGCCGCCAACACGCCCATTGCTCCGATTGTCCCCGGGTAAATGTCACCAACAAATGGCCCAACCTGAATGCGGTTATCGGGCCCGTTCCCGTTTTGTGCTACCAGCCCGCCCATGGCCTGCGCTATCACGTCATAGGCGGGCCAGTCGGCGTGGGGGCTATGTCCGGTTCGAGGATCGCCAAAACCTCGAATCGCTCCGTATACGAGACGTGGATTGCGTTCCTGTAGAACTTCCCAACCTAAGCCCAGCCCGTCCATGACTCCTGCGCGCATGTTCTCGACAACGGCATCTGCTGTTTCAACGAGGTCAAGAAATATTTCTTTGTCGGCAGCTTGGTTGAAATCGAGCACGACGCCACGCTTGTTGCGGTTATAAGTGGAAAAGGAACCGCCATAAGACCGCTCTTGGTCCTCACGTGTATAAGGAGCCATAGGGCGCTGGAGGTCGCCCCTTGGAGCTTCGATTTTTATTACATCAGCGCCTAAGTCACCAAGCATCATGGTGGACCAGGGGCCCGCAATTGCTTGTGTGCAATCCAAAATGCGGATGCCTTGTAAAGGGCCCGTGGGTCCTTGTGTCATAGGAGTCACGTGCTCGTGGGCAGTCAGATGTTCATCCATTAGCCCGCACGTTATCCGGCTCGTGCTTAGGGCGTACTGCGATGGTGCGGGACGATTAGTGGTATTTCGAGGAGACTGTCCTTATGAGTAAACAGGATGACTCAGTTCTTGAAGCCTTGTCATTAGCGGTAGCGGCTCGAATTCCCGTTTTGTTGTGGGGGCCGCCTGGAACCGGTAAGAGTTCGGCCGTCGCGTCGATGTGTCAAGAGTTAGACATCCCTCATGAGGTCGTTATCGCCAGTATCCGCGAACCGAGTGATTTTGGTGGCCTGCCAGTAATAGATGGTGACGACGTCAGGTTCGCACCACCGCGATGGGCTCGCCGACTAGCGGAGGCAGGTACTGGGGTTCTATTTCTCGACGAAATATCGACAGCGCCACCTGCTGTGCAGGCGGCGTTGCTGCGCGTCGTATTAGAACGAGTCGTAGGTGACTTAGCGTTGCCTGAAAACATAGCGATAGTTGCGGCAGCGAATCCGCCCGATCAGGCCGCAGATGGATGGGACCTGTCTGCTCCGCTTGCTAACAGGTTTTGTCACCTTGACTGGCAGACCGACCCTGCTGCGGTAGCCACAGGTCTCGTCGCAGGGTTTCGAAGTCCTGATGTCCCGGCGCTTCCAGATGGCTGGGAAAATCAGATTCCCGTCGCGGCGGCAATAGTTGGAGGTTTTCTTGGAGTTCGAAGATCTTTGGTCATCGCACCTCCAACTGAGCGTGCTTTGGCTGGGCGTGCGTGGCCTAGTCCTCGAACATGGGAAATGGTGTCCCGCTTGCTCGCTGCCGCGCAAGCAGTTGACGCCTCTATGGAAGCCAAAAGAAATCTAGTGATCGGCTCTGTTGGGGATGGGGCGGGTCTTGAGTTTCTTACTTGGCTCGAGGAACTCGATCTTCCCGACCCTGAGTCCGCACTGAGAAACCCAGACGACGTTGAGTTTCCTGATCGAGGTGACCGCCTCTATGCAGCTCTATTGGCCTTAGCAGGAGCGGTTGCCGCGAACCCCACGCCTGAAAGGTGGATTGCGGGGTGGAAAGTTTTAGAACGAGCGGCCAGAAACGCTCCAGATGTAGGAGCTATGGCAGCGCGCGTACTGGCCCAGGTGCGGCCTCCAGGTATGAGTGCTCCACCTGAAGCAGCAATATTTGTGCCGATAATGAAAGCGGCGGGTCTCTTAGAATGACGGACGCGGACCGATTAGCGTCAGCCCGGCTTTGGGCTGCGCATCACTATCCCTATTTGGCTTCTGCGCTGTTTGCCATTCGGTTCGTTTCCGCCCCAAACACTGGTGGCGTAGCAGCCGACGAACATTTCCGTGTTTACGTTGACCATCACCAAACCTCTGGTTGGACCGCTGACCTACTTGGTGTTGAGATGGTCCATCAAGTAGGTCACTTGTTGCGGGGACATGCTTCTCGGGCTCGCGAGATCGGACTTGTAGAAGAGGACCTCTTACATTGGGTCGACTCAACAGACGCGGAAATCAATGATGACCTTGTTGAGGTTCATGTGTCACCTATCAATTCGGCATTTCCGATCGATCTAGGGCTCGCACCTTCACTTTTTGCGGAGGAATACTTCGTTAACGGCCAGCGGCGTATAGGAATACGCCGAGATTGTGGGAGCGCTGCTCATGGCGATCCGCGACGTTGGGAAGAGCCACCGCCGATGAGAGATACAGAGGGCGTCCGGAAAGAGGAAACCGACCTAATCCGACGTCGCGTGGCTTCTGAAATCCTTGCGCACCAACGAAGGCATGGAAGTAGCCCGGCGGGTCTTCTGCGTTGGGCGAATGCTCTTCTTTACCCTCGGGTGGATTGGCGTAGAGAGCTAGGAGCGACGTTGCGCCGAGGGGTTGCCGAGATATCGGGGGCGGTCAATTACAGCTACCAGCGTCCGAGTCGCAGAGCGTATTGTTCGCCTGAGGTGATATTGCCCAGTTTGCGGCAACGCGTGCCGCGTTTGTCGGTGGTGTTAGACACCAGCGCGTCGATGGACGAAAGCTTGTTAACGGAAGCTCTCACTGAAATTGATGGGTTGCTCATAGCGAGTGGAGTGCGGCCTGACGCAGTGAGCGTCTTTACCTGTGACGCAAAAGCAGGACCCGCTCAACTCATTAGAAGCGCGTCGGACATCACACTTGTTGGTGGCGGTGGAACGGACCTGACGGTCGGCATAAATGCGGCAATCGGATCGAGGCCTCGCCCCGACTTGGTAGTAGTAATAACAGACGGATGGACTCCGTGGCCCACATCGGCACCTCGAGGAATCAGAACTATCGCACTGCTTTTGGGTGAAACTCCACCTGCGCCCCCGATGTGGGTGCAAGAACTGGTAGTCAAGGATGTGGCTTCGCCCTCTCTGGAAATTGAGGCGCGTTAAATCTGGCGTCGACCTCATTTGTGAAGCGCGTAGTGAGGGTGCAACCTATTCTGCAAATTCGAATGCACATGGAGGAAGAAGTTGAGACCGCTTGTTAGCACTGAATGGCTTGCTCAGAACATCGAGGATCCCCAACTTCGCATACTGGAGTGCTCCGTCAACCTGCGCTCTGGGCCTGATGGGTATACCCCGGTCTCGATGCGACAAACTTGGCAGGATGAGCACATCCCTAATTCCGCGTACGCTGATCTGACTTTCGAGCTCAGTGACCCCCGCAGTGATTTACGGTTCACAATGCCCACAGCGGAACGTTTTGCAAGTGCTATGGAAGACCTTGGGGTAGGTACAGGTACCCGCGTGGTGCTCTACGATCGACGATTCACCATGTGGGCAACTCGCGTTTGGTGGATGCTGAAAACGTTTGGATTTGATAATTGTGCAGTACTTGATGGCGGGTGGACGTCTTGGGTTGCAGATGGGTTTGCCACTACTTCAGACCCAACGCCAACTCGTGCATCAACAACGTTTCGTGCTGAGCCTCGACCGGAGTTAATCGCTGACCTCGAAAGAATGGAAGCTGCGTTGAACGACGGAACGTGCATTATCAACGCGTTGTCGGGGAGCAACCATGACGGAACAGATGCCAGTTATGGACGTCGGGGCCATCTTCCCGGCGCTGGCAACGTCTACGCCGTTGATTTACTCGACCCAGAATCTCATCGCTATCTTCCCATCGACCAGCTAGCTGAGCTTTTGAGCGACGCGACCCAGACGTCGGGGCCAATCGTCACCTATTGCGGTGGAGGAATAGCGGCTACCTCGGATGCTTTTGTCTTGAGTGCACTCTTGGGTAGAAATGACGTGTCGGTATATGACGGCTCGCTCAGTGAGTGGTTACTTGACCCAAACCGCCCCCTCGAAGTCTGAGCACGAGTGGCGGTTACCTCAAGTCAGTCTCAGTTTGATGCCATTGTCTTCGATTGGGGAGGTGTTATCACCGTGCCTCCTGGTCCCGTCGTGAATCGGTTATACCGTGATACCGGAGTAGACCAAAAGAAATTGAAAGATCGGCAGGACCGCTACAGGGATGACGATCCAGATTCCCAGTTCGCGAAATTGGAACGGGGTGAATTAGCCCTCGAGGACTACCTCCACTGGTCTCGAGATGATTTGCCTGGTGCTGAACTGATCTGGGATCCTTCAAGCCCTCATTTCCTCTTTCCACAACTCACGGTCATGTCTGAAGTTGTGGATCGCATATCAGAACTGCGCGAACGGGGCTTCTTGATCGGGCTTTTGAGCAACAACATCGCCGAAGCTTGGCCAGTTGTGGCTAGAGGACTAGCTCTCCAAGAACTTTTCCACGTGGTGGTTAATTCAGCTTTTGTGGGTATGCGAAAACCTGAGCACAGGATTTATTTTCATATTGCCGACGAACTAGGTGTTCCCGTTGAACGTGTCTTATTTCTCGATGACAATCGCACCAATGTCGAGGCTGCGATTGCATGTGGCATGCATGCAATTGAAGTTAAACAGCCCATCCCGGCGTTAGGTTC
The DNA here is from genome assembly GCA_014239555.1 of Acidimicrobiales bacterium. Classification (GTDB taxonomy): domain Bacteria; phylum Actinomycetota; class Acidimicrobiia; order Acidimicrobiales; family Poriferisodalaceae; genus UBA2110. The sequence continues at coordinate 177,901 of JAAZYR010000001.1, forward strand.
GCTCGAACGAAAACTAGAAAATTCGTAGGGACAACCTCAGTCAGGCGAAATCTGGTTTCCGTTTCTCCATAATCGCAGCGTGTCCTTCTCGAACATCGGGGCCAGTAAATCCCAGCATCTCTAGCGCCACCGAAGTATCAAAAGCCGGTCCAGCTGACCGCAGCCAATTATTGAGGCTGTATTTGGTCCATCGGATAGCGGACTGGCTGCCGTTAGCTAGCTTGCGAGCCACGGAGTAAGCCTCCTCCATGACTTGGTCATCATCGACGCAAACGCTCGCAAGACCCATTGCTTCTGCTTCTTCTCCGGACATGGAATCGCAGGTCAACAAGTAATACTTCGCCTTTGCCATACCGCATAGGAGGGGCCAAATGATGGCAGCGTGATCGCCGGCGGCTACCCCTAGTTTTGTGTGACCGTCGAGAATACGAGCGTTGCGTCCGACTACCGAAATATCGGCCATAAACGCAGCTGCTAGTCCAGCGCCGACGGCTACGCCTTCGATCGCTGAGATAATCACCTTGGAACAATTGATCATGTTGTAGACGATGTCTCGTGCTTCGCGGAGTGCGTTGGCGCGGTAATCGAAATCGTTCATGATCTTTTCGATCATTCCCATGTCGCCGCCCGCAGAAAATGTCCCGTTAGCCCCATGGATGACGACCACGCGGGTTTCTGGGTCGGTGTCGACGACTTTCCAAACATCGGCAAGCGCTAAATGTTTGCCCTCATCAACAGCGTTTAGCTTGCCTGGCGTATCGATACAGATATCTAGGATGCCGTCGTCGTCGGGTCCGGTGATGGACAGCGCGGAAAAGTCTGCATAACGGTGGGTCATGGCCTCGAACATAGCCCCATCAATGTCCCCTTCTCTATTCGGATCGCGGAAGTTCCCTTTCGCCGCGAAGTACCTCAGCAATTGTCCGAATCTGATCGGGATTGCCATAGGACCTCTCCCATGGATGAAGCAACCGGTCCCGCCCGTATCGAGGAATCAAATGAATATGGAAATGGAACTGAGATTGGTCGGCTGCGGAACCATTGTTGTTAAGTAAATTTATTCCCAGTGGCTCAAGTTTTTCCTTAACTCTCTTGGCTACTTCGCGGCACGCAAGCATCACCTGGGCGGCATCTTCATCTCCCAATTCGAAGATGTCGCGCACGTGACGTTTGGGGATGACCAAGCAGTGACCGGGTGTCATCGGAAGGATGTCCATGAAGGCCAAAGTGTTGGTGTCTTCGTAGACCGTGTTTGAGGAGGACGTTCCCTCGGCTATGGAACAAAACAGGCAGTGCACGACCGGCGAGGGTAGTTGAGGTTCAGAGAAAGAAGCGCCTCGAGTTGCAAGGCGGGAGTGTTAAGGCCTTCGGAGTTGGACTGCTTCTATTTCGTGGTTGCCGTCTTTTCTAAGAACGAGATCTGCCCGGGCCCGTGTCGGCAAAATATTTTCTTGAAGGTTCACTAGGTTGATTGACCTCCAGATGGTGCGTGCGACGGCTTCCGCTGCGTCCTCAGGAAGGTGAGCGAATTGGCTGAAATAGGCGCTTTGCTCGCGAAATGCGGTGGACCGCAGTTGTTGAAATCGTTCCACATACCAAGATTCAAGATCATCAGGGTCGGCATCAACATAGATCGTGAAGTCGAAATAGTCCGAGACGAACGGCGTGTTTGAAGGAGACCCGGTTTGGAGGACATTCAAGCCTTCGACAATCAAAATATCTGGCTGTTCCACGACTTGAATCTCGTCTGTTATGTCATAGGTGACGTGTGAATAGACGGGTGCCGACACGCTGGGCGAACCGTTAGCCACGTTTCGAAGAAACTCAACTAGCGCTCCTTGGCGATAGGACTCGGGAAACCCCTTCCTACCAAGCAAACCTTTTTCCTCGAGCTCCGCGTTCGGTTGAAGAAAACCGTCGGTGGTGAGCAGGTCAACTCTGGGGTGTTGAGGCCATCTCGCGAGCATTGCTTGAAGAATCCTCGCTGTGGTGCTCTTGCCGGCGGAAACGCTGCCCGCGACCCCAATCAAAAACGGACGATCAGAGGAATTTCGTCCGAAGAAATCTGCGGTTGTGTTCCGGATTTGATACTGGGCTTCTACTCGGAGATTGAGCAGGCGAGACAATGGTAGATAGATATCTCGAACCCCAGCAATTGTGATCGGTTCCACGCGACCGGCGAGTTCATTCAACTCGTCTTCGTTAAGTGTTAAAGGTGTTGCATCTCGTAACGCCGCCCACTCGGCACGGGTGAAACTGAGATGCTCACTAGAAGGGTTCCAGTCGGACACCCCTCAAGACTGTCTCGTTATCCCAGCCTCATGCAACTGATCTACCGTTTAGGGCGTGTTGACCCATGCCCCTTGGGTGTTGAATAGTCCACGCTTCCAGCGGCTAGGAGTGAACAACGCAGCGCGCGGATAGTCCTCAAACATCCACCGCGCGAAGTTCCGTCGGCTCCAGTCATTGGTATTTGCAAGGCGAAGAGCTATCTCAGCTAAGCCTGGTCTGGCCAGCACTTTGCTGAGAGAGCCGGCAAGACGGTGATCAAGTTGCAAAGCGACTCGAACCGATGTTTCGTATCGCAGTGCTGCCATATGGCCCTGACTTTCCTCTGTCACGGCCTGCGCAGCAAGTCGACCGCTCTCCAAAGCTTGTCCAATGCCCTCGCCTGTCATTGGGTCAGTAGCAGTTGCTGCATCTCCAACAAACATCACCGGTCCCCGGCTCAACTGCGCCTTAGGAAGTCGTGCCGGAATGGGCCACGCCTTGTGCGAACCTTCCGACTTGACGTTGCCAAGAACCTCTCTCAGGTGCGATCGTTGGAGCAGCCCATCCCAAATAGCAGCTAGCTGTTTGCCATCGATTCCGTCTTTGCGGACTACGCCGAACCCAACATTGACTCGGCCACCCTGTAAGGGGAACGACCATGCGTAACCGGGTAATAAATCCTTCTCGAACCAAACCCACAGCTTTCGGCTTCGCTCGCCATCGGCGTGGAAGTATTGCCTGAACGCGTGCCAATCGCCTCGGTAACCGTTAGGAGTGCACCCCAACGCTTTACGAACGGGTGACCACATGCCGTCGGCAGCGATTACATTTCTCGCTGAAAAAATTGTTCCGTCTTGGAGTCGAACTCGCGCACCATCCTCCTCAATGTCAATCTGTTCGAAGGCTGCTCCTTGGCGAATTTCGACACCTGCGTCAAGGGCTACTTGCACCAGTTCGGCGTCTAATTCGCGCCGCTCAACAACAGCCGCATATTGCCCCTGCGTTTTGGGGAGCTCTAGCTGAATTTCTTTGCCCTTTGGCGAACGAAGAAAAATGTCGCTTACTTCCAACCAACTGCGCGTCGCTGTTGGTTGCACGCCAAGTTCTTCAAGTTCACGCAAGGCCAGAGTTGTTAGCCCATCGCCGCAGCATTTGTCTCGCGGAAAGGTCGCTTTGTCGACCACCACTACATTTAGTCCAAGCCGTTGGCCTGTGATGGCAGCGGCGCAGCCGGCCGGTCCGGCGCCCACGATTAGAACGTCACAAGAAGGCACCTACATAAGGCTATCTATCAGTCATGCGTAGACGTCTCAGTCTCCGCTGACGGGCGACGTGGTTGTGGTGGGGGAACTCGTCGCCGTGGGGTCATCGCCTCCAACTGGATCTGAAACGTCTTCAGAAGTTTCCTCTCCAGCGATAGTCGTAGTGGTTTGATCTGGGTCAGAGGGCGTGCCGTCACAGTTGAGGCCTTCCTCGGGGCGGTACTTAGCGAAGAAGTGGTCAGCCTCCTCCCTACCGTCAGACCAGGATCTGTTGCGCTGGGTTTTTACGTGTGTGCAGAGATCGATGGCCTCCCCCGTCGATTCGTCAAGAATCACTTCTGGCTCGTCAAGAGCCACTTCGACATTTACGGTCGAGTACATATCGACAGTGATGGACTCGTCGGTCCAACTATTCCAAATCAAAACCCCGAATGGCGTCGGATTGGTAATTATCAGATCGGGACGCGGGTATGAGATTGTGGCCTCAAGTCCGAAGGGATAACGCGGAAAATAGATGGAGTGGGCTTGGTAGTACTCGAAATCCAGCCCAGCTCGAACGGCGGCATTAAATATGGTCGTTGCGAACTGCGAGACTCCGCCGCCGATGTCTTCGACCAAGTGGCCCTTGGATATGAAACCTCCGTTAACAAAGCCATTTTCTTCAGTGCGGCGTCCGACGGTTTCGTTCAGCGAAAGCCGCCCTCCGGGTTTGATCCATTTGCCGTTCACGATTTCTGCAAACTTTTGGATATTAGTGACCCGGCCTAGGCAGCACGAGTAATACGTGGTGAAGGATGACACCCGTTCGACTATTCCCAGGGCTTGAAGACGGTTGACAGCTTCTCGCGGTGCCGCAGGACGGTTGGGCAAAACATAGATCTCGTTCGTCGGGCCTTTGTCAAGCGCCGACAAGACGATGTTGACAGCGGAGGTATCACAGCAAGCGGTTCCGCCGTCCGAGGAAATAATGCTCACAACGTCGCGATGAACATCGAATTGGGCTTGACCCGCGCCGGTATTGCCCGGGATGAGCAACTCTTCGAGCGATGGAAGCACTAGGGGCTGGCTGATAGTAAGAGTTGGTTCTTGGCCTGTTGTGTCTAGTGCAAACCAGCTTGCGACGACACGAGACGGTAAGAGTGTCTGGTAATCGTTGAGACGCAGTTCCGGTTGTGTTTCGACAATTTTGTTTGCAGTTCTAACCAAATCAACGACCTCTTCATCGCTGATTCTTGGTAAGAGTTCTACCGTTCCCACTCGAATAGCTGGCGAGCCACCTCCCTTTATCGCCTCAGCAAGAACCTGCGATGTCTCTTCGAGGTCGATGAGCTTGCCGACGACACTCGGCACCGCTTCAAGACGACCCTGAACCACCTGTACAGAGGGCTCAACGGGTTCGCTCCGGAACCCTGGGTAGCTATGCAGAACTGCTTCAAGTTTTGATATGTCAACATCGATCTTGATTTCGGCGGAAGTGGTGGAAGTCAGCGCTGAAAGCCAATTAAGTGGCCGGCTGAGAGTGCCCTGGCGGCGTGTACTCATCGCAGCGTCGTAAGTTGCTGCAACGTCTATAGAAACGCCCAAATCGCTTGCAGTCCAAGCCCCTGAACCCAATTCGCTCTCTATGGAAACCCTCGTCGTCGTAATTCGATCAGCAATCGCTTCTACTCGCGCTCGCAACGCGACATCGCTTAAACCGCCGACGGTCTCGCCAGCGACTTTTACGTTGCGAACGACCCGGTCGCGATGAATCGCAGTATCAATAGCCCAAGCGCTAAAGAGAGACGCGACAACAAAGAGAGGGAGTCCTACCATCAGGGTCCACCGGGGAAGGCGAAGTATCTCGCGCACGTAGATGGATGGTAGGGCCATAGCGCCACATAGTGAGCGCGGTTGGACTCCTCGGAATATTGGCGCTGCGTGTGCTAGGCAAGACGGTTGAGCGGGTGCTCTGAAAGATCAAAACGGTCACCCGAACAGTTCGTAAGTTTTTATAGGCCGACAAAGGGGTCAACAATGAGCAAGCTCTGTGAAGGACGGGTCGTAATTGTCACAGGTGGTGCCCGAGGGATAGGACGCGAGCACTGTTTGATGCTTGCTGAGCATGGGGCGAAAGTTGTTGTCAACGATTTGGGCGGTGCCCGCGACGGCTCGGGTTCCGATCAGGGGCCAGCCGACGACGTTGTCGCAGAGATCGAGCTAATGGGCGGCGAGGCAGTCGCCAATGGAGATGACGTTTCGGATTGGGAAGGTGCTCAAAGGATGGTGAATCAAGCCATCGAGACTTTCGGCGACCTAACGGGCATTGTGAGCAATGCAGGTATTTTACGCGATCGTATGTTGGTCAATATGACCGAAGCGGAATGGGATGCGGTCATTCAGGTCCACCTCAAAGGCACCTTTGCGCCGGCGCGTTGGGCGGCATCGTATTGGCGAGACAAAGCTAAAGCCGGTGAACCCGTAAATGCGTCGATCGTCAACACCAGTTCAGTGTCAGGCCTCTACGGCAACCCCGGCCAGACCAACTACGGAGCAGCGAAGATGGGAATCGCGGCCTTCACCGTGATAGCTGCGCGCGAACTAAAAAGATACGGCGTCAGAGTTAACGCCATCGCCCCAGGGGCGCTGACTCGAATGACTGAAGATCTCGGGATGGGCGACGCATCTGAAGAGGACAGAGCCCTCATGCACCCTCGATACATAGCGCCCATAGTCACTTGGTTACAAAGTGCGGAGTCAGCAGATGTGACTGGCAGAGTGTTTGAGGCATCGGGTCGGCTCTTGGGAGTGGCGAACGGATGGCATCGTGGTCCGGTCGTAGAAGCAGTGGACGATCCGACCCAAATTGCAGAAGTGGCCCGACAACTCGTGTCCGAAGCGCAACTTAACTCGGGTATGGACGGTCAGCCGTTTGATGGAGGGCTGCTTAGCTGAGCTAGGCATTAGTTGTGCAACTGAACCGAAGGAGATCGTTATGACTATCGACCCCAATGCTGTAGGTGTTGCAGGTAAACCGACTGAGCGTTCCTGGGAGTATCGCGACTCTCTCCTCTACGCAGTTGGCATCGGAGCAGGTGCTGAAGATCCATTCGGTTCGGAACTTGAGTTCACCACCCATAACTCCAAGGGAGTCGAGCATCAGACCTTCCCGACACAGGGGGTTGTGATTGGCTTCGGCGCCGGTGGTGCTATTGGAAAGGTCGGAGAAATTGATTGGGGTCGGGTCCTCCACGGTTCTCAAGGCATCACCTTGCATCGCCCCATCCCAGTCGGAGGAACTGTGGTTATTGAAGAGAAGGTCAGCGGTATTTGGGATAAGGGCGAAGGAAAGAACGCGATCATCGATACTGAAGCCAGCGCCGCTCTGAAAGAAACAGGTGAATCCCTGTTCGACTTGCGCGGGTCACTAGTTGTTCGAGGTGCGGGCGGGTTCGGAGGTGAGGAGGGAAACACTGCTCCTCAGGTACATGCTCCTGACGTTTCACCCGATCATGAGATTACGTACCAAACCAGACAAGACCAGGCTCTGACATACAGACTTTCAGGTGACTACAACCCTTTACATAGCGATCCCTGGTTTGCGACTGAACTAGGTGGGTTTCCCACACCGATTCTTCACGGACTCTGCACATATGGATTCACGGGTCGAGCACTGCTGCACGCACTTTGTGATGGAGACCCATCGCGATTTGGCAGTATGGACTCTCGGTTCTCATCCCCGGTTTTCCCGGGTGATTCTCTAACAGTCCAAATATGGGTGGAGGGTGGAAACGCGATTTACCGCACTATCGCCCAAAAGGACACAGAGCAGGAACGAACCGTTATCGACAATGGCATGTGTTCCTTTAGCTGAGTTCAATAATCAGCAGGTAAAACATCGCGAAGTTTAGAAAAGCTTAAGTTCGTCGCTTTCGATGCCACGTAGTTCGTCGTAATCGATGGTCAAACATCTAATGCCGCGGTCTTCAGCTAGCACGCGTGCTTGTGGTTTGATTTCCTGCGCTGCATAAATGCCGCTAACGGGACGAAGGTTTCCGTCGCGATTGAGGTATTCCAGATAACGGGTTAATTGCTCCACGCCATCAATCTCACCGCGGCGCTTAATTTCGATAGCAACGGCGGTCCCGGCACTGTCCCTACACAAGAGATCCACTGGCCCGATATCGGTTGGGTACTCCCTCCTCACCAGTACCATCCCGGCCGAAATTTTCTCCACGTTTGCAGCTAATAGTTCTTGTAGGTGCGCTTCCACTCCGTCTTTTTGGAGCCCAGGGTCTAGTCCCATTTCTTCTGTGAAATCAGAAAGAATTTCGTGAAGTTGGATGGTTAGCTGCTCTTTCTTTTCATTGGTAACCGTCCACCTCAGCTCGCCATCTTCCTCGTATTCCCGAAGATGATTTGGCGCGTTCATCCAGTTAAGAGGTTTGTAGGCACCGCCATCGGCGTGAACTGCCACACACCCATCTGCCTTCACCATGATCAGGCGAACCGCTTCTGAAAGGTGAGCGTCTAAACGCCCTGAATAGTCGACGGTGCATTTGGCGATAACTAGTCGCATCGCTAGCTGAAACTACTCATCGCAATGTCTGCGCGGGTGTATTGGCTCCACGTAATCAAGAAAGCCGATATGTAGCGGTTAGCTTGGGTTCCTCAGCAGCGTCGACAACCTCCGCTCGCCCGGTCTCAACCATATGCAGGAGATGAGCATGCACGGAACCCGCTGCGGGATACCAGAGCCTTTTGTCATACTTTGCGTACATTTCCGGCACAAAGTCAGCGATTTTTTGTGGGCCTTTGCGAAGAAAGCTGACGATTTGCTCCTCGCGCTCTTCGCGATGACTGATGAAGCTACTCACGTAGTCAACGGGGTTTGGAATAGCCGGGCCGTGCGTCGGCCAATACAGGTCGTGGTTGAAGGGCAACAGTTTTCTTAAAGACTCCATGTAATTCTTCATGGAGCCGTCCGGAGGGCCGACAACGCTTGTCGCCCAACCCATCACATGATCCCCAGAAAATAGGCTCCGTTCCTCTTTGAGTTCGAAGCAAAGATGATTTGAGCAATGCCCGGGTGTGTGAATCGCTCCGATCGTCCATGTCGGTCCGTGGACGATGTCGCCGTCAGCAAGGAATACGTCTGGGGCAAACTCAGTGTCAGCGCCTTCCCGCTTTAGTTCTTCTGGAAGTTCTTCATATTCTTTCCGGTACTGGTCCTGTTCCTCGGTAGAGATGTACTCAGAGAAATCGACTCGATCATCAGGGTCGTCCTCTCTCACCGCTCCGTGTGGGCCAAACCCGTAGGAAATCGCGCCGGTGCGTTCTTTTAGTTGCTTGGTGAGAGGCGAATGGTCGCTGTGTGTGTGAGTGATAAATGCGTGAGTGATCACTTCGCCTGGATCCAGCGCGCTCAAAATATCGTCGAGATGGCTTAAAAGCGGAGGGCCGGGATCGACAACTGCGACTTCGCCCTGGCCGATTAGATATGTGCCGGTCCCCTTGTAGGTAAATGGCGTTGGGTTTTTGCAAATAACTCTGCGAACGAGAGGCGTGACCTGGTCACACGTCCCATAGTCGAAGTCGCCAAGATCCTGATAGTGCTGAATAGTCGTTGCCATGGTTCTCCGCTTAGAGCGCTTGCTCAGATCGATCCCAACACGAGGTTATGAAATTATCGGCTCGATCATTCGCTATTTGTCCTGCTGCACCCGGAAATACTGTAAACGCATGAATACCTTCCGGATAAATATCCAAGGTCACATCGCAGCCAGCGGACCTTAGTCGGGCTGCCATAAACAAGCTGTCGTCAAGCAGTGGATCATTAGTTCCAACAGTTATCAGCGAAGGCGGTAGACCCTTCAGGTCTGCATATAGGGGCGAAACCTTAGGATCTTTGGGGTCCTCCCCACCTTGCAGGAAGTGCTTGTAGAACCAACGCATTGTCTCGGTGGGAATTAGCGGTAGGTCGTGCCCGGTGAGTTGGCTTGGGGTCATGCTCAGATCAAAAACTCCGTACACAAGGTTGAGGCCGACTAAACGATCCGGTACTCGGAGCTGATCCCGAATTCGTAAGGCGGTGGTAGCGCTTAGGTGCCCACCGGCAGATTCACCGCCAACCACCAATTTGCGCACCCCCCATTCCTCTTCGGAGTTCTCTAGAACCCACTGAGCGGCAGCTTCACAGTCATCAAGCGCTGTAGGAAAAGGAAATTCTGGCGCCAACCGATATTCCACGGAGATAGCTACCGAGTTGGTGTTAGACGCCAGGGCGCTAAGTTTCGGGTCTCGGTCGAAGGCGGAACCGATGACCCACCCGCCTCCGTGTAGGTGCAGGTAGACACCCCGTGGATTTGTTGGAACAAACATACGAAGCGCAATTTCTCCGCCGGGAACCGGAATGGTTTTTGTGATTCCGTGATCGAGTATTGGTTGCGGAGGAATTCCTTCTAGACCCGTCCGTGCTTCCGCGACTGAACCTTCAGAGAATCTTCGGGTACCAAGAATGTGCTTGATGGCTTCATTGTCGCTCTTGGTAACCGCTCGTAGCGCTTCAAGCTCAGGATCTTCAATCACAGTCTGGACGGTAGTCGCGTCGGCAGATCAAGGTTCCCTTCAATGAATTCTGACGCCGCTGTCAGATCGTTCGGAGAGAGCACGACAGCCGATGGAAATGCCTAGGTTTTAGTTTGATCCCGGGTCAAGCCGCCGCACTCCCTAAACTTCAAGTAGGAGGAACCCAACGTGCTGATCGTCCTATCACCCGCTAAGACCCTTGACTTCGATTCGGAGCTTCGGACCCGTAAACATTCGCTACCAACTTTGGTGAATGATTCGGCGGAGCTTGTAGCGGCTCTAGTTCAGAAGTCACCGACAGATTTAGCTGAACTCATGCACCTATCACCCGCTTTGGCCGATCTAAATGCGGAGCGATACCAAGATTGGGAGCGCGAATTTACAATTGAAAATTCTCGACCGGCCCTTCTAGCGTTCAAGGGTGATGTGTATGTTGGCATGGACGTAAGCCGTTATAGCGAGCGAGACTTCACCCGAGCTCAAAAAACGCTGCGTATCTTGTCTGGCTTACACGGAGTTCTTCGACCCTTGGACCTTATCCAGCCTTATCGACTGGAGATGGGGACCAGGCTCGCAACTAAGCGAGGGAGTGATCTCTACGATTTCTGGGGTGATCAAATCACCAATACGCTCAACACAGATCTTGAAGGTCACCGCTCACAGGTGCTAGTCAACTTGGCTTCCAAAGAGTATTTCTCGGCAATCGACGAAAGCGTTCTTTCGGGCCGCGTTGTCAGTCCACGTTTCCTCGATGAGAAAAACGGGAATTTTAAGATCATCAGTTTCTACGCCAAACAGGCCCGGGGTGCGATGGCCTCATGGCTGATCCTTAATCGGATTGACAATCCACGTTCGATTGTCGATTTCGGCGAAATGGGCTACCGGTATGCGCCCGACAGGAGCACCTTGAGCGAACCTACCTTTATAAGAGCCGAAGGGGTATCTGGCTAAGGCTTAGAGAATCCCCATTCGATGGGCAGCCTCTTTTAGTTCGGAACGGTGATCTGGGTGCGCCACTGCTATGAGGCGGGCAGCCTTTTGACTTACTGACGCATCTTGTAATCGCGCTATCCCAAATTCAGTGACGACGACGTCAACGTCGTATCGGGTAGCGGTGACTGCGTTCACGTTTATTTGGGGCACGATTCGAGATGCGGCGCCGCCGCGAGCAGTTGCTGGCATCAGATGAATCGACATCGCTGAATCGGACATTTGGCATCCTCGTAGGAAATCCAAAGCCCCTCCGACGCCGCTGTGTTGTACACCGTTGATCATCTCGGAGTTGACTTGGCCCCAAAGGTCAATCTCCAACGCGCCGTTTACGCACCTCATATCCCGATTGGCGGCGATCTGACCGTGGTTTAGGGCGACGTGTGCTGGGACGATGTGGCAGTTCGGGTTGTCGTCGACAAAGTCGAATGTCTCTGGAAGAGCGATGGTGAAAATGGTCTTGTTAGGGAAGACGGTTTTTAAACGGTTTGTCGCAGCCCCGGACCGCATTAAATCCATGAGACCCTGACACATGACCTCAGTGTGAATTCCCAAATCGCTCTTGTGAGTTAACCGGGCGAGCGCTACCTCGGTTAGGCCTCCGACTCCTGACTGCACCGTGGCACCGTCAGGGATCAACTCGTCGAGTGCGTCGACGAACGGGTCGAGATTGGAGGGAGGCGTTCGTTCATCGAAGATCGGCATGGACCCCTTGAGGGGTATGTGAATCAAACCGTCGAAATCTTCGATCCTGAAAGCATCACCATGGATGTAAGGCACGACGGGATTCACCAGGCCAAAAACTAGATCTCCTTCGTTACGAGCGCGACGAACCAGAGCATCGTTCCCTGCTATTGCAGACCCCGGGGGAACTGTGCCGTCAGGCAGTGGAGCTCCGACCTGCACACACGCGATGCGAGGCGGGTTGCGTGTGCTAAACCGCCCCCAATCTTCGAGTCGTACCGGTACCAGTTCAGCGTGCGCTCCGGCTTCTCGAAGTATTTGGGTAAGGAACGGTGCGCGGAGCTCAAGGCTCGCGTTCATGGCAATTGCAGCCCCACCTTTTCTTGGTGCAGGGACGAAGACAGCGACATCTTGTAGGTCGGTACGTTCGGCTAGGGCATAGAGAAATGCTGTTGGTTCAGGCAAGCTCGCGCCCACTAGATCCCCATCGCGAACTTGAGCCGCCACAGCCTCTGGGGTGGTAACTAGGTCGGGCCAAGCTTCGGTCCAGTCGAAACTGTTTCTTTGGTCCGTAACCACGCTTAGAAGGTATCCCAACGCCGCCTCGATAGTTGAGGAACGAGAGCGAGCGGACAATTTCCTTAATGATCGTTTGCATAACTAGGGGTAGCGATGCCTATAGTGCCGGGCAGTCGTGGTGCGTTCGTATCTCGAATCGTATTGTTTGAATTCTGCCGGGGATTGGCGTGAGAGGCCTTGATTTGGCCGGGTGGCTGCCAAGAGGGGGAGGTAGTCACCCGGTCCATCGGTCAACTGCTGGTTCGCTTTACTAGGAGGAGCAAGTCATGGCCGAGGAGTACTTCGCCGGAACGAATACGTCGGATCGGTACCCGATTTGGACGCGAGCGAATGTCGGGGAGGTCTTCCCTGACCCAGTTGCCTTGTCAACCTTTGATTTCGCGATCCAAAATGAAGATGGAATTCAAATGAGCGAACTGGGTTTTCGCGATGCTTACATCAGAATTGGCGCGTTTGAAGAGAGTGAATTTGACTCAGACAACACCGTGTTCTTGGGAGTTTTTGGTGGCTATACCTACCTGAACGCCTCTTTGATGCGGATCTTCGGTGAGCGAGCACCTGGGCTTTCTGCACAAGATATTGATGACGCATTCTTTGGTGTGCAGCCTGGAATCCCTCCCTATGAACAACACCCCGACGATCCCAGCCCCGAGGCCGAAGCTCGCATCGGAGAGGTTTTTGGGTGGGCTCTTACAACCCCTGATCTTCCGGAGGTCTTGGCACAGGAGCAGCAAGTCAACGCGCTGCGCGCAAATCGTCCCGACTTCGCGTCCTTGGGAGACCACGAACTTGTCGATTGGATTGAAAATTTCTTTCGTGAGGGATTCCAAGAGCTATTTGCCCAACACATATTCATCAGCTTTTTGACCACCGTTCCATTGGGTATCGTGTCGGCGGTGTGCGAGGCCGTGGGGCGGCCAACTGATGCGATGAAGATCATGGCGGGGCTGGGAGACGTGGAGTCAGCGGCTCCTTCGATGGCCATGTGGGATTTGGGGCGGCTAGCGGCATCTTCGAACAGTGTGTCTGCGGCCTTCGAAGCAGGCATCGGCGGTTTAGACGCTCGCCTGCGAGCGACCGAGGAACCAGAGTGCGCGCGATTTGTCGACGCTTTTGACCTCTTCCTGCATTCCTACGGGTCGCGGGGGCCTAACTAGTGGGAAATGTCGTGCCCGACTTGGGAAACAGACCCTGACTTGGCTTTGGCTGCCATCGATCGTATGCGGGTATCCCCAGGATCAGCGGCGCCTGAGGGCCACCAGGCGGACCTTGCAGCAGAACGCGAACGTCTGATTGGTGAGATAAGCGCCATGCTTGAAGGGGACCCTGAGGTCCAAGGTCAGTTCTTGGCTGGAGCGCACGGAGCATCGGTGCTGATGCCAGGTAGAGAGCGCACCAAGACAAACTGCGTGAAATTTATTCAAGAGGGACGGATGGCGGCTCGTGAATTCGGCCGGCGGATGGTTGAAAGAGGAGTATTCCCTGAGGTGACCAGTTTCGCGATGCTTCGTTTCTCGGAGCAACGTCAGGCCATCGACAATGCTGAGGGGTGGCGGGAAACTATTGAACGCCGCCAAGAGGTTTTCGACACCGCAAGCAGTCGACAGGAACCTTTCGTGATCGTCGGAGAAGCCGAGCCGCTTTCGTCGTGGGCTCGACGTGATGCCGTGATTGTCGAACCAGTTGGCAGCGGCGATTCGATCCAAGGTATGTCCGGATGCCCCGGGATATCAGAGGGTCGAGCTCGCGTGATTTTGGATAGTCATGATCCGACTGCTTTAGAGCCTGGAGATGTTTTGATCGCTCCCCTTACCGACCCGTCGTGGACGCCTTTGTTCGTGCCCGCGGCAGGGGTTGTGGTTGATGTCGGGGCTGCTTTGAGTCACGCAATCATTGTGAGTCGAGAGCTGGGTATTCCGTGCGTGGTATCAGCCACGGATGCAACTAAACGCATTCCCGATGGGGCGAGGGTCCGAGTGGATGGCGATACTGGCGTTGTGACGGTGCTTGAGGTCTAGGTCGCTGCGGCAAAGAGTGAAAGATCACAGGCAACGCCTAATCGTTGTCGCCCCACCGCGGAGTGCGTTTCTCCAGTAACGCTTTCACTCCTTCTCGATAGTCAGGGTCTGTCATGGCGGTTTCTAGTAAGTCTTCGGAGTCAGATACGGCGCTGCCCACGTCTCGGTGTTGATCTAAATAGATTTGCCGCTTCGTCATTCGTTGTGCCGATGGAGCGACGCGAGCAGCAAGGTTTTGTGCGTAGGCATGGACTTTGGGCAGCAACTCTTCGCGTTCGACAAGACCGTTGAAGAGACCCCAGCCATCGGTTTCGTTGGCCGATAGGACTCTGCTTGAGAGCAAAAGGTCGTTAGCTCGGGTTAGGCCGATCAGCCTGGGTAGTAGCCAAGAAAGACCAAATTCAGCTGGTAGGCCGAGCGGCCCGTGGGCTGTTGTTAGTTTGGCGTCATTTGCAGCGAACCTGAGATCGCAGTAGCAGGCAAGGACGAACCCAACTCCCGCTGCGGGGCCGTTAACGGCTGCAATGGTTGTCACGTTTAAACCGAACATGAATGCAAAATTTTGGTCGAATTGAGGTGCCACGCCATATCCAGGATTTGCCAGCTCGGGGCCTGTGCCAGAGTCGTAGCCTCCCTTTTCGATGTGGCCTTTGAGTGCCTGGCTGTCAGCTCCAACGCAGAAGTCGTCTCCCATTCCCGTGATGACTACCGTTCGGATTTGGGGGTCGGTTTCTGCCTGTTCGAGGAGGTGTCGGAGTTCGGTGTGCATCCGACCGGTCCATGCGTTGTGGCGATGAGGACGACACAATGTCACCGTTGCGACCGAGTCTTCGATTTCAAACAGCGTTGCTTTTAGTTCCATGAGGTTCCCTAAGTCAGCCGTCGATGGCGCGACGTAGCGCGGCGAGCGCATCATCGGCGAATTCGGGTCGACATATCACTAAATCCGGAAGCCAGGGGTCCTCGTAGTTGTAGTCGAGGGGTGAGCCGTCGCAACGGCTTGCGTGAAGTCCTGCTGCCAGCGCGACTGCTGCGGGGGCGCAATTGTCCCACTCGTATTGTCCTCCGCTGTGCGCGTAAATATCTGCATGACCGAGCACTACGGCCATGGCTTTTGCGCCAGCAGAGCCGAGAGCTAGGAGTTCGGCTCCGATGGCTTCGGCAACAATCATCGCGGCCGCTGGAGGACGAGAACGGCTAACAACCATTCTGGGCTTCCCGCCATGAGGGGGAGTTAGTTGGGCTGGTGGGTCTGTGCTGAGAGTCTTATTAATTGCGGGAAGCGCGACCGCTCCCGCCGTGGGTACTCCGTTTTCAGCTAACGCGATGTGTACTGCCCAGTCCGATCGGCCGGGTTCACCGAACTCCCGGGTTCCGTCGAGAGGGTCGACGATCCAAACACGGTCTTTGTTGAGCCGAGTTAAGTCGTCTTTGCCTTCTTCGGAAAGAATTCCGTCGTTTGGAAACTCATCTTGGAGAGCGCGGACAATGAAGCGATGAGCTTCTAAATCGCCGGTATCTTTGACGGTCCAACTGTCTGCACCTTGGGCGAACAACCTTTCTCGGAGGTCCACGAGCAACTCTCCGGCCTGGGTCGCGATTCGGGCTGCAATCGCGTGATCCTCAGGGTTGGCCATGCTTTCTCCATCTGTCGTGAGACACGGGCGGGGCCACTTTGGCTAAACAATCGTTTAGCCGATAGTGTCTCTGCCCAGTAAGGGGATTGTGACGAAACGATCACAAGGTGACTATTTGCCTAGCTGACCGTATACCGTGCACGCACTTATAACCGAGCAAAAAGCTGGTCGCGGGACCGGCAACCGCAACAGAGAGGGACTCAACAGATGCGGAAAAATATCATGTGGCGACTACTTGCCACATTCTTCGCGATCGCCTTGGCCGCTTCGGCCTGTGGTGGAAGCGACTCAAGTAGCGATGACAGCACCGCTTCGGATGCTGGCGCTGCCGAGGAAGAGACCGAGGTAACACTTGCCGCTAGCGGCGGAAGCCTCTTGGAAACAGTCATTGATCGTGGCACCCTTAACTGTGGTGTCTCGGGCTCTGCCGTGGCGTTCTCTGAACTCCAGGCCGATGGCAGCATGGCCGGCTTTGACGCCGACTATTGCCGCGTTGTCGCTGCAGCCATTCTTGGTGACGCCAATAAGGTGAACTTTGTTTCGCTGACTGCTGCTGAGCGTTTTACAGCAGTGCAAACAGGCGACGTTGATCTCTTGATGCGTAACACCACTTGGACTCAGAGCCGTGACTCCGAAGTTGGTATGGACTTTGGTCCGACCACTTACTACGACGGTCAGCAGTTGATGGGTCGCGCCAGCGACGGGTTCTCAGGTTCTTCACAGGTGTCGGATGTCGGCGGTTCAGTTATCTGTACCAGCGCTGGTACCACGACCGAGAAGAACATTGCTGATGCTGCATCTGAAGCTGGGGTAAGTATCGAACTTCAGACTTTCGAAGACTTCGACACGGTCACCAACAACTTCATCTCAGGTGCCTGTGACATCATCACGACTGACGGTTCAGGTCTTGTTGGCCGAAAGGCAAAGCAACAGCCTGACGGTGAGAACTGGGTGATTTTCCCAGCGACACCAATTTCGAAAGAGCCTCTGGGTCCGACTTACGGTCAGAATGACTCGGCATTCGCTGATGCAGTCAACTGGGCTGTCTATGCGACGATTATTGCTGACGAAAAAGGCTTGAACTCGGGCAACGTCGATGAGATGCTCGCCGGCGGTGACACTGAGACCATTCGTCTCCTTGGTGGCGAAGGCGAACTTCAAAGCGGGATGGGTCTTCCAGCTGATGCCTTCTACCAGGTCATCAAGCAGGTTGGTAACTACGACGAGATTTACGGCCGGAACCTCAACCCTGTTGGGTTGAGCCGCGAAGGGTCGGCGAACGCCGCCTGGACCGACGGTGGTCTCGTTTACGCTCCGCCTGCACGCTGATATTGCACTGACGCTGTGGGGCGGCCCCTGAGGCTGCCGCGCAGGGATCTTGAAAAGGGCTGGGGGTCATATCGACCTCCAGCCCTTTCGGCACCTCTAGGCTGAACATCGTTCAGTTTCGCATTGCCATCTTTCTTGGAGAGGGAAGTGCTTAGTGGCAAGTAGCCCACCGCCATCGATCCAACACGAACGCCCCCCGTTGTATCGAGATGTGACAGTAGTCAAGTGGGTTGTGCAGGTCATTGCCCTGCTCATGGTCCTGGGCACTCTTTGGTTTCTTGCTGACCAAGCAGGAGACAACTTACGTGCTTCGAATGTCCCGACCGATTACGACTTCCTGTCGGTAAACCCGGGGATTGATCTTTCCTCGGGGATTGACACAGATCCGGACACCGGAGGCCGGGCCCTATGGGTCGGCATGGTGAATACACTTCGTATGGCCGCTGCGGGGATTGCGGTTGCAACACTCCTTGGTGTCCTAGTTGGACTCGCTCGACTCTCCAATAACTGGCTATTAAAAAAATTGGGAAGCATTTTCGTTGAATCGCTTCGCAATGTGCCGCTGCTAGTTCAAATTCTCTTTTACGGAGCGGTTTTTGCGAGCTTGGATCGCGTAACCAAAGATGTCGGCCCGATCAACGGTTGGTTTCATATTTCCAATAAGGGCCTGTCGATGCCAAGGGTCCACATAGCCGACGGCTTTTACCAGTGGGTAGTCGTTTTGGCTATCGGCTTGGTTTTCGCCAACCTCATGCGTAAACGGCGTAACGCTCAACAGGACGCCACCGGCGATGAGACGTATCCGCTTTTAAGCGCCTTCGGCGTAGTCGTGTTTTTCGCGATCGTGGGGTGGTTCGTTCACCCGATCTTTGGCTTCATAGGCAATATCTTTGACGGAGCGGCGTCAGCTATTTCGGCGCTGCCTGAGAATGTTCTTCAGCTATTGATAGCGGCGCTCTCGATAGCGGCTGCCGCGTATTGGATTCGAGCATTTCTAAACAGCAGACGTACCCCGGCTGGCTTGGCGAGACTGACTGATGATGACTACTTCCGCATGATTTTTGCTGCGGCAGGAGGACTTCTAGGAGCTCTATTCTTCTTGGTCCTATGGCCCGGCTTGTCCAGTTGGTTGATCAATTCAGGCAGCGATTTTTTTGGGGTTCTCGGCGACAAATTCGGTGGTGGTCGAAGCGGTCGTCCGGTGGACGTCGCTTTGCCGGAGATAGTTCAAAGTGGCAAATTTCCGAACTATGGCCCATCAGGTCTTAATTTCTCCATTGGCTTCGCAGCAGTCTTTTTCGGCGTTGTCTTCTACACGGCGGCATTCATAGCGGAGATTGTCAGAGGGGGAATACTTGCTGTTCCAAAAGGCCAAACGGAAGCGGCAGCCGCATTAGGGCTTCGCCGTTCTACAGCGCTGCGGAGGGTGATAATTCCACAGGCGGCGCGGGTGATGTTGCCGCCGTTGGGTAATCAATATTTGAATCTCACGAAGAACACTTCGCTCGCTATAGCGGTCGGCTACAGCGACATTGTTCAGGTTGGGCAAACGGTGTACAACCAAACTGGAAAAACACTCCCCGTCGTGTCGATCTGGATGTTTTTCTACTTGTCGTGTTCGTTGTCGATATCGGTGATTGTCAACTTCTTTAATGTTCGCATGCGAATCGTGGAACGCTGATATGCCAGAAGCGGAGCGAACATTGGTGACTTCGAACGACGAGGGACCACCTCAACAAAGCCCCAGTCTTTCTGTAGGGCAATGGCTACGAACCAACCTTTTTTCTAATTGGTTAAATTCAATTCTGACTTTGCTCGGGGTCTTTGCCGCGCTCCTGATGTTGCGTGGCGTTCTGAATTTCTCTTTCAGTGAAAATCGTGAATGGGATGCAGTTCGCACAAACCTTCGAGCCTTGATGACGCTCTCTTATCCGGAGTCGCAATATGTGCGTGTCTGGGTAGCCGTCGGTTTCGTGATGGCTTTGGCTGGTTTAAGCGCCGGCATCTGGGCTGATTGGGGCGGAGTGTCCGTCAAAAGGATGTCGACCTGGCTGATGGGCTCTGGTGGCCTTTTCGCTGTTTGCGTCTTGTTACGAGAGCCAAGCGTCATTATCGGCAGTGAAGGGAAAGTGCTCCGCACTGTTGAAGGGTCACTGCAACGTGAATCTTTTTGGGCGGCTATGACGGACCGGTTGGGCTGGTGGATTGCTGCCGTGGTTCTCATGGCTTTGGGCGCCGCTATTTGGGCTTGGTGCAACGAACCGGATCGTCGAAACGCCAGTGTTGCGGTAACTACCGTCGTTTTCTCCGGACTCGGGTTGTCAGTATTGAGCCTGTGGCTAGTGCCCTATGGTCACTACGCTTTCACCGACGGCACATATATCGCTGAGCCGGGTCGAACGGTTGCGTTTTCAACGCAGATGCCTTGGACGGTTATGTGGTTGTTGCTGTTCGGCTTGTTCCTCGTCGGTAGAAGTTTTCGCGACACGCAATGGCAGGGGATTGTTAGAGGCTCGAGCAATCTTCTGTGGCTAATTAGCCCGATGGCGGTGTTCTGGGTAGTGCTACGGGACCCAGCGTTAGATTATGCCCACGTCTTATCAACCGACCTGCCTATGGGGCTGGCGTTTGGCGTCTTAGGCGGAGTGCTTTTATGGGCGTTGACTCGCTCTGACACAGGTGAAGCTGGACGACTTATAGCGGTTGGTCTACTGGGGTTCGCTATTTTTAACTGGGTTGCTGCGTTCTTTGGTTTGTATCCGATGCTTCAAAAAGCCCGGATCAGTTTCCTGCTAGTAGCTGTTGCCGCCTTAGTCGCACCGAACTTTATTGGTGAGGTCGCTAAACGTCGCCAGTTGATCGTTGGTTGGTTGGGGGCCATGGCTTTGGTCCATTACATGGCGACCATGATGAACACCCCGTCGACGGTTGAGAACCAGTCCACGGAGTTTCTAGGGGGCTTGGGTTTAACTCTTTTTGTCGCTGTCATAGTTGTCCTCCTTTCGTTTCCTCTCGGTGTTCTGCTGGCTTTAGGCCGCACGTCCAAATTCCCTATTTTCCGAATGTTGTCGACGAGCTATATCGAGATAATCCGTGGCGTGCCTTTGATCAGTGTGTTGATCTTCTTCTCGGTCATGGTTCCGCTGTTTTTACCCGACGGCATGGAACTAGCGGAACTCGCGGCGGTGCTAACTGGGTACACCCTCTTCTCTGCCGCCTATCTAGCTGAAAATGTAAGAGGCGGATTGCAGTCAGTAACCAAAGGCCAGTACGAGGCCGCTGACGCTCTTGGTCTCACGGCGGCTCAACGAACCGGGTTTATTGTCTTGCCGCAGGGCTTGAGGGTTTCGATTCCACAGCTTGTAGGTCAAGTCATAGCGACTTTTAAAGAAACCTCGCTTCTTGCGATCATTGGCCTCTTTGATTTCTTGAGGGTCGCTAATTCGGTCATTCCTGCCCAAAGCGAATTCATGGGTGTCAAACGAGAGGGCATTCTCCTCGTGGCGATGATCTATTTCTTCTTTAACTTCACTATCTCCAAATACAGTCAGCGTCTAGAACGCCGGGTGGGTCTTGGGGAAAGATGATGACACGTCCACGTAACTCTCAGACCGGGAGCAGAGATTCATGAGCATCGATGACGCAACGACAGCGGCCAGCGACAGGTTGGCTGACCGTGACGACATGATTGTGTGTGTAGATGTCGATAAGTGGTACGGGGATTTTCAAGCTTTGAAGGGCGTAACGGCAACAATAAAAGAAGGTGAAGTCGCAGTAGTTTGCGGTCCTTCGGGGTCGGGTAAGAGCACTTGGATTCGTTGCATCAATCGCCTCGAAATTCATCAGGGTGGGGACATAGTTGTTGACGGTATCGAGCTGAGCAATGATCTCCGCAACATCGAAAAGATCCGTTCGGAAGTAGGTATGGTCTTCCAACAGTTCAATCTTTTCCCCCACTTGACTGTCCTTGACAACATCACTTTGGCCCCGATTTGGGTACGAAAAAAGCCTCGTGCTGAAGCGGAGTCGATGGCAACGGCGTTACTTGAACGGGTGGGAATTCCCGAGCAGGCCGAAAAATTCCCTGGACAATTGTCAGGGGGGCAACAGCAGCGAGTTGCAATTGCGCGGTCGTTAGCCATGGAGCCAAGGGTGATGCTTTTTGATGAGCCCACGTCTGCTCTCGACCCCGAGATGATTAAGGAAGTTCTCGACGTCATGAAAGAGTTAGCGCGGTCCGGAATCACCATGATGGTCGTGACCCACGAAATGGGGTTTGCGCGCGAGGTAGCTGATCGCATCATCTTCATGGAGGGTGGCGAAATAGTCGAGGTTGGAACTCCGGAGCATTTCTTTACTAATCCAACGGAGGACCGAACCAAGCTCTTCCTGAGTCAAATTTTGTAGAAAACCGAGCTTGCGTGCCTGAGTTTGGGCACAGCGTAGATCTGGTTGTCCTTGATGGATCTTCAGTCAGCCGGGGCGCCGTAAGGTGATTTAGCCTTCTTGTAACACTCAGGGTGATAGTGCTCAACTCGGTCCCACTTGTTGCCGGCGTAAACGTTGCAGATGATTTGGTCCGCGCGGATTCGGGCTCGAAACTTGATTAATTCTTCGCATACGGCGCAGTAGACGGAATTACCGGCGTCAACGGTGCGGGTGACTGCCCGGCTTTGCCACTTTTTGGTTTTTGTTGCTGATTTGGCGGCCACGGCTGGTCTCCTGTTGGCTTTGTCACTTTAAGCGTTGTTGTGCAACCTAATCACTACCCGCGCGAAAGTGGTGGATATTCGCGCGATCCGCGCGAGTATTTCGCGCGAGCCGCGCGAAATTGTTTAAACCTCGCGCGCAAAGCAGTTTTATCTTTCGCGAAATAGATAATGCTCGACGATATTTCGCGCGGAACGCGCGATTATCTGGCTAACGGCTTGTACTTAATAGGTTTCGGCCCAGCGTCTTCGCCAAGTTCTTTGTGGCGGAAGGCCTCGTATTCCGAGAAGTTTCCTTCAAACCACCGGACCTGACTATTTCCTTCGAACGCAAGAACGTGGGTAGCGACTCGGTCGAGGAACCAACGGTCATGGCTAATTACGACCGCGCATCCCGGAAAAGCCTCTAAACCAGCTTCAAGTGCTCTGAGTGTGTCCACGTCCAAGTCATTGGTGGGCTCATCGAGTAGTAGTACGTTGCCGCCAACCTTGAGAACCTTGGCAAGCTGAACCCGATTTCGCTCCCCTCCCGAAAGATCCCCGACCTTCTTTTGCTGGTCTGGTCCCTTGAAATTGAACGATGCAACGTAACTGCGGCCGTTGACCTCTCTGTTCCCGACTTGAACGATGTCTAATCCACCGGTGATTTCCTCATAGACAGTGTGTTCATTGTGGAGTTCATCGCGAGACTGATCTACGTAGGCCAGATCCACCGTCGTTCCAATCGTGATTGCCCCGGTGTCTGGCTGTTCTTCTCCCGTAATCATTCGGAACAGCGTTGTTTTTCCAGCCCCATTTGCGCCAACCACGCCAACAATTCCCGCTGGAGGTAGAAGGAACGAAAGGTCCTCGATCAAGAGACGATCGCCAAAACCTTTCCCGACGTTGTTCAGTTCAATTACCTGGTCGCCCAGCCGCCGGTTCATGGGAATACTCAGCTCTAGTTTTTCTTCGCGTTGGCCGTTCGATTCGTGTTGGGCCAGGAGTTGGTCGTAAGCCGCGAGTCGAGCTTTGCCTTTGGCCTGTCTGGCTCGAGGAGATAGTCGTACCCACTCCAACTCCTGTGCCAAGGTACGTTGACGAGCGTTGGATTGGTGGTCTTCTGATGCCAGCCTGGCTTGTTTTTGCTCTAGCCAGCCGCTGTAGTTCCCCTCGTAAGGGAAAGCGTTCCCGTGATCAAGCTCGAGAATCCAGCCAGCAACATTGTCCAAAAAGTAACGATCATGGGTTACTGACATGACCGTCCCGTTGTAGTCCTTAAGGAATCGTTCTAACCACGCGACGGATTCGGCATCGAGATGGTTGGTGGGTTCATCCAACAACAGAAGATCTGGATGAGATAAAAGCAGGCTGCACAATGCAACTCTGCGCCTTTCGCCGCCGGAAAGGGTGGCAACGCTGGCCTCCGCTGCTGGGACTCGAAGAGCATCCATCGCTATCTCGACCTGCCTTTCTAGGTCCCATGCGTTGGTTGATTCAATCTGGTCTTCTAGTTCTGCTTGCATAGCGCCAACTTGGTCTAGATCGGCGTCGGAGTCGCCCCACATGGCTAAGACTTCGTTGTATCGGTCGATGAGGGCTTGTGTCTCAGCCACGCCGTCCATCACGTTCTCGTAGACGTTTTTGGATTCGTCGAGACTGGGTTCCTGGGACAGGAGGCCGACGGAGAATCCTGGGGATAGTCGGGCTTCGCCCGTGAACCCGTCGTCTAGACCGGCCATGATTCTCAACACGGACGATTTACCGGCGCCGTTGTGCCCGAGTACCCCAATCTTTGCCCCGGGGTAGAACGCAAGGGTCACATCTTTAAGTACTTCGCGGTCGGGAGGGTAAAACCTTCCGAGGTTGCGCATTGTGAAGATGAACTCAGTTGCCATGCTTTGGTTTCGCTTCGCTAGGAGCCCCCGAGGATAAGGGTGTTGGGTTGGAAGGCCACTTGTAGTTACCGCAGCGAAAAGCCAACCACACGTTCGAGGTCGTCTAGTGCGACCTCGGGATCTACAACCTTGATAGCGACCATCCCCAAATTTGCTGCCGGTTTGCAGTTGATGCCTAGGTCATCGAGGTACGCGCAGTTTTGTGGGTCGACGCCAAGTTCTGAACATGCCAGTTCGTAAATCCGAACGTCAGGCTTACGAATGCCAACCTTCGCTGATTCGACTACGACTTCGAACATTTGCATAATTTGAGCGACGGATGCAGCTTGCTCTGAACTCCTCGCCATGCCTGCACCATGGCCAGATTTCATATTGTTGGTGATGCAGCCGATGCGAACTCTTTTTTGAAGAATCTTGATTGCGCGAACCATTTGAGGCCGGACGTTTCCGCTAAGGCAGTCCAATACTTTTTGGCCGGACATCTCTAGTCCCAAATCTGTTGCTTCGGCCTCAAACAATTTGCAGAACTCCGAAATGGTGACTTCGCTCCTTTCCATCTTGGCCCAGGCGTTGTTATCGGGGTTAGTGGAATTGATCCGCCGGATTGAATCAGGGGGTGCGCCGATCTCGTTCTCATAACGAGAAAACGCTTCGAATGGACTAGTTGTAACGACCCCCCCGAAGTCGAATAACACGGCGTCGATTAAAGGTTCCTTGTTCACGAGCGGTGACACTAGCGGGCGCTAGATTCAGAATGTGCGTATCGCTACATGGAATGTCAACAGCCTCAACGCACGCACAGAACGAGTAGATGAATGGCTCGACTATGCGTGTCCAGATGTGCTCTTGTTACAAGAGACGAAAATGTCCGACGAGCAATTTCCTCATGAGCATTATTCGCGTCAGGGGTACGAAAGCGTTCACTGTGGTGAAGGTAGATGGAATGGGGTCGCCATACTTTCTCGAGTTGGGATAGAAGACCCCTTCATGGGCTTTGCAGACGGTGAGGATGCCGACCCCGAAGCGAGAATGATTTCCGGGACCTGTGGAGGGGTGCGTGTCTCATCGGTCTACGTGCCTAATGGCCGAGCAGTTGACCACGACCATTATCAATACAAGTTGCAGTGGTTATCACGCCTAAGAAAACATCTTGACGCCAGTTGCGATCCCGATGGTTGGGTGTTGGTCGGAGGTGACTACAACATCTGTCCAGACCATCGCGATGTTTGGGATCCGACAAATCCTGCTCCGCGCACCCACGTAACGTCGAAAGAACGAGCTGCGTTAGCGGAATTGGTGGATTGGGGACTGGTTGACGTGTTTCGAACGTTCTATGAGGATGACGGGCTCTACTCATGGTGGGATTATCGAGATGGCGCCTTCCATAAGAAGATGGGTCTCCGAATTGATTTACTGATGGCGAGCCGGGCGCTTGCCGAGCGGGCAACGTTTTGTCTGGTGGACCGGACGGCGCGTAAAGGAACAAAACCCTCGGATCACGCGCCGGTTTATGTTGATGTTGATTGTTGATCCCCCAAAGGCAACTTTGTGATCCAGTCCGCTGGACGCCTGAATGGGGTCGGTTGCTTCGGCTACCACGACAGGAGTTGGCTGGAAAGAACTAAGTGTTATGGCTCGGCGATTACTGCCAAGATCTCTGGGCCGGTGCGTTCGAGGCGAGATCTCCCGAGTCCTGTAACGGTCTCTAACTGCGAAATTGTGGTCGGAGCTGCTGTCGCCACTTTGGCGATCAAATGATCGGGGAGCAAAGCAGCTGACTGGATCCGACGTGATCGCGCCGTCCTATCAATCCAGTCTCTGAGCCGTTGATAGCGAAGGTCGGTTTCGCTGTTGGTTGCTTTGCCTAGGTTTTTTCGCGCTTCTGCCAAATAAGTTGCTGCTTGTTGTGTGGAAGGCAGCTTTGGTCGTTTATTGGCCGTTTCAATGAGTTGAAGCCATGGGGAAGGTTCGCGGCTTTCTAATCTTTCGCCCTTACGTCTTGCTCGCGCCCACGTCAAATGAAGCTGCTGTTGAGCGCGAGAAATCGCTACGTAGAACAACCGTCGTTCTTCAGGATCGTCGGGTCGAATTGGAACGAGACCATTTTCAACCCCGGCAATGACCACGAAAGGCCACTCGAGACCTTTTGCTGCGTGAAAGGTCACAAGGTCGACGCCATCCTCGTCAGTGTCAAGGTCGCCGGGCCGCAGTGTGCGAAGCCAATCACGAAAGCCGGCCCCATCAGCGTGCGTATGTTCCCCGGTGTATTGGACGGCCAGTTCAGCGACCCGATTTTGGGGCCCGTGATCAAACTCCTCTAAAAGATCCGCTGCTAACGCCGCAAACTCATTGCCCGCGCTACATAACTGATCGATTACCTCTTGAACTTCAGGGAGCTTGAGCATTCCTCCCTGACCTCGAAGCCTGTGCGGCACCTGAAATTGGGTCAACGCGCGAGAGATGGCTTGGAGTTGTTCGTTTGTGCGAGCGAGCACCGCGTGTCTGGACCATCGTGTTTCGGGGAGTCGCTCCTCGCGTAGATGTCGCGCGATACCAAGTGCTTCTTCCCAATCGTCGGTGAAGTTGGCGCTCGTTGGAAGTTGGGCCTCTACGGCTTCACTATCGGATTCAGGAGAGGTTCGGCCAAGAACTGCGTTTGCTGAACGAATGATCTGCGGTTGACTTCGATGGTTAGTGGCCAGCACTTCTGTTCCCGCCGAAGGGAAGTCTGAAGAGAAATTAATTAAATGTTCTGCGTTCGCACCGTTCCAACCGTAAATCGCTTGATCCGGGTCACCGACTACACACAAATCTGTCCGTTCACCGACCCAAGCCCGTAAGAGATCGAACTGGGTTTGGTTGAGGTCCTGGTATTCATCTACGAAAAAGTGTCGGAATACCCAATGTTGGGCATCTCGGAACGCATGATCAGTTTCTAAAAGTTGAGTGCATTCGACCAAAATGTCATCAAAATCTAAGAGCCCACGGCGACGCTTATAGGCGATATATGACTGGTGCAGCAGTGCTATCTGGCTCGCTTGTGCATCCCCCACTCGCCCGCGACCTGGGCCGTTTCGGTATTCGTCGGGAGTTAACGCTTGAGAACAAATCCAATCAATTTCTGTGACGGCCGCGCTCAGTCGCAGATTGGGAAAATCTCCGATCAATTCCTTCAACAATGGGCGCCGTCCGGGTAGAACAACTGGCGGTCTTTTTCCGCGGTCCGATCGGTGCTGTCGAATTTGTGCCAAAGCAACAGCATGGAAAGTGCCGACCGCTCCTAAGTCGCGAATTCCCATTCGATTAAGTCGTGACCGGAGCTGACTTGCAGCCCGCCGGGTGAAGGTGAGAGCAAGTACCCGTCGCGCATCAACGCTCCCGTCGGCGACCCTGCGCGCGATCCGGTTAGTGAGCACACGAGTTTTTCCTGAACCCGGGCCAGCAAGAATTCGTAACGGTGCATCATCCGAATCCACCGCTTTTTGTTGCTCGCGATCTAACCGATCAAACTGAGGACCTGGGGCGCGTGTAGCAGAGGTACGAAAGCTGAGTTCCTCACTACCTTGCGATGCTCCCATCCAGCCGACGCTACCGCCTAGGTGGGACCGCGAGTTCCTTACGTCTACTCTCAACCTATGGCGTCAACCCTTCGAGTTGTAAGTCTGGTACCTAGCGTCACGGAGACTTTGCTTTCTTGGGGAATTGAACCAATCGCCTGCACCCGGTTTTGTGAGCAGCCCAGCATCAATCACGTTGGAGGTACCAAAGACCCCGACGTCGATGCGATTGAGGAATTGAAACCCGATCTTGTCATTGTGGACCGCGAAGAGAACCGTCTGGAGGACTACCACGCGCTGCGGAGTCGAGACATAAATGTGGAGTCCTTGCACGTAGCGTCGCTGAACGACGTTGACTCGGAGATGAGGCGCTTGGCAGTGCGCCTTGGTGTTGAGTGGTCGTATGCACTCAGCCCACAGCGCGCTAGACGCGGCATCAGAGCATTCGTTCCTATATGGAGACGCCCATGGATGACCATCGGTGCCGGTACCTACGGAGCCTCGGTGCTAGGCCATCTGGGTATCGACGTACTTTTTGCCGATTCAGAGGACGCCTACCCGACAGTTGAAGAGCACCAATTGGTGGAGACTGAAATCGATGTGGTGCTGGCGCCTAGCGAGCCGTACCCATTCGGCGAACGACACTTGGACCTACTAAATTCCATCGCTCCCGTGATGCTCGTCGACGGTCAAGATCTTTTTTGGTGGGGATCGAGAACCTCTGCCGCCGTTGATCGACTGGACGAACGTTTACAATCCTCAATTGATGGGGGTCGATGATGGGGCCACAAACATCTGGAACAGCTCGGAACGGTGACGTCGAACTTTACTTCGATGCACATGGTGACAACTCAAACCCTCCCGTTCTGTTTGTCAATGGTCTGGGTAGCCAGTCAATTAATTTTCTCCCCGCATGGGTCGAAGCCTTCTGCCGTGCTGGGTTTTATGTGATTCGCATGGATAATCGTGACGTCGGACTGTCATCGAAAACACCCGGAGAGCCTCCAGGCATTGATCGAGCGCTAAAACAATTGGCGGAAAACCACTCTCCTGATCAGTTTTTCGCGCCGTATGACTTGTCCGATATGGCCATGGACTGCCTCGCAGTGTTGGATGCCCTAGAGATAGAACAAGCTCATGTTTGGGGCATGTCTATGGGCGGAATGATTGCTCAAACCCTCGCAATCAATCACCCGGCCCGACTGCGATCGATGACAACAGTCATGTCCACCACGGGCGAAATTGGGGTCGGTCAGGCAACCCCAGAGGCAGCGGCCCTATTAGCGTCAACAGGTGATGACCGAGCTAGCGTCGTCGCCAACGCAGTCGCAGCACGCCAGCTTCATGGCGGAGCCTTATTTGATAAGAATTGGGCGTTTTCGTTAGAGGAAGCGGCCTACGACAGATGTCACCATCCTCAGGGTCGCGTGTGGCAATTATTGGCCGTATTGGCTTCGGGCTCGCGAGCCGAGCAACTTCCGACCGTCAGAGTGCCCACTATGGTCATCCATGGCAGGATGGACCCGCTGATTCAGTTGGATGGTGGTGAAGCGACCGCTGCGTTAATACCTGACGCTGAACTAGTGGTGTATGACCAGATGGGTCACGACACGCCCGAACCACTATGGGTTGACTACGTAACTGACTTACAACGATTGGCGGATCGAACACAGTGAGTAAAAAACACATCATCACAGAGATTGACCAGCTCGAAACTCTGTATGGGGAAGCGACACCCAGAGCGATTACGAAAGAGATTGGGTACCTCAATTCGGAATATCGAGCCTTTGTCGAAGCGGCGCCCTTCATGGCGGTAGCGACCGTTGGAAGTGAAGGTCTTGATTGTTCTCCCCGCGGGGACCGCGGCAGCGTCGTTCGGGTGGTGGGTGAAAAAGTCATTCAGTTCGCAGATCGAAGAGGCAACAATCGCCTTGATACGTTGCGAAACATCGTTCAGGACAACCGAATTGGACTCTTATTTCTGGTCCCTGGGGTATCTGAAACGATGCGAATAAATGGGAGGGCAATTATCTCGACCGCCCCCGACTTACTGGCCTCTTTCTCAGTTGATGACAAGACTCCCAGATCGGTTGTCGAAGTAACCATCGACCAGGCATATTTTCAATGTTCGAAGGCCTTATTTCGATCTGGTATCTGGGATCCAGAAAATCGACCTACGGACACCAACGTGCCGACGGCCGGCGAAATGCTCCAAGCCACGGTTGACAGCCACTTCGACCCAGAGGAATACGACAAAACATCACAGAAGCGAAATCTGGCCGAACTTTGGTAAGTGGCTAAGTCGAGCGATCCGAGACTTAACTGAGCTACTAGGTTGAACTTGATCTTTAGAAAGAGAGTCGCATGGGCCCGCTTCAAGGAATTCGAGTCATAGAACTTCAAGGTATTGGTCCTGGGCCATTCTGCGGAATGATGCTCAGCGATATGGGGGCTGAGGTCATTCGCATCGACCGAGCTGGGAATGTCTCAGGCGGAGACGCCGAGAACCCACCCATCGACGTGTTGGCTCGAGGTCGATCGTCTATCGGAGTCGATCTCAAAAATCCTGACGGCGTTGAAGTTGTCCTTCGACTAGTGGAGACATCTGATGCGCTGATCGAAGGTTTCCGGCCTGGTGTAATGGAACGACTTGGTCTAGGTCCCGAAGAATGTCTCGCTCGAAACCCGAAACTTGTATTTGGGCGGATGACCGGATGGGGTCAAGAGGGTCCCTATGCAATGGCGGCGGGGCACGACATCAACTACATCGCATTAGCCGGTGCCCTTGAGCCCATCGGGCGCAATGGAGAAGCTCCAGTGCCTCCACTCAACCTGGTCGGTGACTTCGGCGGCGGTGGCATGTTGCTGGCTTTTGGAGTGGCCTGTGGAATAGTTGAAGCTCAGCGTTCGGGCCACGGTCAGGTTGTAGATGCGGCGATGGTAGATGGGGCCGCAAGCCTGATGGCCATGTTTCACTCCATGCGCGCCCTCGGCATTTGGAACGATGAGCGTGGAACTAATCTTCTCGACACGGGCAGTCATTTCTACGATGTTTACGAATGCTCCGACGGCCGGTATATATCCATCGGGTCTATCGAGCCGCAGTTCTACGCCGAACTGATGCGACTCACTGGACTCGATGGAGATGAAGACTTTGCCGCACAGCTATCCCGCAGTTCCTGGCCAGAATTGAAGGAACGTATTGCCGCTCTCTTCAAAACCCGCACGAGAGATGAATGGTGCGAGATAATGGACGCCACTGACGTCTGCTTCGCCCCTGTCTTAACGCTTGCGGAAGCACCCGAGCATCCGCACAATCAGCATCGGGAAGTCTTTACGGAGCTTTCAGGCGTGATCCAGCCGAACCCGTCTCCGCGATTTAGTAGGACTGAAGCCACGATTCAAGGTCCCCCAGCGCATCCTGGACAAGACACGGATGAAGTGCTTCGCTCCGTCGGATATGACGCTGACGACGTCGTCAAACTCCGCGACACAGGAGCGGTCGCCTGAGAGCTGAATCCGACTCCGAAGAGGCGCCGGCTGGTTTGCCCGGCAACCTCGCGCCCTTGTACGCGGAGGCTCAAGATGTCCTCGGACAATCACCAGCATCAGCCTGCGCGATTTTGAGGATCCTAATCCAGGCCGTTATCCGAGATCGAGGCCTGCGGGGTCGACATATCGTTCGTGACGTGGGAACTCTGGTGGAGCAGGGTGCGCCCGTCGGATTACTCAGAGCCCTCGACGTCGTTGCCATGAGCGACGAAGCAGCCAAAACTCCAGCGGAATTACGACTCGCGGATGGACACACTGACGCTCAGAACTTGAACATGTTCCTCCACTTGCTTGCCGACCAGACAGCTTGATGATCGAGTGTTGAGCGCGCTTCACCTGGTCGCGTGTTGGTTTCTAGTCGTAGGAAATGGGATTGCCGGTGTCTGGGCGTTGGCCTCTGGACGAGTCCCCAGTCTTAAAGGCCCGCAGCTCTGGAGGTTCACGGCTTTCGTCCAAACCTTGGTTTTTGTGCAAGTCACCCTGGCAGCGATAAGCGTCAACGCGAATGACGGCGGCCCCCAAACTTTTCACGTCTTCTATGGCGTTTTAGCCGCAACAACCGTTGGCGTTCTTTACAGCTATCGACAGCAGCTTCGAGAGCGACTTCACATGCTTTACGGGTGGGGCGGCCTGTTCATCATGGGCCTCGGAATTCGAGCGTTGGTCCTGCTGTGACTACTTTGCGGCCGTTAAGTCAACGAAACCTTTAGTTGGCGAGTCTGTCGGCTAACTGGGTGAGTTGAAGCCGCAATTCATTTGGCAGTCGCTCGCCTATCGATTCGTAGTGATCTTCGATCAAACTGAGTTCCTTCTGCCATTCGGTCACGTCGACTGCTAGGAGCGATTCAAGAGCGTCCGTAGCCAGATCTAACCCAGCGACATCAAGGTCCTCAGTCTTTGGGACCATTCCAATGGGTGTTTCAATAGCTTCGGTTGTGCCAGCAATACGGCCTAGAACCCATTTGAGAACTCTCGCGTTGTCACCAAATCCTGGCCAGATGAAGCGACCTTCGGGGTCTTTCCGGAACCAATTTACGTAGAACAGTTTTGGAAGTTTCGCACCCTGATGTTTTCCGATATCGAGCCAGTGTTGAAAATAATCGCCGAAGTTGTATCCACAGAATGGGAGCATTGCGAAGGGATCTCGACGAACTTGCCCGATTGCCCCAGCAGCAGCAGCGGTTTTCTCTGATGACATCACTGATCCGAGGAAAACGCCATGTTCCCAATCGAGGGCTTCTGACACCAGTGGCACGGTCGTGGCTCGTCGGCCGCCAAAAAGTATTGCCGAAATCGGAACACCTGCCGGGTCCTCCCAAGAGGGCGCTATCGAAGGGCACTGCGCCGCGGGAACTGTGAATCGAGCATTCGGGTGAGCCGCTGGCGCTTCCACTTCTGGAGTCCAGGTTTGCCCCTTCCAGTCAACCAAGCGAGCCGGTGGCTCGTCGGTGAGCCCTTCCCACCAGACGTCTCCGTCCTCAGTCTGGGCGACATTGGTGAATACGCAGTTGCCCGAAAGGGTCGCGAGAGCGTTCGGATTAGTTTTCTCCCCAGTACCAGGAGCCACTCCGAAAAAACCGGCCTCAGGGTTTATCGCGTATAACTGGCCGTCTCCACCAAATTTCATCCAAGCGATGTCGTCTCCAATCGTCTCCACCTTCCAGCCAGGTAAAGACGGGATCATCATCGCCATATTCGTCTTGCCGCACGCTGACGGGAACGCCGCCGCTACGTATTTGGTTTCGCCCCCGGGCGGGGTGACGCCAACGATCAACATGTGTTCGGCGAGCCAGCCTTCCTCGCGCGCCATTGTCGAGGCAATCCTGAGAGCAAAACACTTCTTACCCAGTAATGCGTTACCGCCGTAGCCGGAGCCGTAGGACCAGATTTCTCGAGTGCCCGGAAAATGAACGATGTACTTATTTTCGGAATCGCATGGCCAAGTGACATCGCCTTCACCTGGAGCCAACGGGGCTCCCAACGAGTGAACACATGGCACCCACTCGCTCTCACCAAGCGCGTCCAAGGCGCCCTGCCCCATGCGGGTCATAATTCGCATTGAAGCGGCAACGTAGGGTGAGTCGGTTAGCTGAACGCCTATGTGTGCTATCGGTGACCCGAGCGGCCCCATCGAAAAGGGCACTACGAACATAGTGCGCCCGGCCATCGAAGCTCGGAAGAGATCTAACATCTCGGTTCGCATAGCTTCGGGTTCACGCCAATTGTTGTTGTTTCCGGCATCGGCAGGATCATCGCTGCATATGAATGTCCTGTCCTCGACGCGAGCGACGTCGCCAGGGTCGGATCGAGCCAAAAAACTATTCGGACGTTTTGCGTCATTGAGAGGAATCAGGGTGCCTTGTTCCACCATCGAAGCAGCTAACTCGTCATACTCATCTTGACTTCCGTCACACCAGTGGATGGAGTCAGGAGTCAGTACTTCGGCCCAACTGTTTACCCACTCAAGAAGGCGTTCGTTGGTGGTCGTTCCAGGCATTTTGACCTCCATTTGCTTTCAGACGTCGACTGGGGAATATCCCCAGTTCTTGGTCACGCGTCGCCCCCCGCGGACGTGATCCAATCAGGTGTACCAAGGTCAACTTCACTGCCCAGCCTTAGCTGAGTTGCTAGTCCTTGTTCGTTGAGGTCGAAGACGACCCTTTGCCCCTGTCGCACCATCCGAAAGATCGATCCTTCAAGAGCGTCCAAGGCCAAGTCGTACTCAGCGCGGCCGACGTCGTCGACCACTACTCCCGTTCTTGACTGGGGGTCATATGATTTTATGACACCTTGCACTACTGGCCTCCGGTAGCAACCCTGAAGATCGCGTTTGATCTATGGCACAAGCTTCGATAGCGACCCTATGACGGTCTGTGAAGCGGGCACAACTTAGCAACTGAGAGAAGCTATTGGGTGGAGTGCGAGCATTAGTGTTAGTCGCCTATTGATAGTGCGACCTGCGGGTAGCATCGGCTTCTGTGGAAATAGCCTCTGTTCTCTCCACCGCTCAACTCGTGGACGCCCTGTCAGCCTTTCATGAGGCTCTCGAAACTCACCGAGAGTCGATTAATCGACTCAATGTATATCCAGTGCCAGATGGCGATACCGGAACCAATATGGCGTTAACCGTGGGATCGGTTCTCGAAGAGCTTGCTGGCGTTGACCTCAATGACCGGAACGCGGTTTGTTCTTCGATATCGCACGGCTCGCTCATGGGAGCGCGCGGCAATTCGGGTGTGATTCTGTCGCAAGTACTGCGCGGTATCAGCGTATGTCTCTCTAACTCAGCAGACATAGACGGGACCGCACTTGCTACGGCATTAACCGAGGCGAGCATCGCAGCAGACGGTGCAGTGATGAAGCCAGTGGAGGGGACGATTCTCACCGTTGTGCG
This sequence comes from Acidimicrobiales bacterium, assembly GCA_014239555.1. Taxonomy (GTDB): domain Bacteria; phylum Actinomycetota; class Acidimicrobiia; order Acidimicrobiales; family Poriferisodalaceae; genus UBA2110. Next base: position 212,327 of record JAAZYR010000001.1, read on the forward strand.
CGAATCCGCTAGAGGGGCGCGTGAAATACAAGAAGACGCGACTCCCATCCGAGTCATCGAAAATGCTCTCAAGGAGGGGCAAATTGCCCTCGAACGAACTCCGGAGCAATTGCAGGTTCTTCGCGAGGCGGGAGTAGTGGACGCTGGTGGAGCGGGGTTTCTCCTGCTTCTTCACGGATTCCTTTACGTATTAGACGGTCGCGAGCTTCCGAACGCGCCCGACCAAGCGGAACTTTCTTTCGCCGGACCCGCCATGTCTCTCGACGATGAGAGTTCTGAACTCCGCTACGAAGTTATGTACCTGCTCTACGCGCCGGATGAAGCCATCGAGGGCTTCAAGAAAGTATGGGCAGGCTTAGGAGACTCAATTGTCGTAGTTGGGGGAGACGGGCTTTGGAATTGCCATATTCATACTGATGACATCGGCCCGGCCATCGAAGCCGGAATAGAGGTCGGGCGACCTCAAAAGATAAGAGTGACTGATTTAGTGGAAGAAATCATGGAGGAACGGTGGGTCCGCGAAGCCTCGGCCGCTGGAAATTCAGATGACTTCCCAAATCCAGAACCGGTGCCATGTGGCGTCGTCGCTGTTTCCCCAGCCCCGGGAATCAGTCGAATTTTTCACAGCCTCGGCGTCCAGGAACTTGTCGTTGGCGGTCAAACCATGAATCCCTCAGCAGCAGAACTTCTAGAAGCGGTAGAACGGGTGCCTGCTGACCAAGTAGTTATTCTTCCCAACAACTCCAACATTGTCGCGGTAGCGCGCACCATCGATGAGCAGAGCGCGAAGAGCGTCGTGGTGGTCCCCACCACTTCTGTGCCCGAAGGCTTCGCTTCACTTTTGGGGTATGACCCCGAAAGTGACGCGGCAAGTAACGGTGAATCCATGGCCGAGATTGCTACAGGTGTTGTGGTCGGAGAAGTCACCCGTGCAGTGCGAGCAACCACCACTTCGATCGGAGAGGTAGCGACGGGTGATTGGGTTGGTCTCGATCAAAGCGGTATTTGTTCTATTGCCGATACTGCGTCAACCGCTGCTACCGCATTGCTCAACGTACTTGTTGACCGAGATCACGAGATTTTGACGGTAATTGTTGGTGAAGGTGTCCGAGATGCTGAAACTCGGGCCATTACAGAATGGGTCGCGGAAAATCGGCCAAACATTGAGACAGAAATACATCAAGGCGGTCAAGGTCACTACCCATACTTGTTTGGGGTCGAGTGACAGCACCACTTTCTCTTCGTGAACTCGATGCCATAGGCGTCGATCGGTTGCAAGGAGTTGGCGAAGAGCGCCGAGCGTCGCTCGGCCAGGTTGAAATTGAGTCGGTCTTCGACTTGCTGACGCATTACCCGCGGCGATATGTCGACAGAAGTAGGGAGGCGAAGCTTGGCGAAGTTACCCCTGGGCAAGAGGTCATGGTGGTGGCGGACGTCGAGAGCGTCAAGTCTCGGAGGACTCGGAACCGAAGGTCCATAGTTGAGGTTTCGTTGTCTGATGACACTGGAAGTTTGAGACTTGTGTTCTTCAACCAGGCATGGCGCTCGAAGCAACTTAAGCAAGGACTTACGGTTGCCCTGTTTGGAAAAGTGGACCTTTACCGAGGCCAACTCCAGATGACTAACCCGTTGGTTGATTTGGTTGGAGACCGAACAGGCAGAATTGTCGCGATTTATCCACAGTCCGAAAAAGCTGGGTTGACCACCTGGGACATAGGTCGTTGGTCGACCGAAGCGTTACGTCGTTGCGAACGCCGCGGGATAGTGGAGCCACTCCCGGCCGAGTTGCTACACGATTTACAGTTGCCCAACCGGACGACCGCCTTTAGAGCGATCCACCAACCGAACTCAATGTCGGAAGTTTCAGAGGCGAGAAATCGTCTTGTTCTGGACGAACTCTTACGAGTCCAACTGGTCCTTCGGTTGCGCAAAATGCGTCGTTTGGAAAGTGCTTCTGGTATTGCACACAGATGCGATAGCGAGTTGCTCACGAGCTTCCATGACCGCTTACCTTTCGAGCTCACAACTGCTCAGCAGCGCACAATCTCGGAGGTCGAAGTCGACCTCAAGACCGAGCAGCCAATGCATCGGCTATTACAAGGCGACGTGGGCGCGGGTAAAACGCTGGTCGCCTTACACGCGCTGCTCCTAGCGGTAGCGGATGGCCATCAGGGAGCGCTGATGGCTCCGACCGAAGTTCTGGCAGATCAGCATTACCTGAGTTTGGTCGAACTGGCCGAAGGGTTGGAAGTATTGGATGACTCGACGCTGATGGGTGTGAGACCACTTTCGATCAAGGTGCTAACGAACCGAATAACAGGTACGGACCGGCAACGGGTAGTCGAAGGAATGGGAAACGGTTCAGTAGACCTAGTTGTTGGCACCCATGCGCTGATACAAGAAGGAATCGCCTTTTCTTCACTCAGCGTCGTGGTGGTTGACGAACAGCACCGATTTGGGGTTGAGCAACGTTCGATCCTGAGAGAGCGGGGACGCCCTGATGGCAAATGGCCTCATTTGTTAGTGATGACAGCGACGCCGATACCGCGAACGGCGGCCATGACGGTATATGGCGACTTGGATGTATCGACCCTGGACGAGTTGCCGCCGGGTCGAACACCGATCATTACGTGTTGGGTTGAGGACGGTGACGACACGGTGTGGCAACACGTGCGTTCCGAAATAGCTCAGGGTCGCCAGGCCTATGTCGTATGTCCGCTCATCGAAGAGAGCGACAAACTTGATGCTGATTCGGCAGAATCCACCAAGGATCGCCTTTCTAAGGGAGAGTTGTCAGGGGTCAAAGTCGGACTGCTGCATGGTCGGCTATCTGGGACAGACAAACAGAAGACAATGGATGCTTTTAGAGAAGGGCGCCTGGATGTTCTGGTTGCCACAACGGTGATCGAGGTTGGAGTGGACGTTCCGAATGCCACGACGATGGTGATCTTGTCCGCAGATCGGTTCGGAATAGCTCAGCTACATCAACTTCGGGGAAGAGTGGGCCGAGGGGCCCACCAATCGACATGTTTTTTGGTCACCGCAGAGGAGATTTCCGAAGACGCTGAAGCTCGTATTCGGGCTCTAGAGGAATCAACCGACGGATTTGCTCTTGCTGAACGTGACTTGGAACTGCGCGGTGAGGGCACAATTTTTGATCAAAGGCAATCCGGTAGTAATGACCTGAAATTGGCGTCGTTAGCGAGGGATCGAGTTTGGGTTGAACGCGCACGCGATCTTGCGACGATGCTCGTAAATGAGAGTGGGTCGCTAGAGCAACATGAAGCCCTTGAAGATGAAGTGCGATGGTTTGTCGAGCGCCGAGATGATGATGCAGAGAATCTTCTGAGAGGGTGAGAACGCGAAATTACTCTGATTCGTCTTCTACAACGATGTCCCATCGATCGAGACAATCTCTGCACCTGTACGCGACTGCGTCACCGGGCTGGAAACCTTCGTCAGGTTCCTCGTAGCTGATTCGGCGGCACAACCCCCCACAGTCAACACAGATGATTGTTTCAGGAACGTCCATATCAATAGTGTGCCGTTAGTGTCGTTGTATGCGCATCGTCGGAGGCACACTGCGCGGGCGTCGGATCAGTGCCCCGCAAGATGAAACGACTCGACCAACGTCTGACCGAGCGCGTGAGGCCATCTTCAACATGCTTTTCAGTATGGGTATGCCTGAAGGTTGTCGGGTAGCCGACCTGTTCTCCGGTTCAGGTGCACTGGGCGTGGAGGCGCTATCGCGTGGCGCAACTGATGTGACCTTTGTCGATAACAACTCAAACGCCTGCAAAGTCATCAAAGCGAACCTGGACTCGCTGGACCTTCATGCCGAGGTAATACAAGGGGACGCAGTGAAACGGCTTGAACTGGTAGAGGTAGACCTGGTGTTCGCTGACCCGCCATATGTGTTTGACGACTGGCCAAACCTATTAGCGGCGGCGGGAAACGCGTGTGTGGTAGCCGAGAGCGACGCGGAAATCGGCCCTTTTGAAGGGTGGGAAGTTATCCGTAGCCGAAGTTATGGGAAGGCAGTAGTAACGATATTGCGCCCCGACAATACGAATCTGCCTTGATTTAGGCGGATTTACGCAATCGACAGTGGAGGATTCTGTTGGAGATCGGTACCGTTTCTTGTAGCCGGTAGCGCAAGGCGAGGAGATGGTCGTGGTCAAGGTTCTGTACCCGGGGTCATTTGACCCGGTTCACAATGGCCACATAGAGATTTGTGCCACGACGAGTCGCTTATTTGATCATGTCGTCGTTGCCGTTATGCGAAATCCACAGAAGTCGGATCCATTCTTCACTGACGACGAACGATTCGAAATGTTGAGAGAAGCGTGCACGCATTTAACGAATGTTGAAGTGGTGCAGTTCGGAGAACTGGTAGTGGACCTAGCTGATCGGCTCGAAGTTGATTTCATCGTCAAAGGTCTCAGAGGCGTCGCAGATTTTGAGTCTGAATTGCAGATGGCTCAAATGAACCGATCCGTCAGCGGAGTTGAAACACTTTTCTTGCCTTCGAACGGCGAAAACGCCTTCATCGCATCGAAGTACATCCGAGACATCACCCGATTTGGTACTGACTGTTCACACTTAGTGCCCGAAGCGGTAGCGTCACGGCTTCGAGAAAAGATGCCCAAGTGACCGAAGCTGCACCCTTAAGTGGTCCTGGCGTCGAAGCATTGGTGCGTCGAGTAATGGACGTGATCAATGCCGCCCGACCTATGCCTCTCTCTACCTCCGTAATGGTCAGTCGAGATGAAATTATCGAATTGCTCGAGGCGGCACTTTCGGAACTTCCCGATGAAGTACGTGAGGCGCGGTGGCTCCTTAAAGAGCGCGAGGAACTTCTTGTCAAAGCGAAAATTGATGCCGGCCTAGTCATCGAAGAGGCCCGAACCCGAGTTGCTCAAATGGTGCAACGAACCGAAGTGGTGCGTTCAGCGGAACGCAAGGCGCGTCAAATGGTCGAACAAGCTGAGTCGCAGGCTCGTAGGAGGCGTCACGAAGTCGACGATTACTGCGAGCAACGACTGGAACAATTCGCCTCGGCCCTGGAGAAAGTCCAGGCGGCCGTCACAGACGCGAGAGGCCAGCTTCAACCGACGATGCCGGTGCGAGAGCCTGAGCCACCTGTCGAGTCCGAAGAACCTTCAGGTCCTGAAGTTTTCGATCAGGACGAAACTTGACAACCGGGAGTCCGGTGTCTGAGCTTCGTGTCCCTCTGGAACGTCTTCAACGACCGGAACCGTTGCGAATTTGGAACGCAGATTTTGACGCGTCGCTCTTGCGAGACGGTGATGACCCTCTTCGGGTAGGAGACGTTACGGTAACGGGCGGTAAGAGCATAAGAGTTGAACTGATTCTGGATCAGGTGCGCGAGGGCGTGGTTGCGGCCGGGATTGTCAGCACGACTTGGAACGGTGATTGTTCTCGATGCCTCCGCCCAGTTGAAGGAATCGCAACCGCTGAAGTCGAGGAACTTTTTGAAGAACATCCACGCGAGGGGGAGTCATACCTCTTACATGAAGAATTCATAGACCTGGAACCAATGGTGCGTGACGCGATTCTGCTTGAACTTCCGGTTGGGGTAGTTCGATGTGTGCTCGCCGAAGACTGTGCTGACTTGTCGCCTGAATATTTGAAGGACATGGAAGACGAGGTCGATTCTGAAGGGTCGCCGGCAGCTGATCCGCGATGGGCTCCGTTACAGGCATTGATTTTCGAGGAGGAAGAAGATCAGCGAGATACTTAGGGATGGGTGGTTACCTGTATCGATGTGTTGTAGGAGGTCGATACCTCTTCAGGTAACATCTTGTACTCGTGTCGATGTGTCCGACACTCCCAGTGCCGCCGTCGGCCGTCGTTTGCCTGTGAGAGGTTGACGGTGCCACGTCGACGTCACGTTCGCTCCGCTCGATTCAAACAGGTCGGGCTCACTCCCTGAGGTCGACGATGGCCGTCCCAAAGAAAAAGACTTCTAAGTCAAAGACCCGTAGCCGTCGTGCCGCTGCATGGAAACTTCGTTCCTCTTCGCGTAGCTCGTGCCCGAGATGCTCTGAAGCCAAATTGCCTCATCGTGTCTGTGGCAATTGTGGTTGGTACGCCGGCCGCCAGGCCATCGAAGTCGACTAACAAAGCAGACCGCCATGCAGCCCATCGTCGTTGATGCCATGGGAGGCGACAACGCCCCCTCTGTAATAATCGAAGGGGTTCGTGCTGCAATTGATTTGGGCATCCCAGTGGAACTAATTGGCGACCCCGCCCGACTCGAAAATGTTGATGGCATCGCGGTGCACACGGCACTCGAGATCATCGGAATGGCCGACGAACCTGGCCGAGCGGTCCGAACTTTGAAGGATTCGTCGATAGTCCGAGCAGCTGAACGCGTGCGCGATGGACATGCAGGCGCGATGGTGAGCGCGGGAAATACAGGGGCAGTCGCCGCCGCGGCATTACTGAGGATGAAACGACTGAAGGGAGTTCAGCGGCCGGCTATTGCGACGACGCTGCCCATTCCCGGTCGAGCGCCCAAAATACTGCTTGACTCCGGAGCAATGGCAGATTGTCAGCCGGACTGGCTGCACCAATTCGCTCGAATGGGATCAACTTTTGCCCAAGTGAGATATGAAGTGAAAGAGCCCCGTGTTGGGTTGGTATCAATAGGTGAAGAACCCGAGAAAGGCAACCAGCTAGTAAAAGCTGCCCATCAGCTCTTGGCTGATGACTCCTCTTTGAACTTCATTGGAAATGTAGAAGGAAACGATGTGTTGAGCGGCGACGTCGACGTTCTCGTCGCAGATGGATTTACAGGGAACGTGATCTTGAAGACTCTCGAAGGCACTGTCAAATTTCTTGTTGACCAGATAGTCATGGCTTTGACGGCGGAAGAAGCGGCTGAAGTTGGTGCTCAAGCCTTGAGTCACTTAGCTCCAGTAGCCGCTGAACTAAATGCTGATGCTGTCGGTGGAGCGATGTTGCTGGGCGTGAATGGTGTTGCCATTATCAGTCATGGATCCGCCGGCCCGATGGCCATCACCAACGCGTGCAAAGTGGCTAGAGACATGGTTGAAAGAGATCTAGTGGGCGAGTTGAGTTCTGCAGTTATTAGTGGCTGAGATCATTTAGAAAAGCAACTTAAAGTAGTTAAGCATCAAATTAATACTACTTAGAGTGGCAATTCGGTACATCTGCTATGGTTACCACGACCACACCTCCGACGGTAGGAGTCTCCTTGCCCGCCGAAACACACGTTGAACAAAGTCAGCCAGATCGAAACAGTGTCTTTCAAATAATCCGCGAACAGCTTTCAGATATTCTCGAGATCGAGCCGGCACAGGTAACTGAATCGTCATCGTTCGTGGAAGACCTTGAAGCCGATTCACTTGCCTTGATCGAACTCGTTGAGGGCCTGGAAGAGGAATTGTCCGAACGGACCGTCGGATTCCGAATTGAAGATGACGACCTTGAAGATTTGAAGACCGTGCGGGATGCCATTGATTATGTGATGGCTCGAATTGACTGACGTACCCGAAGCCGGACAGGAATTTGAGCTACTCGCCGAACGAGTCGGCCATGCATTCAATGACCCCGCTTTACTGCAATTAGCTCTGTCTCACCGCAGTTGGTGCGCTGAACATGATGATGCTGCTTCGAATGAGAGACTTGAGTTGCTGGGAGATGCCGTACTCGGACATTGCGTGGCTGCTCACCTTTATCGCTCATACCCCGACTGGGCTGAAGGAGATCTTGCGCAAGCCAGATCAGCAATAGTCAACGCAGCCAGTCTGGCGGAAGTGGCCCATCGCTACGGGATCGGAAAAGCTTTGCTCCTAGGTGTAGGGGAAGACCGTTCGGGAGGACGCGAAAAAATTTCACTTCTCGGTGATGCATTCGAGGCTCTTCTAGGGGCTATTTATCTTGATGGCGGAATGGAAGCAGCTGGACGTTTCGCGCTCGAAGCCTTATCGAAACGGATTGAAGAAGTAGCGGTTGACCCGAGTGTTGGAGATCCGAAAACTCGATTGCAGGAGCTGGTTGTCCGACTATTTGGGGACTCTCCGAGCTACAGGTTGACCGATAGTGGTCCCGACCACGGTAAATGCTTTTCGGCTGAGGTTTCTTTTGGGGACGCCGTGCGCGGCAAGGGTCAAGGAACTTCTAAGAAACAAGCTGAGCAAGCGGCCGCGACTCAAGCCTGGCGAGAACTTGAGTCCTCCGAAAAATACGATCCCTCCTCGTCCTCAATTACCCAAGGAAAGCCTGAACATGCTGGAACTGCCTGAGCTCGAAACCGCTCGTCGTGATCTAGACAGAGAAATCGGCGGCCTGAAGATCAAACAGATAGAGGTAATCGGCCCAAAGCGCGTGATTCCCGGGCAGCCCAATAAGACAGCTCTTACCAAGGCCTTAGGAGGGATGAAAATCTCCAGCGTGAAACGCGTAGGTATGTCACTCTGCCTCGATGTCGGGAACGGACAACTCCTCACAGTTGACCTTGGCCCTGGTGGATCTTTGCGCCGAGCGAGCAACAAAGACGAGGTGGACGGCAGTACCCAGTTGGTCATTGGATTTACCCAAAAAGGTCAACTTCGGCTGCTTGATAGTGACAAAGAACTGACGGTCACCTTGGTTGACAGTGACGCAACAGATGATTCATCCTCTGAACCAGCAGAGCGCGGCTTCGACCCAATCGAAGAACCCATTTCGTGGACTGATTTTGGTCGCCGACTTCTGATGCATGACACAAAGTTGAGAAAGCTACTAATGGATTCGTCGTTCATTATTGGACTGGGCCCTGTATACGCCGACGAAATTCTCCACGCAGCGTTGTTACGGCACGACAGAATCGCGAGTCGACTGATAACACAGGAGATACGAAGGCTTTATCGGGCAATCGTTGAAACTGTTCACAACGCCGTAAAGCATCGTGGCGTCAGCATCGGCGGAGTCTGTGACATCTTTGGCCAGCCTGGCGGATATGACGAATATCTTGAGGTCTTTGGCAGAGCTGGTGAACGTAGCCGAAATGGCCGAGGCAACGTTCTGACTGCCCGAGCAGGTGGGTCTACTCACTACTACTGCGATTACCAGGTCTAGCCACGACCTTTTAGCGCAATCGAAATACCCCCTTGGGGTCAACCAACTGGGGCCAGCCAGAGGGCATTATGTCGGAGTGTCACCGCTACCAGCGGTGACCTCATAGTTCGTCGGGTAGGTCTTCAATAGTGTTTCTCAAGTCGCTCACAATGAAGGGTTTCAAATCTTTTGCTGACACGACGGTGCTTGAATTTGAGCCAGGAGTAACTGTTGTCGTAGGTCCCAACGGCAGCGGTAAGTCCAATGTTGTCGATGCTGTCGCGTGGGTATTAGGTGCCCAAGGACCAACCACCGTGAGATCAGGAAAAATGGAAGACGTGGTGTTTGCTGGCACCTCAGATCTGCCGGCGCTTGGTCGGGCAGAAGTGAGCCTGGTCATTGATAATTCGTCGGGCTCCCTGCCTATCGAATTCAGCGAGATCACGGTTACTCGGACTCTTTATAGAGCAGGCGATTCCGAGTATTCGATGAACGGAGTGCCGTGTCGCTTGCTCGATATCCAAGATCTCCTGAGTGACGCCGGAGTTGGCCGTCAACAACACGTGATTGTGGCGCAGGGGCAAATAGACCAAGTTCTCAACGCGCGTCCAGAAGACCGTCGGATGATTATCGAAGAGGCAGCTGGGGTACTCAAGTTTCGTCGACGGAAGGAACGAGCCGAACGACGGTTGGCGTCCACTGAAGCCAATATGACCCGATTGCAGGACCTTCAAAGAGAAGTGCGTCGCCAGTTGCGTCCTCTGGAGAAACAGGCCGATTCAGCTAAACGCCACGGAGCTGTAGCCGAAGAACTGCGAACCCTCCGGTTATATCTCACAGGGAAAAAGGTGAAAGCGCTTGAGGCAGCCCAATCTTCGTCAAAAGAGCAGAGCCGAGACTTAGACGCAGAGCAGGTCCGCTTGCGTGGCGAACTTGCGGGTCTCGATATAGAGATTGGCGCCTCGGAAGCCCAACTGGCAGAAGGTGGCGATCAAGGCTTGGATCTACTTCCTCGTGTGGAGTCGCTACGCGAGCGCTGCCGGGGTCTGATTGCACTGGTTGACGAGCGTTCAAGGACAACTGAGCGAGATCGTGGACTACTCGTGGCCGAAGACGTGGCTCTGACGCTTAAAGAAGAACTTTCGCGACTTGTGGCCGAATTAGAAGCTTTTAATACTCGAGACGACGTGATCGAGCGTCAACTAGAGGAGCTTGCTCTGGTTGAGGCCGAACTCGACATTGAGGCCCAGTCGCTGGATGACGAAGCGCCGTTAGTGGGACTTGATGCCGCGAAAAGAGCGGCCGAAGTCAGAGGGGAACTAGGTCCGTTGCGGACCGCCGTAGAACGGGTCGTGGCAGAACACGATGGGTATGCGGCGCGTGTCAAGCAAGCAACTAGCCAAATTCAAGACGCCGATAGACGCCTTGATGAGCTTCAGTCTCGGCTCAGTTCGGCATCGGGTGCAGAAGGCGACCGAGTCCAACTAGTCGACAAGGCACAAGGTGAAGTCGATAAAGCAGTTGCGGTGATTGATGCTCTGACCGAAGAACAGCAATTGGCGCTGAAAGAAGAAGGAACCTGGCGAGCTCGGGCGGACGCCCTTGAGTTGGCAATCGAAGATGCCCGAGCGCGTTCAGGATTGCAGAAGATAGAGGAAATAGAGGGAGTGTTAGGGGTTCTTGGAGAACTCATTCAGGTGGAGTCGGGCTGGGAACCCGCTGTGGAAGCTGCCATCGGGGGAGCCCTCGCGTCTGTCGTAGTCGAAGATGTGCAAACTGCTCGTATTGCGCTGCAGCGACTTCAAGAGTCTGATTCGGCAGGATCAATTCTTGCATTAAAAACCACAAACTCTTTGCCTGGACTGCCAAACATTGGTCAACCCCTTCGTGACCGCGTAAGCACGACGCATGCTGCAATCGATTCACTACTCGACACACTTTTGAAAGATGCCGTGTGCGTGACTGGTGGCTGGTCAGAAGCAATCGATTTAGCGGTTGAGCAACCGGGCTTGACCGTGGTGACTGCCACCGGAGATTGTTGTGGCCCAAACGGATGGAGCGTGGGATCGGGAGCGAACGCCGCCACGGCGGCCGCGCTGGAAGCTGCGAAGGCTGGAGTTAGGGAATCCACCGCGCGGCGTGAAGCGGCGGAGGCAGCGCGAACATCTGCTGAGTCGACGCATCAACGGGCTCGACAACGTCTGGAAACTGCCCTAGTTGAACTCGAGGCAAATGATGACTTACTGACACGCTCTTCAGATGCAATCGAACGGATTCAACGGGAGAGGCGTGACCTGACCTCAGATCGAGGAGTGTTAGAGGCGCGCTCTGCTGAGCTTGGCCAAGCGGTGGACCGCGACCGTCCAAGGCTCGTCGATCTAGAGGCTCGGCTTGTGGAGCTTGAGGTGGCAGAAAATCTTGAACGATCGGCGGCCACGGACGCTCACACCAAGCGCCGCGATTTGGGTGATCGGGTTCAGGCTGCTGCTACTAAACGTGCGGAGTTCGAAGCTAGCGCCAGCGTCGTTGGCGAACAGAAAACTCGGGTCGAAGCCCGCCACGCAGAGATATTGGTTCAGCTAAAAGCAAATGACGAGGAACGCGAGGGAAGCTCTGGCCGGCTGAATCGAGTCGGTCTAGTTCTCGCGGCCTTGGTACAACTACGAGAACTGTTGCAGGCACGATTGGACTCCCTAGAACAAGAAGTCGGGCGATTACGGGAGCGTCGTACCCAAATTTCTGTAGAAGTTCGATTAGTCGCCGATCGGTTGGAAAGCCTGAGGGGCGAGCGCACAGCTATCGAGAAACGGTCGGCCGACATTCGAGAGTTAGTGGCCGCAGGTCATATCGCAGAAACTGAGAGACGATTCAAACTCGACAGCTTGCGCGAAATGTTGACTAACGAACTTTCGGCGGGCTTCGAGGAAGCGATGGCCGTGCCCGAGCCTCAACTCAACGAAGCTGATACGCCAGCCTCGCGAGTGCGTGAACTTGAAAGTGACTTACGTCGGATGGGTCCTATCAACCCCCTTGCCGTACAGGAGTACGAATCCCTTAAAGAGCGACACGACTTTGTGGCGGAACAGTTACAAGATGTTCGCAACGGTCGTCGCGAGCTGAACAAAGTCATTACGGCAGTCGATGCCGAAATTGTGGAAGTTTTCTCGTCAGCGTTCACTGACGTAGCCGAAAACTTTGAACAAATATTTTCGACCTTATTTCCTGGGGGAGAAGGTCGGCTAAAGCTCACGGATCCTAATGAGTTGCTCGAAGCAGGAATCGAGATGGAAGCAAAACCTTCGGGCAAGAACGTACGGAAGCTGTCACTGCTCTCTGGAGGCGAAAGAGCTTTGACCGCTTTGGCGTTCCTATTTGCGATTTTTCGGAGCCGGCCGTCTCCGTTCTATGTGATGGACGAAGTTGAGGCCGCCCTTGACGACATCAATTTGCATCGGTTCCTCGAACTTGTCTCGGAGTTTCGCCGAGAAGCGCAGTTGGTGATCGTGAGTCACCAGAAACGCACCATGGAAGTGGCAGACGTCCTATATGGGGTCTCTATGGCACCAGCAGGTTCTTCTCGGGTGTTGAGCGAGAAGGTGGCGTCCTAGGTCAGGTGCCCTTCAGTGGCCTGCTTGCTCTGTAAGATCCCCGCGACGTGAACTCGACCTCCCTGCTCTTTGTCATCTTCGTAGTTGTCATGTTTACCTTGGCACTTCTGCCTTGGGTGCATCGCAGGTGGACCACGAAGCGCGAGATAAACGGAGGTAATCAGGCAGAAATACCTCTGCCAGTTCCCCAAGAACTCTCTCACCAGGACGGCGGGTTTCGCGAAGAACCGGCAGAAGAAGCCGACGACGACGTGCCGCTTCCCCCCACTGCTGCATCTATGCGGGAAAAGCTCACTAAAGCTCGGGGATTGATCTCCGAGCGACTTGCCGGGATACGCAGTGGGTCTATCGACCCTTCAACGTGGGAAAAGCTCGAAGAGTTGTTGATTCTGGCGGACGTGGGTGTCGACGCAACCATGGACACTGTGGACCGGTTACGCGCCACGTTGAGCGCTTCAGAAGTTAGTGACGGACCTCAACTACTTGAAGCGCTCAAAGAGCAAATGAAGAGCGATCTAGCAATGGACCGACAGTTGGCGCATACCACCCAGAATGGCAAAATCCCGGTGTGGCTTTTCGTCGGAGTCAATGGGGTGGGCAAGACCACCTCAATTGGAAAAACAGGACGACGTTTAGGAGATCAAGGTCTCAGCGTTTTGATGGCAGCCGGGGATACTTTCCGAGCTGCGGCGGCCGAGCAATTGGCCACTTGGGCTGACCGCTGTGGAGCAGACTTCGTACGCGGAAGTGAAGGAGCGGACCCGAGTTCGGTCATATATGACGCTGTGCAGGCCGCAGCGTCACGCGATGTCGATGTCGTGCTCGCCGATACAGCAGGACGACTCCATAACAAGGTCAACCTCATGGAAGAACTAGCAAAAGTTCGTCGAGTAGCGGATCGCGAGCCTGGCCAAGTGGCGGAGGTTCTTTTGGTTATTGACGCGACTACCGGCCAAAACGGTCTTTCGCAAGCACGGGAATTTGCCAACACCGTCGCCGTTACAGGCGTAGTCCTTACAAAACTTGACGGCTCGGCGAAGGGCGGAATTGTTTTTGCGATCGAACGAGAGCTCGGCTTGCCCGTCAAGCTTGTAGGACTTGGCGAGGGCGAAAGAGATCTCATTGACTTTGACCCCAATTCATTTGTAGAGGCGCTGTTCGGCGATGAATAGCGAACTGCTGAAGCGTCAACAACTGATGCAGGTAGCCTGACCAACACTATGTTCGAATCTCTCTCGGACCGGTTCGACGGAATTCTTGGCCGCCTACGAGGCAAGGGTCGTTTGAGTGAGAGCGACGTTGCTGAGGCCATGCGCGAAATTCGGCTGGCACTTCTTGAGGCCGACGTTCACTTCAATGTCGTAAAGCGGTTTGTTGAACGCACGCAGGCTCGATGTCTGGAAGCTGAGATCACCGAGAGTCTGACCCCCGGGCAACAAGTGGTAAAGGTCGTAAACGAGGAACTCGCGGTCATTTTGGGTGGGCAATCGCTCCAACTGACGTACGCCCAAAAGTCCCCGACGGTTGTTCTCATGGCTGGCCTACAGGGTTCCGGTAAAACGACTTCGTCAGCGAAACTGGCACGATGGTTTAAGTCACAGGGCAGAAACCCCCTACTTGTTGGCGCTGATCTCCAGCGCCCCGCAGCGGTAGAGCAGTTACAAACCTTGGCGGGGCAAATCGAAGTACCAGTCTTCAGCTCGCCTTCTGACCCTGTAAAGACGGCTCGGGCAGGGCTTGTCGAGGCTCAAGCCACTGGACGCGATGTGCTCATCGTTGACACCGCAGGTCGATTGACTATCGATCGAGATTTAATGGACGAAATTGCTGCAATTTCGGATGCGATTGACCCTAATTACACGTTCTTAGTTGTCGATGCTATGACAGGCCAAGACGCGGTGAACACGGCTGAAGCGTTTCACGCAACTCTTGAACTCGATGGAATAATTCTCACCAAACTAGATGGAGACGCCCGCGGTGGGGCTGCTCTTTCCGTTAAAGAAGTCGTGGGGAGGCCTATAGCGTTCGCTTCAACTGGCGAGAAGCTTGATGACTTCGACCTATTCCACCCTGAGCGGATGGCAGAACGCATTCTCGGAATGGGCGATGTCCTCACCCTCATCGAAAAGGCTGAAGAAGTATTTGAACATGAGGAGGCCGAGGCAGCTGCCCAAAGGCTCCTTGAAGGAACTTTCACCCTTGACGATTTTGTTGATCAGCTTCGCCAAGTCCGTCGGATGGGTGATTTCTCCAACATCGTGTCGATGATGCCTGGCGTTCCTAAGGAGCTCAAAGACGCAGATAT
The DNA here is from genome assembly GCA_014239555.1 of Acidimicrobiales bacterium. GTDB lineage: Bacteria > Actinomycetota > Acidimicrobiia > Acidimicrobiales > Poriferisodalaceae > UBA2110. The sequence goes on from JAAZYR010000001.1 coordinate 227,327, forward strand.
CGATGAACGCGAAATTGACAGAGTCGAAGCCATCGCTCTTTCGATGACTCCCGAAGAGAGAATTAACCCTGAAATTATTGATGGCTCGCGACGAGCGCGAATTGCCACCGGAAGTGGAACGACGCCGGCACAAGTAGGCAACCTTTTGAAGCAGTTCAAAGAAATGCGCAAAATGATGAAGGGTATGGCTGGTCTAGGTACTAAGGCCAAAGCCCGGAAAGCAAAGGGAAAAAACTCTAGAAAAGGTAAGAAAGGATCAGGAAGAACCGGAGGCAGTCGAGTTCAACCTAAGGAAACCCAACAGGTACCGAAACTTGATTTAGGCGGTCTCGATCTGACCTTACCTGGGCGTTGAGAACGACCTTGTGCTCGTTGGCTCTGCAGCCAGGTAGGCTTTCTCCCTGGCTTTAATGACGCCGTCCCTTGTCACTCCACCGACCTCAGGGCCGGCACCGCCGAGTGGTAAAAACTTACAAGACGACCCCGGAGAGACCTGAAGAACCATGGCCGTACGACTGCGCCTGATGCGCATGGGCAAGAAGAAACAACCCACCTATCGAGTTGTCGCCGCCGACAGCCGCTCCCCGCGAAACGGACGTTTCATCGAGATTGTTGGTACCTACCAGCCTCGCCTTGACCCTTCCGTTATAAAGATAGATAACGACCGTGCCGTTCACTGGCTTCAACAGGGCGCCCAGCCCAGCGAAGCAGTCGAAAAGCTCCTCAAGATCTCAGGTGCTTGGGCCGACTTTAAGGGCGAAGAATTTGTGCCTTCTGTCCCACCGGCGCCCAAAGAAAAACCTGTAGTACAAAAACCGGAGCCAAGCTCAAGTGATGTGCAGACCGACACCTCTACGGACGAAACCGAGGAGTCGACTGCCCAAGCTGATGTGGCCGAGGCTGAAGCCAATGAAGACGAGGCTGAAGCCAATGAAGTCGAAGCAACCGAAGAACCCTCAGAAAATGAGGTTGAGCAAGAGGTGAACGTGGACGATGAGGAGCAGCCATGAGCGATGAAGAAGGAACTACCGCAGAAGAGGTGCTTCTCTACCTCATCGCCCAGTTAGTAGAACATCCTGATCAGGTAGAGCTCGAAATCGAAGAGACCGACACCAAGATTAGTTTGATGGCAAAAGTGAGCTCGGAAGATATCGGACGCGTTATTGGAAAGCGTGGTCGAGTGGCAAACTCGATTCGCACATTGGTGCGTGCGGCAGCGGTCAAGGACGGCGTCGATGTTGAGGTCGACTTCAGCGACTGAGTTTGAAAAAAGTTCTCGGGCTGGGGTGTAGCAATGTCCGACGTCGGCGACTTGCTTGAAATTGGGACTATTGGCCGTGCTCACGGCACAAAGGGAGAAGTCGTCGTCAGGCTTATCACCGATCGCGTCGAGCGGCTTGAATCCGGCAGTAAGTTGAGTGCCGACGAGCGCGAACTTGTGGTTGAGACATCTAGACCGCATCAAGATCGATGGTTAGTTCGCTTCCACGGAATAAAAACTCGTGACCAGGCCGAAAAGCTTCGCGGCTGGGTCTTGCGTGCGCCCGCCCTAAACGTTAGTGATGCGTTATGGGTTCACGAATTGATTAGCTCGACTGTCCGAGAAGTCGACGGCACCGAACGGGGGATTGTCGAAGCAGTGGTCGCAAACCCGGCCTCTGATCTGCTGGAGCTCGACAGCGGCGATCTGGTCCCCCTCACCTTCGTTGTTGAATTCGTTGACGGCGTCGTTCTTGTTGATGTGCCCGACGGCTTGTTCGACCTGAGGTCTTGAAATGCGCATCGACGTTTTCACTATTTTTCCCGAAGCAGTGGACAACATGGCGCAACTCAGCGTCTTGGGTCGAGCCCGCGACGCCGGACTAATTGACGTGCGCGTTCACGATCTTCGAATGGCGAGTACTGACCCTCACCGGACCGTTGACGACAAGCCATTTGGAGGAGGTGCAGGGATGATATTGAAACCTGAGCCGGCCTTTGCAGCGGTTGAGGCAGTCGAACCTCCGCGCCCGCTTTTTCTTCTCGACCCGGGTGGCCCCCAGTTCGACCAGCAAAAGGCGAACGAACTTGCCGCCATGGATGGTTTCTCACTCATGTGCGGGCGCTACGAAGGTGTGGATGATCGTATCCGGACCAACCTTGTTGATTATGAACTCTCGGTAGGTGACGTGGTACTTGCCGGCGGTGAGTTTGCTGCCATGGTGGTAATCGAAGCCGTAACGCGGCTCGTTCCCGGCGTTCTTGGTAATGAGGTCTCTGTGACAGATGAAACCTTCGCTGACGGTTTACTTGAATATCCGCAGTGGACCCGACCGGCTATGTTTCGCGAGTTCGAAGTACCGGAGACCCTCCGAAGTGGGGACCACGCGTTGATTCACCGATGGCGCCGAGCTATGGCTATCGCGCGAACAGCCGAACTTCGACCTGATTTGCTTGAACGTCGGGGTATTTCGCGAGAAGAATCAGTACTTCTCAACGAGTTCAATATAAGCGTGGATCCCCGCTTCGTTTCGGAGTAACAGGCCGGTAACATAACTATTCGTTCTAGCTGCGACGCCCGTAGCCCTTTCTGAGGGCCAGTCGCTGCCCCGAATAGTCGCCGTTCCCAATCCGGAACCCCACCCCAGGAGCAAGTGCACCATGCACAGCACCGATGTCGTCGATCAAGCCCAACTGAGAAGTGATCACCCGCAGTTCGGCCCTGGTGACACAGTTAAAGTCCACGTTCGAGTTGTTGAAGGAAATCGCGAGAGGACACAGATCTTCGAGGGGTATGTCATAGCGCGACGAGGCTCAGGGATCAGAGAATCATTTACTGTTCGGAAAATGAGCTTTGGCGTCGGAGTGGAACGTACGTTTCCGTTACATGCGCCCACTCTCGCGAAAATAGAGCGCATGGCGGTTGGTGATGTGCGGCGGTCGAAGCTGTATTACCTACGCGACCGCATTGGTAAATCTGCTCGAGTGAAAGAAAAGCGTTACTAGGTCAGCACCTTTCACTGTTAGCTAACCACGAGGTCGCCTTCGATGTCGCGCGCTCCAGCAGCCGTAATGCCAATGGCGTCGAAGGTCGGGCGCGTCTAAAGGAACAGCAACCATGTGGCCTAGTCCTGGTGGAAGATCACGGTTGCATCCTGGGCAAACGTACGTCTTCAACGCCTGATACGGCTGAACTCGCCTTACCTCGAATCCCTCCTCGGGTTCCAGATCAAACAAACCAGTTCCTATCCGAAAAGTCCCCAGACGACCAGTGTCGTGGCGGCCAAAATACCCGCAATCACGAACAAGTAATCGGCCGTTGTTGCTTTGTGCTTTCGATACGGGTTGTAACCCATGCTCGCAGTATGCACCCATAGAGCGTTCTTGCCCTTAATGCCAAACAACTTAGGGCTTGGAGTCACTCGCCCCAGTCGGGCGTCAAGCTGATGTCAAGGCGGTGGGCGCGCCACAGAGTGGGCTGAAGGTCACTTGTATCGGTACCTTTCATAGATGTGAATCTGGACGCGTGGCGCGTGGAAGAGTTCCTTCAGTATTTGACTGCAGCTTCTCCGGCAACGATCGACGCGTACAACAGCGACTTGAAGGGGTTCATCGAATGGAGCGAAGAGCGTGGTCATTCTGATCCGCTTGCAATCGGTCGGATCGAAATCAGAGGTTGGGTAGCAAACGAGAGCATCAAGAAGCCCGCATCAGCTCCTGCAACGATCGCTCGAAAGCTGTCCGCACTGCGACGCTATTTCGGATGGCTCCACCAAAGCGGTCTTACCAAGCTGGACCCAACGGCCTATATCACTGCGCCGAAAGGAGATGCTCGACTGCCTCGAGTGCTCCAACGCCAAGAGATTGACCGGCTTTTTGATGAGCCGACACCAACAAACTCGCTCGAGTTACGTGATCGACTGACAATTGAACTTCTGTACGGTTCAGGTCTGCGTGCCGCCGAACTTTGCGGGTTGGATGCCGTAAATATAAGTACGGAACGAGCGGCTATGGAGGTGCTAGGAAAAGGCGCGAAAACGCGAAGTGTTCCAATAAATGCACCTAGTCGCGATCTACTAAATCTATGGATTCCCGAAGGAAGCCGAGTCTTTGATCAGGTTTATGTCTCAGGTACTAGAGACCCAACTGCACTATTGGTGAACCGCAGAGGCAACCGACTAACCCGCAGCGATGTGAGACGCATATTGCTGAGCCTCCTTAGAGCAAAGGGCTTGGCCGATCGATCACCACATGCTCTGCGGCACACATTTGCTACCCACCTGCTTGACGGCGGAGCGGATCTGCGAGCGATTCAAGAACTTCTTGGCCACGCCGACCTAGCCACCACCCAGATATATACCCATGTGAGTAAAGAACAACTAAGGGAAACGCATCGAAAACATCACCCACGCGGTTGATGAGCACCGAAGAGAGCGAACTGAAGACCGCTTTATAGGTTGCGTCGCTAGACTTCAGCGGCGGACTCAGATTGGGTTCGAGTTGACTTACAGCTGAGACGACCTCACGGTCGCCGTTTCGCAACGGTGTCGCTCTCGGCGCAGCAGACTAACCGTGGGGGGAGAACATCGTGGCTGCTGTCGTAACCATGTCGGATCTGCTCAAGGCAGGCGTCCATTTCGGTCACCAGACCCGTCGCTGGAACCCCAAAATGGATCGCTACCTGTGGGGAGAACGTAACGGTATTTACATAATCGATCTTGAGCAGACAATCGGGCTGCTTGAGTCCGCGTACATGTTCGTTCGTGACACCGTGGCCAAAGGTGGGACCGTACTTTTTGTGGGCACGAAAAAACAGGCTCAAGATCCGATCGAAACCTACGCCAAAGCATCAGGGATGCCCTACGTCAACCAACGCTGGTTAGGTGGGATGCTGACCAACTTTCGGACGATTAGAGGTCGCGTTGACAAGATGCTCGAATTCGAGCGGATGCAGGCAGCTGGCGACTTTGAGAACATGCCCAAAAAAGAAGCCCTCCTCCTCGGCAGAGAACTTGCCAAACTTCAGCGAAACCTTGACGGTCTTCGGGACATGGAAAAGCTTCCCCAGGCTGTGTTTGTTTTAGATACTCCAAAAGAACACATAGCGGTAGCCGAAGCGAATCGCCTCAAGCTCCCCGTCGTTGCAGTGGCAGACTCAAATAGCGATCCCGACCTCATCGACTACGTCATTCCGGGAAACGACGACGCAATTCGAAGCACTGAGCTACTCACTCGGGTTGTTGCGGACGCGGTTCGAGAGGGGCGGTACATCGCTCAAAGCAAGGGCGTAGTTGTCAGTTCCCCTGACGAACGCAGCCCTGAACAAGAGGCTCGCGTATCTATAGAGCAGGCAGAAGCAGCCCAAAAAGCCCTCGCCGAGGCGGCCGCTCGCGAGGCCCGAATGGCAGCGGAACAAGCGGCTCAAGCGACACCCGTTGTTGATCCCCCAATAGAACCAGCCGCGGAAATAGATGACGTTCCGGCGGAAGAAACTTCGCCTGAAGAACCTTCCGAAAGCACCGAAAACTAACCCAATCCAAATCAACTAAAGAGGTACATCAGACCCGATGGCAGATTTCACCGCCAAGGACGTTCAGGCTCTTCGTCGAACAACCGGCGCCGGCATGATGGATGCCAAGAAGGCGCTTGTCGAAAACGACGGAAATGCTGAAGATGCTGCACAGTGGCTAAGAGAGAAAGGCATCGCTAAAAGCGCGAGTCGTTCTGATCGAGACAACAGCGAAGGCATTGTCGTAGCTCGTGTCGAAGGCCAAGTTGCTGCAATTGTGGAACTGAAATGCGAAACTGATTTCGTGGCTAAATCCGATCAATTCGGTGACCTGGCTGAATCACTTCTTGCCTCAGTGCTCGCAGAGGGGGAGGATGCTGTTTCTCAAGATTCCAGCGGCGTTGAGAACCTGAAACTCACTCTGAAAGAGAATATCGACCTAGGCCAAATAGTTCGATACGTGGCAACTGAAGGATCCGTGATTGACGCTTACGTTCACCAACAGAACGGAAGAGGGGTTAACGCCGTGCTTGTGGAAATTCACAATGGCACCCAAGAAGTTGCTCACGACGTGGCCCTCCACATTGCAAGTAGCAGACCCAAATACCTCACTCGAGACGATGTTCCGGCTGATCTTGTCGCCACTGAACGCGAAACTTTGGAAAACATCACTCGAAACGAAGGCAAACCGGAACAGGCGATCGAAAAGATCGTTGACGGGCGAATGGCGGGTTTCTTTAGAGACACGGCGCTCCTTGAACAAAAGTTCGTCAAAGACGAAAAGCTGGGCATAGCTGAACTACTGGGTGCGGCGACGGTAAGTCGATTCACCCAAGTGGAAATCGGCAACTGACGTGTTGGAGGGGACTCGTCGTTGGGAGGGTGAAAGCCCCTGGAAACGAGTCGTTCTTAAGCTTTCAGGTGAAGCGCTCGCCGACTCTTCCGGCGACAACATCAGCGGTGAAATTCTTCGAGGCTTGGCTTTGGAGATTTCAGCCGTTCGTGACCACCATGACGTAGATATCGCCATTGTGGTGGGTGGAGGGAATATTTGGAGGGGAATGTCCGGCTCGGATGGAGGGATGGACCGAGCGCAATCCGACCATATGGGCATGCTGGCTACAGTGATCAACGCCCTAGCTCTGCAGGACGCCCTTGAAAGAGCAGAAGTCCCTACGCGCGTTATGACTGCAATCGGTATGGCGCAGATAGCGGAGCCCTACATCCGACGCAGGGCAGTGCGACACCTCGAAAAGGGACGAGTGGTGATTTTCGCAGCTGGAACCGGGAACCCATATTTCACCACCGACACCGCTGCGGCGCTTCGCGCTGCCGAGATTGACGCTGATGTAGTTCTTAAGGGCACTCACTCCGGAATTGATGGTGTTTACACCGCTGATCCGAAAATCGATGCAGAAGCCACGCTGCTCGAAGAAGTCTCTTTCCTTGATGTTCTCTCCCAAGAGTTAGCCGTCATGGATAGCGCGGCAATTGCTGTCTGTAAGGACAACAAAATGCCGATCGTCGTTTTTGACCTGATGGCGCGCGGCAACTTCGAGTCCATCCTGGGCGGCGCCGCAATCGGTACGCTGGTCAGGTGAGCGAGTTCGCCCAAGAGATATGTGATGATGCCCAAGAACGCATGCAACGGGCAGTCGAACACGCACAAACCGAGTATGCGACTGTTCGCACAGGTCGAGCGACTCCAGCGCTCGTCGAAAAGTTGAAAGTTGACTACTACGGCGCAGCAGTTCCTTTGCAGCAGTTGGCGAGCTTCTCCGTTCCCGAAGCACGCGTACTAGTCATCCAGCCTTTCGATCGAGGCTCAATGGAAGGAATATCGAAGGCGCTCATGGAATCTGACTTGGGTATTAACCCAAGCAACGATGGTGAGATCCTGCGTCTAGTTTTTCCGCCTTTGACCGAAGAACGGCGACGAGATCTGGTACGAGTGGTCAAGCAGATGGCTGAGGACGGTCGAGTCGCCGTCCGCAACCTTCGGCGATCGGCACGCCAGGACTTAGATGCACTCGAAAAAGATAAAGAAATATCATCCGACGATAAAGAACATTTTAGTAAAGATCTCGACCGCTTCACCCAGAATGCAGTCGACGAAATTGATCGCGCTCTCAGCGTCAAGGAGCAAGAGCTGCTTGAGGTTTGATTCAGAGGTCAGGAGTCGATATGTCTGATAATGACGCTGACGATATTGAACGTCGACGCCTTGAAGAGATGTCTGACGAGAACGACTCTGGGCCCGTGTTGTCATTTGACTTCGATGAGACGCCGATACCTCATTGGTCGGAACCTGGATCTGGAGAACTACCCGACGGAGGGGAACGCCCTGACCCACCCGAGGTAGACGCTCGGTCTGAGCGCGGTTCGAGACTCTTCCCTCAACTTCCCGATGACCCGCACCTAGTCGACACTTCAGACACAGGTCTTTTAGATGTTTTGCGCTCGGACACTATTCCGACGATTGCGCCTATAGAAGGCGTGGAGCTATTCGACACCGGGCCGATAGACGTAGAAGATGCAGGACCCGACTCCGCGGTTCTGGCTGAATCGGTGTCCGAGTTGAGCGAGGACGAATACTCCCAAACAGAACTTTCGACCGACGACCTATTCCATGAACCGCTTTTCGAGGACGATGACCCATTCGACGCATCGGCATTCGAGGATGCTCCGATTATCGGCCGTATCGAGGAAGATGAAAAGCCACATTCCGATAGCGGAACGGTGACCCAAAGCCTCGGAAAATCCGAAGGTGAGAGCGACACAGCGTTGATGCGCGAGGATCTTCTAGAAGGTGACCCCAGCGCAACTTCGACACACGATGACCACGAAAATGACAGCGCACCAGCCATATCAGACGACATGGCCACACCCGAAAGTGATCCGGACCCCTCCGACATTTCGGACGATGAGAGCCCTAGTAGCAATAGCGATTTCTTTGCAGATGAACCGACCGCTGAATTGCGTCTAGAAGGTGACGAAGACGAATCAGACGACAAAGAAACATCGGAATCGAACGGTCTGACCGACCCTGTCTCAGTCGACCACACTTTTAGAAGAGACGAAGATGAAACGCCACAAGTTGATTCCCGGCAGCAACCCCGCGTGATTGAGCTTTTCGATACTCCGCCAAGTCAGCGCGCAATGGCTCGGACCCCGTTCGTTGACCGTGAGACCAACGCTGGCAAAGAAGACAACCCCAACAACTCCGACAACCTCGACGAAGAAGGTGATGATTTGACTCATTTCGGTGGGCCAGCACCACATTGGCGAGAAGATCGGCGAGACTATGAGGAGCCAAACAAAGTGACTGATGACGACCGAGTGGTCACACATAGCGGCAGCAAAATCGAGGGAACGGGCGCGCCAAGTGGATCGGGAGGCCGCAACCTTCCCATGGCAATTGCAGTCGGGTTGGCTTTAGGAGCAGCTTTTTTTGGGCTACTCAAAGTCGGCCCGTGGGCGGTGCTTTGCTTGGTGATAGTGGCTCTAGGATTTGCGGCCACTGAGTTCTTCACGTCGGCTCAGAACCTTGGATATCGCCCCGCGACGTTGGTCGGAATAGCTGCAGTCGTAGGGTTGACTCTTGGCGCGTACCACAGAGGCTACGAGGCCTACCCGGTTGTATTAGGCCTAACGGTGTTGACAGGGATGTGTTGGTTCCTTTTTGACGTCGATTCCGAGCATGTGACAGCGAACCTCGCAGTGACCTTGCTCGGCGTTGGCTGGGTCGGTGGTCTCGGTTCGTTCGCAGCTTTGATCCTTGCCCAACCAAATGGGGACGCGATTCTTATTGGTGCCGTAATTGGGACTGTGGCATATGACGTCGGTGGCTACGTCATTGGCAGCACCACCGGGCAGTCCAAGCTCGCCCCTCGTGTCAGTCCAAACAAGACCTACGAAGGATTACTTGGCGGCATGATGCTGTCGGTAGTTGTCACCACTCTGGTTTTAAATCGTTTCCCCGGAATTCATCCGTGGTCAGAATCGATGATGGATTGCCTGTGGCTCGGGTTGGCGATTGCAGTAATCGCTCCCATCGGGGATTTGGCTCAATCAATGATAAAACGAGATATGGGAGTCAAAGACATGGGAACGCTTCTTCCTGGTCACGGCGGTGTATTCGACCGCTTCGATGCCTTGTTATTTGTACTGCCGACGACTTTCTTCGTCGCTGACTTAGTTCTCGGCTGAAAGGCAACTGAGTGACTACGGTCGCGGTTCTTGGAGCTACAGGGTCAATTGGTACCCAGACTGCAGACGTTGTCCGGGCCGAACCCGATCGTTTCGACATCACGGCGTTAGCAGCCTGGTCGTCAGTTGACCGCCTCATCGAACAGGCAAAGGAGTTCCGACCTGATGCCGTAGCCATTGGTCAATCAGACTTAGTTGACCGACTTAAGGATGGGGTGCCGGCCGGTACAGAGGTCTTGGTTGGTGAGGCTGGTTTTGAAGAACTAGCAACCCGCGCTGAGGTGATTGTCAACGGAGTGGTTGGGTTCGCTGGTCTGGGAGTGACTCTTGCAGCGCTGAGCTCAGGGAGACGGCTGGCTTTGGCGAATAAGGAAAGCCTCATTGCCGCAGGCCCTTTGGTGAGACCCCTGCGTTCGGTGCCAGGTGCTGAATTGATTCCCGTAGACAGTGAGCACTGCGCGTTGCATCAGTGCCTTAGGTCAGACAACGATGTCGATGCCCCGCGTCATCTAGAAAAGCTGTTACTCACAGCGAGCGGCGGACCGTTCCGAGGACGCAATTCGGCCGATCTAGAAGAGGTCACGGTCGAACAGGCGCTCAAGCATCCGACTTGGTCCATGGGACCCAAGATCACGGTCGATTCATCAACGCTCATGAACAAAGGTCTGGAAGTAATAGAAGCCCACGAACTTTTCGACGTTCCATACACCAAAATAGAAGTTGTGGTGCACCCTGAGTCCATTGTTCATTCAATGGCCACCTTTACCGACGGCGCAACTATCGCCCAATTATCCGAACCCGATATGAGATTGCCGATCGGCTACGCGCTCGCGTACCCGGATCGAATCCGGACCCCCTTTGGTGCCATCGATTGGAGCGAGATCAAGTCGCTTAACTTCGAACCGCCTGACCGAGAAACCTTCAGATGCCTTGACCTGGCGTATGAGGCCGGTCGAATCGGTGGTACAGCTCCTGCGTGGATGAACGGAGCTAACGAAGCAGCGGTTGAAGCGTTCCTGAGAGGGACGATCTCATGGTCAGAAATAGCGACGTCGATAGAAAGGGCGCTTGAACTTTACGATGGCGCAACAGCCGATTCGGTCGACGCCGTAGTACGAGCGGACCGACGCGGACGCGAGTGCGTTCAATCGAAAAGCGTCCACAGGGGTTCTGGTGTCTAATTCCGCTGCCTCGAACCTCGGTCCTCGAACGCGTGCTCTGGCGGGAGGCGCCGCAGTAGCTGGATCGCTAATTCTGCTCGGATGGGTATCGAAAGCGATGCTCGCCGTCGCCATGGTCATCGCATTCGTCGTTTTCGTCCATGAGCTCGGACACTTCGTCACCGCCCGAATTACTGGGATGAAAGCCACAGAATTCTTCTTGGGGTTTGGCCCGCGTTTATTTAGTTTCCGTCGGGGAGAGACCGAATTCGGTATCAAGCCGATCATTGCTGGGGCCTACGTCAAAGTCGTCGGGATGACGAACTTGGATGAAGTCTCACCTGCGGATGAACCCCGTACTTACAGACAACAGACCTATCCGCGACGTCTACTAGTTGCTTCAGCTGGATCCCTCATGCACTTCATCATGGCGCTGGTAGGTCTATTTGTTCTCTTTTGTTTCATGGGTGAGCCGGTTATTGAAGAAGAAAGTTGGGAAGTAGGAACCGTCGTTAATCAAGGAATCGATGGAGAACTAAGTGCCGCTGCGAGAGCAGGCATACAACCGGGTGACCGAATCGTGTACGTCGGAAATGATTCGACCGCCGAATGGGCTGATCTGGTGGAGGCGATCCGCAATCGCCCTGGGGAAAAAGTTGAACTCCAAATCTTGCGAGATGGCAGAACGTTGTCAATTGAAACACTGTTGGATACAAGTCCTGACGGCGCTGGGCTCCTGGGTATCGGAGGGCGACAGGCGATTGTGTTGACCAAGTCGAATCCCGCTGCCGCGGTGGGAAAGACTTTCTCGGAATTCAGCAGCATGGCCGGTCAATCGATTCGAGGAATTTGGGTGATCGTGGCCAATTTTGGCGAAGTCGTAGATCGAATCTTTTCACCACCGAACGATCCAACGGCAAATGACAATCTTGAGACGCGACCCGTGTCGCTAGTTGGAGCCGTCCAAATCGGAGCGAGCGATCAACTCAGCGGTTCCGAACGAATGCAACTTTTTGTCGCCTTTAACGTCTTCATTGGTGTCTTTAATCTCCTTCCATTGTTGCCCCTCGACGGCGGGCATGTCGCGATCGCCACTTACGAACGAATTCGCGAAGGGAGCAGCGGACGCCGCCACTTGATTGACACAGCCCGACTCCTTCCCTTTACCTACGCAGTTGTGGCCTTTTTGGCCTTCTTTGGTTTAGGAGCCGTGTACTTGGATCTAGCTAACCCGCTTGGCTTTTGAGTGCGGGCCGCTGAGCGGGATTATCCGGCTGAGGTGACAGACTGTTAAAGATGTTTGAGCGCCGTGTGACCCGCCGAGTTGATGTTGGAGGCGTGCCCGTTGGGGCAGGTGCTCCCATCAGCGTTCAGTCGATGACCACAACTAAGACCGCCGACGTTGACGCAACACTTGAGCAAATATATGCGCTGGCTGCTGCTGGAGCCGAAATCGTTCGATGCACTTGCAACGAACTTGAGGCTGCCGAAGGTCTTGCGCGAATCGTGCCCCGTTCCCCGGTTCCTTTGGTGGCAGATGTCCACTTTCAACACCGGCTGGCGCTGGCAGCGCTTGACGCAGGCGTAGCCTGCTTGCGTCTGAACCCGGGCAATATTCGCAAAGCCGAGCACATCAAAACAATCGCCTCAGAAGCTCGGGATCGTCAAGTGCCAATCCGGATAGGCGTCAACGCAGGTTCGCTGGATCCTGATATCGAACAAAAGCACGGCCTCACTGCTACGGCTCTCGTCGAATCAGCTAAACGCGAACTTGGATACTTCGAGGAAGTCGGATTTGACGATGTGAAAATTTCGGTCAAGGCCAGTGATGTTCGATTAATGGTTGACGCCTACCGCCTATTAGCTGACGCAGTCGATTTTCCACTGCACCTTGGAGTGACTGAAGCAGGCCCACTTCCAGGTGGCATATTAAAAGCCACTGCTGGAATTGCGACCCTTCTCAACGAAGGAATCGGCGACACCATTCGCTACAGCCTCACTGCTGACCCCGTTGAAGAGGCACGAGCCGGCCGTCAGCTCCTAGAAGCTCTTGGCCTACGCGAACGAAGCGCACTTGATCTCATAGCGTGTCCATCTTGCGGCAGAGCAGAAGTCGACGTAATAGCAGTTGCATCAAAGGCGCAGGAAGTTCTGTCTGAACTTAGTTTGCCAATACAGGTTGCAGTAATGGGTTGTGTCGTCAATGGTCCAGGAGAGGCCAAAGGTGCAGATTTAGGCATAGCTGCTGGTCGAAAACGCGGCCATCTTTTTGTTAAGGGGAAAGTTGTAAAGGTTGTACCCGAAGACGAAATGGTCGATGCCCTTTTGGAATGGGCTCAAATAATCATGTCTGATGGCGTAGAAGGCGCGCTTGCAGCGGCGGATCATTCAGCGGAGGCCGAAGCAGAAGAGGACAGGGCTGCGTTGATTGAAATTCAAGGTGAAGATGTCAACCATGCCGAACAAATCGTTGAAATGATCAGAAAACGCTGAGAACACTCCGCACCGACACTCGACCCAGGTTGGGAAGGGTAAAGGTGCTGGTACGATTGCATTGACAGGTCAGCGGGATTTTTGCTGGACGTGGGCTTCGCCCACGTCCTTTTTCTTCGCCACGAATATTTTGCAACTCCTACACAGCGCTGAATGGAGGTCTGATGAGCTCAAATTCTCAGCAACACCTCGAACCCATTTTTTCGCTCATCGAGCCAGTAATTGAAGCGTCGGGACATCACCTTTACGACATTCGACACAACGGTGGAACCCTCGCCGTACTTGTGCAGAGTGAGAACCCTCTAGGTGTTGATGAACTGTCCTTGCTAAGTCGGACAGTCGCCGTGGTTCTCGACGAACATGACCCGATTCCTGGCCGCTACACCCTAGAGGTCTCCACCCCTGGAGTTGAGCGCCGTTTACATCACATTGGTCACTTCACCGGAGCAATCGGAGAAATCGTCAGTATCCGGACTACCCCAGGAATGGAGGGTCGACGCCGCATAGTGGGCAACTTGATTTCAGCGGACGACGAGCTTCTCACCATTGAAGATCCCGAGTCTGGACTTGTGACCATTCCGATTGACGAAATTGAGAAAGCTCGAACCGTTTTCGAATGGGGACCTACCCCCAAGCCTGGGACACAACCAGGCAAAAAACAACCGAACACCAAGCACGAGGGAGGAAGTTAATAATGACTACCCCAGACATGATGGAAGCTCTTCAAGCTCTAGCTGCAGAAAAGGGCATGACCACAGAGGTGCTACTTGAAGCGGTCGCAAATGGGCTTGAGTCGGCATACAAACGAACTCCCGAAGCCGCCGATGACGCATACGTCGTCATAGACGAGATGTTCAATATTTCAGTTATTGCCCAAGAAATTGATGAAGAGGGCAACGTCGTCCAAGAATGGGACGACACTCCAGAAAATTTTGGCAGGATTGCCGCTCAGACCGCCCGTCAGGTATTGACCCAGCGAATTCGCGAGGTCGAACGGGACATGAAATACGATGAGTACGCAGGCCGCGAGGGAGACATCGTGACCGGCATCATCCAGCAGACGGACTCAAGGTACACGCTCCTCGATTTAGGTCGAGTCGAGGCATTACTCCCGCAAAGCGAACAGGTGCCTTACGAAAGGCCAGAGCCCAACAGCAGGCTCAAGGCTTACATCGTCGAGGTCAGAAAAACCGCCAAGGGTCCCCAGATTGTCGTTTCGAGGACACATCCGGGACTGATTCGTGAACTTTTCAAACTCGAAGTTCCCGAGATTAGTGACGGCATAGTCGAGATGAAGGCATGCGCGCGTGAACCAGGTCACCGGACGAAGATCGCTGTTTGGTCAAACGACACCAATATTGATCCAGTCGGGGCTTGTGTAGGTTCTCGCGGGGCGCGTGTTCGACAGGTCGTCAACGAGTTGCGCGGCGAAAAAATAGACATCGTTCCCTTTTCAGAAGACCAGCACGACTTTGTCGCCAAGGCACTGTCCCCTGCGAAGGTCCGCGAGGTTCGCTTCCACGAGGTTGAAGGTGTTGCAGAAGTCGTGGTGCCAGATCACCAGTTATCTCTAGCTATTGGACGTGAAGGACAAAACGCGCGTCTTGCTGCTCGATTAACTGGCTGGAGAATTGACATCAAGAGTGAAACTCAGATCCTCGAAGAAGAAACCGCATATGCCGAGGGGGATTGGGCCGAAGGGGAGTGGGTGACCGACCCAGAGACCGGTGAGCAAACCTGGGTACCCGCCGACGGCAGCGAAGCGATGTCAGCTGACGATTGGGTTACTGCAGCCGAAGAAACGGCCGTTGAGGACAGTGATGTAAGTCCGGATAGTGAACAAACAGCAAACGAAGAGGCCCCGTCGGAAGTAGTGCGAGACGATGAAAGCAGCAAAGGACAAGAGGAACAGCCGAGTAACTGAGCACTAGCGGCTGCGATAACCGGTAGCGTTGCTGTTTGGTCTACCGCACCGTTGTTTACCGGATCCCCGCCATCGTCTGCGAAGATAGCTGGTCATAGGAACCGGTGACTACGGCTCTTCGACCTAACCGACACACAAGGAACGCGCTTGCCCAAGAACCCCCGGGTCTACGAACTTGCAAGAGAGTTGGGTCTTACCAACGACGAGACACTGGATCTTTGTGACGCGCTCGGAATTGGTGTCAAAAGTCACTCGTCAAGTGTCCAGGTAGCTCAAGCCGACCGTGTCCGCCGAAAAGCGGAACGAGAAGGGTTGATTCGAGAGGTGCAGCCTCCGGATCCCGACGAGGAGAAATCAGCAGCTCCTGCGAAGAAGAAGGTTGCGGTAAAGAAAAAGGTTGCGGTAAAGAAGAAGGCCGCAGTAATAAAAAAGGTCGCTGCACCGAAGAAAGCTGCGGTAACAAAGAAGGCCCCGCCAAAGAAAAAAGCCCCGACGGTAGATCCCGTTGCGGCGATGGAGCCACCCGCTGCAACAGTTCCTCCAGAAGAAATCGAAGCTGAAGGATCCGTCCCCACTGAGGCTGAAGCACCCTCACCCGCAGTCGCGCCACCTCCGGCGCGGCCACTCGTCACTTCTAGCGGTCAGGAACCAGCGCGAAGGACAGTCGAAGAAACATCGGCGCGGGTGACCCCTAAGGCGGAAGAAATACCGACGCCTAAAGTCGAAGAAACACCTACTACCCGAGAGGAAACACCGACTCCTCGAGAGGAAACACCGGCAAATAGAGACATCGGATCAGCACCAACGCCTCCATCCGCGCGAATGCCCGCACCCCCGCGCTCTGGTAGCGGTAAACCTATTCCTCCACCACCTGGTGCCCCGCCCCGCTCGGGTTCTGGGCGCGCAATCCCGCCACCTCCCGGACCGCCGCGCTCCAGGCAGACGGGAAACCTGGGCTCACCAAGCGGGCAACGCTCGGGAGGGCGATCTACCGGTGGCCCAAGTGGTCCTGGTGGTTCTCGTGGTCCTGGTGGTCCTGGTGGTCCTCGTGGTCCTCGTGGTCCTGGTGGTCCTGGTGGTCCTGGTGGTCCTGGTGGTCCTGGTGGTCCTGGTGGCCGCCCCGGCGGCCCTCGAGGAGGCCCCCAACAGCGACGAGGCCGAAAGCAAAAGCGGCGTAGACGTCAGCGCGAGGAATTACAGCCCCAGGAGCTTGCGACATACACGCCTGTGGACGCGCCGGTTCCCGAAGGTGAGGTCGTAATTGAACGCGGTTCGACCGCACAAGAACTTGCGGGCAATTTAAATCGCTCCGCTGCTGACGTTGTTCGATTCCTCCTACAACAAGGAGAAATGGTTACCGCGACTCAATCACTGAGCGACGATATGGTCGAACTCTTTGCGGCGGAGTTAGGTGCACAGATTCGTATTGTGGATCCTGGCGCTGAACAAGAAGAAGAGATTCTCAAAGTTCTAGATATCGACCTCGAGGCTTTGGGGTCAGCCCCTCGTCCACCAGTAATCACAGTTATGGGTCACGTCGACCATGGCAAAACATTGCTTTTGGACCGCATTAGATCTTCCAACGTGGTCGACGGCGAAGCGGGCGGCATCACGCAACACATAGGTGCCTACCAGGTCGAAAGAAAAGGCCAGGCGCTTACATTCATTGACACTCCTGGCCACGCAGCCTTTACGTCCATGCGTGCTCGCGGAGCCCAGGCCACCGACATCGTCATTCTCGTAGTCGCGGCCGATGATGGCGTCATGCCCCAGACCCTTGAGGCTATGGATCACGCACGGGCGGCCGAGGTGCCAATTGTCGTCGCGATCAACAAAATGGATCGCGAAGGTGCCGATCCCAACCGCGTGTTGGCTCAATTGGCTGAACGTGACCTAATACCCGAGTCCTATGGAGGAGACGTCATCACCGTGCCTGTCTCGGCAATGACTGAAGACGGGATAGAAGAGCTTCTGGACCAAATTGTTTTAGTCGCTGAACTCGAAGAGCTTCGAGCTGCGCCGGACGGGCGTGCCATTGGAACTGTTCTAGAAGCAAATCTTGACAGAGGGCGAGGCCCAGTAGCCACGGTGCTCGTGCAGCAGGGAACGCTCTCAGTTGGCGACCCTATGGTCGCCGGTGCCGCCTGGGGTCGAGTGCGCGCGATGACAGATGATCTTGGGAATACGATCAAAGAAGCCGGACCCTCAGTCCCGGTTGAAGTTCTGGGTCTGTCAGAGGTGCCAAGGTCGGGTGACATGTTTACCGTTGCGCCTGACGAAAAAACTGCCAGTCGTGTGGCCGACACGCGAGAACATTGGCAGCGCCAGGCCAGCATGGCCCGGGTATCTTCCTCAGGAGCGGGAGGCGCCAAGCTCGAAGACATCTTCAAGCAGATCCGCGCTGGTGAGGCCGCCACATTAAACCTGGTTCTCAAAGCCGATGTCCACGGCTCCTTGGAAGCAGTCACAGACAGCTTGCGCAAACTGGAGCGTGAAGACGTCAAACTTGCTTTCGTCAGTAGAGGCGTAGGCGGAGTCAACGAAAATGATGTTCAGTTGGCGATCGCATCGAATGCCACGATCATCGGATTTAACGTTCGTCCCGACCGAAAAGCGCGAGAAGCAGCCGAGCTCGAAGACGTCGAAATTCGACTTTATGAAATTATCTATCACCTGCTCGAAGACATCGAAAACGCGATGCTTGGAATGCTCGAACCAGAATTCGAAGAGATCGTTACTGGCGAAGCACAGGTGCGCGAAGTCTTCCGCATCTCGCGAGTAGGACCTGTCGCAGGTTGTTTCGTTGAACACGGAACTATCAAGGATGGGGCAAAGGTTCGATTCTTACGGGAAGGCACAATTATTTGGAAGGGAGAAGTTGCATCACTTCGCCACTTCCAAGATTCAGTGCCTCAGGTAAATGCAGGGATGGAATGCGGCATCGGCCTCTCCGACTTCACGGACCTCAAAGAAGGCGATGTGATCGAAACCTACGATGAGCGGGAGATCCCGCGCGTCTAAGAATCTGATCTTGATGCTGAGTCGGGAGGCCACTTTATGAACCAGCAACGGGGCCGCCAACGCCGATCGGGGCAAAATTATGAACGCACCGACCGGGTTGCAGGGTTAATTCGCGAGATAGTGGCGACAGAACTTGAACGGATAGACGATGAGCGACTCTTTTTGCTTGCAGTAACCGGAGTCGATGTTGACCGTGAACTAACTCGAGCGACTGTGTGGTTCGATGTCCTCGACGAGGAAGACGTTCCCGAGGTGGTGGTCGCGTTAGAAGAACACCGACAACGTATTCAGAAGGCCTTAGCGCGACAATCAAGAATGCGACGCACACCGGCACTTCAATTCTCGCCTGACCCATCGATCGGTGAGGCACATCGCATTGATTCAATTTTGGACGAACTTGGCTTGGGTACTCCCGACGAGAAGGTTGAACGTGACTGATGGGAAGGCGACCAGCGACCGTTCACGGCATGCTCCTCATCGACAAACCGGCGGGGATGACCTCACACGACGTGGTGGCTGGCCTACGAAAACGTTTTGGTGAACGGCGAATAGGCCATGCCGGGACGCTCGATCCTGATGCCACAGGAGTCCTCGTCGTTGGCGTAGGAAAGGCCACGAGACTCTTACGGTTCGCTTCGGCCTCTTTTAAGACATATGAAGTGGAGATTGTCCTAGGGACCGAGACAGACACGCTTGACGCCTCTGGTCAAATAGTTGCTCGCCATGAAATGTCGGTCGAAAAAGTGGATGTCTTAGCTGCCGCCAAAGGCCTCACCGGAGAGATTCAGCAGATTCCCCCTATGGTGTCGGCGCGAAAAGTTGGTGGGAGACGTCTTCACGACCTCGCCCGCCAAGGGCTTGAGGTAGAGCGGGAAGCGCGTTCAGTGATTGTTAGTCGATTTGATATCGAAGCCAACGCAGACCCCTTAGTTTGGAGCGCTGTCGTTGACTGCTCTGCTGGTACTTATATCCGAACACTAGGTGCTGATTTGGGAAAGGCCTTGGGAGGAGGAGCTCATATTCGTTGCCTGCGGCGGGTAGTTAGCGGTGTATACAAACTTGACGAATCTGGCACGATCGAAGAAGCCCCTCTGCTACCCGTAATCGAGTTGGTCCGGGGAATAGATCGGGTCGTCTTAAGCGAAGAAGAGAAGTCGTTCGTACGAAACGGGGGGAGACTCAATTCAAACCGCACCCAGGGAGAGGGTCCTTGGGCCTTAGTCGACGCATCCGAGGAGCTCATTGCAGTTCACGAAAATTTGGAGGGTCGTGTTGTAGTGGGTGTGGTGCTGGCACGATGAACGCGCCAAGCGAACTAAACGCTTTCGAATAACAAGATGGAGTCGTTCTAGGATCGGGTTCCCGATAGTTTGGCTTGGTGGAGATCATTCGTGACCTGGCCTGGTCGCCGTCGCTAGAGCAAGGCAGCGTAGTTACCGTCGGGGAATATGACGGCGTGCATCGCGGGCACCGCACTGTGATTGCCGAAATGCACCGAATGGCGGCGGAACGAGGATGCGCTACTGCCGTAGTGACCTTTGACCGCCACCCTGCGACAGTAGTCAGACCAGAATCAGCACCTGCTCTGTTGTGCGATTTAGATACCAAGCTCGAACTGCTTGCTGAGACAGGGGTCGACTACACACTGGTAGTTGAGTTCACACCCGAACAGGCAGAAGTTTCGGCCGAAACGTTTGCAAGGCAAGTCCTCGTTGGCTCTCTTCAGGCGAAAGTAATCGTAGTTGGCGCCGATTTTCACTTCGGCAAGAACCGACGCGGGAACGTGGACACTCTCAAAGCGGTGGGGGATGAGTGTGGCTACCAAGTCGTCGGACTTCCCTTAGTCAAGCAAATTACGGGCGAAGGAGAGGTAATTTCATCGACATCGATTCGCATGGCTCTTGCCGACGGGGACGTGGAAAAGGCGCATCGGCTCTTGGGGCGGCCTTTCGAAGTGCGGGGAATTGTGACGCCCGGAGACCGGCGCGGAAGAACGATTGGTTTTCCCACCGCAAACTTGCCAACGACTCCCGATTTACAGGTGCCGTCTGACGGTGTGTACGCAGCTTGGTATCAACGTCCCGATGGCACCCAATATCCTGCTGCGGTCAACATAGGTAAACGACCTACTTTCTACGACTTTGCTGAAAGATCACTTATCGAAGCTCATTTGATCGGCTTTCGGGGAGATCTTTATGGGGAACAAGCGAAAGTCCGATTTGTTCAACGCTTGCGAGGCGAGCGACGATTTGAAGACGTTGATCAGCTAGTTGCGCAACTGGGTAAAGACGTCGCGAACGCCGCCCAATGCCTTTCCGACTAATTGTCGACTCGCCCCAGGGCTGCACTATCTAAGAACTTCGCTGTTAGAATGCTCCTCGGCGCGTAACTCTCGTGCCAACCACCTAGCCGCAATCCCCACTACCTAGCGGCACGAAGTTGCATTCCGAGGAAATAAACACATGGCCGAAAAGTCCGCCACAATGGCAGCGCACCGGCATCACGAAACTGACACGGGTTCACCCGAAGTCCAGGTTGCGTTGCTCACGGATCGGATCGAAGATCTCACCGAACATTTGAAGACCCACGAAAAGGATCACCACAGTCGACGCGGCTTACTCAAACTTGTTGGTCGCCGCCGTCGCCTTCTGAACTATCTCGATAACAACGACGTCGAGCGTTACCGGGCGCTCATTACGAAACTCGGGTTGCGCCGCTGAGCGATCTAGGCGGCCGTCATGCCGCCAATTTCGCGCACGGCCAAAGCTCGCCAGCACACAGACCGCATCGCAATTGGCGGTCGTCGCTTCCTCAAACCGAATCGGGTGGGCGACGTCTTCCAACTGAATGTAAATCATGGCGAGAACGTCTCGCCGAAGGAGTAGAAGAAACCTATGGCTGATGCCATTTCCGTATCGGGCCCAATCTCGGGTACCGACAAAACCATTTCATTCGAAACCGGCAAACTTGCAGGTCTTTCGAATGGAGCTGTTACAGCGAGAATCGGATCCACACAGGTCCTAGTTACCGCGACAGCATCAAGTAAACCCCGCGACGGTGCGGACTTTTTCCCGTTAACCGTCGACATCGAAGAGCGCATGTATGCAGCTGGGCGAATCCCCGGATCGTTCTTCCGGCGAGAAGGGCGAGCCTCAGACGACGCAATTCTTACTTGTCGACTGATCGATCGACCTTTGCGCCCCAATTTCCCTAGCGACTACCGCCACGAGACTCATGTCGTGGGCACCATCCTTGGCGTTGATGGAGAGAATCCCTACGACGTGGTTGCTTTGAACGGCGCTTCGGCGGCCCTATGGGTGAGCGGCATTCCTTTCGAGTGTCCTATTGCTGCAGTGCGTATCGCCTACAGCACCGCCGGCTCATGGATTCCGTTCCCGACGTATGAGGAAGGGGAAACAGCGACGTTCGAAATGGTGGTCGCAGGTAGACAACTCGAAAATGGCGACATCGCCATCATGATGGTTGAAGCTGGAGGCACCGAGCGGGCCTTCGAATATTACGACGATGGAGCTCCTAAGGTCACCGAAGAGGTGCTTGCTGACGGGCTAGAAGCTTCCAAACAATGGATTGATGACGTCATCGAGCTACAGAAGGCATTACGGAGTCAACTAGGCGATATCGAGCAACTCGAGTGGATTCCAAGTGTTGACTATGGTGACGAGATTCTTGAGAGGGTGCGTTCGGTCGCAACCCCACAACTCACCGAGGTGATGTCCATCGCCGATAAAGCTGAACGGGAAGCCCGACAAGACTTAGTAATAGCGGAGATTCGCACCCAACTCGAAGAGGAATTCGCCGAAACAGCCGATGCTGCCAAACAAATTGGTGCAGCAGTGCGCTCAGTTTCGAAAGAAATCGTTCGCCGCAGGATCGTTGAAGATGGTTTCCGCATTGACGGTCGAGCCACCGACGAAGTTCGTCCGTTGTCCGCTGAAGTTAGCTATATCGGCGAAACTGCGCATGGTTCAGGGCTGTTTCAGCGCGGTGAGACTCAGGTATTGAACGTAACGACCTTGGGTATGAGTCGCATGGAGCAATTGATTGACACGCTGAACCCGAACGACCGTAAGCGGTACATGCATCATTACAACTTTCCCCCGTTTTCGACGGGTGAAGCTGGATTCATGCGCGGTCCCAAACGTCGAGAGATTGGCCACGGTGCGCTCGCGGAACGAGCTTTGCTCCCAACAATTCCGTCTAAAGAAAACTTCCCCTACACCCTTCGACTGGTTTCCGATGTGCTTTCATCGAACGGGTCAACATCCATGGGTTCAGTGTGTGCATCTTCGCTCTCACTGATGGATGCAGGAGTGCCTATTCGCGGTCATGTATCTGGCATCGCCATGGGTCTTGTGTATGCCGAAGGTAAATATGTGACACTCACTGACATTTTGGGGGCAGAGGATGCCTTTGGGGATATGGACTTCAAAATCGCGGGTACCGAAGACGCTATAACCGCTCTTCAACTCGACACCAAGATTGAGGGCATACCAGCGGAAGTTCTTACACAAGCACTATCTCAAGCGCGCGCAGCCCGCATGCAGATACTCGCTGTGATGAATGAGGCGATATCCGAACCGCGGCCCGACGTCGGAGGTAATGCTCCGAAGATAGTTAGCTTCGAAATTCCGATCGACAAGATCGGTGAAGTAATCGGCCCGAGAGGGAAAGTTATCAACACCGTTCAGGAAGAAACTGGCGCCGATATCTCTGTTGATGATGACGGCACTGTCGGCATAGTCAGTATCGGGTCACCAGACCGCGACAAGGTTGTAGAAGCCGAACGCCAGATCCGCTTAATCGTTAACCCGCCGACTGCTGATGTTGGAGCAGAGTACGACGGCCGAGTCGTCAATATCACTAAATTCGGTGCCTTCGTGAACATTTTGCCAGGAACTGACGGCTTGCTACACATCAGCAAGATCGGTGGAAAGCGACGCCTCGACAAAGTCGAAGAAGTATTAAACGTTGGCGACGCGGTGAAGGTTCTCGTAGATGACATAGACCCGAGCGGCAAACTGTCTCTATCGATGGTTGCAGACCCTGAAGCAAAATCAGAAGCAAGGTCAGGCGGCGAAGACTCTGGTGACGCTAACAATGCGCCCAGTGACGATGAGACCGTAACCAAGAGTCCTGAAACGGTCGACACACCTGATTCGCAGGAAGCATCATCTGACGATGACAACACTTCTGCTAACGCTCGAGAATATGTTTCGTTTGAAGAACATTTCTCCGGCACGGCTCAGGAGGTGTACGGCGACATGGGTCCCGAACCAAAGGATGACGGACGAGGACGCCGTCGACGTCGCAGCCGTCGTTGATCGACTGAGAGTCTGAAATACCTGTTTATTTCAAAATAGTGATTCCAACTGTGAGCCCTGTCGCCCAGAATGGTGACAGGGCTCACAACGTTGTGGGCCAGTGAGGAAGGAACGGCTCATATGCGCGTAGTAGTCGTAGGGTCAGCAGGCCGTATGGGATCAGCGGTGTGCGAAGCCGTGGCCGCTGATGGCGATTTAGACCTTGTTGCCGCGGTGGATCCGACGCGTTCGGGTGAAAAAGATCCCACGGGTTCCCTTGTCGTCTTGGATTCCCTTGAGCACGTCGATCCTGCCGATGTGGATGTTGCAGTCGATTTCACGGTCGCGGAAGCAGCTCGACTGAATATCCAGTGGTGTGCAAACAACGGTGTCCACGCGGTCGTGGGCACAAGCGGACTAGGGGAGAGCGACGTAGCGTCTTTCCGCTCAGCGTTTACTTCGAGTAATTGTCTTATCGCTCCAAACTTCGCAATTGGGGCAGTTCTTCTAATGCGTTTCGCCGAAATGGCCGCACCTTTTTTCCCCACGGCGGAGGTTATAGAACTGCACCATGACAACAAGGTTGACGCGCCCTCAGGTACGGCGATGAGAACGTTGGAGCGAATGGCGCAAGCGTCCAGTGATTGGGGGACCGACCCGACGGAGCACGAGACCATCCCAGGTTCGCGAGGAGGTACCGGCCCGGCGGGTATTTCAGTGCACTCCGTTCGGCTACGCGGCCTAGTCGCTCATCAAGAGGTCCTGTTCGGAACTGACGGTGAAACCTTGACCCTTCGCCATGACAGCCTGGACAGGGGGTCGTTCATGAACGGAATAACCCTTGCTTGCAGAGTTATTTCAGAACATCCTGGCGTGACAATTGGTCTCGATACCTACCTTGGGATTTAAACATTGACCGTTCGCATGGTGGTCGTCGGCAGTCTGAACTATGACATAAGCGCTTGGGTTCCTCGCCGTCCACAGCTTGATGAGACGATTCATGGGACTCGCGTCGAAGAAAACGCTGGGGGAAAGGGAGCTAATCAGGCAGTCGCGGCGGCGCGCTTAAAGGCGGAAGTCACCATGGTCGGGTGTGTTGGCACAGACGCGCGAGGAAATTTTTTGCTTACTGAACTGGACGCTGCTGGAGTCAATCGAGATCACGTATCGAAAGTAGACACCTCAACTGGGCTGGCGCTCATCACAGTCGACCCTGAAGATGTTTCAATTGTCGTGGTTGCTGGGGCAAACGGTGAGCTTGACCGAGAGAGAGTAGAGGCTGCGGCTACTGAAATCGCATCGGCCGATGCATTGCTCCTGCAAGGTGAAGTGGCCGCAGAAGCTGCCCGAACCGCAGCGGTTATTGCTGCGGCATCTTCAACCCTCGTTGTATTCAATCCAGCGCCGTTCAATGAAGTTGCGTCGCAAGTTCTTCCATTGGCTGACGTAGTTGTTGTCAACCGATACGAAGCAAAACAGCTCGGTGACAGTCGCCCCCCGATCCTCGTAACCACACTTGGCGCTGACGGATGCGAAGTTCGGGTTAACCAAGAAGTAACCCGAATAGACGCCCCAGAGGTTGAAGTAATAGACCCGACCGGAGCGGGTGACGCATTTGTCGGAGCTTTTGCCGTGGCGTTCGTCGAAACCGGTGACCCAATTGCTGCGGCCGCGATAGCGGTTAGGGCAGGCGCAGCAGCGGTAAGTTCGGCCGGAGCGCAACCAGGCATGCCCACGTGGCAAGACATCGATCGTGTGTGATTCGGTCTAACCCTCAGAGTTTTTATTTCTGCCGCGACTGCTCTGCAGCATCACTAACGCGACCATGGCAAATGTAAAGGGCAAAGAGAAACGACTAATAAATCGCACCGACGCTCCGAGCGGACCTTCGAAGACTGAACTCACCCAAAATATCAGTAGAAGGCGAGAGACCGTTCCAGCAAGGTTGACCACGATAAAGGGCACTCTTCGCATCTTTGCGATGCCAGCTAAAAGACACATTGGATAACCCGGAATGGCAAAGAGCAATAACCATCCCACCCGAGGAAACCAACGTTCCAAGGCCGCGATGGTTCGAATGAAACCGCTGCGCGGGCCAAATTCGGATTTCAGATAGTCCTTGGTGACTGGACCGAATTCCAAACCAAGCTGGTGAAGAAACAAGTCCGGAGCGAAGAGCCGAGCGGTGCCGACAATTAAAAAAGGCACGGCTTCAGTCTGATGGGCGGCCAGCAGGAGCATGGGATCGGTGGCATTGAAGGCGATCAACAACAGTGGTAGCGAAGAAAGAAGGGCGCTCGTAAGTATCTGTCCGGCATAGGCCGCCAATGCGAGCGCAAGGGGAACCGCTGCAAGTTGTTTGAGCCTTCGACGGTCTTTAGGGTCAAGTTTTGAATTGGATGCGTTGAATTCTGTCATTTGTCACTTTCACCATACGTGGATGTGGCCGTCAGCAAGCTCTTCTCCTACGATCTCTGGCATGCAATCGACAATGATGGACACCCCTCTCACTCTTGATTTCTTCTTCCGGCGAGCGGAAAACCTGTTTCCGCACAAGGAACTGGTCACTGCCACTGCAACAGGTATCGAACGAAGCACCTATGGAGAATGGGCTGAGCGTACGCGGCGACTGGGCGGAGCAATGGCCGAGTTGGGTGTTAGTGAGCACGGACGTGTAGGTACTTTCGCTTGGAACACAACCCGCCACCTTGAGCTCTATTTCGCCGTGCCTTGCACCAATCGGGTGCTACACACACTCAATATTCGATTGTTCGCGGATCAAATCGTTTACGTCGCAAACCACGCTGAAGACGAAGTCATCTTCGTGGACCGCTCACTCATGGCGCTTCTATGGCCCTTAGTTGACCAACTTGAGACTGTCCGACACTTAGTGATCATGGATGACGGAGAGGGAGAAATTCCGGAAGATTCAAGAGTGCTTCGTTACGAGGATCTAATCGAAGCCGCTTCACCAGTCGAATTCGCAGTTAGAGATGAGCGACAGGCTGCCTCAATGTGCTACACGAGCGGGACGACCGGAAACCCTAAGGGCGTTGTTTACAGTCATCGGTCCACCTACATACACACACTTACAACGATGACGAACGACTGCTTGGGTATAAGCGAATCGGACGTCATCTTGCCTGTGGTGCCTATGTTCCACGTCAACTCGTGGGGATTGCAACACGCCGCCGTCGCTGCGGGTGCGACCCTTATAAACCCCGGTCCCAAGATGCAGCCCAGGCCCATAGCAGAACTAATTGAAACCGAACGGGTAACCATCGCCGCCGGCGTGCCGACCATCTGGATGGGGGTGCTCGACGAACTTGATGGTCGCGACGTCTCTAGTTTGCGGGCGATTCCCTGTGGTGGCTCTGCGGTACCGAAAGCGTTGTCGGAGGCATATCGCGAGAAAATCGGGCTACCTATTCTGCAAGCTTGGGGTATGACGGAAACGAGCCCGCTGGCTGCGATAGCGCACATAAAATCCGCGGAGTTGGACCTTGACGCGGACAGCAAAGCTGATTTGCGCGCTTCGGTCGGAACGATCGCCCCAACTGTCGAGTTCCGAATCTGTGAACCTGACTCAACGAAACAACTCCCATGGGACGGAGAGTCAAGCGGTGAGTTACAGGTTCGAGGCCCGTACGTAACGGGGAGTTACTACAAGCATCCCGACTCCACAGATTCCTTTACCGAAGACGGATGGTTGCGAACTGGCGACGTAGCGACCTGCGACAAGCGGGGCTACATCCGTCTTGTTGATCGCACAAAAGACTTGATTAAATCGGGAGGCGAGTGGATTAGCTCAGCTGAAGTAGAGAATGAAATCATGAGCCATCCCAAGGTGGCAGAGGCTGCCGTTATCGCCGTTACGTCACAAAAATGGATGGAACGGCCGATGGCTTGCGTCGTTCTGAAAGAAGGGGAATCACTGAGCCATGAAGAGCTAATCGACTACCTGACTCCCCGTATGGCTAAATGGTGGTTGCCTAGCGCTACTCAAATTATTGACGAAGTGCCCAAAACCTCCACCGGAAAATTCTCGAAACGCACCCTTCGAGACTCCTTCGTTGATTTGGTCGTCGAATAACGCTGTGAGAGTACGCCGGTGACTAATCGATCAGCGGTCGTTACAGGTGCCAGTACCGGTATCGGTTACGCCACAGTGCAACGGTTGGCAGCCGCTGGCTGGCACGTGTGGGGAGGTGTTCGTTCCCAGAGCGATTCTTTTCACATAGAACAAGTTGCTGGGGCGTCCTCATTGCGGATTGACGTTACCGATGACGACCAAATCGAAACGGCGTTCGGGGAAGTTGCTGACCGTCGCGGGTGCCTTGGTTTGGACTTGTTGGTGGTAAACGCCGGCGTAGTAGTTGGAGGACCGCTGGAATATGTCACTCCGGCGGACTGGCGGCGGCAATTCGATGTCAATGTCGTCGGTGTCGCTTCCTCTATTCGCTGTGCGCTGCCAATGCTTCGACTAGCGAATGACCCTCGAATTATCGTCGTTGGTTCGATCAACTCGCGAGTTGGCGTGCCACTGCTCAGCCCGTATGCCGCCAGCAAACACGCGTTGGTGGGACTTTCTTCTTCTTTGCGGAGAGAATTGGGTCCGACAGGGCCGCGCATCACAATGATTGAACCAGGCGCTGTCCGAACTCCGTTGTGGACCAAAGCCAGAGAAGCGTCCATACAAATCGACCGTGACCTTCCTGCAGCAGGACGCCGGGAATACGGCAATTTTGTTGAGAAAGCAGTTGAGAATTTGACTAGGTCTAGCAATTCAGGATTGAGTCCGGATCGAGTAGCTGTGGTTATAGAGAAGTGCGTTGCTCGGCGCAATCCGCCGCTTCGCCGACTGGTGGGCGTTGATGCTCGGTTCGCAGCCGTGCTTAATTTCATTTTGTCGGAGAAGATGTTTGACCGGCTAATTCGAAGGTTTCGTTCTATTAATTATTGATTTGTAAGTTACCTTCGGGTTACTTTCTGGCAGCCGGGGAAATAGGAGTGTCTGATGTCGACGGTAGAAGAGATAATCGGTAGGACGGATCCGAACGACTTCGAAGCCATCCTCGCGATGACTAATACAGACCCAAACGAAGTAATCCATTCGGTCGAAGACAACGCTGAATGCATCTATTCCTGGGACTACGAGAAAGGCGCCCGACCGCAATTAGCCAAGCTGTACGAAAAAGCTAAGGTCGGGCAGTGGAATGGTGAAACAGACCTACCTTGGGAAACAGAAGTTGACCAAGAGGCTCTCGCCGTCGAAGAGTATGAAACAAATGGCAGCGCAGGAGACGTTATGGACCTTTCTGGTACCGGCGTCGAATCGTGGGGTCGTAACGAGTGGGTCAAGTTCAACATGGAATCCCAGAACTGGGCTTTGAGTCAATTCATGCACGGCGAGCAAGGCGCATTGGTTTGTACGGCCAAAATCGTCGAAACCGTGCCTTGGATGGACGCAAAATATTATGCAGCTACACAGGTGGTAGACGAAGCCCGCCACGTCGAAGTTTTTGCCAAGTACCTAGACACGAAACTGTCGGATACCTACCCCATCAACGTTCATCTGCGGATGCTCTTAGACGACATCGTCCAAGATTCCCGGTGGGACATGACCTACCTCGGTATGCAAATCATGGTTGAAGGCCTAGCGCTAGCTGCTTTTGGACTGATCTATCAACAGAGTCAGGAACCCCTCCTCAAACAACTATTGCGTTACGTCATGAGTGATGAAGCCCGCCACGTCGCCTTTGGGGTGCTGTCGTTGAAAGAGGTCTACAGCGACATGACCCAGGCAGAGCTGCGAGATCGTCAAGAGTTTGCGTTCGAGGCGGCTGTACGCATGCGCGACCGGTTCCTTCAACAAGAAGTATGGGAACGCATGGGAGCCGACGTGAAGAAGGTGATTCCGTTGGCCTACGCCGATCCTCTTCGCCAAGAGTTTCAGCAGTTGCTTTTCACCAAAATTGTTCCTAATTGCAAGAAATTGGGACTCCTCGATGCTGGTGATGGATGGCTTCGTCAAAAGTTTGGAGAGATTGGCGTTATCCAGTACGAAGACTGGGTTGACACAGCTGAAGAAGTTGACGCTTTCGCCATAACTCGAGAATTAGAGGCTGAAGCAGACGCGACAACCGAGTCCTGATACCACCAATGGCTCATCGCTCGGACCCAGAAACGTTGGTAGCGCTTGCACTCCGACTCAAAGGATTCGGCGAAGTTCCGACCATTGCATCAGTGCATGGATTGAGCGTGGAGACCACCGCCGTGATCTTGAGCGGAATGGTGAAAAGCGAAAAATGCGTGATGCGTCAGGTCGAAGCTGTTGAGAAATATGTTCTTACCCCAACGGGGCGCGAGGAAGGCCAAGCGGCGTTAGCTCAGGAGTTAGAAGTCGTTGCTGCGCGCGGGATCGTGGAAGCTCTTTATGAAAAGTTTCTTCAACTCAACCCCGAGATGCTGCAACTGTGTACCGATTGGCAAGTGATTAACGACGGTTCCGGAGAGCAAAAGCTAAATGACCATGGCGACAGTGAATACGACACCAAAGTCCTTGACCGACTTGAGGTGTTGGACCAACAAATTGCGGAGATTCTTCAACCGTTAATCGGTGTTCTCTCTAGGTTCGATAACTACCCGTCCCGATTTGCATCTGCGCTTGAAAAAGTTCTCTCAGGCGACCTGGATTGGCTAACTAAACCCATCATGCCGAGCTATCACACGGTGTGGTTTGAACTGCACGAGGATCTGCTCGCCACGCTAGGTATTAACAGAGCGAGTGAAGGAAGTATTTGAAGGGCTATTCTTAGCCGCATGACTGCGCGATTCGGCCGAGTCATTCCGGCGATGGTAACCCCGTTCTCACAAGACGATGCTTTAGACGTCGACGCTGCGGTAACCCTTGCCAAGTGGCTCGTGGAACAGGGAAGCGAAGGACTCGTGATCACGGGAACAACTGGTGAGGGTCCCGCTGTAACCGATGAAGAAGATTGGGAATTGTGGCGCGCAATCGCCGAGGCGGTCACTGTGCCCGTAATCGCGGGGACTACGACAAACGACACGGCACATTCAATTCACCAAACCCGAAAAGCTGAAGAACTAGGTTGCGACGGAATACTCGCTGTCACGCCGTATTACAACCGCCCATCTCAAGCCGGAATATACGCTCACTTTGAAGCCGTCGCTTCCGCAACCAGCCTGCCTGTGGTTCTCTATGACATCCCAATTCGAACTGGTAGGAAGATAGAAACATCAACGATGCTCCAACTTGCCCATCAGGTGCCAAATATCGTTGCAGTGAAGGACGCCGCTGGAAACCCTGGAGAAACAGCGAAGGTGGTACGAGACGCTCCCGAAGGCTTCGAGGTATACAGCGGAGATGACGCGCTAACCCTTCCCCTTCTAGCGGTAGGCGCTGTAGGAGTTATTAGTGTGGCGGCCCATTGGACGGCCCCCGAACACGTCGCAATGATGGATGCTTGGGATTCTGGTAACGCGTCGGAAGCGAGGCGTATTAACTCACTTCTCCTCGACAGTTTCGATTACGAGACTGGAGATGCTGCGCCGAACCCAGTCCCAACGAAAGCGATGCTGCGAACCCTAGGGCTAAACGTCGGAGAGCCGCGATTGCCCATGGGACCGACGCCACAAGGGCTGGAAGACACGGCCCGAGAGGTGTATGCCCGGTTGAAGGCTTAATTTGGAAACGCCCAACGTAAACATCACTTTCCTAGGTGGTCTCGGAGAGGTCGGCCGAAACTGCACATGCATCGAGATCGACGGCAAGCTGCTTTTAATTGACTTTGGGGTGATGTTCCCCGACGCCACCATGCCTGGCGTCGATGTCATTCTCCCAGACACTCAATGGCTGGCCGAGCGAGGAGCCGACATTGTTGGATTGCTTATTACCCACGGACACGAAGATCATGTGGGTGGAGTGGTCCACCTTCTACGAGAATTTGAGGTGCCTCTCTACGGCTCAGCATTAACGATGGGCCTTGCTCGCCGAAAAGTAACTGAGGCCCGTTTAGAAGATCGAACGTCGTTTCAGATATTGAACGATGGAGAACGACGTCGAATAGGGCCATTCGATGTTGAAGTACTTCCCATAACCCACTCAATTCCTCAAAGTCTGTGCGTAGTTCTGCACACCGATCATGGGGTCATGGTGCACACCGGGGATTTCAAACTTGACTCACACCCCATTGATGGGCGAATTACCGACCTCAAGCGTTTGGAGGAACTGCAAGAAGACCCAGGCGTTCGTGTCCTGATGGCGGATTCAACCAACGCAGATAAACCCGGTTGGAGTGCCTCGGAATCGACAATGCGCGAAACCTTCGAACGTCGGTTCCCTGAATGGACCGGTGGGCGCCTTGTTGTGAGTTGTTTTGCTAGCCACCTACATCGAGTCCAACAAATATGTGATGTGGCAATCAAAGAAGGACGAACGATCTTCCCCCTTGGCAGATCAATGGTGAACAACATACGCATAGCTCAAGAACTAGGAGTACTCGACCTACCTCATCGCTGTGTTGATTCGATCGAACATCTCCATATGTACGAACCCGGAGACGTCTGCGTAATTTGCACTGGATCCCAAGGTGAACCAAATGCTGCTTTGTCTCTAATCGCCAGGAGCGAACACCCGGACCTTTCCCTGGGCGCGGGAGATGTAGTCATGCTCTCGAGTCACCCGATACCTGGAAATGAAATTTCGGTGTATCGAGTGATTGACCAACTCACTCGTTTGGGGTGTGAGGTAGTCCACGATGGCCAGGAACATGTTCATACAAGCGGACACGCCCAACGAGACGAGCTGCGACACCTGTACGACATTGTGCGGCCTGAGTGGTACGTGCCCATCGAAGGTGAGTACCGAATGTTGCAGCGCAACGCAGACGTCGCAGTAGAAGCGGGACACCAACCTGACCGGAGCGTTGTCGTGCTTGACGGTACGCAACTAACCCTCGATGAGAAGGGCCTTCGCGTGACGGGTCATGTTCCGGCTCCGTACCGATTTGTCGACGGATTACTCGACGACCTTGGTCCGGACATGCTCGAGGCGCGCCGAAGACTGAGCGAAGGTGGTTTCGTTCACGTCACTGTGGTTGTCAGCAATAAAACAGGCCTGGTTGGTCATCCAGAAATATCCACCCAAGGATGGATAGATACTGACAAGAGCGTGGTGGTTCTAGCAGAACTAGAAATCGAAGTGGCTCAAGCCGTTCGGACTTCAATCAGCGAAGGTAAGCGACTTGAAGACCTTGACCGAGTAGTTCGACGCATCACCGGCCGGTTTGTTGGAAACAGGACTCGGCGACGGCCACCAATTTCGGCGTCCGTGATTACCGTCGACTGAACCAGCATCCGGTGGATGCTTCGGTATTCTCGCCAGTGTGGTATCCAAGCGCCCTATCGACACATCCAAGAAGACCAGATCTTCCGGTAGATCGCGCCGCACGGTTGACCCTTCCAAATCAAAAAATTCGACTAAACCGTCGATGCTTCGTCGAATGAGTGAAGCCGGGTTGCGTGGCCGCGCGACCGATGTAGCTGGCCTCCTTCTCGTTATTGTGGCGTTAATTTCTCTCCTGGCACTTTTCGGGGATAAAGCAGGAATCGCGGGTCGCCTGCTCGAGAACATCATGAGTGTGCTGGTAGGCATCTTTCGCTTCGCCGTTCCGTTCGCGCTACTGGGCTGCGCATACGCGATACTGCGCGATAAGAGCAGCGACAGAACTTGGAGGATCGCGTTTGGGGGCGTTCTGACAAGTCTTTCGTTGTCCGGCATGGCGCACCTGATCGGAGATGCAGCTGGAATTAAAACCACGCTGGATGATCTTCGAGCGTCGGGCGGAATAATTGGTGCAGTCGTGGGTGAACCGCTACGCAGGGCTGTCGACGATCCCGGGGCATGGATTGTTCTGCTGCTAGCAGCCATGTTCGGGGTTTTGATCGTCACCGACACTGGCCTCCGCCAGGTTTTGACGGCGATGGCATTCGCTGTTCGTTTCGTCGTCAAATACCTGAGGAAGGGGCTTCACAGCCTCCAGAGCCTGGGGTCAGATAGGGAAGCGTCTGAGGATTCGTCGCCCGACCGGTCGACGCTGCCCCCGATCTCTGCGCCAGGTCTTGGCCCCTCTATCGCTTCGCCAGATGCCCAATCGGTGAATCTTGAAGTTGAGGTTGTTGAAAACACGCAAAATGAAGAGCCTTGGAATGCGTCACCAATAGAACAGCCTGGTCTTCGAGAGGCACCTGACACCTTGCCTGCTGAGGATAAAGAATCCATTTCAGGACAAGACAACTCCGGACTTGCGCCTGAACAGATGGAAATCGACCTGGGGAATCGTCCTACTGGGCATTGGAAACTCCCTACGGGAGAAAGTCTCGAGAGATCAGGCGTTCAGGACGTGGACGAACGCATGCTTCAGAGTGGAGCTCGCAACCTAGAGGCAGCCCTTTCTAGCCACGGCGTCGAAACCAGAGTCACGGGCATGGAAGTAGGCCCGACGGTCACTCGCTATGAACTATCACTTGGCACAGGAGTGAAGGTTTCCCGAGTGACTAGCCTCCACAAAGACATCGCTTATGCAATGGCATCGGCTGATGTTCGTATTTTGGCGCCGATCCCTGGCCGTTCTGCCATTGGAGTAGAAGTTCCTAACGCCGACCGTCACCTCGTTGCATTAGGCGACATACTGATTAGCCAGACAGCAGCGGAGGCAACGCATCCTCTTGAAGTTGCGTTGGGTCAGGACATTTCGGGCAACGCTGTAATGGCAAACCTTGCGTCGATGCCCCACGTTCTGATCGCGGGTGCAACAGGAGCGGGAAAGTCATCTTGCATTAACTCAATCATTACCTCCTTACTTATGCGCGCCACCCCGGACGAAATACGTCTGATACTCATCGACCCCAAACGGGTGGAACTGGGACAATACGACCGTCTCCCTCATCTACTCACCCAAGTAGTCACTAACCCGAAAAAGGCAGCTAACGCCTTGTCGTGGGCGGTAAAGGAAATGGAACGGCGATACGACGTACTTTCGGAGATCGGGTTTCGCGACATAACCGGATACAACTCGGCATACGACGAAGGACGCCTCGCATCAGACCTCAATGAAGAACGCGAATTTGAACGGATGCCCTTTGTGGTTGTCGTGGTGGACGAACTGAACGACTTGATGATGGTCGCAGCACGCGACGTCGAAGATTCGATAACTCGGTTGGCGCAGATGGCACGAGCAGTAGGTATCCACCTGGTGATCGCTACCCAGCGGCCCTCGGTGAACGTAATCACCGGCGTTATCAAGGCCAACATTCCGTCGCGTATCGCCTTTGCCGTATCAAGTCTTGCAGACAGCCGTGTCATCCTTGATCAACCGGGAGCCGAACGACTCATAGGAAAAGGCGACATGCTGGTGTTAGGTGCCAACAGCAGTGTGGCTCAACGCGTCCAAGGCTGTTGGGTGAGTGAAGCTGAGATTCATCAAGTGGTTGCTCACTGGCGTAGACAAGCGCCTGAAACTGACTACGTCGAAGGAGTCGAAGGAGTAAAGGGCTCCACATCTGACGTTATTCCAGGTGGCTCGTCTGGCGACGAGGATGATGACGAACTCATGATGCGAGCCATGGTCATAGTTGTGGACAGCCAGCTTGGGTCGACCTCGATGCTTCAACGAAAACTGAAAGTTGGGTTCGCTCGCGCTGGGCGACTTATGGATCTCCTAGAACAGCGAGGGGTCGTGGGTCCCTCCATTGGTTCCAAAGCCCGGGATGTACTAATGACACAGGACGAGCTCAACGTTTTGCTCGCTGATCGCTAAGGCTCCCTCGCCGAGACTACGGCGACGACGCTAGGGTCAGTCGATGAGCGACTATGACGTCATCGCGACCGGATTGCAGTTTCCCGAAGGGCCCGTAGTAATGCCGGACGGCTCCATCGTGCTTGTCGAAGTGAAACGAGGCACGATTTCTCGAATCGACCCAAACGATGGATCAATCGAAGTTGTGGCTCGGCCAGGAGGTGGTCCCAACGGTGCCGCAGTGGGGCCTGACGGTGCTCTATACGTCTGCAACAATGGCGGATTCACATGGGGTGAGGCGCGAGGATTGACAGTTCCAGGATTGGTACCGGACGACTACTCCTCAGGTCGTATCGAACGAATCGACATCAACACAGGAACAGTTGAAATCCTTTACGCCGAAGTAAATGGGGAACCGCTCAAGGGCCCGAACGATCTCATGTTTGACTCGACGGGGGGATTTTGGTTTACCGACCACGGGAAAACCCGAGCCCGGACGCGTGATCGCGGTGGGCTTTACTACGGTCGAGCTGACGGATCACAGGTGCAAGAGGTGGCATTCCCTCTTGATGGCCCAAATGGCGTTGGTTTGTCACCCCAAGAAGACAGGGTGTACGTAGCCGAAACCCACCAAGGTTCCATTCTTTATTGGGAGCTTTCGGGGCCAGGTGAACTTGCAGGATCGTCTCACGGAAAGTTCTTGGCCCGCCCAGCAGGTAGGAAGCTATTCGACTCGTTAGCAATGGATGCCGACGGAAATGTGAGTGTTGCCACAATCCAAACAGGCGGGATCAGCACCTTCACCCCCAACGGCGACGAGCTTGAATTCTTTGCCGTGAACGACCCGATCTGCACCAATATTTGCTTCGGTGGTGCAGAAATGAGGACGGCCTACATCACACTGTCAGGCACGGGCAAACTGATACAGGCAGAGTGGCCTCGAGTTGGACTGACGTTACCTTTCTAAACACTGAAGAGTCACGCTAAACAACGTGGGAGCATGCCTCCGTTGAAAGCGATCATGTCCCCGATCGCGTTTTCGAATCCCACCCACTCGTAGTCCGCTTCAGGATTTTCGCGGTAGGCGACATGGAGATTTCCAGCTAGCCGTTCAGCATCAGTTAGTCGGTCAAACTCGCCCAGATCGGTTGCAGATGCTTGCTCGACAGGTGAGCGTGCCGATGCGACTCCCTCTGCGGCCGCCTCCTGCACGAACTGAAGGTAAGCCCTTTGGGCATCAAGCACTTTGCCGATTTCACGGCCACCGAAGGCAGGTCCGTGACCTGGAACAATAACGTCCGCTCCCTGCTCCTCAATCGTGTCCAAAGCATCCAAAGTCCCTTGGATGGACCCAAATAGGGCGAAAGGTGTTCCTCCGTGAAAGATGAGGTCCCCTGTAAATAACACGCCATGTTCGGGTAGCCATGCCAGAACGTCGCCGTCCGTGTGGGCTACATGACCTAAATCAAACAGCTCGATATCCAAATCATCGAGGTGCACGGTGGTCGAGCCCTCGAAGGTGAGGTCAGGAGCACGAAAACGCAAATCTCCCCACTCAACCCCAGGGAACGCGGCGCGATAGTCAGGAATCCCCGTAGCCATCATCACCTTCCGACAAGTGGTGTGACTGATAATCGTGGCATCGGTGAATAAGTAATTCCCGTGGGTGTGGTCTGCGTGGTGATGAGTGTTGACTACCAAAGTGACCGGGTTCTTTGTCACCGACGCGATTGCATCCAGATACGCGCGGTTTCGCAGTTCGGTCGAAGTCGTGTCAATGCTCACCACAGCACTTTCGCCGACAATAAATCCGGTGTTATTAATGAACCAGGTTCCGTCTGGCTGCACATAGCTAAAGACCTTCGGCGCCACTTCCTCAAGGAGTCCGGGGCCAAGGTCGCCGTGAAGGTGATTTGAGCTCATGAAGAGAGCCTACGTGCACGACCACTAGCTCTGGATCTACTCTGGACCCATGGCAGGCCTATCTGACTCGGAACGAGACGTTGATCTATTCGGTCACGAATACGTGCAAGATGCCCCCGAGGTTTGGAAACGCTTACGCTCAGAGTGCCCGGTAGCTCATACCTCGCGAGATGGTGGTGGATGGTTGCCGACCACTTACAGCGATATTTCGTCAATCGCTTACGACACCGAACGTTTTTCTTCGCGCGACGTCGGGGTCGTAGCTACTCCTGACGGAACCAGCCTCCTAGTGGCGCCTCCTATTACTTCAGACCCGCCTTTCCATACCGACGCCCGACGAATGTTGCTGCCCTACTTCTCGCCCAACGCGGTTGAGGACATGCGCGAGGTAACACGCAGCATTGCCATAGAGCTTCTTGATGCCATTGACCCGTCGGACACAGTCGACGCCGCAGAAGAATACGCGCGCTACCTCCCAGTGCGTGTTATCGGATCAATGATCGGTTTGCCTGAAGAGGACTGCGAAATGTTTACTCGTTGGGCGGTAGATATTTTGCAAAGTCACGCAGACGAGTGGGATCGCCGAACCCAGGCGACAAAAGAAATCCTTGAGTACTTCGCTGCAACTATTGCTGATCGTCGCCGAGCCCCGCGCGACGACTTGATCAGCAAGCTTCAAGCCGAGACTCTCCCTAACGGTGATCCACTTACCGACAAACATGTACTGGGCACCTGTTTCCTTCTTCTCGTAGCGGGTATCGACACGACGTGGAGTTCCATTGCCTCTAACTTGCTTCACCTAGCTACTCACGACGACGACCGACATCGTCTTGTCGCCGAGCCGGAACTAATTCCGACGGCAGTCGAAGAGTTTCTGCGTGCCTATTCTCCCGTCACCATGGCACGAGTAGCCGCTGAAGATGCGGAAATATCGGGTTGTCCCGTCGCAGCCGGAGAAAAAGTCTTTCTTCCTTTCGGTGCCAGTAACCGGGACCCAGAAATGTTCGCGGACCCCGACGAAGTGGTTATTGACCGGCAAGAAAATCGTCACTTTGCCTTTGGGATAGGCATTCACCGGTGCCTCGGATCCAATTTGGCTCGCATGGAACTTGTTGTGGCTATGGAAGAGTGGTTAAAACGCTTTCCAGAATTCTCGCTCGCGGAAGGCGCCGACGTTCAATGGGGTGGTACCCAGGTTCGGGGCCCGCGCTCTGTGCCGATTCAAGTGAGCTAGCTCAGCCCGGGACTGAAATGCTCGGAGTTGTTTTTCCGAACCATCGTAAGTACCACCACCACAGCTAACGATGTATAGAGGGCGTAGCCGACGGCCAGCGGCGTAACGGTTGAAGTTATTTGGCGATCAACGATCGCTCCTAGAAGTGCACCGAGAGCAATGGTTATGAATCCAATTGTTGACGCTGCGGTTCCAGCTAGAGCTTCCATAGGTTCGAGAGCCAGAGTTGTCATATTGGGCATCATCACGACCATGGCAGCTATTTGAGCTGTCATCAGAACCATCCAAAGAGCTACCGGCGGAACGCCGTCTGTTGCGAGGGCCAAGGTCAGCATCAGGAAACTGACTCCCAGTTGAAAGGCCAGTGCACCGTGCCCGAGACGTCTTGCCCCCAAACGCCCCACTATCCGAGACCCTGTCAGGGCGACGGCAGCCATCACGCCCATAGTGATGCTGAAATAAGGAACGAACCAGGTCGGTTTCTTAAAGACTTCGCTGATTATTAGTTCAGAACTACTTAGGAAGCTATAAAAAGCTCCTCCTGAAAACAGAAGGGTTAGTGCATAACCAATCGTTACACGGTTCCCGAAAACGACTCTGAGCCCCTGCTTCGTTCCAGAAAAACTGAGATCGCGTCTGTTGGCGCTATCTAGTGACTCGGTAATTCTGAAAGACCAAAGCCAGATGACAATGGCGATGGCTAAACCGAAAAGCATTGTCAGTCGCCAAGACCCGCCTGCCCGGACGAGTAGGTCTCCGATTACAGGAGCTAGGACCGGTCCCGCAAAAAAGAAGGTTTGGACGATGGCCATCACGCGGGCCATGTCATCACCTTCGAATTTGTCCCGGATCATGGCTTGGCTGATGGTGCGGGGAGCGGCGCACCCAATTCCCCAAAGCACTCTGGAAGCTAAGAGAGAGCCAAGGTTTGGGGCCAGTGTGGACCCAAGCGCCCCTAAAGCGAATAGGGCGATGCCTGCTCTTAACACAGGGATACGTCCGTAGGTATCCGCCAACGGGCCAAAAAAGGGCATCCCGATAGCCATACCTACAAAAATGCAAGTGATCGTGAGGCCCGGCATGTTTGAAGTGGGTTCCATGCCAAACGACGAACGTAAATCAGCGAAGGCAGGTAGGACCATGTCGATTGACAAAGCGATGGCGCTGCTCAAAAGAGCAGTGAACGCGATGAACTCGCGCTCACCTTGAATGCGAATTGGAGCCTTCACGTCAAGAAGTAATGGCTTTGTAGGTAGCCCGTTCAAATTGCTCTAGGAGATTCGATACTTGAGGAATCATAAATGGGAGTGTCTGAGTCATCAGGAGTGCCGCAAGACCTGACTTCGGATCCACCCAGAAGTGGGTATTGAACAAACCCGCCCAACTCATCGACCCCTGCTGGCGCCCTTCTGGCACAGCCTCTTCGTTCAGCTGGAATGTCAGACCCCATGACTTTGGAACCCCTGGCATGAACTCGAAATTGGCACTCAAACTCTGATCGTGAGATGTCACGGGCGAAACACGTAATTGGCCCATGTTGTTTGACGACATTGATGAAACAGTTTCGCTTGACAAGAGTCGACGTCCGAAAAGCTCGCCTCCGTTGAGCAACATTTGGATAAAGCGCGCATAGTCGAGCGTTGTTGAATACAGTCCGCCGCCGCCGCTATCGAACTCGGGAAGTGTCTTCCGATCCCTGGGAATCAAGGCCTTCCACTGTTCGCCATCGAGAACGTGAGGGGCAGCGAGCCGGTCTGTCATGGTCGCATTGCATTGATAAGCCGTGTCAGACATTCCTAGTGGTTCAAAGATCTCCGACCTCATCCAACTTTCGAGCCTCACCCCGCTCACGGTTTCGAGAAGCTGGCCGGCCCAATCGATCCCTATTCCGTACTCCCAGCGTTCTCCGGGTTCAAACGAAAGGGGCTGGCGAAGAGATGCCAACTTGCCGCTGCCGGTCCTGGGTGCGTCGGTATGTTCGATCCACGCAGCGACACCCGAGTTCCAGATCTCATAAGTAAAACCAGATGTGTGTGTGAGTAGATTGCGCAGAGTCACTGGGTTCTGAGGAGCACGCAAGACGGGTCCGGACTCATCGAAGTGATCAATAACTTGTACTTCAGCGAGCCAAGGGATGACGTCACCAGCGGGTTGATCGAGCGCAAGTAGTCCACGTTCTACCGCTTGCATGCACGCGACGCCGGTAATTGGCTTCGTCATAGACGCGATCTGAAAAACAGTGTCACTGGTCATAGGATCACCGCTGATCTCGGACCTGACTCCATAGGAGCGGATACTCCGCAACCCTTCGTTGTCGACAACCGCAGCGACAGCCCCAGGAATGACGTTGTCTCGAACAGCGGCACTAATTACGGTGTCGATCGTTTGATCCAAAGTCACTTATCTAGCGCCTCTCGCCACGGGAGCGCGTCAATACCTTGGTAACGAACTTCCAGCGCATCAACGAGTTCTGACGTCCAATAAGGGTGACCGGGCCTGGGTGCTCCGAATAAGGCGAGTTCCTCGGGAGTGCAACTAGCTGCAAACTTCGACCATGGACCCCGATTGGAATTTTGTTGAAAACTGTCGAACCCAATCCAGTCGTGGTGCGCGTGTTTAAACGCGATGTTCATCAAAAATCGCGAGCCTTCATGCCTAGTGAGATCTACGCCCCGGTGCCACACATCGGGGCGATACGCGAGATACGAGCCTCGCCGCCCAGCTGCTGCCTGCGGATTTAAGCCCGGAGGAGAATCGCCGAGACTGAGTACTTCAGTCGGACCCACTCCATCTTCAACGTCAGATAGATACAGGAAACCCTCCAGGTTCCACCAGTCCGGTTCAAGTCGATCCGGGACAATGTTGTGATTTCGGTCTTGATGAAAGGGTTGCTCATAATTGGTGACGCCGGTGTATTTTCCCCAGATCCTCGCTTGATACAAGCGAATGTCGTCAGCGCCCATGGCTCGTTTAGCAAACTCGACGACCCGAGGATGGATCTGCAGTCGATTGAGCCGGTGGGTGTCATAAGGGAAAAGAACGTGTCCTAGAAATTGCCGCAAACGAAAACTGGACTCGTCATCACCTTTGTGGCTCATCCCGTGAGACGCGCCCTGGCTCGCTGGCTTGTATCGGCTATCAGTGCTTTCGTTCTCGAAGTATGCGAGAGCCTCGGGATTTCCGGAGTGATAATCAGCAGGAGTAGGGAAATGCTGCCATAGCTCATTCACTGCTTCGTCAATTTCGGCTGCGGGCACTAAGTCATGTACAACAGTCCACCCTTGCGTGCGCCATTCTTCAGCCGCCGCTTCAAGGTCAGTGGTCGCCATTTTGGGGAGGTTACTCCGCGAAGCCATGGAGACCGCTCAACGGGCACCTTGACCATCATGAACACGGATAGTCGCGCCAGTCACGAAGTCAGAGGCTGGAGACACCAAGTAGAGCAACGTGCTGTCGAGCTGAGATGGTTTCCCTATTCGTTTGCGTGGAAAATCGCGGGTGATGTCGCCCAACCGTTCGAGCATCCCATCCATCATCTCGCTTTCAAACGCGCCCGGCGCAATGCAATTGACATTTACGTCATAGCGCGCAAACTCAAGCGCCAACATTTCGGTCATTCGAACGACAGCGCTCTTAGTGATCGCGTACCACGAAGTTCCAATACCTGCGCTGTAGGCCGCCCCAGATGCGATGTTGACTATGCGTCCTGGGAGTTCCGCTTCGATAAGGCGGCGCGTTACTTCGCTTGCCAAATGAAAGAGCGAGGTTAGGTTCGTAGCCACCATCTCATCAACGAACTTTGGGTCCATCTTCAATGCAAGTTTTGCATCGGGTTTGCCGGCATTGTTGACCAATATCTGAATCGGCCCTAACTGATCTTGGACTCTTTCGACCGAAGCAAACAAGGCATCAGTGTCAGTGACGTCGAGCGGAACTGTCAACACCTCCCCACCTGCGTTTCTCAAACGGTTAGCTAACTCCTCAAGCCGATCAACTCGTCGACCGGCGACTGCTACGTTCGCCCCGCAGGCCGCGAGCACCTCAGCAAAACGGCGCCCCAAGCCAGAAGTGGTGCCGGTTACTAACGCGGTTTGACCCGTCAAATCCATTGAAAAGTTGGGTGTTTCGATCATCGTTCCCCCAGTTGAGCAGATCTTTGCCGTCCTTTGTCTACGCCCCTAAAGATTGACCGTCTAATCGCGACGCCACGAATTAGGGTGCGCGTTGGTGAGCGAACCTCTAATCCTGAACGCTGGAC
The DNA here is from genome assembly GCA_014239555.1 of Acidimicrobiales bacterium. GTDB lineage: Bacteria > Actinomycetota > Acidimicrobiia > Acidimicrobiales > Poriferisodalaceae > UBA2110. Next base: position 270,177 of record JAAZYR010000001.1, read on the forward strand.
GCGTAGAACCTGGCACCCGCGCGCTCGTAACAGGCGGCGGGTCCGGTATCGGTGAGGCAATTGCTGCCGCTCTTCGTGCTGCTGGCGCAAGCGTTTTCGTTTGCGATATCGACGCTTCCACCGACCCTGACATTGTGAGCGACATTGCAGATGACGACGCAGTTGATCAACTGTTCGAGGCGGTAAACCAGAAACTTGGGGGGTTAGACGTTCTGGTAAACAACGTCGGCGTGGCTGGGCCTGCGGGTCTAGTAGACGAAATCGATGCAGGCGCCTTCGATGAAGTGATTCGAGTAAATGTGGGCGGAACATTTCGAGTGACAGCGCGAGCAGTCCCGTTTTTGCGGGCCTCCGGCGGGGGATTAATTGTCAACATTGCGTCGACTGCAGGATTATTCCCATACCCATACCGGTCCCCGTATGTGGCCGCAAAATGGGCGATTGTTGGTCTCGGCCGCAGCTGGGCAATGGAATTAGGCAAAGACAACATTCGAGTGAATATTGTCTGCCCGGGCTCGGTGGGGGGGCCAAGAATGGATCAAGTGATCGAACGAGAGGCGGCCGTCACAGGGGTGGACGCGTCATCGCTTCGCCGAGGCTACGAAGAACAGGTCTCAATGCGCCGCTTCATGGATGCTGCCGATGTAGCGGGCGCTGTTGTGTACATGGCGTCACCCGCTGGTAGGCACGTTTCGGGGCAGGTGCTTTCCGTCGATGGAGCTACCGAATCGTTGAGAAGTTCCTGAGCAGCCGTGGCTCAAGTGGGGCACACTCGTGTCATCGTCTTAATCTAGGAGTATCGAGTGAATGTGACCGAAGCCACCCAGCGGCGAGCATCGATACGCTCGTTTTTGCCGGAAGCGGTAAGCGATCAGCAAATCCGTGAACTCCTAGAAGTCGCGGCGCGTGCCCCGTCCGGAGGAAATGTTCAGCCCTGGAAGGTTTACGTTCTCAACGGCGAATCCATGACGAATTTTCGAGCGTTCATATCAGACCGACGACCAGGTCAATCCGAATATCCGGTTTACCCACCGAATTTACAAGAGCCGTACCGAACGAGCCGTTACGAATTAGGCGAAGCTATGTACGAAAAACTGGGTATACCGCGAGAGGACAAGCCAGCACGGCTCGCCCATTTAGCTCGAAACTTTGATTTTTTTGGCGCTCCGGCGGCTTTCTTTTGCTTCATCGAAAGAAACATGGGCGCCGCTCAATGGTCTGACCTAGGGATGTTTCTTCAAACTTTCATGCTGCTTGCTGTCGAGGCTGGCCTAGACACATGCCCGCAAGAAGCGTGGGCCAATCATTGGCAGTCCGTGCAAGAATTTTGCGGCGCACCAGAAGAAGAAATGCTTTTCTGTGGAATGGCAATAGGCAAACGTGACGACGCTAAGAGAGTGAATAGCCTTCGGAGTGAACGAATGCCAGTAGATGAATGGTCAACTTGGTTGTGAGGACAAAACAATGAATGACATCTATCAGATGATGAGCACACTTCGCGCGGTGCGTCGCCTTCGCCCCGATCCCATCCCGGACGACGTACTCGACCGTGTTTTGCAAGCGGCAGCTTGGGCTCCGACCGGTGGCAACATGCAGCCATGGCGCGTGGTGGTAGTGCGAAGTGCTGAACGAAAACAAGCCCTAGCTGACGTTTACCGGCCAGCCTGGTATCGGTACGCGAAGGGTTACGACGCGAGAATTGACTCACTCCCCCCGGAAGAAGCTGAAAAAGGGCGAAGAAATCGCGCCGCTGGTGATTACCTCGCCGATCACCTTCATGAGGCTCCGGTCATTCTGATGTTCGTAGCCGACCCAAAGATGATGGCAATTACTGATGCCAAATTGGATCGAATCTCAATGGTTGGTGGCGGCTCGGTCTACACCGCTATTCAGAACGCGATGTTGGCCGCGCGCACTGAGGGATTGGGTTGTGTCTTGACCACGCTGCACTGCCTAGCCGAAGACGAGGTGAAGGCCGCCCTACAAATTCCTGAAGGCTGGGCGACTCTTGGCATGGTTCCCCTTGGCTACCCCATTGGTAAAGGACATGGGCCGATCTCTCGTCAACCCGCCTCAATTCTCGCCTATGACGACGTGTTTGGGGCTGTGTGGCGTTAACCGGTGCGGGGCCTCGCGCCCCGTCAGTATTCCTAATCGGATCAGTTTCCAATGGCAACAGGTCGGAGGTACCAGCGCGGGACGGTCGCGCCCTACCGCTTTTAGTCATGGCGGTAGTAGTCGTCGTCTGGGGAATTGGGCCTCCCATCTCAAAACTCATAACTGCGTCGCCTCTGATTTCGACTTTCATTCGCTTCGGGATCTCATCGCCGATTCTTTTGCTGCTACTAGCAGTTCGAGGCCGAGCATTGGGTTGGCGAGTCTTCCGGTCCACAGCGCTGCCAGGCCTTTGTTTCGGTTTTAACTTGATTTTTGTGTTTGCTGCAGTTCAGCAAACTGCAATTTCTTTGTTGTCGACGGTGATGGCTATGCAGCCCGCGTTGCTACTAGTGCTCTCGGGCCCGCTTTTCGGAGAACGGCCGTCGATGCGCCAGTTGTTCTTCACTCTTACCGGAGTTGGTGGAGCGGTCCTCGTCGTCCTGGGGGCGGGCGGCGATTTAAGCGCGTCCCTCACAGGCCTGGGCTATGCCGGCCTGTCGCTGGTCACATTCACCGCGTACTTCGTACTGACACGGCAGGCCCGCACGGGTCACGAGGTTGATCCGATCGAATGGATGGCCGGCATCAATATCTGGTCTTTCGTAGCGACCGTACTACCGGTGCTGCTCATTACCCAGCGATCAGATTGGGGGGAATTCGGTGGGACTGATTGGCTGTGGATTCTGATCGTGGCGTTCATTACCGGTGTCTTTGGGCACGTTCTGATGACGTGGGTTCATGGACACTTAGAAGCGGCGCGCTCGTCCCTTTACAACCTTGCGATGCATATAGTTGCTGTGGGGCTCGCCTGGCCCTTGCATGATGAAGCGATCACCGTAACTCAGGCTTTTGGAGGTCTTGTCCTACTCGGTTCTGTAGCTCTTGTCATTAGTGCACCTGTCCGGCAAGCGGTTCGATGATTGGAAAAATTCTAAATTCAGTCATCGACTCAAAAAGATGAACTACTACAGACTCATCTCCTTCGACACTGAGTTCCCCGCCGCGAACCGCCTCGGCTATTGACCCCACCGCTGCAAGGACTTCTGCCAGAGCGCGACGCGTCAGCGTCACTGTTGCGACAGCATCGTCGGCTAGACGATCAGGCAAATGGTGGACAGCACTATTAGAGATCCCCAACACGTGAGTTTCGTCTAGATCTGTGAACTTCCAGTTGATACTCAGGTCCAGACCTTCAAGCACCACTGAGTCGAGCCGAACCCCCATGGTGTCAAAAAGCTGCTCCGCAGTCATGGCGTGAGCGATTTGCCGACCGCGACCCGCAATGAAGTCTGGTGAACCGGAGCGAAGTTCGAGAGCCCCATAAAGGTAGGCATTGCGCCAAGTGCCCGATTCAGACTGGTAACCAAGCTGCTCAAGCGCATCGGCCTGTAGCTCTCGGGCTTCTTGGTTTGACGGATCAGCAAACACAACGTGATTTACGACCTCGGCAACCCATCGGTAATCACCCTCTTCGAAATACGAGCGCGCTTGACGCAGAACTGAGTCAGCACCACCCATAAATTCGACGTAAAGCCGACTGCTTTGAGTTGGTGGATGAGGATTGAGATTCGCCGGATTCGCGTCATACCAACCGAGATATTTGTTGTACACCGACTTCACGTTGTGGCTGACGGTGCCGTAATACCCCTGAACGTGCGATTCAGTTGAAAAACAGCTAGGAAGCTGAAGCTTTTCGGCGATCTCGTTGGGCGTCCATCCAAGGTTCGCGAGACGCATCGTTTGATCGTGCATCCATCGGTAAACGTCACGTTGTTTAACGAGAAACTTCTTCAAATCAGTCGTCCCGAAACGAGGCCAATGATGCGTAGCAATCATGATTTCGGACTCGTCGCCCCATAGATCTAACGCTTCGTTGATGTATTTCGACCAGGCAAGCGCGTCTCGGGTTTGTGCGCCCCGAATCGGATACAGGTTGTGCATGTTGTGTGTGCAGTTTTCTGCCATACACAACAATCGAAAATCGGGAAACCAGAAGTTCATTTCTGCGGGCGCTTCAGCATCTGGAGTGTTCTGAAAGACAATCCGTACGCCATCTACTTCAAGTTCAATTCCCGTTCGATCAATGATTTCGGTTGGGGCGATAAGACCTGAGGGACTGAATGGCAATGCTTTGCCCAGCCCGTTGTCGATGTGCCCCCTTGGGCCAGGAGGAAGGAAAAGGCCGAATTGGTACATGGCTCTTCGGGCCATTGCCGCTCCTGCGATGACGTTCTCGTTGACAACCTCCTCAAGGAATCCTTCGGGCGCAATGATTCTGACATCTCCGCGGGCGACTTCTTCTGCGCTGGTTACACCTAAGACACCGCCGAAGTGATCGGCATGAGAATGGGTATAAATAATGGCTTTGACGGGTCGTTCACCGAGTTGGTCGTTAGCGAGCTTGAGGCACGCCGAGGCGGTTGCCGCAGTAGTTAACACGTCGACCAAAATCCAACCGGTACGTCCGGCGATCAGCGTGAGGTTCGAGATGTCGTATCCGCGTACCTGCCACACTCCATCCATTACCTCGAATAGCCCATGGATAGCGTTGAGGCGCCCTTGACGCCAGAGTCCAGGGTGGACAGTGTCGGGCGACTTTTCGTTGTTACGAAGAAAGTCGTAACGAGCGCAGTCCCAAACGACATGATCATCAACGGCAACCGTTGCGCCCGGAAGAGTTGCTAACAAACCTTGCTGCGCTCTTCGGAAGTCAGCCTCATCGTCGAAAGAAATCATTGCCGAGGCAGCAGTATTGGCTGCGACTGTGAGTTCCGAGGCGTCTTTCGGGGCGGTCGGCGTATCGGACATTTGGCTCCCTCGTTCAGACTCGCTGAATTTAGCTCGCCTTCGCAGCCGTTGGTGTCAAATGGTAAGTCGCAGGTAAAGACTTAGCTATGCGCTCAGTCATGATCTCTGTTGTTCCGTCGACATAGTTAGCAACGCGAGCTGCAGTCAGTCGGTGCCCGATGAGGTGCTCCTCTTTTAGCCCGTTTGCACCCATTGCTTGAGCACACGCGGCGAGCGCCGGTTCCGCCATCTCAGTGGCGAATTTTTTAGCATGTGCTGCAGGGAGAATCGCAGACCGGCTATCGCCCTGCTCGATCGCGGTTACGGCTTGGCCGGTAAGTGCACGCGCTGCTTCGAGTTGATTTGCTACACCTGCTAGCTGCCAAGAAAGACCCTGATGTTCGATGATCGGCCTACCAAAGCTTTCTCTCTGACACGCATAACCCACTGCCGAACGTAGAGAGGCCTCAACCATCGCGCAGCACATCGAAGCGACATACGTCCGCGCTTCGTTGATCGTTGCCAACGCAGCGGCAAAACCTTCGCCAGGAACTGCTAGTAGATCTCCCTCGGGCGCAAAATAATCGTTGAGGCGAAATCCACCTGTGCCAATTGAGTGACTGCCGATCAAATCGTAAGGCTCCAGCCGTTCGAAGCCATCGCCAGTGCCGTCGATAAGAAATGAAGCGATTCCCCGGGCCCGGGCACCATGATCAGTCTGTACGTAAGCGACGATCACACTCGATGCAGCTGCGTTAGTTATCCAAGCTTTCTCTCCGTTGAGACGCCAACCATCCGCGTCGGGCGAGGCAAGAGTGGTGATAGCCGAAAAATCGCTACCCGCTCCGGGTTCAGTGAGGGCAGTCGAGCCCAATCGTCGCCCCGATAGCAAATCTGGCAGAAAGCGATCTCGTAGCTCTTCCGTTCCATGCCGAGCCAGTCTTGCCCCGACGTTGTGGGTGTTGACCAAACTAAAAGCGTAAGGCATCGAGACCTCTGAGAGAAGATCCAAAACCTTGAGCTTTTGCCCGAAGCTCAATCCAAGACCGCCTAACGCTGGATCTATCTCCATGCCCAGAAGTCCCAAATCGCCCGCAGAACAAAGGGCTTCAACTGGAAAGATCCGATTTTGCTCCCATTCAATGACGAAAGGAGCGATCTCTCTGTCACGAAACTCTCGCACCTGCTCTAGAAGCTCGTGGAAGTGTTCCTCGCGTAATCCCGCAACTTGACTCATACCGTGACCCTAGATCGCTGCGTAAAGTCGTTCATCGTGGAAGACATATTCACAGCAAATCAATTGACAGATGTCCTGCTACCGGGAACAGCACAACCACATGACGGGCCGTCAGCGGCTGTTGCTGCCGCGATTCATGAAGGTGAACGAGGCGCAGAACTCCTTTTCATTGAAAGGTCCGCACAGCAAGGGGACCCGTGGTCCGGACAGATGGCATTCCCCGGGGGGCGCACTTCGGCGATCGATGTCAACAGCATCGCAACCGCTATTCGAGAAACCAAAGAAGAATTGGGTGTCGACCTGTCAAGTGCCAGGCGGCTCGGCCGTTTATCGGACCTGGAAGGCGGGCCACGTGGAACCCGTCAACGGCTGCGAGTTACGCCGCACCTTTTCTGGGTACCTGGTGACCGGCCAGCCATCACCGCTAACCATGAAGTAGCGAACGCACTCTGGATTCCCGTGGAGCAACTTGTAGATGAGGCTCGGTATATCGAACATCCCTACCCACTACTGGGTTCCGATTCGTGGCCTGGTATCAAGATCGAAGGCGAACGAGTCATATGGGGTCTGACATTGCGCATGCTTGTCGATCTGTTCACGCGTCTAGGGCGGCCGCTGTCAATCAGGTCATAAACCCGTCTGCTTAATAAGCTGTTTGATATGTCAGTCGATTCATTGGATATAAGCCTTCACAGTTCTGCGGGCCGAGTGGAGTCCACCGATGTTGACGTGGTAGTCGTCGGCGCCGGGTTTGCAGGCATGTACATGCTCCATCGACTTCGAGAGATGGGTTATTCAGTGCAGGTCTTCGAAGCGGGTACAGACGTGGGTGGTACTTGGTATTGGAACAGGTATCCGGGTGCTCGATGCGACGTGGAGAGCCTCGAGTACAGCTACAGCTTTGATGAAAAACTCCAACAAGAATGGGAGTGGACCGAACGCTATTCAAGCCAACCCGAGATCCTTTCTTACGCAAACCATGTTGCCGATAGGTTCGATCTTCGTCGTGATATCCGCTTTGAAACTCGAGTCGAGTCAGCTGCTTTCGACGAAGATGAGAACGCTTGGTTTGTCCGTACTAGTGATAAAGCGCTGACGGTCGGACGGTTCTTTGTTATGGCAACCGGATGTCTTTCCTCAGCAACCACGCCGGATATAAAAGGCAAAGATGAGTTCTCTGGAACTATGGCCCATACGGGTCGATGGCCAAAGGAAGGTCTGGATCTGAAAGGTAAACGCGTCGGTGTTATCGGGACGGGCTCTTCAGGAGTTCAAGCTATCCCTGTCATAGCTGCACAATGCGATGAGCTCATAGTCTTCCAACGCACCCCCCAGTACACGGTGCCAGCAAGAAACGCTGGGCTAGATGACGATCGACAGAATGAAATAAAAAGCCGATACGCAGACTTCCGAGCAGCAAACTTTGCGATGCCACAGGCCCTAGGGTCCGAGGTTTCGAAATACAACGATTCGATACACGACGTATCAGAAGAGGAACGCCGAGAAAGATTGCAAGAGGCATGGGATCTCGGGGGAACTCTCTTTCTTGCCTCATTCACCGATGTGTTACTAGATGAGTCAGCGAACGTGCATGCTCAAGATTTTGTGCGAGAAAAAATTAGTGAGATTGTGAGCGACCCCGAAACCGCTTCGAAACTCACCCCAGAGCACATCATCGGCTGTAAGCGATTAGTGATCGACACCGACTACTTCGAGACTTTTAACCGACCCAATGTGCGTCTAGTCGACGTGGGAAATGAACCAATCCAACGAATAACCGAATCCGGATTGTCTACGAAGTCCGAAGACTTCGAGTTCGACGTATTGGTCTTCGCGACCGGTTTTGACGCGATGACGGGTTCGATACTGCGTGTTGATATAACGGGCCGCGCGGGAACCACAATTCAAGAAAAATGGTCGGCTGGTCCGCGCACTTATCTGGGACTTACCGTGCCAGGTTTCCCCAACATGTTTACGGTGTCCGGACCCGGCAGCCCCTCGGTGCTGACCAACATGATTATTTCGATAGAACAGCACGTCGAATGGATCAGTGATTGCATCTCATGGCTAGATGAGCACCAATATTCGACCATCGAGGCAAAAACCGAAGCTGAGCAAGCCTGGGTTGATCACGTCAATGCCAAAGCAGAAAGAACTCTTTTCCCAAGTTGCAACTCTTGGTATCTCGGGGCCAATGTTCCCGGTAAGACACGTGTGTTTATGCCGCTTCTCGGATTTCCAGGCTACGTCCGTCGCTGCGACCAAGTTGCCGAAAATAATTACGAAGGGTTTGTCCTCCAATGAACAATGTTGAACTACTGAGCGAGGGTTGGGGTCTTATCGAGGCGCCTCGCGTTGATGATGACAATTGTTTGTACTTTTCTGATGTGCCGAACGGTGGCGTGTACAGGCGTCGCGCAGATGGTGAGATCGAAACCGTGATTCCTAAAAGACGGGGAGTTGGGGGAATGGTCTTTCATAGTGATGGTGGGTTAGTGGTTGGAGGGCGAAACATCCAACACGTCGTCGACGGTGAGATACGAGTACTTTTCGACCCTGGATTCCCCGGTTTCAACGATCTGCATACCGACGCCCTGGGGCGCGTGTACGTGGGTTCGCTAAAGATTGACCCCTTCGACGAGAACGCACACAACCCTGGCGGCGAGCTGTGGCGTTTGGGTCCAGATCAGATGGCAACCGAAATCTATGACGGCGTAATGCTCACCAACGGGATCGGCTTCTCCCCGGATGGTTCGCTTCTCTACCATGCGGATAGCGTCCCCGGGAGGGTGTGGGTATCCGATGTGGATGGAGACACAGTTACCGGCAAGAGGATCTTCGTTGAAGATCGAGTGAATGCGACAGACGGATTAGCTGTCGACGTCGAAGGTGGAGTTTGGGTAGCGCAACCCAACGGAGGCAAGGTTCAGCGATATGGGCCTGATGGAACGGAAGACACAGCAGTAGCCATCCCAGACCCAATGGTTACGAGCGTTTGTTTCGGGGGCGACGACATGCGGGATCTGTACGTTGTGACAGGCGGTGGAACGCCTCGCGGCGGATGTATCTACCAGACCAGAGTCGATGTGGCAGGAGTGCCGGTCCCCAAAGCGACTATTTGAAACACAACCCTTTGCAGGCGTTCTAGGGTCAAACGCATGCAGGACACCCCCTTTTTTTGGTCCCATGGACATGAAAGCGCTCCACTTCTCTTATGTATGCATGGGATTGGTTCATGTGCGGACGCATTTTTGTCCCAGTGTGCGTTGGCCGATGACCTTGGATACCGGCTAGTTGCCTGGGACGCGCCGGGCTATCGACATTCCTCTGACCCTGTCGATGATCCTGGGTTAGATGGATGGGCGGACGCAGCGGCGGATCTGATTCGGACCCTTGGCTATCAAAACGCAACTGTTCTTGGTGTGTCGTGGGGCGGTGTAATCGCCACACGCCTCGCCCTTCGCCAGCCGGACCTTGTCAGGGCACTTGTGTTAGCTGATTCCAGCGTTGGCTCAGGGACAAACCCTAAACAGGCTGAAGCGATGCGAGGCAGATCTGGAAGCCTTACCGAGCTTGGCGCCGCTGAGTTTGCACGTCAACGCTCGCCTCTGTTGGTGGCAGAAAGCGCGTCTGCTGAGGTCTTGTCTGACACAGAACATTTTTTCGCTACGTCGGTTCGGATGCCTTCTTACCAGTGGGCTTGCAACTCAATGGCTGATACCGATCATCGTGATTCTTTAGCGTCTCTGAGCGCACCGACGTTAGTTATTTGTGGCGAAGAGGATCGCGTTACTCCGCCCAAATTGTCTGCTGAACTCCACGAAGGTATCCCGAACGCTGTCCTGACCTCTGTCGAAGCCGCCGGTCATCTGGCGAACCAAGAGCGACCTGCGTCTTTTAACGGCGAAGTTTTTAAATTTCTTCAATCACTCGCATAGTCAAGCGAATTGTGAGCATTAGACCTAGCGTGGCGGCATTCGGATACCACCGTCGCAACGGATGGTTTCTCCGTTCATGTATGGGTTTGTAATGCATTCCATCACCATGAATGCAAGCTCTTCGCCGTACCCCAGCCGCTTGGGGAACAGCACGCTTTGCCCCAGATGCGCTTTGAACTGATCCGACTGCTCACCCTCACCGTAGATAGGTGTGTCGATGAGGCCTGGGGCGATGGTGTTCACCCGAATCCCAGTTGCAGAAAGATCGCGGGCGATAGGCAACGTCATTCCGACGACGCCGCCCTTCGAGGCGGAGTAAGCGGCCTGCCCAATTTGCCCATCGAATGCCGCGGCAGAGGCCATATTTACGATAGATCCCCTCGAGCCATCAGCGTCTAGAGGTTCGGTTTGAGCCATAGCTGACGCTGCTTGCGCCAACATGTTGTACGTGCCAATGAGGTTGATCCGCACCACGAACTCGAATTGGTCGAGATCGGCGGGCACGTTGTTGCGATCGATAGTTCTAGCTGCACGCCCCAATCCGGCGGAGTTAACAAGAGCGCGTAGCGGCCCCATTTCAGATGCCGCAGCAACGGTGGCTTGAGCATCTTCAACATTTGAAACATCGCATTTAGTAAAAAGGCCGCCTAATTCCGATGCAACCGCCTGACCTTTGTCTTCTTGCAAGTCGGCAATCACAACTCGAGACCCGGCTTCAGCGAGTTGCCGCGCCGCGGCCTCTCCGATGCCGGATGCGCCCCCGGTAACAATAGAAGAACTGCCGTGAAGGTTCATTCTGGGCATTAGGAATCGATCCTTTCGATGATTGTCGCGTTAGCCATGCCGCCGCCTTCGCACATTGTCTGCAGCCCGTACCGACCGCCTGTGCGCTCGAGCTCGTTGAGTAACGTCGCCATCAGCTTGGTGCCTGAGCAGCCCAGCGGGTGACCTAGAGCAATAGCGCCGCCATTGACGTTGGTTTTGCTGAGGTCGGTGCCGTGTTCTTTCTGCCAAGCCAACACGACGGAAGCGAACGCCTCATTGACTTCAAACAAATCGATGTCTTTTACATTTAGACCCGAACGCGCCATGATTTTCTCCGTTGCGGGAATGGGACCTTTAAGCATCGTCACAGGATCGGCACCGGCTAACGCAAAGCTGTGAAATCTTGCTCGGGCTCGCAACCCCAGCTCGGCGGCCTTTTCGGCACTCATCACTAAAACCGCTGACGCGCCGTCGGTGATTTGGCTTGAATTACCCGCGGTGACCTTGCCGTCCTCGCGAAATGCTGGGTTGAGTTTTGAGAGTGATTCAGCCGTGGTGTCCAGACGGATTCCCTCGTCAGCGTTCATCATTTCGATTTTGCCGTCAATCTCGACAGGTACTGGAATTATCTCGTTTTCGAAACGACCTTCAGCAGTGGCGATCGCAGCACGTCGCTGGCTTTCGGCACCAAAAGTGTCCAGGTCCTCGCGGGTCAATCCGTACTCGTCAGCGATCATTTCTGCGCCTATGCCTTGGGGTGGCAGCCCTGTTTCTTCATAACGACTTTGCATAGTTTCGCTGAAGGGAAATCCCATCCCTTTGACCACGCTTGCTCCCATGGGAGTCCTGGTCATTACTTCGACACCTGCCGCCACAGCGACGTCATAGGCTCCGGCGATCACCCCTTGTGCAGCAAAGTGCAACGCCTGCTGACTTGACCCACATTGCCGATCAACGGTGGTGGCAGGGACTGACTCCGGCCAGCCCGCAGCTAGTACAGCGTTCCGACCGATGTTCAGTGATTGCTCGCCGACCTGCATCACACATCCCATAATGACATCATCGACAATCGCCGGATCTATACCTGTTCGTTCTTCAATTGCCTTTAGAACATGGGCTGCTAGATCTACGGCATGCCAGTCTTGGAGCTTGCCGTTACGTTTGCCGCCCGGGGTCCTCACCGCATCGACGATGACTGCTTCTCTCATAGCTCAACTCCTACTCGGGGCAGGTTCGGAATGATGCACCGAACCTCGTCCGCGAATCGTAGGTCGCAAACGGGTGGGTGAGCCAACTGATGGCGCTACCTTGCAACAGTGAATCTCCCAGGATCTAAAACAGTTAGATCCGCCACCTTTGTTTCGTTGCAAGTTCCCACCTTTCGGCTCTTCTGGTGGAGCGGCGTTTTTTCCTACCTTGGTGTCCAAATGCAGTTCCTTCTGCGAGGTCTTCTCGCGTGGGACCTCACTGAACGTGAAAGCGGCCTTGGGGTGGTGTATCTGGCGTTCGGAATAGGACTTTTGGTCTTTACCCCGATAGGTGGCGTCTTAGCCGATCGTTGGGCGAAACGTACCTTGCTTGTTGTAGGGCAAGGAACGATTGCGGTGGTCGCCACCTTGATGGGAGTGGCAGCCATCTCGGGTAACGCACAGTATTGGATGTTGCTTGTAGCGAGCCTTTCTCAAGGTGCAATGTTTGGCCTGATAGGACCGGCCCGGGTGTCGACGTCAGCAGAGCTCGTTGGGCACGAACATCTAGGGAACGCGATCAGCTTGACGTCAATGTCGATGAGCATGACAAGGATATTTGGCCCGGCGGCCGCAGGAGTTTTGGCCGGCGTCGCGACGATGGGAATTGGCGGCGCCTATTTGGTGGCAGCGGTGTTCTCTGTTGTTTCAACCATTCTCACTACTCGATTGCCCAAATTAGAGCCCGTGAACCCGTCATCTCGAAACCCGCTTCGAGAGATCTTAGATGGGCTCAGTTACGTTCGAAGTAGACCCGAACTGCGGCGACTCATTGTGACCACCATCGTGGCGATCGCCATCGGATTCAACTACGTGGCGTTTATGCCCGCGCTAGTTGAAGGGCAGATGGGCCTAACGGAAAGTCACGTCGGCTTTTTGACGACTGCTTCGGCCGTAGGCGCCGTTGTAATGACGGCATTTATCGCTTCGCGAGCTGATGGCCCAAATTCTGGTCGCCTGATGATCTGCTGCGGCCTAGTTTTCGGCATATCAGTCGTTCTTTTCGGTCTCGCGCCGAACTATCTACTGGCGTTGCTCGTAGTCGTAGTCTTGGGCCTCGCCACCAATGGATTTATGGTCCTCACAACTAGCCGATCTATGGCTATCTCCGAGCCCTCCCATCATGGACGAGTTCAATCTCTGATGCAGCTAGGTTTCGCAGGGTTCGGGATTGCTGCAGCCCCTCTGGGTGCGCTGGCAGAGGTGGTGGGCCTTCGAGCGACAATTGTTGTCATGGGACTCGTCACTATTTGTGTTGTTGCGACCTATGGTGCTGTTTCATTCAGGTCTCCCGTGATGGATTCGCAGTAAAGCAGCTGACGTCAAACGTCTGTCGTTCGTTGCGTGGAATGGCGTTGCCAACGTGTTCAATGTTCACGGTTGACGAACGGAGTGGTAGTCGCGTTGGAGGGAACGAAATGGCGCTTGGCTACTGCGCTCTTGGTCTTTCGAAAATTAATGCTGCTTATCGTTCAGAGATGATTGTCAGGTCGCTTGTCTCGGCTTAACCCGGTACCAAAATTATGTGGATAATCTAGGGATGGTTGATTGCGCCATAAGGGGGGAACATGCAGGTCACTGCAACCGGAGTTGGCCACTACAACCGAATTGCGGTCACCCCAGTGACGGGGTCGATTGGAGCAGAGGTTGAACAGGTAGATCTGCGCGACCTAGACGATGAGATAATCACGGAACTGCACGACGCTTGGATGGAGCACAAGGTGCTCTTTTTTCGCGACCAGGAACTTGATCGCGCGCAACATGTTGCCTACGGCAGGGCTTTTGGTGAACTTGAGATTCACCCCTTCTCCCCCCAAGCAGACGGACACCCGGAAATCTTGGTGCTTGAGTCGACGCCAGAAAAGTTCCAGGCGGCAGAAAGCTGGCATACCGACGTGACATTCAGAGAGTCTCCGCCAAACGGATCCGTGTTACTTGGTCGAATCGTGCCCGAATGGGGCGGTGACACCGTATGGGCGAATATGGAAATGGCGTACGAACGGTTACCAGACGACACGAAAGAGCGAATCCGAGGACGCTATGCCGTCCATTCTTACGTGAAGGCCTTTGGGCGAGCGATGACGGATGAACAGCGGTCAAAGGCTCTGGAGGAGTTCCCTGACCAAAAGCACCCAATAGTGCGCACCCATCCCGTCACAGGCAAGAAGGGACTATTTATTAATCGTGTTTTCACTCTCACGATTGACGGAATGACCCCGGAGGAAAGCCGGCCGCTGCGCCGTCGCCTCTATGAACAGGCTTCACTGCCAGAGTTGCAGGTTCGCTTTCGCTGGCGCCCCGGAAGCTTGGCTCAGTGGGATAATCGCATCACTCAGCATTACGCGGTGCCAGATCATGGCGGACAAAATCGCCGAATGGAACGCGTGACCCTTGTTGGAGAACGGCCGTTCTAATTCGCGTCCCAGTTTCGATAACCGATGGAAGAACTGTCAGCTTCTTCTGCTTTCGAAAAGACTGGTTGTTAGGGCAGAGTGCTAATCCGAGACCTGGGACGATCACCGTCGTTCAGAGGCGGTACTGGCACACTTTGAAAAGGTGGACGACGTGTCGAACGCCGCGGGCTTCGGAGAACATGAATTAGGCACTGCCGTGGACGAAGCTTGGCTTGACGATGATGAACTTGAAATCGTTCGAGGGCGAGTGCCAATGGTCTATGTCGAAGCGGTTCCAGTCCGACTTGATGAAGTAGGCCGAGTCACTCACGTAGGTCTGTTACTACGCGCGATGGCTGATGCAACTATTTCTCGTGCAATCGTCAGTGGACGCGTTTTGTGGGGAGAAACGGTCCGTGAAGCGTTGCAGCGTCATTTAGACAAAGATCTGGGTCCGTCGGCTTTTCCCAGAGTTCCAGCCGCTCCCGCGCCCTTCACCGTAGTTGAGTACATGCCAGACCGCGCCCGCACGGGGTATCACGACCCTCGTCAACATGCTGTGAGCCTGGCGTACCTTGTCCCTGTCGAAGGAGAATGCCACCCGAGTCAAGAGGCTCTGGATTTTGTATGGATCTCCAGCGAAGAAGCGGCCAGCGCAGCGGTTTCGGCTGAAATGACCGGAGGGCAAGATCGCATTGTTCGACTTGGCCTCGCCCACGCCGGACAGTTGCCCTGATCGAGAGGCTAAGCAGTCTTAACTCAGGATCAAAATGATCGAGATCTGAATGCGCGTCTTTTGGAGGTGGGCGTTTAGCCGATTCGCTCACCATCTTTTCCGCAGAGACCGAACAGTGCAGCAACATTTAGCGCGTAGCGAAATATTGATGATGGGCTCGGAGTGCCCGCTACTCTTCGCCGATGAGGTTCGCTCCATTTGTTGACTCGTTAGGCGGAGAAGGAGCCGAAGCGTGGGAAATTCTAACTGAGTCTCGCGCGGCGCAAGCGCGAGGCGAGGACGTCATTATTCTCAGCATTGGGGATCCCGATTTTGAGACACCGGCTTTCGTTGTTGATGCGGCGGTCGAAGCGTTGCGCCTCGGAGACACTCATTACACAGAGCTGGAAGGGCGCTCATCTCTGCGAGCTGCTATCGCCGAAAAGATGTCCCTTACTTCTGGGGTGGGAATCGGGCCCGAACGAGTCGCTGTTCTTGCAGGCGCACAGAACGCTTTTTATTCAACCTGTCGATGTTTGTTTGGTCCAGGAGACGAAGTTTTGGTCTTAGACCCGGCTTATGTCACATACGAAGCCTGTATCGCGTCGACTGGCGCAACCCAAGTTCGCGTTCCACAGCCTGCGTGTTCAGGTTTTAGGCCCGATATTGATCAACTTGGAGCGTCGATTACTTCAGCGACTCGCGGGATTGTTTTCGCTAACCCTTCAAATCCAACTGGCGTCAGATTTACCGGTGATGAGCTAAACGCGATAGCTGATATCGCAATACGCAACGACTTATGGGTTCTGGTTGACGAGGTATACAGCGACTTGGTGTTTGACGGCGTCTACCAATCGATAGCAGGGCTGCCCGGAATGCTTGAACGAACGGTCACCGTGAGTAGCGTTTCGAAGTCGTATGCGATGACAGGTTGGCGGTGCGGTTGGGCAGTGGGCCCTCCAACACTGATGCATCACCTTCGGCGCATGACCTTGATTACCTTGTACGGCCTCCCAGGCTTTGTGATGGAGGCAGCAAACGTAGCGATACGTGAGGGCTCTGAAGAGGTTGCGCGGGCAAGAGAGACATATCGGCGTCGACGCGACCTCGTGCTGGAGATCCTTGCCCAAGCCCGAAACCTTCCTACGCTCGTACCAGAAGCAGGCATGTTCCTTATGGCCGATGTGAGGGCCCACAACGACGATGCGAACGTATTCGCGTGGAAGTTGTACCGATCTACAGGAGTGTCAGTGTTGGACGCGGGAGCGTTCGGGGCAGCGGCGCGAGGATGGATCCGGATTTCTTATGGAATTGACGAAGTTCAACTCGCGGAAGCCTGTCGGCGGATTGTCCAATTCACGCAAAAGTGATTTGGCACTCAAGTCGATTGACCAATCCAAGTTTTGTCTCCCTTAAGCAGGGTTATCGCATGGTGCGTCGCGTTTATCGCGCCTGTGGAACATGCATTCTCGGTGTTTCACGCGCCAGCCTTCTGATGTTTTAACCACCTGGTCGTAGTACGAGGCTGTTCCAACGAGCCCTTTGCCAAGCAACGCCACAATCCGAAAATTCATGGTGACTGTCTCGCCGAGGTCCTCAACATAGATGTTGGTCATCATGTGAGTTTTAGGATGCTGTGCGTCCACATTCATGAAATGAACGATGTCTTCAATTCCGCTGAGGCGACGAAACCCGACACCTGTCAGATCGAAAATCGCATCGTCAGTGAAAATCTGACGTAGCCGGTCCCAGTTTCTGTCGTCGATGGCGTCGCCGTAGCGGCCAGGGAGCTCATGAAGTTCTAAACGGTCGGCAACATCAATAGTCATAACGCGATGCTAGACCCGTCGCGACCGCGTGTGGCTCGCGTTAACGACCGTAGATGAGGGGAAACACTCGATCATCAGTAATTAGGTCCCCCTCCTCTAAAGTCGTGTCCTCATCTCGGATGATCGGATCCGCCCCAACTTTTGGAGCCCAGACGGCATCATCGCCAAGCCAACGCCAAGAAATGGCAGCGCGCCGATTCATTCCATCATTTGGTCCACTTCGATGAAGAGTACGAAAATCGAACAGTAAAACATCGCCGGGGAGAACCTCGAAGGAAACCACATCGTAGAGATCTGGGTGTTCTTCGAAGGCGGGACATATATCTTCGAACGATTCGATGTATTCGGCAACGCCCTTCCAGAGGGCTCGTTCGACCTCTTTTGGAGGAAGGCCTTCCAAAGCTGGGTATTCGGGCCTAAAGGTGCGATCCCAAAGATGGGACCCGCGCACAAATTCAAGAGCGCTGGATTGTGAATTCGCGTCGGTGAGAGCTAACCAAGTTGAGCAAATTTGGGTACCGTCAACGGCCCAATAGGGTCGATCTTGATGCCAAACGAATTGTTCCTGCGTACCGGGATCTTTAACAAACACGTGATCGTAATAGAGGCGAATATTTTTTGAATCAGTGGCTTTCGCGGCCATAGCAGCTAGCCCGCAGTTCTCGGCGAAGCGACGAAAGTCTGGTCGAACGGGATGCAAGTAGCGGTCCTGAAAAAACATTCCGGGAGCGTCACCTGGTGACATATCGCCACCGAAACGCCCGGGAGAATCAATTAAGCCATCAACCGATTGAAGTATTTCTTCAACCAGAGCACCGTCCACTGCCCGAGGGACGTGAATGACGCCGTCGGCTTTAAATGTTGCAACCTGGTCTTCACCTAAAACGTCCACGTAATCTCCTGCGAGTTGAGCCTAGATGTTCTCAATAACGTCCTGGTCAGAGAGACTCGACCGGACATCAGTATCTGCCTTGGCGGGAATATCTGGGCACCAGATTTGCATGGCTTCTTCCATTGTGTCCTTCACTACTATGCCCACTTCGTGAGCATCACTGCGATTGCATTCGACGACGACGCTGTCATGAACTGTTTGCACACCGACAGCGTTATCGAAGCGAGATAGCCGCACGTGGAGCAGTCCGTAGGCCTCCAACATCACATCGGCCACACCACCTTGGATAGGAGCATTTCTGTAGGCATTCGCCATCTGCGAGATGCGCGAAGCAAGAGACTTATTCAATAAAAGAATCACTGCTTCTGGTCCCATGATTTCCTTGACACGATCGACAATGGTTCGCCTCAAAGGTCGGTTTTCGAGCAATTTCGTGACTTCTGTCGATGACAAAGTTTGGTCACCGTTTTTAAATTTGACGGTGTGTTCCTCGGCGACTCGTCGCCGAACTCGTTCCGGCCCCTCTTTGTTGGAGTCAACAATCGTTCGAGCTGCCTGTTCCAAAACACCTTCCGTGTGAAAAGTGAACTGTTGCCGTCGGCCGGATTCGGTAAAGGAGTGGAATCCGAAAGCTTCAGTGTTTTGGTTCAGCACTACTGGTGCCTCGAAAGAAAGCGTCCAGGCAATTTCGTCGATTTCCCATGGCGACCCCAGATGGGCAACTACATCTTCAGCGGTTGGCCAGTTGCGGTGCTGATCTCGATGCTGGCGGACGGCGCGACGGACCAGAGGCCAGATTTCGTGTAACCGAAGAGTGAGTTGCCAATCGATCTCGTCGTGAGACGAAGCTAAATCTTCAATAAATTGATCTCGGCTAGCGACCCAAGACGCGATTTGTGGGTAGGCGGATAGATATTGTTTGAGGAGTATGTGGCCCTCCTCGGTGGATGTCTCAACGCCAGCTTGAGAGAGGCTTCGAGCTAAGCCGGCGCCTCGTTGACCGTAGACGATTCCGAAATTAATTCGTTTAGCTTTGTCACGATATGCGGAATGGCTCTCTGGTTCGGATATGGCCAAGGCTTCCATATCAACCTTAAACATGCGCTCAGCGGTCGCACAGTGGATGTCAGCCCCAGCCTCGAAGGCGTCGCGGAGGTTGCGGTCGCCTGCTACTTGGGTGGCGAACCGCAACTCGGCTTGGCTTAAGTCTGAATAAACGAAGACTCTTTCGGTTTCGGTAGGTCGAACGTACTGTTTCATTTTGGGAGAGAAGTTCTGTGCGTTCGGCCGTCTGCTGGCCAATCTGCCGGTGTTCGTCCCCACGACCTGCAGGTACTCCGGATGCATTCGGCCTTCGGTGTCGATGTGTTCGCGGATCGAATTTCCGTAGGTCGAAAGAACTTTGGTGAGTTCCCGGAACTCTAGAAGCGCTTGGCAGATATCTCCTCCGATGTCAGAGAGAACTGTCGCGGTGAGCGGGTCAGTGGGAAGCAGCAACCTTGGTTTGCCGAACGTGTTCGACGACCACGCAAGGACGTTGTTTGTGCTCCATTCGTTGAGCGTTTCCTTTGCTTGACGTTCACTTCCCGGATTCCAAGACGGTTCTAATGTCTCGCCGAACAAGTTGCCCTGCCCGCCCCCGGTGAGCTCAGCTAAGCGTCCAGATACTTGTACTCGACGCTGATCCATCGCGGTGAGTTTTTCTTCCCAGCCCACCCAATCAAAGGGAAGTCCCACTCGTTCCATATGGTCCAGAAACGGACGTGCCCGCTGCTCAAGTTGGCAAACGTTTTCTAGCCCAGCGTTAATTAATCGGGACCTTATTTCTTCAGCGACCCATAGTGTCTCCACTGCGTCTGCTGCGGCATAGGTCACCTGTTCGACGTTGAGGGGATCACTTTCGGTGTACGAGAGCTGTGTGCTCCCTTTACCTTCGACGTGTAGTCCGAGGTACCACTCGGTAGCCCAGGCAAGGCCGTGGTAGAACCCGAACCCCGTCCGTCCTTGATGTAACAAGGCATCCGCGAGTTGGGCGTCCCACCACGTCATGGACTCAACAGATTCGTCGGTTTGTCGGGCAGGGTCGAAGAGATCTCGATCGAGTACTCGGGCATCGAAGTCGGCGTTCCATGCGTCAGCTTTGACTCCGCTTAATGCGCTGGCGAGTGAGGAAGGTTCGATTTCGCGTACATCAAGAACCCAGGCGTGATCTAAGCCGTCTTTGTTTCGCGTGGCGGCAGAGATAACTCTGAGAGCGCCGGGGCTGCTGTTTGGACCGCTGAACGCTTCGGGGTTGTAAACCGTCTCTGTATCTACGGCCCTCATCGTCGACTGTCGAAGAGCGTCAGCGAAGTCTTCTAAGCAGTCGTCATCGACGCGGGTGATCGGGACGTCAGCAACTCTTTTTGATGACCGAGGCCGGGGATCGACGGGAATGACCACGCCATGACACTAGATCCGGAATTTAAGCGAATTCAGCAAGTCGTCGCGTTAGTTCTTCGATTTGTGCTGGTTCGAGGTTCGCGAAGCTCATTCGTAGCATCGCGTCGTCCTTGGCGGTAAAGGCGGTGCCGGGTATGACAAGTACGTCGTGTTCAAGTACCAGCCTTCGGACAACCTCTGAGGTCGCCAAATCGGCACGTGGGTGGCGAACCCATCCGAAATAGGCGCCAGATGCGACAACTTCGAAGCCTCCTGGTTGCTCGTGCATGACCGCCAGGAACCTTTTTTCTAGTTCCCTGATTCGGTTAACTTGTCTGGCCCGCCACTCTTGGGCGTGAGTTAACCCTGCAAGAGCGGCCTCTTGGCCTATCCGAGGTGCGCTAATCGCCACGCAATCCAAAATCTTGAGTGATTCGGTGATGATGCCCGCACCTCCAACTACGGCGCCGCATCGATACCCGGGAATGGCGAAATCTTTGGAGAAGCTGTGGAGGCTAATAACATGGTCAGTCCAATCAGCGTTCGCGAAGAGCTCGTGCGTTCCGTTTATCTCGTCGCGAAAAGAACGGTAAGTCTCGTCAACGATTAGAGCGATGTCGTGTCGGCGAGCCAAATCTGCGAAGCCATGAATCACGTCTTTTGGGATGGTTACACCAGTTGGATTACCAGGGCTCACCAGTGTGATTAACCGTGTCTTGTCGGTCAGCAGACTCTCGGCATGTTCCGGATCGGGAACTAAGTCTGGCCCAGGATTCAGATGTCGAACGTTGACACCTTCGAGTCGGAGCCACATGTCGTGGTTGAAATAGAAGGGAGCAATGAGAAGAGCTTCGTCTCCAGGCGAGGTGAGGGCGCTCGCGACGATACAGAATGCTTGGTTGCATCCGGCAGTAATGAGAACTGACTCTGCAGACAGATCAGCTTCGTATCCTCGACTCAGGTCATTGGCGAATTCTTCACGCAATGCTGGCAAACCAGGCTGTGGGGGATAGCGACCCGCATCTGGTTCGTGTGCTGCCTGCGCGATTCGCTCCATCACTGCGTCCGCTGGGGGAAAAGAAGGCGCGGCTTGGGAGAGGTCTAGCAGCGCTCGGGAGTTCGTTCTCAGTCCTACGAGAGCGTGCGCCGCCCCTATAGGAGAGTGAACAAGATTCTCGACTCTTTCACTGAAGCGCATCAGCGGTGGCCACCCCGTTAGTCGTCATAGGGAACATCTATGAAATCGTCTGCCTCGCCGACAGCGCTGCCAAAAGCCTCATCATCAAGTAATTCAATAAGACGTCGCGCTACCGGACCTACTTCTCCGGCGCCGACCGCCACTCCATCCCACGATGTCACCGGGTACAGATGAGTATCTCCCCCGCAAAGAAACATCTCTGAGATCTTGTCGCCTCTAACTTCGGAAGCCAGCACCGGTGCCTGCGATACGGAAGAAATGAGTCCTTCCCGCGTGAGTTCTCCAGCAGCTAGGTCCATTACGCGCCTGACAGTGGTGCCAAGCAAAATTCCGTCAAATGGTGGAGTGCGAAGAATGCGGTCATCGGTAACGAACGCGGTATTGAGGACACAAGATTCTGCGACGTACCCCTCGTCATCGACGAGGACTCCGAAGGTTCCGCCACGATCAACCGCTTCCATGTGGGTGAGCACATTGAGCAAGTAGTTGTTTGACTTAATTGTCGCCAGCAGGGGCGGTTTCATGGGCGTATCCAACACCGTGGCCTCTGAAATGCCTGTGCGCATGGGGTCCAGGCCTACGGCACCAAGCGGGGCTGGGTCGAAAATTATGCAATAGAAACAGGCTTCAGGGCATTCTTTAGGACTTGGCGAAAAGCCGCCTGGTCCAACACTCATCCAATAACGAACGGCGCCATCTCGGATCCCTGCGGCACTCGCAGTATCAACGACCATTTCGATCAAGTCATCTTTGTTCCAGGGGTGGTCTATTCGCGCTAACTCAGCGCTGTGTAAGAGGCGGTCAATATGTATGCCTAATCGGTAAAGCCGGCCAGAACTAAGCGTGCAGGTGTCGAAAACTCCATGGCCTCGGTGCACTAAATGATCATCAAGTGGTACCTGCATTAAGGCGGGGTCAGTGATGACTCCACCGAGCCACGAACTAAACATCGCCCTATATCCGGGCGCGCCACGCTTGCTTCGCAATCGAGAGAGGATCTCTGATTCGTTAAGGACACGACGAGCGGAGCCAGTCACGAACTTGAGACTACGGCTGATTGGGCTTGGAAGTAAGCAGCAGATGACCAGAGTGGGTTACCAATGGCTGCGTCAAGCAGAAACCAGAAGTGAGATCAATTGGTGGAGAGACTGCGGAACCTACGAAGGCGAAGGCTGTTTGTCACGACGAGGAACGACGAGAGTGCCATTGCGATAGCAGCTTGTGTAGGAGCTAAAGAGCCAATGATGGCAAGGGGGAGTGCAACCGCGTTATAGGAAAAAGCCCACATGAGGTTGACCTTTATTACGCGCAAAGTCTTACGCGATAAAGCGATGCCGTCAGCCACAGCGCGGGGATCGTTACTCATGATCGTCAGATCGGCGGTGTTTCTTGCGGCGTCCGTCCCTGACTGCATAGCGATACCGAGATCGGCGATGGCTAAAGCAGGGGTGTCGTTGATTCCATCGCCGACCATTGCCACGCATTGCCCGTTGGCCTGCATTGCCGCTATGTGATCCCGCTTCTCTTCGGGGAGCACCTCTGCGATGACGTTGTTGATGCGGATAACTTGTGCGACTTCCTCGGCAACTTCGCGGCTATCACCTGAAAGTAAAACCACCTCAAGTTCGAGATCGCGGAGCGAAGAAATTGCAGCGGCGCTCGTTGGACGAATCTCGTCTGCGACGGAAACCGCAGCTTCGGCTACGGGTCCGCGACCCAGGAAAATCTGGGTGCCTGAGACGTTGGGCTCTTTGAGACTGGCCGGAACCTCTTCGAATAGTGATCTCTTACCGACTCTCATTTCCACCCCGTTGACCGTGCCGGTGATTCCTTGGCCGGGGTGATTAAGGAAGTCGCTGACGGAAGCGGTTTCATTGGAAAACTGTGAGAATGCCCGGGCTATGGGGTGCTCGGACCTTGACTCGAGAGATCCCGCAAGCGACAGAAGAAACTCGCTGTCGGTGTTCAAAGCGGTCACTTTGACCACCGTGGGTTTTCCTCGGGTAAGGGTGCCTGTTTTGTCAAAAACTACTGTGTCAACGCTGCGAGCGGATTCCAAGACGTGAGCTCCAGCGACGATTACTCCCAGCTGGGCGGCGCGACCAGTTCCCACAAGCACTGCCAGGGGAGTGGCCAAGCCAAGAGAACATGGACAAGAGACGATCAACACGGCGATAGCGGCTGTTAGGGCGTCACTGAAATCGTGTCCAAGTATCAGGCGAACCGCCAATGTCCCGGCGGCAAGAACGACCACGATGGGCACGAAAATTGATGCGAGGCGATCAGCGAGACGTTGGATGGGAGCCTGACCAGCTTGGGCGTCCTCCACTAGTCGCGCCACTCGAGCTATCTCGGTATCTTCGCCTACAGCGGTCGCCTTAACCACTAGAGATCCAGCACCGTTGAGAACACCGCCGGCAATGACCGCGCCCGGAGCTACTTCTACTGGGGAAGACTCACCGCTCGTTTGAGATGCGTCTACCTCAGATATCCCTTCGACGACTCGACCATCGGTGGCAACGCGCTCTCCAGGGGCGACAATAAATTTCATTCCCACCTCCAGATCCTCGACAGGAAGCTCACTACCGTCGTCTAGATGTACTTTGCTTGGAGCAATATCTGCGAGAGCGCGTAATGAATCACCTGAAGTCCGCATTGCTCTGGCTTCCCACCATTTGCCGAGCAACACGAACGCCACTATCGCCGTGGCTCCCTCAAAGTGAAGGGTGCGATCCGCACCAGAGACCAACACCACAACTGACCATGACCAAGCTGCGAGCGTGCCGAGTGACACGAGGGTGTCCATAGCGAGGGAACGTTGCAAAATTTGAAGGCGAGTGGAGTGATGGAAGCTCCATCCAGCCCACCAAACGCTGACAGTTGAAAGCGCAGCGATAACCCAGTCGCTACCAGGGAACCCAAAAAACATGGTGGCCATAGCAACCAAAGCGATAGCTAACGCTGGGACTGTCCGCCGCGCAAGGGTCGCCTCCGTCATCGCTTGGATCTCAGCGCGGTTCCCATTTTCGACGGCTCGAAAGCCCAGACTTGCGATTAGTTCACGCATCGCAGCCCGATCGGCCGTCTCGTTATGCCAGATGAGCGAGGTTGCAGTGGCGAAGTTCACCCGAGCGTCGAGCACACCGTCCACATCCGACAACGCAGTTTCAATCCGAGCGGCGCACGCTGTGCAGGTCATGCCTTCGATGATGAATTGAGTGCGTTCCTTGGCCGATGTCTGATTGACCGCAGAGTTGGCGACAGCCATGACGCAATGATACTGGTGTATCTGAGATCGCTGACTAGCGTTCGCGGCCGTACCCTGGGATCACGATGTCGGAGCGTCAGCAACATTTTCATCTTCACACGTTGGGGTGTCCCAAGAATCAGGTTGATTCTGACAAGATCGCGGGCACCCTCCTCGATGAGGGTCTGGTTTCAACCAACGACGTTGCATCTGCTGACCTTGTGGTCGTAAACACCTGCGCGTTCATCGAAGAGGCGAGAGAAGAGTCGATAAACGCAGTTCTCGCCTTAGAGCAAGAACGAATGCCTGGAGCCCGAATTGTGGTGACGGGTTGCATGGCTGAACGCTACGGCGAGGAATTGGCGGAGGCCCTACCTGAGGTTGACAGCGTTGCCGGATTCGGTGTTCCCGTTAATCTCACTCGTAAACCTCCAGGTCTGAGCGTCGTTGCAGAAGCCCCGGTCCCCAAATTCGACTTGCTTAACCTGCGACGCCCGGCATCCGATCTTCCGTGGGCTTACGTCAAGATTGCGGAAGGTTGCGACCGAAAATGTGGCTTCTGCGCCATACCCTCTTTCCGGGGACCACAAAACAGTCGCGAGGTTGATTCGATACTGCGAGAAATTGACGAACTTGGGGCCCGCGAAATTGTGTTAGTTGCCCAGGACCTCGCAAGTTTCGGATCGGACCACGGTCATCGTGGCTCCATCGTCTCGCTTGTAAATGCTGTGGCGAATCGAGTTGACCGAGTTCGACTGCTCTATCTCTATCCATCTGATCTGACCGATGAACTAGTGGAGGCTGTCTTATCTACGGGCGTGCCATATTTCGATCTGTCGTTGCAACACGTAGCTAAAACGCACCTGCGTAGGATGCGAAGGTGGGGGGACGGTGAAAGGTTCTTAAACCGCATCGCTGAAATTCGCCGGGCCTCACCTGACGCGACATTTAGATCAAATTTCATCGTTGGGTATCCCGGAGAAACTGAAGATGACCAGGCTGAACTTCTGGCTTGGATGCATGAAGCTCAGCTGGACTGGTGTGGCCTGTTTACCTATTCCCGCGAAGATGGCACGTACGCGGCAGGGTTACCTAACGAGGTGCCTGCAGAGTTGATGTCTGAACGCCATATTGAACTGAGTGAGCTACAAGACACGATTACAGCTACCCGACGCGATCAACTCGTGGGGTCACGTATCGAAGTCCTGGTTGATGCGCCCGGTGTAGCTCGGTCCCACCGAGAAGCTCCGGAGATTGACGGCGTCGTTAAGGTTCCCCATGCCCTGCAAGTCGGTGGTATTTACGAAGTCCTTGTGACTCGATCCGACGGTCTCGACGTTGAGGCTGAATTAGGGGAAATCAACCAATGAAGGAATCCGGCGACGGCGACTTTCCGACCTATGGACCCACAGCGCTGGCAACTCCGGCGAACTTCGTAACGGTGACCCGCATTCTTGCTACCCCGGTTTTTGTGGTGCTAGTCGCAACACGTGACCCGGCGTGGGTCACCTTTGTTGTCGGTTTCGTCATTGGTATGTCGGATTTCGTGGATGGCTGGTTGGCCCGTAGGCAAGGCGTCACGCGGTCGGGCGCATTTTTAGACCCTCTGGCCGACAAAGTTCTCGTTCTTGGAGGAATGTTCGCTCTGGTAGCTAACGGACAATTTCACTGGGCCCCAGTTGTCCTTATCGCCGCTCGAGAGCTAGCAATTAGTGCGTACCGATCACATGCAGGACGCAGAGGAATCAGCGTTCCAGCAACACGGGTCGCAAAGTGGAAAACGTTCGTTCAGCTCTGGGCGATCGGTTTCGCAGTGATCCCTCCAATCGCGCAATCTGCGCATTGGGTTGCGACCACCATGTTGTGGTTGGCTCTGGGACTCACCGTCCAGACCGGTATCACTTATCTGCTGGGGGCTAGGAAGCTGTCACGGGCCCAACAACGTGGAGATCTCTGAAAGCGCTGAACCTCACACGGCTCGCGTTGAGGCGCAATAGGGTCATGGCATGAAGTGCGAAGTTATTGCTGTTGGTACCGAGTTGTTGCTCGGACAAATTGTGGACACCAATTCCTCATGGATAGGAGAACAGCTGGCTCTGGCGGGTATCGATAGTCACTACCAGACCAAAGTTGGTGACAACTGGGATCGGATCGAAAGCGCCGTCCGTCTGGGATTAGAACGCAGCGACGCGGTCGTCATGTGCGGTGGCCTTGGCCCAACGCAAGACGACATAACTAGAGACGTAATTGCTGGCTTGGTCGGATCTGAACTTGTGCTCGACGAAACGATTGCCGAACGCATTCGGACGATGTTCAAAAGTCGCGGACGAGAGATGCCACAAAACAACCTGCGGCAGGCGATGGTCCCCGAAGGCGCGCTGCCCATTCCTCAGCAACCAGGCACTGCACCGGGACTTGTCGTGCCCGTCCCGACAGAAGACGGCAATCAAAAAGTTATCTATGCCGTTCCCGGTGTTCCATACGAGATGAAAGAAATGATGCTGGGAACGGTGATTCCCGATCTTCAACGACGTGCCGGAGTTACTTCAGTCATTGAGAGCAGAGTGTTACGAACTTGGGGGCAAAGCGAATCAGGATTAGCGGAACTCCTTGGTCAACGAATCGACGAATTAGAAGCTTCTGGTAACCCAACCCTTGCTTTTTTGGCTAGCGGAGTTGAAGGAATCAAGGTTCGCATCACCGCGAAAGCACCGAACTCGCCTGACGCAACAGTGATGCTTGACGCTGAAGAGAAGAATCTGAGAGCGCTACTTGGCGACCTGGTATTCGCATTGGACGACGACAATATGGAATCCACAGTTCTGTGCTTACTGGCCGAGAGAGGGTTACGGCTAGGAGTAATTGAGACGACGACCGCAGGGTTCATGGCTCACCGTCTAGCGACAGCTCGAGCAGGGACCGAAGCTTTTTCAGGAGGTGTCGTCGCTCGAGGACCAGGCATCTTGTCGTATCTGTTGCGCGGAGATCCCACGGCTCTGCAACCCGAGGAAGCTGCCCTCCAGTTAGCTCGAGTGGCACGCGGAATTCTCGTCTCCGATGTAGGAATTGCGACCACTGCGATTGAAGATCCCTCCCGAGGCTCAGAAACTCAGCCATTTGGTACGGCTTGGTTAGCTGTATCTATGGAGGGATTTGAAACGGTTGAGCAGGTGAGGCTTCCCGGTGATTTGGAACGAATCCGGCAGTTCAGTGTCATCTCCCTTCTCAACATTTTGAGGCTCCACCTTGAGGGACGGCGCTAGTAGCAGTGGTGAGGGCCTTCATATCGGCGGCTATTCCAGCGCAGGTGGTCGTCGAGCTTCGAGGTTTAAATCGGTCGCAGCCAGAGGTCAGGTGGACCAATCCGGACCATTGGCATGTCACCGTTCAGTTTTTCGGACACTGCGACATTGAAGTGGTCGAGAAAAACTTTTTGGAAATAAGGGCGAAGTCATCAACTGCGGTGCTCGGCCCACGGATTTCTCGGCTGGGTAAGAGCAACTTGGTGCTACCCATCGGTGGCCTAACGGGTCTAGCCCGCCAAGTACAGGAGTCGATGGAACCTCAAAAATCACCTAAGCATCAGCTCCCTTTCGTTGGTCACCTCACACTGGGACGCATCAAGGACGCGAACAGAGCAAACTTAGAGGGAACACCCTTCTCGGGCTCTTTCGTAGTCACTGAGCTGCAATTAGTTCAGAGTGTCCTTGGTGGCGAAGGTCCTACCCACACCACGGTTAACCGGCTGCAGCTTCTACCCCAGTTCGAATAAGCAAATCGCCCGTACTTCTGAAAGGCTGTTTGCATGCGCTTCAGCTTCTGGACAGGTAATGGGCAATCATGGGAAGACACTCTTGAAGGGTGCCGCTACGCCGAGGCCACTGGATGGGATGGCATCTGGTACGCCGACCATTTCATGCCCAACGAAGAGAACGTCGATCAACCAATACACGAGGCATGGTCCGTGCTGGCCGCTATAGCTGCCTCGGTTCCCCGAGTTCGCATCGGTCCCCTAGTGGCAGGTAACACCTATCGCAATCCGGCCTTAACCGCGAAGATTGCGACAACCATCGATCACATATCTGGTGGACGTGTCGTTCTTGGTATCGGAGCGGGGTGGCAAGAGAACGAACACGAGAAATATGGGTTTGATTTCTCGACACTTAAAGGACGACTTGATCGGCTTGACGAGGCTGTCGAAGTCATTACCTCGCTTCTTGCCAATGTTCGCACTGAGTATCAAGGAACGCATTACACGTTGACCGACGCCCCATTGGACCCGAAACCGATACAAGCCAAGGTGCCGCTCCTTATTGGAGGGGGCGGGCGTAAGCGAACGTTACGGACCGCCGCTATGCATGCCGATGAATGGAATTACTGGGGGATGCCGAGCGACATCGAAGAATTGTGTGGTGTGTTGGACGCCCATTGTGAGGACGTCGGACGAGACCCGAGCAGTATTCAACGGTCTGCCTGCGCCCTCATGTTTATTTCCGAAGACGAAGAGAAACTCTCTCGGTTTCGAGATCAAGACTTCGGGCGAGCAACCATTGTCGGCACACCGGCAGAGGTGATCGACATCGTGGGTCAATACCGCGAAGTCGGACTTGATGAACTCATCGTTCCGGACTTCACGTTTGGGCCCTTGAAGCGAAAAAAAGAGTCGATGGATCTTTTCATCGAACAGGTAGCCCCAGAATTTAGATGACCCTTCCCGGATCAGATTCAAATGGCCTACTTCAAATCTGACACCGGACTAATTGCGTAACTCAAGAAGCACCAATCTCTCCTGCCAACTGTCCCATTCGGGTCTCTCCGTCGCGGGTCTGTCCGCCAATCTCCAAAAAATTTCGCATGGCTGGCTCGGCTTCGTCAGTGCGTAAAAGTTTTTGGAACAAGTACTGCTCCTCTAACAAGCCATCTTCTAACGGCAGAGTGTCAGCGTTGTTCACTGCCTCTTTGGCTAAAGCCACCGCTTGTGGTGGGAAAGCGGCAATCCGGAAAGCAAGATCGGTGACGAAGGGCCGAAGCTCTTCAGGTGGCAAGGCTCGATTCAGATAGCCCCAATCTTCGGCGGTTTTCGCGTCAATGTCGACGCCTCCCAAGATAATTTCCATGGCGCGACCTCGGCCGACTAGACGAGGTAACCGTTGAGTTCCGGTCCCACCGGGAAGGATTCCAAGGGGAACTTCCATTTGATTGACGACGGTTTTTCCTATGGCCCCAAACCGCATGTCACATGACATAGAAAGCTCGCTGCCTCCGCCTCCCACGCGACCACCAATTTCCACAATCGTTGCTTTTGGCATTTTCCTGTAGTTCTCACACATCAAATGGAACCCCCCAATCTCTGACGGCCGTTGCGCAGGACCATCGGTTGGGAAATCAAGAATCGCGGACACGTCGAAATGGGCAATAAAAAAGTCCGGGTCGTTACTGCGCAGAACGACAACTCGAACGGAGTCGTCTTCAGCCACCTGAGCTCCGAACTTAGCCAACTCGCGAAATAATGATGGCGTCATCACGTTGATAGGTGGAGCATCGATTGTGGCGAAGGCCACCCCATCGATGCGCTCAATGTGAAGGAGTTCGAAAGCTTCATCAGCTAGGTGATTAGTCATTCTGAGAGTCTCGCGGTTTCTTAGGGTTTGTGCCCCGCCTACGTTCAAAAAAGAACATTTGTTCGATGCTTGCCCGAACAAGTGTTCGGGTGTACCGTGGCAATGTCCGTTCAGTTTCGGAGTCCGACCCCGTTCGTACGGTTTCCACTAATTGGGTAAGACATTTGCCCGATCACTGAACCTGGCTTCACCTGAAGTCAAAAATACGTCCGAGGAGGACAGCAGCGTGGAACGAGAAAAGGCACTCGATATGGCACTGGCGCAAATTGAGCGCCAATTTGGCGAAGGCGCTGTCATGAAAATGGGTGAGCGCGGCCAAATGAAAGTTGAAGCCGTGTCATCAGGCAGTCTGGCAATCGACGTCGCTCTCGGCATTGGGGGTCTTCCGCGAGGGCGAGTTGTCGAGGTTTATGGTCCTGAAGCATCGGGGAAGTCCACCTTGGCGATGCACGTCGTGGCGGAAGCCCAACGCACGGGGGGAATCTGCGCTTATGTAGATGCCGAGCATGCGATGGACCCGGATTATGCCAAAAACATCGGTGTTGATGTAGATGAACTACTTATCTCCCAGCCTGACACTGGCGAGCAAGCTCTTGAGATTACGGACATGTTGATTCGTTCGGGAGCTATTGATGTTGTCGTTATCGATTCAGTAGCAGCGCTTACACCAAGAGCTGAAATCGAAGGCGAAATGGGCGATACCCATGTCGGTTTACAAGCCCGATTGATGTCACAAGCCTTACGAAAACTCACCGCCAATCTGAACAAAACAAAGACCATCGTTATCTTCATCAACCAGTTACGAGAAAAGATCGGCGTTATGTTCGGCAGTCCCGAAACAACGCCTGGCGGTCGAGCCCTAAAGTTTTACTCTTCGATTCGTATCGACATCCGCCGAATAGAAGCCATCAAATCTGATGGCGAGGTCACGGGTAGTCGGACTCGTATCAAAGTCGTTAAAAACAAAGTCGCACCCCCATTTCGACAGGCCGAATTCGACATTATGTATGGCAAGGGAATCAGCCGCGAAGGGTCACTAGTAGATGTTGGCGTAGAGCAAGGTATCGTCAAAAAGTCTGGTGCTTGGTACACCTACGAAGGTGAACAGCTAGGCCAAGGCAGAGAGAACGCAAAACAATTTTTGACCGCGAACCCTGAGATCATGGTTGAGATTGACGGGCGAATAAGGTCGCAACTCGGTATGGGTGACTCATCAATCGACGACGCAGTGGTCAACGACGAAAATGAAGTAGTAGAAGTCGCCGAGGACTAGTTCATCAGGAGTTCATCTCCGAAAACTTCTGAAGAATATTTTTTAGGTCAATGACCACGGTGTTTTGTCTTAACCCGGTAAATCCCCTTTACTGAAACCCGCGGCGTAATCTGCAAGCGCTGTAGGTTTGGACGTGTTCCAACGTTCATTCGGGGATGAGGGTGATGACCGACAAGCAGGAAAAGCCGCAGAACGTCTTTAACTTCGACTACACACGCGAGTCGCAAGAACGTCCACCACAGGACTACTACGACGACATCAAAGACAAATATGCCGCCCAGCGTGACTTGCGGCTTGGTTATCGACCGCCAGGAACCGATGGCTACACGTCAGACTTGACGGGCGATTTAGCGAAGTACGCCGTAGATCCTTATGGCGATAAAGTCGCTGAGCGAGAAGCGATCGACGATTCAGTTGAGGTTCTGTTTATCGGTGGTGGCTTCTCAGCGTTACTGACGTCGGCCCGACTCAGAGAGAAGGGTGTTGAGAGCATCAGGATCGTCGAACGCGGCGCCGATGTTGGAGGGACTTGGTACTGGAATCGCTACCCGGGAGTTGCGTGCGATGTTGTGGCTTATGACTATTTGCCACTTCTCGACGAGACCGGGTATGTCCCGACCCGTCATTACGCCGGCGGCGAAGAGATTTTTCAATACTGCAAACAGATAGCTGAACGTTTCGATCTGTATGAGCTCGCCGTTTTCGGTACCACAGTGACGTCAACAGTTTGGGATGAGGCCACAGAAATGTGGCATGTGGGGACTGACCGCGGTGACACCATCCGTGCACAATTCGTGATTTGTGCAAACGGCACACTCTCAAAGCCAAAACTTGCAAAGATCGACGGGATCGAAAAGTTCGCCGGCCATTCATTCCACACATCTCGATGGGATTACGAATACACGGGCGCAGAACTTGAGGGTTTACGAGACAAACGTGTTGGGATAATCGGAACGGGCGCGAGTGCTGTTCAAGCGATACCGCAGTTAGGCAAAGCTGCAAAAGAGTTGATTGTTTTTCAACGAACTCCGTCATCGATTGACGTGCGGGATGATTGGGAGACCGATCCTGAGTGGGCTGCGACGTTAGAGCCGGGTTGGCAATCTGAACGACGCACTCGAGCTATCGAAGGACCACAAATCTCGGACGCAGTAAAGGCACGTAGAGCGGCGTTGTCGCGTGAAGAAAAGATTCGACGCCAAGAAAACGCCAACATCGACGCCATGATGCGGATTCACAAACGAATTGATGAAGTAATCGAAGATCCTGAGACCGCAGAGTCGTTAAAGCCGTGGTACATGCTGATGTGCAAGCGGCCCTGCTTCCACAATGAATATCTACCTACCTTCAATCTCCCCACAGTCACACTCGTCGACACTAAGGGCGAAGGGATCACAGAAATCAGCGAAGCGGGCCCGGTATTCGACGGGACGCAGTACGACGTTGACGTGCTCATTTACGCCACCGGATTCGAAGTCCAACAAACCGGGATTTATAACCGAATCGAGGGCGAAGGTGGTCAGGAACTCAACGAGAAATACGTCGATGGAATACGAACCCTGGTCGGGATTCACTCCCAGGGCTACCCAAACCTTTTCATCATGGGTTGATACCAAGCGTTCTTTGCATTCAACCTGACCTATGTTCTCAATAGCCAAGGTGAACATATTGCTGAGTGCATCGACTTTGTGCGCAATAACGGTATCCACAGCTTGGATTGCGACACCGACGCAGAAGAGTGGTGGGTGCAAGAAGTCATTGCTCACCGAGGGAAAACCAGTCGAAACCAGGACTGTACCCCGGGTTATTACAACTTCGAAGGGGCAGAGAACCGGCGACAGGACGGCAACTACAACGGGACAATGAAACAATATTTAGGGCACATGTCCCACATTCGAGACAACATGGCGGATCACTTCGTTTTCACCCAACGATAAATTCGATTCGTTACTCAAATCGTGTTGCGAGGGACGGAGCAGCCGAATGTTCCTATTCTCCCGTATCGCGCAGGGTCACCAAGCTGTACACCGCAGTGGTTTCACTCTGCCGGATCTGAACTGAGATGAGACGGTTTTTCCCCCTCCGGTTCAATACACGGCCTTCGACGTTAAATATGCCTTCGCGAATCGGTTCGAAGTAATCAACACGCATATTGATTGTTGATTGGAACCCCGCTGGAGGGTTTGAATCGGTCCTTGACGTATAAAGCGCTACGAGATCTACGTACGCGCCAGTAAACCCACCAAACAATTGTTTCTTGGGATTGAGACAACTCTCTGGAAGGTGGCATTCCAGCAGGAGTTCGCCACTACCTCGGCGCAATACTTTCCAGTCGTACGCTTCCAGAAGGTCGCCGGCAGGGTGGCCGCGATTAATCAAACGCCCTTCGGGAACTTCTTCTGCCCATGGCCGCTTACCGTCAATTGAATTGCTCACAGTGAGATTCAACTCCATGACTACCTCTCGTGCCCAATACCCTGTTGAGCGTGAGTGGAAAGTATGTGGTCCGCACCTACGGGTGTCAGATGAACGAGCATGATTCTGAACGCATAGCGGGCTTGCTCGAAATGGATGGTTTGGAGCAAACCGATTCGTTTGACGACGCCGACGTCATCGTTCTGAACACATGCTGTATTCGAGAAAACGCGGACAACAAACTTTACGGGCAATTGGGAAACCTCAAGAAGTTAAAGGAGGAACGCCCTGATCTCCAGATTGCAGTTGGGGGATGTCTTGCTCAAAAAGATCGCGAAATTATTCAAGACAAAGCCCCTCACGTCGATGTCGTTTTCGGTACCCACAACGTCGCGCGAGCGACCGGGTTGTTGGCCGAGGCTCGCATCAGTGGTCCGATAACCGAAATAATTGAAGAGTCGGAAGTTTTCCCGTCAGCACTTCCCGTCAAACGAGATGCTAGCTACGCGGCCTGGATGACTATTCAGATCGGATGCGACAATTCGTGCGCTTTTTGTATCGTGCCGGCGGTCCGCGGCAGAGAAATCTCTCGCCCTTACAACGAACTTGTTCGAGAAGTCGAAGAGTTAGCAGCTTCCGGTATCACCGAGGTCACTCTTTTGGGGCAGAACGTGAATAGCTACGGTCGAGATCTCACGCTGAAACTTCGGGGTGGCGAATTGCCGCCCGACGCTGAAGATCTCGCAGGGAAAGTTTGGGTCGCCGGAAGCCACACAGCTCGCCCACTTTTCTCCGATTTACTTCGTTCTGTCTCAGAAGTAGAAGGGATTCGTCGAGTCCGTTACACCAGCCCGCACCCAAAGGACCTACGCCCCGAAACCATCACCGCAATGGCAGAAGTAGCTGAAATATGTGAGCACCTGCATCTTCCTCTTCAATCAGGTAGCGATGAGGTCCTATCAGCCATGCACCGTGGTTACACAGCGGACCGTTACCTGGCAAAGGTTCATGCCGCTCGGCTCGAAATCGTTGATCTAGCTCTTAGCACCGACATCATTGTCGGGTTTCCGGGCGAGAGCGACAGTGACTTTGAGAAAACGTTAGAGGTCGCGGCAGAGGCCAGGTTTGATAACGCTTACACCTTTGTTTATTCCCCTCGCCCAGGGACTCAAGCCGCAGAACTAGTCGACAAATACGTAGCTTCTTCGGTTGCGTCGACGCGAATGGAACGGTTACGCAAAGTTATTGAACGTTCAAGCCGGCTGGGAAACGAGTCCAGAATCGGGCATTCCGAAGAGGTCATTGTGGAGGGGCGCTCGAAGCGCGACCCGAATATATTGACGGGACGAACCCGCCACAATCGTCTGATCCACTTCCCAGCGAATCGGCCAATCAGGGCTGGTTCCTATGCCCAGGTGAACGTAACTGCTGCTCGGACGTTCAATCTCATGGGGGAGTTAGTTGAAGTGACTGCGTCGCCCAAACATCGGACGCGAATACCGGTGGTCGCTTCCTGACTACTCGCGAAGGATTGTGTGAACGGCCCATCGTGCTTGTAGGGCCGACTGCGTCCGGGAAATCCGCGTGTGCAATGGAAATCGCTAGACGGACCGCTGGGGTCGAACTGCTGTCTGTCGATTCGATGCAGGTATACCGGCGAATGAACATAGGGACCGCCAAACCCAGCCCAGCGGACCAGGCGGAAGTCCGTCACCATCTAATTGACCTCGTTGAACCTGATGTGCCTTTTTCCCTCGTCGACTTTCAAGCTGCCCACGACGCAGCCCGATTGGAGATTCAAGAGCGAAACGCGATACCGCTCCTCGTCGGAGGGACTGGTTTGTATGTGAGAGCAGTCGTTGATCGGTTGACACCCCCGCCACGCTTCAACGACATCGCATCAGAGCTAGAGACTGAAGAAGATACGGAACGTCTCCATAACCGGCTACGAGAACTCGACCCCAACGGGGCAGCCCGTATGGAGGCCAGCAACCGGCGTCGCATTATTCGAGCATTGGAGGTGACTCTGGGAACCGGTCAACCTTTTTCTTCTTTCGGTCCCGGTTTGGATCATTACCCGGAGGTGCCGTACCGAATTATTGGCGTTGACATCAGCCGCGATCTTCTTGATCAGCGAATCAAAGAACGCTATTTGGAACAAATGAAAGCTGGCTTTCTAGAAGAGGTTCGAGAGTTAGCCGACCACGCCTTGGCGCACAGCGCAGGTCAAGCCTTGGGGTACAAAGAACTACTTGCCCATGTGAGGGGAGAGACTTCTTTAGAAGATGCTCTCGAACTTGCAGTAAGGCGCACCAAACGGTTCGCACGACGTCAGCAACGCTGGTTTCGGCGTGACCCACGAGTGGAATGGGTGCAACACCACCAGATCGAAGCGTTGATTAATGAAATTTCGTCGCAGTAATCGCGCCTGGAACTGTGAGAATGGTCTGGGAGTTCTCTATGCGGCTAACTAAACATCACGGTTTGGGTAACGACTTTCTTGTCGGGTTAGTGGAGCAGGCACCTCGTTCTTTGGCGTCGTTTGCCCGCGAAATCTGCGACCGTCGAACTGGTATTGGCGCAGACGGCCTCGTATTAGGACTTCCGGGTAAAAAAGGTGCCGATTTAACGATGCTGTTGCATAACTCTGACGGATCGATCGCCGAAATGAGTGGCAACGGCATTCGATGTCTTGCCCAAGCCCACGCGATGGCCCATCGAACAGGCGCGACTTCCCTCGAAATCGATACCACCGGCGGGCGCCGACAGGTCGAAATCGACAGTGATGGCCACAACGCGGAGGCGTCGGTCAACATGGGGCCAGTGGGTCCCGGACCTGGGGTAGATGACCGGATTTTGGCAGAGACTGTTGGGTCCTTGGTGGGCACTGCTGATCTTGGAAACCCGCACCTCGTGCTTGTTGTTGACGACTTAGCGGCAGTCGATATCGGCGAACTCGGCGCGCGATACGAAGCTCTATATCCGCAAGGAATCAATGTTGAGTGGGTCGCTGCAGACCCAAACAACGGCAACAACCTCGACATGCTGGTATGGGAGCGCGGAGCGGGAGTTACACAAGCATGTGGAACGGGCGCGACAGCGGCCGCGTTTCTCGCGCATGAGTGGGGATTAGTCGAACAGCAGGTGAACGTTCGGATGCCTGGAGGAGAAGTGCAAGTGGTTGCCAACGAACACCCACTGCTCATCGGGCGAACGGATTATGTTGCAAGTATTGAACTTTCCACATGAATGATTTCCCCGATGATCAGAACGGTGAGTCCTCACACCGAGGTGGTTTCGGGGAGTTTGCCGGAGAAGCGACGGGTCTCATCGACCGGTCATTTCGGGAACAAATCGTGTTGGTAGCAGTCCGATTCCCCGGCTCCTCAACCGATCAAGTGGAGGCCAACCTCGACGAGCTCGCCCAGCTTGTCGATACCGCTGGCGCCGACCCCGTTGATCGAGTGATCCAAAAGCGAGAAGCGCCAGACCCGGCTACATATGTTGGAAAGGGCAAGGCAAGTGAGATCCAGGCAGCCTCAGAGGCGTCGGATGCGGACACAGTAGTTTTTGATGACGAACTCAGCCCGGCCCAGCAGTTCAATCTGGAAAAAATTCTTAAACGAACAGCGTTAGACCGCACGGCGGTGATTCTGGACATTTTCGCTCAGAATGCGACAACGTTGGAGGGCAAAGCACAAGTTGAGTTGGCTCAACTGAAATATCGTTTGCCGCGATTGCGGGGGAGAGGTGATCAACTCAGTCAACAAGGCGGGGGGATCGGCACTCGAGGGCCCGGTGAAACGAAACTTGAAGTAGACCGTCGGCGTATTCAGCGTCGATTGGCCAAATTAGAAAAAGATCTCACTGGCCTCAGACGAACCAGAAAAAATCAGCGGAAATCTCGTCGACGTTCCCGCTTTCATACCGTCGCGATCGTTGGATACACCAATGCTGGCAAATCCACTTTGTTGAACCAATTGACTGGTGCCGAAGTGCTGGTAGAAGATCGCCTTTTCGCAACTCTGGATGCTACGACTCGACGACTACCGCTTCCCGGGGGGGAAACGGTGTTGATCACCGACACCGTTGGATTTATCCAGAAATTGCCGACCGGTCTAGTTGAAGCATTCAAATCCACTCTTGAAGAAGTGGCGGAAGCCGACCTGCTTCTTCACATCGTGGACGGCTCAGGGTCTGACCCTGAGGCCCAAATGGAAGCGGTGCGGTCAGTGTTGCGCGAGATTGGGGCCGGAGACGTGCCCGAATTTACGGTTTTTAATAAAGTTGACCAAGTTGATGACGGCGGCATAGATCACCTTCTACGCCGCTACGAGGGCTCCCTGGGGGTTTCGGCTCGAACTGGTGCGGGATTGGACCACCTTCTCGCGTCAATAGGTGACCGACTGCGGAGCCTCACCCAAATAGTGGAACTGTTAATTCCCTGGAGTAGAGGTGACATATTGGCCGCAGCACATCGAGAAGGTGAAGTCTTGTTAGAGCAACACGAAGAGCATGGCACCCGCATGCAGGCGCGTTTAGATGAAGTCTCTCAAAGCCTCCTCTCGGACTTCATTGTCCGTGATGTTTCAGGGAGAGTTGGATGACAGAGAAGAAAGGCTTCAGCCCACCGCCTTACCCCTATGACCGACTCGATGAACTCAAACCTTTGGGCGCCCACCACCAAGGCGGGATTGTCGACTGTTCAATTGGAACACCCTTTGACGCGCCACCTCGCGGCGTTATCGCAGCTCTAGGCAGCTCAGATACAGAACGCGGCTATCCACCATCTATCGGAACCCCCGAATTTAGGGAAACGGTTGCCATGTGGATGTCGAACCGACTCGGTTGTCAACTGGACTCAGCCCAGGAGATTGCGGCTGCGGTAGGTACTAAAGAATTCGTCGTAGGGCTGCCTCACTGGATGAAATTGCGACGCCCCGACCGCGACACTGTTTTATATCCAGCGATTAGTTACCCGAGCTATGAAATGGGAGCGGTATTGGCCGGCTGTCGGGCTGTTCCAGTACCTGTAGACGCAAATTGGTCTATACGACTCGACGCCATCTCCCCTGAAGATCGAGCTCGCGCGCTTCTTTTGTGGGTCAATACCCCAGGAAACCCAGCCGGCGG
The DNA here is from genome assembly GCA_014239555.1 of Acidimicrobiales bacterium. Classification (GTDB taxonomy): domain Bacteria; phylum Actinomycetota; class Acidimicrobiia; order Acidimicrobiales; family Poriferisodalaceae; genus UBA2110. The sequence goes on from JAAZYR010000001.1 coordinate 309,445, forward strand.
CTTGGACGATCTAGAAGCGGCAGCGGCATGGGGACGATCGCACCAAGTGCCGGTATTTAGCGACGAGTGTTATTGCGAATTCACATGGGATGGGCCTCCACGCACGATTCTGGCTTCAGGCACCCAAGGCGTGGTGGCGGTGCACTCGCTATCGAAACGGTCGAATCTTGCTGGAGTTCGTGTGGGTTTTTACGCAGGTGATCCCGACCTGGTTGGCTACCTGCGCGAAGTCCGTAAGCACGCAGGTTTTATGGTGCCCGGACCGGCGCAAGCCGCAGCCATCGCTGCGCTCTCCGACCAAGAACATGTGGACAAGCAACGAGAAACCTATCTAGCCCGTCTCCGTCGTTTATCGAAGGTGATGACAACGATGGGAGTCGAAACGAATCTCCCGAGAGGGGGCTTTTATCTGTGGGTGCCCGCTCCCGATGGGGATGCTTGGGCTTTTACCCGTCAACTCGTTGAGCAAATCGGTCTGCTGGCTTCACCGGGAGAGTTCTACGGGTCGAGTGGTGCAGAGCACGTGCGCGTCGCCGCAGTCCAACCTGATGAAAGTATCGAACTCTTAGAGCAACGACTTGGAACGAGCTGATGGCTCTTCACGATCAGACCGTACCCTTGGGTCGGTGATCGATCTTCTCGACTTGGCGGCCGAACTAGTTGACGTGCCATCAGAGAGTCATCAAGAAACAGCGTTGGCTGACCTTTTCGAATCACGACTCCACACGGCTTCCCATTTGGCTGTGCACCGTCTCGGAGACAACGTCGTCGCACGTTCTGAACAAGGTCGAGAACACCGGATTGTTATTGCCGGCCACCTTGACACCGTCCCGGCGAATAACAATCAAGGCGCCCGAATCGAGGGAGACCGCCTCTACGGCCTAGGCGCTTGCGATATGAAGGGCGGCCTTGCTGCTCAGCTGGCAACGGCTCTGGCGGTAAACGAATCGGCTGTTGACGTGACCTACATTTTTTATTCCTGTGAGGAAGTGGCAGCCGAGCACAATGGCCTGAAACAGTTATTCGATCTTCGACCTGAACTAGTCGCTGGCGATGTCGCACTGTTGGGTGAGCCAACGTCGGCAACGATCGAGGCCGGATGTCAGGGAACCCTGCGCGTGAAGGCCGTCTACAAAGGCGAGCGCGCTCACACAGCTCGACCATGGAAAGGCCGCAACGCCATTCATCGGTTGGGGCGTGTGCTGGAATCCCTGAACGGCTATGAAGGACGACGTCCAGTGGTCGATGGCTGTGAATACCGCGAAGCAATACAAGCCGTATATGTCGAAGGCGGCGTTGCAGGCAACGTCGTGCCCGATGAAGCGACTCTTACCGTGAACCTTAGATACGCGCCAGACCGCAGTCCTGAGGAAGCACAAAGCCACCTAGCAGAACAACTCGAACCTTATGACGAACTAATTATCGATGACCATGCCCAAGGGGCGAGGCCAGCGCTCGGCCACCCACTTTTACGGACCCTGATTACCCGCAACGAGCTCGAAGTCAGAGCGAAGCTGGGTTGGACCGACGTTGCTCGCTTCGCTGAGCATGGCATCCCTGCCTCGAACTTCGGAGCCGGAGACGCATCAATAGCCCATACCCGAAACGAGTTCGTCGAACGTCAAGAGATAGAACTTGTGCACTCCGCGTTATTGGACTTGCTGACCATTGGTGTGGATTAACCGCCCATCATTTCTGCAAGAACCTTGGCGACACCATCTGCAAGATTGGAACGAGTCACTTCATTGGCGACGCCTTGAGTGTTGGGATGTGCGTTAGCGACCGCTACCCCCCAACCAGCAAACTCAAGCATCGCATTGTCGTTTGGCATATCGCCAAAAGCCACCACCTGCTGTGGAGTGATTCGCCGTTGGTCGCACAACCTCTTCAGGCCGAAAGCCTTGTCAACACCTGGAGGCATTAATTCAACAAAAGGAAGCCCAGCGTGCATCACGTTTGCTCGCCCACCAACTAGGGGATTGAGGAGCGTCATTGTTTCATCTGCGGACAGGTCAGGCAGGTTCACCAGGAGCTTATGTACGCGCTGGTCAAGCAACGGAATCAAGTCAGAAATATCGGTCTCAGTTGCTCGACCCGCCTGTCGTAACCATCTCCGTTCGGCCACAAATTCGTCGGCCATTTCAGCGCAAAATCCGGCATCCGGATGGACATCGCGAATTTCTGTTAGCAAGGCGCGCGCATCGGACAGATCCAGGGTCGCAAACTGTGTTGTGATATCTCCCACAGGGTCGTAAGCCACCGCGCCATTCGCGCACACCAACGTCGTCGGGATCCCCGTTTGGTCAGGTATGGACTTACAGAACCGAGGCGGTCGTCCTGTCACGACAACGAATTCGATATCAAACTCCTTGAGCCGGCGGAGAACTTCTTTAGTGCGTTGCGAGATTTCTCTATCGGCACCCAAAAGAGTGCCATCAAAATCAGTAGCTACTAAGGCCACTTGTTGAATCGAAGGACGACTACTCACAAGCCGTAACGACTGGGTTCGGTTCTCAACCATTCACCGATCGTTTCTCCGACCATGATCGAAGTTGGGTTGGTATTCGCCCTTGGCACCGTGGGGAAAATCGACGCGTCGGCGATCACTAGCCCGTCCACTGCGTGACATCGACCGTATTGATCCACCACCGACGTTGGATCGTCGAGCGGACCCATCCGAGCAGTTCCGCACGGGTGGTAACCCGAGCCGGCGAAACGACGAAGCAACGAGACAACGTCATCTCTGTGCGATATCCGCTGCATATCAGGAAAGAGAACTTCTTCAGTTAACGCTCCCAAAGGTCCCGCGTCTACAAAACGAAGCGCATCAAAAAAGCCATCCGCTAGGCGCGTGGCGTCCCCCTCATTCTCACAAAACCGAGAACGAATCTGAGGAGCCGCAAAGGGGTCGGCGTTTGGAAAAATCAGTTCGCCGACACCGTCTACCTGCTCCAGGACCGCGGCAACACCGAAATAAGGAAGGTTCTCTCGTCCGGCAAACGTCAACTGTTCTATCTGCAAGTCCATTCGCTGATCACTCGCTGGAGCGGTATATCTCAGAATCGTCTGAATAATAGGTTGATTTCCTGCAACCAATTCGAGGTGAGTTGGACGACACAAAACGATTATTCCCGGATGATCCGACAAGTTTCGTCCCACCCCTGAGACATCGGCAATGACGTCCACACCGATTCGAGTCAGATCTTCAACAGGGCCAATACCAGATCTTAAAAGGATCCCGGGCGTATGAATTGCCCCCGCACACAACACAATTAAATTCGCCCGGATCTGTTCGAGAGACCCATCTGTACGGACTACCTCGACCCCGGTGACGCGCCCGCGCGTGATCAGCAACCGATTTGTGTGGCAACCTCCGCGAATTTCTAGGTTAGGTAGCAAGCGAGCAGGAGCGAGATAGGCAGAAGCTGTCGAAATACGAAGTTGCCCAAGTTTGTTCATTGGCAGAGGCCCCGCGCCCCACGCCAACGGATCGTTCTGATCTAGACACTCAGGAAAATCGAGTTCATCTGCGGTAGCAAGAAACGCTTGATGCAATTCGGTGAGTTCATCGTGAGGGTATCGACGGACGCTAATTGGGCCAGCATCGCCATGATGTGGCTCACTGCCAAAGTCAAGATCACGCTCAAGGCGACAAAAGGTTTTTAAGACGTTGTTCCACGCCCATTCAGGGTTTCCGCGACTAGCCCACTCGGCATAATCCTCGGGAACTCCACGTAAAAAAATGCAGGTGTTGACTGCACTCGAACCACCAGTCACTCTTCCCCTTGGTAAAGGTTGTCCAGGGCGTTTTTCGGTAGGGGAGTACTCAAGTTCCCAATCGTGGTCTACGACACTGTTGTGATGACCGTTGCGAAGATCGAGTGGCGTATCAGCTATCGCTGAATAATCGGGGCCAGCCTCAAGCAGCAACACCTGGCGATTGGGATCTTCGCTTAGACGAGAGGCCAATGGCGACCCCGATGCACCTGCACCGACCACAATTACTTCGTAACTCACCTCGTTAGCCACCGGGACGAAACTAGTAGCAGAAGTCACCGAGAGCCCGTTGATGATGTGACCTAGGCTCCTGAGATGCCCGATACCGTCATCCGGAACGCAACAATCATTGATGGGACGGGCGCCCCGCGATTTGTCGGGGACGTATCAATTGAAGATGGGCATATCGCCGAGATTGGCGAAATATCTAGTTCAGTCGTTGACCTTGAAGTGGATGCCACCGACCTGGTTCTCGCACCAGGTTTCGTGGACGTACATACTCACGATGACGGCGCGTTGATGCAACACCCGGACATGACCTTCAAAGTTTCCCAAGGTTGCACCAGTGTCGTTGTTGGGAACTGTGGTTTCTCAGCTATTCCAGCAGTAACAGGAGAAAGCACGCTAGACCTCTCAGGCGTTGAGGCGAGCTGGAACGACTTGGACGGTTACCGTGACGCGGTCGAGGGGTCAAACCCAGCAGTCAACGCGATGATGCTTGTAGGTCACAACACCATCCGGACCTTGGAAATGAAAGGCGAGCGAGGAGCCCCCAACGATCGCCAGCTTTTGCGCATGCGAGAGCACGTTGAATTAGCTATGCAACAAGGAGCGTGCGGATTCTCAACCGGATTGATTTATCGGCCGGGGCGTTGGGCTGACACAGAAGAGGTTCTCGACCTTGCCAAAGCTGTAGCTCCATTTGGAGGCATCTACGCGACGCATATGCGTAACGAAAACGATCATCTTTTAGAAGCAGTCGATGAAGCACTTCACATTGGCGCCGAAGCTGGCATCGCGGTGCAGATCAGCCACCACAAAGCAGCAGGGCGACGCAATTGGGGGAAAGTCACCGAATCATTGGCGAAAGTAGATGCAGCAGTGGCACAGGGAGCGCGAGTAACTCTCGACGTCTACCCCTATACCGCGGGCAGCGGTCCAATGGTCCAATACTTCGACATAAACAACCCGGACCCCGAACTTGCTCAAGTAATTCAACTGGCTTCCTGTCCGGCGTTTCGGGGATACGAAGGTCGCATGATCATCGATATAGCGAGTGAGCTTGATATGAGCGCATCTGAAACCGTTCAACACATCCTCACTGCGCCAGAGGGCAAACAAACAATCTGTATCCAACACGTCATGGACGAAGGTGATGTGGTGACGAACCTGCGTCACGACCGAGTCATGGTTGGGTCTGACGGAATTCCTGACCTCACCGGACGACCCCACCCCCGGTTGTTTGGAACGTTCCCGCGTGTCTTAGGCCGCTACGTTCGAGAACAAGGCGTGCTTGATCTCGAAAGTGCCGTGCGGCGGATGACTTCTTTATCGTGTGATGTCCATGGGCTTCAGGATCGCGGCCGAGTCGCGGTTGGCAACTGGGCGGACTTAGTGCTGTTTGACCCTTCGCTAGTGTTAGACGTCGCAAGTTACGAAGACCCGAAAAGGGAATCGGTCGGCATCAACAACGTGTGGGTTAACGGACAACTCGCCTTTGAAGAGGGACACCACACTCAAATCGGAGCAGGGCGTGTCTTGCGATACCGAGAGCACTAGACCCGCCAAAGGCTAACTCGCGAGTACCCTGTCAACTGAGTGCGGTGCGGACTCTCACTTCGGTCCCCCACGCGACGCCCGGTCGCCACGAGGCGGCCACCCAAGACGCCGACCCCTCAGCGTCAAACATTTGAAAGTTCGCCCAAGTGACAACGACCTTCGCCCAACTGGGCGTGCCCCAAGACCTCATAGATGCCCTTGCCAGTCAAGGAATTGAATCACCCTTCGCTATACAGATTCTTGCAATTGGTGACGCGATGGCTCGACGAGATGTGTGTGGCAAAGCCAAAACTGGATCAGGAAAGACGCTCGCGTTCAGCTTGCCCGCAATTGCGCACACTGAACGCAATCAGCAAGGCAAACCGACAACCTTGGTGCTCACTCCCACACGCGAACTAGCCAACCAAATAGCGGGGGTCGTGGGGCCCTTAGCCGACGTGAGGAAATTGCGTCCAATAGCGGTGTACGGCGGCACAAACATTGACAAACAAATCGAAACTATTGCTAAGGGGATTGACATCATCATTGCTACCCCCGGGCGGCTAATCGATTTGATTGACAGAGGCGCAATAGACGTGGCTTTGGTTGAGCGTGTGATCGTTGACGAGGCCGACCGGATGGCCGATATGGGGTTTCTCCCTCAAGTGGAATGGATACTTCGACATATTCACGTCGATCACCAAACAATGCTTTTCTCGGCGACCCTAGATGGAGCAGTTGACACTGTTGTCAAACGACACCTCGCCGATCCGGTGTTCCACGAAGTCTCCGAACCTGAAGTGACCGTGAGCGAAATGGGGCACGTGTTTATGGCGGTTCATAAGATGAACCGTGTGCAAGTCGCGGCACGCATTATTGGCCAGGCCAGTAAAACGCTGCTCTTCACGAGAACAAAACGCGGTGCCGATCAGTTAGAACGCGAACTTCGGTCTGAAGGCGTGAAGGCGGCGGCCATTCACGGCGATTTACGTCAAAGTCAGCGAGAAAAAGCACTCAATGACTTTACGAATGGAAAACTCAAGGCGCTCGTGGCTACGGATGTGGCAGCTCGCGGCCTCCACGTAGACGACGTGGGAATTGTGATCCATTACAACCCGCCAGAAGACCACAAAACCTATTTGCATCGATCGGGACGAACAGCTCGCGCTGGTGCCACCGGAACAGCAGTCACCATGTTCTTGTGGGACGAAGAGCTCCAAGTGCGTCAGCTTCAACGGCGATTAGGGCTCAAACTCCCGCTCCACGAGGTCTTTTCTAATGACGTGCGACTAGATGATCTTCCGGCGTGGGCGCGCCAGCAAAGTTGAAATTTGACCCGTCGGGTCTTCCGGCACCCGTAGCGTTAGCTGCGAGCGAGATTGAGCGGCGGATACAGCGAGGTCACACCGGAGAAGAGTTACTTAATCAGTTGGCGGCCCTTGGCCGGCTCCGCGAAGAAGAACTAACCGACCAGCGATCCAGTGGCGCAGTCTTCACCCCTTACGACGTCGCAGCTGAACTCGTCGACCGAGTCGAAATTGGGCCTGGAGACACAGTCTGTGACCCGTCAGTCGGTCCGGGCGTGTTCTTGTTAGCTGCCGCCGAACGAAAGTTACACAACGGAGAATCAGTACCTTCGATCACACAAAACCTCAGAGGAATCGACATTGACCCCGTCAGCGTGGCCGTTGCTCGAATAACTCTTCAGCTATGGGCCGCGTGGCGTGGCGACCATTGGCCCACCATGAATTCCATAGTTGAAGGAGACGCACTTATACAGACACCAAGCGAATGGTACGGAAGCTGCGACGCAGTGATAGGTAATCCCCCTTTTCTTGGTCAATTCAAATCAGACACCGCTCGGGACAAGCGTCGATCCTCAGTTCTTAAGGAACACTTCGGCCCTAGGTACAACGGCTACATCGACGAAAGCATGCTCTTTGTCCTCCTAGGAATAGAACTAGGTCACAAAAAAAGTCGCATTGCGCTCATTTTGCCGACCTCTGTTCTTGGCTCAGATTCGAGCCGAGCCGCAAGAGAATGGATCGACGAGACGTTGCCTCTCAAGGCGTTATGGCTAGGCGGCCGATCCATCTTTGATACCGCCACCGTTGACGTATCAGCACCAATACTTGGCGGTTCTCAGGCCAGCGATTGCCGAGTGTTTCGACACGGATCTGAAAAAACACTGCAGATTACACAACCAGGAGCCGGACAATGGGCTTCGCTCCTCGCAGCAGCAAATGGCACACCCCGAGTGCAACTCACCGGTCGGCACACTCTCAGCGATACCGCGGATGTATCCGCCGATTTCAGGGACGCCTACTACTGGTTGGCGGAAAGAGTTACAGAAGGAGAAGTTATTGATCCCCGCCCCCGACTCGCCACCGTGGGACTCATCGACCCCTTCCAGTACCTATATGGCGAACTTGAGGTCAGATTCGCGAAACAACGATTTCGGCGGCCGGTCATTGAAATAGAAGATCAACCTCCAAGACCGCTCGCTAATTGGCTTTTGCGCCGGTCAAACCCCAAAGTTCTCGTAGCAAGCCAAACCCGCGTCATTGAGTGCTACGCCGATCAGCGTGGTGATGTGCTCCCATCGACGCCGTTGATCACCATCACGCCCACCGACCGAACGCGCCTCTGGCATTTGTTAGCAGCAGTAGCCTCCCCCGCAGCATCGGCGTGGGCTGTTACGGCCACCGCAGGCACCGGACTCAGCCAAGAAACGGTCCGATTACGGGCTTCGCTGCTAGCAAAATTGCCGTTACCCGCACCATCAAAAAGATGGGATGAAGGCGCAGACCTAGCACGCCAGATTCAATCCGGCGGTAGAAACCCAGACACGATCATTCAATTTGGTGAAGCGATGAATCAGGCCTACAACACGCCTTCAGACGAGCTTTTACAATGGTGGATTCAACGCATACAAAAAAAACGGCCTTGACCTCCTAGGGGACTGCTCAGGTAGCCTTTTAGATCAGCCCAGGAGCGACCGTGTCCGAAGTGCCTGACACCCAACGAACTTCTTCCACAGAGCCTCCTCCCGCGTCTGGAGCATGGTTCGAACACATGCCCTCGGGGGATCGACAATTCTTCGCGTTATCCCCCCATCGCGCGTATGTACTCGAAGGCGGGGGCGAAATCGTATCGCCACAAATTGCTTACGAAACATGGGGCACCCTTGATGCTGCAGCCGGTAACGCAGTCTTGGTGTGCCACGCGCTCACCGGTGACGCCCACGCCCACGGAGATGCGGCCCCAGGTCAACCCACACCGGGCTGGTGGAACGATTTCATTGGCCCCGGTCGACCACTCGACACTGACCGCTACTTCGTCGTTTGCGCAAATGTTCTTGGTGGATGCCAAGGGACAAGCGGCCCGGCGTCCATTAACCCAACTAGTGGACAACGATGGGGCGGTGACTTCCCAATTGTTACTGTGCGCGACGTCGTCCGATCCCAAAGAGCGTTAGCTCAACATCTCGGAATCCAAAGGTGGATGGCTGTCGTTGGCGGATCAATGGGGGGCATGCAGGCACTTGAATGGGCGGTGAGCTACCCAAACCGATGCGGCTCTTTAGTGATCATCGCTTCTACAGCTGCTGCGTCGGCTCAACAAATCGCGTGGAGTCAGGTAGGTCGTCAGTCAATTCTTGACGATCCGGCATACCAAGGCGGCCACTATTACGACGCGCCACTCGGAGAGGGCCCGCATCGCGGCTTGGCAAATGCGCGACGAATCGCGATGATTCACTATCGAAGCGGCGAAGAGTTTGATCGACGATTCGACCGCCACAGCAACGACCCCATAGAACCATTTCGACTCGAACACCGTTTCGATATCGAGAGTTACCTCGACTATCAGGCCCAAAAGATTCAGTCACGATTTGACGCCAACACGTATCTCGTTCTCAACAAAATGATGGACCTCCACGACGTCGGACGCGGACGTGGGGGAGTAGAGCAGGCTCTAAAGAGAATCACTTGCCCAAGTATCATCATGAGCGTTCGTACGGATTTCCTTTATCCCAGATACCAACAGATACGCATCGTTGACGCCCTCCGAGGTCGGGTCCCTGTCGAACATATCGATATCGACAGCGACAACGGCCACGATGGTTTTCTTACCGAACCCGAACAAACTGGCGAACCTATGGGTGACTTCATCGAGAAGATAGCCAAAGGCTCGATCGCTTAAACCTGCCCGTCGGCGTGAATTCCGAACTCCTTCACTTACGAGTTCGACAAGATGTCGTCGACCTCGGCAAGCTCAACAGCATTCAACTGCCAACTCGACGCAAGAGAATTCGCGAATACCTGATCAGCGCTCGTCGCGCCTGCAATAACACTAGGAATTTCTGGCCTCACCAGAAGCCAAGAAAATGCCAGTTCCAGCAAAGTTCGGTCCCTGTGTCTTAACCATTCAACGAGTTTGCTGACTGTCAATAATTTACGGTCATCGATAAACAAATCGAGACGGTCCTGAGGCCATTCGGCAAGGCGAGTGCCTGGGCGTGGGCCCTTAATGCCCACTTTGCCCGTCAGAAGCCCTGACTCAAGTGGAAAGAACGGCAAAAACGCGATGCTGTGTTCGTTACACACATCGAATACTTCAGCTTCAGGTTCTCGGTGAAGAAGGGAATAGCGATTCTGAACAGTCCTATAAGGCGTCAGTGAGTCACGCTTCGCAACGTCGGCGGCTGAATCGAGTCGATCAGCGTCGTAGTTAGAGCAACCGATTTCGCGCACTTTGCCCGCCACAACCAATTCGTGGAGGGCTTCAAGAGTCTCCCTTTCTGGTACCTCATCATCTGGAGTGTGTAACTGAAATAAGTCGATCCAGTCGGTCTCAAGTCGACGCAAACTCAGATCAACCGAACGTCGGACCCATTCGGCGCTTCCGCCAGTCAACCCAGGATCCATATCGCGTAACCCGAATTTCGTTGCGATGATGATTTGATCTCGATGCCCTTTCATGGCACGCCCAAGCATCTCCTCGGAAGCTCCTGACCCATACACATCGGCGGTATCGAAAAAATTGATACCGGCATCTAAACAAGCAGCAAAAATCTCATCGGTGCGCTCTTGATCAATTCGAGTGCCGAAGTTGTTGCAACCGAGGCCGACTTCAGATACCTCAAGTTCGCCAATTCTTCGTTGTTCCACGATGGGATCATAGGAGCGTTGGCCACTACCGTCAGTGTGTGCCGGAATTGATTGAAGTCGAGTTGTACCGAAAATCGGCCGCGCGCGCTGTGGGCCGCACCATTTCCTCAGTAACTCTGCCCAATCTCAAATACCTACAAGGCACATATGGGTTCGACGCTCTCCAATCTGCCACCCACAACCAACAACTGAATCGGGTACGACGCAAAGGGAAGCTACTCGTACTCGACATAGGCGACCGCTCTCTTGGCTTGCGATTCGGTATGACGGGACGCCTCATTGTTGACGGGAAAACCCCTATAGAACGGTTGCTGTACACAACCCCCAAAGTCCACCGAAACCACATCCGGTTCGTCATGCACTTCGCCAAAGGCAACGAGTTGGCAATGGTCGACCCCAGAGGCTTCGGCAGCATCGAACTGCAACCCGACGAAACAAAATTGGGTCCCGACGCCGCCAACATCTCACGTCGAGAACTTGGCATGTCGCTGAAAAACAGCAAGGCGACCCTCAAGGCCCGTTTACTCAACCAAGAGCACATCTCTGGACTGGGTAATTTATTGTGCGACGAAATCCTCTGGAGAGCAGGTCTTGACCCTCGCAGACCATGTCGCTCTCTCAAAGAGGGCGAACTAGACCTACTGGCTACTTCCATTAAGGAAACAATCAAGGTACTCACACAGCGAGGGGGGTCCCACGTGGGTGATATCCAAAGCCAACGACACCAAACGGGCATCTGCCCAAAAGATGGCAGCGACTTACATCGCTGCTCATTAGGAGGTCGAACAACTTGGTGGTGCCCTGAACACCAGCGTTGAATAGCGGTAGCTACGCTGCTGTGGTGCTAGATGTCCAACTGTTGTCGCAGCAATCGCAAAGTGCAGTTGGGACAGGAGCCCAAAAGTGGTGGTTGCTCGTAGCTGGGCTCTTCTTGATTTCCCTTTGTCTTCTAGGAGTATTTATCAAGATATGGCGAAAGACCCTGCCACCGGCCCGCCAGCCCTATATCCCTCCCGATTTGCCGAAACCAGCTGAAACCATTGAGCAAGCATCAGCAAACAACGAAACGCGAGGTTCAGAACCCGGACTAGGTTCAGGTCATGGCCGATGGATTCAACCCCCAGGAAATGATTGATCGCTTCGGAGAGCGAGCCAATGCGGTGAAGAAACGCAACCTTCCCGCCGTAGGTGGTGAAGAGCGCCGCCTGTTCATCGAACAAGCGCAACAAGACTTCATGGACTTCGCAATGGTTGCGGACGCTTCAGCCACGATTGAGGATGGAGTCCTCACCTTGACCGTTGACCTCCGACCAAAATCGGATTCGGATAGCTAACCATTTCGGACTGTTAAGTTTGACGTCTGGCTTGGTACAGTGACGCATTCCCGCGGATGTAGCTCAGTTGGCTAGAGCGCAACCTTGCCAAGGTTGAGGTCGCCGGTTCGAATCCGGTCATCCGCTCCACAGTAATTGCCCCAACCCGGCGGGTTCGGAGGCAATTGTCGTAATGGTGTGTAGAGAATCGGGAATGACGCGATTCAGGCTGTAGGGTCGTCAGTGCTCTTGGGATTACCCCCGAGACAGGCCCTGAGGAGACCCATTGGCCGCCACTGCTTCAGTGGATAACAGCGGACTCACGGTGACGCGTTTCCTCAAATTCACATTCCCCTACATCGCTGTTCATCTTGCCTGCCTCTTTGTGCTCACCGTGGGGTTCAGCTGGTTTGCTTTCGTAGTTTCGATATTTGTGTACCTAGCGCGTGGCGTAGGGATCACCGGCTTCTACCACCGCAAGTTCAGTCACCACGCGTTCAAAACTGGACGAGTTACCCAATTCGTTGGTGCCTGGCTCGGTGCCAGCGCTGCGCAGGGAGGACCCTTGTGGTGGGTCGCCCATCATCGTCGTCACCACAGAGTTTCCGATGCAAAAGGAGACATTCACTCTCCGCGTGTAGAGGGCTTCGGGATTGCTCATCATGGATGGTTGACACGGGCCAACGCGGACAAAACACACCTTGACGAAGTTGAAGATTTAGCCCGCTATCGAGAGCTGCGTTGGCTAGATCAGAACTCATGGGTACCGATCTTGTCTACGGCTTTCGGCCTATTTTTCGCTGGAATCGCTATCGGACGACTCGCACCATGGACCGGAACAAATGGTCCACAACTACTCATATGGGCGTTCTTTCTCAACACGGTGCTTCTGTGGCACGTGACTTTCGCCGTGAACTCGATTTGTCATCGCTGGGGAAAAAGACACCACAACACCAGTGACGACAGTCGCAACAACTGGTTGATCGGTGTCATGGGATTAGGTGAAGGCTGGCACAACAACCACCACAGCTTCCCTGGCACTTCGCGGCACGGTTTCAAACCAACCCAACTCGACTTTACGCATTTCGTTATTAGAACCTTGGGACGTTTGGGGCTCGCTCACGACCTTCACCCAGTGCCCGAGCGGTTATGGCTCGGTTCGAAACCCTCTCGGTGGACAACCCAAGAGACAAAGAATTGACGCCTTTGGGCGTGCGATCTGCCTCAGGCCTGTGTAAGAGTTGAATCATTCGATCGATAGGGAGATCTCGATGGGTTTACTTGACGGACGCGTAGCGCTGATCACCGGTGCCGGGCGTGGTATCGGACGTGAACATGCATTGTTAATGGCGTCTGAAGGGGCGAAGATCGTCGTAAACGATCTTGGCGGCGGCGTGGATGGTTCAGGTGAAGACACCGGACCGGCTGAGGAAACCGCTCAGGAGATACGCGACATGGGCGGCGAAGCTGTAGCCAACAACGACTCAGTAACCGACTGGGAAGGCTCTCAACGGATGGTCAATGCCGCAATTGAAGCCTTCGGGGATCTCCATGTTCTCGTAAACAATGCCGGCATTCTCCGAGACCGTGTCGTGGTCAACATGACCGAGGGCGAATGGGACGCAGTCATCGATGTGCACATGAAAGGGCACTTCTGCCCAACTCGTTGGGCTGCCGCGTATTGGAGAGAGCAAACCAAAGCAGGGGTTCAAGTCGATGCAGCCGTAGTCAACACCGCCTCGGGAGCGATGCTCGGTAACCTCGGCCAGTTCAACTATTCGGGCGCAAAAGCAGGCATAGCGGCGATGACTCTCGTTGCGGCGGGGGAACTATCCCGCTATGGCGTGCGAGTAAATTGCCTCGCTCCCATTGCGCGAACCCGTATGACGCTCCAAACGCCGGGCTTAGAAGAAGTCGTCGCCGCTCCTGAAGATCCGGCAGATTTTGATTTGTATGACCCGGCTAACATCAGCCCATTAGTGGGCTACCTAGGGACGGAAGGGTGCCCGTTTACCGGCGGCGTTTTCCATATTGGCGGCAACGAAGTCGGCCTATACGGAGGCTGGTCATTGGCGAACGACGACATTTTGGCCACCGATGGACGTTGGACTGTGGGTGACCTTCAGGACAAAGCTCCTCGGCTGCTTAAGGGGCGTAGCAACATCGCTTCGGTCGCTACCTCCATCGGGGACACCTTCAAAGGATTCGGGAAGCGTCAACCGACTGAATAGAGCCCTGAGTTCACAAAATCACTGACAAAAGCGTCCGCTGTCGACGTCAAGAGCAGCGGTATACAGCCGTGTCAACATTGCCTCGAAAAGGCTTCTGCTGCGCTCGTCGGGCGTCTCTATGTTTGAGAGGTTGTTAGCCAACATTCCCATCCACCACAGATGTGCGTATTCGTAGTCTTCACGGACGTGTGCGGTTGCAGCAGCATCAACACCGTGGCCGATCAGTGTGTCGATGTATTTGGAAACAAGTTCTGGCTCCAACGAACGTCGAAGTTCGATTTCTAGGTTGGTGGCTAAAAAAAACGAAAGATCAGTCGCCCCTCCAGTGAACATTGCGGTCTGCCAGTCAATAACTGTGATTTCGTCCTGCGGACCGAAAAGCATGTTCTCCAGGCGATAATCAGCATGGGCAATGGTTAGTGGCTTTGACAATAAATCAGCTCTCCACTGGCCCAAAAGAGGCACAAAGGCCCGTAGCCACTTCAATCCGAGCTCGGGTAAGAGATCACCGAAGCGTTCATCGAAACGGGGCAGTGATGCAGCCATTGCTGAACCAAGGGCCTCGGATGTTCCCGGCGTGTCCAAACCGGGAACCCAAGCCACGGCCGGAGTGCGTGGCCGCCCCCAAAATGGGGCATGTAGTTGAGCTAACGCTTCCACTGCTGCGTGCGCTTGATCTGCTGAGGCCCCAATTAACTGGTCACCTGCAGATGCCGGATACAAGTCATCTAATAGCAACAAGGCCTTGTCACCGCTTATGAAATTGGCTCGACACGTTGGCACCGGGGTAGCAACCAGGGGAGCTAGTCGCGCATAAAACTCGGCTTCGCGAACCCAAACGTTCAGCATTTTCCCTACGGTCCGGCCACCAGGATCTTGAGTCGGAACCTTGGCAACAAACCGATTCGGCAGAGCTGTGTCGCGGTCGGCCCATGTGATGTTTAACCTCGCGAGGCTTCCAAGGAACGCGCTCCCTTGAGCCAGAGGCTCAGCGGTCACCTCGGCGACCTCTACACCAGGGTTAGGTGGTGCCAGACCACCATCGCGGAAAAGGAAAGTAAGCGTCTCAGCGGTCAGTTGCGTGGGGTCATCGGGTAAATCGTCGATCATCTTTCAGCGTGTTCTTTAAACTTTTCGGGAATCCAATTACCAAGACGATCCCGTAGCTCGTCTCCAGCTTCAGCCAGAAGATGACCTACTCCAGGCAGTGGAACTAATTCGCCTCCCCCCACCACCATCCGTACGAGTTCGCTGGCTTGGAGAGGCAAAATTTCGTCCTTGTCGCCGTGGAACAAGATGATGGGAACACGAGCGGCAAGATCCTCAGCGGGTTCACAACCAGCTGATTGTGTGGCCAAAGTAATCACGCCAGCGCAATGCGACTCAAGAATCACTGCAGCCTGCAAAGCGGGCGCCCCACCAAAAGAATGCCCCATCGTGATGAAACGCTGCGCACCGCTACGGGTAGCTAAATCGGCGGCAGCTATGAGGTCATGGACGCATTTTGCTGTGTCGTTTGGTGCTCGATAACCAATCCGGATCATTCCCACACCCGACTCGCCCAAACTCACTCCCAGGTCCTGATACAAGGCATCGGCCGGGCCGAGGACCCCACCCATCGCGCCCCCGCAAGCCAAAACCACATCTTGGGCTTCACTTGGGCCATGCCAAAACAAACTTAAAAGTCCGTCCATCGTGTACACCTCGATGTGACGCAAATTCTCTGTCAACATGGTTTCCACGGCTGCCATCGTCCGTAGTTGTTCCAACGGGGTTGCTGGCGCCTCTTGGTCTTCAGTTGGCTCTGACACGAATCCCCCTCAGAGAGTCCTGTCCAGCAGCTTGAATTCTATTGAGGGTTTCGTCAAATGGTGTTCGCGAAACTGCGGATCGAGCATCCAGCTTCGCTACCATCAATCTTCTGATACGGCGGGGTGGCCGAGTGGTTAGGCAGCGGCCTGCAAAGCCGTGTACGCCGGTTCGATTCCGGTCCCCGCCTCAAAATCTCGGATACCTATCAGTCAAATTGGGCTGGTAGGTTACGAGGCCTCAGGGCGATTGGCGCAGTTGGTTAGCGCGCTTGCATGACACGCAAGAGGTCACAGGTTCGATTCCTGTATCGCCCACCACTCCGAAACCCTTGAAGGTACTGAGCCAACGCTCAGGCGACGAGACTAACCCCCGATGCTGTTCACATCGTTGGGGGCGCGCTGGGGGCGCGACAGGAATTCTGATTCCATCAGTCAACGTTTCCGCCAGCTCCTGATCCAGGTGATCCACCAAATGGGCGTACACACCCATCGTTGTTGTCACCTTCGCATGCCCCAAGCGTTGTTGAATCAACCGCATATGAGCCCCATGCTCCACCGCCCACGACACACTGCTGTGCCGCAGCGCATGAAACGGCACCGACCCCAACCCGGCGGCGATAACCGCAGGGTTCCAGATGCGGTGACGGAAATTAGATGGACGCACCACCGCACCACTCTCGGTCACAAACAACGCCTCACCGGGCTCACGTTTCTCTACCAATGGAGCCAACACCTCCACCAACACACCTGGAATTGCGACCGTGCGCACACTCGACGCCGTTTTCGGAGCCCGATACGTCACTGCACCCCGTTGTTCCTGGATTTGGCGACGCACCGACACCTTCGCGGCGGCAAGGTCAACATCACCCACTTGTAACCCGAACACCTCACCGACTCGTAACCCCGCGAACGCACCCAACAACACCGCACCCAACAGCGCTGAGTCGATGTGGGGGAGGAGGGACTCGAATTCGCTTTGAGTCAGAAACCTGGCCTCAGGGCGTGGTTCTTTCGGTAACCGCAACCCGGTGAGACGAAACTTTGCGACCAACCCCTCATCGACTGAGGCTTGATGGATTTGGCGAAACAACGTTCCCGCTTTGCGGACCGTGTTCAGGCCGACACCACCATCTTGCAACCCAGCGATCAACCGCTGGCCCGTCTCAAGAGTGATCGCACCCAACGCCACACCACCAACGTGTGCCAGCACATGTTTAGTCAACAAATTCTCGTACAGGGCCACCGTTGCGGGAGCTAAATCACGGCGCCCCTCCAACCAGCGCAACCCATACTCGCCAAAAGACTGTTCGCCGAGTTGGGGATCCACCCACAACCCTGCATCCATCAAACGATCCAGCTCTCGACAAAAACGTTCAGCGTCACGTTTCAACTCAAACGACGTAGACCGAGGACGGCGAGCTTCATCACGCCACCGCACCCGCCACCGTTTCCCCCGACCACGGCGCCCAGGATCTGCACTCCACCTGTCTTCTACATGACTCACTGCAATACATCCTTTCCGAACTGGGTGAGTTCCCCACCGCGCTTTCCCTGACCAGCGGGCGTGGCGAGACCACGTCTGCGGGCCTCAGCAATCCACTTCTTCGCTGTCGATAACGGAACACCTTCAGCTTCGGCCAAGGCAGCAGTCGGGGCGGTCACCCGATCAGTCACGAACTCTAAATACAACCCGAATCGGCGAGCATAAAACCGGTCGGTATAGCCTCGACGCCCAGGGTGACGAAGCTTCACCATTTTGCGAGGCAACAGCTCAACACCTTTTTCCCGGGCTGCGAACTGGAAGTCTTCAACTGCTTGCTCGACATTGCGCAACACATCCTCAAGGGGGACACGGGCCAAGTCAGCACGGGTCAACCCACCCAAGCTGTCCTGGCGGTTACGGGCATGCACCGCGCTCACCTGATAGTGACCACCCACAAAGTCGACTTCCACAACCGCCGACAACGACTTCTCAACCCGGCCAGCCACCTTTTCGGTGGGAAGTGTGGTGTGAATCATGAGCTTGTCCAATCGGTGGACGCCCTCGGCGTCAATGGCGGCCTGGTTGAACTCAATACGGTGCGCACAACCAACACCAGGGATCTCCGTGATGCCCTCAAAAGAATCACCGTCAACACTCACTAGATAAAGTTTAGTCGAATCATCTCTACCTAGCTTGAAAAGGTCGCAACAATAGAACCCAACTAAGAAAAGGAAGGTTCTTGTGACCCCACAACCCCCAACACAACAACTAGTGACAGAGCAATTGATGACTGTTGACGAAGTCGCCGAGCTGCTCCAAATCCCCAAAAGCACTCTGTATTACTGGCGATACCAGCGACAAGGCCCCCCGGCACTGCGACTCGGACGAGCCCTGCGATACCGGCGAACCGACATCGAAAACTTCGTGGAATGCGGCCGTGACCGATAACGAAAATGTTCCACTTGTTCCGGATGTTCCGCTTCTGGCAGAAGTATTAGACGACCTTCACAAGTTCTTCGGTACCTACGTAGCGTTCCCCTCCGACGAAGCGCATAACGCTGTCTGTGGTTGGGTAGTACACACGTGGTGTGTCGAGGCCTTCGAATCGACACCCCGCCTCGCGTTGCTGTCACCAGAAAAACAGAGCGGCAAGACCCGGCTTCTTGAATGCATTGACCTCCTCGCCTGTAATTCGCTTCACACCGCAAGCACGACCGCTTC
>JAAZYR010000020.1 GCA_014239555.1 Acidimicrobiales bacterium
AATAGATTAAAAGTATCTACAACTTCGGCTTGATGAATGACCACCGGGTAACTAAGTTATTTCTTGTCGGGAATAAACGACTTCCCCCAAAGTCGCTCGACACTTATCGATCGCCTAAAAGGGTGCCCCCCACCCTTGCGATCAGCCGAGGCAGAGCCCCAATCTGCTGGCGGCTTTCGAAACCGGCCCGCCCCCCGGGCCGGTTTCTACTTTTGGCTGCAGCTATCACGAGAATGTTCGTTAATTTCTGGTTCCGTGCTACCCAAAACCTTGAACGCGGCAACAACAGCTCAGATTGAGGCCCTGATGATATTCAGGGCAGAACCAGCTCGGAACCATTCGATTTGTTCTTCGCTATAGGTGTGATCGGTTTTGAATGACCAAGTGCTGCCATCAGGCTTGGTGACTTCAGCAACGACTTGCCTTTCGGGTGCAAGTTCACTCAGAGACCGAATGGCGATGCGGTCGTCTTGTCCTATGCGCTCATAATCCTCAGGGTCGGCGAAGGTGAGTGGGAGCATGCCCTGTTTCTTTAGGTTGGTTTCGTGGATACGAGCAAATGATCGTGCAATCGCGACCAGGCCACCCCGGAACCTTGGCTCCATTGCTGCATGTTCGCGACTTGAGCCTTCGCCCATGTTTTCATCGCCTATGACGACCCACCCTTGGTTCGCCTCGTGATACGAGCGAGCAATTTCGGGGAATGTTCCGGTTTCGCCGGTGAGTTGGTTTTTACCGTGACCCACCTCATAGCCGTCGTATGCATTAACAGCGCCGAGGTAAAGATTTCCAGAAATGTTTTCTAGATGGCCTCGATATTTGAGCCATGGGCCAGCCATAGAAATGTGATCGGTTGTGAATTTTCCCTGTGCCTTTACCAAAATCGGGAGGCCTTCATAATCGGAGCCGTCCCACGCTGTAAACGGTTCAAGTACTTGGAGGCGGTCCGAGGTGGGGGACACTTTAACGTCGATGGTGGAACCGTCTGCTGGAGGCGCGACAAAAGTGTTCTGGCCGGGGTCAAAACCTTGTGGTGGTAACTCGATACCTACGGGGATCGATAATGCGACTCGCTCCCCTTGGTCGTTGGCGAGGGTGTCCGCTAAGGGATCGAAGTCAAGGGTTCCCGCGAGAGCAAGTGCCATGACCGTTTCAGGTGAAGTGACGAAAGCGAGAGTTGCTGGATCACCGTCATTTCTTTTGGGGAAGTTACGGTTATAAGACGTCACGATGACGTTTGGTTCTCCCGGGGTGTGGCCGGTTTCGGCGCTTCTGTCCCACTGCCCGATACAGGGCCCGCAGGCGTTCGCTAGGACGGTGGCTCCTAAAGCTTCGAAATCCGCCAGAAGCCCATCGCGCTCAATTGTTGAGCGAACTTGTTCTGACCCTGGGGTGATCAAGAGTTTTGTCTTCACCGTGAGCCCGTTGGCGGCGGCTTCACGAGCGATACTCGCGGCTCGAGTGATGTCTTCGTAACTAGAGTTGGTGCACGAGCCGATGAGCGCGGCACTAATGCTGGTGGGCCACCCGTTATTTTTCGCTTCCTCGCCTAGGGCTCCAACTTCACGGGCTAAATCCGGAGTGTGTGGGCCGTTGATATGGGGGCTAAGGGTAGATAGATCGATCTCGATGAGTTGGTCATAAAACGCTGCGGGGTCATCAAATACTTCTTGATCAGCCCGAAGGTGTTCAGCTACTCGGTTCGCTGCATCAGCGACCTGTTCGCGGCCAGTGGACTTGAGGTAACGACCCATGGCTTCGTCGTACCCGAAGAGTGAGGTCGTGGCGCCAATCTCTGCGCCCATATTGCATATGGTGGCCTTTCCGGTACAACTCAATGACTCGGCCCCTGGACCGAAGTATTCGACGACGGCTCCGGTTCCGCCACTCACCGTGAGGATCTCGGCGACCTTCAAGATGATGTCTTTGGGTGCGGTCCACCCCGAGAGTTCGCCGGTGAGCTTGACTCCAATTGCCTTAGGCCATCTAACGTTCCAGGCGAATCCTGTCATCACGTCAACTGCGTCGGCTCCGCCTACGCCCACAGCAATCATGCCCAACCCGCCTGCGTTGGGTGTGTGGCTGTCCGTGCCAATCATCATTCCACCAGGAAACGCGTACTGTTCGAGAACGACTTGGTGGATGATGCCGCTTCCCGGCATCCAGAAACCTGCACCGTATTTGGCGCACACGCTTTCGAGAAAGTTATAGACCTCCTCATTACTCTCAGTTGCCGTGAGGAGGTCAGTTTTGCCGTCATCTCTAGCTTGGATCAGATGATCGCAATGGGTGGTAGTGGGTACCGCGACCTCAGAAAGTCCGGCAGTCATGAATTGAAGCCACGCCATTTGAGCCGTGGCATCTTGCATGGCTACCCGGTCCGGTCGCAGGTCCGCGTAGCTAACGCCCCGCTCTAGATTTTGATCGGCTGACGCCAAATGATTGATCAGTACCTTTTCGGCGAGCGTGAGTGGTCGACCTAGTTTCTCTCGACCCATAGCAATGCTGGCATCAAGATTGGCGTAGACGCCTTCGATCAGTTCTATGGGTGTGCTCTGCGCAACCGCCATGGGGGCTCCCTCTGTCATCGTGCCGTGTGGGCGCAGCATTGACAATACGCCCTTGCTGGCATTTCACCACGGGTGGCTCGACTCTAAACGTAGGGCCAGCGACGATGACTTCCGCCTTGGTCGTCCTCATTTTCAGTTAAAGACCATCGCCGGCGCCACGTTGAGGTGTCGGGGCCTTGGAGACCAGGACTATCTTCGGCGTGGGCTCTTTGGCGAGCCGCGAACCAATTACCAGTAGCGGTCTCATCGGCTAACGACTCAACGGCGGCCTGCAACTTTCTTGTGAACCTTCGGTTGTTATCTTCCTCTGCAAATTCGAGGGGCCGCCCGAAATTTACGATGGCCTTGGATCTCTTCGGCCAATTGCGCCCTTTGCGTAAGATATCGAAGGTTCCTCGTATGTGGACGGGCACCACAGGCACACCGGCTTGTTTGGCCAAGAAAGCGGCTCCCGGACGAAACTCTTGGCCCCATCCGTCAGGTGAACGGCCTCCTTCAGGGTAAATAACCATGCTCCATCCGCCTCGAAGCAGGGCGACCGCTTTTTCGATGGTGTTTCGATTGATTGACGTGCGTTCGATAGGAATGGCACCAATGAACAACGCCGAGATAGCTGCAGTGGTTCGGTTGCCGAAGAAATAGTCAGCGGCAGCTCCGACAAAGGCTTTGTGGCGCCATGGTGCCGGTATCGAGGTCAACATGACCAATGTGTCGGCATGACTCTGATGATTGGAGGCGAAAATTGCAGGACCGTCGAGATCATGCAGACGGTCTAACCCTCTGATCGTCGGACTTGCGTAGTACTGAATTACCGCCTTTCCGACTGTTGAGAGCGCTATTCGCCGAGTGACCCTGGACGGGTATCTGCGGGCCCAGTCAGTTTCGTAGTTCGCGCCGGTGTTGGCTGGTAGTGGTGTCTGACCATCGGGTGTTTCCGCCGATTTAAGGGGAAATTCGACCTTACGTACGACGCGCGATAGCGAGGCTTTTGTGCGTCGGTCAGTCAGATGACTGATAGCGGGTCGGCGGTTTGGATCTGCCATGGTTGACTCGCGTTACACGACGTCGGCCATGAGGACCGGCGGATTGTGGATGTGTGTCAGGGTCGGATCGCGGCCGACTACATCGGTTGCCATCTCAAGAGCGTCGCGCATAGTGGTGGCCGAGCGAAAGCCCATGCGTTTAACAGCGCGTTGATCGCCTCCCACAACGATCACCTGCCCGACGTGTTCAAGAGCATGAGAGCACCAGTACCACATGTAGAAGGGATGTACGCCGTGGTAGGCGTACGACGTGCGGTATAGGTGACGGTACCACTCGTCTTCGGCGTAACGTTTTTCGTATTTTTGTTCGATTTTCTCGGGATCGGTACTGTCGGCGAGCACCTCTTCAAAGAAATCGATGTAGCTCGGATGATGAACAGGATGAAACTCCCAAGGTGTGGGGTGGCTCATAATGACCACTCCGCCTTCGCGCACTAAGGGCTTACCCTTGTATAAGTTGAAGAAGTAACCCAAACCTAGACAAGCAACAAGAATCGGGTTCATTATCGAATTCACGTTGTAAGGCCCAAGGTAAGGCAGGCCCATGGAAAGAATGTCGGTCTGGCCCTCCACGCGGACCAGGTGTTGTTTGTAAACGTTGGCAGTGGTTACCTCATGCACTGCTTCGACCTCACCGGCTTGAATCGAAGTCAGGCCGAACGGTGAGCGAATACCTTGGAAGATAGAACGCGCTGAGCGCCGAGGAATCTTGTCCAAAACTTTCTTTGTGCCGAGAAGCATGACTCGGTCTTTGCTCGTCATTTCCCATTCACGTTTTTGAAGAAAATCCCAAGGGGAAGGAAAGGTGTCGTTATTTAAGGTTGTTTCGATTTGAAAAATTTTGATGCCTGCGTCTCGGATTAATCGCCCTTGGCGCCAGTTTTTTGTGTGAAGTTCACTTTTCTCTTGATCCATGAAGGACTTCGAACGACGCATGGTGTGGACGTTGTGATGATGACGCAGCGCTGCGTAACCCGACAATCCGGTAGCGACGCTCTTGTGGCCGCCGTCCATCGAAACGAGATTGATGTTGACGTAGACAATCAAATCGGATTCGACAGCGCGCTTTGAGATGACGACTTCTTCGCCGTGATCGGTTTCGCCCATATGGGTTAAGCCTTCTGGGTCTTCAGCATCAAAATTGTAAAGCTGTCCAGTGGGGGCAAAGGCGTCGTATACCCGGTCCCCGACAGCGTGTCGCAACTCGGCTTCAGTCATTCTGCGGTGGAGTGCAAGTGCTGCAATGAGATGAACATCGTCAACGCCACAAGCCGCAGCGACATCAAGTACCTGTTCGATAATGCGACCGCGAATGTCAGGGGCTTGCATCTGAGGGAGCGGCAAAGAAATGTCATCGAAAGCAATGGTCAATTTCATGCCAGGTGTAAGGAGGGCTTCTAGTGGAGGCGAATCGCCCAATGGATTAGCGAGGGCATGTCGAATAGCGCTGTCGACGTCTTCGATCGGTTCGATTGGTTCGTTGGGATAAACGACTCGACTCCCAGTGGGTAGCTTCTCGAATCGGAAGCCCTCACCGTGATGGAAGACGATCGGAGGAGTGGTCCTGTCCACGTCAAGTACGAGACCGCGTCGGGCCGTCATCAGTGAACTCCTTGGGGTGTGCGTTTGGGGCTTGGGCGTGAGCCCATTGGCAACACCGGTTTGGGTGCGCCAGCGGTTTTGGGCCAGTTTTCAGTTAGCCAGCCGCGTTTATCCGCAATTGTGACGAGTCGAGTCTCGGGATTCACTGCGACGGGATAACCAACAGCCTCGAGCATCGGAAGATCAGAGGCGGAGTCCGCATAGGCCACTCCTTGGGCAGGGTCAAGGCCGTTCTGGTGGGCCCAGTCCACCATGAGCTGCGCGCGTACTTCCCCTGTGGGGGGCACATCGAGCATTTCACCGGTCAGTTTGCCCGCATTTTGGTCGATGGTTGCGGCGATTATGTGATCGAAAAGGGGACGAAGGGGCTCCACGGCGACGTCTAAGGCGCCGGTGATTAAGACCGTCTGATGACCTGCTGCTCGGTGGGCCCGAACTCTTCGTAGCCCAGCTGGGAAAGACTTGATCAAGATAAGTTCGCTGAGCATTTCGGCGGCGTCGGCTTCTAACTGGTCGACCGGGGCACCCTTATAGCGCTGGTAGAAATAGCGAAGGAAGTCGGTTCGATCGCGTTTATCTCGCCGCCATAGTCCAGGAGTCTCGCTCAGGGTTCGGAGAGTGAACTCGATGCGTTTCCTTGTTCCCAGATGTCGAGTGGCGAGCCACGCGTAACTTTCGACGACGTTGCTCGCGATCAAGGTATTTTCTAGATCAAACGCAGCGAAGTGCCGATCGGTATCGAGAACCGCATTGCGGAGTCGTTCGGAGCGGGTCGGCCCAGTGCGTTTTTCGGGGGTGGTCTTGACTCGTGCTTGTACGACCACTGTGGGTAGGTGTACCTCGGTGATGTAGTGATGCCAATCAATGGCGCTTGGGTCAAAGCCAAAGTCGCGTTGGTCTTCAATTGATAATGAGTTCCAAAGCGCCAGAGTGCGCTCGATCCCATATAGCGCTTCGCACTTGCCGTACGCGCCGTAGATCTCAACGTAGCCTTTGATCTGATCGAGGTTGCGCCGCCGTTCAGCGAACTTGCTTGTAAAACTGTTTTCGCCTCTGATCGGAAGTCTGTTGATGACCTTGGCTGCGATGTCGAAGGCTTTTACTACGCGTTGGAGTTGTTCCTCAAGACCGCTGGAACCCGCGTACTTCCATTCAGTGCTTGCGGTGGGATGCCCATTCGCGTCGTAGACGGGATGCTCTCGGAACCACTCCATAGTCGTGTCGAGGAACTTTTTGTATTGAAGTGGATTGGTTGAGCCAGATGCAATTTGGAAAACCTCAGGGTTATCTTCAGGGCCTTTTGCGGCTACGGCGATTATGGCGGCCGCGACCATATCGACGGGGATTACATCAATAATTCCTTCGGGGTAACCAGGGAAAGTACTGAGTTCTCCTTTTGCAAAAGACACGATCAGTGGTTCGGCCATCCGAAAGCCGCGGATCCATCCAGGAGATGGTTCGGTCCACGCGGACTCGATGATGGAAGGGCGAACAACGCTTATCGGTATGTCACCGTGAAGTTCAACGAGTGCCGTTTCACCCAAGGCTTTCGAGTAGGTGTAGACGTCGGGCCAGCCAAGCGAAATAGCGCGGCTTCTCCCGGCTTCAACCATTTCGTCGTTGACCCATGCCTCCCTGAGCTGCTCTGTTTTCGCTGCGAGCATAGGTATACCAGCAGCACCCAACTCTTCCCTTGCGCCCGCACGGAAAGCGGTGAGTCGTTCAGGGATTCGACTTCGTGCGTCGAGATCCGCTCGCGTTCGTCGAGCGGCGTCAACCTCGGCTCGCCAATCAACGTCAACTTGAAATGGTGTGCCGGCCAGAAATTCTTCGTTCGCTGCACCCCGTCGATTTCCGGCGACGTAGCAAGTTGATACTGAAATCATGTGTGGCGTAACGGATTCTTGTTTGAGAAGGTTCAGGATCCGATTGGGCCCCAGCAGGTTAATTTCGATTGAGCTGTCAAGGGGGCTGTCAAAGCTGACTGTCGCGGCAGAGTGGATGATCACATCACATGACGTGAAGAGTTGCTGCCCCGCATCATCAAGGCCGAGGCCTTCGCTCGTGACGTCACCTTCGATTACTGAGACGCGTTGTTGGCAAATTTCGTCGAAATCGTCGCCCCACTGTGAGCGGAGCCTGTCGAAGGCGTCGTTGCGGAAAATTTCCCTTTGAACCCGCCGCTCAGCGCTGTTTCGGCGGCCGGGCCGAACGAGTAAAACCAGTTCGCAGTCAGGCACGGATCGCAAGAGGCGCTCTACTAAAGCCGTGCCAAGGAACCCCGTGCTCCCCGTCACCGCTATCCGCTTGCCCGAGAGAGACTTGCTGATCACAGGTACAGTTCTAGCAGATAACTTACCAAATGGTAAGTCTATGTCTCGTTTCGCTCTAGAATGGTCTTGTGCCCGCACAAACCCGCGACCGCATCTTGGACACATCGTTGGCCGCTTTTGGATTGCGGGGGTATGACTCAACGTCGCTTGATGAGCTGGCCAGCGACCTTGGAATCACGAAGCAGGCGATTCTCTATCACTTCTCATCTAAAGAACACCTACTGAACGCGACGATTGACCTAGCGGTCAAAGAACTCGGTTCGGCCTTGGGAGGAGCCTCAAAGTCACAATCGCGAGGTTTTCAACGAATCGAAGACCTAGTGAGGGCGACTTTTTCGTTAGCGGCGCGCCGGCCCGAAGTGCTCGGGCTCGTCAGGTTGGTTTCTCGACAGGGTGGCGCGGCTTCTGGGGAATTGGCATCGGCGATGAGCGTCATGTTGGGCGAGGCAGTGCGCTTTGTTGAAGCGGAAATGGCCGCCGGTCGTTTCCGACGTCTGGAGCCACGCATGCTGTTGCTAGCGGTCTATTCGGCGGTCATAGGCGTAGCTACCGAACCTGAAGTGATGCGCGCCTTAGGTCTTGAACCAGATCTCCGTTCGCTCGTCAAAGCCCGCCGAGAAACCATCGAATTCCTTCGTGCCGCGCTCATCGCTGATTAGAGACGCTTAAGCCGCTAGGTCTGCGAACAAGCGCGGGCACGGAGCTACCGCTCTGCCTCCACACGAAACACCAAACTGCATGTAGAGACTGTCGGCGGGGGCGAACTTGGATAGGTCCTTACAGGCTCGAGCGTCGCGACCACCGCACAGCTCCCACAGTTGGTCGAGTAACTCGTCTTGACCAGGGGGAGTTTGATCTGGTGCCAAGGATCTAAGCGTCGGTGGTTCGCCGTCGTCGTCAAGAATCAGAGTGCAATAGGTCGTGCCTCGAGCTCCGCAACTGATTCCAAACTGGGCGTAAAGTGACTGACTCGGTGCTACTAGACGCAACTCGCCACAGGCGCGAGCGCTGCCCTCGGCGCATCTGACCCACCACCGGTCAAGATCTTCGTCTTGTCCCGGTGGGGGAGTGAGCGAGGTGAGGGCACCCTCAGGTTGTTCTATTCCAAGTAGCAAAGAACAGTCGATGTTTGCTCGTCCACCGCAACTGAATGCGAACTGCTCGTAGGTGCTGTCTCGAGGAGCTGAGTAAAACAAATCATCACACGAAATGGGATCGCCGGCACCACATTCCAACCAAAGGGCATCAAGCACCGCATCCTCGCCCGGTGCAAGGTCAGTGGGTGAAAAAATCTGTGGCGAAGCCAAAAGGTGATCCGACACTTGAGGCTGGTCATCGGATACCAAAGGCTCTTGAATGGACCCATCAGGGTCTAGCTGACACAACTCGATGGCCATATCGACTGCAATTTCTTCTTCAGGATCGAGTTCCACAGTCAAATCGGCCAGGTCGAGTCCCCATCCCTTCAAAAGACGATCTTGCACACAACGTTCTTCTGACGGACTCAGATCTCTGGTGACCCGCCCCATTCCGTCGTCCGACATCGAGCGATACGAACACGAAACCCCGAACAGCAGCACCATCAAGAGCGCGAGGCGACGTTTCATTAAGCCAACTTGTGAGCTATTGCCCCGACATCGCGTAAGGCGGAGCCGTCAGCTCCATCAGTACGAAAGCCTTGGACCGTGTTCTCGTTAGCTTCTTGCAGCATTTCCGTTAGGAGTCGCGCAAAAGGTATTCCCTCTTGATTCCAAAAATACCAACTCAACGAACCCGGGATGGTATTGATCTCGTTCACCCACAGTCCGTCAGGATTCCATAAGAAATCGATGCGAGCTACCGATCGCACCATCGCTAACTCGATTACCTGGGAAGCAAGCGTTCGCAACTGTCCTTCTACGTGGGCCGGTAACTCCGCAGGTAATTCACGCGGTGCACTTGCCATTCCTTCGGAGCCTCTGAGGTATTTGTCGGCGTAGCTGTATATGCCCGCATCTGCGGGACGTAGAGGACGCTCGATGGCACTCAGGCTGACCTCAGGGTAAGTCCGAACAGAGATATTCAGATCGACCGCATCACTCAAATATCGTTGTATGACCGCGCCTTCGCGTAGTAACGGTTGGGTGCGGACCAGAGCGTTTGCCGTTTCTAAATTTTCTACAATCTCGATGCCGATAGAAGAACCACCAAAACGTGGCTTAACGATAAATGGTCCAACCTCGTTAAGTATCAGGTCGTCGGTGACAAGATGAAGCGGCAAACTAGACAATCCAGCTGACTCCATCACCCCAGAAAAAGCCAATTTGTCCATGCCTAGAGCGGCACCAGATTGGCTTGGGCCGGTGTAACGAACGCCGGCGAGATCAAACATTGCCTGCAGGCTTCCGTCTTCTCCAGGTCCACCGTGGCAGCAGACGACTACTGCGCTCATTTCGAGTTGACTTTGCTTTCCCCGCTTAGCCACTCGGTAAAACCCGCCGGTTTCTCCGAGCTGAAGAACGACAGGGTCCGCTGATCGAGGGAGTCCATCTGCAAATTCGTTCGGTTCCACAGTTGAAGGAACCTCGAACCAGTTGCCGGTTTTTGACCAATACAGAGCCAGTACGTCGTTGCCAGCTTCAGATAAGGCGCGCACCGCTTGCAATCCGGTGAGGATCGAAATGTCGTGTTCTGGGGATGGCCCACCGAAGCAGACTGCTGGACGATTCATGATCTGTCATGAAACCGTAGATGCCCCTCGGCGGGATGTCACCTCACCTCCGCCCAGCACCTTCCTCAGGGTCACGCGTAGTGATCAGGTAAATCATTCTCATAGAGAACGGCGTCTCCGGCTGTGAGATGTTCCCGAACCCATTTCACTGCGTCCTCACGACGCGAAACGAAATGAACCCGAGCGTTGCCATCTCGGGAACCCTTAATGAGGGCGGATTTGTTAGTCCGTCCCACGATCACTAAGTCATCAGCAACCAAACTCGCATCAACTCCGAAGCGCCGGTTTTCTGCTACTTGACGATGCCCAAGTTCGACCATGCCAGGTGTGACTACTGCCTTTCGGTGTGCGTCAAGTTCGCTCAAGGTCTCCAACGCCGCAGCGACACCGGCCGGATTGCTGTTGTAGGTATCGTCGATCACCGTCACACCAGATTGACTTACCAGGACTTGCCGGCGATGTTCAATAGTGGGGAGATTGGCGAGACGTTGAGCAATCATTGCATCCGGTATTCCCAGAGTCGCGGCGACGGCCACCGCGCATGCGACGTTTGTTGGGGCCGCGTCAACTACTAATCCAGCGAGAATTTGGCGGCCCGACACGATGACCTCCAGCCCCTGATTGTCTTTGAGGACGACAATGTCAGCAGTTCGATCATTTGACGAACATCGCAAAACCTCTATACCCGAAACCTGGAGTCGGTCTGCTTCGTCGGCCAGTCCATAAGCATCAATATTCACAATTGCAGTTCGGCTGGTTGAGAAGATTTCGCTTTTCGCTTCAACGATCGTGTCGAGATCACCGAAGCGTTCAAGATGGACTGGCCCTATTGACGCCAGTACTGAGATTGACGGCCTAATCCAACTCACTAAATCGGCGATTTCCCCGCGACCGTAAGTGCCCATTTCGGCGATGAACACCTCGGTGCCCTGAGCAAGATGTTCGTTAACTGACCTAGAAAGACCCGGGCTGTTGTTGAAGCTCGCAGGGCTCGCTACGACGCTGAAGGTGCCTGAGACCAAGTGCTTGATGTAGCCCTTGATAGTGGTCTTACCGTAAGAACCCGTCACGGCGACCCGTATGGGATCCACGCGGTTTAAGGCGTCGGTTGCCTGCACTACGTAGCGACGCGCAAGCTTGCCCTCGACAGGTTTCAACATGGCTAGAACACCGTCGATCACAACGGGTGCCATCAAAGCGACCGTGGCGCAGCCCATTGGCCCCAAACCGAACCAGCGAAACAGCAGCGCAATGATTGCAGTAAAGAAAAGCACAGTGACAGCGACTACGCGCAGGCGCCTTGTCCAGGCCAAGGGGCTGGTTCGTCCCCGTAAACCGAGGCCGAGCGGCCCAATACACACAGCCAGCGCAGTGATCATACAAACAGGTGGGAACCAAGAACATAACGCTGCTGCTGCAAGCGCAACGACGGCAAGGGCGGGGTTAGCTACCCCCAACGCCCACCAGCGAACAGCGAAACGAGTCGTTGAAAATGGCAGGTAATGCTCGCGCTGTGCGACGCGA
This sequence comes from Acidimicrobiales bacterium, assembly GCA_014239555.1. Taxonomy (GTDB): domain Bacteria; phylum Actinomycetota; class Acidimicrobiia; order Acidimicrobiales; family Poriferisodalaceae; genus UBA2110. The sequence continues at coordinate 11,783 of JAAZYR010000020.1, forward strand.
AGCCACCGCGCCCCCGAAATAATGGATCCAACGACACAAACAAGCGCATACCAGTCGGAGGAGTTCATCCCAGAGCATCCAAACGACGGTCGATTGCTTCGCGGAGTGCAGCAGGAGCTGCGCTTGGAACGAAATGATCGACGCCACCCAAGATCGTGAGCCTCGCATCTGCCAGAAGCGCCTCGGCTCGCGCCGCGATTTCGGGAGGTGCAGCGTTGTCGCCGTCGCCCCAAACCAGGTCAACGGGAGCGGAGATTGACCGCAACTGTTTTTCGTACGATTCATTCACCACCGTTACCAATATGTCGCGCATGACTCCTGAAGCGGCTCGATAATCAGCGCTGCCGTACTTACCTCGAAGACGCTCGAGATAGTTGTCACCAACCAGTCCCCAAGAATGCAACATGCGACCAAGCCGGTAACGCAGCGGAGTATTCACCGTTCGGTGAGCGCGGTGCAGCAGTGGAACACCGGTAAGTACTAGCCCCCCGATGGCGGCGGGACGGCGCGCTGTCAGATGGACTGCAACCCGACCGCCGAAGCTGTGCCCAACTACAACCACAGGCGTTTTACATGTATCCAAAATTGGTGAGATGAGGTCCGCGTACATCGCTGCACCTCCGGCCTGAGGAGGAACAGGAGATGCACCAAAACCTGGGAGGTCGATACTCACTGCGTTGAGTCCGTCTAGACAACGATCAAAATCTCGGTGGTTGCGGCCCCAGCCATGCAAGGCAATGACCCGCGGTGGGTCAGCGCCAAACCTGGCCCCGAACAACGAACCGTTCGCAAAACTAGTTAACGCCACGTGAGAATTCTGGCCGAAGATTGACGAGTCGCCGACCCAGTTAACTGCCCTCGGACCGGTTAATGGCCGAAAGCAACGCATGGAAGCTAGCGGTCACGATGTTTGGGTGCAGACCGACTCCCCAATGGGCGGTGCGGTCCGAAGCTTCAATTTCGACGTACGCGGCAGCAGCAGCGTCCGCTCCGGTGCCTATCGCATGTTCTTGATAGTCGACGAGGGTGATATCTACCCCACAACCGCTTGTAAGAGCGTTTTTGAATGCAGATAACGGCCCGTTGCCTTCCCCTGTAATAACTTTTTTTTCACCTGAAAGAGTCAGCGTCGCTGTCACATTGGACATCTCTGATGATTCGGAATCGAATGAGCTCTTGTGGCCCTCGTAGGTGAATGGTTGAGTGGTGTGAAGATATGTCTCATCGAATGTCTTTTTGATGGTTTCAGGAACAATTTCGCCGCCATCGTCAGTGATTGATTGGATCACTTGACTGAATTCGATTTGCAAACGCCGAGGCAAATCAAGTCCAAAGTTGTTTTTCATCACATACGCCACACCGCCTTTACCTGATTGGCTATTAACGCGAATCACGTCTTGGTATGTGCGCCCCACGTGAGCGGGATCGATCGGCAGATACGGCACCTCCCACATCGCGTAGTTCTCGGAGAGTGCCTCGAAACCTTTCTTGATGGCATCTTGGTGACTACCAGAAAAAGCGGTGTAGACCAGGTCTCCGCCATATGGATGGCGAGGGTGAACGGGCAGTTGATTGCAGTACTCGGCTATTCGCCGCAAATGATCAATGTGGCTGATGTCCAGTTCGGGATCAACGCCTTGACTGAAAAGATTCATTGCCAGGGTGACGATGTCAACGTTGCCGGTTCGTTCACCGTTGCCAAATAGTGTTCCTTCGACACGGTCAGCGCCCGCCATGACACCGAATTCTGCGGCAGCTACGCCACAGCCGCGATCGTTGTGGGGATGTAGGGAGAGAACAATGGCATCTCGATTCGCGACGTTGCGATGGAAAAACTCGATCAGGTCCCCGTAAAGGTTCGGGGTGGACATTTCAACTGTTGCCGGCAGGTTCAAGATGATGGGGTCATCGGTGGTAGCCCCCCACTCGTTTGTCACCTGTTCGCAGATGTCAATAGCGAAGTCAAATTCTGTTCCGGTAAATGATTCCGGTGAGTACTCGAATCGAATGTTTGAATCTTTCACTGCTTCGCGCAGTTCGCGACATTGGCGAGTCCCAGTAAGCGCAATGTCAACGATTCCGTCGAAATCGAGCCCGTACACAACTCGGCGCTGAAGAGTCGATGTCGGGTTGTAAAGGTGCACTATTGCGTTATTAGCGCCCTCGATCGCTTCGTAAGTCCGATCAATGAGCTCGGGGCGACTCTGTGTCAGCACCTGAATCCATACGTCATCTGGGACGAGATCTTCTTCGATGAGGATTCTGCAGAAATCAAAATCAGGGCCTGAGGCCGACGGGAAGCCAACTTCGATTTCTTTGAAGCCCATTTCGACCAACGCTTCGAACATTTGCCGCTTCCGCGGAACGTCCATCGGGTCGATCAACGCTTGGTTGCCGTCTCGGAGATCGACAGAACACCAAAGAGGAGCTTCATCAGTAACTTTGTCCGGCCAGGTTCGATCCGCTAGTTCCGGCGCGTAGGGGTAGTGGATGTATTTGCCGAATGGCATCGAACTGGGCTGCTGCTTGCTTATGCCCTTTATGTCCGCCATGGGTTCTTCCTCCAGTTGTGCCTAGTTCCGCCGTTTGTACTGTTCCTCTTGCCGTGTTCCTGCCCTGAAAAGCAGAAGAACCCCCCGACCTTGCGGCGCAGGAGGTTGTGGCGAGGGCCTCTTTGTAGTGGCCCTCACCTAAGTAAGAAGAAGTAGTCCGCGCAGCGATCCGTTCACGAAGAAAACCATATCACTGGAATGCCAAATTCGTACAGCGCTAGATAGTTCGAACTTTGGGTTTCGGGATGCCTTACGCGGCACGTGCTTGCGTCATCAGCCTCGAAAGAAGGCCATCCCGTAGTCCCATGGTCGAAACCGAAGCCTCATGTACTCCGAGCGAGCGCATTGTTTGCCTCAGGATGGCCACTGCGAGGGGAAGATGCAGCGATCTTCGTTGTTTCATACCTGGCAGAGCCAAACGAGCAGGTAACGAGAGTTCAGAAAGTTTCTTAACGAGGTGGCCGAGATCAGAGCAGTCGATCCCAAGACCGTTAATGTCATTGGGCACTTCACCTCGACGGGTCGTGTGAATTAGCTGAGCTAAAGCCCGCACCGTTCCGCCAGTTAGGACAATTTGTTCTTCAAGAACAGGTCCGATGCTTGCTATGGCCGGTTTGAGCGTTTCGGCAATGTGATGTTCGAGTCGGGTCCGTGTGGAGGTTTCCAGGTAGCCATCATCTAACGCTCGTGGAGCGAGAACGCTGGTACCTAGCGGGAAACTGAAGTTGTGGCATGGACCTTTGTTGTTCGATGGGCCGCTGCCTAAACCCAGACTGCCTCCGCTGATATCGACCATGGTGACGCCTGGCCTGTCAGGAAAATCATTGACCACTGCGCGCCAGGTCAGAGCGACTTCTTCGGCTGGAGACAAGATCCGTACTGGGCAGCCGATCTCTCGAGAAATGTGAGTGGCGACGGCTTCGCCGTTCGCGGCGAGGCGAAATGACTCAGTTGCTACCGCAACGATGCGTTGACAGTTATGCATTCGCGCCGCGGTCATGAACTCAGCTGCGACGCGAGTCGCGGCGGAAATATCCTGTTCGGTGAAGGAACCGTTGGTGCTGACCGATGAACCGAGATGCAGATGCTGACTTCTGCGCTCCGTGTCCTGCTCTCGATAGATAGTGAGACGAAACCCGGTGCTTCCCATCTCGATTAGCGCGACCCTCACCCTCCCGAGGCTAGGAACATCAGCTGGTTGAGTGGTGGACCTTCGCTGGGTATGACAAGTGCGTTGTTTAGGCCAACTCGAAAGTGAAGTCTGAAAGTACCTCTACGGACCGTCCGACGTGTTCCTCATCCATCATCGAGTTCATAAGGGCCGGGTCGTTGGTGGTTGCCCACTGGCGACCGTTTGACGTGCGCAGGGCTGCGAGCCCCTTTTCGGGGCCCTCTGCCCCGTGCATGACTGTGTAAGCCTCGACGGTTGCAAGACCAATGTGATCGGCATCTAAATCAACGCTAGGGAACGCGTTGATTTCTTCCTGGCAGTCTTGATGCTGAAATCCATCGGTAGGCGGCGTGGTGCTGTACACACCAAAAGCATGTTTGGTGATGTAGCCACCGTTGGCTGAACAAAAGCCGACGGACCCTGGGTCGTCGCGTAAGACGTTGGCCATCGTCGCTATGGAATGGGTGACGTAGTTGTTCAAAGGACCCCCTGCGAAGGTAAGCCCCCCTGTTTGAGTGAGCTGTCGATCAACCCCTAATCCCAGCTCGGTGGCAGCAATTTGTACCGCAGAAGGAAAGCAGCTGTACAGGTCGACGTGATCAAGATCATCTGGCGTCACACCCGCCAGTTGCATTGCCCGCTGGCCCGCAACTCTGATAGCAGGCGACGAATGGAGATCGGCGCGGTTCGACACGAAGTTCGTGTCCGCTCCGTCGGTTCCCGAATGAGGGAACAGCCAACGATCCTGGGAAACTCCAGCGGCCTCAGCGGCCTCAGCAGAGCAGAGGATGATTGCAGCCGCTTGGTCTAGATCCCAGTTCGAGTTCATCGCCTTGGTATAAGGAAATCCGACCAGACGATTAGACGGACCAGGGTTCCGGATTTCGTCAGCGGTCATAGGTGTACGCACCCACGAGTAAGGGTTAGCGCAAGCGACACGGTTAAAGGTTTCCCAAAGCTTGCTCACCCGGTCTCGATGATCAGCGACGGTTTCGCCGCGCGACGCCCGAAAAGCCGATTCGAACATTGGATAAAAGTTGATGGGCATAGCGAAGCCGCGTTCCAACTCCACCGGATGACTCATCGTGACGTCTTTACCGAGCATCTCGTCTGGTTGAGTTGGTGCTTGATCGGTGTAAGGGATTCGTTCGCCGGAGCGCTTCGCCCGTCTCCTGCTCCAGATTCCCTCTGCGCCAACTATCAGAACGACGTCGGCCTCGCCTTGTTGAATACGGACAGAGGCTTTGTTCACCAGCGATTGGGGGGTATTACCCCCATCAGTTGAAAGACCAGTTCGGCTGTTATTTCCGAACTCGTCTCTGAGCAAAGCACCGGGATCTGTATACGGCCAGGCTCCTTTGACCACCCAGGTGTGCGTGGCTCGATCCAGCAGACTTTTCGCTCCGGCATCGTCGGCCGCAGCTTCGAGCGCGGCGCGCATCATTGCGACCGGCTCAAGGGCATTCAATGGATTCTCGGGTCTTTGAATCAACTGACCTGAGCCCACCAGAACAGGGGTGCGGGGATCTACAGAACTCATTGCTGTACCACCTCAGCGATCGTACGTAGTAGGGATGTTGGACCGCTTACTTGAAGAGTGGTGACCACCGTATCTCTCCAACGTTGAAGGTCCTTAGCGATCTTGTCTAACGGGCCAACCAGGGCCACTTCCTCCACCAGCGACAGAGGTATAGCAGCGGCTGCCTCGTCTTTTCGCCCAGTCAGATAGCACTCTTGCACTTGATCGGCAACGTCTTGGTAACCCATGCGACAGAAAACGTCGTAATGGAAGTTGGCGCCCTTGGCTCCCATACCGCCCATGTAGAGAGCAAGCATTGGTCTCACCCTGTCAGCGGCGCGTTCCACGTCAGAATCAGGAACGATTGAAACAGGACACACCACTTCGAAGTTATTTTCCTCAGGGATTCGACCATCGGCCCCTATGCGTGACTTCCCAACTTTTGTGAAGCCTTCGTTAAGCGCATCTGCGTAGAACTGGTTGTCTTTTGGTGCAAAAAACAGTGGCAGCCATCCGTCACATATTTCTGCCGCGAGTGCCACATTCTTTGGCCCTTCCGCACCCAAATAGATCGGAATATTTTTGCGAAGTGGATGCACCGTTGACTTCAGCGGCTTCCCCAGCTCCGACCCACCCGGAAACGGCATCTGATAGTGATCCCCCACAAAAGAAACGGGTTTTTCGCGGTCACAAATCTCGCGAATGACGTGCACGTATTCCCGTGTCCGCGCCAACGGCTTGGGGTATGGCTGCCCGTACCAGCCTTCAACGACTTGTGGACCACTGACACCGAGCCCGAGAATAAATCGACCATTAGTCAGGTGGTCCATAGTGATGGCGGCCATAGCTGTAGCAGCAGGTGTACGAGCGGACATTTGGACAATGCCAGTGCCGAGTTGAATTTTTTCGGTTCGGCTACCCCACCATGCGAGCGGAGTGAGCGCATCACTTCCATAAGCTTCCGCCGTCCAGAAACTGTGAAAGCCAAGGGCTTCTGCTTCTAAAATTGTTTCTTGCGCATCCGAGGGTGGTCCCGCCGCCCAATACCCCGCTCCGGTTGCCAGCTTCATTCGATCTCTCCCAGTTGATGAATCGCTTGCCAAGAGCATGTCACTCCTTGGCCGTATCGCGCATATTGGCCCACAGACGGTGGCAGCGCGCCGTGCTGGTTCTACCCTCGAACCAGTGCATTCACTTGAGCAGGTAGCTGAGGAAGCAAGTCGACGACGAACATTCGCGATCATCAGTCACCCCGACGCGGGCAAAACCACCCTCACTGAGAAATTTCTGCTCTATTCCGGTCAAATTGGTGAGGCAGGTTCAGTCAAGGCGCGATCAGGACGAAAAGCTGCAACCTCGGACTGGATGGAACTTGAACAAAAGCGTGGGATCTCCATCACGTCAACGGCGTTGCAGTTCGACTACCGCGCTTGTGTACTCAATCTGTTGGACACACCCGGACACCGAGATTTCAGCGAGGACACGTACCGAGTTTTGGCTGCGACTGATGCAGCAGTCATGGTGCTTGACGGTTCCAAAGGTATTGAATCTCAAACATTGAAACTGTTTGAAGTTTGCCGACAGCGAGAAATTCCAATCCTCACGTTCGTCAACAAATGTGATCGCCCCGGACGCCCTCCCCTTGAACTGATTGACGAAATCGAAAACACTTTGCAACTTCTCCCCGCGCCGATGTCATGGCCCGTTGGAGTGCCCGGAGACCTCAGAGGAATTGTTGACCGGACCACAAGATCATTTATCAAATACGACCGGACTGCTCATGGAGCCACTGAGTCGATGGAGCAACGATTCGAAACAAATGAGGTGGATCCCTCAACGCCCGGATGGAGCGACGCCCGCGAAGAATTAGAACTATTGGAGGCTCTGGGCACCGAAGTTGACATCAAAGGATTTCTCGCCGGTGAAGTAACCCCGGTCTTTTTCGGATCAGCATTAACGAACTTTGGGGTGAGACTTCTTCTGGATTCGGTCGTAGATCTGGCGCCAACGCCGTCCCCACGATTCGACGTGGACAGCGCCCCCCGCCCTATCGAAGCGCCTTTCTCGGCTTTTGCATTCAAAGTACAAGCCAATACAGACAAAGCTCACCGTGATCGGATTGCCTACGTCCGTGTCTGCTCAGGTCACTTTCAGCGAGGTATGAGCGTTACCCAAACCCGAACGGGTCGTCCTTTCGCCACCAAGTACGCGCACACGATGTTTGGTTCGGATCGATCGACAGTAGATGAGGCTTGGCCGGGTGACGTCGTTGCATTGGTCAACGCCACCGATGTGCGTGTTGGCGACACTTTGTATGCAGACGAGGTGGTCGAATTCCCGCAGATTCCGCTCTTCGCGCCTGAAATTTTTCGGCGGATACGCGTCACCGACACAAATCGGTTCAAGCAATTTCGACGCGGTTTGATTCAACTGGACGAAGAGGGCGTTATCCAAGTTCTCAGAGATGAAGAAGTCGGCGACGTTGAGCCTGTGTTAGCGGCGGTAGGTCTCATGCAGTTCGAGGTCGCCGTTCACAGGTTAGAGAACGAGTTTGGCGCCCCGGTTGCGTTAACGAATGCACCGTATTCGGTTGCGAGACGAACTGACTCAGCATCTGCCGATGAGTTACGTCGGCTTCCCGGGGCGACGGTATTGGCGCGAAGCGACGGCGCGTTGCTCGCGTTGTTCGAGAACGAGTTTTATCTACAGCGCATACAAAATGAGAAAGATCACTTGACACTCGAACGGGTGCTAGCCGAACAGGAGTGGCTTGGTGATGGAAACAGCTAACCGTGGTCGGTTCATATCACTCGGTGGGAAGCTGATCTGGCATTAGAGGACTGCGCCCCACCCGGTAGGACGCGAGAACCCTCGCGTCGCAGGAACGACAAAGATAGACAACTTGGGTGGCGACAATAGATAGCTGACTCCCACGCGATTTCTCCACAACTGCCTTTACTGCGCCCTCCATGTCATCTCCGCCGCAACGGTCACAGGTAGGTATCGCGTTCGGATCCCGTTCCCATTGTTGGTTGCATCTCTCGCAAGTCACTTCAATCATCTCGTCGTTTTGGCGACCGACGAGATCTTCAGTTTCTCCGCAAGCGGGACATCGCAACTCATCCACGACAGTACGGTAGCCCCACAGCGGTAGTTTGCCGTGTGGAGGCTCTTTGGCCGTGCCTATTGACCATTACGCAACGCTGGGGATAGAGCCCTCTGCTGAATATGAAACCATTCGTCAAGCGTGGGTCGCAGCTGCTCGGTCACATCACCCCGATGTACTTGGCGAAGTGTCAGAAGATGAGCGTCGAAGTGCCGAACGGCAGATGCATGCCATAAACGAAGCCTGGCGAATATTGGGATCGCAAGAACTGAAGTCGACATATGACAAAGAACGCGACCGAAACAACGAGGACTCTGCGAGTGTCGAGGAAACTTGGTCCGAAGACTGGTTTGACCTTGACGCGGTAGATCCTCCAGGCTTCGAGGTTGGTAATCCGCTCGTAGCAACCGTGCTGCGCGTGCTTCCGTGGCTCGTCGTCGGGGCGATCGGGGTGGGCATCTTCGTATTGTCTGCGTTTGCCACGAATAGTCGACCTGAACGTTGGGATAATCCCAACCCCCGAACGCTTCCGGAAGAATGCGTATTGATTGGAGAAAACGGAAGAGTTGAAGGCGATGCTAATTGCGACGATGACGCTGCCCGTCGGGTTGAACGGGGACCTATCGCAGAGGGTTCCCCTCAGAAGTGTCCTGTCAGTACCGAGAAGGTGACAACACGTGACGAGTTGGAGTTCTATTGCTTGATTCCGTCGAAGCAAGCTGGAAGTAGCTAACCAACTGCGTCTTGTTCATAGAACTGAGTGACCTCGTCCTCAGTGAAGCCAACTTCTAACAAAACCTCAGCAGTGTGTTGACCCTGCCACGGCGCTGGCCCCCGAACCGATTTCTCAGACCCTCCAAGTTCGAACGGCGGTGACACAGTCCGAAACGGATGTGTTGCATTTGGAACCTCTTCAAAGGCGTTGAATGCTTCTGATTGGGGATCAGCTAGGACCTCTTCAAGGTTTTGTATCAGGCCCCACACCATCCCTGCTTCGTCTAGTCGGTCCGCCCAAACACCGGACTCCGCGGAAGCAAAGATTTCGTCACATAACACCATTAACTCCGGACCGTGATCAGCGCGCTGATCGGGGTCAGCGAATCTTGGGTCGTTCAACCATTCGCGTCGGTCTAGCGCGCCGCAAAATGCATGCCAGTAGCGATCAGCAGGCATGGCGAACATGATCCATCTGTCATCGGCGCAACGGAATCGCCCCACTAAGGGCGACGGTGTTTCGATTCGCATGATTGGCCCAGGAACTTCTCCAGTAACTAGACCAGTTGACAGATCAGAACTCATCGTCCAAATAGCTGTATGCATGAGAGCGACTGAGATGTCTTGCCCTTCACCGGTCAAGTCACGTTCCCTAAGGGCAAGCAAGATCGATGAAAGAATCGCCAAGGACGTTGTGTGGTCGCCCTGACCAGGGCGACCGGCTGGCGGTGTATGGCCCGGTTCGCCCATGGTGTTAAGCACGCCGCCGCGACTAAAAAAAGCTGTGTAATCGAACCCCAGTCGATCTTTGTCCGGACCGGTGTTTCCGTAGCCCGTAAGCGTCAGGTGGATTAGTTCCGGATGCTCGCTTCGTAAATCCGACGGTGTGACGTGAAATCGAGACTGACGTTCCATCGTTAGATTGGTCACGAAGACGTCGCATGACGCAGCAATCTTGTGGGCTACGCGCTTGCCTTGTTCTGTACTGAGGTCAACGACAATTCCGCGTTTTCCTCGGTTATCTAACTCCCACCAAGGATCCGGACCGTCTGGAACTGTGACTAAACCTCTCAGTAGGTCACCCTGAGGTGGTTCGAGCTTGATGACATCGGCTCCAAGGTCGGCCATCATCGCGCAAGCGCTGGGAGCGGCAATCATTCCTGCAGCATCCAAGACACGTATACCCGCTAAGGGCCCCCCGGGGTTACTCATCGGGACAGGTCACGGCTGACCGTAGAGATCACGTAGTTCTCGTTTAAGGACCTTGCCCGTTGCGTTGTGTGGGATCTCGTCAACATAGACCACAGATTGTGGGACCTTGAAGCGAGCGAGGTTCTTTCGGCAGTGATTAATCAAATCCGCTTCGGAAAGATCTTGGCCGTCTTTTAACACCACGATCGCTTTTCCGACCTCAACCCATTTTTCGTTGGGTACGCCGATTACGGAAACTTCGCTGATGGGCGAAAGTTGGTAGATCACACTTTCAACTTCAGCTGGATAAACGTTTTCTCCCCCCGATATGTACATGTCTTTCCAACGATCGACGATGTAGTAAAAGCCGTCTTCGTCTTGGCGAGCGGCGTCACCAGTTTTGAGCCAACCGTCCTCGAAGGATGTTTCTGTTGCTTCAGGAGAATTCCAGTAGCCAGGAGTGATATTGGGGCCCTTACACCAAAGCTCTCCGGTTTCACCTGTTTGGGCTTCTCTACCGTCTTCGGTCACGATTCGAACAGCGGTGTGCATCGCAGGCACACCAGCCGACCCGATTTTGGTAGTGCACCTATCAGGAGGCAAGGCCAAAACCAGAGGGCTGGTTTCGGTCATGCCGTAGGCCTGTTGAAGAGGCATTCCTTTGGCCGCCCACGCCTCGATCAATGGCACCGGGGTCGGAGACCCTCCAACGGCGGGTGCGATTACGGTCGGGAAAGATGACGCTTCGAATTCCGGCACTTGACTCATAAATAGCCAGTTCGCAGGTACACCAATTGTGTGAGTTACCCCGACTACCGGGTCACTTAAGAGACGCAACGCCTCAGCCGGCTCAAAAGTTTTCATCACTAAGTTCGTCCCCCCAAAATGGAACGTGGGGTTAGCGAACACATTTAGACCGCCGGTGTGGAATAAAGGCAGGAAAGCCAAATTGATCATCGATTCAGCGCAGGTGTAGTACTCGACGCTGTTCACCGCATTCCAGAACGTCATCCCGTGGGTAATGATGGCGCCCTTCGGACGACCGGTGGTACCTGAGGTGTACATGATGGTCAGCGCATCGTCGTGAGTGCAGGTAACTGAGTTGGCGAGTGGCAAATGGCTCGCTAGTACCTCTTCGTAGGCAGCGGCGCTACCTATAGAGGGGCCCCAAGTAATGCGGTGATCTATGTCGCACAGTTCAGCGAGTTTTGTTGCGTTATCAGCAAATGGATCGTCATGAACGATGACATCTGGGTTGGCATCACCGATGATGTATTCCAACTCAGGGATTGAGAGACGCCAGTTCAGTGGGACGAATATGGCCCCCAACTTCCAGCATGCGAATTGAACTTCGAAGAAATTGGTGTCGTTTTCCGCAAGAACAGCGACTCTGTCGCCACGTTCTATTCCGAACTCCTCGCGAAGAGCGCTAGCCAATCGACTATTCCTGTCGTTCATTTCCCTATAAGTGAACTTGCGCCCGCTGGCTAGGTCATGTGCTGCGACTTTGTCGCCGCGCACCACGGCGTGATGGGCGACCCAATCGTAGGAGGGGCTAGTCATAGCGCTAAAACCTAGTCGCCGAACGACTACGCATCCTTATCGAAAATAGGTACTAAAAATACTGAAATACATTCAAATATATTGAGAAACATGCATTCTCGACTGGATATGAAAACCTGAGTGTGTTATAGTTTATTTCCACGTCGCCCGAAGGGCGGCTTTCTTCGTTTTGCGGGCAATCCTTCACCGAACGATGCATCTCCCGCCATTTGCTGTACTTGCATAGGTCTCTCGGCGTGGTGCAATGTGAATAAATGGTCAACTGGGATGAGGCGGTAACTGAACTCACAGCGCCAGGAGCGCCGTTCGAGCTCACTGAACAAATTGTCGTTGGTACACCGACCAAAGTTTTCGCTGCAACTCCCAACTCGCTCCGCGAGCTCTTTGGCACAGCCCGAATGCGGGGCGACGAGCCATATCTCGTTTATGAGGACGAAACCTGGACTTACGCCGATCTACTCGCGCAAATAGACGGATTCGCTCATGCGCTCGTTCACACCTACGGAGTCCAGCCTGGGGATCGAGTTGCTATAGCGATGCGTAACTATCCCGAGTGGATCGCTGCCTTTGCTGCGGCTGTATCGGTAGGGGCCATAGCGGTAGCTCTTAACGCCTGGTGGGTTACCGATGAACTTGACTACGGACTAACCGACAGCGGTAGTTGCGTGGTCGTTGCCGATCACGAGCGGGTGGAGAGACTGCTTCCTATCGCTGCAAAGCGACAGGTTCAGATAGTGGCGGTGCGTTACAAAGGTGACTTGCCTGATGGCATAGACCGGTACGAGGACGTCTGTGCTTTAGGCGAGCCGATGCCAGAAGTTGTTATTGAACCCGATGACGACGCCACAATTCTCTACACGTCGGGGACTACCGGGTTTCCTAAGGGAGCCGTGTCGACACATCGAGCGGTTCTCAGCGCTTTAGTTGGGTTTGCTTGCCGGGCTGCGATTGGAGGAATGCTTGAAACCCAAACATCGGGGGATGAAGGTGAGGAACCGGCCACCGATCCTGCCCTGATTCTTTGCGTACCTCTCTTTCATGTCACCGGTTTGGTTCCAGTCATGATGGGCACTTTCATTTCAGGAGCACGTCTCATCATCATGCATCGTTGGAATCCCGAGCGGGCGCTTGAGCTCATTGAACGCGAAGGAATCACGCAGTTTGTTGGAGTGCCGACGATGAGTTGGGAACTCCTAGAGAGTCCAGATTTTGGGACACGAGACACATCAAGCTTGGTTTCAGTTGGTGGTGGGGGAGCACCAGCCCCACCGGAGTTGGTGCGAAAAATCGTCAGCGGCTTTCCTGGAGCTCGTCCTGGAATTGGTTACGGGATGACCGAAACCAATGGGCTTGGTCCACAAAACAGCGGAGACAACTACTTGGCTAAGCCCACTTCCGCAGGGCGAGCAGCGCCGTCAATGGATGTTTGTGTGATCGATGACGCAGGTAATCTCCTTGGACCTAACGACCGTGGGGAAATCTGTTTTCGTGGCCCCAACCTCATCCGTGGTTATTGGAATAAGCCTGATGCGACGGCGGAAACAATCGTGAAGGGATGGCTCCGCTCTGGAGATATTGGGTGGATTGACGAAGAGGGTTTCGTCTTCGTGGCTGACCGAGCCAAAGACATGGTGCTGCGAGCTGGTGAGAATATTTATTGCGCGGAAGTTGAGGCAGCTATCTATGAGCATCCCGCTGTGTATGAAGCCGCTGTTTTTGGGGTCCCACACGAGCGTCTAGGGGAAGAAGTAGCCGCTGCGATCATGACAAAGCCGGGCTACTCGATTGAACTGGAAGAACTTCGATCGTTCTTGGCTGGGCGCTTAGCGAAATTTAAGATTCCCCAACATGTAACTGTCTCAACCGACCGGTTGCCCCGAAACGCATCCGGGAAAATCCTCAAACGAGAACTCCAGAACCAAACGCTTGACCGCATCTGAAGCCGAACCGGATGCCAAGCAATCGATTCTGACGGTATGGTGACCGCCTTCGGGCGATTGGCTCAGTTGGTTAGAGCGCTGCCTTCACACGGCAGAGGTCACTGGTTCGAATCCAGTATCGCCCACACAGTGAAGAGGCTGGTCAGCGGCCCTTTTCGGAGTCACGACCCACAGCGGTATCGACGCTATTGAAGCGCTCGTCCCGCATTGGTCCCGTCTCAGGTTGAGAAAATGCCTTCTTTAGGGGTGAGACGCTTGCGGTCAGCCCGCAGA
>JAAZYR010000021.1 GCA_014239555.1 Acidimicrobiales bacterium
TAGCGTGAGGGTAACAAAGCAGAGCGCATAGCCAAGATGTGATCCGGGGTTGTGCCGCAACACCCGCCGATAAGGCGAACCCCGAGTTGTTGAAGCCGGCAAGCGAACTCAGCCATCAGCGTTGGAGTTGCCGAGTAGGTGAGCTCTGCCCCCCTCCATTGAGGGATACCAGCGTTGGGTTTCGCTATCAACGTTGCGTCGGGAGCGGCTGCCCGCATTTCTGCGATAGCGGCCTCATTGTCGTCCAGACTGTTGCCGCAGTTGAGACCGACAGCGCTGGCTCCAGCGGCGAGCAAAGCCGTGGCTGCCGCCGCGGGTGACACGCCCATCATGGTGTGACGGTTGGTGTCGAAGCTCATAGTGACTGCCACCGGCAGCTCAGTGAGCTGGCAGCAGACTTCAATGGCAATTGTTGCTTCATCTAAACTGCTCATGGTTTCAATCCAAAGCAGATCGACAGAGTCACGTGAGCGTTGGGTCTGCGTGCCGTTTGTCAGACCAAGTATTTGTTCGCGAAAAGCTTCGCTCGCCTCAGCGGCAGAAATCGGCCCAAAAGGAACGAGCAGCTGTCCGAGCGGGCCAATACTTCCAGCGACAAGCGCATCAAACTCGAGAGCCGATCGTCTCGCAATCTGCACGGCAGCGGAGTTAATTTCGTGGACCTTGTCCTCAAGGCCGTGCAGAGCTAACCGCTGACGGTTACCTCCGAAGGTGTTTGTCAAAATGATGTCGGATCCGGCTCGTAAATATTCGGTGTGGACGATTTCCACGATTTCGGGATTCACGAGATTCAGATGCTCGGGTGGATCCCCCGGCAACAGTCCACGGTTAAAAAGTTGAGTTCCCATAGCTCCGTCAATTAACAGCGACGGGCGTTGGCTTAATAAACGCAAATAGGCGTCCGGCTTGGAGGTTGATTTGACGGTGCCGTCCGTCATTTCTTCTCTTGCCTTGTCCCTCATAGTCGCCTCGCAGAATGTCCTGTATCGGAGGGCGAATACTTTGCGGCGCTTGAATGGTGAGAAGCGGGTGAACCCAATCCTCAAGAACACTTCGTTGCTCGGGCCCGAAAACCCTTGCCTTATCCCTGCCAAAGACAGGAAGCACCTTGGGTGTTCGCCCCAGGTTGCCGGGTGCACGGATGTGCACCGCTCTTGATAACCCCCACATCAAATCATGAAGAGCCGGTCGGCGCAATTCGCTTCCGGATTCGCGGAGAGGTATTTGTCAACAACGGCAACTTCCGAACAACCACACAAAGGACTCGACGGGGACAGCAAGTCCGTTGTCCAGCAAAGGCCGGCGATTCGTAACAAGGTCAGAGAGCTAAGACCTCCACGTCCTCTATCTCAACGACATCACTTGATAGAGAAAGGAGAAAATCCCACCCCAAGGGGAACGTATCTGGGCTACGTAGTCGATACCAAAACGGCCATCGAGATCTATGGGGATGGCATTACCAATCTGGTGGCCTGCCGGTGTCAAAGCTACAAAGCCGGGAATTTGGTGTTGGCGGACCCACGCTAGTTGGCTGGATTCGTCACGCGAAAAACTGCCGTTCCCATCGTTCAAATAAATCTCTATGCCAGGGCAAGCTTCTTTTGCGCCCTGCGCTCCTCCGTTTGTTCGGTCTGTTATGTCGATGTCGCCGTCGTTATCGATGTCGAGAAGGACTACTTGGCCTTCTCCCCAGACGGTGCACTGCACCTCAACCTCTGGGTCTTTGTAATTCAGCGCCCTTGGTTGTTCACCCATTGCGTCTTGGCTGATATCGGTGAAATTGCCTGAACCGTCGTTGCGGAGGATTTGCATGAATCTTCCGACGTAATAGAGGCTTCCCGCCCTCGTCGTTCCAATGACAATGTCTGTATCTCCGTCACCGTCGATATCTGCGGTGGCGGCATGGTTGAATTTCGTGGTTCCAGGTCCGAAAGGTCCTGTAGGTAGGCTGTGGACCTTCCATTGAGCGCTTGGCTTTTGCTTGTCGCTGATAGCTATTTGTGCGGGTCGAGGGTTCAAAGAATCCGGTTCGTCACCCCAAAAAAGAACCGGGTCGGCCAAACCATCACCGTTGAAATCTTCAAGAAGAGACGACATCACGTAGTGATCATTCCGACGTAATCCCTCAGGCAGATTTTCGATTGAATTCACAAACCCTGCTCCGCCGTCATTCAAAAACAAAGTCCGAGCGGCCAGGATGTCTGGGAACTCGTCACCGTTTATGTCTCCCGACGAAGCATCATGAGCAAAAAATATGGTGTCGCGGTAGTCGATGGTGTCTGAGGCATCAAAGAGTTTGCCGTCACGAGATAGCAGTAAAATGTGCGGGTCCATGTCATTGACTCTCTCGCCGGTTGGGAGGAGTCTGAGTAAACCTTGTGACCCGGCGAAGATATCGTCGACACCATCCAAGTTGAAGTCGTCAACAACTATCCGATAGGCCATGTTGCGTTCCGGTGGCTCTCCCGAGGAGTAAATCGTTGGGTCAGCCGTGAGTCGACCAGTTCCGTCGTTGAGGTACACCCTGACTGTGCTTCGTTCTTTGTGACTGAGCGTGTGGGGAAATATGACCCAACCGACTACTAGATCTTGGTGGCCGTCTCCGTTGAAGTCTCCGACCATCATGTTGTGTGCATCAGCAGTAAACGACCCTCCTAAATCGTTGCAGTTGTCAAGAGTGGGGTAGCAATACGTTTCGTTGTAGCGCTCGTTAACGAAAACTGTTTCAAAACCAAAATTGAAGACTGCGTAATCTTCGGTACTCGTGCCTTCTAAGTCCACCGGGTTGAGGTGTCGGGTGCGCTTTACATCATGCTCATATAAAACGACCTCGATTTGTTGAGACATCCTCTTCGAATCACCATCGGCGGTGCTGACTTGAATCCAATAATCAATTACCTGGTTCTGTTGGACAATAGGGGTGCGGACGATTACAGAATTTTTTGTCGAAGACAACGAAACCAATAGATCCGAAATTATTTCAATTGCGACGATGTTTTGTTCTGAGGCGACTTGGATCTCGATTTCTGAGTATCCATTGGCGCGTTCAGGAGCAGAGATCGTTACGTCAAAATCGGTGGCATCCTCCTTGTGTGCCACGGTCGTAGTGGTTGCTGTTGCGCCAACAGCGGTCTCACCAGTTGTGGTTTCCGCGGGCGTATCGATTGCATTCGAAACGTGTTCGGCGCGCAGTTCGTTTGAGACTGGTTCTGCGGAACTGCCGCATGCGCACAACAGCATCAATAACGCGCCTAACTGTGTTCGCGAACCTCTCATCCGGTAATTATGGCGCTTACATTTGTTTCAAAAGGCTCTCACCACCATTTTGTAAGGGTTCTAGGACAGGGGTTGTGGCCTCCAACGTCACGGTGTTGCACCGGCTTGCCTGTCATTTCGTTACATCTACTCTGTGACGGGTGGGGATGCGTTTGAGAGCACATTGTTGGGTGATTGCAGGAGTCGTAGTTGCGGTACTCGGGTCGGGGTGTCAGGCACCTACAGCGAGCCACGAAACGCAAGACGGTAACCAAACGCCTCAGGCGGTCGACGTCGCTGAAAGCGCACCGGATTCAACAGCGCAACGCACCGCCTCTCAGACAGACGGTACGACCTTGGACACCGCCGTAACGAGCAGTAGTCACACCATCAAGGATGGTGCTGTAGTTGAGGCAACGACATCGTCGCACGCAATTACCACCGAAGCGTCTACCACGACATCCCCCGCAACGACCGCTCCGGCCGCGACAAGTGCAACTACCAAAGTTACTCAACCCACCGATACAACCACCACGACACTCCCCCAGCCGCCAGCGGGAACCACGACGACGGTTATTTCCTCGTCTGGTGATGATTGGAATGAGGAACTTCTCGCCGTATTGCAGGTCAACAACGACTCTGCTCCGGTTTCCTATGATCGGGATGATTGGGGATCTGGCTGGTCTGACGCTGATGGAGACTGCATGAGTGCCCGACACGAAGTGTTGAAAGCCGAGTCGGTTGATTCAACTCAGGTCAGTTGGTCTGGTTGCACCGTTACAGGGGGCCGCTGGTATGGGGCATTCACCGGCACGTGGGTCACGAACCCCAGCAGCCTCGACATTGATCACTTCGTACCTCTCGCCAACGCGCACGATTCGGGTGGTTGGGCGTGGTCATCAGCCACGAAACGCAACTATTACAACGACCTCTCCGATGCCACGCATCTGATCGCTGTCACCGCTTCAGCGAACCGGTCAAAAGGATCACGCGGCCCTGAAAGCTGGAAACCATCTGACACCAGTTACTGGTGTGTGTACGCCCACACATGGACCAACATCAAGATTCGTTGGGAACTCACCGTCACCACATCTGAACTAGCTGCGCTCACCTCAATGTTGAATACATGCCACACAGAACCGTCATCGACGTGGACTCCCCCAGCTATTCCAGCCACAACCAGTAGCACGACGACAAGCAGCAGCACCACTGCGACTGGTCTAGCGAACCCTGGTAACACGAAGAACTGTTCAGACTTCTCCACCTACACAGAGGCCAAGGAGTGGTTCGACACCTATTTCCCGCTGTACGGCGACGTTGCCCGACTCGACAACAATGGTGACGGCGAGCCGTGCGAGTCACTACCAGGCGGACCGTAGCTAAAGACTCGACCGAGGTTCTGTTACCGCTGTATCGAAACCGCCGGTCGCGATGACCTCGTTTATCGGCGCGGGTGCTCCAGGACTCGCGCCAAGAAGTGTGACCGAAACTGTCCGCCTTCGTGGAACAACACGGGCGCTGACATTCATGCCAGCGGCCAGAGAAATACTGGATTGGAGTTACTGGCTGATACGAACCCTGTCATATTCGCCCGACTGGACTAGTTCAATGGTGAGCCCCGCGACAGTGACGCTGTCACTCACACGAAGAAGAGCGTCGGGCCAACCTTGCCCGTAAGTGCGCCCTAATGATCGGTCCTCGGGTAGCTGCAGCCGAAGCGGTCCTTGATGCTGACCGACCGACGTATCCACCGTATAGACAAGAATGCCGGCATGGTCGCCCAGCCTGTGGTCCACTCCAAGACCGCGTCGGGACTCTACGACCACGGCGGTATGGTCATCGATGCGAATGATGGCGGCCCTATAACCCGCCCCAGCGAGGACTAATGGTCTGAGTGTGAACTCAACGGAGTCCATCGAGGCGATCGTGCGACAGTAAATTGATTCGGGTTTGAGCCATCCAATGAGCCATCGATTCCATGCGGTCATAGATTTGGGGGCACCATGATAAGACGACATCACCCCCCACTCCCCCATGGGCAAACTGGCCAACTCGTCTCCGGTAGCCGGTGAAATGTATAGATCGAGAGGGCCCAGGGTGTGACCTATTTCGTGAGCTAACAACCAGGCATGGTTATAACGCGTTCCGTGAGTGCTAGGGGCGCCATGTGCAAACATCACCTTGCCCTCATCGGTGCTGAAAGCACCCTCCAGCATTAAGTGGCCCCACCCTCCGATGTTGATGAGCGCATCACTCGGAGTTGCCTCTGGTAAGTAAAAGAAAATTGCTGCGACGCCTGTGAAGTCGAGATGCGGATCAACCAGGTCGATAATTTCCTCTGAGAGCGCTACACCCCAGGGATTTCTTGAGCCCCCAGGATTACCAACAGTGGGGTCGTAGTCGACCGATGGCTTGGACAAACGGGTGAACACGTCACTGAGTACCCACTCCACTTCGAAATTCCCATCGGACACTTGTCTGTAGTAGTCAGCAGCCCCTCGGGCCGCTTGCGCGGCCTCCTTTATCTCAAAGGGCTCACCTGGGGCATCCGGGAAGTCGATAGGCACTAGTGCGTATTTCGTCGTCCCTTCCGGGGAAACATTTTCGGTAGGTCGCGGAAAGCCGACTCGAACCGGGTCATATGGACCGCGCCACAAATCCTTTAGCTCACAAAGAGAAGTGTCCTCGCTCGGTTCAGTTGGCGGCATGTACGGAACAGATGGCTCCGAGTTCATCTCTTCGCCAGCATCCTCAAGCGGTACTGAAGTGGTTGTTTGGTCGGGAACCAAGACCGTTGTTGAAACAGGCGCTGTCGTCGTCGGAGCAACCGCGATCGTGGTCGGAGCAACCGCGATCGTGGTCGGAGCAACCGTTGCGTCGCGCTCCTTGGTGTCCGACACATCCTGGGTCGCGGAAGTGCATGCAGCGGAGAAGCCCAGAACCATTGCTGCAGAAAGCCACCGCATCCCGACACGGTATCCGTGAGTAATACCTATAGATACCGAGGGAGGGCTGGCACAGTGGCCGAACCATGCATGCGTGCTCGCCTCCGTCGCTGACGGGGTCCATCAAACTTCTCAGCGGTACGTACGGAAAATATTTATCAGATTTGATTTAGAGGCCCTAGCTCCAGGGTTTTTCGAAGCGTTGTTTCCAAGGTGGATCTTCTAACTCGATAGGCGTCCCTGTTATTTGGCTCCGCGATGTGTCCTCGACGTGTCGAAGCCACCTGATAACGCCTAACGCGAGCAACATGATGACGATGATCCAAACCATGACCCCAGTCTGCCCTGACACAGCCGTGAAACTCTGCCGCTATGGAACAACAAATTGTTGTGCCTCTAGGAAAATGCACTCGCGAGGACATGCTTCGGCCGATTCGATAGCTGCGATAACCAGTTAGGAATGGTGGTCAACCCGTCAGCTTTCGAGCCAGTTGACGAGCGGGTAGCCGCCCTGCACCACAGCAGCCAACGTCGTCTCCGGATCGGCCAGAGCGGCGAGGTTCTCCAGCGGATCCACGTCGGTCACCACTAAGTCCCCGTACGCTCCCGGCGACACCGTCCCGATCTTTCCCACAAGGTCACAGAGTTGGGCGTTGACGACGTACATGGAGCGGAGGACGTCTGCAGCTGGCTCCAACTCAGCACGGATGGAAAACTCCTGGTTCTGGTAGGGCTGAGTTTCGCCCAACAAGTCCGTACCGAAGCCCAGTTCCACGCCAGCATCGCGTAGCAGCCCAATAGCCGTCCGTCCCTGTTCAAATAGACCCTCATTTTTGGCCTGGCTCCGTTGAGGGAATCCGAACTTCTCCCCATGGTCCCGCAAAGCCCAGTAGGTCACCAGCGTCGGCACGACCGTCGTGCCCAACTCGGCAAGGTGGGCAGCTGTCGCAGCGTCGACCAGATTGCCGTGCTCAAGACAAGCAACACCATTGTCGGCGGCCAAACGCATTGACTCCGGCGAATAGGCGTGAGCAGTCACGTAGGTATGGCGATGCTCAGCTTCCGTCACGATGGTGGAAATCTCCTCCGCCGTGAACTGCACACTGTCAAGTGGATCGCTGGGCGACGCCACCCCGCCCGAAGTGTGGATCTTGATGAAGTCCGACCCGTCACGCAACGACTGTCGAGCTGCCTTGCGTACCGCCGACGGGCCATCAGCCACATGAGCAAATTGGGACGTGATGATCTGACAGCCACACTCGGGTGGGTCGACCACTGGACCCCGAAGGTCGGCATGGCCGCCGGTCTGGGAGAGCATGTGCCCAGCCGAGACGATTCGCGGCCCACCACACAAACCTCGGCCTATCGATTGCCTCAGGCCCCTAAGGTCGCCCCCCGTGTCCCGTACCGTGGTGAAACCACGCCGCACCGTCGCCTCCGATAGCGCCGCAATTACGAGGGCTTTCTCAAATTCCCATTGCTGAGCCAGCCGAGCCAGGTCCATGGACGGGATCGACAGGTGTATATGTCCATCGATAAAACCTGGAAGGACATGTCGGCCCCGCGCGTCTAGATCGACGTCAAACTCACCGGACCATTTACCTTCGACTACGTCGACGATGGTGCCATCTTCGATAACCACAGTTCGCTCACCGAGGTGCTCACCGGCCACCGGTTCATAGACCACGCCGTTGCGAAGAACAGTTCGCATCAGAATATCTCCCTTCCATAAAATTCTAGACCGCGGTTTAGTACGGCTTAGATCTATCTCAGTCATGCACGCTTGCTGGCCCCATTGAGGCGAGCGAACATGGAGTCAGTAGAGAGTTTTGGTTACTTATGTGGTCGCTACAGGACTCGAACCTGTGACCCTCTCCTTGGCTAGGAAGAAGCGCCTATCCCTAAAAGTTTCGCAGCGTTTTCACGGAGGAACTTGGGCCACACCTCATCACGTAGCGGCAGGTTCTGCATATCGGTCATTATCCGCTCAAGTGAGAGACCCATAGGGAAATAACCTGCGTAAATGACCTTGTCAGCGCCTCTTGAATTCGCATAGTCGATAACAGCTTTGGGGTAGTGCTTTGGCGCGAATGCGGATGTTGAATAATAAAGGTTGGGCCACTTCAACATCAGCTTTACAGCCAACTCTTCCCACGGCTCGCAACCATGGCGCGTCACGAAAACGAGTTCTGGAAAGTCGTACATGATTCGGTCAAGGCGCTCCACGTGCTGCGGCCACATTGGAAAACGTGGTCCAGGAACACCGACACATGAGAAAATAGGTACACCAAGCTCAACACACTTGGCGTAGATCGGATACATGAGAGCCTCATCAAGGCCCACCTGAGGGGTATATCCGGCGTTAAAGGCGGTGAATGCCCGAACCCCGAACTCCTCGTACTGGCGGACCATGGTTCGAATTCCTTTCATGCCCCGATTCGGGTCCACCCAACCTGAGCCCACGAACCGGTCAGGATGGTCCCGCAAGGCTTGGCGACTTACCTCGTCGCCCACTCCTACGACACCAACCTCAACCCCGAAACGATCCATCTCGTGCAACGTCACCGAAATTGGGTTGTCACTTCCGTAAAGTTCTTTCGGAACATTCTTGAACATGTACTCAACTGGAAACTCGAATTCAGTGGAGTCGTCTTTTAGCTGTTTACGAATGAAGTCATATTGCGAGAAATCGCTGGCGGGAAAGCCAATCATCGTGTCGATGATCCCAATGTCTGAGGGCATTGCCATTGACTTTCTCCTAACTAGCTGCTTGAGCCATCGCCGTATGGAAGATTCCACACGAAGAATCCCGGGGGATTTCGTCGCGGGTCAATGGTTCGTCGACCTCTTCAGGAGTGGGGCCATGCATATCGGCAAGCGGCCGCAGCTTTTCTATATCGAAGCCGTACAGCTTTGCCGCATTCTCCCCCAGTAGCAACCGCCGAGTTGACTCGGGAATATCGGAGAACGTGAGACGAAGCGATTCGAGGTTGTACGGGAAGGTCCCCTCGTAATGTGGATAATCATTTCCCCACAAAACTCGATCAGCGCCAATTTGGTCGATACCTTCAAGCTCGGATTTTCCAGGGAAGCTCGCTCCATACCAACAGCATCGAGCAGCAGATTCGCTCGGTAGGTCGTTAAGCACCCACCCATCTTCATATTTCATTTCCCCGATCGCTCCACGCTTCATCCCCATGTGGAGTCGGTCAAGCTGCTGCAGCAACGGCCCAACCCACCCACAACCAGACTCGGTCATGATGTACCGAAGCCGCGGAAACCGTTCAAATACACCACTCATGAGGAGATGCCGAAACCCAGATTGGGAATAGAAGATGACTTCGGTGATCCATATAGCCTCCCCGACAATGGTTTCTTGATATCTGGGCGAACCTTGCCCTGAATGCTGATTGATCACGAGATCGTGGTCTTGAATGGCAGCAAACACCCGGTCCCAGACAGGGTCGTAGATGGGCGGCACCCATTTACAATCAGGCGGGACAGTCGGAAGTAAGACTCCGCCGCGGAGCCCAGATTCAGCAATAAACTGGATGTCTTTAATGGCTTCATCGAGGTCATTGGGCAAAATCAGACCGACGCCTGCTCGTCGGTCGGGATCTTCTGCACAAAAGTCGACGAGCCAGCGATTGTGAGCCCTTATACCTGCGAGATAGAGCTCGTATTCTTCGGCGGCTGGCGGATGTGCCGTGACCACGCTCTCGCTGTAGAAGGGCGGAACGGTGTTCGGGAATACAACTTCACCAACTACTCCCTGAGAGTTCTGGTCGGCGGTACGTATATCTAGATCCCAGTTTCTGAGCTTTTTCGCGCCGTAGTGCTCTTCGGAGGGGTTGACATACCCACCTCTCCACTCATCGAATTGGTCTCGATATTTGGGCTCTAAGTAGTCGCGGTATTGGGAATGACTTCCACCAGCATGCGTATCGGCTGTGATGAGGACGTACGGATCGTTACTCATTTTGAAATTTTCGGTCGGGAACTCACGGTCGTGAGTCTTACAGAAGTGAACGGCTCTGGGTACCGCCCATTCGTTAACTGAGATGGTTTGTGATATTTACCGTGTCGTCTCCCGACGAAACACTGAGGTACTCGCCGACGGCGGGCCTTCGGAACATCAACGGTTGCGGTGGCGAATTTCGAGTCGCTGACTTAGACCACAGGATCTTTTCTCGTAGTGCTGTCTCACGTCGATGAACTCGTAGGGTTCAGGTCTTTTTATCTTCAACGACAACCGAGTTCGGGTCGAACAGAGGTTCCTTGGGCAGGTCCAAGATTCGCTCAGCGAGATGGTTTCGTTGAATTTCGTCGGTCCCGCCAGCTATCGAAATTGCTGGTGAGCTTAAGAAGAAGTGATGAAATTGCCCCGATGCGCCATGTTCGTCTGCGAGCATGCCGTGTGGCCCCTGGGTTTCTAAACCCAGGTCCCTTTGTTCGCGGGTGATGGTTGAGACGGTGAGCTTCGACATGGGCCCTTCGAATCCAGGCAACGAGTTTCCCTGACGCCGAGAGGCACGTACCCGCTGGTTTGTGTAACCCATGACCCGTCGCCACGTATGTAGCCGGGCGCGTCGAGCGCGGGTCAATTCGGTGATGCCATGACCGTGTTTGTCAATCAGGTCAGTAATCAGTTGTCCCGCTCCTCGCCCCTGAGCGGCAGCTGACCGCCGGGCTTGTTCTCGTTGTTGGAGTTGGGCGCAAGTTTGATCTAGGTCAACTTTTCCAAATGGTCCGCCTTCGTGGGCGTCCGGGTTGTACGAGTTTTTTTCCAAGGCAAGAAATGTGCGAGTGACCGTCCAGCCGTCTTCAGGGGCTCCGATGACATCGTTGACCGATATACGTGCGTCGTCAAAGAACACCTGATTGAAACTGGCGGCACCGGTCATCGTTCGTAAGGGTCGCACGTCGATACCGGGCTGATCTCTGGCTACCAAGAAAAATGTTAGTCCGCGATGTTTCGGGGCGTCTGGGTCAGTGCGGGCGAGAAGCATTCCATAGTCCACTTCGTTTGCCTTTGAGGTCCAGATCTTTGAGCCGTTGATCACCCATTCGTCCCCGTCGAGGGTCGCTGTGGTGGTGACGCCAGCCAAATCTGAGCCGGCCTCCGGCTCACTGAGCATTTGGCAAAACGTTTCGCCCTTCCACGCCATAGCTGGCAGGAATCTGCGCATTTGGTCGTCGGTGCCGTGTCGAAACAACATTGGGGCGAGCAAACTAGGTCCAATCCCTGAAGGGGGTGGAAGGGCGCCTATTTTTTTTCTTTCTTCGCGCACTGCCCTGACATCTGCACGGTCCATGCTTCGCCCGAACCACTCAGTGGGCCAACTGGGATAACCCCAACCTGAATCCGCGAGAAGTGCGAACCAGTCCCCAACCGCCCGGTCAGGGTCCCACTGCTTTTGGTACCAACGCTTGGCGTCGCTGCGCGTGCCTGCTGCCACAAATATGGACGCTAGTGCCCGCGACGCTCACTCGACTGCAAGAACCAAGTGGCGTTCTGGGTAGGACTCACCGAGACGTTCGAATGGGGTCGTCCCGATGAAGGTGTCTGGGTGTGCTGGACTAGTAACTGCTTCTAGCAACCAGAGAAGAGTAGGGGCCCAATGCGCGCCCCGTTTCTTGGGACACTCGGAAAGGTGGGGTTTCATGTTGATCCAGGATTTGCGGGTCTTGGACCTCACCGACCATCGAGGCGAAGTAGGACCTTGGCTTCTCGCTCGATTAGGTGCCGAGGTAATCAAGATCGAGCCGCCGGGAGGATCATCGGCACGGCAGGAACCGCCTTTCGCGACTGGGGTTCCCAACGGTCTAGGAAGCCTCCAATTCGCCGCCTATAACGACAACAAGAAGTCAGTGGAGCTTGATCTCGAG
The DNA here is from genome assembly GCA_014239555.1 of Acidimicrobiales bacterium. GTDB lineage: Bacteria > Actinomycetota > Acidimicrobiia > Acidimicrobiales > Poriferisodalaceae > UBA2110. Next base: position 12,090 of record JAAZYR010000021.1, read on the forward strand.
TCAGATGAGGGTCGCGAAGCGTTGCTGAGTTTGGCAGCCGGGTCTGAGATCATTTTCGACAGCGGCCCGCCTGGGTTTCTAGCGTCGGCAGGGATTTCTGAGACGGATCTCACTTCAGCTAACCCCGAACTTGTGTATGTCCTAGTAACCGCATTTGGGGCCGACGGGCCGCGTTCCAACGATCCGGCATCAGAACTTTCCATAGCAGCGCTCGGCGGTCCAATGAGCCTCCAAGGAGTACGCGAGAGAAGTCCTCTCAAGGTGTCGGTTCCCCAGGCTTGGCGTCACGCCGGAGCCGAGGCAGCCCTCGCAAGCCTCGTCGGTTATGCGCGGATGCAAACGACTGGCGAAACGCAGTGGATTGACGTGTCAGCTCAAGCGGCCATGACCTGGACGTTGCTCAACTCAATGGAGGCATACGAAGTTCAGGGTTACGACTTCGAAAGGGCGGGTTCAAAAGTATCGTTAGCTGTTTCGATCGACCTTCGACGCTCAGCACGCGATGGATACGTCATTAACGCTCCCATAGGAGCTACCTACGGTCCGTTGGTTCCGTGGATGATCGCTGAAGGCATCATTGACGAATCCTGGGGAGATGAAGACTGGCCTACCTATGATCACCGCGCTTTATCAGGTGAGCAGACCGCTATGAGTTACGACGACATGCTCGTCGCTCTCGAAGAACTCTGTTCGCGCTACACGCGAGAGGAACTACTAATGCGCGGCATCGAAATTGGCGCCACGTTCGCTCCGGTCAACTCGATGCAAGACCTGCTGAACGTCGATCACCTCGAGGTTCGAGACTTTTGGAGGCCCTTTGAATTTCCTTCAGTGAAGGGAGCTGTACGTCGCGCCGGTGGTCCCATCACTGTCGACGGGGAACGATGCGATCAATCATCGAACGTGCCGGCCTCCGACTCAAGCGGCAGCGAGTTACGCACCGAATCCCCACGGGTGCGGCGTACTCGCGATGTCTCTCAACAAGACCGCGATCTCCCTTTCTCGGGGCTAAAGATCGCCGACTTTAGTTGGATCGGAGTGGGTCCCATCACCGCCAAGTGCTTTGCAGACCATGGGGCCACTGTGGTGAGAGTTGAGACCGAGAAACGTCTCGACAGCCTCCGCGCCCAACAACCATTCAAAGACGGTGAGTTTGGAATCAATCGCTCCAACTTTTACGGCAGTTTCAACACGTCAAAATCATCGTTGTCGCTCGACCTAACTTCCGATGCCGGGCTAGGGGTCGCTAGACGACTTGCTAGTTGGGCTGATGTGGTGATCGACAGTTTCCGACCGGGGACCATGGACCGACTCGGTCTCGGGTATGAACAAATACGAGGCGACAACCCTTCCGTCGTTACGGTCACAACGTCACTGCTTGGCGGAGGTGGGCCCATGTCATCGCTCGCTGGTTATGGGTTTCATGCGTCAGCTATCGCGGGGTTCACGGAATTAGTTGGATGGCCGGATCTTGGCCCAGATGGTCCCTGGATGGCGTACACCGACGCCATCGCTCCTCGCTTCATCACGACCGCTGTGATGGCTGCTCTCGACCGTCGGGAACGAACAGGTCAAGGGTGCCATATTGAGGCTGCCCAGTTAGAAGTCGGGCTTCAACTGTTGGCGCCTGAACTCCTTGATTACCAGATCAACGGTTACCTGGCGGCGAGACTCGGAAATCGCGACCTACACATGGCACCACAAGGTGCATACCCGTGCTTGGGTGAAGACGAGTGGTGTGCGTTGACCGTTGTCGATGACGATGGTTGGGTCGCGTTGCAGCGCGCACTCGATCACCCTGATTGGGCTGCCGATTCTGAACTCAGCACCTTGGAGGGTCGACAAACCCACCACGACATCATTGATGACCGGCTTTCAGAATGGACGAGTAGTCGCACCGCGCAAGAGGTTGAACGCATTTTGTTACGTGCGGGGATTCCTGCGGGCAAAGTTCAGCGGAGCCGAGACCTCATCTCAGATCCTCAGTATCTCCATCGTGACTTCTACAAACGTCTCGAACATAGCGAGGTTGGGGTGGTGCCTTACGCTGGGCATCAATACAAGATTCGGGGCTACGACCACGGCCCCCGAGCGGCAGCACCGGTCCTGGGGGAACACACCTACGAAGTCCTATCGGAGCTACTCGGAATGACCGCCGATGAAATAGCGCACGTTGCGGGTGAGGGTGCTCTCTCTTGAACAGGTGCCATTTGGGGATCTGGTTGCCTACATTGCTGTGGTGGACAGTTCGGCGCCCGCCGCTGCGATGACCAAACGATTACCCACGCTCGCTCTGAGTTGGATAACCGTCAGCCCATCGTCTACTTCAATCACCTCTGCCTCGCACCTCACCGTCTCATTGGCGTAGGTGGGTGCGGTATTGCGAAAGAACAGTCGGCTGATCCACTGGCCTTTTTCGAGGCAGCGCGTCAACTGTTCCCCGAACAACGCTCCGAGCATCTGGCCGTCGACGACTGGGCGTTCCATACCAGCGCGGACCGCGAAACTAGGGTCGTAGTGCAGCCGATGCGAGTCCCAGGTTGCGCCCCCATAGGCGACCATGTCGGTGAGGGTGACGGTGCGTACCAGATCGGGGAGCCGTTGACCGACCTTCATGGCTACGACTCCCTCGGGCGGTAGATCAGGGTTTCGGTGTTCGAGGCAATCTGTCCGCCGTCGGCTGTCGAGTACACAGCCTCGGCAACGACGATTAGTAGGGGCACGCCATCAGCATCGTGACGTTCGCGTATCTGGGTGATTTTCCAGTTGGTGGTGATGAGGTCGTCGGGATGTGCCGGTCGGCTGATTCGGTAGTCGTTGCCACCCCGAATCATGGTGCATGGGACCGGTAGGGGCAGGTCCCAGTTGTGGCCGAGATACCCCGATGTATCTCGCTCCGACAGTCCGGTCAGCTGGCACGTTTCAAATATCAGCGTTGGTGGAGCGGCACTGGTCCAGTGATCGGGGTCTGAGCCGATGGCCAACGCGAACGCACGAATTGACGCCCTACTCAGTTCCTCCGGTGCGGTGTAGACGGCTGTCGCGCCGACCCAAGCCTGGACCTCGTCGGTCAGCAACGTGACGGGTTCCGTCATTGGTTCAACACTGCCACGGCCTCAACCTCGATGAGCCAGTCACGGCTGAGTAAGGAGTTGATCGCGACACCGGTAGAGGCCGGGAACGGGCGACCGAGGACGTTCTCGCGCACAGTGTTGACATCGCGGTAGTTGGCCAGCGCGTCCGGTGTCACGTACTCAATCGTCTTCACGAGATCATCGATACTGCCGCCAGCCGCTTCGAGGACCTGACGGATCTGGTCGTAGACAAATTCTGCCTGCGCACCAACGTCACCCTCACCAACGTTTCTGCCGGTGGTGGGATCCCATGCCGTGGTTCCTGAGATGTAAACAACTGAGTCGGCGACCGTGGCCGGACTGAACGTCAACGACGCGTACGCATCCTCGGCGTGCCGGACGATCTTCTTGGTAGAGGCGGATGCCCAGACGTCCAGCGCGACTAACACGTCGGGGTGAGGGAGCTGCGAGGTGAGCACCCCCGTCGAAGCAGGAAATGCTGGGCCCAGCAATCGGCGCCGTGCCTCAGCCGTCGCCCGGTAGTCACTGCGTGTTGCGGGGGTCGTTTGCTGGACAGTGCGAACGACGTGCTCAAGCCCCAAACCAAACTCGCCCAGTTGACGCCCCGCTTCCTCAAGCACCCACTCGCACTGGCCGACGAGATCACCCGAGGCCACCACGGACCCATTGGAGTCGATCGGCAACAACTGCGGCAAGCGCACCTGATGGGGCGGTCCACCTGCAACGACTTCCACTTCGAGCGAGGCGTCTGGTCGCACCAGCGCATCAACCACCATGGTCGACGGGGTAACAGACGCGCGCCGCGCTCCAGCAATTTCGTCCCGAGCGTCGAGTCCTTCCGCAGTGAGGTACTCAACCACCTCCGTGCATTCCCCCACACCACGATCCGCGGCGTCGAGCACAGCCTCGATCTTGTCCCAACAAATACGGGCCTGTTCAGCAGCGGGTCCTCCACTGATCACGCGCCCAGTCGCAGAGTCGTGACGCGAGGCTGTCTGCCCCGCTAGCCATGTCGCTCCCCCAGCTTCGATACCGAGCGCGAAGGAATAACGCGACGGATCCAACCAAGGAAAAACAACCCCTTCGACCGCCTGCACCATCGGTCCCCCTTCACAAGTTCGACAATCTCGAATCCTGAGTCTCGCGTAATTGGCCCAGTTCTTTTGGATACAGCCTTCACCACGGTGCCCCTGGAGTGCCCGTGATGCGCAGATCACAATCTTGATTTAGGTCTCTCACCTGGGGTTTTGTGTGCCTAGCTACTGCTCTCGCCCCTCACCCTGGTTGCTCGTGTCACGCGGAAATGGTTGAGCTAGTTCGCCTCAGCGGCCGCTAGGTCGCGGTTCGCTTTCCAGGCGTTCCATTTCTCCATCTGCGTGCGAGCCACCGCCATCTCGTCGCGGAAAACCTGATCCTCCCGCTCCTCGGCCGAGGTGAACTCCAACCGGTACCCGTTGGGGTCGTGGAAGTAGATGGATTGCATCATCCCATGATCGATGGGGCCCTCCACCTCCACCCCCTTGCCTTTAAGGCGCACCTTCCAGGCCTCAAGGTCAGCGTGATTCGCTACGCGCATCGCAAAGTGCAGGTCCATACCCCACTGCTTCTTGAACAGCTCATCGGGCTTGTCGCCAGGATGGTCCACTACCTCGAAAAACGCGATATGGCTAGGCCGGTCAGGGTCACCGCTACCGATGTCGAAGAAAATGTGGAGATAATCGACAGGCTCGCCGGTCGTCGGGTGCCTGTCGATGTGCAGAGCAAGCGCCAACGGGAAGCCGACGACGTCCTCGTAGAAGACACGGGTCTCCTCGGCGTCGCGGCATCGGTAAGCGGAGTGGTCCAGGCCAAAAACCGGTGGTTGGGTCGGGTCAATCGGTGTGACCGTCATGTAGGCCCCCTTGGATGAGTGTCCCGAGCCTATGTGAAACCTCGTGTTTCAGGTCCCCAAGCGTTAACCAGTCTTGTACTCAACAGATGGGGGGGGTGATCGATCCGATAGTTTTTGTGTGTGCGTCGACCTGTTAGGAGACATGAATGAAGTTCGGATTTAGTGCACCTTTTCGGGGTCCGCTCTCGAACCCGCGAGACATTCGGACAATCGCTGAGGCTGCGGAACGTTTCGGCTACGACACCATCACGGTCGCCGATCACATCGTGGTGCCTTCCACCATCGGCGCGAACTATCCCTACAGCGAAGATGGCGAATTCGCGTGGACGGCTGACGGGAGCACGGACTGTATGGAGCAGTTCTCCCTTTTGGCATGGCTTAGCGCGGTGACTAGCAGCGTGAGGTTGTTGACGTCAGTGATTGTGGTTCCCCACCGCAACCCCCTCTTCATGGCGAAGTCGTTAGCGACCACCGATCAGTTGTCAGGAGGTCGCGTCACTGTCGGATGCGGCGCCGGGTGGATGCGCGAGGAGTTCGAAGCACTGAACATCACTGACTTCGACGCCCGTGGGCGGGTCACCGACGAGTACATCCAGGTCATGAAGGAATTATGGACGAAGGGTCGAGCCAGCTTCCACGGGGAGTTCATCGATTTCACCGACGCAGCTGCTGACCCAAAGCCCGTCCAGCAACCTCATCCGCCTATTTGGATCGGAGGGGAAAGCATGCCAGCTATCCGCCGCACTGCCGCCCTTGGTGATACCTGGTATCCGTTCGGCTCCAATCCCAAGTTCCGGATGGACACGATCGAAACATTCGTCGCTCGCCGTGACAAGTTGTTCGCGGAAGCAGAACGCCTCGACCGCGACCCCTCCTCGATCGGGCTTGCGTACAACTGCGCGTTCCACAATGAGGAGGCTCAGACCCACATTGATGGCGGTCGACTTTTGTTCACGGGCTCCCCCGAAGAACGAGCTGCAGACATCGCTCAACTCGAGGCGGCTGGCGTATCCACCATGATCGTTAACGTCACGTCGAACGACGTGACCCACATGTTGGAACGTGTGGAGCGCTTCAGCAGCGACGTGATGGCGTTGCTGGTCTAACAGGCATCGGAACACCACGGCGTCGATCTCGGGTGAACTTTGCAGCAGGTGGAGGGATCTTCGACCTCACCTTTCACTTGTAATAAAGAGAAACCGTGGCCGTCGATAATGAGACAGCTCAGATTTCGCTCAAGAAGGCCGATATTGCGTCGTTAACTATCTGAGGATGCGTCATATTTGGGGCGTGTGCTGCTCCGGGCACCCTCACCAGACCACGACAGTCGGACAGTCGGTTCATTAGATCTTCAGCAGCTTCCATCGGGATCGCCTGGTCCTCTTCACCATGGATGATCAACACCGGACAGTTAATTTCACCCATTCGGTCAGTGATGTCATCACGAAACAGCAGCGTTTGAACCGGCTCCTGGAGTTTTGAGCGATCCCCTGCTTCCCATTTGGCGATCCATTGCTTACTGATATCAGGATCACCAATAATCATCCCGGCAACGGTTTCACCCAATTCTCCCAAGGGACCAGCAACTTGCCATTGGCTGAACATCGCCCCATAACCTTCGATTTGTTCTTCGTTGAAGGCGCCTGACTCGCTGTCGATCATCACAATGCCGGCGACCCGATCTGGATGCGATAGCGCCGCACGCAAGGACAAGAATCCTCCTTGGCTCATACCTGCAAAAACAGCGTTTTCTATTCCCAGGTGATCTAACAGGGCAACGGCGTCGTTCGCGGAGTCCCAATACGAAAACGGGCCGTCGACGGGTGTCTCGCCGAAGCCGCGTTCATCCCACACGACGCATCGGTATTCGTTGCCCAGAGCCTCTACCTGAGAGTCAAACATCGAATTATCCATGAGAAATCCATGGCTGAAGATGATGGCGGCGCCATCGCCACCTGAGTCCGAATAATTAATTGACTGGTCATTAACGTTTGCAACCGGCATACCTGCCCACCTTTAAATTTTGGTTCGAACTCCACCGTTCAAATCTTCATTTTCTAACGTCTGGATCTTAGAGCACCGATTTGCCAAGGCTTAGAAGCACCCCCGCCATGCGTGCTGACTGCGCCCCGTGGAGATAAGCGATCATGGACCTATCGATTCTCGTGTGAAGACCGATGACTCGCGACTGTAGGTTGATGAGGCTTAGGGCGTAGACGCAGCTCTTTCTACACCCTCGGGCGCACTGCTTCGGCTGGGTCAAGTCGAGCAGCGCGTGCCGCAGGGTACAAACCGGCAATAGTGCCGATGGCAACAGCGAGTCCAACGCCCGCTCCGAGCGAAGTGGTCGGTACCGAAATTACCCAATCGCGGCTACTGGCATAGGTGACGGTAATTAACGCCCCGAGGATGATTCCAGCAACTCCCCCTAAGGCTGCGAGCAACGCTGATTCGAAAACAAATTGAAGTCGGATATGACCACGGAGAGCTCCCAAGGCTCGACGAACTCCTATCTCCGTTCGACGTTCAATAACGGAAATGACCATGACATTGGCAATTCCGACACCGCCAACAAGTAGCGCTACCGCGCCCAAACCCAATAAAAGCCCCGTGAAAGCATTTCGTGTACTTGTGCGCGCCGTGAGCAGGTCACTAGGCCGACTAACGGAAACCTCGCTGGGAGCATTGGGTAGAACCGATGCAGCGATGACCGACCTAGTTTCGTCGAAAAGACGCTGATCATCGAGTAACTCTTCGTTGACGCGAGCATAGATAAGGCTCGGCTCGAGCTGTAAGTCAAAAAGCTCGACAGCTATGTCAACCCCCATCAAAGCTGCACGTTCGATGTTCGGGGCTAAGGGAGCGGCCGCCAATATTCCTATTACCGTAAAGTACGTGTCACCCAAAAAGACCTGAGGTGACCGTAGGGTGCTGACAATTCCTAAACGTTCAGCGGCCACAGAGCCGAGCACGACTTTAGGAAGGCTTGCCGAAGTTAAGTCGAGAAACTGACCCTCAGCTACGACACCGTCAATCATTGAAAGCAACTCCAAGTCGACCGCTAAAGCCGCGATGCCTCCGGTTTGTTGCTTCGGAATGAACTCGTTGCGGCGAACTGATGTGTTGACCACAAAAACTGCGTTACTCGATTCAACCGTTCCAATTCGCTCCACCACTTTCGAAGCGTCCGCTGGGAAAGAAACCTCGGCGCCGGTGAATGAATCGCCCGGTGTGATTTCTAGGAGATTCGGTCCAAGAGCCGCGAGTTCTGACTTGAGCTGAGCATCACTAGATGATGTTATTCCGAGAACCGAAATCATCGCCGCTATACCGATAGCGATGCCTAAAGCTGTTAGCAACGTCCGTGTTTTTCGTGTTCGTAAGCCGAGCGTTCCTACGCCAATGGCATCCGCAACGTTGATCCGGCTGAAACCCGTATTGCTGGTCATGCAGCCCTCGAATCGTCCGCCACCAAGCCATCGAGCAAAGTGACCATTCCAGGGAAGCTGTGGGCAAGCGCTCCATCATGGGTAA
>JAAZYR010000022.1 GCA_014239555.1 Acidimicrobiales bacterium
AGTTAACGCCTGGGCGAACATGGATCGCTTTACCTCGCTCAGAAACCGCCGTAGTCAATGTCAACACCCACAATTGGTTGGGCTGACGGAGGTAAAGGATCTCCTTTAGACCGATAGGAAAACATTTGCGGTGGAGTTCCGCCGCGACCATCGGCAGCCGCGTAGATCTCGCCCGTACCTGTCAACAAATTGTGAGGAGCGTTCTTCTCGTCGCTTCGTCGATACGCTGCGCGCCCAACGTTGGTGTCACCCACAAGCACCATGTCGACTTCATCGAGTAACCGCATAACGGTCGGATTTCCACCGGAATTACCAAACAAAGGTGTGTTGAGGTTAGAAAGCAACTCAAAGTCCCCGGTTCTTGCTGAGCGCACAGGCCCGATGTCGGTGACGTTACGGCTGTGGAATATTGCTGCGAACCGCGTCATGTTGGCTTCGACCAGTTCTTCAAACACCACATCAGCTTGATTAATGCCCCACTGCGGACGAGCCCGTTCATGGTTATCGATTTTGACGAGAAAAGCGGGTCGAGTAATTAGTTGGGCTCGTTCTTCGCCCGTGAATTGAGCGACGGGAACGACTGGGGTTTCAGTCGTTGTCGTCGTTGGAGGCGAAGTGGTGGTTGTGGTCGCCACCACCATGGTGGTCGTAGCAGGGGGCAAAGTTGTGCTCGTCGTGGGGGTCGTTGGACGTGAAAGCAAACTTGTTCCCGCACCGCTACACCCGGCAAGAGCCAGGGAAAGAACGATTGCGGAAGTGACAAGGGAAGTGTGACGAGAAGACAACGAGGTTCCTCAACGCAAGATGATTACCGACTGCCGAGAGTAACCCTTAGGGATGGTTCATATGTGCACCCCTAGGTGCCAGAAATTGGGGGGTGTAGCGTCTGGCGGGTGCGCACCCGATTCGTCGCTGAGGTCTTTGGTGACCTCATAGAGAACGGCGTGGTCAACCGCTCCGATGAACTGCTTGTAGTTGCCGGTGGAAGATCTGAACGAGACTTGTTTCAGAGCCTGGGATTTGAACACGTAACTATTACAAATCTGGATTCAGTAGAGGCATCTGAACATTTAGCCCCGTATCAATGGGCACACGAAGACGCGCAAAATTTGAGTTATGGCGAAAAATCGTTCCCATGGGTAGTAGTAGTTGACGGGTTACATCACTGCACATCACCCCATCGAGCTTTGACCGAGATGTACCGAACGTGTTTTGTAGGTGTCATCGCCGTTGAAGCGCGAGATTCATTGCTGATGCGTTTAGCTATTCGCCTGGGTTTCAGCTCCAGCTACGAGTTGGAAGCGGTCCAAGCTCAGGGCGGACTGTCAGGAGGGTTAGAGAACGGACCCATCCCGAATCACATTTATCGTTGGACCGAGCGCGAGTTTCGAAAAACGATTCGCTCATGTGATCCCACCGGAGAACACGGATTCAACTTTTTCTATGGTCTGAACCTGCCATATGAGACAGCGGACCTTCGGGGGTGGACTCTGCGGAAACTGTTCCTCAAACCAGCCGAACACGTGTTGCGTGTGCTTACCTGGCTTCTTCCCAAACAACGCAACTCGATCGCGATGATTGCGAGCCGGCCGGAGTGCTCGCACCCGTGGATTGACCCTGCGAGTATCTCTTAGCTCACCCGATGTCTGCTGTTAGTTGCGGTCCTGGGTTGTCACACCAGTGAGACCATGCCGTTCGGTGTCTCAACGATGATTTCTACCGACGATGGGCCTTCGGAAACGTCAACGCTGAGGCCAAGTTGTTGGTGCAACGAAGTGATCTGGTCGGGTTGTGGGTGAGTGCCACGAACCTCTATTAAGGAGCACCCCTTTGGGGTGATTGTCGCCGGATTGGGTGTCTGCCCCCAGTCGATCACAAAAGGCACTAATCCCAATCTGCTCGACCGGGTCAGTCGCCAACTGATCTCCTCGCCGTCGGGTTTCACGCGACTCATAGCGACGATAGGCCCAGGATCAGTTCCGTGGTTCCGAATTTTCTCAGCAACAGCATCAATACTTTCGCCATCACCGGGATGAATAGCGAACGCAGCTAGCCGAGGGTCGGGGTGGTCGTCTATTCCAAACGGACGAGCACCTGAGGGATCAGCCTGGCTGGGGTCGACTGCAATGATTTCGAGGTAAACGTCGCTACCCAGCGAGAGCAAGGCGTTGTGAGTTCCGATTCCCGGATGTGGTCCGCCAGGGGCGGCTCGCACACCTGTCAGAGACTCGACGTGAGCGACACCTTCCTCGAGGTTTTGACATGCAAAAGCAAAGTGATCAAATGCTGCCATATCAATCAAATAACTCCTTCGGTAGATCCCTAGAAGGGTTCATAGTCCAATTTGCGGGACGCTTTTCGAGAAAAGCGTTGATCCCTTCAACTGAGTCAGGTTGTCGCCCGACCCATTCAAATACCGGTTCTTCCATCTGATGCATTTCGTCCCAACTTAGCGAAAGGCCTTTCCAGAGCAGTTTCTTAGTTGCTGCTACTGAAACTGGAGCAGCAACAGAAAGACGCGTTGCGAGATTGATGGCTTCTTCCACCAGTTCCTCATCAGGGTGCACTGACGAAACTAAACCCATCGAATGGGCTCTTTCGGCGTCGACTATCTCCGCGCCCATGAGCAGTTGTGATGCGTTCGAAAATCCGACGACTCTGGGTAACAGGGCGTGCGACCCCAACTCGGGCAACATTCCGATTCGGTTAAACACGAAACCAATGCGTGCACTCTGCGCGGCGATTCGGATGTCACACATCAGCGGGTAGGTTGCTCCGACCCCGACGGCGGGACCGTTGATAGCAGCAATCACGGGTTTCGGTACCTGATGAGGAAGCAGCTTGGGAGTTCTTGCTTTGCTGGTGTCCTCCAGGTCGCGATCCCGTTCGGAGTCGAACGTGTCGGCCCCACCTGAAAGGTCAGCGCCTGCACAAAAAGCTCGTCCAGTGCCAGTAATGACGACTGATCGAACGTCAGGGTCTTCGGAGCAATCCCGAAGAGCTGTATCTAACCCGGAAGAAATTTCGTGATTCCAAGCGTTGAGATGTTCTGGGCGATTGAGTCGCACCACGGCAACACGGTCGACGTGTTCGACCGTTACCGCACCTTCGTTGCCGTGTGACTGTTCCATTGTTTCAGTCTCTCAGAATTAAACGATTGAGAGAGGATTGGCGTGGGTGTGGCCTTCGGACTCTTCTTAGGGCATGCTGTTTGGGTATTTCGATCTAGGACTGCTGTGCAGATATTCCTCCCCCTCCTCGTCGGTTTCACCGTGACCCAGGTCTCGACTCTGACTACTTCTGCGTATCTGCATAGATCGCTTGCCCACAAAGCAGTCACATTTCGCCCTGGATTTGCTTTCTTTCTTCGATTTTTCTTGTGGTTAACAACGGGCGTGAAGGCTCGAGAGTGGGCGGCAGTTCATCGCAAACATCACGTCTATACCGATGCGGCAGAGGACCCGCACTCTCCCGCACAAGTTGGTTGGATTCGCGTACAGCTCACCAACTTTTGGATGTACCGGCGCGCGGCGAACGACCCCATCACTGTTGAGAAGTGGGGGAAAGACCTCGCTCCTGACCGTTGGGACCGACTTATGTTTGATCGTGGTCCGCTGGGGTTGCTAATCGCTACTGCGCTTCTATCCCTGTGGTTGGGGTGGTGGCAGGGGCCCCTAGCGTTCGGATTTCATGTGTTGAGCTACGTAACGCTTTCTGGCGCTATTAACGCCGTTGGACACACCTTCGGTCGGCGTCCCTACCAAAACAGTGCAACTAACTTGCATTGGCTGGCGGGATTGACTTCGGGTGAGGGCTACCACAACAACCATCACGAGTTGCCAACTTCTGCAAGGTTCGGGTCCAAATGGTTTGACTTGGACGCCGCGTGGTGGCTCGTCAAGCTGGCTGAACGTTGCGGGCTCGCTCACATCCGTGAATTCAAAAACAAGCCGTCGCTGGCCTAAGGCACGCGCCGTTTCGCATCCTGGAATTAGCTTTGAAATAAAACATCTCGGCGACGCGTTCTCAGGTTCCTAGCGTTTAGCGATCGGTAAATAGCTCCTGTAGTGCACAGCGAGTTGGGAAAGCATCCACCGCAAACATGTGTTTGACTGTCCCAACTTTGGTCACGTGGGGATCAACAGAAACTGAGGAGAGATGATGAGCTACACGGTGGCGAACATGTTGCGTGCCCCGGACCCAGCTTTGTTTGTGGAGGGGTTCAACGCGAACGCACGTCCACACATGGAGTCCGCTGGGGCGTCGAGAATCAGGATCAGTCAAACGGTGATGGGCGGCGAACAAGCAGGTGCCATCGGCGTCGCGGTCGAATTCGATTCGATTGATTCGGCCGTGGCGGGCATATCAGCTGCCAGTGCTGCAGCGGCTCCGAAGATGAGGGAGTCGGGCATTCAACTGATTTCGCGCGTTTTGGTGCAAACCAAAGCCGAAAGAGGAACACCCGACGGACCGTTTGGTTCAATTCTCCAGGTCAGCGGTGATCCGATTGACGATGCCACCTGGGAGTCAAATGCCGATATGTACTGGTCGCATATGAGCGCTGGAAGCACCGGTCAACGGTTCGGTCAGATGATCGCGGCTGGTGAACGCACCGGCCGGTACGTAGCTGTCACGTGGACTGATTCGCTTTCCGCGCTGCAAGAAGCGAGTACGGCGATGTTCGCTGACTCGTCGATTCAACAGCTACTCGCGAACCAGAACAGCCAAATGATCAGTCGAACAATGTTCCGGCAAATTGGTTGACACAGTTGAGTAACGGAGCCATGAACAAACGGTTCATGGCTCCACCTCAATCCATTTTCGCGTGGAGCTAAGGGGAATTGAACCCCTGACCCCTTGCATGCCATGCAAGTGCTCTACCAACTGAGCTATAGCCCCGAAGAGACCCAAGCTACCAGCGCGCCCTTGTGATGCAACTCAAGGTTTGTTGGCCCGAGCACGACGCCTAGGCTCTCGATCATGAGCATTCCCGTCGAGCCTGACCAGCTTCAAGCCGAGTTGGAACGATACGGCTATTCCGCTTTTTTGTTGACTGTGCGCGACGATGAAACCACCCATGTCGCTCACATGACCTTTCGTTTTGATCAGGGAAATTTACGTTGCCCAACTAGCCGTAGCGCCGCACGCAACATCGAACAACGACCCAGGGTTGTCGTGTTGTGGCCGCCTCGTGAACCAGACGGCTACTCGATGATCGTCGATGCTGACTGCATCGTCGACGAGGATGAACTGTGTGTTACTCCCACTTCAGGAGTGCTCCACCGACCGGCGGTTCCCTCAACCCAAGCGGGCGGTGACTGCGAAAGCGACTGCGCCCCCCTCGGTAATTGAAATGGCTGGTCCACTCACGGGAATCCGAGTCTTGGAACTCGGGAGTTTTATCGCTGGTCCTTTTGCCGGTCAGCTCCTCGGGGATTACGGAGCAGAAATCATCAAAGTCGAACCCCCTTCAGTTGGGGATCCCATGCGAAGGTGGGGCCACGGTGACGCTGACGGTCATAGCTACTGGTGGCCCGCGATTGCCCGTAACAAGAAGTCCATCGCGATCGATTTACGCACCTCTGAAGGTCGGACAGTGGTGCGACGACTGGTAAAAGCGAGCGACGTTGTTTTAGAAAACTTCACTCCGGGACGGCTTGCTGATTGGCAACTCGGTTACGACGATCTCGTCGGCGATAACCCAGGCCTTGTCATGACCCACGTTTCAGGCTTCGGTCAGACAGGGCCCCGAGCAACTGATCCGGGATTTGGTTCGATCGGCGAAGCTATGGGAGGTATTCGCCACACTACGGGCTGGCCCGATAGGCAATCGACGCGGGCGGGCATAAGTCTCGGTGACGCTATCGCTTCACTTTTTGCGGTAACCGGGACAATGGCCGCTCTAAACGAACGCCAGCGGAGCGGAAGGGGACAAGAGGTCGACGTGGCTATTTACGAAGCGGTATTTGCCCTGATGGAATCAACTATTGCTGACTACGACCTAGGAGGTCATGTACGGGGGCGCACAGGTTCAGTACTTCCAGGGGTAGCGCCGTCGAACGTGTACCCGACCCTGGACGGGGCGGACGTGTTAATCGCGGGTAATGCCGATGCAATCTTTCGACGTATCTGTATTGCAATGAACCGAGAAGAACTCGCGGACGATGCTCTATATGGGACTCACGAAAGCCGCGGAACGAATCAAGCAGAACTTGATGAAATTATTGCGGAGTGGACAGCCAAGCTGCGCGTGGAAGAGTTAGAAGCTGTACTCGATGAACACGCGATTCCCTACGGCAGAATTTTCACTGCGCCTGACATGATCACAGACCCTCAATTCGTGGCTCGCGAACTGATTGAGCGGTACGAAGACGAAATTCTGGGGAAAGAGGTCCCGATGGCTGCGCCGGTTCCCCGATTCTCCCGTACCCCTGGACAGATCCGATCCACTGGACCGACATTGGGTCAACATACTGATCAGATACTGGAAAGCGTGGGCGGCTATGACCCAGAACAGATTCAGCTTTTACGTTCCGACGGTGTCGTTGCGTGAACTGAGCGTCAGTTACTAATGGTTCTGGTTCTAGGACCCGAGCGAAGAACTTGACCAGGTAACTGGCGCCCCACCAGTTCCTCGGCGAGATGTCCGCACTGTATTAACTGTTCAAGGTCAATGCCCGTTGACGCGCCCAAATCTTCGACCATATGGACTACATCTTCAGTGGCGACGTTGCCCGTCGCCCCCGGCGAGTAAGGGCAACCGCCTAGCCCGCCGATAGATGCATCGAAGCGTCGAACGCCCTGCTGCAGGGCGACCATGATGTTGGCTAAACCAGTGTTTCGCGTGTTGTGGAAATGAAGGCCGATTTGAGTGGTCTCAACGCCGACGTTCTCAAGTGCGTCAAGCAATTCAAGAACAACTCTGGGAGTTGCCATTCCGCTGGTATCGCCAAAGGACAACCCGTCAACTCCTGCCTCGTCAAGAACTCTTCGCGCATAATGAGCAACTCGGTTAGGGGCAATATCCCCCTCGTACGCGCATCCGAACGCGGTCGACAGAATTGCTTCGACGGGCGTTGCCTTCTGATGGGCTAAATCAGTGAGTTCAATAATCTGACGGACTGATTCGTCGGGAGACATATTGATGTTTTTGTGGTTGTGGGTTTCCGAAATCGACATCACCACTTCGATTTCGTCAACATCGCATTCGAGGGCGTCTAACGCTCCTCTTTCGTTAGGGACAAGAGCGCGGTAGCGAACCCCCGGGACACGGGTGATGCCCCTCATAACTTCGGTGGACCCAGCCATAGGCGGGATCGCTTTGGGGTGAACGAATGAAGCTGCTTCGATTGCAGCGAGGCCAGTGCCCGATAAGGCATCAATTAGAGCTATGCGTTCTTGGACCGGAATCGTGGTCTCGTTTTGTAAGCCGTCACGGGGTCCAACTTCGCGGATCTCCACCGATTCAGGAAGAGCCGCTTTCATCTCAAGTTGCCTTGAGGTCTTGGAACACTTTGCCCCAACGTTTGGCATCAGATCGGTACGGGGCGTAAAAACTGAGACGTTGAACAATGTCTCCGAAACGTTGCTTTAACTGTTCGGCAATTTGTTCTGGTTCTCCGACAACAGCAAAAGCGTCAAGAATCTCGTCATCTACCAGGCCGCCCATCTCCACCCATCTACCTTCTTTAGACAAGGAGTTGAGTTCGGTTTGCATGTCACCCCAACCGTGACACTCCAGCACACCTCGATAGGCAGGTGTTGATCCATAGAACGCGATCTGTTGACGGGTTCCTTCCTTCGCTTTCTCAAGCTCGTCTTCGTTGTTGCCAGTGACGACGAACAACGGACCAGAGATCTCCACGTCGGCGAGGGTACGGCCGGCCCTTTCGGCGCCTCTTTCCAGTGCAGGAAGAGTCTCTTCGCGTAGATACTTTTCGGTTGTGAAGCCATGAGCGAGAAACACATCGCAGGTTTCGCCGGCTACTTCTGTCATCAGTGGTCCGACGCCTGCGAGAGCCATTCTGGGAGCGCCGTAGGGATTTTCACCCGGATCGAAAAATGGTGTCATCAAGGTGTGTTGGTAGAAGTCGCCACGAAAGTCGAGCTTCTCTCCTGTGTTCCACGTATTCCAAATTGCTTTGGTGGCCAGAATCATTTCTCGCATCCGAGCCGCTGGCTTAGACCATTCCATTGAAAAACGTTTAGTGATATGAGGCTTAATCTGGCTGCCCAAACCCAACGTGAAACGGCCCTTCGAAATTAATTGGATGTCATTGGCGCTATACGCAAGATCCATTGGATTCCTAGCAAAACCAACCACAATGCTGGTGCCGAGCTCAACCTTTTCTGTTGCCTGGGCCATAAGCGGAAGCATCGTGAACGGGTCATGGCTCGTTTCGGGAACCCATAGACCGTCATAGCCGATCTCTTCCTGTTCACGAGATTTGTCCATGATCCCGTCAAACCCGCTGTCAACACCTATACCGCCGTCGATCTTCATAGGCCCGAACTTAGTGCAGGGCCAAGAGAGATGTAGCAGCGAGGAAGCGACTAGACGCCAAGGATGGTGGCTGCGCGTTCAGCGAGATAGACGACGCTCTGCGGAAAAACTTCGACCTCGTCAGGAATCTCGGGATTGGCGCCACCGACATATCGGGCGTGTACTCCCTCCAAAATGCACGCTAAGCGCCAACTCGCGAAAGCAAAAAAGAACTCCATATCGCTGGTATCGCGTCCCGTTTGGTTTTGGTAGGTCGCTACCAACTCAGCTCGACCCAAAAAACCGTGATCGGTAGTCGCTGCATGGCCAAGTGGCAGAAAATCGTCGGTTGGTTCACTCCAATAGGCAAGCAAAATTCCTAGATCGGCCAAAGGGTCGCCCAAAGTAGAAATCTCCCAGTCAAGTACCGCAGCAATTTCCCCATCCGGGGTAACGAGACAATTATCTAGTCTGAAGTCTCCGTGAATCAGCGTGGCTTCCCGCTGTTCGGGAATATTGTCTGCCAGCGCGTCGTGGACCTGTTCGATGATGGGGAGCTTTCGAGCAGTCATCGCGTTGAATTGACGAAGCCAAGTGCGCAACTGTCGCGCCACATAGTCCTCCCGCTTTCCAAGATCCGACAAACCTGTCGCCGCGAGATCCACTGAATGGACAGCCACTAAAGCGTTAATGAGTTGTTCTCCCAGGTGCTGACGTTTCGTAGAAGGAACCGCGGCCGCAGACAGCGGGTCTCTGAGTATGTGGCCGTCAACAAAGTCAGTGACATAGAAATCCGCGCCATTGACTTCGGGGTCAGTACAAAGACCCACCACTGATGGCACCGGCACCTCGCTGTGGGCCAGCGAGGAAAGCAGGCGATGTTCGCGAACCATGTCATGTGCCCCGCTCAGTACATGATCCAGCGGTGGCCGCCGGAGGACCCACCTCTGACCGCCTTGGTCGGTCACTCGATATGTGAGATTGGAATGACCGCCGGTAATCAGGTCAAACTGAAGTGGTGCGTCAAGAGTTTCGACATGAGCGGATAGCCATTCCGTTACCGGTGTTTCCTCAATACCCTTAACCACGTCGCTCCTCCGATTGGTGTGACCTCGAAACTACATCGTGCCGGGATCTAGTCTCCTTGGCGAACCTCAATACCGCGGAAAGAAAAGGACAGGACATGATCGACGTCACCGACGAAAACTTCGAGCAACAGGTCGTCGAAAAGAGTCACGAAGTTCCAGTGATTATCGATCTGTGGGCCCCCTGGTGTGAACCTTGCAAAACCTTGGGTCCACTTTTGGAGAAAGTTATCGATGCGCAAGCAGGGAAAGTCATCGGCGTCAAAATCAACGTTGATGACAATCCGGGTGTGTCACAAGCATTCCAGGTTCAATCGATACCAATGGTGGTGGCGTTCAAAGACGGTCAGGCAGTTGACGGCTTCATGGGGGCTCAAGGGGAGCCCATGCTGGAAGATTTCGTGAGACGCCTGCTGCCGAGCGAAGAAGAAAGCCAGATCGATCTGCTTGTCGCTGCGGGTGACGAAGCATCGCTTCGTGCGGCGTTGGAGCTGGAAACCGATCACGCTGAAGCTGTTCTTGCTCTCGCAGAGTTACTGGTTTTAGATGACCGCGTCGAGGAGGGGTTGAGTCTCTTACAACGAATTCCCGAGTCGTCTGAGAGCCGGCGCATAGCAGCGACCGCCCGAACCTCGGATAGTTCAGGACAATCGGATGAAGTTGACGCAGAACTTGGGCTACTCCTGACTCAGGTAAAGGTTGACGATGTTGCTCGACAACGATTCGTTGACCTTCTCGAAGTAATGAGTCCTGATGATCCTCGAACCACTGAGTGGCGTCGGAAGCTTTCGACAGCGCTTTTCTAAGCCGCGACGGGTTCAGGTGCTGACACAAAACAGCCGCTTCAAGTCAGATGCGGCCGACACTGGAAGCTAACGTCAAAGGTGTGGGCAAGGTCTCGATTCAAGTGTTCTCGGGTCCTGAGCCTTCGCTTCTCGGGGATGCAGTCCGCGCGCGGATTGACGAGTTGATAGGCGGGCAAGATCGATCGCTTGTCTTAGAAGAACTCACCGGCGACGAATACACGATCGACCAGGTCGTTGATGCCGTGCAAACGCCACCATTGCTGAGCGACCGTCGAATAGTGGTGGTGCGTGGTTTCAACAGATTCAAGTCCGATGAGCTGAAACCATTGGTGGAACTCCTTGGTGACCCGCCACCGACGACCGATCTGGCTGTGGAATGGGGGAGCGGGGCCGTTTCGAAGAAGCTTCTCGAAGCAGCGAAGGCGGTTGGAGGAGAACAGGTAAAGGTGGGAGCCCCTGGAACTGGGCGGGTTCGCAACGCGTGGTTCGAAGAGCGGTTCGATGCCTCCCCACTAAAGCTCGACGCGACAGCTCGTCAACTCGTCGAAGAACATTTAGGCGAGGACGTAGCTCGCTTGACTGGGCTAATGCTGACGCTTGAAGGCGTTTACGGTTTTGACGCGGCGGTTGGTGAAGCTGAGGTGATGCCGTTTTTGGGTGACGAGGGAGGCGTGCCTCCATGGGATCTCACCGACGCGCTTGATCGAGGCGATATGACAGCAGCCCTTGAAGTTTTGCAACGCATGTTAAAAGCCGGCGCACGTCACCCTTTACAGGTGATGTCGACGCTGCACTCCCATTATGAACGAATGCTTCGCCTCGACGGCACAGGCATATCGAATGAAAAAGAGGCCGCGACACATCTCGGTATCAAAGGTTCCAGCTTCCCGGCGAGAAAAGCCGTTGCTCAGCTGCGCCGACTCGGACCGGAGAAAATCCACAGAGCTGTTGAGTTGCTGGGTGAGACAGACCTTGACCTGCGCGGCAAATCCGCTCTCGATGGTGACATTCTCATGGAGGTTCTGGTGGCGCGCTTAGCCCACCTGACCCGCTGAATCAGCTATCGGACGAAGAACTCTTGTTACTGAGTCGAGATTTCCGGCGAGCGGCCTCGTTTTTGTGAATGACACCTTTGGAGGCAGCCATATCAAGGCGTTTCTGTGCCGCTCGAAGAAGTTCCTCGGTGGGCTCGCCAGCTGAAGCTGCAGCTAAAACAGCCTTTTCTCGAGTCCGGAGTTCACTGCGAACCGCTTTGTTTCGAACCCGACGGGTCTCGGTTTGGCGGTTACGTTTGATTTGACTCTTAATGTTCGCCACTGGTGCTTCTCTTGCTTCGGCTTGAGGTGGTGTTGTCTTGTTTTCAGCGAGAAAGCAGCAAGGAACTACTGCGCCACGAGATATAACAACCGTCACAGGTTAGCAACCCCACCCTTCAATCCCGCAGGCGCCAACGACATTCGCTCGGCACTTCTTATGACTCGAGAGTCACTCATTCGGAGTTGACGTTGATACCTTTCAGTTCGAGATGGACCTCACTCGTATCCGCAATTTTTCGATCATCGCGCACATAGATCACGGAAAATCGACGCTATCGGACCGTATCTTGGAGATCACCGGTGCAGTTGAAGCACGATCGATGCGTGCCCAGTACCTCGATTCGATGGAACTGGAACGCGAACGCGGAATCACCATTAAGGCCCAGAACGTTCGAGTTGACTGGAAAGGTCACGTCCTTCACCTCATCGATACGCCTGGCCATGTCGACTTTGGCTACGAAGTCAGTCGATCGTTAGCGGCCTGTGAAGGTGTTGTTTTGCTGGTTGATGCCGCACAAGGAATCGAAGCGCAGACCCTTGCGAATTGTTACCTAGCAATCGACAATGACTTAGAAATCGTCCCCGTTTTAAACAAAATTGACCTTCCAGCAGCCGACCCGGACCTATACGCGAGCGAGATCGAAAATGTTCTCGGCCTGCCCGCCGACGCGGTGCTGCACATTTCAGCGAAGACCGGTGATGGAGTCGCCGAGTTGCTCGACGCGATCGTCGAACGAATACCTCCCCCCAAAGGTGACGCTGACGCACCGCTCCAGGCCCTTATCTTCGACTCTCACTTTGATCAATACCGGGGAGTGGTGTCCTCAATGCGGGTTGTCAACGGTCGCATCCGCACCAACGACAAGCTGCGATTTATGCAAACTGGAGGCACCCATGATGCGGAAGAAATCGGAGTGCGTTCTCCAGCGATTACGCCGGTCAACGAACTAGGCCCAGGCGAAGTCGGCTACCTCATCGCCAGCATTAAAGATGTAGCACAGGCAAAATCTGGTGAGACAGTTACAACAGTAAAGAACCCCGCAGCGCAGTTTCTTGACGGATACGCAGATCCAAAGCCGATGGTGTTCTGCGGTCTCTATCCCGTCGACGGCGACGAATACCCTGATTTGCGAGAAGCACTTCAAAAGTTGAAACTCAACGACGCGTCAGTGACATTCGAACCAGAAACGTCAGGCGCCCTTGGGTTTGGTTTCAGATGCGGTTTCTTGGGGCTCCTACACATGGAAATTGTGCGAGAGCGACTTGAACGCGAATTCTCTCTTTCGCTCATCGCGACAGCTCCATCGGTGGCGTACAAGGTAACGACCGACGATGGATCCACAATGGCGATCGATAATCCATCTGAACTGCCCGACATGGGTGCGGTCGAAACGATAGAGGAACCCATTTTGCGGATAGGTGTTGTCACTCCATCCGACTACACGGGAACCGTGATGGAACTGTGTCAGGGACGCCGCGGGAAAATGATTCGAATGGAGTACCTATCTCCCGAAAGAGTCGAGCTTCACTACGAGATCCCTCTCGCTGAAGTTGTCACCGACTTCTTTGATCAACTCAAAAGTCGAACTCAGGGATATGCCAGCCTGGATTATGAGCCAGCCGGGTATCAGGCTGGAAAATTGGTGAAAGTTGACGTACTGCTAAATGGCGAAGCGGTTGACGCTTTTTCCACCATCGTCCACAGTGACGCCGCCTATGACTACGGCCGTCGTATGGCAGAAAAGCTTCAAGAGTTGATTCCACGACAAATGTTCGATGTGCCGATCCAAGCAGCAATCGGGGGCAGAATTATTGCTCGAGAAACCGTGAAAGCCAAACGTAAAGATGTGCTTGCTAAGTGCTACGGCGGCGACATCACCCGGAAACGGAAACTGTTAGAACAACAGAAAAAAGGCAAGAAAAAAATGAAAGCAATTGGGCGCGTGGAAGTACCCAATGAGGCGTTCGTCTCTGCATTACGGCTAGACGACTGACCCCTCACCTGACGGATAATCAACTTCTAGCGCAATAGCGCGCTTAGTATTTGGCCACTCAATCACCCTTAGGTCGGCAGACGTGGACGAACGCAAGGCGACAGTGTTACGAGCTGTCGTGGAGAGTTTCATAGACACTGCCCAACCAGTCGGGTCGCGCGCAGTGTCAGATCTGTCAAAGTTGGATGTCTCGGCAGCAACGATCCGAAATGAAATGGCAAGCCTTGAGGCCGACGGTTATCTCGTGCAGCCACATACGAGTGCCGGACGAGTCCCCACCGACGCTGGGTACCGGTACTTTGTGGACCATCTCGGGCCAGGGCACCTTGATGCGACCGAAACCAGGCAAGTCAGTTCTTTTTTTCGACACGCACAAGGCCAAATCGAACAACGCCTTGCGGATACCAGCCGCCTCCTGTCGCAACTCACCGCATATGCAGCTGTAGTTGTTGGACCCGCGCACGATCCGGCCACCGTCCGATCGGCGCAACTAGTTGACCTGGGCGGAGGGCGACTCCTTCTCGTGCTCGTGACCTCTTCGGGATCGATCGAACGATCCATGATCGAACTCGTCGCAGGAGCCCAAGCCGATACTTCCCACATCGCTGCAGCTTCTGCTGCGCTCAACCGCGCATTCGTAGGCACGTCGCTTGGCAGTGTTCCGGTAGTGGATCCCACAGGTCACCCAGAAATTGATGACCTTGTCGCCACAAGTGTTGCTGCCATGACGCCTCAATCACATCAGCCTGGTGAACTTTATGTTGGTGGTACCGCCAACATGGCGGGACAATTCGACGCAGTCTCGACCATCAGGTCAGTTCTGGCTGTGCTCGAAGAACAACTGCTCGTGGTCAGCCTCTTAGGTGACCTAGTTGAGCGCGGGTTGAGTGTCGCTATCGGTACAGAAACCGGAGTCGCTCCACTTTCTCAATGTGCAGTCGTCGTTGCGCCCTACAAGGTCGACGGCGAACAGGTCGGTAGCATCGGACTTCTGGGACCAACCCGCATGGATTATCCGAAGGCACTGGCCGCTGTACACGTAGTCAGTAGTCGGCTCGGTGAGTCTTTGGGTGAACCGCACGAGGACTGAAATAGCTCATGGCAACTGACTACTACGAGTTGTTAAGAGTCGATCGCGGCGCATCACCGGACGAGCTCAAACGCGCGTACCGCAAACTTGCACGCGAATATCACCCCGACGCAAACCCCAATGACGAAGAAGCCGAAGCGAAATTCAAAGAGATCAGTGAGGCGTACGCAGTCTTATCCGACGAAGAAGCTCGAACCCGATACGACCAATTCGGTCACGAGGGTCTCCGGAGCGGGGGAATGGGAGGCGACCCATTCAATTTCGACCTTAACGACATCTTCGAAAACTTTTTTGGGGGAAACCCATTTGGAGGAGCCAGAAACCGAGGACGCGCCGGACCTCCCCCAGGTGAAGATCAGGAGATAGTGCTCGATCTAGAGTTTGATGAAGCGGTGTTTGGCGTTGACAAAAAAGTGGAAATGCAAACGGCGTTAGCTTGTGACAGTTGCGAAGGTTCAGGAGCTGCCGAAGGCACGTCCGCTCGCAGTTGCAACTCATGTGGCGGAGTTGGCCAGGTGCGCCAAGTGAGACAGAGCCTCCTCGGACAAATGGTGACCACCGCACCCTGCGGGACGTGTGGAGGATTAGGTGAAGAAATACCTTCTCCCTGCTCAGTTTGTCGGGGAGAAGGCCGGCGCCGCGACACCGTGTCCTATGAAGTGAGAGTCCCAGCAGGCATCGACAGTGGGTCCACTCTCCGTCTTACCGGCCGAGGAGCAGCGGGTCCACGCGGGGGACCATCAGGTGATCTGTACGTTCACCTCCGAGTAGGCGAATCCGACACATTCGTAAGAGACGGCGACACCCTGCACGCACGACTACACATCACGATGTTGCAAGCTGCATTGGGGGCTCGAATTGACTTCGAAACCCTTGACGGAGTTGTTGAACTGGCGATTCCGCCGGGGACACAACCGGGTGAAATTTTTAGGCTTCGCGATCACGGCGTACCACGGTTAGAGGGTCGAGGCAGGGGGCGCGGCGACCTGCTGGCCTCTGTCGAAGTTGAAATCCCTTCCCAATTATCTGCAGAGGATGAACAACAACTTCGTCAAGTGGCAAAACAACGAGGCGAGGAAGTGGCGGATCCAGGTGATCGGACCGTCCTTGGCAAAATTCGTTCGGCATTTCGGTAGACCGCTCATGGGCGCGCTTCCAGATGGAACGACGGGGCCTCATGTCTTCGTCCAAGATCTCCAGGCTCCACAGTTTTCAGACGACGACCACCACCATTTAGGGCGGGTACTTCGCCTACGCAAAGGAGATCCGCTTACGATCAGCGATGGTGCTCGTCGATGGCGTCAAGCGGCATTCGACGACATACCCACCTTGGTTGGAGACATCATCGAAGTGCCCCCACCTTTCCCGTTGATCACGGTCGGTTTCGTTGTTCCCAAAGGCGATCGGCCAACCTGGATAGTCCAAAAACTCACTGAAGTTGGGGTTGATGAGATCCACCTGCTTTCGTCAGCGCGATCAGTTGTGAAGTGGGATGCACAAAAATCTGACCAACAGCGAAATCGACTCATCCGCGTAGCCCGCGAAGCAGCGATGCAATCTAGACAGGTCAAAGTTCCCATCATCAGAGAAACCCGAAACGTCGACCAAGCGCTATCGATGTTCGACGCGACACTCGCTCACCGTGGGGGCGAACAACTCACCCTTAAACGTCCCATTATCTACATCGGACCAGAGGGAGGATGGGAGCCAGCTGAGACTACGGATAGACCTACAGTGTCACTTGGCCCATCAGTACTTCGAGCAGAAACGGCAGCGGTGGCAGCAGGTTCCGCGCTTGCGTTACTTCGCTCGAACTTGCTCGACAACCACTCTGCGTGAACTATGGTCGCAGATGTTCGAGTAGTGGGCAGGAGCACACGTGGCCGAAATGAGCTTCAGCGACGACGTTATTGATGGCGAAAACTACAGCCTTAGAGTCGGTGAACGACTCCGCCTCGTTCGTCGCCAGAAGCGCATGTCGCTTCAAGAAGTGGAGGGCGAATCGGGCCACGAATTCAAGGCGTCTGTGCTTGGAGCGTATGAACGTGGCGAACGGGCCATTTCGGTGCCCCGACTCTCTCGACTCGCCGGCTTCTACGAAGTTCCCGTGGGTCAACTACTTCCGCGTGGTGACGGAATCACCGAGGACTCCGGCGCCATATTGGAGCGTCAGGTCACTATCAATCTTGACCGACTTGCGCGCGTACCGGGTGCTGAAGCTGCAGTACTGGGTCGTTTCCTCACCATGATTCAAGGCCAACGACGAGAGTTCAACGGATCGTCTTTGACGATCCGTCGCGAAGACCTTCGCACCATTGCTTGCATCCTTGATACTGCGTTAGATGATGTAGCTGACCGACTCGACGAGCTTGGCGTTCGCCTGAGTGGCTGAACCGTCTCCATCTGAGGAGTTGGCCTCTCAAGTCAATGGCGTCTATTACCTGACTGGTATCCGCTGGAAGAACAACGAACCGTCGCTGAGGGTGCAAATAGACGGCGCCCCGTCGACCGTGTTAGTCGAGGCTCGCGGTTTAAATCTGCGATTCCGAACTGATGTTGAGAAACCGGGACGTTGTCTCGGTCGAATAGAACGTTCTGTTGAGGGATCCTCTTATGTTGAATGCCTATCACCATCGACCCGAGGACGACGTTGTGAGCGTTGTCAGGTCATCGAGAACGTTTCCGCTGCGAACATGCATCAAGCGCACCGAAAAGGGCGGGACTCTATCGATCAGCGAATGGCCGAATATCTTTCACATCCCCACCGGCTTTACGTAGCCATATTTCGAGACGGATCAACCAAGGTTGGAACCACAAGAGGATCTGATGGGGGACAGAGGTTGGTCGAGCAAGGAGCCTGGTTCGCTAGATACGTGGCTCACGTCGACGATGGTTTTCTGGTCCGTGAACTCGAAGACGTTGTCAGCAAATCCATTAATCTAGGGCAAGCGGTAGATACCAGAAAAAAATTTTCTGGTCACCTACGAGCGCAACGAAACAATGAACTTGAAACCACCCTCGACGACTTAAGTGCCGAAGTGGGGAAGGTTCTAACGGCCCAAGAACGAGACGGTTGGGCTTCACTTGACGAGACATGGACGAATCCGGCCTTGAATGATGAACGCTGGATGGACGTAGTGGCTTACCCCGCTGCGCTCACTCACGGCGCTCACGAATTCACGATCCACTCGATGGTCGGCCGCCTCGCTGCATGTGACCGGCCAGGCTTTGGTGAGACTTTTCTGTTTGACACTCAGCCACTTCTGGGACGCCCCCTCGAGCCCGGCGACTTTGAGTTAGACAAACTTATTTTGCAAGAGAGCCTTTTCTAGTGTCTGTCGAAACAAACAAAAAATTTGGTGTCTATCTTCACGTCCCGTTTTGTGTTCGGCGATGCGATTACTGCGCTTTCGCGACATGGACCGACCGTGAACACCTGATCGATGAATACCTCGATGCCTGTCGCGCTCAAGCCCGAACAGCTTCGACCAATCTCCCCGACATCACTTCCGTTTTTATTGGAGGAGGCACTCCCAATCTGGTCCCAGCGGACGCCCTGATGAGTATTTTTCGGGAACTTCCGATAGCGCCAGCAGCTGAATTCACGGTGGAATGCAACCCAGACCTCGTTGACCGCCAACAAATGGAAACTTATGTGGCTGCTGGGGTGAACCGTGTGAGCCTGGGTGTCCAATCCATGGTTCCCCACGTACTCAAGTCACTCGGACGCGATCACAACCCACATAACGTCTACGAAGCCGTCGAAATTATTCGCGAAGCAGGCATCGCCCACCTCAATCTTGATCTCATCTACGGCGCCAAGGGTGAAAGTATTTTAGATTGGACGACCAGCGTTGAAAGCGCGTTAGCTCTGCGCCCCGAACACCTCAGCACGTATGCGCTAACAGTTGAACCCGGTACTGCGCTTGCAGAGGACAGAGACAGACATCCAGAAGACGATGATCAAGCTGACAAGTACCTCCTTGCCAACGACCTCATTTCATCCGCCGGACTTGCCAACTATGAGATCTCTAATTGGGCTCAACCCGGAGAACACTGCCAACACAACATGCTTTATTGGACACAAGGGGAGTACCTGGGCCTAGGAGTAGCTGCCCATAGTCACTTAGCTCAACGACGGTTCTGGAGTATGCGAACCCCTGAGCGTTTCATCAAAGCGATTACCGAAGGTTCGTCGGTTGAAGCAGGCGCTGAAGAATTAGACCCAGACGCGTGGGCGCTCGAAGGACGCCAACTGGCTATACGAACGAGCGAAGGTGTCTTGGAAGAGTTTGTCTCGGATGAAGTCCAACATTTAACCGAATCCTCAGAAGTTGCGGGAAAAGTGAAACTGACTGTGGAGGGACGACTACTCGCGAACGAAGTCTCCATCAGACTCCAATAAGGTCCGACAGTTTAAACGTTCGGGCCCCCAGTGCTTAGCGTCCGGTAGTACTCTCCGAGGCGTCGGTGTCGTTATACTCATGACCCAAGTATCCCGTGGGCACCGTCTCGAGAGGATTTGTGATGTTCAGTAAGCTCCTGTCCCTGCGCGTCATGGCAACTGCAGTAGCCATAACCAGTTTGTTCGCCACTTCGTGTGGAGGTAGCGACAGCGCAGAGACTGCACCTGCAACTACGGCAGAAGGCGAAATTCAACTCACCGTCGAAGCCGCAGCGGAAACTTCTGTCGACCTGTCAAAAGTCGAAAATCAATTGAGTCAAGTGCTCGCGGAAGTGAAATCACTAAAGTCGTTTTTCAGTGAGAACGAAGATGGCAGTGTGTCATTCACGCCGGCCACCATCCCTGAAGTCAAGAAAGACCGTACGTACGGATTCGCGTTCCCGCTCCCATCAACGATTGAACCTACCTACACGGGTATTTCCGACGACGAGGCCTCCGCTGACGAAGGGACGCTGCTCGCATCGGCTGGTGGCGTGAGTGTGCTGCTGTTGTGGAGAACTGATGATGAACCGCTGACGCCAGGTGAGTCGGTGGTCGGGTCCTTCGAAGTACTTCAGCAATCCACGGGACTTGCATTCGCTCTCGCAGGCTCTGGTCAGGAAGGATTCGACGTTGACGACCAAACAGCCTCATACGCGACTTTCGCCGCATCCGAAAATGACCAACTCGTTGGCGTAGCCCTCATCGCTGGATGGACATGTGGCAGCAGCGGAAGATCCTTCGCTCTCACGGTGAGTGGCACAGACCAGGCTGCAGTAACTGACTCGTTCTTCGCCTTGGCACAAGGCTTTGAGTGCGGAAAGAAATAATGAAACAATCAGGCAGCGAATCACAGGCGGTACGGCGTTTCTCAGCCGGCCTGTCCTTGGTAGCAGCTGTTCTGTTATTCGGACCTTCGGTAGCAGTAGCTAACAATCATTTTGCGCCGCCGCCACCACCTGCTTCGGAAGCGCCGCCACCTGCTATGCAGGCACCACCACCTGCTCAGGAAGCGCCGCCACCTGCTATGCAGGCACCGCCCTCGGACGACCCACCAGCACAGAATGCGCCACCAGCAGGGGATAGGCCGGGTGGAGGTCCTGGTGACCCCAATGGTCCTGGTGACCCCAATGGTCCTGGTGACCCCAATGGTCCTGGTGACCCCAATG
>JAAZYR010000023.1:0-19958 GCA_014239555.1 Acidimicrobiales bacterium
CCGCCATAGCTCACAGGACTTCCGGCTTCTACTACTTTGAAATAAATGACTTCGCCGAAGTCTTAGACCTTGACCTCCCCGAGCTCCTCGACGATCGAGCCGTGATCTGTATCGAATGGGGAGAAGTCGTCGTACCAGAACTGCCCAGAGACTTTTTGCGAATCCGCATCCAACTGGGTCACCCTGAAGAAATTGACGACGCGCGAGTACTTGAAATCGAGCCAATAGGCCCATCCTGGGTGTCAAGGAACCAACAACTCAACCTTGCCTGGGCAGACTGGGTCATCACCGAAACGGAAGACTTCTAACGTGCTTGTCCTCGGCATCGAGACTGCGACGCCTCAAGTGGGCGTCGCCATCGGAGGGCACGAAGGTGTCATTGCCTCCTTTCACACTGCCCGCGATCGGCGCCATGCCGAAACGCTCGCACCCGCGATCCAATTTCTGTGCACGCAAACCCGCATCAACCTCAACGAAATAGGTGTAGTTGCCGTTGATGTCGGCCCAGGTCTCTTCACCGGGCTGCGAGTAGGACTCGCGACAGCCAAAGCCCTAGCTCACGCCTGCCAAGTTCCCATGATTGGGATCTCCAGCCTCGACCTCGCCGCCTTCCCCGCACGTTTCTCCGACCGCCTCATCGTCTCCACCGTCGACGCCCGACGCGGAGAAATTTTTTACGCCACCTACCGCAGGACTGCTGGAGGGATACAACGAATCTCAGAACCGCGGGTCGACCAACCCGACAACGTTGCCAACCAACTCACCGCGCAAGGCGAAGACTGTCTCGTCGTTGGTGACGGGGCGCAACGCTACGCCGAAACCTTCCGAATACTGCGAGGAGTGGAAATCGGCGAAGAAGGATTTAGGTACCCCAACGCCGGGTCCCTCGTCGAACTGGCCCACCCCCGCGCCCTGCGTGAAGAATTCGTTTCATCGTCTGAAATTGAACCCCAATACCTCCGAGCCCCTGACGCCAGAATCAACTGGCAAAAGCGGGAACGCTCATGATGACCTCTGACGCCCACGTGCTCATTGAACCGATGCGGAAACGACACGTGCGCGCAATCAGAACTATCGACAAACAGGTCTACACCAAACCTTGGTCAGCGGCGATGTACCACGATGAACTACGTCAGCGCGACCGTCGCGCCTATTACGTTGCCCACCACGACAACCGCATCGCCGGGTACGGCGGAGCGATGATCGTCCACGACGAAGGACACATAACGTCGATAGCCGTCGCCCCACATGCTCAAGGACTTGGTATCGCTACACGCCTGATGGTCGCGGTCCACCGTGAATGTCTTCATCATAAAATCTCCGCCATGACCCTCGAAGTTCGAGTATCCAACGAACGCGCCCAAAATCTTTACCGTCGCTTCGGTTACGTCCCCGCAGGTGTCCGAGCGGGCTATTACGGCGACAACGGCGAAGATGCTCTCGTGATGTGGTGTCACGATGTGCAAGAAATTGAGCACAATGACGTGCTCGCAAAAATTGAAACCGAAATAGATGGCACCACCGACTGGGGGTCGCAGTGACCACTGTTCTGGGAATCGAAACTTCATGTGACGAAACTGCAGCAGCAGTGGTTGTAGACGGCCGCGATGTCTTATCGAACGTCGTGAGCAGCCAAGTAGACCTGCATGCCCGCTACGGCGGCGTGGTACCAGAAATTGCCGGCCGAGCTCACGAATCACTCCTCACGCCGGTGATAGCAGAGGCCATGGTCAAAGCCGGAGTGACGAGTCACGACATCGACGTTGTCGCGGCCACCCGTGGGCCAGGACTCATAGGGAGCCTCCTCATAGGTGTTTCGGCTGCCAAAGCCCTCTCATTGGGATGGAACGTCCCCTTTATTGGCATTAACCACCACGAAGCGCACCTCTACGCTGCCCTTCTAGAAGAACCACAACTGGAATTCCCGCTTTTAGTCATGCTTGTAAGTGGCGGACACACCATGCTGATCGAATTTCAAGCCCACGGCCGATACCGCCTCCTGGGGGCCACTGTCGATGACGCTGCGGGCGAGGCGTTCGACAAAGTCGCTCGGTATTTAGGTTTGGGATACCCAGGAGGTCCAGCTATCGACCAGTTGAGCCAGCACGGTGACCCCAAAGCAATCAAATTCACACCCCCAATGCGCAACAAGGGACTCGACTTCTCCTTTTCTGGTTTAAAAACAGCGGTCGTCAACTATGTTCGCCAACACCCCGACGTAGAAACCGCTGACGTCGCAGCATCGTTTCAGGCAGCAGTCGTAGATGTCTTGACCCACAAAGCTCAACGAGCCGCACGAGAGATAGGTGCCACAGGCATCTGCCTAGCTGGAGGAGTCGCAGCGAACAGCGAACTTCGCGAAAAAACGCTCGATATATGTGTCGAAGATGGCATACAAGGCTTCCTTCCCTCCCGCGCCATGTGCACCGATAACGCGGCGATGGTCGCAGCTACCGCCTGGTGGCGAATGGACAGCGATGGACCCTCTCCGCTAGACCTCGGCGCAGATCCGAGCCTTAAGCTGCCCTTTATCGACTCCTAAAGCCCAATTTCATCGAATTTTCGCGGAAACGTGGACCCCACAGGTTGTTTCTCGGAGGGCGCGCGCCATATCGTTAGCACTCTCCCTATGAGAGTGCTAACGCATTCATAGGGTTTCACTAGACGAGCTATGGAGGCGAACAGCCGATGAACCTGCAGCCACTCGAGGATCGCATTGTTGTGCGACCCGGCGTCGCTGAGGAGACCACTGCCAGTGGTCTCGTAATTCCCGATACCGCCCAGGAAAAGCCCCAACAGGGCGAGGTCCTTGCAGTGGGTCCGGGAAAGCGATCCGAACAGACCGGAGAACTCATTCAAGTCGACGTCAATGCCGGTGACACCGTTATCTACAGCAAGTACGGCGGAACCGAAATCACATCAGACGGCGAAGACCTACTCATCCTAAGCGCACGCGACGTTCTCGCGATTGTGAGCTGAGTCCGACATGGCGAAAATTCTTAAGTTCAGCGAAGAGGCCCGACGCGGCCTTGAAGCAGGCGTCAACCAATTAGCAGACGCAGTAAAGGTCACGTTGGGCCCTAAAGGCCGCAACGTCGTCCTCGAAAAGTCGTTCGGCGCTCCAACCATCACCAATGACGGTGTCAGCATTGCCCGCGAAATAGAACTCGAGGACCCATTTGAAAATATGGGCGCTCAACTCGTCAAAGAGGTCGCTACCAAGACCAATGACGTCGCAGGTGACGGCACCACAACCGCCACCGTGCTGGCGCAAGCCATGGTCCGTGAAGGTCTACGTAACGTTGCCGCCGGCGCGAATCCAATGTCCCTCAAAAAAGGCATCGAAGCAGCTGTGGCCTCCGCAGTTGACTCCATAGGCGAAATGTCAGAAGACGTTTCTTCCGACAAAGGAAAAATTGCCTCTGTGGCAGGGATCTCTTCAGCAGACCCCGCCATCGGAGAAATTCTTGCCGAAGCATTCGACAAAGTCGGAAAAGACGGCGTGATCTCAGTCGAAGAGTCCAACACCTTTGGTGTCGACCTCGAATTCACTGAAGGTATGCAGTTCGATAAAGGCTTCCTGTCGCCGTACTTCGTGACAGACCCGGACCGCCAAGAATCAATTCTTGACGAGCCCTACATCCTTTTCGTCAACGGCAAAATCTCATCGGTACAAGAACTCGTGCCTGTCCTTGAAAAGGTCATGCAAGGAGGCAAACCGCTCCTGATTATCGCCGAGGATGTTGAAGGTGAAGCCCTCGCGACACTCGTCGTAAACAAGATCCGCGGCACGTTCACCTCGGTCGCTGTCAAGGCGCCCGGTTTTGGTGAACGCCGCAAGGCCATGTTGCAAGACCTCGCCATTCTCACCGGGGGTCAAGTCATCTCAGAAGAGGTCGGTTTGAAGCTAGAGAACACGAGTATTGATCTCCTCGGCCAAGCGCGAAAAGTCATCATCACCAAAGACGAAACCACACTCGTTGAAGGTGCTGGCGACAGTTCCGACGTAGAAGGACGCGTCGCTCAGATCAAACGTGAAATCGACGAGACCGATAGTGACTGGGATCGTGAGAAACTTCAAGAACGTCTCGCCAAACTTGCTGGAGGCGTAGCAGTCATTCAGGTTGGCGCGGCAACCGAAGTTGAACTCAAAGAGAAAAAGCATCGCATTGAAGACGCTGTCTCAGCGACTCGCGCTGCCATCGAAGAAGGCATTGTGCCTGGTGGCGGAACTGCACTGCTTCGATCTCGCGAAGCGATCAACGCCTTGTCTCTTGAAGGCGACGAAGCCACCGGCGCCCAGTTGGTGTTCCGATCACTGGACGCTCCCACCCGACAGATCGCGCAAAACGCCGGTCACGAAGGTGCTGTAGTAGTCCAGCAAGTCGAAACTGCTGGCGGAAACAACGGCTTCAACGCTGCGACTGGCGAGTTTGAAGATCTCGTCGCCGCTGGTGTTATTGACCCGGCAAAAGTGACCAGAGCGGCACTCCAAAACGCAGCCTCAATCGCTGCGCTTTTGTTGACCACCGAAACACTGATCACTGATAAAGCCGAAGAGATGGATCCTGCTGCAGCAGCTGCCGCCATGGGAGGCATGGGCGGCGGACAGGATCCCGGCGAATCCCTCTGGGATACAGCGTGTCGCGAAGCCCGAGAGGAAATTCAACTCGACACGACCCTCGCGCGCAGAATCGGCGAACTCGATCACCTCACTACCGTTTCCTCCCAAGCCCGAATTGTTCCCTACGTTGCACGACTTTCACAACCCCCTTCAATGATCGCAAACCCAGATGAAGTCGACGAAATTTTGCTTGTGCCGCTCTCGGAACTGCTGCTTCCGGAGGTCTATCGAGAAGAGAGATGGCAATGGCCCGGCTCGAAGCAACAACGTCCCATCTATTTTTTCGATCTCTTCGGAGACACGGTGTGGGGTGCCACCGCCAACCTTCTCCGCCAATTGCTCGTCACGGGACTCGGTTTACCAGAACACGAAAAATAAACCGGGGCCGACGGCCAATCGCCGCTACAGTCAAATACTTCCCCGAGCGGACGAATCGCGCATGGTCCAGGTCGATAACTCCCACCAAACAGTTCTGGTCGTCGATTTCGGCGCCCAATACGCACAACTGATCGCGCGCAGAGTCCGTGAAGCGCGGGTGTACAGCGAAATTGTGCCCAACACCGTTACCGCGAAAGAAATTAATAACCGCAACCCGACGGCCATCATTCTCTCCGGAGGACCCAAATCAGTCCACGCCGACGGGGCTCCCCTCATAGACCCTGACGTCTATGAACTCGGAATTCCCATACTCGGCATCTGTTACGGCTCCCAACTCATCGCCCAACAATTAGGCGGGACAGTCGACCGAAGTGGACGCGGCGAATACGGCAGAACCCAACTTTCCCCCACCGGCGAACCCTCCCAGCTGCTACCCGACGACGTAACCACCGGAGATGTCGTGTGGATGTCCCACTTCGACGCCGTCACCGAACCCCCCCAAGGATTCACCGTTACCGCCTCCACTATTGAGGCCCCAGCAGCGGTAATCGAAGACACCAACCGTCGAATCTATGGTGTTCAATACCACCCCGAAGTCGCTCACACTCCCCACGGCCAATCCCTCCTCCAACGGTTCCTGGGAGAAGTCGCACACTGTCAAGCGGACTGGACGATGACGAACGTCATTGACGAAAGCGTCGAGGCCATACGAAGCCAAATAGGCGAAGGAAGAGCGATTTGTGGTCTGTCAGGCGGAGTTGATAGTGCCGTCGCCGCAGCTTTGGTCCACAAAGCAATCGGATCACAGTTGGTGTGCGTGTTCGTCGACACAGGTCTCATGCGACTCGGTGAAGGCGAACAAGTCGTTGAAACATTCCAACGCACTCAAGGTATTGAACTCATCCACGAACGCGCAGCTGACACTTTTTTCGAAGCGCTCCAAGGAATCACCGACCCTGAAGACAAACGAAAAACTATTGGCGAAAAATTCATTCGTATCTTCGAACAAGCACAAGGCGGCGTAACGGACGCCCGTTTTCTCGTCCAAGGCACCCTCTACCCCGACGTCATCGAATCGGGAACCAACGACGCCGCAAAAATCAAAAGCCACCACAACGTCGGCGGACTCCCCGACGACATGGAATTCGAACTGGTAGAACCGCTCCGCAATCTTTTCAAAGATGAAGTCAGAGCAGTAGGTACCGAACTTGGATTACC
The DNA here is from genome assembly GCA_014239555.1 of Acidimicrobiales bacterium. GTDB lineage: Bacteria > Actinomycetota > Acidimicrobiia > Acidimicrobiales > Poriferisodalaceae > UBA2110. The sequence goes on from JAAZYR010000023.1 coordinate 6,221, forward strand.
CGATGAGATTGTTTGGCGGCAGCCGTTCCCAGGACCAGGCTTAGGCGTACGGATCATCGGTGAAGTCACCCCCGAAGCGGTCGCCATTCTCCAACACGCTGACGCGATCGTCAGAGAAGAAATCCTCAACGCAGGACTTGAGCGAGACATCTGGCAAGCATTCGCCGTGCTGGCCGACATCCGCAGCGTAGGAGTCATGGGCGACGAGCGAACATATGCACGCCCAATCATTATCCGAGCAGTTACCAGCGAAGATGCAATGACCGCTGATTGGGCTCGACTGCCCTACGAAATTCTCGAAAGCATGTCATCGAGAATCATCAATGAAGTCGATGGCGTCAATCGAGTGGTGTACGACATCACCTCCAAACCACCAGGGACAATCGAATGGGAGTGATCAGATGACTGACCTCCCCCAAGGTTTCACCGTTCACGTCGCCAATATGGGCGTCAAAGACGACACCAACGACGTCATGGTGCTCCACTGTGAAACCCCGGCAACGGCAGCAGGAGTATTCACCCGAAGTCGATTTGTTGGACCCAGCGTGACGATCAGCCGACACAACATCTCCTCTGGCACCGCCAGAGCAGTAGCCGTCATATCGAAAAACGCCAACGTTGCCACCGGCGCCACCGGCCACGCGAACGCGACAGAAATCACACAACTCGTCGGCGCATCGATCAACGTCGACCCTTCCGACGTGATCGTTGGCTCCACAGGCGTCATCGGCGTTCAATACCCCATGGAACGCATCCGATCGCACCTGAGCACACTCCACACCCCTTTTCACGAACGATCCGCAGACGTTGCAGCATCCGCCATCATGACCACCGACACCTACCCAAAGGTTGCATCAGCTTCAGCCGGACCTGCGACAGTCGTAGGTTTCGCCAAAGGCGTGGGCATGATCGAACCCGACATGGCGACAATGATCGCGGTCATCACCACCGACGCCCGCGTTTCCGCTCACGAACTGGATCGAATCTTCCGACGAGTTGTTGACCGCACGTTCAACGCGTTGAGCATCGACACGGACACATCAACCAGCGATATGGCTGTTGTCCTCGCGTCAGGAATGGCTGGCCCGACTGACGAAACCCAGTTCGAAGCGGCCCTATCAGATGTCTGTCTCAATCTCACCCGCCAACTCGCCGCAGACGGTGAAGGAGCAGAAACCCTCATCGTTGTCAACGTCACAAGGGCAAGAGATGACGATCAAGCGCGACGGGTCGCAAAAGCCGTCGTTAACTCGCCGCTCGTGAAAACCGCAATCCACGGACGCGACCCCAACTGGGGGCGCGTAGCAATGGCCATAGGCAAGTGCCAGGACGACACAGATATCAACCAAGAAGAAGTCACCATCCGCTTCGGTCATCAAGAGGTGTACCCAACCCCCGCTACCCCACATGCGTTGTCAGAACTTGAGACGTACCTTGGCGGCGACGAAGTTCACATCGGTGTTGACCTCGGCCTAGGTGAGGGAAGCTTTACAGCGTACGGATGCGACCTCACCGACGGCTACGTTCGCATCAACGCCGACTACACGACCTGAACCCTGCGATGAGCGACAACAACATCCTCGAAGGACTGAACCCCGCACAACACGACGCTGTCATCCACCGCGGCGGGCCAATGCTGGTCGTGGCAGGCGCTGGATCAGGAAAAACTCGAGTTCTTACCCATCGCATCGCCCACCTCATCCAACAAGACAACGTCAGCCCATTTGGAATTCTAGCGATCACCTTCACCAACAAAGCCGCCCAAGAGATGAAGGATCGAGTAGCACGCCTAGTAGGACCCGTCGCCGAAAAAATGTGGGTATCAACGTTCCACTCCGCTTGTGTGCGGATACTGCGTCGCGACGCAGAACAACTCGGGTACCCCAGAGCGTTTTCCATTTACGACCAAGCAGACGCGGTACGACTCACCGGATACGTCGTGCGTGACCTTGGACTCGACACCAAAAAATTTGTTCCAAGGGCCATCCACGGACATATCTCTAACTTAAAAAACGACCTGATCTCCCCCAACAACGCCCTCGACCGCGCGGGAAACATCTATGACCGAAAAATCGCCGAAACCTACGTCGAATATCAACGACGCCTCCGAGCAGCAGGCGCCATGGACTTCGACGACCTCCTCACCGTCACAGTCGAACTCTTCAACAACCACCCCGACGTTCTTGACCACTACCGGCAACGCTTCCAACACGTCCTCGTCGACGAATACCAAGACACCAACCCCGCACAAAACGACATGGTGCTCAAACTCGCCGACCAACACCGCAACGTCTTCGTCGTCGGTGACAGCGACCAATCGGTCTACGCGTTCAGAGGCGCGGACATCCGAAACATTCTCGAATTCGAAAAAGCATTCCCCGACACCAGCGTCGTTGTCCTCGACCAGAACTACCGATCCACCCAAGTCATCCTCGACGCAGCCAACTCAGTTATTTCGAACAACCTTGGACGAAAACCCAAAGACCTCTGGACCGACAAATCCGCCGGCGACAAGATCGTGCTCTACAGAGCGGACGACGAAGTCGACGAATCAGCCTGGATCATCAGCGAACTAGAACGACTCCACCAACACGGCACACTTCGCTGGAGCGATGTCGCCATCTTCTACCGAGCTAACGCACAAAGCCGAATCGTAGAAGAACGCCTCGCAAGTGCATCGATTCCCTACCGAGTAGTCGGCGGCACCCGTTTCTACGACCGCCGAGAAGTCAAAGACGCGTTGGCGTATCTGCGAGCCGCAGTGAACCGCTCAGACGAAGTATCGCTCAAACGAGTGCTGAATGTACCCAAACGCGGCGTTGGCGACAGCAGCGTCGCTCGCCTCGACCAATACGCTTCCGCTCACGGCGTGCCGTTTCGCGAAGCTCTGAGCAACTGGCCCGAAGCAGGTATCAGCGGAACAGCAAAAAAAGGCCTCGCGAATTTTACTGAACTGATCGATCAACTCTCACAACGCGTCTCTGACGGACCAGCAGAACTACTTCAAACAGCATTAGAACGCTCCGGATACCTTGAGGAGTTGCGGGACGAACGATCCATAGAAGCCGAAGGCCGACTCGAAAACCTGGCAGAACTCATCGGCTCAGCCGAACCATACAAAACCTGCGACGAGTTCCTCGAACAAGTCTCACTCGTGTCCCCTACCGATGAACTTGATGACCAATCCGAAGTAACACTCATGACCCTTCACACCGCCAAGGGCCTCGAATTCCCACTCGTATTCATCATCGGCATGGAAGACGGAATTTTTCCGTCGTTTATGTCGCTAGGAGACCCTGACCAACTCGAAGAAGAACGACGGCTCGCCTATGTAGGTATCACCCGTGCCGAGGAACAGCTGTACCTCACCCTTGCAGAAAGCCGATGGATCTACGGACAACAGCAATACAACACACCCAGCCGGTTCCTCAAAGAAATCCCCGACCAACTCGTCGATGACCGCAGCCCCAAAGGCATTCAGAGAACAGGCCGAACATCAGTTTCACTCGCCGCGCCCTCCGACGACACCGAAGACCGAAGAGCCGAACGCCGAGAACGTGCCAGAGAACGTGTCATCGAAAAAGCGATTGCGGCGGGAAGCCAACAACGCAGTCCATCTTCGGTCGAACTCAAAGTCGGCGATGACGTCAATCACCCCAAATTTGGGGAAGGAGTCGTTCTCAACATCGCCGGATCAGGAGACAACGCAGAAGCCACCATCCACTTTGCCGAAGTTGGAGAAAAAACTCTCTTACTGGGTTGGGCTGATCTACAAAAACCCGAATGATCAAAAATCAGCGGCCTTGGAAAACCGGGGTGCGTTTCGCTACGAATGCCGCCACGGCCTCTTTGTGATCATCGGTAGAACGACAACGACTCATGGCAACCGCTTCAGCATCAAGACATGACAAAAGATCCGCGTTCAACGCACGATTCAAATTTTCCTTAATGTAACGCTGCGCAACTAACGGACCCTCAGCAAAGCGGGCCGCATAAGAAACAGCAGCAGACTCGAACCCCTCGACCTCAAAAACTTCGTTGACCACTTGCAAAGAAAGTGCCGTATCGGCGTCAAACCGATCGGCGGTTAAATACAACTCCCTCGCCTTGGCCGCGCCCACTAACTGGGTCAAGAACCAGCTCCCACCAAAATCTCCCGAGAAACCGACCTTCGCGAATGCTGTCGTGAAAATTGAGCGAGACGACGCTACGCGAAGATCACATGCCAACGCGATTGACAGCCCAGCTCCAGCCGCAGCGCCATCTACCGCAGCCACCGTCACCTTAGGGAAGCTATGCAACGCCGCGGAAACAGACCGTTGCCGCGCTCGAAGATCGTCTACCGCGGACTCCAAATTCGCTGGAGACGACACCTCCCCTGAGTTACGAGCATTCATGCCTTTGACGTCACCACCCGCACAGAACGCACCACCCGCCCCGGTCAACATGACAGCACCCACATCGACGTCTTCGGCTAACTGAGGAAGTAAACGTTCGAACGCGGCGTATGTTTCAGGATGCAGCGCGTTGCGAGATTCGGGACGATTAAACGTCAACACGGCGACGTGTCCTTCACGTCGCCCCAGCATCACCTCGGTGCCAGTATCAATTTCGATCATTGAAACCCCTCCTTCAACTAGACGTATGCCTCTCCGACCCACCTAGTATGTCGAACTCGTAGGGCAACCTCCTTGTCCTTCGCACCCTCGACACAGGAGCCCCCAGTGGATCTCTTCGAATATCAGGGCAAACAGTTCTTCAAACAGTTCGGAATGCCTGTCTCCGATGGAGAAGTCGCATTCACCGTTCAAGAAGCGGTTAACGCAGCTGAACAACTCGGAACTCCCGTCATGGTCAAAGCCCAAGTGCATTCCGGCGGTAGAGGAAAAGCAGGCGGCGTGAAATTCGCTGCCACCATTGACGACGTCCAAGAACACGCCACCAATATTCTTGGCCTTGATATCAACGGCCATATCGTCCACCGCCTATGGATCGAAAAAGCCAGCGATATCTCCGAGGAGTACTACGCCAGCTTCACCCTCGACCGATCCGCAAAAAAGCACCTCGGAATGCTTTCCGCCGAAGGAGGCGTCGAAATAGAAACAGTCGCAGTAGAAAACCCGGACGCCATCAGCAAAATCCATGTCGACCCAGCAGTCGGACTCACCAGAGAAGCCGCACAAGTATGGGTAGACGGCGCCAACCTCAACCCAGTAGCCGTAGAAGGTGCAGTCGACATCGTCATGAACCTCTACACCGCATACGTTGAAGGCGACGCAGACCTCGTAGAAATTAACCCCCTCATCCTCACGCCCGACAACAGAGTCCATGTGCTCGACGCCAAAGTCACCTTGGACGCCAACTCGGTATTCCGGCATCCGAACTACGCAGAGTTCGACGAGACACAACCGCGCGACGAACGAGAAGAAGCCGCCCACGATAAAGGACTCCAATATGTAGGCCTTGAAGGCAGCGTCGGCGTCATCGCCAACGGTGCCGGCCTAGCCATGTCCACCGTCGACGTGATCAACCAAGTCGGAGGGAAACCCGCCAATTTCCTCGACATAGGTGGTGGCGCAAACGCAGACGTCATGGCCGGAGCTCTCGAAGTCATCAATAACGACCCGGAGGTTGAATCAATCTTCATCAATATCTTCGGAGGAATCACCCGAGGAGAAGAAGTAGCAAACGGGATTATCGAAGCCCTCAATCGTGTCGACATCGACGCCCCAATCGTTATCCGGCTCGACGGCACTAATGCAGAAGAAGGGCGGGCGATCCTGGAACCCGCACTCAACGACAAACTGATGATGGAACCAACCATGCTTGACGCCGCCAGAAAAGCCGTTGAGCTTGCCAAGGGAGCAGACGCGTGAGCATCTTCGTCGACAACGACACCAAAGTCATCTACCAAGGCCTCACCGGAAGCCAAGGCCGCTACTACGGACTCCTTAATCGCGACTACGGCACCCAAGTCGTCGGCGGAACCAACCCCAAAAAAGCTGGTGAAGATGTTGATGGCATCCCGGTCTTCGCAAATTGTGCGGAAGCAGTAGAAGCCACCGGAGCAACAGCGTCCTGCATTTTCATTCCCGCCGCAGGGGTGTACTCAGCAGTAATGGATGCCGCCCAAGGCGGAATCAAATTCATCGTCTGCATCACCGAAGGCGTACCCGCCCACGACGAAGCCAAGTTCTACAACGAACTCAAAGCGCAACACCCCGACGTGCAAATGCTCGGACCCAACTGTCCCGGCATCATCACCCCAGGACAATGCAACATCGGGATCACAGCTGGACATATCGCTAAACCAGGCGGCCCAGTTGGCATAGTCAGTCGCTCCGGCACCCTCACCTATCAAGCTCTCTACTAACTCCAACAAAAAGATATTGGCGTAACCACCTGTGTTGGCATCGGAGGAGACCCCGTACCCGGCACATCGTTCATTGATTGCCTTGCCGCCTTTGAAGCCGACCCAGAAACCAAAGCGGTCATGATGATCGGCGAAATTGGTGGTTCAGCTGAAGAAGAAGCAGCCGACTACATCAAAAATCACATGACCAAACCCGTGTCTTCTTACATAGCCGGCGTAACTGCTCCCCCCGGGAAAAAGATGGGACACGCCGGCGCGATCGTCTCAGGAGGCAAGGGAACCGCGGACGCCAAAATGGAAGCTCTGCGCGATGCCGGAGTGAAAGTCGGACTGAACCCAACAGAAGCAGGCGAACTCATGGCCGAGATCGTCGCATCTATGTAGCCGCAGCCCACTAAGTTCCCAAGAGTGCGGCTAGCAGTACTCGCGTCGGGAACCGGATCTATCTGCCAAGCGATCATCGACGCGCACGTCGATGTCGCTGCGGTAGTGGCCGACCGAACTTGCGGAGTCATCGACCTCGCGATCGCCCGCGGCATTCCCTCTTTTATCGTTGAGCGAACCGATTTCGGTTCCGATTTCGACCGACGCCAATTCTCTCGCGACATTGTCACAACGCTGCAGCAAGCTGACATTGACGTGGTCGCCATGGCCGGATTCGGAACCGTGCTTGACGCCCCGTTCTTCGACGCGTTCGACGGACGAGTCCTCAATACTCATCCGGCTCTCCTCCCATCGTTCCCCGGATGGCATGGTGTTCGCGACGCCCTCCGCGAAGGCGTCAAAATCACTGGCTGCACTGTTCACATCGCCACCCTCGAAGTTGACTCAGGCCCAATCCTGGCTCAAGCAGCAGTGGAAGTACTTGACAACGACGATGAAGCATCACTCCATGAACGCATCAAATCAACAGAACGCCATCTGTACCCCGCAACCATCAAAAAATTCCTCGCCGACTTGGAGGCACACACATGAGAGCTCTGATCTCCGTATACGACAAAACCGGAATAGTTGACGTCGCTGCACATCTCAGCCAGCTCGGATGGGACATCGTTTCCAGTGGCGGCACCGCAACAACGCTGCGAGAAGCAGGAGTTGACGTCACCGCGGTAGAAGACATCACCCAAAGCCCCGAAATGCTTGATGGACGAGTGAAAACCCTCCACCCCAGTATCCACGGTGGCATCCTTGCTGACCGAAGCAAACCCTCGCACCTCGCCTCGCTCGAGGAACAAGGGATTACTCCCATTGACTTGGTGATATGCAACCTCTACCCGTTCCGCACCGACCCCAGCGTCGAATTAATCGACATTGGTGGCCCCACCATGGTGCGCGCGGCAGCAAAAAACCATGACAGCGTCGGCATCGTCGTCAACCCCGACGATTACTCAACGGTCATAGCTGAACTCTCAACTGGTGGGGTTCTCTCAGATGAAACCCGACGCCGTCTCGCAAGGACGGCGTTCGCTCATACCGCCGCATATGACGCAGCAATCGTTGAATGGCTAGACGAAGACGACCCGCTCCCACCCACCCTCCACTTAGCGTTAGAAAAAGCAGATGACTGCCGATACGGCGAAAACCCCCACCAAACAGGTGCCAGATACCGGCCCATTGCGACCGCGCCGTGGTGGGACGGCGTCGTGCAACACGAAGGACTGGCCCTCAGCTACTTAAATTTCTTTGACGCTGACGCCGCGTGGAGAATCGCACACGACCTGGGAGAGGGATCAGAGCAAGCTGCGGTGGCCATCATCAAACACGCCAACCCATGTGGTGCCGCAACCGGCAACAACCTTGCCGACACATACCAACGGGCCTTCGACTGCGATCCTCGTTCCGCTTTCGGTGGCATTGTCGCCACGAACCAGGTGGTCGATTTCGCCACAGTCGAAGCCATAGAACAAGCCGCCCAAGCAGACCTCATCATCGCTCCGGGCTATGAAGAGGGCGTTATTGAGCGCCTGCGAGCGAAACGCAAAAACACGCGAGTGCTCGAAGGCCCAGCCCCCGACCAGCTCCGTATCGAACTGCGTCAGATCACTGGCGGCTGGTTGGCGCAAAGCCCCCACCACTTTGGTACAGGACGCGCCGAATGGACCGTCGTTACTGAACGCGTGCCTACCGAAAGCGAATGGGATGACGCAGAGTTCGCGTGGAGAGTCGCCGGACACGTCACCTCTAACGCAATAGTTCTTGCCAAAGACGCTACGGCATGGGGGATTGGTGCTGGCCAACAGAACCGAGTCGAATCTGGCCAAATAGCTACGACTAAAGCCGCTGGGCGGGCCGCAGGTGGAGCGTGCGCCAGCGACGCGTTCTACCCCTTCTCTGATGGGGTGGAAGCAGCTGCAGCTGCGGGCGTCGCTGTAGTGATCCAACCAGGCGGTGCCATGCGCGACGATGACGTCATCACTCGCGCGGACGAACTTGGACTGTCCATGATCTTTACCGGTGAACGCCACTTTCGTCATTGATCCCCACCTAGTCTGCTTTTTGTGACAGCGATACTGCTCGACGGCCAAGCTCTCGCCGACAAAGTTAAAGACGACGTAGCGAACGAAGTTGACCGACTCGCGTTCAGTCCCGGGTTGGGCACCATCCTCGTGGGAGACGACCCGGCATCACACAGCTATGTGGGCGCTAAAATTCGTGATTGCGAAGAAGTGGGCATCACCTCGATACATGAGCACCTGCCCGCTGATATCACCCAAGAAACGCTGATTGCGACCATTGAACTTTTCAACGCGGACCCCCAGATTCATGCATACATCGTTCAACTCCCCCTACCGCCACAACTCGACGAAGAAGCAGCACTTCTAGCTATCGATCCAAACAAAGACGCCGACGGCCTTCATCCGGTGAATCTTGGTCGTCTCGTCATGGGTGTTGACGGGCCCACACCGTGCACACCGCGAGGCATCCAAATGATGCTCGAAACCTACAATGTCCCCGTTGAAGGGCAACATGTTTGTGTGATCGGCCGCGGTCTGACGATCGGGCGGCCAATGGCGTTACTCCTGGCACTGAAAAGGGCCACCGCTAACGCCGCAGTCACTGTTGTGCACACTGGCGTAGCTGATTTAGGTCAATACACACGTCAAGCGGACATCATCATTGCTGCAGCAGGAGTGCCCAATCTTGTAACTCCAGACATGGTCAAACCCGGTGCCGCTGTTATCGGTGGAGGAATAACTCGCGAAGGAAAGCGAATCCTTTCCGATGTTGATGAATCCGTCGGTGACATCGCGGGGTGGGTCACCCCGCGATTGGGGGGTGTTGGCCCCATGACTCGGGCGATGCTCTTGAAGAACACCGTCGATGCTGCGCTGGCGAGTCTCAAATGACAAGCGAGACCTGAAGAACCTTTTGTTCAGATAGGAAACAATGGCCTCGGTGCGCTAGAACTGCACCGAAACGTTTGACAACCTAGGAAGGACACCAGGTGAAGGACCCCGTTCGAGTTGCTGTCACTGGAGCTGCCGGCCAAATCGGCTACTCCCTGCTGTTTCGGATCGCGTCGGGCAGCATGCTTGGCCCCGACCAGCCGGTCATCTTACAAATGCTGGAAATCGAGCCCGCCCTTGGAGCGCTCGCCGGTGTCAAAATGGAACTTGATGATTGCGCATTTCCGTTGCTAGCGGGAACCATCGAAACAGCGGACGCCAACGAAGCATTTAATGGTGCCGACTACGCCCTGCTGGTGGGATCCATGCCCCGGAAGGCAGGTATGGAACGAAGTGACTTACTTCAAGCAAACGGAGGAATATTCACGGGCCAAGGCAAAGCGATCAGCGACGCTGCGAATGGCTCCGTCAAAGTCCTCGTAGTAGGAAACCCCGCTAACACCAACTGCCTCATCGCGATGCGTAACGCCCCAAATATCCCCGACGCCCAGTTCACGGCTATGACACGGTTGGATCACAACCGGGCGATAGCTCAACTAGCCCAAAAAACGGGGGCGTCGGTAAACGACATCACCCATATGACGATTTGGGGCAACCACTCCGCAACCCAATACCCAGATCTTTTTCACGCCGAAGTCAACGGCCACAACGCCGCAACGACCGTGAATGACCAGCAATGGCTCGAAACCGAGTTCATTCCAACCGTTCAACAGCGCGGCGCGGCGATTATCGATGCTCGCGGTGCTAGTTCAGCTGCGTCTGCTGCGTCTGCTGCAGTGGGTCACATGCGCAACTGGGCGCTAGGAACCACTGAGGGCGATTGGGTGTCAATGGCTATTCCCTCCACCGGTGACTATGGCGCCCCCGAAGGCATCATCACCTCGTTCCCCTGCACCACAGAGGACGGGTCCTACAGCGTTGTTACCGGTCTGGAAATAGACGAATTTAGTCGCGTCAGAATTGAAGCATCTTGGGCTGAACTGGTTGAGGAACGCGACGCTGTCGCCGGCATGGGGTTACTCGGATAGCGGCGTACCTTTAGGCAGCAGCACGAGTGCGTCTCAGCACGGGGTCTGCAATTGCGAGCAACTTGTCGGCTATCGACATGACTCGTCCAGCAACACCAGGGGTATCACTGTCGACCAGGTTCCCCATCACCTGCAACGTGATCTGAGCGATGGTTTCAGTACCGACCGCTAGTCGCAGGCCGCTGCGAAGAATTGCCTGGTGACCAATGAGAAACGAGAAACGTCGGCCCGTGCGTAAAAACCCATCGAAACGCTCACCAACTTGCTGATCATATTTCTCTGTGGCAGTGCCGGGGTCTGAATGGAAAAGGTCTGCGATCAACATCCCCGTCTCAAGCCCGTAATCAATTCCCTCACCATTCATAGGATTGACCAAACCCGCAGCGTCCCCTATCGCTACCCAACCAGACCCATGGCGTTTTTGTGCACTCATTGGCAACCGCCACGCCCTGGGACGTTCCAAATATGGACCCAGATCCCAAGATTCGCGCATCTGTTCGCGGTAGGAATCACACAGCGTGTTGAGGTTCAACGATTTGAAACCCTTCATGGTGCTCAGGGCACCGCACCCAATGTTGACCGTTCCGTCACCAGCAGGGAACAGCCACCCGTAACCGGGAACTGCCACGTTGTTCTCGTCACGAAGAGTTAAGCAAGCTTCTATGTGGGCATCGCTGTGTCTTGGAGTTTCTGCATACGTTCGTATCGCTAAACCATATGGTTCGTTTGGGTCTCGTAGCGCGCCGAGTACCCGCGCAGCTTTGCCTTGAGCACCGGCAGCAAGTACGACAAGATCAGCGGTCCAGCGTCCATTTGGCGTATCAACACCTACACAACGGCCTTCGTCGTCCATAGCGGGAAGAACCTCGGTGCTATACATCGTTTCGGCCCCCGCCTGTGAAGCAGCGTCCATCAGAGCGGTATCTAACTGGCGACGAGGCCACACCGCCCCATAGCTGGGAAAACGAGAAGTTTCAGGCCAATCGAGTTCTCGCACCTGCTTCCCTGCGACCATCCTCAAGCCCTGAATACGGTGCGCTTCCCCGAGGTCGATGTCCAACTCCTGCAATGCCCCCACAGCCCTAGGGGTGAGACCGTCTCCACAAACTTTGTCTCGACCGTGGCTACCCTTTTCGAAGACTGAAACGTTGATCCCGTGACGCGCGGCACGAATCGCGGTCGCAGCACCCGCTGGACCTCCTCCGATCACGATGATGTCTCTATGAGGCATTGCTACAGCCTGCCGTCGTGAACACCGGAATCCGCACCGACCTCACCGTTGCGTGGGCGTTGGCGACCCCACCACGAAGCAGCCCCTAAAAAAGCCATCTCGAAACCAAATTCCCAGACCCGACTGAGAAGGGCAAACGCCGCAGCGTCAGCTAGACCAAAACGGTCAACCAAAATCGCGGCCAGTACGCCCTCACGAACACCCAGCCCCGCAGGAGTGATCCCGATCATGCCGGCGATCACCCCTGCGTAGCTGGCTCCGATAATGAGCGACACGTCGGCTGAACCCATGTCGAGGAACGCCGCAGCCAACGCCACCGTTCCCACAGCACGAACAGCGACGCTCGCCCCCAACAGTGCAACGCCGTCAGCTAAAAGCCGTCGTCGTGGCTGAGGAATTGCGAACTTTTTAATCTGCGAGAGACGGTTACCGATAACCGGAATCCACCACGGTGCCGCAACCAACACTGTTGCCACTGTGACACCCGATACCCAACGCATCATCTCCGGTAGAACGGTGGACGGCACAAAAAGCGCGCAGATAACAACGGACCAACCCAAAAGAACGAGAGTTTCGACAGCAATTGAGATAGCTGTCAACGACCGAGGTATGCCTTCTTTGGTGGCAAGTTGCAATCGTGACGCGACCGCAACCAAACCGGTCGGCAAATAGCGCGCAGTTTGGGCGAGACACCACAGACGTACAGCCCGGCCAGCGGCTACACACCCTCCATATGAGGCAATGAGACGCCGCCAGCCTAAAGGAAGCAGCAAATTCGCGGCTGTGGTAGCAACTGCGGCGTTGACGAGCCAAAAGGGCGCGAATTGGAGATCCAAATCGTTGAATTCGCTCCAATGCTGATTTCCAACACGGAAAATAACGACGGCTGTGGCAATGACAACAGTCCATTGGGCCGCTGTTTTAGCCGTATTCCGCCATCTATGGTTCACCAAACTGAGGCTACCGCCCCCTTCACCCGTGCTTGATTCAGGCAGACTGGCTTCATGAAAAGTGGTCGAGGTCTTCGAGTTGTGCTCTGCGCTCCAGGATTTCCGGTTTCGAGTGATGACCCCGACAAACCATTTCTTCTCGATCATGCGACAGCTTTGGTTGATGCCGGCCTCAAAGTGAGCGTTGTGTGTCCCACATCTCCTGGGCGGCCGGCCCGTCAAACGCTAAACGGCATTGAAATCTTCCGGGTTCGGTACGCACCGCGTCGCCTCGAAACCCTCGCCGCAACGGGCGCAATGTACCGAGAAGCCAGAGGATTAAAAGCTTTGCTGGCTGTGCCAATGATCGTTTCGATGTTCGCGGTCACAATTCGAGAGCTTCGAAAAGGACCAACAGTCGCATACGGGCATTGGTGGATCCCCGGTGGCCTCGTAGCGGTTCTCGCCGCCCGTTTAACGCGCCGACCAAGCATTGTTCACCTACATGGATCAGACGCGACGATCACTGAGACACTTGCGATGCGAAAAATCGCGCAGCTAGTCCTTTGTATGGCCAGCGCGCGGTTAGCGGCGAGCGAAGCGCTGGCAGAATGGGGACGCGACCTTTGCTCACGCAATGTGCGAGTGCTTCCCATGCCACTGGTATTTGACCGGCTTCCCAAACCCTCCCCCGTGCCTTCGAGCGGGTTTGTTCTAGGTGTCGGACGTCTTGTCCCCGAAAAGGGATTTGATGTGCTGATTGACGCGCT
>JAAZYR010000023.1:19968-20223 GCA_014239555.1 Acidimicrobiales bacterium
GCTGTCGCACCAACGGAATTAGCTGACTGGTATCGCAGGGCCCGAATCGTTGCTGTGCCTAGCCGCCGCGAGGGCTTTGGTTTGGTGGCAGCTGAAGCCGCTGCTGCGGGGCGCGCCGTTGTGGGAAGCGCTGTTGGAGGTATCCCTGTGGTTGTTGAATCAGGTGTTTCTGGTTTGCTTGTCGAACCAGGAAATATTGATGCTTTGGCAGAGGCACTCAAAGACGTTGATCCTGAGTGGGGGGTGAAAGGCCCT
>JAAZYR010000024.1 GCA_014239555.1 Acidimicrobiales bacterium
AGTTAACGCCTGGGCGAACATGGATCGCTTTACCTCGCTCAGAAACCGCCGCAGTGGTCGAAACGACTGAGGAATAACCCCGAGCTACGTTCAGCCTTCATTCGTACTGTAGATATCGCGCCAATCGAGTTGGTCGTCTTTTGGTAAATGATTGTTAAGAACGGCGAGAGCTTGTCGTAACTGGTCGCACCGATCAGAACCTATTGTGATCCAGTGTTCACCATCTAATAGGTCGGTGAGTTCTTCAACCCGATGTCGTCCTTCCCTACATTTTGAGGTAGCGCGGTCTTCATCATCCAGCCACCCCTTCTTACGTAAACGTGACCGCGCTTGTGTCGCTACGTCGGTTGTCCATCCCGCTTCATCGTGGATCCATTGAGCAGGAGCTTCGTCGACAGCAACTTGGGTGATGACAGACTGACAGCCATCAAGTCCTTCTACCGCGAGAGCCATGAGGTGACAACCACTTCGATGCTCACGCAACACGGTGCATCCGTGCCACAACGCCAAGTGAGGATGTTCGGGCCACTCAAGCGCGTTCCAACCTGCGAAGAGTGTTCTTCCGGTTCCGTCAATGGCCTCAACAGCCTCTCGAGTGATTTGAGCAGCGAGAGAAACTTCAGGACCGTCGAGCAGCCCCCCGAGTTCTCGCCGAAGCGCCCGATCCATACCCCGGTATCTCGCGTCAAGGATTGCTTCGGGGGTCGAATATTGCCACGCGTCAGGTATCGCTCGGTGGATTCGCTGAGGTGAGTAATAGAAAAAAAGTGATTGAACGGCTTGGGCCGAAACAGCGCCCAATGGCGCTGCTCGGGTCGCGAAATAATTCATGAAGAACCCTTTGAGGCCCACGTCGACAGCTTCTTCGCGAACCTCGGGAGCCCAGTAGCAAAGTTGGTGGTAGCGCTCCACTGATTCCCACATTTCGCGTGCAACTGAATTCATGTTTGGCGGCGCAGTACTTCAGATGCCAACTGCTCTAACTCTTCAGTCCAATCGGGGGGCGGTGTCACCGGTCGAAGAAGAAATTTGGAATACCCGGCGTCTATCCAGGCGTCAATGGTTTCCAACAGCGCGTTCGTGGAACTCGGAACCAACTGGTCCAGATCAGCATCTGGTCGCCGTTGGACCAAGGCCTCGCGGGCAGCTCCCGACAGCGGACCCCGGCTGTAGGTCAGATTCACTCCGAAATGCTCAGGATCTATGGTTCTGTTGAATTCACTCGCCGCGGTTTCGACAAGCAACTTTCTCTCTGCTCCTTCGTTAGGAGTCGAGAGGCCTGGGATATACCCGTCGCCGATTTGACCGGCCCGACGCAGAGCTCCTTTGAGGGTGCCTCCGAACCATAACTCCAGTGGCTTTTGAAGTGGGAGAGGATCGATCGATGCTTCTGAAAGTTGGAAGAAAGTTCCTTTGTGGTTGACCGTCTCGCCGTTCCATAGGCGCCGCATGAGGGGCACCATCTCATCCAACATCGAGCCTCGCTCTGAAGCATTCACACCTTGAGCCGCAACTTCATGCGCGTCAGGAAGGCCAAGGACCGCTATGACGAGCAGTCGTCCTGCTGACAAGCGATCGAGTTGTGCAAGTTCACGTGCTAAACGAACAGGTGCCCTACCGGGAAATACGACATGACTCCCGATCTTGAGCCTGTCAGTTGAACTGGCGGCATGAGTAAGAGCCACCAGAGGATCAAAGGAGCCCGTCAGCATCGTCTCAGGAAGCCAAACCGAATCAAAATTCAATCGCTCAAGGTCCTGACAGAGCGTCCCGAATTCCTCAATAGGTAGATCCGATGTTCCGCGGCATGTGAAACCGAACCTGATTTTCATCGGGCCTCCATCAGTGTTGTAACCGCAGCGTTATACATGATGAGTAGTGCTTCGCGCACCGGTGCTTCAGAAAAGAGCGCCTTCCAGCCTTGTTCGCTAAGTATGTCCGAAATACAGACAGCACTGGCGAACGCTGCATCTCGCAGTTCACACACTGCCATGAGTGCCGCTGCCTCCATCTCCACAGCAAGCACTCCAGCGTCTCGGTGGAACCGTAATTCTTCGATAGTTTCTCTGAACGGCGCATCGGTGGTCCACACCGATCCCCTCCCGCCCAGAGCATCCCCTAGGGAAGCTTCGAGGCGTGCCGTTAGTTTCGGGTCCGGTCCGACAACAACATCAGCTGGCAGGTAATGATGCGAAGTTCCGTCGTCGCGAATCGCGCCGTGGATCGAAATGATTTGTCCTGGAACGAGATCAGTCTGGATTCCGCCCGCAGTTCCGATCGAAAGAATCTGTGTGACACCGGACGCAATGAGGGTCTCAGCGACCACTGCAGCGACAGGAGCGCCGATCCCGAAATCGCCAGCGAGAACTACTCGGCCGTTCGTCGCTGCGATGGAGTGGTACGACCCGGGCGCCCCGAAATTGAGGGCTCGCAGGTCGTCAAGTTTAAGAAGTCGGTTATGTAACGATCGGTCGTATACCAATATGGCTGCTTCGGCGTTCCACGTAGCTGGATCGAAACGATTCTGCACCGTCCAGTCGTCCAGTACAGCTTGCGCTGTGATGATATCCGTCGATGAATATTTCTGAGGAACAGCGGGGACGGTCACGGCCACAGCTTGCCAGGTTCGCCGCGCCCACAGGCGGCAGTTCTTATCCGCGAGTAAACGAAGAAAGCGTTCTGAGCGAGTGTTCGGCTCTAGCGCGCAGGGACTCCATTCTCATCAAATCTGATCTTGGGAACATCGGACCAAAGGCGCTCAATGTCGTAAAAAGAGCGGGTTTCCTCATAGAAAACGTGAACGACAAAGAGTCCAAAGTCGAGCAATATCCATGTCGCATCCTCGAGTCCTTCAATACGCAACGGCCCTTGGCCACCTGATGCTTTGACGGCTTCTTCCACCTGTTCCGCTATCCGCCGAACCTGCCGCACATTGGATGCACTAGCAACTACGAACCAGTCAGTGATGCCCAAGACATCACCCACATCAAGTGCCAGGACGTCTGTGGCCTGTAGATCCGACGCTCCCCGCGCTGCTGCTAGCAGTAGCGGCGGCAATGGTTCTGAATCCGAACGGCTGTTCATCGACGAGCATCTTCCCACCTTCCTTCGCTCAGAGCGAGGACTGTTGTTTCGGGTGGAGATCTATGACCAATCAAGTCCGTGGAGGTCAATATAACTGCGGATTGTTGAGGGGATGCTGTCGCGGGTCGACGCTCCCCCACTCACCAGATCTCTCACACCAGAACTCGAAACATCCACTGATTCAGCTTTAACTCGGTGTAGTCGCCAACCGTTTAATTCGGAGAAGAAATAGCCAGGCCGGTCCACCACTGCGACCTCCACAAGCTCCCGAAGTTCGTCCGAGCGATCCCAGCTATCTAACCCAGCAGCGGCGTCTGCTCCAACTACCAGAATTACTTCGTGGTCTCCGTCTCGCAATTCCTTGACGGTGTCTATCGTGTAGCTCGGCCCCCCGCGCGAGATCTCTAAATCACTCACTTCTATGCCGTCGACACCTTCTACCAACAGTCGAACCATGGCGAGACGGTGATGAGCTTTCGTTACAGATCGTTGATTTGATTTCTGCCACGGTTCGTTAGCGACGACAAAGATCACGCGATCTAGCCCCAAAGCGCTGCGCGCAGCGACCGCTCCCGCCAAATGGCCGGTGTGGGGCGGATCGAAAGTGCCACCGAACAACCCAATTCGCTGACCCATGCACGCAGTTTAGAGGCCCGGTGACTGGCATCTCCCACTTGAGTGCACTATCATAGTTTGGTCTGCGATTCGGCCGGGCCCCTGACCGATGTTTGGCTGGAGTATTGACATCGCAGAACAACCCTGAACATTACCTATAGGGCACGCGTGCGCACAACGCTGCCTTGACCAAGTAAAAGCAAGAAAGATCGCGACACAACCAACAATGACTTGCCTGATGCTGCGACAGGCAACCCGAAATCGGCGCCTCTCTTGCAGAGGTGCTACGGCTCGAAGATTTCCCCCCTCGAGTCAACGAGACCCGGTCCCCCACCGGTGGAGATGAAAAAATAATGAGTGATTCCGTAGGCCAGTATCTGAACGAAATTGGTGCAGTGGCCTTATTAACAGCTGACGACGAAAAGATGTTGTCAAAGAAAATAGAACACGGGCGAGATGCTCGAATAACGCTAGAGGGCGAAGAAACGCTAACTACAGCGGAACGTCGTTCCTTGCGTATTGCGGTACGTGAAGCTGACGCTGCTCGTGATCGTTTCATTCGAGCCAACTTGCGTCTTGTAGTTTCTATTGCTCGCCGCTATCCGCTTCCCCCTGCCATGGAACTTCTGGATCTGATCCAAGAAGGAAACCTTGGCCTGGAACATGCTGTGGAGAAGTTTGACTGGCGTAGAGGCTTCAAGTTTTCAACATATGCCACGTTTTGGATTCGACAGTCAATAGGTCGAGCTCTCGATCAAAAAGCGAGCCTTATTCGTCTGCCGAGCGACCGATCAGCAAGCCTTCGCGCTGCGTTGCGTCATAGCGGTGGAGATAGCGATGGGCTTGACGACGAAAACGCATGGCTTCAACGGATTAGCACTCCGACTTCTCTCGACAAAAACATCGGGGATGACGGCGATAGCACTTTGGTTGACCTCATAGGCGATGATGCACCGAGCCCTGAAGATCATGCTCTTGAGAATGACCGGAAGGAAATGATTCGCGGCCTTCTCGATCGCCTAGACCCTCGGGCCCAGTTGGCCGTGGCACGCCGTTTCGGTTTAATTGATGGCGAAAGTCACAGCTATAGGGAAGTCGGCGAGGAGCTCGGCGTGACTGCTGAAGCGGCGCGACGCCTCGTGAAACGCGCCGTAGACGAACTTCGAGAGGACGCTTTAGTCATCGTCGCTTAGTGGGTATTGACACCCAAACGCGAATCTTCTTTGGCATAACGGTTCTTAAACCTGCACACTTAATATTGTGACCACCACCTGGCATCCCGGCTCCTGGAATGACTGTCCAGCCGGCCAACAACCTGAATGGCCCGAACTCGGCGCTTTAGACGAAGCGTTACACGAGCTTGGGACACGTCCTCCGCTCGTCTTCGCGGGAGAGGCTCGCCGTTTAACAGACCAACTGGCGCGAGTCGCTAATGGCCAAGCAGTAGTACTGCAGGCGGGCGACTGCGCTGAGTCTTTCGATCTCAGCAGCGCTGACGCTATACGCGACAAGCTGAAGGTCATCCTCCAAATGGCGGTGGTACTTCAATATTCTGCTGGTTTGCCTGTGGTAAAAGTTGGGCGCATCGCAGGCCAGTTTGCGAAGCCTCGCTCATCAGGTACAGAAACACGTGACGGCGCCACCTTGCCGAGTTTTCGCGGTCACATAGTCAACGACATTACCTTTGACCAAAGTTCTCGTCGGCCAGACCCCAAGCGATTACTTCAGGCATACAACACTTCAGCAGCGACATTAAATCTATTGCGGGCATTCACTCGCGGTGGCTACGCCGATCTTCGACAAGTCCACAACTGGAACCAGGAATTCGTGGCGTCAAGTCCGGTAGGGGAACGCTACGAACGTCTAGCCGAAGGAATTGATAAGGCGTTGCATTTCATGACCGCATGCGGCTTCGACACTGATGATGCAGCCATGCGTCAAGTTGAGCTTTACACAAGCCATGAAGCTCTTTTGCTGGGATACGAGCAAGCTCTCACGCGCCAGGACAGCATCACAGGAGATTGGTATGACTGCTCCGCTCACATGTTGTGGATCGGCGAGCGAACTCGTGAACTTGACGGAGCACACATCGAATTTCTCCGAGGCGTACATAACCCGATCGGTTGCAAAATCGGGCCCTCTACCTCGCCCGGTGACGCGCTCGCGTTATGCAATGCGCTGAACCCAGATCAAATTCCTGGCCGCCTCACTCTCATTAGCCGCATGGGGGCCGACAAAGTCGGCGATGTGTTGCCAAACGTTTTGCGAGCGGTAACTGACGCCGGCCATCCCATTGTTTGGCAATGTGACCCGATGCACGGCAACACCTACGAAACCGAAACGGGCTTCAAAACAAGAGCTTTCGACGTCATAATGGACGAGGTACGCGAATATTTTAACGTACACAAAGCGGAAGGCACCTGGCCCGGAGGGGTCCATTGCGAGTTGACTGGCGACGCAGTCACCGAATGTGTGGGCGGTGGCGACGCGTTGTCAGCCGAAAGCCTCGGAGACCGTTATGAAACTATCTGTGATCCTCGTCTCAACGGACGCCAATCACTCGATTTGGCGTTCCATGTAGCGGAACTTTTAGCTGACTTCCGTTAATCATCAGTAACGGAAGTTGGTAGCTACGCCAAGTGATCAACAAAACCTTCGAGTTGGCGCAAGTTTCGGCACTCAAACACTCCGTCAGCATGAGTCGCGTATTCGGTAATCACCGAGTCGCCAGTGTCCCAATACGACTTCGGTTCGGGGTTGAGCCAGAAGACCGATCTCGCTTTCTTCGCTGTTTCCTTTACTACCCAGGCATTGGTTGAGTGGTAGTTATTTCGCGCGTCGCCGAGGAACATCACCGTTGATTTTGAGTTGATTTCCGATCCATATTTCTCCCAAAACACCCCAAACGCGTGACCGTAATCAGAGTGACCGTCAACCCACACCACATCAGCTTCAGTATTTACGCGGTGGACGGCATTAGTGATGTCTTCTTCGTTCTGGAACAGGTGCGTCACTTCATCAATTCCGTCAATGAACACAAACGAACGCACTTTGCTGAATTGGTTCTGCAGGGCGTACACCAGATGCAACGTGAAGCGAGCAAAAGCGGCTACCGACCCTGAGATATCAGCGACAACAATAAGTTCGGGTTTATTGGGCCGGGGGTTACGGAAACGGGGCTCGGCGGGCACTCCCCCATAGCTGAGAGACTGACGAACAGTCGCACGAAAATCCAGCGGGCCGCGTCGTTTGTGCTTGCGTTTTCGTGCGAGTCGAGCTGCCAGTTTTCGGGTGAGGGGCTGAATAGCTTTGCGTATGTTGACCATCTCTTCTCGAGAAGCGTGCATAAAGTCGACATCTTCGGGGAGCGGTTTGCGCAAAGTTTTTGCCATAGCTTCAACGCCGCGATCAGCTACTAACCGTCGACGAATCTCAGCTTCGATCTCTCGTTTCAGATCCTCGATTCTGTTCTCATACTCCTCACGCTCAAGACGTTCTTGGAGCGGCGTCATGTCGTCTTGAGATCTTTCCTGCGCTTCCTCCATCAGCCGGTCGAGCATGCCGTCTAGATCCAGATTGCGGAGCGTTCTGTACAGGTAGTAGGTGCCTCCGACCGGTCGTCCTGGTTCCATTCCAGCAAACTGGGTCACGGCTGCCCGCGCCATCGCCGCCATCATGGCCTCATCTGCGTTCATAAGCGCTCTGAAGAGCATCTCAGCGATTTCTTCAGGGCTCATGTCCTCTGCTGACCCTTGGCCGCCCATGCCTTGCATTTGTTGAGACATCCACTCTTCCAGCGAATCTTCGTCGATCTCGCCGTCTTCGTCGAAAACGTTGTACTCAGGTCCACGAAGAGAGAAGTAGACCTCGAATACAGTTTCAAAGGCCTTCCAGTGCTGCTCGTTTTTGACCAAAGTCGCCGCCAGCGCGTATTTGAACGCCTCCCGATCTTCAATGGGGATGTGCTTAACAGCCTGCATTGCATCAAGGTTTTCGGTCAAAGAGACGGGAAGTCCGGCGTTGCGCAACTGGACGACAAACCCACTCAGGAGATCAAGCATTTTCTTAGGCCTCGACTGTCAATTCCTTGGCCGTCTTCTCTATATCAGACTGATATTTGAGAAGAATGTGGAGCGATTCTTTGGCTTGCTCAACATCAATACTTTCGACCCCTAGGAGCACCAAGGTCCGAGCCCAGTCCAGGGTCTCTGAAACCGACGGGCTTTTCTTCAGTTCTATCTGTCGAATCGACCGAACAATTCTGGCTATCTGCTCTGCCAGATTGTCGCTAATACCTTCAACTTTGGTGAGAACAATCTCTTTCTCGCGTTCTAACTGCGGATAGTCGATGTGTAGAAACAGGCAGCGCCGCTTCAGTGCCTCAGAAAGTTCCCGAGTGTTATTAGAGGTGAGGAACACTAGGGGAATCTGTTTCGCTTCGATGGTGCCCAGTTCAGGAATAGAAACTTGATACTCGGACAGAATCTCCAGCAGCAAGGCTTCAGTTTCGACCTCCACTCGATCGACCTCGTCGATGAGCAACACAACTTTCTCTTCAGCTGTGATGGCTTCTAACAGCGGTCGAGTTAACAAGAACTCATCATTAAAAATGTCGTCCTGAATATCCACCCAATCTTCATTATTCGCATCAGAACCTCGATCAGCTTGAATACGAAGCAACTGCTTCTTGTAGTTCCACTCATACAGCGCTTTAGCTTCGTCTAGGCCCTCGTAGCACTGGAGCCGTATCAGGCGAGCATCGGTCATGGACGCGACTGCTTTAGCTAATTCAGTCTTACCAGTTCCTGCAGGACCCTCGACAAGCACTGGTTTGCCAAGTTTCTCAGCTAAGAACACGACGCTAGCAATGCCA
This sequence comes from Acidimicrobiales bacterium, assembly GCA_014239555.1. Taxonomy (GTDB): domain Bacteria; phylum Actinomycetota; class Acidimicrobiia; order Acidimicrobiales; family Poriferisodalaceae; genus UBA2110. The sequence continues at coordinate 8,573 of JAAZYR010000024.1, forward strand.
TCGTCAGCTAGGTATTCAACATCTCTTAGTCCGTCGCGAGTAGACGCGAGATCGCCGAACATTGTGTCGCCCATTTAGGTGTCTCCTTGTCAGGTGCCGGACCTTAGGTCATCCACGCGTTTGACCCTGTCCGTTCACGATGTATTTAGTGGTTGTCAACTGCTGAAGACCCATAGGGCCTCGTGCGTGCAGCTTCTGGGTGCTAATACCGATTTCTGCACCAAATCCAAACTCTTCGCCATCAACAAACCTAGTCGAAGTGTTGATGAGGACCGCGGCGGCGTCGACCCGTCGCACAAACTCGTTTGCGGCATCTTCGTCGTCGGTAATGATGGCTTCGCTGTGACCTGTGCTGTTCTCAGATACATGATGTATGGCTTGGTCGAGCGTGTCGACGACTCGGACACTCATTTTCAGGTCAAGATATTCGGTAGACCAGTCCTCTGTGGTCGCTGGGCCAATAGACGGCACAATTGCTCGCGCCATTTTATCTCCCACAAGTTCGACACCTTGAAGGGTTGCCGCTATTTGAGGGAGGAAACGTTCAGCTATATCGGTGTGGACCACGAGTGACTCCGCCGCATTGCACACAGAGGGGCGTTGCATTTTGGCATTTACGACAACGTCGTTGGCCAATTGAAGATTTGCTGCGCGATCAACATAGATGTGACAGTTGCCATCGCCATCAATCACATAGGGGACTTTGGCGTTTTCGACGATTGATTTGATAAGAGACGGTCCGCCGCGAGGGATTAAGCAGTCGATGTATCCACGCAGTTGCATGAATTCAACCGCCGTCTCGTGAGCGGTATCGGTCACCAACACAAGCGCGTCTTCTACAAGACCTGCTTTCCCGATTCCTTCTCGTATAGCGCGAGTTATCGCAATATTGGAGTCGATAGCCCCCGAAGAACCTCGTAGAAAGGCAGCGTTTCCCGATTTGAGACACAGACCGAATGCGTCGCTCGTCACATTCGGGCGGTTTTCGTAAATGATCGCCACAACTCCGAGAGGGACCTGAACTTTCTTTATTTCCAGCCCGTTGGGTCGTGTCCATCTCTCGACAACCTTCCCCACGGGGTCCGGTAGATCTATCACCTGGCGAAGACCGTTAGCCATTGCATCCACCCGGGCGGGGTCGAGGCGGAGCCTGTCGATGATCGCGTCGGAGGTGCCGGAATTCTTGGCTCGGCTGACGTCTGAGGCGTTGGCGTCCAAGATTTCAAGTGTCGAGGCCGTAAGGCAGTCGGCTGCGGTTCGGAGGGCTTCGTTTTTCTCGGCTGTCGAGGCGGTAGCGATGCTCTTAGATGCAGCAGCAACCCGAACTCCGAGTTGTCTCATCGGAGAGATATCGCTCGCTAAGTCGCTTTTCGGCACTTTCGCAGACTATCGCCCTGACGGTCAATAGACCCGTTCCTCGTGCACCTCTGTCACTCTGGTGAATTGAGCACAACTAGGTCGTCTCTGTGGACCGCGACAGGCGACATAGCCGCGGGAAGGTCTTCTGTTCGACATCCCTTCCATTGGTCAACAACGTCGCTGTCTAGAGAAATCAATCCTTTGGCGAACGTTTTCCCGGAGCAATCAACAATTTCGACTGCATCTCCAGGCCCGAAGTCACCCTCAACTTCGACGATCCCAGCAATCAATAGGGACCCACCATCACTTGAGAGTGCTTTCGTCGCGCCGTCGTCAACGACTATTTGACCATGTGACGAGACGGCGAATCCGATCCACAACTTTCTCGCCGCCACATGAGCATCTCGTGCAGGGACTGAAGTTCCGGTTCCCGGAATCGACGAAATTGCGTCGGCCAAGACGTCTTGTCGATCAGCTGCGGCGATCACTGTTCTGACACCGCTCCAAGACGCCATCTTCGCCGCCGCGAGTTTTGATGCCATGCCACCGCTCCCTCGAACGCCAGCATTTCCAGCGACTTCTTCGATAGATCGGTCGGTTGCGGCGATTTCCTCGATGAGGGTCGCGTCAGGTTGGGCTCGAGGGTCGGCGGTAAGTACGCCAGGAGTGTCAGTAAGCAGCACTAATAGGTCCGCTCGCAACAAATTGGCTACCAATGCAGCAATTCGGTCGTTGTCGCCGTATCTGATCGCGTCATCGGCAACGGCGTCGTTTTCATTCACCACCGGCACGACGTTCAGTTTCAACAGATGCTCAAAAGTGGTTTGTGCGTGCAGGTACTGATTGCGGTCTCGGAAGTCATGTGGCGCTACGAGCACTTGGCCAGTCGCAACGCCGTGCGAGTTAAAGGAGTCGCCGTAGGCGCGCATCAGGTCGATTTGACCTACAGCGGAAATCGCTTGTAGAAGCTCCGGTTCGTCGGGCCGCTCTATGCCGAGCCGTTGAACTCCCGCGGTGATTGCGCCTGAGGTCACCACGATGACTTCGTGGCCTGCAAGGCGCGCGTCGATGACTTCATCCACCAATTTGGAGAGTGAGGACAAATTGACTTCGCCGCTTTCGGTGGTCAGCGATGATGTCCCAATTTTGACGATGACGCGCATCTGTACCTTCCTAGCCCTGTTCCAGCAATTAACGATCGGGCTCATATTCGAATTGGAACGTTCCGATAATTACAACATCTCCTTCTACCGCTCCCGCTCGAGCCAACGCTCGGGGGACCCGTAGTTGGGTGAGGCGCTCTTGGGCATGGTTCATTGCGTCAATGTTGGTGAGGTCTGAAAGAGCTACGGCTCTTAGGGCCTGTCTGCCAAGAACTTCGAAGCTTCCGTCATCGTGTCGAACTACTTGGATTCCTTCAAGGACTGGCCGGTGAACAACGTATTGCGTCGGTTGATCGTCAGTGGTTCGAGCTTGTTCGACGAGTTGGCGGAGCTGACCAATGAGGACATCGATTCCTTGTCCGGTAACAGATGAGATAGTTGAGCCCGACCAGGCGAGGCTCGCGACGTCTGACTTTGTGCCAACGACCATACGGGGGCGATTCGACAAGTTCGCGTCGTACTCGGACAGCTCTCGTATCAGGATTTCTTCCTGCGATTCTGGTGTTCTGCCCTCCACCTCGGCGAGGTCGACGAGTATGAGTAACACTCTGGCTCGATCAACGTGGCGCAGAAACTGATGACCTAATCCCTTTCCGGTCGCTGCGCCCTCGATCAGGCCGGGAATGTCAGCTATCACCATTTCAAAGTTGCTATCGGGTCGCACTACACCTAAATGTGGGGCGAGAGTGGTGAAGGGGTACGAAGCGACCTTGGGTTTGGCAGCTGAAACTCTCGAGATCAAGGTGCTCTTTCCGGCGTTTGGGAACCCGACAAGCGCTACGTCCGCCATCAGCTTGAGCTCTAACCGGAGCCATCGTTCTTCTCCGATTTCGGCCTGTTCGGCGAAGGCAGGCGCTCGTCGTTTGTTTGAGAGGAATCTGGCATTACCGCGTCCGCCTCGACCTCCAGCAGCGGCTAGCCAGCGGTCGCCGGCACCCACGAGATCGGCCAAGACTTCGCCATCAAAATCGCGGACGATGGTTCCTTCGGGGACCTTCACCACCAGATCTTCACCGTTTTTTCCATGTTTCTTTTTCCCTTGGCCGTGCGTGCCGTCGTCGCCGCGTCGGAAAGGGAAATCCTGAAAGGCGAGCAGCGAGGAGACGTTGCGGTCGGCAACTACCCAGACATCTCCACCTGTTCCTCCATCTCCGCCGTCTGGGCCTCCGCGCGCGACGTGAGCTTCACGACGGAACGACACGCATCCTGCGCCTCCGTCTCCACCTTTCGCGTGAAGGTTGCACTCGTCGACGAAACCCGCCATAGAGGTTGAGGATAGGGGCACTGGACGCGTTGACTCGAACAGATATAAGTCTTCTTGACGAACTTACGTAGTTGTCGCAGACCGAACCAGGCGGATGGGAATCAGTTGGTTACGACGTCCACGAGCCGGCGGCCCTTGCGATACCCAAATTTCACGACACCATCACAGGTGGCGAAAAGGGTGTCGTCTTTTCCTATTCCTACATTACGACCTGGGTGAAACTTGGTTCCTCGTTGGCGGATGATGATGCCACCAGCGTTGATGACTTGACCTGCGAACACTTTCACTCCAAGACGCTGCGCGTTGGAATCGCGGCCGTTCCTTGTTGAGCCTCCACCTTTGGTCTTCGACATTTCAGCCTCTCGCGATGCTCGTAATTTCGATGGTCGTGTAGCGCTGTCGATGTCCCCATCGGCGATGATTATTGGTTTTGTTTTTGTAGATGAAACCGTTAATTTTTTCGCCTTTGGTCTCTCCAACAACGCGGGCAGTAACAGTAGACCCTGCTAGCTCATCGGCCGTTGACATCACCGCGCCATCGTCCACCAACAGTATGGGGTCGAACATTACTTCTGAACCTTCGTCGGCCTTAAGTAACTCCACATTAAGAACCTGCCCGGTCTCAACTTTTTCTTGCTTGCCGCCCGTGGCGATAACTGCGTACATAAGGCTTTTCATGCTACCGGATGTGTTCAGTGACCCAACCTAGTCAACCGTTTGGTTTACACCTTAAGAACTGCCTGATGAAGTTCGACGCCTCTTCCCTCGCAATGTTCACAGGTACTACTTAAGGATTCTAAAAGTCCTTCTCCGATTCGTCGACGAGTCATCTCGACGAGGCCAAGATCGGAAACGCCAGATACCTGAGTTCGTGTCTTGTCGCGAGCTAGTGCTGTTTCGAAAGTTTGGACTACTTGGTCACGGTTTTTCTTTATCTCCATGTCTATGAAGTCGATGACGATGATTCCGCCGATGTCGCGCAGTCGTAATTGCTTAGCTATTTCTTCTGCGGCTTCAAGATTGTTACGAAAGACCGTTTCTTCGAGGTTTGATTTACCCACGTTCTTGCCAGTGTTGACATCGATAACTGTCAGCGCTTCGGTGTGGTCAATGACAAGAGAGCCACCCGAGGGCAGCCAGACTTTTCGGTCTACGGCCTTCCGGAGCTGTTCTGAGACGTGATACCTCTCGAAGACGGAAAGCGATTCTTTGGCTGGGTCGTGGAATTCGATTCGATCGGCGAGGGCTGGAGCGATGGTGTCCATGTAGCCCTTCACTTGCTGGAACAGTGCCGCGTCGTCGATTACTACGCCGCGATAATCCCGATTGAATTCCTCTCGAACGACTCTGACCGCGAGTTCAGGTTCGCGGAACAGAAGCGTTGCGCCTTTGGCCTTGCCTGCAAGGTCACTTACCTTTTCCCATTGATCAAGGAGCCTTCGAACATCACGTTCAATTTCTTCTGCTGTGACGTCTTGAGCTGCGGTGCGAACGATGACACCGTGCTGCGCTGGTTTCACTTTGTCGAGGATGCTGCGAAGTCGCCGGCGTTCCTTATCACCGAGCCGCTTCGAGATGCCGTACGTGTCGCTATTTGGGACCAGAACGACAAAACGTCCCGGAAGGCTAATTTCGGTCGAAAGCCGCGCTCCTTTGTGAGCAATCGGGTTTTTGGTTACTTGACACATAATGCTCTGGCGGGCGGTCAATAGATCTTCGATCCGTGGTTCGTCTTTCCGACGACCTATACGCGGCCTCGGCTTCTTGGGCTTTGGTGCCGGAGCTTGAGATTTGTCGCCCTCTATGTCGTCAACGTCGTAGGTGACGTCTCCCCGATAGAGAACAGCGTTTTTAGGTGTCCCAATGTCGACGAAGGCGGCCTCCATGCCGGGTAAAACGTTTTGGACTCGTCCTAAGTAAATATTCCCGTGAATTTCGCTTACATCGTCTGCTGGGCGGCTGACGTAGTGCTCGATGAGCGACCGACCCTCGAGTACCGCTAGGTGGGTAACTCCTTCATGGACGTGCACCAACATTTGGTAACGACCTACTGGGCGACCTTTGCGTTCTTTCCCGCGTCGTCGCTCAAGCTGGTGTTCGTCGAGCACGACAGGCGTGTCGTCAATCGTCGCTTCGACAGGTGCCGTATCACGTCCACCTTTTTGTTGTCGTTGAGGGTTCTCATGGTTTTTCGCTCGACCTTTCCCTCCTCGGCGACGTTTTTTGCGAGGCGGTTTGGTTGCTTCCGATTCGTGCGTTGCTGGTTGTTCCGTACCGTTTCCTGACGGTCTCCGAGTGTCACCTACTTTTGGTTTTCGAGCGGTGGGAGGCTTAGGGCGTTCGGTTGGTGGAGTCGTGCTCTTTAACGACCGTGCTCGAGTTCGTTGTTGTCGCCCGGATTTCGATTTATTTTCAGATGATGGCTGATTCGAGAGTGTGCGAGTTCGACTCCGAGATGAGTTCTCAGTTGGTTTGAGATCATCTCCGTCTTTTGAACTGGGTTTCTCTTGGGCGTCAGTTTCGCTACCGATAATTCTGCGTCGTCGTGTAGTACTCATGTCATTTCGTTCTTTTGGCCCGTTATCGGGTTCGTTGTTATCCATTATGTAAGGTCCTTAACTGTTCGCGAGTTTGATGGCGTTAGCGGCTCACACCGCTCGCCCTCGCGTTCGATCCATTGGTGGGTGCGCTTGGCGATTCCAAGTTCGCTACCTGGCGCCAATATGTCTACGAGTTCACTCGGTCGAATGACTCGTGGTTTTGCTGCTAGCTCGGCCACAACTATTGGGCCGAGTTCTGATGTGCCAGCTATTCGCAGGTCATGCACCCCGTCGCGAATATTTTCGCTCAAAATCTCATTTTTCTTTTTTCGTTCGGCTTCTATCGTTGAGCTTTCCAGAGCAGCAGCGATTGCCTTTTCAACGCAGTCGGTTTCTGCGCCCCGAATATCGAAACGCCAGGTGCAGCTGACAACTGATTCTTGCAACGACGGGCCGCCTTTGGGTTCGAGCACCAGAGCAGTGATGTCGAAACCGGTTGGCAAAGCTTCGTTGAGAGTGGTTTGGAGCTGTTCGGTGCTGTAGGTATTTCCTTCACCCCACCCTGTGCATACGACATCACCGTCGACAATCGATTCGGGGTCTAGGGGTATGTCTAGGTATTCGGCGTCAGACTCGTAACAAGTGGGAAGCGCCAAACCAAAGCTAAGGCGAACGCGCGGGGAAAACCCTTGGCTGTAGGTAACAGGGACACCGCCACGTCGTAAGGCTCGCTCGACGATTCGGGCTACGTCACGGTGACCTACGAAGCGAACTTTTCCAATTTTGGAAAATCTAAGTCTCAGTCGCACCAGCGTCCCCCACCCGTTGGGGTGGGAGCGACACGTTGACCATCGGAGGCGCACGACATTATGTGCCTCCTAGGCTCGCCCTTGGGCGGAGCTCAACTGGCACTAGGTGTCCAGTTGCTAGGTCCTGGCCGGTGCCCTGGCTACCTCCGTTAGGAGGCGCGGGTGACGCAACCACGTGTTCGATCCCATATTCAGTGCAGGCCCCACAGTCGTAACAAGGGGTCCAGCGGCAGTCTTCGAGGCCGTATCCAGCCAACGCGTCTTGCCAGTCCTGCCATAAAAAATCTTTGTGAAGTCCTGCGTGTATGTGGTCCCACGGGAGAACTTCGTTTTCTTCTCGATGTCGGTGCACATACCAGTCCATCGAAAGGCCTGATGCGTTCATCGCTTCTTGCCACAAGCTCAGGTCGAAGTGTTCACTCCACTCTTGAAAGACTCCACCTCGTCGCCATACATGCTCGATTACGCGACCTATCCGGCGATCACCTCTGCTGGTGATGCCCTCAGCGGTAGTTGCGTCCGGGGCATGCCATTTGAGTTGAATTCTTTTGTTACGCCGAACCTTGTTGCTCTACGCCTACATGCTTGCGCGAATTTGGTTCATCGCCCGAGCCTCTAACGATCTGTTCGGCGCCTTTGCCTGTGTAGGGGCCTTATCCATGCTGACCTTTCAAATATTCCAAAACATCGGAATGACCATGGGCATCATGCCGATTACAGGAATCCCGCTTCCATTTCTGAGCCACGGAGGTTCATCAACAGTCGTCGCCTTCGGGTTGATCGGCCTGGTCATCAACGTCAGCGCCCGTCGCCATTTGACTTAGCATCAACCAACCGAGCGCATAACCAGGAAATGGAGAGTCTGCGCTGTAGCATTGCGAGGCAAATGACCTCGCTGTGGCCTCGGCTCGAGCCGCTCCTCCCTCGGGTGGAAAAGCCCGCCCGCTACATCGGCTGCGAGGACGGAGCCCGTACCAACATCTACAAGCCCGAAGCCACCTCGTGGCTTCTCACCTACCCTGACACATACGAAATTGGGTTACCCAACCAGGGCCTACAGATTCTGTACGAAATCCTGAACGAGCGGCCAGATGCCTTCGCAGAGCGCTCCTACGCGCCATGGACCGACTTAGAAGCAGAGATGCGACGTGCCCGTCTGCCTCTTTTTTCAGTCGACACCCACCGTCCAGCAGCGGAGTTCGACATCATTGCTTTTAATCTGTCTGCAGAACTCGTTTACACCAATGTTCTCAACTGCATCGACCTCGCAGGGCTACGTGTGCGCGCCTCCGAACGTAACGATTCTGACCCACTCATCGGCGCTGGGGGCCACTGTGCCTACAACCCAGAACCGCTAGCTGACTTCGTAGATTTCTTCGTTATGGGCGATGGTGAAGAAGTCATAGCTGAAATTACCGACGTCGTGGGGGAATGGCGACAAACCGGAAAGCCATCTGGTAGTCGCGACACCGTTCTGCATGCCCTAGCGCGCATACCAGGCGTTTATGTGCCGTCCATGTACAACGTTGTCTACGACGGACCGAAACTAGTTAGCGTCGAACCTCGCCACTCCGACATCCCACCCACGATCCAAAAACGGACAATCGCCGATCTCGCAGACTGGCCCTACCCGCGTAATCAGTTAGTTCCCCTCACCGAAGTGGTCCACGACCGACTGAACGTAGAGGTATTTCGCGGTTGCACCCGAGGCTGCCGATTTTGCCAGGCTGGAATGATTACACGACCCGTTCGCGAACGCCCAGCCAGCCAAATACGTGAAATGGTGTCAAAAGGATTAGAGCGAACCGGGTACGACGAGGTAAGTCTTACCTCGCTATCAACAGCTGACTTCAGTGGCATCGAACAAGTAGTCACCGACACCATCGATGAACCAGGCACATGTGGACGAGTAAGCATCGCTTTGCCCAGCCTGAGGGTCGACGCTTTTACCGTAGGTGTCGCAGCGCAAGTGTCACGAGCCCGCCGAACTGGCTTAACGTTCGCGCCTGAAGCCGGCTCATGGAGAATGCGGCAGATCATCAACAAATTGATCACCGAAGACGACCTCTACGGCGCAG
>JAAZYR010000025.1 GCA_014239555.1 Acidimicrobiales bacterium
ATGTTGCTGGCTATTGCCGGCCTGGCCTTTTGCCTTTTAGTGGGACTCGTTGTTCATCGTGAACTCCTCGCGGCACCCCGAGCCCCTGCTTAATCTGCATCTGTTGCGTCGGCGTGGAGTGTTGGTTGCCAATACGGTCAATTTCCTCGGCTCGATTACTTCCTCGCCGCTTTGGATTGTTTGGCCGCTTTTCATGAAGAACGTGTGGAATTTTTCGACTCTTCAAGTTGGGTTAGGTATAACCCTTGGTCCGGTAGTCGCAGGCTGCTCAACTCTTGTGTTTAGTCGTTTGGCGGACCGCATTGGTTCGATTGGGCTGTGCCGATTTGGGACCATGCTTCAAATGGTTGCGGTCAGCTGGCATTTGACGCAACTAGGCAGTGAAGTCAATTTCTGGTTTGATTTCGCACCCGGAATCATGATGTATGGGCTCGGCTGGGGAATGAGTATTCCCTTGCTCAATGGTGTGGCGTTGGAGTGGGTCGAAGAAAAGTTCTTTGCCGAGACCAACGGTCTGTACGGCACCCTGCGATATGCGTCAGGTGCTATCGGCACTGCCATGGTTTTCGCGTTGTTAACAACTAATGCTGGGGTTGAAGCGCTGCCCTACTACGACCGCATTCTGGCGGTTTTCTTAGTTGCCACAACGTTGAGTGCAATGGCTATGTGGATCCCAATTGGGAAGTCACCGCTGCATAGCTCATCAGCGCCGTAGCGGTCGACTAGCAATTTAGCGACAGGTGACGCACATTGGAGTAATGGCTGTGGCGAGTGTTCTGTCTCTTTTTGCTTGGGGTGTTTTGTTAATTAACACTCTCATGCTGGCGCTCTTCGCGTTAGTCGTCGTTCGATACCGTCGAAAAACACAGGCGATAAATCGTGTTCGTTTAATAGCTGGACCGCTATCGATTTTGGTCACCGTTGGCGCGACTCTTGGGTCGCTGTATCTATCCGAATTTGGTGAGTTGAGTCCGTGTAGGTGGTGCTGGATTCAGCGGGTCTTTATGTATCCACTTGCTGTCGTTCTTGTAATTGCTTGGCTTACTCGTGACCGTCACGTGCGTCGTTACGCGGTCCCGTTATCGCTAATGGGTGTAGCAGCATCGATTTGGCATTACTTACTTCAGCACGTCCCATCGTTGTCTGACGCGAAATCGTGCAGCCTCACGACCCCGTGTTCTGTCACCTATATCGAAAAATTTGGGTTCATCACGATTCCATGGATGGCTGGATCCGTGTTTGCATTGGTGCTGATCCTGCTGATCGGCTTTCGTTCCCGGGAAGGACGAATCGGGTGACGGTCGACGATCAACTGCGCAACTGGTTAGTTGCAGCTGCGGATGCTGCTATCAAGTTTTCGAACCGCAGTGAAATTGCTGAGGGAGCGAAGAAATTCCGCTCCGCGATTGAGGTAGCTGAGCGTATTCCCTTTGAATCTCAGATGCAGCCGGCTTTACGTAACCTCCATCGAGCGTCTGACACTCCCCGCGCTCGCGAGTTTGTTGCGATTGCACCGTCTCTGCGATGGGTGCAGTCGCACCGTTGGGATGACGGGGGAAGCGAGCGGGCTTTATGTGTTCTGTCCGACGCGTTTGAGTTGCCGGGTCTCGAAGTCGGAATCATGTATGTCGACCAAAACTGTTCCTATCCCGTTCACAATCACCCTCCACAAGAGATGTATCTAACTATTTCGGGTTGCGCCCGTTGGAGGTACGGAGGGGCAGAAAAACTGATCGAGGTCAAACCCGAAACCACCCTGTATAACCACCCTTCAGATATTCACACCGTTGAGGCGGGAGACACTCCGCTAGTAGCGATGTATGTGTTGTGGGGTGAAGGCCTTCGACCGTGACTGCTTGACGAAGGCGAGTTGTGAGCGCCCCCGGGCAGAATCGAACTGCCGCACACGGTTTAGGAAACCGATGCTCTATCCCCTGAGCTACGGGGGCGGATAGATCGGCGCCCAGTGGGTTTGGAAACCCGAGGAAGCGCTTTGTGTATATGCAGGCTACCTACGGGGATAAATTTTTGAGGCTGCTTGCTGCTACAAGGGCTCTACTGGCTCGAGGTGCCGCTCATTGACGACGTAGCTTGTTGCGACGTGGGTCGCTCTGACTATGTTTCGGTGGCGTCTTGAGCAGCGAATGCTGCCATCCAACGGCGTGACGCTTCAGTTGACCCGTACTCCTCAACAAGTTGGGCGAACAGCTCTGCGCGTTGCTTGTCGTCGAGCGTCGAGGGGTCTGGATGTTCTGTCATAAAAGCCCCCTCAGCGGGCCCTAAAACCCCCCAAATGAAGAACCCTGGGTCGCTTAGAAAATTGTTTTCCCGATGATGCGTCCCATCACAGTGTTGTTGGAAGCGGACATGAATGCTTGAACCTTGGGGTCAGCCATGTTCGACGCTGACGCAGCCATCAGCCCGTCGACATCGTCGCACCAGGTAAGGGCGTATTGGGGAGCCACGTTTTGAGTCGCCCCGGCAGCAATAGTCTCAGCGAACAACATGCCGTTGGCACCCGCAGAAATGTTTTCCCACGCAGCTCCGATGTTTGCGTCGCTTGTCTCGTCATCCACTCCATCCCCGGCAACTAAAAGCCCAGAGACCCATGCGCCGGATCGTTCTCCGCGTTCTGCTACTACCCGTAAGAGACTGCGCCGAACAAGTTGAGTACCGGAGCGCTTCATTAGGTCAATTTGATCGTTTGTTTGATAAAGACCATCCCAAACGCCCAAGGAGGTGTTGATGTTCGGGCAATCGAACTGAACTTGGACCAAACCGGCTTGATCGCCGCCCATCACCATTTGCGAACCGCGGACATCCGTTGCCCCTAAGCCCATCGCTATTTCTTTGATTTTCCCAACACCTGAAATCAACTCTCCCAGGTCGGAGGTAGTGACTGTCGCCGCTGTGATGTATGACATTTTCCACCGTTCTCATTCTCGAACCTGTCCGGTCCGATGGGCCAAAACTTTAGCAAAGCACCAAAAAGAAGAACGGCGGGTAGTCATGTCGGCCTGAACTGAAATCTTCGCGGGGTAGAGGGACGATCTACCGGGCCCGCCGGCCGAGTTGATGGTTATGATCCCCCTATGACTGATTTCGGCATAAATATGTTTCCCACAGACAAAGCGATCAACCCGATGACGCTGGCGAAAGAAGCCGAAGATCGAGGTTTTGAGTCGATATGGTTTCCAGAGCACAGCCATATTCCCACTAGTCGCGAAACTCCTTGGGGACTGAATCCAGAGGCACCACCGCTGCCGGAGGAATATTGGCGAACCCATGATCAATTCGTGGCGCTTGGCATGGCTGGAGCGGGTACAAGCAAAATCAAACTAGGTACTGGGATCACTCTTGTACCCCAACGTGACCCAATCTGGTTGGCTAAAAGTGTTGCGACGGTAGACGCGCTTACTGATGGCCGTTTCTTATTCGGAATCGGCTACGGCTGGAACAAAGAAGAGCTACATCACCATGGCGTCAAGTTCAACGAGCGACGTGCCGTGATGCGAGAACGCATTCTCGCGATGAAAGAACTTTGGACCAAAGATGAAGCGGAGTTCCATGGCGACCATGTTGATTTCAGCTCTACCTGGCAGTGGCCAAAACCAACACAAAAACCGCACCCGCCCATCATTCTTGGTGGCGCTGCAGGCCCGAAAACCATGAAAGACATCATCGAGTACTGCGACGGTTTCATGCCGATCGCTGGACGGTACGACTTCGGTGAGCAGATCACCACGCTCAAGCAGATGGCATCAGACGCAGGAAGAGACCCTGAATCATTCGACTTCGGGCAATTCGGAACCCCGCCGAAAGCAGCGATCGTGGACTCCCTCATTGAAGCGGGATGTGGCCGCATCGTCTTTTCACTCCCGCCCGCAGACGCGGACACCGTGATTCCTAAACTTGATCAATTCGCCGAGTTCAAAGATCAATACAGCTAACCGCGAAACTGGGGCTTCCAGTTAGTGGTCAACCGGTCGTCAGTTGGACGGGTTCGAGGCTGTCCTAGGCGTCTGGGGTACTCATTCCGATTTTATTGCGTTAATTGTCATCGAAGGATCGAAATTTTCCTTCGTCGTACGTCGCGCCACAACGATCTAGCGCTGCCTTCCAAGCTGGACTTTGCTTCATGGCCCACCGAAGCGACGAGATCAGACGTCGGGCTGCGAAAGTGGAACCTGTTCGAGGTGAAGCGTTTGCGAGTTCAGCCAAGCTGACAGGCAAGGTTGCAACAGCAGCGTTTCTGAGTATTCGATAACCGAGAAGTTGCGCAGGCTGAAGGGGTGGGGTGCGCAAGAATTTCCATGCTTGGTCAAGTGCTGCAGAACCTTCGAGATCAGGATGTTCGATGATCCAGGAGCGGAGGTCAGTAGCAGTCTGCGGCAGATCGGTAATACCCAAAAGCTCACCGATTTTGGATTGCTCGCAAACGAACTGGTCGGCTTCACGAGATTCGAGAGGGCGACAAAAATGTTGATAGGAATCTAAAAACGAGTCAGTAAGTGTGTTGTGCACCCAAGCACCGAGGCGAGGCTGGCCTGCGGAATAGGCGATTCCGCGCTGCGAAGTGCCCGAAACCGGCTGATGCGCCTGACGTACGCGTTTGACTGCGGAGAATACTTCCGGCATCGCGCCATAATTAACCGTTGTAACAAACAGTGATGTCCGGTTCAGCCGCCCTAAGGGATCGGCCTCGTAGGCAGAATGGTCGGCCACACCTGCGGCTACCTCAGGATGGAGCGCTTGCAGTAATAAAGCTCTAATTCCTCCTGCGAAGCTGGATACGTCGCCCATCACTTTCCAACTCACGCTTTCAGGACCAAATAATCCAGTGTCTTCGGGGTAGAGGTGAGTCTCAGCAAGTGGTTGTTCTCCCTGGGAGAACAAACGAACGACACTGGCAGTCATCTTTTCTTGAAGTTTCATGAAGTCTCCGCTCGTTCGGTGACGGAATCGACAGCTGGCGAGGCTCCCTCAATCCGCCACTCCTCTTGTGTCTTCACCAAGAAGTAGACGAGAGCGATAGGGCTCTGAGATCTGAATCGAACTTCAACAGATGCCGTGTCATTTGTGATCCGACAGCGACCAAAAGCTGCTGGGCTTTGATCAAGTAGAAACGGAAAGCCCGACCGGACCATTTCTTCGAAGCCTCGGATATCAACGACGGCTTTGAAAGAAGGTGAAGCCTGATCTCGAGCAGCGGCAAAGTCTCCTCGGTTCAACGCGAGTAGTTGTTCCGATATTGGGCGTTGAACAGCATTTCTCTGCGATGGCTCGCATGTGGAGGTGGTCTGTTGGGCGACGGACCCATCGGAGGTAGTTGGGGGAGTAGTCGTTGGGGTGCTCTCGATCAGTGCCCTGCTCGATATTTGATCTTCAGTCGACGGGGCGCAGCCACTAAGGCCGAAAACCAAGAGCATCGAGACAGCTAATCCCACAAATAGAGAAGCTAATTGTGCTCGCTTTGTACTCAGCGAGTCGAATTCCAATGGCAAGGTCGGTGCTCCTGCGATGCGTTGGTTTCTTTCAGTTCGAAGAATCATGGGTTCGGTGGTTACCAAATTACGTGAGCTGCCGGGGGAGAGTCCCCCGGGACAGTGACAGAAGTAATTCTGGACCACCGCCCCGGGAGAAACGGAGACTATGGGGGGCGTCTCCAGGATTAAATTAGCACTAAATATAAGTGTGATGCAAATTCTTCGATTTCGCATCACCAAATTCAGGCGCAATGGAGAACGTTTCAGTCAGAGGTCATGACCGGTTACCGTGATCTGGGTCGCTTGTTACTTAGGAGATCACTCAGTGAACCGCATCGCTAGGAGGTTGGTTCCCGATAAGTCTGTTCTGAAACGCTTGCTGAAGTGGTTCGTAATCATTAACGCTGTGTTGGCCGCGTTAGGGATTTTGATTGGACAGAACGGTGAATTTGTAGCACGAGTCCATGGCAGCAGTTTTCTCCTTGTTATTACTGCAGCCGGCGTGATGAGCATAGAGCTGGGCAAAGCGGGCGACCGGTTGCGGCCGTTGTGGGTCGTCGGATCATTGTGCGTGTTGTGTACGGGGTTCGTCTTGTTGGCTCTGACCTGGGGTGTGCCGCTTCCCGAAATCGCAGAGAGGCCACTGGCAACGGCCGCGGTAGTCGGGGTGGTTGCTACCTACTGCGCAGTTGTTTCATTGATTTCTTCACGCAGTCTCCTGCGCACCCTTTGCTGGGTGGGCGCTGTACTGCACGGCCTATACGTGTGTCTTCTTATCTGGTTTGATGTCGATCTGATATCTGGCAGGATTCTTGCGCTGTTCGCAGTGGCGTTGTCAGCATGCTCGTTACTAGCCGTCATCGAGTTCATCGGATCGCGTCGAATCCGCGTTTCCGAAGACGACTCTGCCGAGCAACTGCCTACTTACTGCCCGTATTGCGGCGCTCAATCTCTCGTAAACATGTCGACATTCTCGAAATGTCGTGATTGTGGAGGGAAATTTCAAGCAGCGCTCTAAGTCGATCAACTAGCTAATGTCTAGATTCAGATCATGGGCTAACGGGGCGGCTTGGTGGCCAACCATCTCCCATACGTCATCTGTGTGTTTGAAGACATTGACTGCTGCGACTGCAGAAAGTGAGGCTCCGAGGAGGTTCTCTTCCACGAAGACCCATCCAACGTTTTTAGCTGTGTGGATCCGCACATTTGAAATGAGAAATTGCGGTGGTTCGGGCCCAGAAAAGATCTGTTGAAATGATGCTTTGATTTTCGCCCACCCAAAAAGAGTGGGCCATCCCGGATGGGTGCACCAAGTCTCTTCTGAGTTCACCCAAAGGTCGGTCATTCCTTGGATATCTCGCCCTTCGAATAGCGAATAAAACGATTGGTTTGCTATCTCCAGATTTGATTTGTCAATCATTTGGCTCTCGGACTCTTATCCGTATCGTGAACTGCAGCGATGGGGCGAACGAAATGTGAAAAAGCGCGTGCTGCGCGACAACTACACGACTGGGCAGCCATCGAGGAGTCGATGCGCGTCAGGAATATAGAGCGGTCAGTTGCAACACTGCCATGACGATAATCACTAGGGCATTGAAGCCACGAAAAAGGGGGAACGGGGCTTTGGCGAAGTTTGCCCCAATGTTGCTGGCTGCTATTTCGCTGTCCATGTCTTTCATCGCAGCCCCCAGGTCGGCAATGACGCCGTCAAACCAAAGCAAGGTCCAAAGCGAACCGAGAACGACCCAAGCAGCGATCGCGAGCTGAACTGCACCAACATCAAGTGCCTCCCCACCCCAAATGATGAAGGCAAAGGTTCCAAGTACCGAGAAAACATACGGGAGGATCACTGCCTGAGCGTCTGTTCCTCTGGCGTGTATTAGCTGTACCCAGGTTCCTTGTTGCATGAGTTTCCTACCTTGCATTGAAGCCATTGTGTGACTTGTGTGAGTGCCCGGCTTATCACATGGGAATAGCAGCTCTGGCCACATGGTTTGCAGATGTTTGGGTCGTGTGGGTGATTACTTTGGTGGTTCTCTAAAATATTCGTAACGCGGTGGGTTGGTGCTTGGAAATGAACTGTGCGAAACGATTCGAAAATTCAACTCGTTGAGGTCTGACCCGGAGTTCGTCGTCGTTGGTGCTGGCCTTGCAGGTCTCGCGGCGGCCTCGGTTCTGCATAAGGCCGGGAAGGAAACACTTGTTCTCGAAGCCAGCGACTCAGTAGGTGGTCGAGTCCGTACGGACTCGGAGTCCGGATTCTTGTTAGATCGAGGATTTCAGGTTTTACTGACTGCCTATCCCGAGCTTAAACGTCACCTCGATTTACCCGCGTTGGATCTCCAACCGTTCCTTCGGGGCGCGGCCGTTTTAGATGACGGTCATTTCGTAGAACTGGTCGATCCCCGAAGCGCTCCTCTGAGCCTTGGCACGGCGTTAACTACTTCTGTTTTAACTAGCGGTGATCGACTGCGTCTGTTGCCGCTGGTTGCCCGAATTCGGTTTTCGTCACACGGCATTCTTGATCGCGAAACTGACTGCGAGACTGGCGAATTTCTTCGCAACTTGGGTTTTTCGGAAAAATCAATCAACGCTGTATGGGAGCCGCTTTTGGGTGGCATTCAACTCACCCCTTCCTTACAGGGGTCGGCGAGGTTGGCCTGCCTTATCTTGCGGTGCCTCATTCTTGGTCCAGCTGCGGTTCCCGCCGCAGGGATGCAAGCTATTCCCGATCAAATAGCTTCCGGATTGCCTTCGAGATATATCCAACTGTCGACCACGGCCAAAGCCCTCAACGGTTCGCAAATTCTGCTCAGTGACGGTACGACTCTCGCCCCTCGCAAATTAGTTCTGGCAACTGACGGGCGATCGGCGGCGGAGCTACTGAAGCTTGAACCAGAGTCGAATCGTGGTCAGTGGTATGCCTATTTCAACGCGCCCGTATCGCCGAGTGAAAGTCGAGCGATTCATTTGTTCCCGGCTGGGGACGGGCCGTGCAGCAACCTAGCCGTCATGAGTAATGTCGCACCTGCCTACGCACCCGCGGGTCAGACCCTGATCACGGTTGCTGGTCCGGCGGTGTCTCGCGAACCGCCGCTCATTGAGGCGTTGGCGCAACTGTGTCGAGTTTTCGGGCCCCAAGCCGAGACGTGGCAGCTGTTGAAGGCGGGAGTCGTGCTTGACGCACAGCCCGTCTTTGGCCCGGGTAAAGCTCTGGTGACGAGAAACGAATGGCGTTCCGAGGTAGTGGTAGCCGGAGATCATCGCGCTACCCCTTCTATTCAGGGAGCGTTGGTGTCAGGGCGACTGGCCGCCGAGAGCGCAATGAGCAGTTAATTTCCACTGAACGCTGGAAGAAGCACTAATTAGCGCTAAACTTTCTTCAGCTAGTGGAAGTGAGTTACTTGAACATCATGAAGGACACCGCTGATCTCATCGATGTCAACGCACCCGGGTCCTTGCCGTTCGTTGATTTCGAAATTTCCGACTTTGCTGACCTCATTAGTGCCACAGAAGCTCTACAAGATTCCGGTCACTGGGCAGTCAGGACGCCGGCTGGCCCTCTGGTTGTGGGATACCAACAATCTCGCCAGATATTGCGCGATCCTTCCTGGATAACTGTCCTGTCAGGCCTCGATTCTCTTCAGTCTCAAGCGCCGCATGAAATAGACCTCAACGCATTGGTGGATCGAGCGCAGGAGCTTTTACCCGGTTCAGGGCAGCAGATGCAGATGAGGCCCAATCTCTTATCAGTGGAAGGAGAAGATCACCGGCGTCTGCGGCGGTTGGTTAGTTCATCCTTTACGCCAGCTAACAGTGAGTCTCTTCGCCCATTTATGCGCAGCCACGCTGCAGGTTTACTTGCTCCGTTAGTCAGCCGAGGGGAGGGAGATTTAGTTGACGACTTTTGTCGTCCCTACCCCATCCCAGTGATTTGTCGACTGCTCGGCATAGAGGCTGACGATTATGAACAGTTCGGTAATTGGGCAGACACAATTTTTTCAGGGCTGGATGCTGACGCAAATGCAGTTCTTGCAAGGCTTGAAGATATTTCTTCAGCCCAGGCGGAACTGGATGATTACGCGACGGCATTGGTAGCCGATCGAAAACGCTGCCCACACGAGGACCTCGTAACTGAATTAGTGGAAGCTAGTTACGACGAGGATCGATTGAGTGTTGACGAACTCGTCGCAATGATAGAAGCGATTCTCTTAGCGGGAACTGACACCACCCGAAACCAACTGGGCTCGTTGTTAGCAGTACTGGCTGTTCACCCGGATCAGTATGACCGTCTGCGGGACGATCGAGAGCTAGTCCCTGTGGCGATTGAAGAGTCGCTCAGATACATCGGTGCTGTTCGTACTACTGCGCGCGTTGCTACCGAAGACTCCACTATCGACGGCTTGTTCTTCCGAGCGGGCACCACGGTGTTACTTGGTCTTCACGCTGCGGGTTTAGGTCAACCAGATGACGGATTTCGATTTGATCTTGATCGGACAGATCGGGCTCCTCACCTGGCATTTGGTTCGGGTCCGCATCACTGCTTGGGAGCTGCTCTTGCCCGTGCTGAGCTCCAGGAAGCCCTGAACGCTTTCCTTGATGTTGTACCTGCGTTTGAGTTAGCAGCACCCGTTGTGTGGAAACCACTTTCAATGGGTATTTGGGGACCTGAAAAGCTTCAGTTTCGTTTATTGGATGAACCGGATGAGGAACAGCGAGATCTGGGATTGTTGTTTGACTCGGCGGGTAGCCCCCTCTCCACTGTGAATCGGATAGCTGCTCCTGAGTATGAAAATAAATGGATTCGCGAGGCGCATGTCACCCGGCGCGTTATTTCGTCCGGTATCCCCCGCTTGGTCAATGCCCCGACGATTCCTCCGGTTTTTCGCCTGACTCACACAACCCTTCGATTTTCTTGGGCTCTTTTGATGTGGAAAGTCATGGATCGACGGCTTTCGCCTGAACGGCGTACCGAGTCGCTTTACCGACGGCTCCGGGTTGCGGCGGAGCGCCTCGGGCCAACTTACGTCAAATTAGCTCAACTTATCTCCGCGGCAGAAGGCGTCTTTCCTCAGGCGCTTGTCGATGAATGTGCGCGTTGCAGAGACCAGGCCAAAGCGTCGAATTGGCGAAAGATACGGCGCATAATTCGCAAAGATTTAGGTCGAAGATCTGACGTATTTGCGTCTTTCGAAGAAAAACCCTTCGCTGCTGCGTCTATTGCCCAAGTTCACAATGCTGTGCTTTTGGATGGATCAGATGTGGTCGTCAAGATCCAAAGGCCATCGATCCACAAAAAGGTGGTACGGGACCTACGTGTTCTCGCATGGGTCGCCCCTCGGCTTGTGGGAAAGATTCCTGTCGCGGCGTTAACTAACCCGCCGGCTTTAGTTCAACTTTTCGCAGAGACTATTTCCGAAGAGTTGGACTTTCGCCTTGAGGTAGCGAATCTTTTCGAAATTCGACGAGCGCTAGCAACAGGCGAGCGTGGTCGTTGGGCGGCTCCTGAGCCTGTCCTTGATTTGACTAGTGCTCGCGTGATTGTGATGTCACGAGTCACCGGGGTTCCCCTTACGCGCCTTGACTCCGAAATACTTCCTGAAAATGTTGCGCGCGAAACATTCAGAAACATGGTCGACGCTTTGCTTGAGGGCGCTGCGCTCCACGGTATTTTCCACGGCGATTTTCATGCTGGCAACTTGTTTATCTCAGGAGACGGCGTGATCGGCCTTGTGGACTTCGGCATGGTCGGAAGACTCGATCATGAGCGTCGACTTTCTTTTTTGCGGTACGTAACTGGTCTGATGTCGGGGGACGTGCGTTCACAGGTACTTGCGGTTCGTGATCTCGGAGCGTTTCCACCTGATGCAGATATCGACGAACTCGTTGACAAACTTCAATTGAACAGAGTCGACTTCGACCCTCTCCAGCTCACCGAAGAACAGTTCGTAGCTGAATTCCAGCAGTTGTTGAAAGAACTTCTCATTAGCGGAGCTCGAATACCTAAAGAATTGATGCTTTTCGTGAAGAATTTCGCCTACCTAGCATCGTTCATTCAGAAATTAGATCCTGACATGGACTTGCTGTCAGAATTTTCGACCATAAGCGCCGGTTTTTTAACGAAGCACGGTTTTAGAGTGTCAGCCGAATTAGGACTCGGCGCCCAAGACCTCGAAGTTTCTGAGTCATCTTTTCGGCGTGCGGCCGGAATTCGTGACGACGTCGAAGTGCTGACCTGGCGAGATCTGTCGAGTCGAAGAGACATCATGAAGAGTCGCTTATCACCGACTGATTCAGGGTTACCAATACCGAGAGCTAGGGGGGTAAAGACGTGACTGGTGCAAGTGAACTACTCAGTCTCAACGAAGCGGCAGAACGGTTAGGACTGCATTACATGACCGTTTACAAATATGTCCGATCTGGCAAGTTGACGGCCACAAAAGATGGCGGCAGTTGGCAGGTATCGACAGCCGATCTAGACAGCCTTTCGCAAACTGCACCAGCCCCATCGGGCAGAGGCAATTGGGCGCTTGGGAAAAAATCCGGGCTCTTATTACAAGCTTTGTTGGCAGGTGACCAACCGGGGTCTTGGTCTGTAGTGCAGGGCGCTTTCGACGTGGGAGCCAGTGTCGAAGACGTCATCTGCGAAGTGATCGTTCCTGCCATGCGCTCAATCGGGGACGAATGGGCACATGGGCGGTTGCAAGTTTTCGAAGAACACCGAGCCTCAAGCATTGTGTCCGCCGTATTGGGCCGCATCCAGGGGTTGCCGCAGCGCCGTGGCCGCAAGCGCGGCAGCGTCTTGATTGCCTGCCCCCCGAGCGAAACTCATGGACTGCCAGCCGCAATTTGCGCGGAACTGATTCGTAGTCGCGGTTTTGTTCCCTTTAATCTCGGTGCAGATAGCCCGGTCGACACAATTATTCGAGCGGCCGAATCGACTGATCAGCTTCGGGCACTGGTGCTCAGCACCGTGAGTTCAACGCCTGAGTCAGTGATTGTGGATGTCGTCAACCAGGTGCATTCATCGTTGCCTCACACACCGGTGCTAGTCGGTGGTATTTGGCCGGGCTTGCCCGAAGAAGTGATTTCGGTCAACGGATTCCCATCGATGCTTGAACAACTGGAGCAATTAGGTGGCTAGTAATGAATCTCCTGTGGTGGTTACCGGTGCGACTGGGTATGTGGGCGGTCGGTTAGTACCGAGCCTTCTTGCAGCTGGTTACAACGTCAGATGTGTAGCTCGACGCCCGGAAGAACTTTCAGACCGATCTTGGAAAGATCGAGTTGAGATCGTAAAAGCGGATCTGTCGCATCCGGACGAGATTTCAGTTGCTTTAAATGGTGCTCAAGCCGCCTATTACCTATTGCACTCGATGTCGTCTTCAGATGACTTTGCCGAAGTTGAATCCACGATGGCGGCCGAGTTTTCCAAGGCCGCAGAACGCGAGGGACTCGATCAAATCATCTATTTGGGAGGCCTGGGCCACGACGGAGTGAAGAATTCCGCTCATCTGTCAAGCCGCCATCGCGTGGGCCGTCTATTGGCGTCGGGCTCGACTCCGGTCACAGAACTTCGGGCGGCAGTAATCATTGGGTCGGGGAGCGCTTCCTTCGAAATGCTCCGCTCTCTGGTAGAGGTTCTCCCCTTCATGATCGTGCCGCGGTGGGTGTCACAGACACGTTGCCAACCCGTGGCGATCACTGACGTGCTCGATGATCTCGTACACGTGTTAGGGAAACAGGACTTCTACGACAGCACCGTTGATATCGGTGGTCCCGACGTTGTTACCTACCAGGACATGATGCATGCGTATGCGCGAGTGGCTGGCCTCCGAAAACGATTGATCCTTCCGGTCCCAGTATTAACGCCGAGACTTTCTTCTCATTGGGTGAATTTGGTGAGCCCGTTGCCGATTCAACTAGCCCGACCCTTGATTGACTCTCTGACGAGCGACGTTGTTGTCACGGACGAACACGGAGGTTACGCAAGGGAGACGAGTAATCAGGATTTGGAGCAGTCGATTGGTCTGGCTGTTTCCAAGGTACGAGGACAGGAGTTGCCGACGCGATGGAGCAATGCTCGACGTACCGGTGAGGAGTTGGGCGCGGCCGCTCCGGACCCGAGTGACCCTTCGTGGGCGGGCGGGCGCATTTTTATTGACCAGAGATATGAAATCTGCGCTAACGACCCTGAAGCTGTGATGACCGTTGTGCGTTCGCTCGGTGGCGACAACGGATGGTTGACCTTTAATTGGCTATGGACAGTGCGCGGGTTTGTAGACAAAATTTTGGGAGGGGTTGGACTTCGACGTGGCAGACGTCATCCAACGGAGCTAAGAGTTGGGGATCCTGTCGATTTCTTTGAAGTCGTTGAGGTGGGTCCTCGCCTACTGCGTTTGCGCGCAGAAATGAAGGTCCCTGGACATGCGTGGCTTGAGTGGCGAGTAGATGAGGTGGATTCAGGGTGCCTCATAGAACAGAAAGCGGTTTTTGTTCCGCGGGGCTTGTGGGGACGTTTTTATTGGGTGTCGCTGATTCCCATCCACGCTGTCATTTTCAGGCGCATGTTGAAGGCGGTTGTCGGCCGCGCCCAGGCGCAGCCGAGCGATCTATGAGAGCAGCGGAGAATCTACGTGAGTAACAAAGCTTCGGGTTTCGGCATTTTCTTAGGATTGGCCTTAGCTGCAACTATCGCCCTTAGTGGGTCAAGTGGCACTTGGAATCAATACGACACCCCACCGATTTTGGTGGGAGCTGGCGTGGCCATTTTGGTGCAATGGGCAGTGTTCGTCTTCGCTTGGAGACGCCAATCGGAACATTTTTTTGATCTGACAGGATCAGCAACGTTCATATCGGTGGTGTTAATTGTTGCCTTTTTGTCGAAGTCGGCGTTGGGTCCACTCGATATCGCGCTAGCGGCAGCAGTTATCGCATGGGCATTACGATTAGGCGCTTTTCTAGTTTCTCGAGTCCGTTCGGTTGGGTCGGATACACGTTTTGAGGCGATAAAGCGCAAATTTCTATGGTTTTTGATGACGTGGACTTTGCAGGGAGTTTGGGTTGTCGCAACGGCTTCAGTGGCACTGGCAGTTATAGGCGATGGGCAAGCTCAACCAATAGGGGTTGTTGAATTTGTTGGGTTGTTCCTGTGGCTAGCCGGCTTGTGTATCGAAGTGGTTGCCGATGAGCAAAAGAGACGGTTTCGTCTAAAAGGTACGGAGGCATTTATTAGGACCGGTTTGTGGAGCAAATCCCGCCACCCAAACTATTTCGGCGAGACGCTGTTATGGAGTGGGCTGGCGTTGGCAGCGTGCCCATCGCTCAATGGTTGGCAGCTGATAACGATGGTTTCGCCGGTTTTCGTGTGGGCGCTTCTCATCAAAATCTCAGGAGCCCCCATGTTGGAGGCAAAAGCTGACCGACGGTTCGGAGACGATCCGGAGTATGTCGCCTATAAGAAGGCAACACCTCTGCTAATTCCTCGACTGTGGTGATATAGCCGCCTGGTGTTCGGTGACCCACGTATCGACCTTTGCCCACTGATTATCGAGCCATTCAATGAGCTTTTTTTCTTCTAAAAGGGTCGGCGCCCTGGTTCGAGAAATTCGCTCGATCTTGAATGTCAAAGGGTTTTGAATTGGAACTTGGTCACGCAGCTGTTGCATTGAAGCGACGTCAGCAACGCCGACGTGGTTGCAGAAAACGAGATCGGCGTCCGACGTTGACAATGCGGCAAGTGTTCCTGCGGTGCGTATGGGTAAAACCGAGCGCAACTCTTGTGCTGCGTCAACGCGTTGAGGGGCAGTTTCGGTGAGTGCTGAGACCGCACGGGTCAGCTTCTCTGGAGAGAACCTCGTGCCCTCAGGAAATATAATCAGCGCTTCGTCGGAATCAAGGTCGCTGGATAAACGGCTGATATTTGCGAGCTCGGATTTATTGTCCAATGAATCTCTGTTGACGAAATAGTTCGGAATTCGGTGACCGACGATGTCTAGACACGGATCTAAAAGCAATTGCTTTTTGAGTATGAATCTCAGACGGCGACCTTCACCTGCTAGCAGGGCTGCCGTCAACAAAGCGTCTCCTTGGCTGCCATGTCGCGCCAAAACGATGACAGGTCCATCTCGCCGCAACTGATCGATTCCCGTGATGCTCCAGCGAAGACCAATGGTGAATTTTG
>JAAZYR010000026.1 GCA_014239555.1 Acidimicrobiales bacterium
TTCGGAGACCGGTGAAGACGCTGGTGAAGAAGAGCCCAGTGAACAAGCCGAAGCGGAAGCTTCTCCTGAGGAAGCAGTTGCTGCTGATTCGGAGACCGGTGAAGACGCTGGTGAAGAAGAGCCCAGTGAACAAGCCGAAGCGAAAAAACCGGCGGAGGAAACTCCAACAAAGTCAACACAAGAAGATGACGGCGAAGCTGCCGTCGAAGAGAACTAGAAACCTAGGAGCAAAGAAATGGCAACCACCGAAGAAATTCTCGATGCGATCGGCAGCATGTCGGTCCTTGAACTTGTCGAGCTAAAGAAAGCATTCGAAGAGAAATTCGATGTCACAGCCGCTGCTGCTGCGCCAGTCATGATGGCGGCTGCAGGTGGCGACGCAGGCGGCGATGCTGCCGAAGCTCAAGATGAATTCGACGTTGTGCTTACAGGCGCCGGCGATAAAAAGATTCAGGTCATCAAAGAGGTCCGTGGGCTCACCAGTCTTGGGCTGAAAGAAGCCAAGGATCTAGTCGAAGGCGCACCAAACAATATTCTTGAAGGCGTCACGAAAGAAGATGCCGACAAGGCCAAAGAGGCTATTGAAGCTGTTGGCGGCACTGTCGATATCAAATAGACCCACTTGTTCGACTGTGGCCTTGTTGTTTTGGTTGTAGTAACCAAGAAAAGGTCCTGCCGATCAAGCGGTCAACCTCGCTGTAAAGAACGCAATAGTGTTCCCGGTGGGCTGCTATTTCGCTCCCCGCAGCGCGGCTGTAATCCCCCGCTAGCGATCCCCGGTTTGTCCCAAGCCGTTCTGGCCGCTAGCCTGTCCGCTGTCGTGGCTCTGGTGTCGTCTTTTTTGGAAAACACTGCGAGTGTCCGCGCGCCCATGCTTATGACGACCGTCCGTCTCGGTCGCAACTGAATAAAAATCTCTAGGAGATCCCGTTGTCGTCTCGCCCTGCCCGGGAACGGTATTCATTTGGCAACCTCGAAGAGGTTCTGCCGCTACCCGACCTAATTGACGTCCAAAAAAAATCCTTCGACCGCTTTCTCGCGCTCGGTATGGCAGAAACCTTTGCCGATATCAGTCCGATAACCGATTTCACCGGAAACCTCGAACTCGAGTTTGAGTTCGACAGTGAAGACGAGGACCTCAAAGGACCGCCCAAGTTTTCCGAAAAGGAATGCAAAGAAAAAGATCACACATACTCTGATCAGATTTTCGTTCGAGCTCGGTTCATGAACCGAAACACCGGCGAAATCAAAGAGCAAACAGTCTTCATGGGTGATTTCCCCAAAATGACCGATAAGGGGACCTTTATCATCAACGGCACGGAGCGAGTCATCGTAAGTCAACTCGTCCGATCGCCAGGTGTCATCTTCCAACCTGGGGAGCGTTACCGCCTTCGTAATATGCAAAAGCACCAGCTCGTCACTGGAACCATCCACCCCTATCGAGGGGAGTGGATTGAATTCGACGTAGAACACAAGCCCGGTAAAGACGTCACGGCTGGCGCTCGCATCGCTAGAAAACGCCGACTGAGCATTTTCACGGTGCTTCGCGCACTTGGCTACGACGAAGCCAGCCACCCAGGTTTTCTTGAACGTTTCGTTCAACATTTCGACTTTCTCGAAGGCCAATGGGAAACAGAGCGAGGCAAGTGGGCTCAGGAGGAAGACACACCAGTCGCGCCGACTAAAGAAGAGGCGTTGATCGAGATATACAAGCGTGCTCGGCCAGGCGAACCCCCCACGCCCGAAGCCGCAGCCAACTACTTCAATAACGCCTACTTCGAAGAACGACGATATTCCCTCTCAAAAGTGGGCCGATACAAGCTCAATAAAAAGCTGAGCGCCGAAATTGACAAACTTGAGAATCTCTTCGGACTTGATCTAGAACGCCCCGAAGCTGACTCCCAAGTTCTGACTCGTTCGGAAGTATTAGCCGCCATCAGCTACTTGCTCCACCTCGCTAACGCAGAACCGGGCTATCGCCTTGACGACCAAGACCACTTCGCGAACAGGCGCATCCGGTCGGTAGGCGAGCTCATCCAAAACCAGGTACGCATAGGTCTCAGCCGCATGGAGAGGGTCGTCCGAGAACGGATGACAACTCAAGACGTTGAGGCCATTACACCAACGACACTCATTAACACCAGACCTGTAACAGCAGCGATCAAAGAGTTCTTCGGTACATCACAGCTGTCACAGTTCATGGACCAGGTCAACCCGCTTTCTGGGTTGACCCACCGACGTCGTCTTTCAGCGCTTGGTCCAGGTGGTCTGTCCCGAGAACGAGCTGGCTTTGAAGTTAGAGACGTCCACTTCAGCCACTACGGACGCATGTGTCCCATCGAAACTCCAGAAGGACCGAACATCGGCCTTATTGGCGGATTGGCGACATTTGCTCGAGTGAATGAATTCGGATTTATCGAATCGCCATACAGAGTCGTCACAAACGGAATAGTCACTGATGAAATCCGTTACCTCACTGCAGACGAAGAAGAAGAATTTGTTGTAGCTCAAGCCAATGCGCCGCTGAACGATAAAAAAGCCTTCGTCAACCCGAGAGTACTGGTGCGAAAGAGCCCGCAAGGTGCAAGCCTCGCGGACCTAAAGCTGCAAATGGAACGCGACACCTACTTCGCGGCGACCACAGAAATCAGCTACGTACCAGCGGCTGAAGTCGACATGATGGACGTCTCACCCAAACAGATTGTGTCCGTAGCAACGGCGTTGATCCCCTTCCTAGAGCACGACGATGCAAATCGCGCTCTCATGGGAGCAAACATGCAGCGCCAAGCTGTGCCACTGCTCCGATCAGAAGCGGCATATGTAGGAACAGGTATCGAATCTCGCGCCGCGGGCGACGCCGCAGATGTTCTTCTTGCGGCTGAAGACGGTGTAGTTAGCCAAGTCACTGGTAACAGCATCAACGTCGAATACAAGAAAGCTGGTGACGTTAGGCATCAACTTCTGAAATTCGAGCGCTCCAACCAAGACACCTGCATTAACCAAAAGCCACTCGTTCGTGAAGGAGACAAGGTCAAGAAGGGCGCTGTGCTTGCTGATGGCCCCTCCACCGACCAAGGAGAGTTGGCGTTAGGTAAGAACCTTCTTGTGGCCTACATGGCGTGGGAGGGGTACAACTTTGAAGACGCGATCATCATTAGCGAACGTCTTGTCAAAGATGACGTGCTCACGTCGATTCATATACATGAACATGAAATCGATGCCCGTGACACCAAACTCGGACCCGAAGAAATCACTCGCGACATTCCAAACGTTGCTGACGACGTCTTGGGTGACCTCGACGAGCGTGGCGTGGTACGCGTTGGGGCTGAAGTAGGTCCCGGCGACGTGCTGGTAGGCAAAGTCACACCAAAAGGCGAAACAGAATTAACTCCTGAAGAGCGTCTACTCAGAGCTATCTTCGGAGAAAAAGCTCGTGAAGTGCGTGACACTTCGTTGAAGGTTCCTCATGGAGAAAGAGGCATCGTCACTGATGTTCGGGTATTGCAACGCGATGACGACGAGGAACTCCCCCCTGGTGTAAATGAGCTTGTGCGGGTCTACGTGGCCCAAAAACGCAAAATCAGTGTCGGTGACAAGCTGGCGGGGCGACATGGAAATAAAGGCGTTATTTCCAAGATCCTGCCTATAGAGGAGATGCCATATCTTGCAGATGGCACACCGCTTGACATCATCCTTAGCCCACTTGGGGTTCCCAGCCGGATGAACGTCGGACAGGTCCTCGAAGCCCACCTTGGGTACGCAGCACGCTTGGGATGGGAACACAACGGCGAATTCGTTGGAAGTGAACCCATCTCAAACACCGAACGAAAGACGCGACCTAGAACTGAACCATCAGTTTTCGTCGCTACCCCTGTTTTCGATGGAGCAAAGTGGGATGAAGTTGAAAGAGCTGGCGCCCACCCCACTATTCAACAAGCACTAGAGAATCTCCGCCCGGAAGCATCTTCGGGCGAGAGGATGATGACAACAGCCGGGAAAGCTGTTGTGTACGACGGCCGAAGTGGCGAACCGTACGACCAACCGATCATGGTTGGGTACAGCTACATCCTGAAATTGGCGCACCTTGTTGACGACAAAATTCACGCTCGCTCAACTGGTCCTTACTCGATGATCACCCAACAACCATTGGGAGGCAAGGCCCAATTCGGTGGCCAACGCTTCGGTGAAATGGAAGTCTGGGCCCTGGAGGCATACGGCGCTGCCTACCTCCTACAAGAGCTCCTAACCATCAAGTCCGATGACACATTGGGCAGAGTCCAGGTCTATGAAGCGATTGTCAAGGGAAAAAATATTCCAGAGCCTGGAATCCCGGAGAGCTTCAAGGTGCTCATCAAAGAAATGCAAGCCCTTTGTCTTAACGTCGAGGTCATCTCGCTTACTGGAGATGAGATCGACATGCAGGGGCTTGACGAGGACGTGTTCCGCGCCGAAGAGTCGTTGGGCATCGATATCAGCAGACCAGAACGAGGAACTGACGAAGACGACGAGCTTCGGAGGCAACGAATATGACTGTCGCCGCGCACAACCCTTCCCCTTCGCGAATTGAGAGCAACAAATGATTGACGTCAACGAGTTCTCCGACATTCGTATCGGCCTCGCCACCGCCGATGCCATCCGAACCTGGTCAAACGGTGAGGTAAAAAAGCCTGAGACCATTAACTACAGGACCCTCAAGCCTGAAAAAGACGGGCTTTTCTGCGAGAAAATCTTTGGTCCGACCAAAGACTGGGAATGTGCCTGCGGTAAGTACAAGCGAGTTCGTTTCAAGGGAATTATTTGCGAACGTTGCGGAGTAGAAGTCACGCGACAAAAAGTTCGTCGCGAACGAATGGGCCACATTGAGCTCGCTGCTCCCGTAGTTCACATTTGGTATCTGCGCGGCACCCGAAGCTGGTTGGCGTATCTGCTCACAGGCCTAGCAATCAAAGAAGAACTCAAAGCTAAGCAACTCGAGCGCGTTATCTATTTTGCCGCCAACCTTGTCACCTGGGTTGACGTAGATAAACGGCATGAAGATTTGCCGCGTCTCGAATTAGAAATGCGCGAAGAACTCGATGTGATACGCGAAGAATTCGATGATGAAATCGCAGACCGACTAAAAGAACTTGAAAAAGAAATCACTCAACTTGAAGCTGAAGGTCTGAAAGAAAAAGACTTAAAATCTCGTCGACGCGACGCCGATCGAGACGTTGAAGCACTTCGAACCGAATGCGCTACGGAGATTGAAACCGTTGAGCGAGCCTTTGACGAGTTCGGTAATCTCCACGGTCGCAAAATCATTGAAGATGAGTTGCTTTGGCGTGAGCTAGAAGACCGCTACGGTGATTACTTCGAAGGCGGAATGGGCGCCGAATCCATCGTTCAACTCATGGCTCGAATCGATTTCGACGATGAAGAACTTCTTCTTCGTGAAGCCATCGAAGCAGGAGATGGGCGTCGCCCTCTATCGGCCCAGCGCAAACAAAAAGCCATCAAGCGGCTAAAAATTCTCAGCGCGTTCAACCGTCGAAACCCCAACGATCGTCGAATTAACGACCCGCGCGCCATGATTCTCGACGCTGTACCAGTCATCCCTCCTGACCTTCGCCCCATGGTCCAATTGGATGGTGGACGGTTCGCGACCTCGGATCTAAATGATCTCTACCGGCGCGTCATCAATAGAAATAACCGGTTAAAGCGCCTCTTAGACCTCGGTGCCCCCGAAATCATCGTCAATAACGAAAAAAGAATGCTCCAAGAAGCCGTCGATGCACTCTTTGACAACGGTCGGCGGGGACGGCCGGTAACGGGCCCTGGTAACCGCCCGTTGAAGTCGCTGTCCGACATGCTTAAAGGAAAACAGGGCCGCTTCCGCCAGAACCTCCTAGGGAAACGAGTCGACTACTCGGGTCGTTCAGTGATCGTGGTCGGCCCAACTCTGAAGTTGCATCAGTGTGGACTTCCCAAACTTATGGCCTTGGAGTTGTTCAAACCATTTGTTATGAAGCGCCTTGATGACCTCGACCTTGCGCCAAATATCAAGTCTGCGAAACGCATGGTTGAACGTCGCCGATCTGAAGTCTGGGACGTCCTGGAAGAAGTTATAAAAGAACACCCAGTACTCCTTAACCGCGCCCCGACCCTCCATCGTCTCGGCATTCAGGCATTTGAGCCGATCTTGGTAGAGGGAAAAGCCATCCAGATTCATCCTCTGGTGTGCGCCGCATTCAACGCTGACTTTGATGGCGATCAGATGGCAGTGCATCTGCCACTGTCATCTGAAGCTCAAGCTGAGGCGAGAGTGCTGATGCTCTCAGCGAACAACATTCTCTCACCTGCAGACGGTCGGCCTATGACCGTTCCCAGTCAGGACATGATTATCGGTGGTTACTACCTCACAGAGTTGCGCGGTGATGCAGAGAGTGATGATCTTCCGGTCTTCAAACACTTCCACCAAATTGAACGCGCCCTAGCGCTCAACCAGCTTGAACTTCACCGGTCAATCATTTGGCGCACAGACGCACTGGCCAAAGAAGATGGCGGACACCACGTCACCACACCAGGACGAGTGCTGTTTAATGATGCGCTTCCTGAGGGGTTCCCATTCGTTAACCGGGCAGTCAAAAAATCTGACATGGGGGATATCGTTCGCGACCTTTCTGACGGCTGGCGCACCACCGAAGTAGCGGTTGCCCTTGATCGGATAAAGGACCTCACCTACAAATACGCCACCAGGTCTGGCCTGACGATTTCCATCGACGATGTCCGTACCCCGCCGGACAAAGCGGAAATCCTTGAACGGTACGAAAGTGATGCGGAACGCGTTGAAAACCAGTTCCGTCGCGGGATCATCACTGATGGAGAACGCCGGCAAAAAGAAGTTGAAATTTGGACCTCAGCTACAGAAGAAGTCCGCGGTTCCCTTGAACGCGAACTGAAAAAAGTCACCTTCAATCCCATCGACATGATGGTTGGCTCAGGCGCACGAGGCAACATGATGCAAGTGCGACAAATTGCAGCGATCCGAGGGTTAGTAGCTAACCCACGTGGTGACATCATCCCCCGACCGATCAAATCGTCCTACCGCGAGGGTTTGTCCATGCTGGAGTACTTCATCTCCACACCTGGCGCTCGTAAAGGACTTGTTGATACAGCACTTCGAACCGCGGACTCTGGCTATTTGACGCGTCGACTTGTCGACGTAGCCCAAGAGCTCATAGTGAATGAAGAAGATCCGTTTGAGAGATCTGGTCCCGTACTAGGCCTCTGGTTGGAAGACATAGAAGCCGACACCACCGAAAAACGGGCATATTTAGAAACACGACTTTTCAGTCGCTGTTTAGCCCAAGACGTCGAGCTAACTGATGGCGTAATGGCAGCAGGGACTCTTGTCGGCGACGACGAGCTGGAAATTTTGCGCGACGACCCGAAAGTCACGCGCGTGCAAGTTCTCTCCCCTTTAACTGACAACTCGGAATTTGGAGTATCAGCTAAGGCCTACGGAGGATCGCTGGCGACTGGGAAAATGATCGAAGTCGGCGAAGCAGTGGGTGTCATCGCAGCCCAGTCAATCGGTGAACCCGGGACGCAGCTGACCATGAGAACTTTCCACACAGGTGGCGTAGCTGGGAGTGATATTGCTGGCGGTCTGCCCCGTGTCGTGGAACTGTTCGAAGCCCGTACGCCCAAGGGCAAAGCCACCCTTGCGACACGATCCGGAGTTGTTCGTATTGGCGACGACGACGGCCGAGGTCGAGAGATCATAGTGGTAGGCGACGATGGCGAAGAAGAGATACATACCGTCCCGACTATGGCGCGCCTCGCAGTAGTTGATGATCAAGAAACCCGAGCCGGAGACCCTCTAGTCGATGGCCCTCGCGACCCCAAGGAACTTCTCGATATACGAGGTGTGCGTGAAACCCAGCAATACCTCGTAGAAGAAGTTCAAAAGGTCTACCGAGAACAAGGTGTTTCGATCCACGACAAACACATCGAACTCATCATCCGGCAGATGACTCGTCGAGTGCTCGTTGGAGAACCCGGAGAGTCTGTTTTCTTGCCTGGCGAGCAAGTCGACCAACGCGTGTACGCAGAAGTCAACCGCAACCTTGTGCAGGAAGGGCAACGTCCAGCAGAAGCTCGTCCCGTCATCATGGGCATTACCAAGGCTTCATTGGCGACCGACTCGTGGCTGTCAGCAGCGTCTTTCCAAGAGACCACTCGTGTTCTCACAGAAGCTGCCATCGAATCACGGCGTGATGATCTCAAGGGTCTGAAAGAAAATATCATCATCGGCAAACTCATTCCCGCCGGTACGGGTCAGGGGCAATACCGAAACATCGACACAACTGCGCCGGAGTATGAACCGATGGGGTTCTTCACTTCCGACGAAGACCTGGATCCTGCGGAATGGCTAGCCACTATTGGTACCGGCGAGGGTGGTGACGTCGCCGAACTCGGCGACGCAGGCTAGCTAGCGTTACATGCGACAAGCAGCTATGAGTGCCACCTTGGTGCTCTGGCTAGGCGCGACAAGTTGCGCCGGTACATCAGTTGATACCCAGATAGCGCCCACCACTGTTCTCGCAGTGGCTGAGGAGCGCGTGCTCAGTGCAACACAACTTCTCGAAACGATGAAATGGCCAACTGACCTGCGTCCCGTGCCCCTCTCACCGAGGGCCAAAAATCAGCTGCAGGGGTTTATATTCGATGATCGTGAAATAGCGGCCGCTGTGAGCGATGTGGTTGCCGTGGGAGTCACTCGCAACTCGGATCCACTCGGAGCGCTTTTACTTGTTGGGGTCACGGACCACGTAATAGGGAACATGAGTTTTATCGACGGTTTGCGAGCAGCAATGCTCGCAAATGCAGAGACCACAAATACGGAAACAGCGAGGTGGGGTTTACTCGTTGGATCGGTTGCGGTTGTTGGTACAGAAGTTTGGGCAATCTTGCCAGTGGGCTCGGTAGTGGCTTTCGCAGTAGCCACGTCGCGCCAAGACCTAGATCAACTGCTTGAAGCTGTTTCTGATCAAGTAACTAGAGGCCAATAGCCTCATCTGTATGGGAGTTTGTTGAGTCCCTAGGGATACCAATAGAACTAGAGGTTGTCTCGCTGACACGCGACTCGTAGCATTATCCATCGGTCTTAGTCCGGCCTG
The DNA here is from genome assembly GCA_014239555.1 of Acidimicrobiales bacterium. Classification (GTDB taxonomy): domain Bacteria; phylum Actinomycetota; class Acidimicrobiia; order Acidimicrobiales; family Poriferisodalaceae; genus UBA2110. The sequence continues at coordinate 9,162 of JAAZYR010000026.1, forward strand.
GCCATGTGACCATGCCAAAAGGACCAAGTCCACTCCCGTCTTACAGGTCGTTTAGTTCTGAGGTATTTGGTGCCCACAATCCAGCAACTAGTCCGCAATGGCAGAAAATCCAAACCAACGAAGGGCAAGACCCCTGCCCTTAAGGGCTCACCCCAGCGACGCGGTGTATGCACCCGCGTTTACACACACACACCCAAGAAGCCGAACTCGGCGCTTCGTAAAGTTGCACGTGTTCGCCTCACGAGTGGCATAGAGGTCACTGCTTACATTCCAGGTGAAGGCCACAACCTCCAAGAACACAGCATTGTTCTAGTCAGAGGTGGTCGCGTGAAAGACCTTCCCGGTGTTCGTTATAAAGTCATTCGCGGTTCCCTAGACGCGTCCGGCGTCTCGGCTCGCAAGCAAGCGCGTTCTCGTTACGGCGCTAAGAAGGAGAGCTGAAATGCCTCGTCGTGGTGCTGCCCCCAGACGCGAACTCGCGGCCGATCCAGTTTACGATTCGACCCTCGTCACCCAAATAATCAACAAGGTTTTACAACGAGGTAAACGAGCCACCGCAGAACGTATTGTTTATGACGCGCTTGACCTCGTTTCTGACAAAACAGGCGGCGAGCCGCTTGATGTGCTGAAACGTGCCGTCGACAACACAAAACCACAACTTGAAGTAAAGAGTCGACGCGTCGGCGGAGCGACCTATCAGGTGCCCGTCGAAGTTCGGCCACGTCGTGCCAACACCCTCGCAATTCGTTGGATTGTGAGTTATGCGCGTGATCGCCGCGAACGCACGATGGCTGAACGCCTCGCAAACGAAGTTCTCGATGCCTCGAACGGCACTGGTTCCTCGGCTAAACGTCGCGAAGACACACACCGCATGGCCGAAGCTAACAAAGCTTTTGCCCACTACAGGTGGTAACGAAAGAAGCGCTGTCACCCCTAACACGGTGGAACCCGGCACACTAGGTGACGGACGTGCTTATGAGAGCACCACCAACGATTCCCTGCACGAACCCCTAACCACTGAACCCCGAGAGACCGAGGCAGAACCTCCATGCCACGCAATCAACCGCTTGACCGCGTGCGAAACATCGGCATCATGGCCCACATTGATGCCGGCAAAACCACCACCACTGAGCGCATCCTGTATTACACCGGGGTCAACTACAAAATCGGTGAAGTTCACGATGGCGCAGCGACCATGGACTGGATGGAACAAGAACAAGAACGAGGCATCACCATCACCTCTGCAGCCACCACTTGCTACTGGCGCGACCACCGTTTCAATATTATCGACACGCCCGGACACGTCGACTTTACCGTCGAAGTCGAACGCTCTCTCAGAGTCCTCGACGGCGCAGTTGCTGTCTTTGACGGCGTCGCAGGCGTCGAACCTCAGACCGAAACCGTCTGGCGACAAGCCGACAAATACGGTGTTCCCCGCATGTGCTTCATCAACAAACTCGATCGAACTGGGGCATCTTTCCACGATTCCTTGGACAGTATTATTGATCGCCTCGAAGCAAACGTCGCAGTACTGCAGTTGCCGATAGGAATTGAAGCTGACTTTGCCGGAGTTGTTGATCTCGTCGGTATGAAAGCAATTATTTGGCAGGGAGAGGATCTGGGCGCGAGCTTCGACATTGTTGACATCCCGGCCGACATGCAGAGCGAAGCCGAGGAATACCACGGAAAACTTCTCGAAGTGCTCGCCGACGTGGACGAAGACATCATGATGGCGTATCTCGAAGGAGAAGACGTCGACGAAGAGACGCTGCACAACGCTATTCGCCGAGGCACTATCGCCAATCAGATTGTGCCGGTGCTTACAGGCACCGCATTCAAAAACAAAGGAGTTCAACCGCTCCTTGACGCTGTCACCCGATACCTGCCGTCACCCCTAGATATCCCCGCCATCGATGGCACTTCCCTAAACGGTGAAGGAGGCCTAGAACGCCGACCTGACGCCGACGAACCCTTCTCAGCGTTGGCGTTCAAAATTATGACGGACCCACACGTAGGGAAGCTCGTCTACTTCAGGGTGTACAGCGGAAGCCTTGACAAGGGTGGACAGGTGCTCAATACCACCACCGGCAACAAAGAACGCATTGGCCGCATCTTGCAGATGCATGCCAACAATCGCGAAGATCGCGACGACATCCAGGCCGGCGACATCGTCGCTGGAATTGGTCTGAAAAACACTCGGACTGGTGACACGCTTTGCGACCCCAGCAGCCCAATTGTCCTAGAACAATTGGTCTTCCCTGAACCGGTAGTCCATGTTGCGGTCGAACCTCGTTCCAAAGGTGACCAGGACAAATTGAGCAAAGCCCTAACCGCATTATCGGAAGAGGATCCGACGTTTCGAGTCAAGAGCGACGAAGAAACAGGGCAGACAGTTATCTCAGGAATGGGTGAACTGCACCTTGAAGTGCTCGTCGACCGCATGCTTCGAGAGTTCAGTGTTGACGCGACCATCGGCAAACCCCAGGTTGCTTACCGCGAAACCATCACCAAAGCAGTGAACAAGTTCGAATACCGCCACATAAAACAAAGCGGCGGATCGGGACAATTCGCTGTAGTTGTCATCAATCTCGAACCCAGTGACGCCGGCGAAGGTTATGTGTTTGACGATTCCATCAAAGGCGGCGTCATCCCACGCGAATACATCAGCTCCGTTAACGCTGGCCTACAGTCCTCAATGGACAACGGCCCCTTGGCTGGGTTTCCAATGGTGGATGTGAAAGTCGAATTGATAGACGGGTCGACTCACGACGTTGATTCATCCGAAATGGCTTTCAAAATAGCGGGCACTATGGCTATGCGAGAGGCAGCGCGCGCCGCTGGCCCAGTGCTTCTCGAGCCGGTAATGTCCGTCGAAGTTGTCACACCTGAGGATTACATGGGCGACGTGATCGGTGATCTCAACGCCAGACGCGGACGAGTTGGACAGATGGAAAGCCGCGGCGCAGCCCAAGTCATTGACGCTCAAGTACCGCTATCTGAGATGTTCGGATACGCTAACGACCTGCGTTCGCGTACTCAGGGTCGGGCTACCTACTCGATGCAGTTCGAGAACTACCAACAAGTCCCAACCAGTATCGCGGAAGACATCGTAAAACGAATCCGCGGCGAATAACTACCAAGAACAACCAGTCGAATATCTAGCAACCCCTAAGAACGAAAAGGCACCGGAGAAAGAGAATCATGTCGAAGGAGAAGTTTGAGCGGAATAAGCCGCATGTGAATGTGGGAACGATGGG
>JAAZYR010000027.1 GCA_014239555.1 Acidimicrobiales bacterium
CGTGGCGTTGGTGGTTCCCACGGTCTTCATATGGACGGGGCTCCCTGATTCATTTCAGGTGACCGGAGGTTTGTTTACCACTCTCTCAGCGAGCGCTGTAGCGCCCACACACAAAACCGCAGGTCCAAGGCCTAAACCAAGGTTGGCCGACGAGATTAACGGAGTGTTTTTGGGTCTAGGGCACCTGAGAATTTGTTTAGACAAACTCGTCGAGAAAATCTAGACAGATTTTGTTTAGTTCTTCTGCTGCCTCGACTTGAACCCAGTGGCCTATGCCATCAAGAACGTGGACCGAACGTAGATCTTCGAAGTTTTCTAGTTGGGATTCTCGACTAACCATGTGCTCGACGATGTCTCTCGAGCCCTGGACGAAAATGGCTGGTTGGGTAACTTTCGAATTGTCGAGTTCCCGAGTGTCAGAGTGCAGGGTCGGTATGTTTCGGTACCAATTGATTCCGCCTCTAAATCCTGAGATCTCGTACATTTCGGTGTAGTAGTCGAGGTCCTCTTCGGTCATCCACGGAGGAAGCTCGTCGGGTGGTGCCGTTACGGCTTCGAGAAGACTTCGAACACCTTCTTGTTTGGGTGTAGCGCCTTTTCCGCGATCACCGGAGGTGTGAATATGCATGGTCTTTAACGACAGTCGAATGTCTTCTTCCAGTAGTCGTTCTGCGAGACCTTCTTCCTCACAAAAGTGAGCCCAGTAGAAGAATTGGTCTCCCCAGTATTCCTGAGTGCACCATTCAGGCATTGTCCAACGAGCGTAGGGAACTGAAAGGCCGACCACGGCGCGAACGCGATCTGGATACAGGAGAGCTACGTTCCAGCCAGCGATAGCACCCCAGTCGTGGATCATCAGAGCGTATTCGTCGTAACCGAGTGCTGTTGCTAGTCCGTCAATGTCGGCGCAAAGGGTTTTGATTTTGTAGTCCTCAACATGTGGTGGGCAGTCTGACATTCCGTAGCCGCGCTGATCGGGAACGCAAACTTTCCAACCCTGTTCTATTAGAGGGTCTATTTGATGGCGCCACAGGTACCAACACTGCGGCCATCCATGCATGAGGATTATCAGAGGACCCTCGCCCTCGACAACGCATCTGAGATTCACGCCGTTGGTATGAATCATTTCGAAATTTCGATCTGCGAGTCCCATTTCCCACCCCCGGATAGCCCATTTCGCGGACATCGTAATCCCCTTGGTGAGTGGTCACAGCTATGGGCGCGATTCCTGTAGCGCCCACTCCTTAATATGTGACTGAGCGACTCAGGTCCATGATCGCTCTCCTCGATAGCGCTACCCGCTGTAGGGAGTAACGAGTTTATCGACCAAGGCCATGTGCTCCAGGAGTAGCTCTTCATTTGCGCCGATGAGTAGCTCATCGGCAACCCCAGTTTCGATGTTGCGTTGCACCTGTTCTGCTGCGGTGAAGTCTTCACTTATGACCTCAAGCACACCCGCCCAAGTACTGTCCCACAGGTCGGTCTGGTCTGCTCGTTCGGCAGGCACTGCGAGCCAAAGCCGTACCAACGTTTGTCCTGGATGTTTCGGGTTGGGACGCAAGGAAAACACTTCGACCTGACCGGCATCCCAATTGATCACAGTTCCGGGTAGTAGAACCACCGGTATCACGGTGCTGTCGTACACTCGCCACCCGTCACGAGGCTCGCTAGCCAAATCCTCGAGCAGACCGTCTTTGGGGATGGCGTTGCCCAGGTGTGCACCGAAGCGGAGAGGTCGGGTCGTGTCGGCTGTTAAGTACGAAGCCACTGTATTCCGGTGCAGATATTTGAAGTGATACAACTCCAAAAAGCCATCCGTCAGCAGCTTCCAGTTGGCGTTTACCTCAATGCTCGTCGAGGCGTGTGGCGCCATCGACTCGAGCTTAAGCGAGGTAAGCAGCTTGTCTAGTTTGTCGCCCAGCCAGTCGCGCACAGCGATCGGTGTGGCGGTGGGGTCGACGATGACCCAAATAATTCCATGCCGTTCCTCGCAGTGGACACGAACCAAACCTTCCCGGGTGCATGGTGTTGATGAGAAGACCGAGGCGTCGGTGACCGCCCTCAGCTCCCCGTCAAGGCGGTATGACCACCCGTGAAACTGACACGAGAGCACTCGCTGCGAACCCGCATCGCGTGTTTCAACGGTTGCCCCACGATGAGCGCAGACGTTATGCATCGCATGAACACTGCCACCCTGACCACGCGTGATGATTAGAGGTACACCGGCGACCTCGACGGTGACGAAGTCGCCAGGTTCGGCAACATCACCAGAGTGGGCAGCCGCAGTCGGATGAGCGGAGATAGCGGACAGCTCCATGGCGTGACGGTCGGTGGATAGGTACACGTCGGTACGTAGCGGCCGTGCAGGGTTTTGGGCCGGAGCCGGACCTGCACCCGCAAGCTGGAGGAACTCGTCACCAAGTGCCAACTCCGTGCCGGGGCAGGCTGGAAGAAGACCATCTTGCATAGAGATCGATGCTACTTGGGGCGGCCTCGCCTTCGGAGTAGACGAGTACAACGTTGATAGCTAACAACTCGGCTCCTTCCCGAATGTCATGCTCCTGAGCTGCGGCGGACTTGCCATCGTCCTGGGTGCTCTTTCGCAGATAGATGGCTGCAGTGATGATTCCCATGCTTGCCATATGGACAGATCGCCCTGATTTCTTTCAGATTGATGCCACATTTTGTTCGGATTGAGGCGGGAGTCCTGTAGCGCCCACGCTGATCGGTACAAACCGGACATCGCGACGCAGGAAACACCGATACTTCCTAATGGCATCTCTCGTGCCATCATCTTCCTGGAAGTGCAGAAGGGGAAATCATGAAGCAACTCGATGGCAGGGTCGCCGTGGTCACTGGGGGCGCGAGCGGAATTGGCCTCGGAATGGCGCGGGCGTTCGCTCGGTCCGGCATGCGTCTGGTTATCGCTGACCTTGACGACGGAGCGCTACAAGCAGCAGTGGTAGAGCTCGAAGCCGGCGGCTCCCAGGTGATTGGCATGCGCTGCGATGTCTCGAGCCATGAGCAAATCCAAGCTTTGGCGGACGCCACGATCGCGGAGTATGGCGCCGTTCACCTGCTGTGTAACAACGCGGGGATTGGTATTCCCACAGCGACCCATTCGATGAAGCTTGCTGACTGGAAGTGGATTATTGATGTGTGCCTGTGGGGTCCGATTTACGGAGTCGACGTGTTTCTTCCTCTCATCGAACAACAAGAGGAAGGTCATATCAACTCGACTTCCTCCATGGCAGGCCTGGTGGCCGCCCAGATGATGGGCGCATACAACGTTGCCAAACACGGCGTCGTCGCCCTTATGGCGACCCTAGAACGAGATCTTCGCGGTCGTAACAGCCCTGTGCATGCCTCAGTTCTGTGTCCTGGGCCAATCAACACCAACATCAGCCGACATTCAGTCGAGTACAGGCCCGGCCAAGCAAAACCCAAGACCGACGGCGAGACCTCTGGCAAGGTGGCGAAATCAATCCAGGACGTGCTCGATAATGGGATGGACCCCAATGAAGTTGGCGACATGGTTGTTGAAGCCATCACCTCGGGGGAGTTCTGGATCTTTACCCATCCTCACTGGACGAAAGCCGTTCAGAAGATGCTCGACGCCATGAATGCTGATCGGAGCCTGACCCGAGGCTAACCCTGAAGGGCTTCCATGCAGAAAGTTGCGTTGGGTTCACGTCATACTCGAGCCCACACCGATAATCAGTAGATGTGTGTGGGGAGCGTCGACAAACCCGTAGATCACATGTTGGAGCGATGGTTCGTTGAATCTGCTCCCGGGGTACCAGAGATTGAGGTTTTACGTTCTGTTCTTCCTTCCGGTCCATCTACCCGTCGGAAGTCACTGGTTCGAAGTCCGAAATCTGATCAGCATCCAAACCTGATGCGCATGAGGCCCCGAGGTGCGGTGCGGATCCGAAGGCGGCATGTGGTATCTAAGCTTTGGCGGCCTCGTAATAGGGGTTTTCGCCGGAGGCGTGGTCGGTTACGTCGATGATGTTGGTGATCTCGGGGATCGCTTCTTTGATGGCCTGTGAAATGCCCTGGGACAGTGTCACCGAGGCCATGCCACAGCCCTGACAACCCCCGCCCAGCCTCAGGTACGCCGTTCCTTCCTCAACTGCGACGAGTTCGGCCACTCCGCCATGTGCCGCGATGGTGGGGTTGATCTCGTGGTTAAGAACCTGAACGATCCGTTGCTCGACGGGCCCGGTTAGGTCCAGGGGTGGGCCGTTCGCCATGATGCGGGGGCTTGGCCCGTTGGGGTTGTCCAGTACGAGGGTCGGGTTGAGGAGGTCACGGGACACATCGAGGGTGGCGCCCTTCAGGTTTTCCACAGAGTCGGCGGGGATGACCACGTTGAGCACACCATGGTCTTCGGTGTGGTCGCCGGGCGGGATCTCCTTGACCAGAATCATGGCTAGGTCGTATGTGAACTGTTCGCCGCTCACCCCGGTGATACCAACCTCCAGTGCCAACTGGTCGCCGTCGGCCTCCTGGGAGCGAATGTCCAGAATCTTGGTGAGCGCCTTTTCAGTGATCGATAGCACCTGGTCGGCGGCCATGGCGATCTCCTGTGGTTCGACGAGTGGTCACCAGGCTAGCTGAGTTCAGTCGTGTGGCTTCGCTGTAGTGTGGCGGTGGTGGTGGCTCGGGTGCTCATCGTCTTGCCCAGCGCGTCGTATCGCACTGCCGACTTCGTCGCAGCGGCCAAGACCTTGCGCGCGGAAGCAATTATTGCCACAGATGCCGCCCAGGTGATTCGAGGGCGGACAGCGTCGCCCAGGACCGTTCTCGTCGATCCGCTGCGTCCGGAGTGGTCGGCTCGTCGCATTGTTGAGTTCGCGGAGGAGTTTCCCCTTGATGCGGTGGTCGCGGCCGACGATGGCGGTGTCATGATGGCCGCTGTCGCCGCGAAGGAACTCGGCCTGGCGCACAACTCGCTTGAGGCTGTGAGCGCAACACGCGACAAATCTACGATGCGCGAGATCTTTGCTAGGGCCGAGTTGCCCCAACCCGCCTATCGGATCATTGGAGCCAACGACGATCCGAGCCAGGCATGTACCGAAGTTGGGTATCCCGCGGTACTCAAGCCCGTATCTCTCTCTGCGAGTCGAGGTGTCATCAGGGTCGATGACGCTGACGCGGTTCCCGCCGCGGTTGCCCGCATTGGAGCCATCACAGCCGAGGCGGGTCGCGACCCAGACGAGCCCATCCTGGCAGAAGCGTTCTTGCCTGGTACCGAGATTGCCCTCGAGGGTCTCCTCGTCGACGGAGATCTCGAGGTGCTTGCACTGTTCGACAAGCCAGACCCGATGAACGGCCCGTACTTCGAGGAGACGATCCTAGTTACTCCCTCTGTGCTTGATCGTCGGGTCCAAGATCAGATCACCTCAACTGCCCGTGCCGCCGCCGCCGCTCTCGGACTTGTTCAGGGACCGATACATGCCGAGATGCGCATAGACGATGGTCGAGTGTGGCTGCTCGAGGTCGCGGCCCGCTCCATCGGGGGCTTGTGTGGCCGGTCGCTACGTTTCGGCCTGTTGGGCACATCGCTGGAGGTGACGCTGCTACGAAGCGCCCTGGGATACCGCGGTGAGCCCTCCGCTCTCCAGTCGGCTGCGTCGGGGGTCATGATGTTGCCCATTCCCATGGCAGGCACCCTCATCAACATCAGCGGCCAAGAACAGGCAAGAGCGGTGCCGGGCATCGTTGATATGGAGCTGACCATCCCCATGGGCAGCCACGTACGTCCGCCACCAGAAGCAGACCGCTATCTGGGTTTCCTGTTCGCCCTAGGCGACACACCCCGGGCAACAGAGGAGTCGCTCCGTCAGGCTCATGCCGAGCTGACCATCGAGATTCACTAAAACCGCTCTCCATTCACCAATGCCTTCGGCCAGGTGTTCCAGGATGTGGTTGTGAAAGGGCATCGCTTACGCCTTTGGAGCAGTACGCCCACCGCGTGCTTCCTGGTGGAGCGACTTGTGTGATTGGCTACACCAAGGCGGACGCTCCCCGAGACCGAAACCGATGGCTGGTGCTTGATACCGCAATGGAACCGATTAGAGCCGAATCTCAGCCGTCGGTGATGCAGCCGTGGCTGGCGTCCTCGACGTTCTTGATGTATTTCCAGAGCGCGCCGCTGCTGGCTCTGAGAGGTGGTGCGGTCCATTCGTTCTGACGAGCGGCCAGTTGTTCCTCGGATAGGTCGACGGAGAGAGCGTGGGTTTCGTCGTCGATCGTGATTGTGTCGCCGTCCCGGATTAACGCGATCGGGCCGCCGTCCTGTGCCTCCGGCACGACGTGGCCGATGATGAAGCCGTGGCTTCCTCCCGAGAAGCGTCCGTCGGTGATAAGCGCAACTTGGTCGATGAAACCGGCCCCTGCCAGGGCACTTGTTGGAGTGAGCATTTCGGGCATACCGGGCCCGCCCTTGGGGCCTTCGTAGCGGATGACGATGACATCACCCGATTTGATCACGCCCTGCTCAAGTCCCGCCAACATGTCCTCTTCGTTGTCGAACACCCGGGCCGGTCCGGTGAACTGGAGCCCCTGTTTTCCTGTGACCTTACCGACCGCGCCACCCGGCGCCAGGTTGCCCCGCAGGATGCTGATATGACCTCGCTCCTTCACCGGTGCGTCAACGGTCGCGATGATGTCTTGACCCTCAGTCAGATCCGGCACCGTCTCGAGGTTCTCTGCGATGGTCTGACCGGTGACCGTGAGCTGTTCACCGTCGATCAGATCCTGTTCCAACAGGTACCGCATTACTGCGGGGACACCCCCCACCTCGTGTAGGTCGGCCATAACGTAGCGACCCGACGGTTTGAGGTCTGCAAGAAGAGGAACCCGTGAGGCTGTTGCCTGCCAATCGTCGATGGTTAACTCCAACTCGAAGGCCCGCGCCATGGCAATCAGGTGGATCACTGCATTAGTTGATCCACCCAGCGCCATGGTCACTACCATCGCGTTCTCCAGCGAACCTCGGGTTACGATCTTGCGCGGTCTGAGGTCAGCCTCGAGAAGGCCCCGCATGGCGCGGCCGGCCTGAACGCATTCGTCGATTTTGGCGGGGTCGACGGCCGCGGTGCTTGATGAGTAGGGCAGACTCAGACCAAGAGCCTCGATGGCGCTGGCCATGGTGTTCGCTGTGTACATGCCGCCACACGCACCAGCGCCGGGGCAAGCGTGGGCGACGATGGCCTCGCGCTCCGCTTCGGTGATCGAACCGGCCAGGGATTGGCCGTAGCTCTGGAACGCCGAGACGATGTCGAGCTTTTCCTCGACGCCGCCGATCATCGCTGATCCCGGCTGGATGGTTCCGCCGTAGACCATTATGGCGGGCCGATCAAGCCGACCCATAGCCATCACACACCCCGGCATGTTTTTGTCGCACCCGGGCAGCGCGACCAGGCCGTCGTACCACTGCGCTGCCATCACCGTTTCTATCGAGTCGGCGATGAGATCACGGCTGGGCAACGAGTACGACATCCCGTCAGTGCCCATCGATATCCCGTCGGACACACCGACTGTGTCAAACCGCATCCCGACCAGGCCCGACTCCACCACGCCGCGCTTCACATGGTCCGCTAAGTCTGCAAGATGCATGTTGCATGGGTTCCCCTCATACCAGCACGACGCAACACCCACCTGCGCTTTCTCAAGATCGGCAGGGGTCAGACCCGTCGCGTAGAGCATGGCCTGGGAGGCGCCTTGGCTCGGTGGTTGGGTTATGCGAGACGAGTAACGATTTAAGGTGACGGACTGTTCAGCCATGGCGCGAACTTACCGCCTCTCAGGCTGGAGGGCACCATGATCGCGTCGGGATCTAGCCGGTGAGCCTTCCAGAGCGTCGAAGAAAAGTGCTCCACATATTTGAGACGAATAGATGGCTTCGGTCGAAGACATCTCAAACATCATCGTCGCTAACCTCAAGGAGGGATAACAAGCATGAATTGGAATGTTGAATGGATGAGGAAGACTTTGAATCACCGAGTGTCCCTCATACCCATAGCCACTCGTCATCTTCCCTTCTAGGGGGATTTGGTGGCGGCAGGTCATCGGTCGTTTACTTTCTTGTCGCCACTCTTACCGTGGCGGCGGTCGCTACTCTTTCAGGTGTTGTGGCGCTCTGGCCTAATGATGAAAGGCCCGAAGAAATCCAAAAGAATGCTGAAGATCTTGCTTTGACATCAGATCTGCTGCAGGCAACGGTTCATGAAGCTAGCGAGTCAAGTTGTGGCTATTCAATTTCTTCCGAAGTGGAACTATGTCGCAACGTAACTGTCCTCGTGCAAGAGGGCCCAGAGACCGGCTCGCTAGTCGCTTTGCCCGAAGTAAACACATCATTTGACCCAACATTCCCGAAATTGTCAGTTGGCGACGATGTGATTCTTGGCTTCGATCCAGGTACCAACTCCTATTACTACCTAGACCGGGATCGCCTCAGTTCTCTTTGGTGGCTGATCCTTTTATTTGCGGTGACAGTTGTTTGCTTAGCCAGAGTTCGCGGCGTGCTCGCATTATTTGCGATGGGTGGGACTGTCTTGGTGCTGGTGAAATTTGTTGCCCCATCCGTTCTGGATGGAAACGACCCAGTATTGGTCTGCGTTGTAGCTGCTGCGGTAATCGCCTTCCTCAGTCTCTACTTCACTCACGGGTTTAACCTGATGACGACCGTGGCGTTAGCGG
>JAAZYR010000028.1 GCA_014239555.1 Acidimicrobiales bacterium
TGCCGAATTGTTTCTACGTTGCGTTGTTGGATGAAAGTTTGAATCGCGGTAAGGAAACTAGCGACCGCGACACCGGAAAGAAGTAAGGCTGCAGGTGACCGCCGTACCCCGGAGCTGTAGCCCAGAAAATACGTGAGAGCTACGGCGGCCAGGGAACCGAGAAAGGCCAGGAGTGGAACGGTGTCAAAGGTTCCTATCCCGTCGCCTGATCCCGTAACGATGGCGATCGTCGCGCCGAGGCCAGCTCCTGCCGCGGCTCCCAATAGGTACGGGTCAGCCAGCGGATTACGAAATACTGCCTGGTAGCTAGCCCCGCTGATGGCCAGAGTCGCGCCCACAAGCGCACCAAGTGCAACCCGTGGGAGCCGGACCTCCCAGATGATGTTGGCATGGATAGGCGATAGCCCACTATCGGCAGTGACCAGCGGCAATCGATCCATCAACTCCAGCATGACTGCGGAAATTTTTATATCTGCCGGCCCAATTAGTAAGCCGGCTACTGCCGCACACACAATCGCGAGGACCCCCACTAGGAACCATGGAGCGCGGAGCCTCTCGGAGGCCACCGCTGTACTTTCAGAGCGAGCACCTCGAGCCACGACAGTTCTATCCGGTTTTCACTGTGGAAACTGCGGAAGAAACGGTCGCAAGAAAGTCGACAAGACGTGGACCCCACCGGCTACTCACATCGTTGTCCATTTCAATGACGTTCCCAGTTCGAACGGCCTTCAACTCCGACCATCCGGGCCGCGAAGCGATGGTTTCGACCGATTGACCACAACATTGAGCATCGGCGAAGAAAATGATGTCTGGATCTGCTTCAAGCACAAATTCTTGTGTGAGCTGCGGGTACCCCCAAGATGATCCGTCTTCGTCCGCGGGGTCAGCTATGTTGACCAATCCTGCGAGCGAGTAAATATGTCCCACAAACGTCGCACTCGTTACTGAATACAGCGTGTCGTCAAGCTCGTGGTAGTAGGTCAGGGGCTTCTCAGGCAGGTTTATCCCATCAAGAATTTCACCGATTTTCTCGCGCATTTCGGTGACGGCTGTGAGTGCCCCAGCCCGTTGGCAAGTAATTTCACCGATCTCGAGCATCTGGTCAAATACGTCTTCTAAAACAACGGCTGCGGCGGCCACGTACACCTCGACTCCGAGCAACTCCAATTCCTGTTGGATTCCACTATCGCTAAGGATGACTAGGTCGGGTTCAAACGCCGCTATTGCCTCCACACTCGGATTCCAAGCAGCGAGATCTTCGACTACTGGAGCCTCGGGCGGCCAATAACTGTAATTATCGACGGCGATTACTTGGTCACCGGCACCCATCGCAAATACCATTTCGGTCGCCGTTGGAGACATGGACACAATGGCCTGCGGGAACTCGCGATTTACGCAGTCTTCAAACTCAGCGGAAGCTTCTCCTTCTGACGGCGATTCAGTGGCTGGTTCCGGATTGCTTGCCTCGGAGGTAACTAGCTCAGAGGTACCTACCTCAGAACTAGCTGATGAGCCGATCTCTGGGCCACTTCCGCATGAGGCAAAAACAAATGGAAGTGCCAGGACCAAATACTTGACGGGATTCATCAGGCCTCTCCTGTTGTCCGAGGGCGGAGCGGCAGGAGATCTGCCACACAACGCTTCTTCCTCGAGAATCGTCGTGCGAGGCATTGATACAGGCGTCCGGACTCGTTCCCCTGAAGGACATCACCGTTGCGGGACAGTGCCGGGTTTTCACCGGACTTCGCTGAATCTCTGCACCGTACGTCGCACATGATAGCTGGCCTGGCACAATCAGAGTCAGTTGGGAGGGAACACTTCTTTTCCAGAAAGGCATGTACCAGCTATGGCTCTTCGCGGAACGGCGGTACGAAGGCGCGAGGACGACCCACTGCTCCGAGGAACTTCAACCTTTGTTGCAGACATTTCGTTACTGAACGCAGCTCAGGTGTACTACCTGACTTCGACAATGGCTCATGCTGACATTATTTCGATCGACGTGGATGACGCCAAGAACGCGCCCGGAGTCATTGACGTCGTCACACACGCGGACCTTGACATCGGGCCGTACCCTGCGGCAAATCCAATCTTCGATGAGGCGATGGTGCGACCGTTACTGGCCAGCGGTCGGGTGCGATTCGTCGGTGAACCTGTCGTGGCCATAATTGCCGAGTCGGCCGCTCTGGCTCAAGATGCCGCTGAACTTGTCGATATCCGGTACGAACCGCTTGACGCCATCATTGATCCGGAGGCGGCCCTGGACTCCAGCATCATTTTGTTTAATGACACCGCAGAGGGGAACGTGGTCTGCCGTATGGAAGCCGAAGGCCTTCACGCAGATTTCGACACGTGTGACGTCGTGACCGAAGTAAGAACAGTGAATAACCGACTTGCACCGGCGCCTATCGAAACACGAGTTGCTGCAGCTGAGTGGGGTGCAGATGGTCGTCTCCACTGTTACAACGCCGGGCAAGGGCCTCACCCTGTCAGAGCTGCCATCGCTTCGATATTGGGACTCGAGAAAGACCAAGTGCGCGTTGTTTCGCGCGATGTTGGTGGAAGTTTTGGGGCCAAAGCGCGCCCGTCGCCTGAAGAGGCGTTACTGGGTTGGCTGGCGAAAAGAGTCAATCGTCCTGTCGTTTGGGTTCCATCGCGCAGCGATGACATGGTCGGCCTCGGACACGGTCGAGGCCAGATTCAGTACTGCCGTATCGGGGGCAGTTCAGAAGGCGATATCACTGCCTATCACCTCCATGTGGTCCAGGAGGCGGGCGCTTACCCTGCGGGCGGAGCGGGCTTGCCGGCTAACGCTCGGGCGATGCTTACAGGCTGTTACGACATCGCTAGTGTTGGGTTCAGCTCAGTTTCTGTAGTCACCAATACCACTCCGACGGGTGCCTATCGGGGGGCAGGCCGCCCCGAAGCCGCCGCAGCTATTGAGCGCGCCGTTGATGTTTTCGCGAAAGCAATCGGTATGGATCCGACAGAAGTTCGACGACGTAACTTTCACCGACCCGAAGTTTTTCCTCTGACAACCAAGACCGGTTCCGATTATGACAGCGGAGAATACGAAGCCAGCTTAGATGCAGCACTCGATGTCAGCGGCTACAACGATCTTCGAGTTGAACAGGCGCGCCGACGTTCCACGGGCGATACGCGTCTTCTCGGTATTGGGTTAGCGACCTATGTTGAACGAACAGCGGGAGCTGGGCGTTCCGAATACGGGGGCGTCGAACTTTTGAGCGGGGGAAGAATTTTGGCTCGAACTGGCTCATCACCTTATGGTCAAGGGCACCACACGGCTTGGGCGATGCTCATATCGGATGCCACCGGAGTGGAGTTCGACAAGGTAGAAGTAGTGCATGGCGACACTGATGAGGTTCCCCAAGGCGGAATTACCGGAGGCTCACGGTCGGTTCAACTAGCAGGAGCTGCCTTGTGGAACGCGTCTGAGATACTTGTCGAGCAAGCAAAGAAAATTGCTGCGGAACTGCTTGAGGCTTCGGAAGCTGATCTTTCACTCGATGTAGAGACAGGTAACTTCCATGTCATCGGGACTCCATCCATCGGGGTCTCTTGGGAGCACGTTGCGGATCACTTGGGAGAACAAACCGTTGGGCCGCGGCTACTACACGCCGAAGAGGTATTCGAGTCTGAAGGACCTACTTTTCCATTTGGTACCCACGTAGCAGTGGTGGAGGTTGATACCGAGACGGGCAAGGTTGATTTGCAACGGTTAGTCGCTTGCGACGACGCCGGGGTAATTCTCAACCCTCTTCTCGCCGACGGGCAAGTGCACGGCGGTTTGGCTCAGGGCGCAGCTCAAGCTCTTCTCGAAGAATTCCGATACGACGAAGACGGGAACCCTCTAACTGGCAACTTAGGGGACTACGCCGTTATTTCAGCAGCAGAATTACCGATGTTTGAGCGCGTTGTCCTTGAAACGCCAACACACATCAACCCATTAGGCGCCAAGGGCATCGGCGAGTCTGGAACCGTTGGTGCCACGCCAGCCATTCAGAACGCAGTAGTTGATGCCTTAAGCCATTTAGGAATTCGGCATCTGGATATGCCAATGACACCAGAAAAAGTATGGCGGTCGATTAACGCAGCTGAAGTATCGCTACCAGATAGCTAGTGGGTCGATTTGCAGCACTGCAACCATCTCATCATGCAACGTTAAAAAATCTTGAGAACGAACGCCCGCCCGTCCTTGTGAAGGCCTTGTGGGACCCCAGTCGATGCTCAATTCAAATTCGTCGAAGACGTCTTCTACTCGCTCCATCCAGGCCCGCTCCTGATCAGCAAGCGACAAGTTAAGGACCCCCGAGGCGACAAGTCCGACATCAGAGCCCGCGAAGTACTCTCTTCCCAGCGGAGCTAATTCGCTGAGGACTGGGGCAAGGCGCATGTGGCCGTCGGAAGAGGAAAGCAACCGCCGTGCCAGCGAGACACCATGATGAACATGGAATTGCTCCTCAGCCAAAGCACGTATAGCGACAGCTTTAAGTTCCGGCCAACTCGAATTAAGCATGGCTGTCCACCGAATTTATTCTGCCAGGTCGTGCAGAACATGGCGAGCAAGCGCTCTGGACCAGTCGTGACAGAGGAGTTCCGCTAAATGTGCTGAGCGGTACTCGGAATGCGGCCTCCCATACGCCACTCGGTCCACATCATTGGATACGAGCGAATAAAGGGCTCTTGCGTGACCAAGCTCATCTTGCGCAATAGAAGTGAACGCCAGATCTTCCTCCAAGAACGGGCCGGCGGCGATCCACCAAGAATGGTTTTGGCCTACACAGAGTTCGTCATCTGCAAAAGCCAGAACTAACCCTTTTGCGGTCTCGTCGGGGCTCATTTCATTTACCTCGTATGTCCTCGGTCAGATTGACGAAGTTCTGCAACGAGGTGTCCGTCGTTGTGTCTGTGGTCGCGGTCGGCCAGTGCGAGGTCGATTTCGTCTCCGACGAGAACTGCGGATCGGTCAACCACCCACATTTGCTCACCCTCGCTACGGCGACCGTAAGTTTCTCGCGCGTACGTGACCGCGAGCTCATCGTCTGGCGCGTCGAGTGATCCTGCATGGCTAAATGGTTCTTTCCCAGCCTTTTTGAGAAAAACTTCGTAGGTGTTCATGCAGCGTTTACCTCCGGGTCCGGGTTCAGCCCAAGCGTCAACAAAAAGTGGATTTCCAAAGCCAGAGAGTCAACGTTTAGCGCGCCATCAGCGTTGAACCACCGTTGGGTTCCGTTCAGTAGTGAAAGGACCAAATTCGCCGCCAAATGGACGTTGAGATCCGATCGAAATTCACCGCTGGCGCACCCGCTACTGAGAACGTCGCGAAAAACTTGTTGATAACGGTCAAACATGGTGACCGCCTTATCTCGTTCCGGTTCGGGAAGAAATCGAGTTTCGTTGAGAAAAGTTCGAGCTTGATGCGGGTCTTCAACAAGAATTTGGAGGTGGCCGTGAACCAGTCGAGACAGTCGTTCGTTAGCGGTTCCCGACATGGTTGCCACTTCGTCAGCCAGTGCCTGGAAATGTGAAGATGCTTCGCGCACGACGTCAACCAACAGTTCATCTTTGGAGACGACATGGCTGTACAACGAGGAACCCATGAGGCCCAGCTTCTTACCTAAGTCACGCATCGAGGTTCCGTGAAACCCCTGTTCAGCAAACATGATTCGGGCCGCGGCCACCACGTCAGTTCGATTCTTTCGGCTCATCGCTCCCCCATTTGACGGGACCTAACTACTTCAACGGGATTGCGACAATCCGGGCACCATTCGACGGATCGGCAAGCTGTGCCGCCCACATCGCTGCGCGGTTGTAGCGCCGTGTTTCCGCAAAGAGGGCACTTCGTCGGCCCCTCCCGAGGACGGATGGTGACGACATATTCCTCCGCAAGTATTTGGCGCGCATCTTCGCTGATGCGATCCGGGGTCCATATCGGAGACATGCAGAAACGAACAGTCACGTCATATCCCGACGCTCGAGCAGCAGCCACTACGTCTTTTTCGATGACGTCTAAAGCTGGGCATCCGAGGATCGTGGGCACTAGATCAACGCGGATGGATATCGAATCGGCGACAACGTCTTCAAGGATTCCTAATTGTTGGATAGTGAGATCTGCATACTCCGGATCCGTAACGGACGAAACAGCGGCTCGAACAACATTGATGGCCGTATCAGCGATCCTCACGCGTCAGCCTTCGCGGCGGCATCGAGTGCTACGCGAACCCATTCGGCGTCGTACCAGGCTCGTCTCGCGTCCGAAATTCTTCGGGCGCTATCTGGACCACCATTTCTCATTATTTTTTTTAGTGGTTGCCAGTCGATCTCGCTGATTTTCCATTTGCCGTCTTCGCTGTCTTGTCGAAGCCCTGGGTCAGGAATAGTGAACCCTCCACCAAGCAGTTGAGGCACGAATTTTTGAATGTATCGATCTCGCAAATCCTCGTTCCGTTCCGATTTGATGTGCCACCGAAGTAGCTCGTCGTCAGGTCGAGAATCAGGGCCGAACAGCTGGATAGAAGGCAACCACCAACGGTCAATGGACTCTTGCATCATCTGGTGTTGAACGTCTGTGCCACGGGCCATCAAAAGCAACATTTCTTCACCGTTGCGCATGTGAAATCCCTCTTCGGCGATCACTCTTCGCAATATTCGTTTATAGGGACCGTAGGAACAGTTTTTGAAAACTGCTTGTTGGCTCGCTAACGCGGCCGCGTCGACGAGATACGCGACGGCTATTTGATCTGTCCAGCTATGCACTCGGTAGTGAAAGACATTATGGAAATGGGTGCGTCCTTCCAGCAGGTCGGTGATCATTTCTTCGCGTGTCTTTACCCCTAGATCGGCCGCAACCATATAGAGCAGGTGGGCGTGACCAATTTCGTCTTGGCTTTTCGCCAGCGCGGTCATTTTTCGGTGTAGCCCGGGAGCCTTTGGAATCCAGTCCCTTTCGGTAAGCCCACCCATGTACTCGCTGTTTGCGTGCATCTCGATAAAGCTAAAAACGGCGTTCCGGTAGCCCTCTGGAATGTCATCGTTGGGCTCGACTATGCCGCCTTCGTTGAGGAACTTCTCAAATTCGTCCATGTTCGGCCAGTTACGCACAACTCCATTATACAAACGAACGTTCGTTGGTGTTATTCGTATTTTTTTGGGTCGAGGTAACCGTTTGAGATTGCCCATTGCTTCACGAGTGATCCATATACGGCGGTGCTGTCTTTGTAGCCTCGGACATCTTTGGGCAGTTTGGATAGCGATTGGACGAGTTCACCTAGAGCCGTGGGGTGCTCAGCAACGGACGCTATTTGTTGTCGGAGAATTCGGATGGTGAAGACGATGGCCTCAGTTTGCGGAAGGCGACGAAGCGTTTGGTATTCCACCCTTAGCCAGACCCGTTCAGCAATATTCGTCGACGTAACATCTTGCCTTAGAGGTTCATGGCGTCGATGGGGTGCTAATCGCAAGCTGGGGTCGTCGGTCAAGGTGCGGTTCGCTCTCCATACCGGTCGATCTACGCGAAGACGGTCGAAGAAGGTTCCCATCAGGTGGGAGAGGTCGCTGTCGTATCTAGGTACCGGTTCGTGAATGGAATCAAGAGTGGTACCGAACTTCGAAGGAACGTCCCATTGTGTTGGGATTGCCACGGCACATGCCGTCATAACCCATCCTTCCGATCGTCGTTGGAGCAGGCAAATATCTTCTTGCACTAGTCGACGTGTCGATTCGATAACAGGGATGCCTGGTTGTTGGTCCAGTTCAATTGTGTTCAGTCCGGACACGCCTCTGAGGTGTTCGACGACTTCGACCGCTAGTTCTTGGCAAGCGGTTACCGCGCTTGGCTCGCAATAGATGATTTCGTCGCGGTGGTTGTCAATAAGCGCGCCGATTTCATTGAGGTCAGCGGCGCGGTCCTCGTCGACTAATAGCCACTGGTCAAGATTGAGGGGTCTGACACCCATCCGCCATTTGAACGGTTCAGGGTCGACCGAAACAAGGTCTGCTGCTTTCCAAGCCGGCGTTTTCAACGTTCACCCGATGACAGCAGTTGAACAGACCGGCTGAGAAGTAGAAATACTGTTTCTTTTGTCGCTTCGAGGGTCGCCCAAATCTTTTCTTCTTCTACGGCTTCATCACTCATACCCGCGCTTGGCTCGCAATAGATGATTTCGTCGCGGTGGTTGTCAATAAGCGCGCC
>JAAZYR010000029.1 GCA_014239555.1 Acidimicrobiales bacterium
AGAAGAATTCAGTTTCGTAACAAAAACGTCGTAGTCGCCGGCGGAGGCGACGTCACCGGCACCAAAATCAACTGTCCCATCGAAGTATCCGGTGACATGGACGTTGCCGGAACCATCCACCGCCACCTGCCAGCTATAGGCAGCTGCGCCGGTGCCTCCGAAGGTGGTGGTCCATTGATGGACCCCAGAAGAATTCAGTTTCGTAACAAACACGTCGGGGGCGCCTGCGACGGTGACGTTGCCGGCACCGAAGTTCACTGTCCCGGAGAAGTGTCCAGTGACATGGACGTTGCCCGAACCATCCACCGCCACCCCGTAACCACGGTCGACAGCGTTGGGGCCGGCGGCTCCGAAGGTGGTGGTCCACTGATGGACCCCAGAGGAGTTGAGTTTGGTGACAAACACATCGAAGTTGCCTGCGGCGGTGACGTTGCCGGCCCCAAAATCAACTGTCCCGCTGAAAGCTCCAGTGGTGTACACGTTGCCGGAACCATCCACCGCCACCCCCCCGTAGGCACGGTCGGAATTGGTGCCGCCGAAGGTGGTCGAACCCCAATTCGGATCACCACCAGCACCGGTACTCCATGCCCCAACCGACGACCCCCAACCCACAACTACCACCAACGCCACAAAGCAGGACGCAATGAGTAGTGGGAAGGTCCGACGCACTTCGACAAACTAGAACTCGGACTCGAAACAACGAAGGACCCTCAGCAAAAAGGCGTATCGGTTCCCTTTTCGTGGTTGTCCCACGCAGGGCCGATTTAGTTTCTCTCTTAGATGACGCTTCCTGTATCGCCCGCACTCAAACATACGAGTCGTACGTTTGAGGGCGTCTTCTGTAGCGCCTACGGTCTAATCCGGAAATGGATTTGATCCCCTCCACTCCGGCTTGATCACCAGTAGTTCGTGCAGATGCGCCGCGAATTTCGAGATTCGAGTGAGTGTGAGGCGATGGGTTGGGCGTGACAGGATGTGTTCGTGAACCTCACCATGATCGGCGTCGGCAATCTGATGGAGATTATCTGGCCGATTATTAGCCGGGTCGTCGGTGGTGACGACGTTGCGGACCGAGTGATCGGGGTCACCGCCGATGAGGCAGACATCGCTCGCAAAGAAGCCGTGTTCGGGTTCCCGTTGGTGCTGAACGACAACCATGCCGCGCTTCGCGACAACCACCCCGACCTAATCATGTTCTCTCCGCCACCCACTGTCGCCCCGGACTTGATCGACTCGGTCCTGCGCCCTTACTACGAGGAGCGGCGCACCGAAGGCGGGCCTCTGCCGGTGCTTTACGCGTTCCCACCGGTGCCACTAGGCCAGACCTACCTCGACGCTCTGGGCGACGATGTGTTGGTGGTCAACATGATCCCCAACAACGTGACCTCCATCGCCGGGCGCCCAGTCATCGACGAGGGTCATTACACAGTCACTTACGCCGCCCCCTGGCCCACGGAACGGGTGGCCGAACTCCAGAACCTCTTTGCGGGCCAAGGCGAATACGTCGAGGTCGAGTCGCATCAAATCGTGTCAATGTTGGGTGGGCTCTGCGTCATCAACTCGTTGTGGTACGCCCTGCCGATCGTGGCTGACCGGCTCGAATTGAACCACAACGACGTCGGCGAGTACCTAAGGGCCCGCGTGCGCGACCTCACTGGCTTCGCTCCCGCCCAGTCAACCCCAATCCGCGGCGAAGATCTTCGTGACCACGCCGACTACCTCACCGCCATGGCCCGGGCATGGCACGACGGCATCGCCCGCTACTACGCCGAGACCGACCTGGCCCCCGACACGGCCCGCATCTTCGTTCACCGCCACCTCGACCTGACGCTGCATACCGCCCAGGTCGAACCCCGCGAGGTGTTAGAGGACCTGTCGGTGGGCGCGGCCACCAAAGGCGGCGTGCTCGAACGCGCTATGCGCTGCGCACGCGAGGACCTGCTACCCGCCCTAGCTGACGACGTCGACTGGAACCAGATCACCGACCTCGTCACCGCTTCCGCCCACACAGTGAAGGAACACGGCCTGACCCTGGCTGGTTAGGGACTTCGGCGCAGGATGCGAACTCCTTTTGGTTTGGGAGTGCTGGGGCGTTTCGGTGTCTCGGGTCGGACTCTGTATCGCCTAGACCACTGGTACCTCAACATCTACGGGTAGTACATTTGGCCCGCATACGTTTTCAGCGCGACATCGGGAAGTTCCAGGTGGAGAGCGCAGATAGAACCTAAGGGGCAATGCTATGGATCCGAAGGAACAGTTCTCACAGGTCACCGACCTGCTCTCCGCTCTGGTGGACGGCACCGATGCGGGCCAGTTGGGCGACGATACACCGTGCAGCGATTTCGAGGTCCGGGACTTAATCGGGCACTTCACCCTTGGAAGATTTCTGTTCGCCGCCGGTCTGAGCGGCGACAAGGCGCGCGGAGAGGAGTTGATCGGCGGGATGCCGGCGCGACTCGGCGACGTTCTCGGCGACGACCATCGGGCGACCTACCGAAACGCCTCAACCGAACTGGACTCTGCTGTGGACAGCGTTGGCGATCTTGAGGAGACGGTCAGCCTCATCTTCGGCGACATGTCCGCCGGTGTTGCGTTGCAAACAATCTCCGCCGACAACCTCGTCCACTGCTGGGACCTCGCCCGCTCGACCGGACAGGACTTCGACCCTCCGGTCGACCTCGTCGAGGCGACGACAGCATTCTTCAGCGGATTCATCACCGACGACAGCCGGGCAGGCGGAATGTTCGGTCCTGAGGTGGAAGTCCCAGACGATGCCTCCGCTCTGGATCGTCTACTCGGTTTGAGCGGTCGTACGCCCTAAAGAACACCAGCTCACTTATTCCGAGACGGATCGCGTATCGCCCACACTCAAATACGTGAATGACTTCAAATGGCGTCTCCCTGGTTCGACGAAAACGAGATGGGGTCAGACCTTCTATAGTCGATCTCCTCGAACAGAGCATTGGAGATGTCATGGAGCAAAGTGAGCTTCGTAGTTGGATCGAACACCGCGCGGAGATGCTTTTCGTGTGTATCAAGTGTCTCGTGTTGATGATCGTCGGAGTAGCTGTAGCGGCTTCGTGGGGTCAGTTGACTGACAATGCTGAGGTAGCGCTATCAATAGCGGTCGCCGTGGTCGGATTGTTTCTGTGGTTTGGTTCCCATGGAGCGATTATGGATATTGCTGCGATGCGTTCCGACATGGACGATGATCTTGCGTCAACAACATTTGGCAAGCAGTTCGCCAAAGCCCCTTTCCCTATTTATTTGATCCTTAATACGCTTGCGATGCTTGGCGGCACAGTGATGCTCGTCATTTTGCTTAACGCTTAAAGCCAGAACGACAAAGGACTCCGGGCAACATGCTCATCGGTTCCCTTTTCGTGGTTATCCCACGAAACCCATAACTTCTGGTTCTCGTTGATCCCCGTGTCCTGTATCGCCCGCGCTCAAATACTTAAGTGATTTCAGATGGCGTCTCTCTGGTTCGACGAAGACGACGACAGGCCGTGGCCTAGAATCACGCCATGACAGAAGACGACTTTCGCGAACTACTGGCAAGTCAAGGCTGCGACGACATCCGTGAAAATAGTTACTCGGCGGGGCACTCAACCGAGCTGCACACTCACGAGTTCGATGCTCAACTCCTGGTCCTCGAAGGTGAATTCATCCTCGAACTTGAAGATGGCAAGCACACGTTCAAAGCCGGTGAGACGTGTCAGGTGTTGTCGGGCACAGTTCACGCTGAGCACACCGGCGAAGTCTCCGCTCGGACCCTCGCGGGTCTCACGCATTTTTGACTGGTAGAGGTCTGTTAGGTCCTCGTTTCACCGTGGCCATGACGGTGTTGGCTGCTGTGCTTCTGGTGATCCAACTGTGGAATTAGACGCCAAAAGACCCTCCTGAAGGGATGCCATTGTCAGAGCGATTCTTGGATTGCTTTCTGCATTTGGCATCTCCCTTTGTATAGGAGCCCCTTGTAGGGACTAACTCTTGTTTACCGGCACAGATTCGGTATTGCCTACGCCAGTGAGCGAGCAGTTATTGGCCCGGAGTTCGGTGAACCGGAGCGGTTTGGGAGTCGGCTGTGGCTGCGGTAACAACAACATCGGCTGTCACCCATCCATATGCCCCACTTGCCATAATCTGAAGTTTTTGAGCGATGAGGTCAACGTCGGAACCGTCCGCGATCACCATCCAATCCCAATCTGCATTCGTTGAGAAGTACAGGCCGATGAACTCTCCACCCATGGCTTGCACTTGGGCCCGAATGGTGTCTTCGCGGGATTGGAATCCCTCTTCGGCAACTCCCTGCCAGCCTTGCTGGGTGTAGGTGCCTTTCATCATTACCAGTGACATGTCATCCCCCTTGTTCGTCGACATGTGGAGCAACACTGTTACACAACGACACCGAGGTACGGATGGTAAAAGACCGCCCCGAAGGGCGGCCGTTGTCACCAAGCTAAAGGCTCAGGCTGGCGGTGCCATTTCGGTCAACTGGTACACCGTTGGCGGTCCGTGAAATTTTCCTGTGCGTTCAGCAAACTCCGCGGTGCCCATGAAGGCCGTCATCTTTTCCATGTCCACTCCGTAGGAAAGAATCACAACCTGGCCGTTGTCCACTGGACCAGCAATCATTGATTCCGAAAACTCTTGCCGAGCTGGTAGGTCTTCATCGAAAACTTTGCGCCACTCGTCGTAGTCTCCGAGAAGTTCAAAAACGATCGCTAAATCCATTTCATTCCACCTTTGCGTAGCCTCAAGCGTTCGAAGCGTACTTTACGGAAAACGACAAAAGACTGCCCCGAAAAGCGGCCGTTGTCAGACTCAGGTTGAGGTGACGGCGAATCCTTGCTCGTCCCAGGCCTCTGTGCCGCCGGTGATACTTCTAGCGTTTCGGTAGCCGAGGCTGTTCAGGAACAACACACCGGATAGTGAAAGGTTCCCGCGCTCGCACACGCTGAGCAACGGCGCGTCGAGGTCCTCTGGAAGGAATGGAGCGAGGTCGGCTAGGTCGTCGAGCGGCATGTTGATGGCACCGGGGATGTGTCGCTGGCGGTGGGCATCGAACTCACGCACGTCAATCACCAAAGGTTCGTGCTGTTGCCAGAAGTCGTGAGCAGCATCGACGTCGACTGCCAGATGCGAGTTGACTCGAGCGTTCTCGATCATCGAATCCATCAACTGTTCGCGTTTAGTTCCCGACGGCGGCGCTGTTCCCAGCCCGGGGACATTGCGCAGAATCGATGAGGCGTATTTGAAAACGCTGTCGGGGAAGATCACCACTACAACGTTGCCTGGCTCGTCTGGTACTGACCTCAACGCACCTGCCAGCGCCATACCCGAGCTTGGTCCTGCAGTGAGGCTCTCTTCTTGGTTGATCCGCTGACACATCTCGAAGGCCAGCTTGTTGTCCACCTCGATGAGCCCGTCGTATTTCTCCGGTGTGAACAACTCGGTTTGGCTCAACTGGGCGAGACTGCGAACACCAGGAATGTCGTGACCCGCGGGCGGGTGCACACCAAGTACCTGGACACCTTGGTCCTGTTCTTTCAAGAAGCGTCCCGAACCGTTGATGGTCCCGCAAGTGCCTAGGCCTGCAACGAAGTGGGTGACAAGACCGGCGGTCTGGTGCCACACCTCGGGTCCGGTGGTGCGATAGTGCGCGTCCGGGTTGGCCTCGTTCTTGTACTGGTTCAGCATTTCGAATTCGGGCTGATGCGCGATCTCGTCAGCTCTCGCAATGGCACCTTCAGGTGCCCCCGGCGCCGGACACAACGAATCTTCGAGTTCGATCACATCGACCCCTGCGAGACGCAGAACCGTACGCTTCTCGAGCGGGATCTGGTTTGAAAGAGGGGTGGTCAGGGAATAGCCCTTCGCATTAGAGACCATGGCGAGAGCGAGACCCGTGTTGCCTGAAGTTGGTTCCACAAGCTTTTGAGCCGAACCCACCCGCCCGGACTCTTCCGCGTCACGCACCATGTTCCACGCGACCCGGTCCTTGACAGCGCCAAACGGGTTGTACCACTCCAGCTTCGCGTACACCTCGGTGTGCTCGAAGGGAACCAGGCGCGACAAACGAACCATCGGAGTGGGGTTGTCGACGTTCGACAGCAAACCGAGAACCGAGTCGTAAACACGACGGGAACTGTCATTCACGTCCAACACCTCCGTTTGTTTGGACAGGAAAGACCTACACACGATCGGTCTTTCAGTGTTGAACCGTAGCGAAGACGGTCACCTTAAGTGACAAATTGTTGCAAAAAATATGCGTCTGGAATGGCTGATAGAAATAATTCTGCGTGGTTTATCTCTCGTTAGCTTAATCTTCGAACATTTTTGTTCGCGTCAACGGCCGTGCGGATCAGTTAAGCAACTCGTCGCGTCGCAGGGCCAGAACCTGCTGGATCGCGTCGTGGTCCCCAACACAGCGAATGACGAGATGCTGAGCGCCGCCTTCCACAAAGGAGCGAACGAAGTCGATGACCTGGTCGGCAGTTCCACCCTTACATGCCTGGAAGCTGCGCATCGCGGCTGCTGGAGCGCTGTAGTAGCCCTCTAGATAGGTGTCGATAGCTGCCTCGGCTTCGGTGGGGTCGTCCATGATCGACACCGTGAGATAGATCGCGGTAGTGAGGTCTTCGAGGTTGCGGCCCGCCGCAGTAGCCGCTGCCCGAAACTCCTCGTTTCTTCTAGCGAACGTTGCTGCGTCGGGGCCGATGGGGAACCAGCCGTCGTGGTGTTTGGCGGTTCGCTCAATGCCAGCGCTGACGGTCGCTGCACTCCAGATCAAAGGGCCGCCTTCGCGATGTGGGACAGGGGCGAGCACGCCCGCGTCAACTGACCAACGTCCCTCCCACGAAACCGGTTCACCGCTCCAGAGGGCGCGGCATAGTCGAATCCCTTCCATGTAGCGCCCTACCCGCCGATCAAAGGGGACCCCGGCAGCAGCGAACTCGTGGCGCACTGCGGGGGTGTCGGGAGCGATTCCGGCGCCGACGATGAGCCGGCCTTCGGAGATCTGGTCGACGGTTGCGAGTTGCTGGGCGAGCACGACCGGGTTACGAAGCGCTGGTAGTAAAACCGCTGTACCCACCACGATCTCAGGGATCGCTCCAGCGACTCCGGCGAGGAGGGTGATTGGGTCATGTCGTGGTCGGGCCAACAGCGAGTCGCCAGCCCAAATCGAGTCGAAGCCGAGGTCCGCAGCCCGCTTTGCTGCGTCAATCATCGGTCGAACCGACGGGCTCGCCTGCATGATTTTCTCGCGAGTGGGCAACAGGTATCCGAGCTTCACGGTCATGGTTCGATTCTCCCAGATGGAAACGGCGACAACAAAGAACGAAGGACCCGAGCTACCTCGTCTGTTGTCGCCGCTGGGAGGCTGTGACATGGTTTGGCAACTACTACAGGAAACAAAGGTGGAGATTATGCCAGCACACGTATGGACCGATACTTGGAAAGTGAAGCCCGGTCGAGCTGAAGACTTCGTGGGGGTAATGGAAAGATTTGACGAAATTTTGACTCGACTAGATATCAGGCCGTCGTATCACACTCTGGTTCAACAACTCGCTGGACCTAGCGGCGGGTTTCTGACTTTCCACCACACATTCGGTTATCCCTCCTATGCCGAATACGGAGCAGCAACCGACGCCTTCTTTGCTGATCCTGAGTTCGAAGAGCTATTTGGCAACGATGCGCTCGGACCAGATGCCCCCGCAGAAAGCGTCAG
>JAAZYR010000002.1:0-286356 GCA_014239555.1 Acidimicrobiales bacterium
CGAGTCGAAGTTTGTTGCCTGACAGGGATGGGTCAGCCACCATCGGCACTGTTTCTCTTAAATGTGCTGCTAGCAGCACTGCTGCAGCGTCACCTCCGACGCCGTAACGGATTTGATTTAGTGGGTATGCGTCACTTTTTTGGTGCGATGCTTTGAAGCCGAGGCCTCTTAGCCTGGCGGCGGCCTGCGAGGCTCCAGGTCCGGTGATGTTTATTTGCACGCGTTGTTCGACTACGTCGTCCCAGTCCAACCCCCGGAAGACGTCGATCACGCGTTGGTTGTGGTCGCTGTTTATTAATTCCAGCCCTGCAACACCGTTCTGGTTTATGTCTACAAGTTGGAACGCGTACCGGTGGAGATCGTTGTCGACGTCTAGCCCTCTGAACCGGCGCGCGAGTTCTAAACCGTCGTCGAATACGCTCAGGGTGTTTGAGGTGCGAAGGTGCGTTGAGACGATGTTAAGTAGTCGTTGAAGGTTGCGAGGGTTACCTACGGCTCTTTCTAATGCCTGGTCCAGCGCCTCAAAAATGAAACGTTGTTGTCGACTGTTGCGTTCGAGATCGTTCCAGACTCCGAGACGAACCCATTCCCCGTCGTCTTGTTGCGCAAGTAGGCGGCGGCTGCGCACGAAAGCAAGGGCGGTCTCGCCGTCGAGGTGAGTCCACCCTTCGTTTACCCAAAAGCCAGTTCCTCCTTTGGTGGAGTCGCCACTGTCTTGGATGGTCCGATCTCGGGTAGGGCGGTTGAAGCAGATCGATACGCCTCCCACGGCGTCGACGAGTCGCCGAAATCCGTCAAGATCGACTTCGACAAAGTGTTGGAGACCTATCCCAAAGTGTTGCTCAACTGTTTCAATCAGACGTGCTGCTCTCGTCTGCGGCGAGGAATCTAGGTTGTATGCGCTGTTAATTTTCGCGACGGCATCAGTGCTGGCGATAGGGACTAGTAGGTCGCGGGGAACAGATACCACTGCGGCGGTTCCGTCGCTTCTCAATCGGAGGATCATGATGGTGTCAGCGAGGTGGTTGCCGACGGATGCTTGTCTTCCGCTCATGATGACGTCATCGGATGCGATGCCATCGACGCTGTCGGAGCCGACAAGCAGATAGTTTTCGGCATCTGGGTCATCATCGACTGGCGCTTTTGCGACGGCAGGTGGAAGAAGGGGCTGATTTTTGTCGTCGTTTAGGGTGGTGTTGGCTCGTTCGGTCTCAGACGCGGCGATGGCTATGAGATCTGACGCTGTGACTGGCTCACGCACTGGAGCGGTTAGAACGTCGTGCACTGCGAATCGTTCAACCTGGTCGAGTTGCCACACGGCGTAACCGATAACGAAGGATCCTAAGAATCCGCCGGCGGTGGCCAAGGCGAGGATGAGTAAGACCAGCTTTTCGATTGGTCGACGAGATCGACGTAAACGGGTCCTGGACATCGTCAGTGAACGTACCGGAGCAAACGGGTTGTCACAGGTCGCGCGGAGCTGTGACGTTAGAAAGAGCCCGCTGGCGAAGCTCGCCAAGGCGGTCTACGTGAAGACGCTGATTTTCGAGTTCGAGGTAGCCGTCTTCGTTGTAGCGCGACGAGCTCCATTGATGCGCGTGACCGAGCCTTTGCTGCCATCGGGTGATTGCTGGTAGATGGCTAAATGTTTCTAGTTGTGGCATTCCGGCACGGCCCTCAAGTAACAGGGCTCTGACTACTCGACTCCAGTTGGCAGGGCCTACGGATCTTCGGGCCTCAAATCCGAGGCGTGATCGTTCTGATTCATCTTCGATTATTTGTTGCACTGCGTTAACAATTTGGTCGAGGTCTTGTACTAGGTATCCGTTGGTGTCATGGAGGATCGTGTCGGTGGCGGCGGCGTTAGCAAAAAGCGCAATTACGACTTTTTCTTTTGCCATCGCTTGTCGAAGCGGTTCAACGCGACTTGTGGAAGCCGCTGCGTCGACGATGATGCCCACTCGGTGGTCATCCTCTAAGAACACTTCTATGCCCGCTGTTTCGAGCTTTGCTATTACTTGATGTTGAGATTCGTTTTGCAGCACTAATACGCCTGACCGAGATGGTAAGTCCGAGCTGGGAACTTCAACGGGCAGAGGGACAGCGATTGGGGTCACTACGCCGCGTTCGACTGCTGTTGGAAGCAGATGTCTTGCGGCGACAACTGTCCATTCGGAAACTTTTGGGGTCAGATCCGTGACGTATCTACGGACGTTGCTACCTGGCGGGACTGGTTCATCATTGACTGCTAGGACTAGGTCGTACTCGCGGTGGGCGCCTTTCGACGAAATAACTTCCGCATCCACTTTTGTGCGGCGCAGTACCGCAGTGAGGATCTGGTTGCAGTGAGCGCCTGAGGCTATTCCGATCCGCATGATTAATTGGGCGAGTCGAGTCGCGAACGTAGAAGGTCGTGTTGTCGTTCGAGACGAACAAGTTCGATTTGCGCGGCCTCAATGGCAGCTCCCACATCGTCAATAAGTTGTTCGTCACCAGCGGTGACAAGTTCCAGCCGCGCTACGGATTGATCTAGCAAACGGTTAGTCGCCTCGATCTGGCCTGTTCGTGTTCGTTCCGAAAGAACGGCGGAAGCTACGAGATCGATAGCCGCCGCAAGCTCGTCAGCAACCTGGTCGATAGTCGTTGCAAGCTCGCCAGCAACCTGATCTAGGGCTTTGGGATTCAATATGGCTGTTGTACGTAGCTTTTTGGAACTCAGTTCGGTTCCAATCCGTCGAGACGTTTTGAGATGAGCAGCAGCTCGCGTCAACGTGTCGTCGATGGGGTCATCTGTCATTGGTTCACCACCTTGCTCCTCGAGTGCCCGAAATATGAGAAAACCGCTGCCTGGGAGGGATCGGGCTCGGTGCTATGCCCGCCCGCCGAAGCGCGCTTTCTAGATTTTCGGGGGCAGTGAGTTCTGCCCGCGGAGCGAACTCGGCGACTAGTGCGTGCTCATTGTCAGTCACCACGACATCGTCGCGATTCTGGCGGTCCTGCAGTTGCGTGGCGTTGGCGAGTACTACTACCGAAACGTTTCTCGCGCGTAGTCCGCGGACCAGTTCCGGGTAACGACCGATCACTGCTACGCGTCCGTGAGTAACCGTTGTTTCGCCGGGCCAGGAATCTTGTTGGGTTCCTCTACGCATCCAGTACCAGCGGTGTTCGCTTCGAGCATGGTTGCGATGAGAAAGCCGTCGAACTGCCGGCGAGGTAAACGATCCACCGATCCGGTGAATGACTCTGGATTCGTTCACTACTGCTACGACTTTTTTGTTTAAGCGGGCGACAGCGCACAAGTCAGCATCTTCGTAATAGCCGAGCCCGTAGGAGGGATCGAATCCTCCCACCTTTTGAAACCAGTCACGTTGCACGGCCCAACACGCGGCCGAGACATGGTCTACAGGGACAGTGCCGATATTTAATGTGTGTGCACGATGAATATGGCCGTCTGCGGTCAACGAGGCTCCGCTTTCAACAACGTCGCCGCTTTCGTTGACGTACAGAGGGGCGGCTATCACTGCTGACTTTGTTTCGATTGGGCCAAGAAGAGGGGACAGCCAATCCTTAGTTACTTTGAGGTCCGAGTTCATGATGACGACAATCTCGGAGTTGGAAGCCCGAACTCCTAAATTTGCTCCTCCTCCATACCCCAGATTCCGACCAGATCTCACTACGCGCGGCTGGGACCTATGACGTTGAACCCGTTCATATGTGTCATCGGGAGAGGCGTTGTCAACCACCAAAACCTCGTGTGGCTCCGGAGTGTTTTCAACGATGGAGTCAAGCAGGGCTTCGACTAGGTCTGGCTGGCCATAGGCGACGATTACCAGCGTTGCTTGAGGAGCACAACTCATCGATTTCTGCCCATAAGTTCGATGTCAGCTTGGTAGCGGGCTCTCAGCAGGGCGTGAGTGTCATTTACGATGTCGAGGTCGCCGCTGAGTGAAACAAGTAGATCCGCTATGCGCCGAGGATTTTCGGTCGCTATCTGACTGATGAGTCGATCCGTCTGTTCTAAAGCCCAGCCTTGGCTATTTTCGAGCAGCTCGACGGCGCGGTGGTCATCAGTTCTCGAAAAGTTCAAGATCTCGGCGATGGCGTGCCCAACTGGTGTGGACGCTGTAAACGACGCTGCTTCGAGCGCTACCCCTGTGGCCCACCATGAATCAAGTTCTTCCGTTAGATTCCAGTCCCCTTCGTTATTTTCGACCAGATGGATTTCTGAATCGCCTACTTGAAGTGCAGCGCGTCCCGCTAGGCGCATTCGTTCGGCCCTCTCGGGCTTGAGTCGGAGTAGTCCCGCCACAGCATTTATGTCAGGTTCGACGATGTATGTCCCCTTGCCGCCGATAGTCACGTCGACGTACGGAGCGGCCCACTCAAGCGCGAGAACAGCGGCTACAGCTAGGACCTCGTCTGTTGGTGTGTCACCAACCGGACGGACCGTCATTTGTAGCTGTTCATGCACAGAGTGCCTCCAATAGTTCTGGGAGGCTCTCGCGAAAATCGGGTGGCGGATCCAAACCGGCTCGAAGTAATTCCGCGTTTTCGAGTACCGAGTTAGCTGGGCGCGGGGCCGGCCGCGGTGGGTCGAGTTGGGAGGTAGCGATTGGGCTGACTTGACCAATCGGATGTCCCATGTATTCCAGAATTGTTTGCGCGAACTCGAACCAACTGACTGCGCCTTGATTTGTGACGTGGAAGATTCCCTGAGCTTGCAGATTCACCAGTTCTTGGATTGTCACGGCGACGTCGCAGGTGAACGACGGGTGACCTATTTGATCGTCAACGAACTCCATCGGGGATTCGGATGAAGCGAGGGCCACGATAGTTTTGAGGATGTTCGATCCGTGCGTGCCACATAACCACGAGGTTCGGACTATTAAGTCCTGGTGTCGCATGGCTAGTTCGCCTTCTAGTTTCGTTTGGCCATAGATCGTTTGCGGGTTGGTCTGGTCACGTTCAAGGTAAGGGCGACCGAGGACCCCATCGAAGACATAGTCAGTGGAGATCTGGACTACGCGGGCACCGCACTTTTGGGCTGCTGTGACGAGGTTCTTTGGTCCCTCGGAGTTAATTAAGCGAGCCTTTTCTTCATTCGACTCGCAGCCGTCGACATCGGTCCACGCCGCAGCGTTGATAATTACGTCTGGCCGATAATGAAGCATCGCCGAATCAACAGCTTCGGCTCGAGATATATCTAGCTCGCCATGGCTGAGTACGAGGGTTTCGGATGCGTCAAATACCTGAGCGAGATCTTTCGACAGCTGTCCCCCTCCACCGGTGATGACTACTTGGGGTTCGACGGTCACTCCGCGGCCTCCAAGAGCGCTTCGCTTAACGTCGGGTACACAAACAGGCTTTCGTGAATGTCTTGGACCTTGAGGTTCGCGCTGACCGCTAGAGCGACTACTGATATCAATTCGGCGGCATGTTGACCGACGATGGATCCGCCGAGGACGTGACCCGTGTTGGGATCGGAAACAATTTTGACGAACCCAAGCGGGTCATTGTTGATCAAGGCCTTTGCGTTTGAGGAAAAGGGAACCTTCGTAACTCTGATCTTTCGTCCAGTTGCGAAGGCTTCCGCTTCGGCAAGGCCAACGTCCGCTATTTCTGGTTCTGTAAAAATCGCGGAGGCCGCCTTGTCGTAGTCAAGGTGACGGTGTTCGCGCCCCTCGTGCAACCCCATGAGGTGCTCAGCAATCTTGCGACCTTGCATGGAGGCGACGGATGAAAGGGGCAGTTTGCCTGACAGATCTCCGGCGGCGTAAATGTTGGGGACCGACGATCTGAGATTGTGGTCAACCTCGATATAACCGAATTCGTCCACCAGTACTTCAGTGTTGGTGAGTCCTAGGTCTTGACTGTTGGGTTCCGAGCCGATGGCGAGTAAGGCGTGTGTTCCTGTGGCTGTTCGTCCGTCGCTACAACGAACTTCCACTGATTCGCCACTTCGAATAATCTCCGTGGCTCGAGCACCTTTTAGCAGCTGGACTCCTCGATCAATAAAGTTTTGCTCTAGTAGTGCGGCGGCTTCAGGGTCTTTTTGGGGAAGAACCTGTTGGCGACTGACCACAAGGGTTACTTGGGAACCTAACGAGGCAAACATGTGGACGAACTCGACACCCGTAACTCCCGAACCAACGACAATCAGATGGCCTGGGATCTCGTCTGGGGGGTAGGCGTCGCGAGTGGTGAGAACGCGCTCTTTGTCGATTGAAGCCCACTCAGGGATGCGCGGACGGCTCCCTGTGGCAAGAACTATCGCATCAGCGGTGAGTTCAATTGGGCCATCAGCGGTATCGGCGCATACCTCGTGATTACTTAAGAGACGCCCAGTGCCTTTGTGAATTGTCACGCCTTGGCTAGTCAATAGCTGGGTTACTGCTTGCTCAAGGCGCTTCTCGATCCCTTGGATTCGAGCTCGTAAATGGTCGGCATCGACTCCAGTTTCGACGTTGGCCAATCCCATGCCATCGAGCCGTCGAGCGAAGGAGAGCGCTCCCCCCGTTGCGATCATCGACTTAGACGGCACACAGTCACGCAAATGGGCGGACCCGCCGACGATGTCGCGTTCAATTAGTGTGACGTCGGCTCCGAACCTTGCTGCATACGTAGCAGCGTCATGGCCTGCCGGTCCCCCACCAATGACAACAACCCGCTTGTTCGTCATGACCAAAGTGTACGGCGCCGCTTTGGGATCATCCTTTCAGGTCGCCCCGCAGCGTTACGTCTTTTAGTTGATTGTGGGTGAGCAGATGTCGTCAAATTCCACGATTTCGATCCGGTCGCGGTTGGCGTACGTC
The DNA here is from genome assembly GCA_014239555.1 of Acidimicrobiales bacterium. GTDB lineage: Bacteria > Actinomycetota > Acidimicrobiia > Acidimicrobiales > Poriferisodalaceae > UBA2110. The sequence goes on from JAAZYR010000002.1 coordinate 6,813, forward strand.
ACCTGATTCTCGGGATCGATCCGCAGTTTGTATTCGCGAAACGTCATTTCAAGCGCGTCGAACGCCAGAATCCGTCCCCGGAGTGAGTCGCCGAGGTTCAGAATGACTTTTATCGTTTCGAGGGCTTGAATGCTGCCGATTACGCCGGGGAGCACGCCCAGAACTCCGGCTTCCGCACACGACGGTGCGAGTTCAGGCGGAGGGGGCACTGGAACATAATCACGGTAAGTGGGTCCTTGCAGAGGGTCGAAGATGGTTACTTGGCCTTCAAATCTGAAGATGGAGCCATGGACGACGGGAATGCCTAGTTTGACTGAGGCGTCGTTCAACAGGTATCGACTTGGGAAGTTGTCGGCGCCATCGATAACCGCGTCCCATCCAGATAAAAGTTCGAGGATGTTGTCGGCACCGAGACGAGTGTCAAAGGTGACCACATCGATGTCGGGGTTCAGTGATGTGATCGTCTGGCGAGCTGAGTCGACCTTGCGTTGTCCGACACGTTCGGTGTTATGAATGACCTGGCGTTGCAGGTTGGATTCGTCGACTACATCCATATCGATAATGCCGATGGTCCCCACACCGGCAGCAGCGAGGTACATCGCGGCGGGAGATCCTAAGCCTCCTGCTCCTAGGAGAAGTACTTTCGCCTCCAAAAGTTTTTGCTGGCCTTTTTCTCCTACCTCGGGCAACGATAGGTGGCGTTGATAACGGTTCCGTTGTCGAACGTCTAATGCTCTAGGGGTTTCCCACGGTCGACCTTCGGATTTCCACTTTGTGAACCCGCCGTCCATTGAGACCACGTCGATATAGCCCAGATCATTGAGTGTTTTCGCAACGAAGGCTGAGCGGGTACCCGCCGCACAGTAAGCGACAATGGGAACGTCGCGGTTGGGAATTCGGTTTTCGATCTGACTTTCGAGTTGGCCCCGAGGGATGTGGATTGCGTCTACAAGAGCGCCTTGTTCAAACTCTTCTGGTTCGCGGACGTCGAGCGTCGTGCTGCCGTTTTGGACAAGCTGCGCTGCCTCAGCCGTATCGACTTCTCGGATCTGTTGCTTCGTTGCGGCAAGCAACTCTCGAAAGCTGGCCATTGACTAGCTCCTCGTCGGGGTCGGGTACCGACAACTCACCCAGACAATCCTACTAATTTACTGGTCTAAGACTGCTTCTCGTCTCGCGCCTCTTCCTCATTGGCTTCGACTGGGAGATTTGAGACGCCGCTGACGGCGATAGTCAGCACGTCGCTGATTGATTCGCGGATCACTAGGTCAGCTAGGTGATCCATTTCGGTGGGCTCCGCATTGATTATCGCGATCTTTGCTCCTGCTCGTTGCGCTGCCGGTACGACCGCTGCGACGGGGTACACCGCCAATGTTGTGCCGATTGCGATCATCAGGTCGCAGTTTTGAGCGGCAACTTCGGCGCGAAGCAAGTCTCGCTGCACTAATGACTGCCCAAAGGAAATTGTTGCGCTTTTAAGGATTCCGCCGCATTCCGGGCAGTCAAGGTCTTCTTCACCTTGGCGAACTCGGTTCAGTGCTATCTGCATGTCATCGCGGTAGCTGCACTCTAGACATGCCACTTCTCTTAACGTTCCGTGGACCTCAACGACTTTTGCTGGAGAACTGCCTGCCTCGTGGTGGAGCCCGTCAACGTTTTGTGTGATCAGTGCGACCAGTTTTTTTCGCCGTTCTAGCTGCGCAAGTGCTCTATGGCCGTCGTTGGGGTCAGCTGACCAAGCCCGGTTGTCGAGACGGTCTCGCCAAGAAGCTTTCCTAACTTCGGGGTCGGAAATGAAGTTTTGTATATTTGAAGCTTTCTCGGCTTTGGGATTTTTGGTCCAGATACCGTTCGGCCCTCGAAAATCGGGTATGCCTGAATCGGTTGAGATACCAGCGCCCGTTAGTACGGTGATTCGGTCGCATTCGTCGATCCACCGGGTCAGTTCACGGACCTTCGCGTCGTGCAAAAGATCGTCAGCCATTCGATATTTTCGATTTCTCGTTGCTCCGGTTGGCTTGGAACATCCGGTGCTTCGCAGGCGTTATTAGTTCTTTCCTCATGCCTTACCAACCAGTCGCAAGTTCTAGGAGTGTCCTTACTCCGAAGCCGGTTGCTCCCTTGGGAAATTCACCTTCGGTGTCATCGGTAGTTACCGGACCCGCTATGTCGAGGTGTACCCAGGGTGATTCGCCGACAAATTCTTGTAAGAAAAGTCCTGCAACGAGGGTTCCGCCGAATCTGCCCGACCCGATGTTCTGAAGGTCGGCCGTTTGTGAGTCGAGTTGTTTTCTGTATTCGGGTGGGAGTGGTAGGTGCCAGACACGTTCACCTGCTTGTGTTGCCGCCGTTTCAACTCTGGAGATCGCGGCTTCGTCATTCCCCATAAGACCTGCATACTTTTGGCCCAATGCGACCAGGCAAGCGCCGGTCAGGGTGGCTAGGTCTACCACTAAGTCCGGTTTATCTTCCGCGGCTAGGGACAGCCCATCTGCGAGAACGAGGCGTCCCTCTGCGTCGGTATTCAACACCTCAACGGTCTTCCCGTTTCGTATGTGTAAGACATCGCCGGGTTTGGTTGCGTTGGGACCGGGCTGGTTGTCGGTACAGCAACAGGTGCCTACGACTGTGATGTCCGGTGCGTAAGCGGATATGGCGCTCATCGCTCCGATAACGGCGGCTGCGCCGCCCATATCTATCTTCATTTCTTTCATGCCCTCAAATGATTTGAGGTTTAAGCCACCTGTATCAAAGGTGATGCCTTTGCCGACGAGATGCAACGTGGCGCGACTTTCACCTTTGGGGCGCCAGGTGAGTCGCACGAGACGGGGCTCCTCCGAGGATCCTGCGTTCACTCCAAGGATGCCGCCGCATCTTTCTTCCGTGAGTCGCTCTCGGTCCCAAACTTCTACTTCGAGTCCAGAGGAGTCACCGACTGCTACTGCTTCGTCCGCGAGTTGGACTGCGGTAAGAGAACCTCCTGGACGGTTCACAAGATCTCGAGAGAGTGCAATCGCGTCTGCTACCGCGCCTGCCTTCAGTAAGACAGCGTCACTGTCGATTCCGTCGGGCGCGATGAGGGTAACCCTGTTCAGACTTGACCCAGATTCGGGAAACCCTTTGAGCTCATCGAATCGGTACGACGCTAGGAGGAATCCTTCGATAACTGCTTGGAGCGCCACCTCTGCTCCAAGTGTTGGTGCTGCGACCAGGGGCAACAATGTGGTGACTGAGTCGAGTTGTTCACACGCTCGTGAAAGGGCCGCCGCAGCCGATCGAACATCGGCGGCTGTGAGTTCTTCGGTTCCTAGTCCGATTGCGATGACCACAGGGCTTTGTTCGGGCAGAAGGACGGCTTGCCCTAACTTTGCCTCGAATCCACTTGCTGCGAGAAAGTTGTCACTCACTCCCAGGGTTTCGAGGTCGTTTCCTGTGATGGGGCGGTCGTGGGCAACACTTTCGTCGTCCGCTCCTGATGCGACCATCATGGAAGAAATCGGTAATACGTTGGGCACAGTTCTCCTCTCGCGCCAGACCAGTGTTCAAGATTCGCGACTCAGCAAGGATTGACCTTCCTGCCAGCGTGCCAGAGTCCATAGAAGGTCGGAAAGTCGATTCAGATAGGGCAACACCTGAGAGTCCTGCAGGTGAGCAGCAAGGCTTGCTCGTTCGGCTCGCCGTACGATGACTCGTGCCCAGTCAAGTCGGGCTGAAAGTTCTGTCTGGCCAGGAACTGTGAATTCAGCGGGAGCTTCGAATCGGGCGTTGGCGTCATCGATTAGCAACTCCAACGCAGTCACCATTTCTGTTGTTACGAGGGTGACACCAGGCTCAAGTTTTGTTCTGTTCTCGGGCAGAGTTGCCAATTCAGCCATTGCGACGTACAAGTCTCGACACAATGTTGTGAGGAGTCCGTCCAACTCAGAGTCGGTTACCGCGGCGCGGGCGAGGCCGATAGCGGCTTGAGCTTCGTCAACTGCTCCGTAGGCGGTGGGAAGCACTGAACCTTTGTCGACCCTGCCACCGTATAAAAGGCCTGTGGTCCCGTCATCGCCGGTCTTGGTGTAAATCTTCATTAGGCAGCCAAACTAGCCCGGCTGTGACGCAGACTAAAGGTTGACCTCACATAGGCTCGCGAAGTGACGCTGCGCGGCTATTGGATGCTTACCTCCGATTACCGGTTGCTGCAGTTCCAAGATGAGGTGAGTGAGATCAGACTTGATCTCACGGCTCGCCCTGTAGCGATCGCGAATACCCGTGATGGTCAAGGATGTCTGGTGCTTGAGTCAAGTGGTCATATTCAGGCGCACGGGACGGCCAGAGCATTGGGCGATTTAGCTGCGCTAGATATGGTTGCGCCTCCCGTTGATATTGCGGCGTCGCCATCGGGCGTCGGGTATTGGGTAATTGATTCAGAAGGCAGCGTGTTCAGTTTTGGTAACGCGCATTTCATGAATGGTGTGCCACAAGTGGCTGAGAGATCAGCGGACGCTGTGCGCATTGAACCTACTGCTAACGCTGATGGCTATTGGGTTGTTGACTCTCGCGGCGGCGTTCATACCTTCGGTGCTGCTCCGTTCCACGGCGCTTTAGTCGATCAACATCCCGTCGACGATCTACGGGTGGTCGATTTCGCTGCGGCTCCCGATGGTCGCGGTTATTTGTTTCTCGATTGCGACGGGCACGTTTATGCCGCCGGCGACGTTGAATATTTCGGGTCACCCAACGATCTTGGGAGAGTTGATGCGGTGGGATTGATCAGTAGACCAGGCGGGTACCTAGTGGTCGATGCTCGGGGCGCTGTTACGGCGTTTGGCAATATCGCAAATTTAGGCTCGCCGGTTGGTAGAGGTGTAGGGGTCTTAGCGGTCGCATGATTCATGCCAAGGGGTGTCCGCGAGGCAACCAAACTTGTTTTACCTCGTCCGCGAAGTAGTACTGGGCATGTCGGGAAAGTCTTGGGTTGTAGTACGGGTCGTCTTGATCTAGGGGGTCGCCCCAACGTTTCTTGAAGAAATCTTCATCCTCGGTGGGGTGCAAGGAACCCCGTAACGCAGATTCTTGGTGCAGCAGCGCGGCGTGAGGCTGGTAAACGAGGTCGTAGCCCAGTTGGTGTATGCGCACCGTCAGGTCGACATCGTTGAAGGCGACTCGGAGTCGCTCCTCGAATCCTCCGACTTCCCAAAACACGTCTGTACGGACCATCAGACACGCCGCCGTTAGTGCCCAAGAATTGCGCACAAGGTTTCCGATACTGAAGTAGCCGCGGGAATTGGTGTTGACTGCCACTCCACCGACGCCAACCGTTATTCCTTCGTGTTGAATGCGCCCATCGGGGTAGCGCAGTTGAGCGCCTACCGCGCCCACTCGGCGTTGCTGCGCATGGCCAATCATCGCGTCGATCCAATCGGGTTTGGTGATTGTGATATCGCAATTGAGGAACAGGAGGACATCGCAGTCGATTTGCTCCGCCGCCATGTTCATCATCCGCGCGTATGAGAACTGGTGTGGATAGTCGATAACTGGCCCGTTGTGCTTATCCATCCATTTGAGAGTGTTCGAATCGGTACTCCCATTGTTGACGACCATCACTTCGACTTCGGGCCATGAAGTGGTCTCTGTGATGCCACGCACACATTCTGAGATGAGTTCGTGGCGATCTCGTGTCGGGATGATGATTCCTATGCGTGGTTGGCCCGCAATCGGGTACCTGATGTTGTATGTGCCGGGATCGATGCCTTCTTCTACGTTGCCTTCGATGCCTCTTCGGTCAAGGGCGGCTGTGAGGGCACGTTGCCCGGCAGCCCAAGCGTCTGATTTTTCTGATACGCCAGCGGCGGTTGACCCCGGCAAGACTCGCCAGTGGTAAAGGTTCCGAGGTATGTGAACTATTTGGTTGGTGTTTTCGGTGGCGCGAAGGGCAAGGTCGTAGTCCTGTGCCCCGTTAAAGCCTTCTCGCCAACCACCGATTCGGTTGATTAAATCACGACGAAACACAGCAAAATGGCAGACATAGTTGTAGGACAGGTGCAGATCTGGCGACCATCCAGATTTTGCGTAACTGTGGTCGTAGGACCCGTCGCGGAAAAGTTTGTCTTCGTCTGAATAAAGGAATTCGACGTCAGGGAACTCGTTAATTGCTCTCACGACTTCGGTGAGTGCATCAGGACGAAGGAGGTCGTCGTGATCGAGTAGCGCCACGTATTGGCCCTCTGAAAGGTCAAAGGCGGTGTTGGATGCTTGTGCAATTCCTCCGTTTTTGTTTCGCTCAACAAAGGCAATTCGCGCATCGTTTGACGCGAATTCGAGGCATAGCTCCCTGACATCGTCGTCATCAGAGCAGTCATCGACGAGACATAGCTGCCAACGTTCATATGTTTGGGTGCGAACCGAGGTGATGGTTTTTTCGAGAACGTCGAGCGGAGTGTTGTACACGGGGGTGAGAATTGAGATGAGTGGGCGAATCTCTAGATGAGTTCCCGGGTCGGTGTCGGGATCCACTTCAGCCTCGGTTCGTGATCGCCGATACTGTTTGAGGTCCATGCGGTGACGCCTGCCAGTGTCAGGGGAAATCAACCAGTCGCTTATTTCCTCTTCATCACCCGCTGCTGCGACCCCGACGGCGGTAAGCGCGTCTTGGAGTCCTGTCGGCTCGGCAGTTGGCCGGGGGGGAACTCGCCTTCGCGCGGCTGCTCGCAGCATTGCTGATCCAATGTCGGAGCTATCGACTGTGTCTAGGTCCCATTGGCTCGGCTCGTCAACGTGGAGCGCTGCTTGTGGTGTGGCCACGATCGGTATCCCGACAGCTCGAGCTGCTAGCAGCTGGGCCCATGCTGTTGGTCCTGTGTGGCGCGCTGTAACAATCATGGATGCTTCGCGAAGCATGTCAATCAGAGGGCCGTTTCTTTCGACGATGTCAAGATTGTTGTTGCGGTTCCGCCAACCGCCGAAAGCGCGTTCTGTGACTATTAGAGGTTGGCCGATTGTCGGATCTAGACGCGGCGCTGTTTCCTCGATGAAATGTTGAACCGACGCTAGATCGGGGTCACCGAATTCGCGGTGTGGCGCGGCAAGCAAAAGAGGTCGCGTTCCTGAGGAAGTTGGGAACTGGATTTGTGGTGGTCGAACTAGGTGAATCTTCACCTGGGAGCCAAGCGCCTCAACCTGTTTTAGTTCTGAGTTCGAGCACACCCAGATGTAATCGACTTGAGCTAATAATTCTCGATCGCGTTGGCGACGAAGACTCGCCACGGTGTCACGCCCCGGATGCTCTGCCTCGGAGATGAGTGACAAGGACAGGTCGGGTCGTTGCAACGATAGGAGACAAGAGCTGTCAATGATGATCTGAGCGGAGGGTCGGTGAACACGACATAGGGCCGCCGCTCGGTGCGCGAATCCTCCTCCGCACATGACGATGATTTCGTTTCTGTTGGCTTTCCACCATTGGGTGGCGTCGAGGCCTGTGGTTTCGATTCTTAGGCCGTAAAGACTTTCTAGGCCGTCGGTCGGGCCGTGAAGAACGAGGTTGGTCTTTGCGCTACTGCTGGAGAATGCTTTGCAGATCTGTTCAGTTCTCCAGCCAGTGGGGTCGACGCCTGGCCTTGGTATCGCGTCAAGGAAAATCGTGACGTGTTTTTCGGAGGGAGCGTTCATCAGCGGCCGAGTTGCCTCCGGAGCCAGCGAAGAATAGTTACGAGGTCGCGTTCTATTTGCGAGATCACACTGGACCAATCAACAGTGCGCGGCAGACGGGCCGGTCCTTGGTCTAGCTGGGCGACGCGCATTTCCAGTTCATTTAGTCTGCGGTGCTGGGTTCGTAGCTCAAGTCGGCTGGTTGCAGCATCGGTTAGAGCGGTGTCTCGTTCCTCTTCTAATTGTCTCAGCGCGTTGCGCAGTTCGTCGATGGTGTGTTGTGAGCGGCGGCGTTGCTGCACCCAATGAACCGACTGTTGGTTTCCCAGCGCTATGAGTTGCTGGTTGCGTTCACTTTCTTGTTCAATCGTTCGCTCCGAGAGCGACCTGCCTAAGCGAAGAAGCGCCGTTTGCTCGACTATCTCAGCTAACCGGTCCATTTTTTGTTCAATTGAAATGTGTGGTCGATCGCTCGTATCGTCCGAGACTGCTCTCCACAGGTCGAGTTGTATTTGCTGATCGTCGATGTCAGCTTCGAGGAGCACGGTTCTGCCGTGAAGAACTCGAGCCAGGTGATGAAGAGAGCCATCACTCGTGACGACCACAGCTGAGTGTTGGATGAGGGCCCCGAATTGTTCGGGGTCAAGGTCAGTTCCGACGTCGGTTGCGGTTTGGTCATGTCGGGCAAGTTGTGTCGCGAAGTGGGCCTGTTCGTCCATGGGACCGATGAGTGAAATAGGGAGTGATCTCGAAAGGGCGTGCCGAGAGACCTCGGCGGCGACCACGTCTGAACATGGGGTGGTGACATCAACAAGAATTGATTTGCTGAGAGAGGGAGCCGGGTGCGCTTCTTCTACGAGGCTGGGTGTTAGGTAGCGGGGAATGAGTGCGACCGCGTCGTTCATAGTCATCTCTGCCGACACTGGATCTACCCAAAACTCGTATGTGTTATTGGAATCATTGAAACCGACAACGACGTCAAGTTCGCCACCCATTTCTAAAACATTTTCGGGCACAGCGTTAATAGCAATAGTGGTGTCGTTGAGCCAGGTTGAGGCTGTTGGTAGTTGAACGAACCATTGGAGATCGGTCGGCGAATTACGCCACGCGAGTTCTGCGCCAAGGGCACGCGCTGCCAGCCAGTTCACTGGATGCTGTCCTTCGGTGGGAAGAATGACGCCTATGCGCAGTACTTCTCGTCCACCTGGGGAAGAACCAGCGGAAGCGTCGACACTTGAGTCATCTGTTGTTGGTGATTTGACCGAACCCATCGATGTAACTCCAACCGGTTGTTGATAGCCCGTCTTTGCGATCCTGGGCCATTGTACGCGGGGTGTTCGGTTTGATGGCCGCGCTCAGGCATTAACGGTTCGGATGGCCTGGAGCGTCCTTTTCGTGAGGGACAGGTGGCTGCCAGGTTCCTCGCAGGTCTGTCATGCCTTCACGTTCTGGAGAAGCGCCAGGAACGATTCGCAACGAATGCGACCGTTCCCACGCGTCATGGACGTGCATGCGGTCACGGTCGGTGATTGACGTTGAAAGAAGGTAGTCGCCGGAGAGAAGCGTCAGTTCGTCCATGATGAAGTCCACATATCCACGGCCTGGGTCGATGGTGTTCGTTTTGAGGTGCTGCAGTGCGCTGTTGGGAGATGCCAGGTGGACGCCCGTTGCGTGGTGCAGTTTCATCGCAAAAACAGGGTCGGTAACTGTGCTTTCCGCTTCGTACCAGAGCCGAATAACGAGGGGATTTCCCGAGCTCGGAAGAGGGTTAGCGAGCCATTGACCGTCGAGGTAGTCCACGTGAAAGATGCGTATCTCTCCGCTACCCCGACGAACTTCTATTTCGGTGAGCGAGGTGTCTGTGTGTATCTGGTCACCATCTTCGTCTCTTAATTCGTCTCTTAATTTTTCGGCCTCTGCTGCGTTTACTGCATCAAGGTACGACCAACAAACCTCGGTTGCTTCACCAGCCTCCATGAGGTTGCCGTGATCTAGCCAGCCAACTTCGTCGCACAGTCCTTCGACCAGTGGTAACGAGTGAGACACAAGGACGATGGTGGTTCCCGCACGGCGAAGCTCATATAGATGCTCGAGGCATTTTCTCTGGAAGGCCTCATCGCCCACAGCGATTACCTCATCAATGAGGAGAATTTCAGGTGCAACGTGCACTGCAACTGCGAATCCGAGACGCACATACATTCCACTAGACAAAATTTTCACCGGCGCGTCGATGAAGTCGCCGATGTCGCTGAACTCGATGATCCCGTCGACGGCTAGGTTCATTTCCTTTCGGCTTAAGCCCAGAATTGCACCGTTGAGATATATGTTTTCTCTTCCGCTCAGTTCAGGGTGGAATCCGGAGCCAAGTTCGAGGAGTGCCGATACGCGGCCATTAACCGTGAGATGTCCGCTGGTGGGTTCGTGGATACCGGCCATAAGTTTGAGCAGCGTGGTCTTGCCGGATCCGTTGTGCCCGATGAGGCCGAAAAATGACCCGCGTTTTATTTCAAGGGAAACGTCTTTTAATGCCCAAAAATCTCGGATGGTGCGGTTTCTTCCCCGCCGCACAACGGCCTCTTTCAGAGAGCCGGGGCGATCGCGGTGAATCCTGTAGTGCTTTGATAAGTCGCGTGCGGAGATGATCGAGTTCACATGTCCTCGCTCAGTTGCATGGACCGTCGCGCGAAGAACCGCCAGCCGAGACCAAAAACCACTGTGGAGTAGCCGACAAGGGCAAGCCATCGTGTCGCGCTTGGCCACTCAACTAGATATGCCGAGTCTCGAGCTGCGGCGACGAACTGGTTGATTGGGTTCCACTCAACGATCTTTCTTATGGGGAGCCCCCAGTACTGTTCCGGAATGATGTCGATGGGATAGACGATGGGTACGAGAAAGAAGACGGCATTGATGACGATTCCGACGAGGTACTGCACATCGCGGTAGTGGGTGTTCAAGACGCACACAAAAAATCCGATGCCAAGGCCGAAGAACCCGGCCAGTACCAGCACCACTGGCAGTACCAGCGTCGGCAGACCGACATTGCCCAATAGGACCATGACCAACAAGAGAACACCGGCTTCAATAGCCGATTGCACTCCGAGCGCTACTGCGCTCCCGAAAATCGCTGTCTCGGGCGGAAAGAAGACCTTTCGTCGAAGGTCGCCCACTGAGCTAAGCCATCCCATAGAGCCGTTGATCATCCCGGCAAAAAACAGCCAGACAACCAAGCCTGTGAATAAGAAGACCGCGAAATTTTGGGTGCCGTTTCCTGCCGGAGGCGGCGACGCCCGGAAAAAAACCGAAAAGACGAGGCTGTACACAAGAATTGTGGACAGCGGACTAAGCATTGACCAAGTCCAACCCAACAGGCTCCGTTTGTATCTGGCTTTGAGTTCCCTTCTTGCGAAGTTTCTTACTAGAGGGGTGTATCGGGAAGCGGAAGCGATGATGTTTGTGAGGGTCACTGGTCTTATGCCTTTTTGGGGCGCCACCAAGTTTCGTGGTCGCGATACCAGTGGACAGTCGCTTCGAGCCCTACCAAAAGGTCTACTTCTGGTTTCCAACCCAATCCGCGCAGGAGGCTCGAATCGACGGAGTAACGGAAATCATGTCCGGGTCGATCGTCGACTCGCACGATTGCGGACTCATCACGGTCACAAAGTTCGATGAGCATTTTCGTCAGTTCAAGATTCGTAACTTCATTTCCAGCCCCAATATTGTAAATTTGGCCGACCTGCCCGGCCCGCAAAACATTTTCGATGGCGTTGCAGTTGTCCTCAACGTGTATCCAATCTCGAACATTGCTCCCGTCGCCATATAGGGGAACTGTCAACCCGTCGAGAAGGTTCGTAATGAAAAGAGGTATCAATTTTTCCGGGAATTGGAACGGTCCATAATTATTTGAGGAGCGTGTGACCACAACGGGTAGGCCATAGGTCGTGTGGTGAGCTAGGGCGATTAGGTCGGAACTGGCTTTCGATGCCGAATAAGGGCTGCTCGGTTCCAAACGGTCGTTTTCGGAGAATGACCCCTGGGTCCGCGAACCATATGTTTCATCGGTGGAGATATGGATGAACCGAGATATTCCCAGCTCATTGGCTACGTCACACATGACGTTGGTACCGAGGCAGTTGGTGATGACAAATCGATCGGAGTCGTTGATTGAACGGTCGACGTGGCTCTCTGCGGCAAAGTGAACGACGGCTTCATGACCGGCCATAGCCGAGGCCACGAGTTCGCGGTCACAGATGTCGCCTTTGACGAACTGGACGCGAGGGTTTTCGGCGAGATCAGTCAGGGTGTCTTTGCTACCTGCGTAGGTAAGCGAATCGACGATGGTGACTTCATCATCACTGTTGGCCATCAAAAATCGTACGAAGTTCGAACCGATAAAGCCGGCGCCACCCGTTACAAGGACTTTCATGGCACGATCATTTTCGCAGGCCGTAGTGGGGGCGAACTGCGCCATCAATGTCATTCCGACGCGGGTTTGATTGGTCCCGAGTGGACAAGATCGGTTCTTGCAGACCCCAGTCAGCACCGATTTCGGGGTCGTTCCATATAACTCCTAGCTCGTCCGCTGGGTTGTAGTAGTTATCGACCAGGTAAGTGATGGTCGCGTCAGTCAGTGTCGCAAAGCCGTGAGCTACTCCCGGCGGGATGTAGATTCCGCGGTGATCGTTCCCGTCTAAATCAGTGTGTTGAGTGGCGCCCTCGGTCGGCGATCCCGTGCGTAGATCGTGCAGAACTACTCGGACGGTCCCAAAGGGCACATACCAATAGTCAGCCTGGTGAAGGTGATAGTGCAGGCCTACGATGCATCCGCTTTGACGGTCTCCTCGGTTGGCTTGGACCATTTCTCGTGAACCGCTGGGAATCCATTCGCGTCGATAGGTTTCGACGAAGAAACCGCGCTCGTCGTCGTAGACCTGAGGTGTTACGACATAGACGCCTTCGATGTTGTCGGAAGAGACCACTTCAGCCATGCAGACCTAGGGTATTGCTTACTTGGCGCCGCTGGTCAGCGCGCGTCGAGTCGCAGGTGTTCGACGTCAGCTACAGAAACCGTTTGCCGGTCGCCGTGGTCAGTTTGAATCACTAGTTGGCCGGTTTCGTTTAGATCAACTGCGCGCCCTTCGAGCGTCGGAGTTCCCTTGGACTGATCTAGGTGCACTCGCACGCGGCGCCCAACCGTGCTTGAGTGCCGTCGCATTTTTTCGAGCAAAGTTTCGATGCCTGATGGTTGAAGCAGATCTGAATATTCGTTCTCAAAGTTGTGAAGAATTGTGCGCGCCAGCTTCGGTCGGTCGATGAGCGATCCGGCCAACAAATTCAGGCTCGTTGCAACTAGTTCTAGTTCGGGAGGCACCCGTTCCCAACCAGTATTTAGCCCCATGCCCACAACCAAAGCTGAAATCTCGCCGTCAACAATCAGAGTTTCAGTCAGGATGCCAGCCACCTTGAGATAGCCCAGATCACCAGGTGCGTCATTCGGGCTATCAACCACAAGATCGTTGGGCCATTTAATACCCAGCTCGACTTTTGTAGCTTCGCTCACAGCGTTAATGGTGGCGACAGCTAGCGCTGAGGTAACTAGTGAGGCGCTGCGCACCGGGAGAGAATGCGACGGTGGTCGAAGAAGAATGGACATCATTAGTGATGTTCCTGGTGGAGCTGTCCACACGCGCCCTCTACGACCGCGACCTTGTGTTTGAAGGTCGGCGATCAATACCTCACCTTCCTGTCCCCCATTTCGTGCGAGTTCCAGCAGCGAAGTATTCGTGGAGGGAATTTCGGGCACCCAGACCACGTTTTGGAAGCGAGTTCCCTCCATCGCGTCGAACTTGTGGCTTTCCACAAACCTGAGCGTACTTACCTCAAAGTGTTGTTATTTGTGAAAGGAAAACACCTCAGATGGGAAGAAGCACTCGAGTGTGGCACGATTGCAGGTCGTACGTCCGTGCTCGGAAGGCCGAACCCGTGTTCTCGAAGATTCTCATCGCTAATCGTGGAGAAATAGCTGTACGAGTTATTAGGGCTTGTCGCGAGTTAGGTATCACCAGCGTGGCCGTGTACAGCGAACTCGATCGCAACGCGTTGCATGTTCGGCTCGCCGACGAGGCATACGCCCTCGGTGGGGAGACCGCGGCAGATTCATATTTGAACACGTCAGCCATTCTGGATGCCATCGAGCAATGCGGAGCGGACGCCGTTCACCCCGGCTACGGGTTCTATAGCGAGAACGCGGAATTCGCTCGAGCTATTACCGAACGAGGTGTGACCTTCATCGGTCCACCGCCCGCCGCGATTGAGGTGATGGGTGACAAGATTTCAGCTCGACTTGCCGCGGAAAAGGTTGGCGTAGAAGGTGTACCGGGGACCACAGAAATTATTCAGCATCCTGATGAGGTTCGTAGCTTCGGCGCAGAGCATGGTTACCCGGTTGCCATAAAGGCTGCGTATGGGGGCGGAGGGCGCGGCATGAAGGTCGTGTCATCAGACGAAGAGGTTGATGCGGCACTGGAATCCGCTCAACGAGAAGCGGAAAGTTTTTTTGGACGGAATGAGTGCTACTTAGAGCGTTATCTGACGTGGCCACGACACATAGAAATGCAGATAATTGCCGATCAACATGGCAACGTCGTTTGGCTTGGGGAACGCGACTGTTCTGCGCAACGACGACATCAGAAACTGGTTGAAGAAAGCCCGGCACCCAATTTTCCAGACGAGATTCGCCAAGCGATGGGCGCGGCGGCGGTGGCTGTTGCCGAAGGTTGCGATTACACCAACGCTGGAACGGTCGAATTTCTCTTCCAAGACGGCGAGTTCTACTACCTAGAGATGAACACAAGGTTGCAGGTGGAGCACCCTGTCAGCGAGTTGGTATCGGGAATCGATCTGGTTCGGGAGCAAATCCGTGTATCGGCGGGCGAATCGTTGTCGTTTACTCAAGATGACGTTGTTTGCGTAGGACACGCTATCGAAGTCAGAATTAACGCGGAAGATCCCGCAGGTGGGCGCTTTCTTCCATCGCCTGGAACTATCACTAGTTTGCAGTTACCTCAGGGTTTCGGTGTTCGTTGGGATGGCGGGTATGAAGCCGGTGATGTTGTTTCGCAGTTCTACGACAACTTGATTGGCAAGCTCGTCGTGTGGGGGTCAGATAGGCAAACCGCCATTGACCGAATGCGGAGTGCCCTCGTTGAGTTAGAAATCGGAGGGGTAGCGACTACTGCTAACGCTCATAAGGTCATTCTGGGTAGCCCCGATTTTCAAGCCGGTGTGCACAGCACAAAATGGGTGGAGGAATCGCTGGACCTCGCAGATGTCTCAGGAAAATCCGACACTGCCGCTGACAATGCCGGTGAAGAGGATCTAAGAGTTCGAAAAGATGTGGTTCTTGAGGTGAACGGTAAGCGTTTCGAGGTCGCCGCGTGGGTACCCGAATCTGGAGGCGTCGCTAGCAGTCAAAAGCCGGCAAAGGCGCGCCGTTCAGGTTCCAGTGGAGGCGGAACCAAATCCGGTTCAGGTCAGGTCACTGTGCCTATGCAGGGAACGATCGTGAAGGTCCTTGTTGAGGTGGGTCAAGAAGTAAGCGAAGGCGATGCTGTGGTGGTGTTGGAGGCCATGAAAATGGAGAACAACATCAACGCCGATAAGTCAGGAACCATTAGCGAAGTAAGGATTAGTCCAGGCGACACGGTCGGTGCGGGGGACGTTGTTGTTGTCATCGATTGATGGTGCCGACACACGTGTTGGCTAAAGCTGCGCCAGACTGGTGAACGTGATTGCAGAAGGCGCGCTGAGGGTTTGTCTATGCGGGGCATGATGCTCGCTGGCGGCGCGGGAACTCGCTTGTTTCCCTTGAGTCGCGTTTCGAGTAAGCAGTTGCAGCCCGTTTATGACAAGCCAATGATCTATTACCCCTTGGCCACACTGATGAGCGCCGCTATTAGAGAGATTCACTTGATCAGCACTCCCCACGATCTTCCCGTTTTTCAAGAGGTGCTGGGCGATGGTCATCAGTGGGGAATTGATCTGTCGTACGGAGTGCAACCAGAGCCAGGTGGCATCGCACAAGCAGTGGTGATCGGGGAGGACTTTATTCAAGGTGATTCTTTCGTTTTGGTCCTGGGCGACAACATTTTTCATGGCCCCATCGGGCTGGAAGAAGAAGTCGCGAAGTTCCAAAGTGGTGCGGTTATTTGGGGGTACCCGGTGGACGACCCACAGCGCTATGGGGTAATCGAAATTGATGAATCTGGTTCGGTGCTTTCCATTCAAGAGAAACCTGATATCCCGCTTAGTGATCTGGCGGTACCTGGTCTGTACCTTTACGACGGCTCCGCTGTGCTTCGAGCCAAAAACCTTGAACCAAGCGCCCGAGGTGAATTAGAGATCACTGATCTCAATTTGAGCTTCCTCAATGACGGCCAATTGCGTGCGGTCGAATTAGAGCGAGACATCACTTGGCTTGATTCAGGCACTCATGAAAGCTTGCTTGACAGTTCTAACTTCATTGCGACAATCGAGAAAAGACAGGGGCACAAGGTCGCGTGTCTCGAAGAAGTCGCATTCAAAATGGGTTTCGTGTCAGCAGATGATGTGGCGCGAACGATCGGGGCGATGCCCCATTCGCCGTACCGCAGCTATTGCGAAAGAGCGATTTTGGGGTGAGGGAACGACAGGTCAGTAGGGCCACTCGTTGGACCCTGGGGATTGTCGCTCTAACCGTGATAATTAGCTTGGGGCTGCCCTTAACTGGCGCGCGCACATTTCTTCGCTCCGACACCGTGTTGCGTTGGGCACCGTGGAACGAGAGCCAACCAATCGACCTTGAGTTGACATCTATTCCGGTGGCAGATCCTGTCGATTCTGGATTTCCAGCTCAGGAATTGTTTCATCAAAGACTCCAAGATGGCGATTTCGCAATGTGGAACCCGTTTCCAGCAGGCGGAACACCACTCGGAGCAGTACCGCATCAGGGCCTTTTCGACCCGCTAAATCTGCCGTTTCTAGTGCTGCCGGATCGAATGGCTCCTGCGTGGGTGAAACTGGCGGAACTGTCCGTTGCGATAGCCGGAGTCTTCTTGCTTTTACGGAGGCTGGGAGTTTCGCAAGCGGCCGCTCTGGTTTCAGGGTTTATCTACTCATTCAGCGGGTTTCAAACGGTCTGGTCGAATTGGCCTCAGAGCCATGTCGGGGCCTACTTGCCGTGGCTGTTGTGGGCGGCCGAACGGCTGCTGCGTCGACGCGACTTTTCTTCATGCGTGGCCATTTCTTTAGTGACGGCATCGATGTTGTTAGCCGGGTTTCCGGCGCTCACGGCTTGGGCCGTCGGTCTCATGTTGAGCTGGGTTCTTTTGCGGTCACTCAATCAACCTCGAACCGACCGACGGACAATGCGTCTCATCGGAGCCGCTGGGGGGTCAGTCGCTTTGGGGGCCGGACTGGCTGCGTGGCAAATTTTCCCTTTCATAAATCAACTAGGGGGAACCGATTTAAGTCACCGTGCCCAAACTTCTGCTGATCATCTGTCCCCGTCGTTGATGGCAACGGCTGCAATACCAACGGCCTTTGGTTCCCACGCTCAGGGATTTTTTTACGGCGACCGTAACTACATCGAGACTTGCGCTTTCCTAGGGGCGGGAGCCTTGGTGCTCGCAGTGGTGGCCGTTTTTTGGCGACCTTCTCCTTCAGTTCCGCGTTCGGCGACAGCCGTCACCAGCAGCTTGTTTGCAGTAACAACGGTCCTCATCTTCGCCGGAGGACCGCTCCTCGGTTTTGCCCAAACTTTGCCTGTGTTTGACAGCAATTTTGTCGGACGCATGCGTTCTATTTGGTTGCTGTTACTCGCAATACTGGTCGGTTTAGGCCTGGAGGCAGCCACTTCGGCTGCGGGGAGTGCAGGGAACCGAAAACGAAGCCGAGTTAATCGCATCAGATTTCTAGGACTGTGCGCGGTTGTCGCGATCGCTGTCTTCGGTGTCTGGCATGTATTACGACGCGCATCCCAAGAGGGTCACTTATCTGATGTCATCAGCGCTGTCGTTATAGCGATTGGTGCAGCAGTCGTCGTCATCGGCTGTGTAATGGGAGCTCGCCGGACGCGTTTAAACGATTTTCTACCTGTTGTCGTAGCGGGCGTGGCTGCAATTGAAATACTTCTTTTCGTTTCACCGTTTTGGCCTAACGAAGTACCTGAACGTCATTATCCGCAGACACCTGCACACGATTTTCTTGCGACTGAGGCCGTTGGAGACCGAGTCGCTACTCACGATCTGGCGCTCTACGCGGGCACGACGACTCATTACGGGATTCGAACGGTGACCGGCCACGTCTTCCATCAACCCACCTGGCGGGATTTGTTGATTGCAGTCGACCCAGAAGCTCTCAATCGTTCCTACACATTTTCTTTTCTGGAATTTCTCGATGTAAGCCGCTTGAGGTCAACGATTTTGGATCGAATGGCGGTTAGATGGCTCGTAACTCAAGTCGATTTTCCACTGCCGGGATCTCCCGTTGAACTTTCCCAGGGAAATGCCACAACGCGATCTCATCCTGGAGATCCTCTCGTGGCGACCGTGAAGTCGCAACCTATTCGAGGGATTGAGATCGAAATAGCGGAAGATCTCGCCACGACCGATCTCGCAGCACGACTCAGAGTCGAGATCGTGGGATCTGATGAATTGGTTCGAGTCGGTCGTCGACACGTACGTGGCTTTTTACCGGCCGGCCGCCATTGGATTCCTGTTGCTGCGGAGGATTTACCTGTTGGGGGTGAAGCATTGGTTCGTATACGTCTCGATGGCGACGATGGAATCATGGCGTTGCGGACAGATCACTCTGGCGCGCCCGTGCTAAATGGAATGGCACCTTCTGACGACGGTTTGCGTTTGGCCTATGCCGATGACGTGGCTATTTGGGAGAACCTCGATGCTGTGCAACGAATTAGGTTCGCCTCATTCGAAGTGGTTGTTCGCGATCAAGCTGAACGAATAGCTATTTTGCAGACGCCACTACCTTCTGAGGTAGTGGTCCTCTCAGACCAGTCCAACCATGTGACTGATCCTGAAGGCGCCACAGCGGTCATCCACAAGGTGGATGACCGACTCGACAGTGTCAGTGTTTCCCTGACCAGCACCGGACCGGGTTGGCTGGTGGTAGCTGACGCTATCCAAAGCGATTGGACTGTAACGGTGAATGATGTGGCCGGCAGGCTGATCCACGCAGATCATGCGTTAGTGGCGGTGGCGGTTCCTGAGGGCTCAAGTGTTGTTGAGCTGGTGTATGAGCCTTCTGGTTTGAGAGCTGGCGTTTCGGTGTCCGCTATATCGCTATTGATTCTTCTGTTCTTAGTGTGGGGAGCTCGCCGCAGTCGTTTAAAAGATCAATTCTCGTCAAGTAGTTCGGCGTCTGGGTTTGTGTGAGGGGCGATGGTGAGTTCGATGTTCCGAACGCGCTGCAGGACTCGCTCACCTATCACTCGGTTAGATCTCAAGAGATCCGCCAGAACCCCCAACATCAACATTTGCATCGCCATTAACAAGCAGACGGCTCCGACGATGAGCGACTGAATATGGCCCTCTCCGCCGCTTCGAAGGTAAAACCATGCGAAGCGCCCGAAGAGCACTAACCCGGCTATCCCGAATAACGCGGCGGGGACATTGAAGACTCGTAGAGGTTGGTGCATTGCGTATACCCGCGAGATTGTTCCGGCGGACCTTCGGACATATTGGCGCTTCGAGTTGAAGAGCCGTGAAGGCCGCGTTGTTGGGTTGACTGTAATGGGTACGTCCGCGACTGCCAGGTCGGAGCGTCCGGCTTGGATCAGGGTTTCAAGAGTGTAAGTAAATTGGGAAACCACGTTGGCTTGAAGTGCCGCTTCTCTGCTGTACGCACGAAACCCCGAAGTGACGTCAGAAACATCAGTCGCTGAGGCTTGTCGGACAACCCAAGATCCGAGTCGTTGTAAACATTTTTTTAGAAACGAGAACTCGCTGTGGTTGGCAATATCGCGGGTTCCAATGACCAGGTCTGCGTTTCCTTGGGTGATGGGCTCAACTAGACGTGGAATGTCCTCCGCCGAATACTGGTTGTCCGCATCAGTGTTGACGATGACATCGGCTCCAAGCTGCAGAGAGGCGTCAAGGCCTGCCTGGAACGCTACTGCGAGACCCTTATTTTGCGTGAGTTTGACAACGACGTCAGCACCGTGAGCTTTCGCTATTTCTGCGGTCCCGTCAGTCGAACCATCGTCGACGACTAGCCAGAGGACTTCCTTGAACCCAGGAACAGTCCGCGGTAGATCGGCCAGTGTCTCAGGCAATGCCACCGCTTCGTTGAAACAAGGGATCTGGATGACCAGTCTCACTTCCCCATTGTGGTGGACGAATGGACTAGACACGAGGGCGGGTGATTAATCATCACCAATATTTTTTTGACGTCAGACGCAAGACAGGACTTATGAGCGACGAAGCTACCTACAAATTAAACGGCCATATAGCGACGATTACCTATAACCGTCCAGAATCTCTCAACGCGATCAACGGTGCAATGCGGGAATGTTTGAACGCGGCATGGTTGGAGTTTTATAACGATCCTGAGGCATGGGTGGCCGTTTTGACTGGCGCTGGGAGAGCTTTCTGCGCAGGCGCTGATTTACGACCCGGTCAAGGCAACTCGGCAGGTACCTGGTCGGGGAGTTATTTTGAAATTCCCACAATTAACAGCTTCGAGAGCGGTTTGGAGCTTTGGAAACCGACCATCGCCGCAGTTAACGGTGCTTGCATCGGCTATGGCTTAACCGGAGCTATTGCGACTGATTTTCTTTTAGCTTCAGACCGGGCGGTGTTTGGCATGCCTGAGGTAAAGGTCGGAGTGCCGACCATTGTTGGGTCGATGCGGATTCCCTCGAAGGTGGCGTGGGCCGATGCGATGGAGATCTTGCTTACCGGAGACAACATTGACGCGCATCGGGCAGCTGATATTGGGTTGGCATGGAGGGTAGTGCCTCATGATGAACTTCTCGATGAGGCGTACGCGCTAGCTGAACGCCTCTGTCAGGGGGCGCCATTAGCGGTGCGGGCTGTGAAAGAGGTCGCCACTCGCTCACAGCGAATGGGTTGGAACGAAGCAGTCCGAATGGGCGAAAGTATCCGAAGAATCGTCGGAACGAGTGAGGATGCGCTTGAGGGCGTTGAGGCATTTCGCGAGAAGAGGGCGCCTAGTTGGAAGGGGCGTTAGTCGCCTCAGTGAACGCGTTGCTGATTTCTATTCACGCAATGTGAGCGGTCGCTTAGGTTGCTAAAACCAGTCGGGCAACGACATCTGTTCCGAACGCTGTCAGGATCGCTAGATACAGAAGTCCGGTCGCTGCCATAACTGCTGCATATTGACGTTCACGCAGGGCGGCGCGCGTAACGAAGACTAAGGCGATGGTCGTGACAGCACACGCGGCCCAGAACCACCCAAGCATCCCTCCGTACCCGTCATCTATTGCGCCAGATAGGACTGACCACATGCCTGTTGGGAAAAGTAGGAGACCCACCTCTAGGACCCATATTCTTCCCAACCACGACACTTGTTCGACCAGGGGTTCTCGCCGCAGCCCCGGCTGCACCAAATACCAGTGTCCCAATAGCATTGCGTCGGTCACCGATCCCAGAAAGGCTGCGCCAACGAGAATTCGTGCCGTCTCGAGTAGCTGGTTACCTCCGTTACCTACACCAGCCGCGACGAGGCCGACTAACCCGATGACTGGAGCGGCGAGGTCCCATCGAGGATCAAATTCTTTATCTTCGGAGTCGCTAGAACTCAGGTGACGTTCGATACCCGTTCGATCGCCGATTGTTTGAGTCGATTCGTACTGCTCTGATTGTTGTCCCGTTACCCCGACGTGTCGTTGAACAACCGAAAGAAGTAACGCAACAGCAGCTGCGGCGGAAACACCAATCGATGCCGCATCGCGGATGGGTTCCGTTGCCCAGCGGTATCCGACGAAGGCGGCGAGAGCGGCAATGGCTAGGTAACTTGCCCTTAAAAGCCAGCCATACCCCAGACCGACTTCGCGTCTGCGGGTGGTGATCCAACAGAACAGGAGACCGCCAGTCGCCCATTGCAGCAATACCGTTGCGGCGTCAAGCTTTGGACCTGCTGCCATTCTTCGCAGTGTATCGACGGTGGTACCAAAGTTATGGAGTTCCCAACAGCTCCCGAACAGCTGCGGCTGCCTTGTGGCTCGAACGTGTAAGCGGACCGGCTTCTACGTGTCGAATACCCATTTCTCGGGCCTTGTCAGCCCACATTTTGAAAGTTTCCGGCTCGACCCACCTGTGCACAGGAAGGTGCGCGCTAGTGGGTCTGAGGTATTGGCCGATGGTCACTATGTCAACGCCCACCGAAGCGAGGTCCGCAAGAGCAACTGTCAGTTCGTCATCATTTTCACCGAGGCCGACGATTAGACCCGATTTGGTGACGGACCCATGAGCTTTAGCTCGAGCAAGGACCGTCAGACTTCGTGCATATCCGGCGTTGGGGCGCACAGCTCGTTGCAATCGGGCCACAGTCTCGAGGTTGTGGTTGACCACATCTGGTCCCGCACTCAACAGCGCTTCAAGGGACATTTTCTGTCCCGCAAAATCAGGAATGAGGGTTTCGATAGTGACTCCAGGTACGCGTGATCTAATAACATTTACGGTTTCTATAAACCCGAGGGACCCTCCGTCGTCGAGATCGTCACGAGCCACTGCGGTAATCACAACATGGGAGAGCCCCATCGTTGCTACGGCTTCTGCGACGCGACGGGGTTCATCATGATCACGGGGTTCGGGTTTGCGAGTGTCAACTAAACAGAACCCGCATGCACGCGTGCATCTCTTGCCGTTGATCATGAAGGTAGCTGTGCCTTCGCCCCAACATTCGTAGATGTTGGGGCAGCCCGCTTCTTCACAAACTGTCGTCAGGTTCATGGGATGCAAGGTTGAGCGCACTCGACGGTATCCGTCATTCAAGTCGATTTGTGCTCTCATCCAGTTGGGCTTTCGCTCAGTGATCGAGAGTCCTTCAGCTACGCCTGCATCGCTGAGTCGTTGTTGTCGACGTTCAGTAGTTTTCCGATTTCTTAGAACAACCGGTAGGCCTTCAGTCGCTATCTTCGATTGTTGGTCCGCGCTGCTGAACGGTCGCGGATCAGTTTTCGGATTACGAAAGATCACGCCCGCTTCGTTGTATCCGTTCTCGCCCCACACTTCGATTGCTCTTCGCTTTACAGCTTCCACCACCATTTCCATGGACGTTTCGAGTCCTTGATCTCGCAGGCTTGTCACTCCGAAATCATTTATCCCACATGGGATGATTCGATCGAACCACGAAAGGTCCGTGGCAACGTTTAGGGCGAAGCCGTGCATGGTGCGTCCTCGACTGAGTCGGACCCCAATCGCTGCGATCTTTCGTCGAGACGAACTCTTGGGCTCAACCCACACCCCTGGGTAACCAGCTACCCGGCCGCAGTTAGGTAGACCTAGATCTGTCAGGGCGTCAATCAGGACGGCTTCAACCTTTGAAACGTAGGCTTTGGTCTCTGCTAGGCCACCACCTCGCCGCCCGGGCAAGGAAAGGATGGGGTAGCCAGTGAGTTGACCGGGACCGTGGTAAGTGATGTCGCCTCCGCGGTCTACCGATTCATAGCTCGCTCCCACCACATTTGGTTCGATCAAAAGGTTTGACAAATTGGCGTTGGGACCGCCAGTGAATACATGCTCGTGTTCTACAAGCAGCAGGTGATCATCAGAACTGTTGGTGAAGAGGTGTCGTTGGAGGTCAATCGCTTCTTGATAGGCGACTCTCCCGAGCCATCGCACTCCAAGCATCTAGAGCTCTACTTCCCAATCTCGAGTTTCGATGGCGCGCTTAATGGTGGAGAGAAACCCTGCCGCGTAACTTCCGTCGAAGGCCCTGTGGTCCCATGCCATCGCTAAATGACCTACGGAGTGGACAGCGATGCTTTCGTTGCCGAATCGGTCGGCGATCACGACGGGGCGTCGGGCTACGCCGTCGGTCGAAAGTACCGCTACCTGAGGTTGATTGATGATTGCGGCAGTTGTGTAGGTGCCGAAGGCTCCGTTGTTGGAGATGGTGAACGTACCCCCGCTGATGTCATCCAAACTGAGTCGCCGGTTTCGTGCACCTAAGGCCAGATTGTTCACGGCTAGCGCCAGTGCCTCGAGCCGGAGCCCATCGGCTTGACGGACGACGGGGACAATTAATCCCTCGTAGTCAAGATCCACTGCTACCCCTACGTTGATGTCGCCGTGGACTCTTAACCCTTCATCTTCAACTGAGGCATTGAGGTAAGGCCACTCTTCAAGCGCTTCAACCACCGCTCGCATGATGAAGGGCAGATAGGTGAGGCTGAAGCCATGTTCGGTTCGCCAGCTTTCGCGATGTTCAGATCTCACTTTCTCGACATTCTCGTAGTCCACTTCCATGACCGTCAGTGCGTGGGGTGAGGAATGGGCGGAACGTGTCATGTGGTCTGCGGTGGCACGTCGGATGCTGTTGAAAGCTACGTAGCGTGATTCTCTGGATGTCCGCGACGCACTTTCGTGGTTTGGTTGGGGGTCGGGCGCTGCCGACTCGTCGCGGTGACGTTCGTCGATAATGTTGAGTACGTCGTTTCTGGTAATGCGACCGCCCTGGCCTGTGCCCTGGATGCGCGCTGTGTCAAGCCCGTGTTTTCTTATTAGGCGCCGGACTACTGGTGATAGAAGCCGGGTGTCACTGGTCTCATTTTGGATTTCACTTCGTTTCGGACTCTGGTTTGACCCGGGTGCGGTTCGGTGGGAGTTGGGTCTCGGTGGAGTTAGCTGTTGCGAGTCAACGGAATCGTTCGAGTCTGGTGTTTCGACTTCGGTGGTACTGCTTGCGAACTCCCCTTCGACGACCGCCAAGACAGTCCCCACAGCGATTGTTTCGCCTTCTGTGACTTTGAGTTCGACGATTGTGCCGGTAACCGGTGATGGAACTTCGGCGTCAACTTTTTCGGTTGACACTTCGTAGAGCAATTCGTCGACGGTGACGGAGTCACCGACTTGTTTGAACCAGCGGGTGAGCGTGCCTTCTTCTACTGTTTCGCCCAGTTGCGGAAGCTCGACGTCGATGAGGGCCATGGTTCTAGCTGTGGAGCGCTCGACCGGCGAGGTCGAGGACGGCTTCGCCGAATAGTTCTGACAGAGTCGGGTGAGGCTGAATGAACTCAGCGATTTCCTCGATGGTTGCCTCCCAGTTGACAGCTAGGTAGCCCTGGCTCAGTTGTTCAGTCGCCCAGGGGCCGATGAGGTGGACTCCTAGGAGTTGTCCCGAGCTGCCATCGGGGCGCCGCTCTGCGATAACTTTGACGATTCCGTCTGTTTCGTTGACGATCATCGCCCGCGGGTTTCCAGCAAAGCGATGCTTTGCTACCGCTACGTCATGGCCAGCCAGTTGTGCTTGTTCTTCGGTCATTCCAGCGAAAGCAACTTCAGGGTGACAATAAATGGCCCACGGGACTTTGAGGTAATCGATCGGTGGTGGGTTTTCTCCCGCTATGGAGCGAACCGCGAGCATCGCTTCAGCGAATGCGACGTGCGCTAGTTGGGGTGTAGCAATTAGGTCCCCAACTGCATAAACATGCTCTTCCGCTGTCCGACACAGCTCGTCGACCACCACAAATCCGTTTTCATCAACCTCTATTGGGGTGCCTTCGAGGCCAAGGTGATCGGCGTAGGGTCTCCTGCCCACGCACACGATCACCATTTCGACATCTACGTCGGTCCCATCAGCGAGGTGGACCATGGTCCCGTTGGGGTGGGGAGAATGCCCGGTAACTGAACTGCCGGTGATTGATGTGATTCCTCTCTTATTGAAAGAACGTTTCAATGCCTTGGCGATGTCGTTGTCAGCACCGGGAATCAGCTGATTCATTGATTCCAGAATGGTTATTTCAGTTCCAAGGTCGGCAAGCATCGAGGCGAACTCACATCCGATTGCTCCTCCCCCGATTATGGCCGCGCGACCTGGTAGCGCTTGCAGTTCTAGGACTTCATCCGAGGTCAAAACCATCTCGCCATCGATTTCAAAACCCGGAATTGTTCGCGGTACGGAACCCGCGGCAAGAATGACCGATTCACTAGTCAGTGTTTGTTCGGTTCCGTCGTTGTGTTGCACCGCCACTGTTCGCCCAGTTTCTAGGCGCCCTGTTCCTGAGAAGACCGTCACTTGCTTGTTTTGTAGGAGTTGGTTCACTCCGTTGAAGAGGCGGTCGACGACCGCTCGTTTCCGGTTTTGGGTTGCAGAGAAGTCGATGGTTGGCGTCGATGTGACGACGCCGAATTCTGCCGCCCCCATAACGGTGCGATGCACGGTTGCCGTTTCCAGCAGTTCCTTGGCCGGTATGCACCCGCGATGCAAACAAGTTCCGCCCAAAAGGTCTCGCTCAACTAGGCCAACATTCAGGCCCGACGATGACGCGGCTAATGCCGCCGCATATCCGGCAGGTCCGCCGCCCACAACGACTAGGTCGAATTGGTTTGAACTCATTCTGAGTCCAATCGTATCCGCAGGCGACGGTCGGCTTGTCGTGATTTGTGAGTTGCGCCTTATAACGGCTTACACCGAGATCAGGACCTGCGTCGCGAACGCGAGGAGGATGATGAGGCCCGTGATTAGGGATGCGATAATCAAAGCTCTGGTACTCACATCTGCTGAATCTAGCGGTCTGACAGCTTTTGACACATAGCCTTTGCTGCGTGAGAGCACTCTTTCGCGGTACGGCGCTGTGCCTATCAATCTTGGTGTTGGGCAGCTGTTCAAGCGATCGTGGGTCGGATGGTCTTAATGGACTAAATGTGTCGGTGCTAAAGCAGCCAGATGTAATTCTTGAGAGCGACTCTGCTTCAGACCAACCGGCCAAAAGCACGGCGCCTGTCGAGTTAGCGGTGCTTGAGCGTCCGACTCTTAACGGGGCAATGTTTGACCCGACATCACTGGCGGGAGAAGAAGTTCTTTTGTGGTTCTGGGCGCCGTGGTGAGGGACTTGTAACAGGGAAGCAGCGGCGGTCGCCGCTTTAACAGTTGACACTGACATCGTGATCGTCGGCATGCCTGGGCGTGACGTTCGCAAGGCGTACGAGTTGTTTGTTGAGCGTCACGAGCTCAGCCACATTCCCCAGATCGAAGACGTCGACGGAAGTCTTTGGAATTATTACGGCGTTACTGCGCAGCCAGCTTGGATTTTTTTCGATCTTAAGGGAGGCATTGAGCGTGGACGGGGCCCGATACCCGCGAAATTGCTCAAACCGGATGCGTGACAATGCACAATGATCAGCCAGCTAGGTTCTGACGATGGCTTTCCGCGCTGTGAGTTGCGAACGTTTCGTTTCAGCTGAGGCATCTGTCATTTTCGATATTTTGGCGGACCCTTCAAGGCATGCGGCGATTGACGGGTCGGGGACGGTGCAAGGCCATATAGGCACGCAAGGTCGTTTAGCGCTTGGCAGTACATTCGCAATGAAGATGCGATTCGGGATCCCGTATCGCGTTAAGAATCGAGTGTATGAGTTTGACGAAGGTCGTTTAATCGCTTGGGCCAATTTGGCTGGCCACAGGTGGAGGTACGAGTTGAAGGTGGAAGGCGAGCAGACGCTCGTCACCGAAACATTTGACTGGTCCACGTCGCGTTTGCCTATTGCAATACAGATACTTGGGTATCCGCGTCGCCACCGCAGCAATATGGAGCAAACGTTAGATCGCCTCGCGGAGCTAGCCGAGTCGACATCCGAGTGAAATTTACGGCGACGGCGTTGTGCGTCCTGCTAGGGGTTGCTGGCTGCACAGCTGATCGATCCGCTTCGTTAGATGATCAGTCGGTTCGCGATTCGTCGGGGCGCATAACGATCGGCGGCGAGGTTGGCGTGCTTCGATTGATGCCTGGAGATTGCTTCATTCTGGGTACTGATGAAATCGAGGTCGTCGATGCTGTTCCGTGTGAGGATGCCCACAATGCTGAAGTTTTTTCGATTTGGGAGTTGGCGTCCACCCATTGGCCCGGGAGCCGCGCCGTCGCTCAGGTCGCTGAGAAAGGGTGCGTTGACCGGTTTCGCAGTGCCACCGGTCACGCTTTCGACCCGGTGCATGTAGCGATAACGGGGTATGCACCTAGCGAACAATCGTGGGACGACGATCGCAAAGTGCTTTGTGTCGTTACAAACCACGATCTGGGTTCGGTTCGCGGACGAGTTACGAAGTAAGTAAGCGAACTCACTCTGGGTTCATCACCCAGACATCCTCTTCAAGGTTTCTTTCGAGTTTTCGTTGTAGGTCACCAAGTGTGCGGTCGTCCGCGTGCCGGACGAGTACCGCTTCAGTGGTGTACGTCATGATGGTGTCGTCGCGTCGACCCATCGCCCTCGCAAACTGCGAACTGGTTTTTGGTACTTCAGCGTTGGCGGTGATAACTGATCGCGCTCCTGCTAGCAACTCGCTAAACCGTCTTTGGGTTGCTTCGGGCCACCGTTGCTCCATGCCTTCAAACGCGAGAACCACAACATAGGGAACGGCGGCAGCAGCAGCGGCTTCGGCGGCGAGCAACTCGACACCAAGTCCCAGACCTGTGATCACCTGAAGGTCTGGGTGCATCTCTAGTTTGGCCCGTAGCAGTTCTATTAGGCGGCGACGCACGGACATGGTGGTTGAGTTTTCTCCATATCCACCCAGTTCGGGTGGTCGGTGGCCAAAGACGGCAATGGTGTGAACAGTGTCATTGGGTTGGTTCGCGTTAGCCGAGGGGGTTGAGGGGTCATCCCCATCAAGCCCTCTGACGATCGCGTCGGTAAAGATGCCCCCCGATTGATTTTCTTGTCGGGCTGCTGCCGTCGTGGCGAGTTGATCCGCGGCGTCATTTAGGCGGTGACCCGAGTGTCCTTTCACCCAGAGAAATTCGACGTCGGCTCGGGCATTCACTAACTCAATGAATGGTTCCCACAAATCGCGATTCGCGACGGGTTCCTTCTTTGAGTTTTTCCAATCTCTTCTGTGCCACCCTTTCCACCACTCTTGGACAAAGCAATTAACGACATAAGTCGAGTCGCTGTGGACGCGCAATGGGCCTTCCAGCGTCTGTACGGCCGCGCTAGCGGCGGTGAGTTCCATTCGCTGGTTCGTGGTGTGCGGTTCGAACCCTGATAACCACATTCCCTGGTCTACGACAAATGCCCACCCGCCGGGGCCTGGGTTACCCAAGCACGCCCCATCAGTAAATACGTCTGTCACCATTGCTGTACTTCCTAGTCCACTGACGTGCCCAAAACGTGTTGATTGAACAAAGCATGCTCTTTGGGTGCGAGGATAGATGCATGTTGTTCGACGGTTTCAACGAGCAGACGCCCGACGTCGATCCCGAAGAGACAGACGAGTGGGTGCAATCGTTCGCAGCGGTGGTTGAAGAACGGGGCAAGAATCGGGCACGCTTTCTCATTAGACGCCTAATGACCGCGGCACGACAGTTACAGGTCGACTTTCCGGCGACAGTCTCATCTCCTTATATCAACACGATCGCTCCCGATGATGAGCCTTGGTTTCCAGGCGACGAATACATCGAGCGGCGTCTGCGGGCATTTATTCGCTGGAACGCGGTCGCGATGGTCACCCATGCCAACACGTGGGCGGATGGCATAGGCGGTCATCTGAGCACGTTCGCAAGTTCTGCGGCACTGTACGACGTCGGTTTTAACCATTTTTGGCGAGGGAAGGACGACGGGAAGCCCGGTGACCATATCTATATTCAAGGACATGCTGCGCCGGGCATATACGCGAGGGCGTATCTCGACGGTCGGTTAAACGATGACGATCTTGATCATTTTCGACGTGAGATTGGTAGATCGGGGTTGTCGTCGTACCCCCATCCGAGACTCATGCCCAGTTTCTGGGAGTATCCGACCGTGTCGATGGGTTTAGGCCCTATCTCTGCGATTTACCATGCGCGCTTCAATCGGTACCTACATCACCGACGGGTCGACGACACGTCTGAATCTAAGATTTGGGCGTTCGTGGGTGATGGAGAAACTGACGAACCTGAGACCCTCGGAGCATTGCACCTTGCGGCCCGAGAACGTCTCGATAATTTGATTTTTGTTGTCAATTGCAATCTCCAGCGTCTGGACGGTCCGGTTCGAGGTAACGGAAAAATCATTCAAGAGCTGGAAGCGAATTTTCGTGGTTCGGGTTGGAACGTCATCAAGGTGATCTGGGGAGGGCGTTGGGATGAACTTCTCGCTCAAGATGTTGATGGGGTACTCGCGAACAAGATGCTCGAAACCGTGGATGGCGAGTACCAGCGATATTCCGTTGAAAGCGGGGCTTATATCCGGGAACATTTCTTCGGACCTGACCCGCGATTGCGACAAATGGTCGAAGATCTCTCGGATGAAGATCTAGAGCAGTTACCCAGAGGCGGTCACGACTATAAGAAGCTGTACGCGGCGTACCATGCCGCTGCCGAGCACGAGGGTAGTCCTACCGTCATACTGACCAAGACGGTCAAGGGCTGGACTTTGGGTCCGGATTTAGAGGCTAGGAACGCAACTCACCAGATTAAGAAACTGTCGCGGGAGCAGTTGTCAATAATCCGAACCAGATTGCATCTTGAATCGGAAATTCCTGAGGACTTTGACATCGATCGTCCTCCGTATTACCGACCGGCTGAGGGTTCCGACGAGCTGGAATACTTACTGGCGCGGCGTCGAGAACTAGGAGGGCCATTACCTTCTCGCGATGGTTCGTGGCGCCGAAAACCTCTGCCTTTACCGAGTAGTAAACCGTTTGAAGAAATGGGCGCTGGTTCGGGCAGCCAACAGGTTTCAACCACGATGGCTTTTACCCGATTGCTCAGGGCTTTGACCAGAGAAGAGGGTTTTGGTGAACGGGTGGTGCCCATTATTCCCGATGAAGCTCGAACCTTTGGAATGGATTCACTTTTCCGGGAGATTGGTATATATGCAAGTCAGGGTCAACTGTATGAGCCCGTTGACCACGACCTTCTTCTTTCTTATAGCGAGCGGCAAGATGGGCAGCTACTCGAAGAGGGAATTACCGAAGCCGGTGCTTTGGCAAGTTTCACCGCGGCCGCGACGTCCTACGCGACGCGAGGTGTTCCGATGGTGCCGTTCTACACCTTCTATTCGATGTTCGGGTTTCAGCGAGTCGGGGATGCAATCTGGTCTTTGGCGGATATGAGAGGGCGCGGGTTTTTGGTCGGAGCTACAGCAGGGCGTACAACTCTGATGGGCGAAGGTCTTCAGCACCAGGACGGGCATTCGCTATTACTGGCTTCTGCGGTACCGCCGTGTCAGGCCTACGACCCCGCATTCGCTTACGAATTAGGAGTGATTGTTGAAGACGGTCTGAAGCGAATGTTCGTCGACAATGAGGACATTTTTTATTACCTCGCGGTGTACAACGAAAATTATCTCCAGCCAGCGGCTCCGTCAGATCTTGATCGTGGTGCTCTTCTTGCCGGTTTGTACAGATTTGCGGATGCTCCTTCCGATCATTCTGCCGACGCGACGATTATTTTTTCTGGTCCTGCGCAGGCTGCGGCACGATCGGCTGTGGCTCTGCTGGCCGAAAATCATGGTGTGGGTGCTGATTTGTGGAGCGCGACCTCATTCAAAGCCCTGAGAGACGAGGCCTTGTCGGTTGAGCGTCAAAATTTGTTACACCCAGAGGATTCGGTTCGGGTCCCTTTTGTGACAAGCCAACTCGGTGGAGGAACGGGGCCGGTGGTGGCTGTAACCGATTTCATGAGATCAGTTCCGGATCAAATTTCGCGATGGGTTGGACGTGACTACGCGTCCTTAGGTACCGACGGCTTTGGGCGAAGCGACACCAGAGAGCGTCTCAGGGAACACTTTGAGGTCACGGCAGAGCACATCGTTGTGTGCGTGTTAGCAAGACTCGCGGCCTTGGGTCACTGTGAACGCTCGGTGGTAACGGATGCGATTCGGCATCATGGACTTGCCACCGAAATAACGGACCCTTGGTCGACCGGGGTCTACTGAGAACTCGACACCCATGCTTACTCCTCTCAACTTCACAGGTGACGACGCTGCCGACGCGCTACTTAATAACAACCCATTGGCTCTGCTCGTCGGAATGATTCTCGATCAGCAATTTCCGATCGAACGAGCCTTCCTGTCCCCCTTTCGACTGCAACAGCGACTTGGTCGGTCTTTGGAGGCAAGTGATTTAGCGTGTATGGCCTCAGACACTTTGATCGAAATTTTTAGCGAAAAGCCTGCGTTGCATCGCTTTCCTAAATCGATGGCGCAACGAACCCAACAATTGTGCAGCTACGTAGCTGATCATTACAACGGTGATGCGTCGGCTATTTGGAGTGACCTCCCTGACGCTAAGTGTCTCCGGCGCCGGCTTTTGGAACTCCCTGGGTTTGGCGATAAAAAGGTCAAAATTTTCGTTGCGCTCCTTGCCAAACGGTTTGGGGTTACCCCGAAGGGTTGGGAGGGAATCAGCGGTCACTATGCGACTGCTGGCTTTCACTCCGTGGCAGATCTCGACTCTCCTGAGGCGTTGTCTCAGCTAAGAGCAATAAGAAAGGCAGCAAAAAGCACCCCATGAGCTCCAACATTCCCTGTAAAGACCGTTGGTACGAGGACTTCTCGGTCGGAGAGTCGTTCACGCTTGGCAGCGTCAGAATGGATGCAGAGGAGATGCTTGATTTTTCAACCCGTTTCGACCCTCAGCGCTTTCATATCGACGCCGCAGCAGCAGCCGACACCATCTATGGCAGCCTGATTGCGTCAGGTTGGCACACAGGTTCTTTGATGATGAGGTTGCTTGCTGAAGGCTTTTTGGGTGAAGCGAGCCAGGGTTCCGTTGGAATTTCAGAGGTCACTTGGCCTTCGCCGGTTCGCGCGGGCGACACCCTCACCCTCAGGGTCGAGGTCTTGAGCAAACGGGTAAGCCGTTCCCGACCAGATATAGGTCTTATCGAGGCCAGCAACGAGATGATTAATCAGGACGACAATGTCGCTATGCGAACCGTACCGACCATGATCATCGCGAGACGAGATGCTGCTAGTTAGCTAGTGATTTCGGCCCCTTGACGCTCGAGCCATCCCATTAGGACTGCAACGGCGCGAGGGTCATGGCGGATCCTGTGGTCGGCCCCGGTGATGAGCCGAAGCTCAGGTGAAGGATGCTGCGCTGCGAGTAGTCGAGCGTCGTCTTGTGGGACTTGGCGATCGTTTGTGCCGTGCAATATGAGGAGAGGGCGAGACCCAAGCTGTGGGACTGAATCAATGGCACGATGCTGTCGAAGTTGCTTAGCCCATTGGTTCAACGAATCTGGATAGTCATCGTGGTCAACAACTCCCACATTGCGGCAGTGTTGTATGAAGCGACGCGGATCTGTCGCCCAATCATCGAAGTCGGCGCGCGGAGCCATCACCGCGACGCCACAAATTTCCGGATCCCGTGCTGCGGCCATGATGGCTAACGACCCGCCGGTAGTCGACCCGACGAGCCATATTCGTTGTGACCCTTCTTCTCTCAACCGTTCGATTGATCGAGCAACGTCTTCGAGCCACCCGACCATTGAGAATTGGCCTGTCGACTGTCCACATCCGCGCAGGCTGACGGCCAGAACCGCCCACCCTTGTTCTTCGGCAACTCGTTCGGCAAATTGCTCATAGGAACGACTGGGAACCCCTGGCCGTTGTATCGAAGGAAATCCGTGGCACAAGACCATGGCAGGAGCATCGGTGATATCGCGTTCGGGGCGCACAAGGAACGCGTCAAGAGCAGGCTCCCCTTCAATAGTGGTTTCTGCAATGGTGACCGCCAAGACTAAGCCCTCTGGTACTCAGGAGCAGCAGGCCGCTGGTTTGTACCCACGGTTTCGGGCCTCACGGAGCTCGTCGGGGCCGAAGGTGGCATAGGACTGAGAGGTGCAGATCCCGTCAATAGCATCTTCGTGGGTGCACGAATCAAGATCATGGACTCGTTGGATTCGTTTATCACCCACGAAACGATGACCTTCTAGTTCTTTGGGTGGTTCCATAGCAACCATCTTGCCTTACTCTGGGCTTGATGCCGCGCCCAGGGCTCCAATGAGGTTGAGGTATCGAAAATGGGCGTTGACGACCGCGTCAATGGTTGGTCGAGTGATCTCTATCTTCTGCGATAAGGCTTCCCGATAAACACGTTGAATTGATGTTGATTCTTCGGCTATTTCGTCGACGTTGCCTGGATCGGACTTGAATTGCAGCTGGTTGAGGTGAACTCGAAGAAGTTCCCTGAGGGTGTCGCCGTCGATCTTCGCAGCAATATCGAACGGTAATTCGTGTTCGACGAAGACTGCTGCTTCTTCCAATCGCCATACAGGCTGACGTGGTTGAAGGCTGAGTCGGCGCGATTCTCGGCCGATCGTGCCGGCTGCGACGACGAAACCAATCACCAACGAAGAAGCAACGATCAGGGCAAGCATTTGGTTTGGAGAGTGCCTTCAGATTCGAAGGTGGGATCTAGAGTCCGATTCTCTGAGCAAGCAATTCGCGATGGTAGGCGGGGTCACCAAACATCAGTTCAGAGCTCTTTGCACGTTTGAAATAAAGGTGAGCCGGGTGTTCCCATGTGAAACCGATTCCGCCGTGAATTTGAATGTTTTCAGCCGCGCAATGGAAATATGCCTCAGAGCAATATGCCTTAGCTAACGAAGCCACCGAAGCGAGTTCTTCATTCATCTCTGAGGCGCACCAGGCTCCGTAATATGCGGCAGATTTGGCAGATTCAACCTCGAGCAACATGTCAGCACATTTGTGTTTTATGGCCTGGAAGGAGCCGATGGGTCGACCAAACTGGACTCGATCTTTGGCGTATTGGACCGCCATGTCCATGACGAACTGGGCGCCACCTACCTGTTCGTTGGCCAGGGCTACAGCTGCCAGATCCAGTATTTGAGAGACGTACTCGAAATCGTTGGTGTCACACAAGTGGCTGGCCGGGGTTCCCTCGAAGGTAATTCGTGCTTGTTTTCGGGTTTGGTCCATTGTCGAAAGGTTTTCGCGGCTGAGACCGGTTGCGTCACCATCAACGGTGTACAGGTGAATTCCGCTCTCGGCTCGCGCGGCCACCACAAAGAGGTTTGCCGTTCCTCCGTCTGTCACGAACATCTTTTCGCCCGTGATGGTCGCTCCGTCGCCAGTACCAGTTGCTTCAACGGTGATGCCTTCTGCGTCCCATCGACCGTTCGCTTCAGCTAGGGCCAAGGTTGCGATAGTGCTCCCATCAGCGATGCCTGGTAGCAACGCTGCCTTAGCGTCTTCGTTGCCTGAGTGGATGATGGCGTTGCCTGCAAGCACCACTGTGCTGAAGAAGGGCGCGCAGAGGAGACTGCGTCCCATCTCCTCAAGGGCGATGCCTAGTTCGACGTAGCCAAAGCCTTGGCCGCCGTATTCTTCTGGGATGATCATGCTTTGAAGTCCCAGTTGCTCGGCCATCTGGCTCCAGACAGCGGGATCGTATCCATCGTCGGTGTCCATTAATTCTCGGACGGTCGCTTCGGCAGATTTATCTTCCATAAACGAGCGAATGAAGCTCCGGAGTTCTTCTTGTTCCTCGGTGAAGGCAAAGTTCACGGTGGCTACCTCTTCGTAGGGTCGTCGGGAGGACCACGTTTTAGCTCGTGGAAGTTCAGCGCGCCAATCCAAATGTGTACACTGGTGTACACATTTTCTCTTAGTTGGAGAGGTTGGGCCGTCGAATGAGCTCATCAGCAGCAATTCACGTAGGCACGAGAGAGTTGCGGGCGAACCTTGCAAGTCATCTACGTACCGCGGCTGCCGGGCATACTGTCTTCATAACCGTGGACGGGCAAGTAGTGGCGCAACTAGGGCCCGTGGGCTCAGGTGGGCACCCAGACTCCATTGAGGCCCTTATTGCGACAGGTCTAGTAGTTGCGCCGCGGAGAGCTGACCGAAAAATTGAGGAAATGGTCTTTGAGCTACCTGCCGGGCTTTCCAGTGATAGAGCGTTGCGCGAAATTAGGGGCCGTTGATGACGATCGCTCTCGATACTTCAGCTCTTTTGAAACGCTATCTCTCCGAGCCTGGTCAGGATCTTGTGAATCAGCACCTCGGGCGGGACTTCGTTTGGTGCGCCTCTGCCTTGGCTCGCACTGAGGTTCAACTCAGTCTGCATCGAGTTGCTTCGGGGCCCGCAGAGCAGCGTGCCCTGTGGTCCACGTTTCGCGAGGATTGGGACCGTATTGCGGTTATCCCCCTAGACGAGCAGTGTTTGGCGCGGTCAGTTGAGATAGGAGCCAACTTCCAGTTACAAACGGTAGATGCGCTACATCTAGCTGCAGCGGACAGGCTCCCCCGGCCTCTTACCTACCTGACCTTTGATAGTCATCAAATTCCGGCGGCGTTGAGTTTGGGTTTTAACGTCGTGTCAACGGAAAACTTCGATTCCTAATCTCGGCCTATGCGGGAATAACACCATCTCCGAACACAGTCTGGTGCAAAGGAACCAGCTGTCGCCCTCATCAGGAACTGCAGCCAATGAGGACAACAACCGAAACCCTTCCACCCTTGGGCGAATCCACCGATCCGACCCAAATGGTTACTGGAGTGTTCCTATGTCATCACTGCCAATCTGCAAGATTGCCCACAATGGGTAAAGCGAGTTCTGAATGTCATTAACAGATGCGCCAGTTCCTGGGTCATTGTTCAGTTGGTAGGCGCTATTGAGGGTGTCCAAAGTGGGTTGGAATTCTTCACCTAGCGCACCAATTTCAGGCTCAAGGACTCTCCAAAATGCGTATCCCTCAGCTTGATGTATTCGAGCTTTCGCTGTGTCTCCCGCCTCTAGATCCGAGGCAACCTTGGATGCGTAACGCATCACGGCCTGAGAATAAGTGATCACCACGGCACGCTTGACCAGGGCGGCTGCGCTTTTTGCTCCACCTGCATTACCGCGAAGCAACGCATCGCGTCCGGCAATCATCGCTCCAAGGATTGCTTCGTTAGCTGTAGCGGTCTCACCGTCTGCTCCCAATGTCCCGTAGTTTCCACCCCGTTTGTTGGCGGTGCCGTAGGGGCCGCATGCTCCGTTTGCCCCATGGTAGAAAGCCCAGCCTTCATCCCAGTTGTGCACAGCACCTTCAAAATCGCCGTCCTCAGCTTTGACGAGGGCTGAATTCAACTCATGCACGGCGTACGCGACCAGGGCTTGGTTTTGCATGCCCTTTTGGATGCCCTGTTTGCGCACGGCGTCCGATTCGCCCGCAAACATGCCGGTGCCCTCGAGGGCAGAGGTGATGAACACATTCAGTGAGCCGGGTGTTCCGTAGTAGGTGTCGTGGGCATGCTTCTTACCTTCCGCAGAGGCAAATCCCCCGAGTGTTCGGAAAGATCCATCGCTCTTTTCAGCGTTGCTGCCGTTGTTGTAGATATCCGCAACTGCTTCGAAGTCAATCGTCTCCGCGCCCAGGAGATCATTCATGTCGCACATATCGAGTACGAGCAGTCGGTGGTTGTCGACATTCGACGCGTAGTCGTAACCACCGTCTCCCGAACTGGCGTCGTCAGTCACCTCGGCATCCGAAGAGGGAGCGCTAGACGACGCACTACTGCTGGAAGATCCCGAAGCGCTGGCCGGAGCCGAAGAGCTGGCTGAGCCGGAACCACTGCCTGAGCTGGAACCGCTGGACGAACTATCTGAACCGACCTCGCGCACTGAGGCCCCATCATCGCCACATGAGGCGGCGACTAGAGCGAACGCGAAGACCAGCCCAAGCGATTTAAGCATCGGTGAACGTTTCATGTGTGGCTTCTCCATTAAGATGATAGAGGGGGGATAACATCAAGATGATAGGTGTTCTTAATACTATTTGACAACCCTAACGTCTAAGTTCTTTAGAATCGTCCCGTCGTGCTTTCTGTCGCCCAGAAAGCTCCACCGGCGCCAGGACCTTCGAATCGTCCCGATGCACACCAAACAGCCTCTGAGCTGCAGTTTCAGGCCTGTTTCAAATTGATCGAAACAAAATAGAGTATTTGTTTGGTTTCCCTATCATTTAATGTTAGACATACTGTCAACGTACCCGCGGATCGTTAGATCCCTCGCCCTGATCGTGCTGGGGCGAGATGTGGGCCGAGTCCGACCTGGCAGGGAATTCTTCCCCGCAAGCGCTATTTGTCTGCCTCAGACAAAACCCTCCAAGAGCGCAGGACGGACTCGCCCACTGCGGGTCACTAGCCTGATGTCGACCAACATTGCTTCCCCATTGGTCGAACCAGCAAGGCAACAAATTGTTACGCACATGGTCCCCCTCCACGAGCCCGCCAAAAGGATAAACGCACATCATGAACGAGAACACCGAGACGGAGCACGGTGGCGGACAGGCGCCAGGGCCTTTGGGTCAAACAGATTCGTTTCCCAACGATGCAGAGTTGTCTCGAACTCTGATGGAGTCAACGAGCAAGGGAGTGCTATCCACACTCACCTCAGACAGCTATCCCTACGGAAGCCTCGTCTCTCATGTCACGAGTGAGGCCGGCGACCCAATAATCCTCATATCGGACCTGGCGGAGCACACACAAAACGCTCGACTAGAAAATCGAGCAAGTTTTCTCGTCGATGCAGCCGGCTCGACCGAAGGGGATCCCCTATCAGGCGCTCGCCTCACATTGGTCGGCAAAATGGAACTGATAGATGACCCCGGACCGATGGCCGACCTGTACCTATCGAAACATCCCTATGCAGGGGGCTACGCCGATTTCAAAGACTTCAACTACTGGAAACTTGTGGTGGAACGTTGCCGATTCGTTGGAGGATTCGGACACATGAGCTGGATGGACGCCACTGCGTATTCTCAAGCAGCCGCTGATCCATTCTCACCTAATGCCGAGCACGCTATTGAGCACATGAACGATGATCACGCGGACGCGAATCTGAGGTTCGTTCGAGAACTCGGTGGCATACCCGACGCTTCAGAGGCACACATGGTCGCAGTGGACCGCTATGGAATGACATTTCAGGTAACGACTGAGCAAGGCTCTCGATTCAGCAGGGTGGCGTTTCCCGAGACGGCTACGAACGCGTCTCAACTAGAACCATTTGTTATTGGTCTGCTGCGCTCATTGCCTCAGGATGCCTAGGAGTAGTCGTAGACTTCGCCTATGACTCTTCATTGGGAAGGGACCGGCATCGAAGTGCACAAGGTTGTCGTGGGTCCCTATGAAAACAATGTATTCACCGTCCGATGCACCGAATCGGGTGAAGCACTCCTGATCGACGCTGCCAACGAGCATGAGCAGTTGCTGCAGTTATGTCAACGTCTAGGGGTGCGAACCGTCGTCGAAACTCACGGCCACTGGGACCACATCCAAGCGATCCCCGCGATCCGAGATGCTGGATACGAAGTAGGGGTGGCAGCCGAAGACGCAACGATGCTTCCCAGCTACGACTTCATCCTCGAAGATGATTCCGTTATCGAGATCGGGCGTCTTCGAATCCGAACAATTCACAACCCTGGCCACACCCCAGGCTCAATGAGCTTTCATGTGGAAGACACGCCGCTCTTATTTAGTGGGGACACTTTGTTCCCTGGAGGACCCGGCGCGACGGACTTTGAAGGTGGCGATTTCAGCACGATCATTCAGAGCATCGAAGATCGAATGTTTTCGCGTTTTGCTCCAGACACGATCGTGTTGCCAGGTCACGGAGACGACACCACAATCGGTAGCGAGTCTCCCCAGCTTCAAGCATGGGTAGATCGCGGCTGGTAACTACTAACCGGTCGCTACTCGTCGCGCAAGTGATCGAAAAGCCATCGTGAAGGTTACGACCGCCAAACCCAATATTGCTGCGGCAGCTTTGACGAGAGCCCCTAAATCCCACCCGTCCGACAACACCGACCGCATGCCCTCCAAAAGATAGGTAACGGGGTTCCAAGCGGCCACAGTTTTGAGCCATCCGCTCATCAATTCTCGTGGCAACATGCTCGGAGTGAGAAACGCGAAGGGGAAAAAAATAAGAAATGCAGAGTTAACCGCGGCTGGATTACCGGTACGCAAAGCGACCGTATAAGGAAATCCGGTGAATGCAAGACTCCACGCCATGGCGAGCACTACGAAGACGCCAAGTCCTGCTACACCGGTGCCAAAACTGACGCCCACGGCAAATCCCAACAGCAACACCACAGTCGCTAAAACCAAAGCCAGCACGATGTCCGCGATCATCAGTCCCAAAAGCAGCGACACTCGACGGATCGGAGTGACCAACATGCGATCGAGATATCCGGTTTGGATGTCAGTCACCAGCATGTTGGCGCGGGATATTCCAGTAACAGCGAACACGATCCCGACAGGCAACTGAAAAGCTCGGTAGTCGATCCCCGCCTGCCGTTCCACGAATGTTTCCAGCGCGCCGATATTGACGACAAAAAAGAAAATGGGGATGGCTAAAGCCGGGCCGATGAACTCTGGTTCCCTCAACAAGCTACGGATCGCTCGACGCGCCACGGTCCCTACGTCAGAAAAAAACCCGCTTCGTCGAGCTATCGGTTTTTGAGCCAACATCATTGACTGGTCTCATTTGAGAGTCTGTGCCCCGTTGCACGAAGGAACACATCATCGAGAGAGGGCGTGCGTACAGTCAACGATTCCGTAGCTACGCCACTTTCACTCAAGGCAACTGCGACTTGTGCGACTAACGATGCGCCGTTGGCAGTGGAGATCGTCATGCCTCGACTTCCAACCGTTACTTCATCAACTCTCGGTAACGCCCTGGCAATATCAGCAGCGCGTTCAAGTTCATCTTGGAGCTCCACCACAATCACGTCTGCACCAACGGCCCGTTTTAAGTCCGCTGGAGTTCCTTCTTCAACAATCCGCCCTTGGTCAATGATGCCAACCCGATGCGCTAGGGCATCCGCTTCCTCTAAATATTGAGTCGTTAAGAACACAGTCACACCATGAAACTCATTTAATCGCCGTACTTCTTCCCAAACTCGAACTCGGCTTACAGGGTCTAGGCCCGTTGTCGGTTCATCGAGAAACAGCACCTCAGGATCGTGGATCAGGCTTGCTGCTACGTCCAAACGTCTTTTCATTCCGCCGCTATACGTCCGAACCCAATCGTCAATAGCGTCGCCAATATCAGCGAGTTCGATTGCGCGACCGACCCGCTCGCGTCGAGTAGATGCTTCTAGGCCATAAAGACGCGCTTGTAACTCAAGAATCTCGCGTCCGCTCTGTTTGTCATCTAGGGCAGCTTCTTGAAGCGCTAATCCGATACGAATACGTACCTCGCCGGGTTTCGCTACCACATCATGGCCCGCTACACGTGCTGAACCAGCAGTCGGTGCGAGCAGGGTGCATAGCACGCGCACGGTCGTCGACTTCCCGGCTCCATTGGGTCCTAGGAACCCGTAAATCTCTCCCCGAGGGATCGCTAAATTAACCCCGTCAACTGCGCGATTGGCGCCGAACTCGCGTATGAGTCCACACGCTTCAATGGCTAAATCCGTCATCGCGCCCGCACACTAGCGGGATGTTTGCAATAGAGCATGATGCCCACGAAAACTAGCTCGCCGACCGCAGCTACGGTTGCGTCATGACACAAGCTTGGAGTCGAGATCAACTAGTCGAAGCAACAAAAAATGGTCGAATCGACACGGTAATTCTCGCGTTCACAGATCATTACGGGCGGCTGCTGGGAAAACGTCTGGACGCGGAGTTCTTTTTAGAAGATTCATCCGGAACTCATGCGTGTGACTATCTCTTGACGGTGGACATGGAAATGGAGCCAGTTGAGGGATACGACTTCTCGAATTGGGATCTCGGTTATGGAGATCTTCATCTCACCCCGGACATGAAGACATTGAGACCAGTCCCGTGGCTCGACCGCACTGCTTTAATTCTCTGC
The DNA here is from genome assembly GCA_014239555.1 of Acidimicrobiales bacterium. Taxonomy (GTDB): domain Bacteria; phylum Actinomycetota; class Acidimicrobiia; order Acidimicrobiales; family Poriferisodalaceae; genus UBA2110. The sequence goes on from JAAZYR010000002.1 coordinate 48,429, forward strand.
GATTTAGTTACGACTGGTGGGGATCTCATTCCAGTGGGACCTCGGTCAATTCTTCGCATGCAGATACAGCGACTGCAAAGTCTTGACGTAGAAGCCATGGCTGCGTCCGAGCTCGAATATTTTCTGTATCGAACCTCATACCGGGACGCCGCTAAAGAGGACTACCGAAAGCTGGAACCCGCCGGGTGGTACGTAGAGGACTATCACCTCTTACAGGGCGCCCGCACTGAAGACCTCAACGGCACATTCAGGCGTCATCTAAAAGACATGGGAATACCTGTCGAATCAACAAAAGGTGAATTCGGACGGGGACAACATGAGCTAAATATTCGATGGTGTGACGTGCTGGAAATGGCCGACCGTCATGTGTTACTCAAACAGTGCGTCAAAGAAGTCGCTGATCAACAAGGTGCGGCCGCGACGTTTATGGCTAAGCCTCACGACACCGAGGCGGGGTCGAGTTCTCACCTTCATCTAAGCCTTTGGTCACCGGAACAAAGCGTCAATGTTTTCGCGGGCGAACATGAAGTGGCTGGACTACGAGTTTCTGACACGTTTCTCGGTTTCCTTGGAGGTTGGTTATCACACCTTCCCGAACTTATGCCGTGCTTTGCCCCCACGGTCAACTCTTACAAGCGGTATCAAGCTCAGTCCTGGGCACCAACCGGCGCGGCTTGGTCTCCAGATAATCGAACTGCCGGTTTTCGAATTGTTGGTGAAGGTCCGTCGCTTCGAATTGAGTGCCGAATTCCTGGTGCTGATGTCAATCCGTATCTCGCCTATGCAGCGGCGATTGCGGCCGGAATTGACGGCATCGCGTCGGAGACGCGACCACCGGCACCGTTGAAAGGAGACGCGTACCAGTCTGTAAGTTCACCGTTGCCCAGCACTCTTAACCAAGCTGTCGACGATTTCGAAACCAGTGTCTTCGCTCGAGGGGCATTCGGAGATGACGTCGTCGATCACTACAGCCACTTCTGGCGGAGTGAGGCCGCGGCATTCAATTCGGCAGTCACTGACTGGGAGCGTCGACGATATTTCGAACGCATATAAAGCGCCACGCCACCTAATGGTTTTATGTTAACTAGCTGTCGAGAAGCGCTGGGCGACGTTGAGCTATGCCCGTGCTTTGTTCATATGCGTGCGCAAGCTCTAATACCGAACGATCTTGACGACTTCTACCAATCAACTGCAATCCCACGGGTAACCCATCCCCTGTAAAGGCGGCAGGAACGGAGATCGCTGGATGCGTAGTCGTACTTATATCGCTACACGATCTCATCCAATCGATATAAGTATCGAACCTGACTCCCTCAATTTCTTCGATGTATTCAATGTCCTTAGAAAACGGCGGCACTTGGGTAACTGGGCACGCTAAAAATTCGAATTCGTTCATAAATCGTTGCAGTTGAGCAAACATTCTTGCTTGTTTGAAACAAGCTTCGGCATGATCTCTCATCGACATAGAAAGCCCTTTTTCGGCATTCCACACGACTGTGTCCTTTAGCTGTTCTCTGTGAGTTTCCAGTAGCGGCGCGTATTTGAATGAGAACATCCACGCGCGAAGCGTTTGAAATATCTCTGGGGCGTCAGAGAGGTCAGGCCATACCTCCACAACTTCGCATCCCAAATCCGAAAGTGTGTTCGGCACATCGGCAAGAGCAGTTCGCACGGCCATGTCGACGGGCAACCCACCAAGATCCGGTGACCATGCAACTTTCACACCTCGGAAGTCTCTTTCCAACGATCCGGCAAAGATCGCTGGGGACTCAGTATTTGAACTGGGCGCAAGGTGATGCGGGCCTGCTATCGCTTGCATAAATAGAGCAATATCGCTGACCGTTCGCGCCATCGGCCCAGTCGTGGACATCGGGACCCACAGGTCAGTATTGGGGACGGTAGGTACCCGTCCACCGGAAGGACGGAAACCTACGACATTACAAAAAGAAGCAGGGTTCCTTAGAGAGCCTCCTAAATCAGATCCGTCCGCTAACGGCACCATTCGCGCAGCAAGCGCAACCGCGGCGCCGCCGCTGCTGCCACCGCACGTAAAAGATGTGTTGTATGGGTTGGAGGTGACCCCAAAAACTTCGTTAAATGTTTGCGAACCAGCGCCGAACTCTGGGGTGTTGCTTTTCCCGACCATCACAGCGCCGGCTTCTCGTTGTCGTTCAACGATGAGATCATCATGCTCAGGAACGCGATTTTTGAATATAGGCGAACCCAGGGTTGTTCGTACTCCGGCCGTATCGACCAAATCTTTGTGGACCACAGGTAGCCCGTGAAGCACCCCCAGCGACTCGCCTCGAGCGAACGCTTCATCGGCCTTAAATGCTCTCTCAGCTGCAAGATCGGGAACCAGCGTCACTATTGCATTGACACTCGGGTTAATCCGTTCTATTCGCTTCAAATGGGCATCTAGCAACTCTCGAGCACTGATTTCGCCTACACGGAGTAGATCCCGCATTTCGATGGCCGTTAAATCGCACAGTGCCTCGTTCATCACGTGTGTATTTCACCACATAGGTCGCCGGCCAACATTTGAAACAAAATTTTACTTCTAAGTTCATTGCGAGATCTGGAGACAGTTCCAAGTCGGTCCCTCTACGATCCTCTCATGGCAACTGAGAGAGACGACAGAACCCAAACGACCGTCGAACTGTTACAAACCCTGATCAGAAATGCTTGCGTGAACGACGGCACCGCAACATCCGGTAATGAAGTTCTTAATAGCGACGCGCTCGAGGGTTTCCTCGAGGGACCAGGAATCGATATAGAGACCTTCGAACCAAGCCCTGGACGAAAATCGTTGGTCGCTCGAATCGCGGGCACCAATGCGGCGGCCCCGAGCCTGTGCCTGATGGGGCACACCGATGTTGTCCCTGTGAATCCCGATGGCTGGACGCGCGACCCGTTCGGAGGTGAACTCGTCGATGGTGAAGTATGGGGCCGAGGTGCGGTTGACATGTTGAACTTGACCTCGTCTCAGGCGGTTGCGTTTAAGCATCTAGCGGATTCTGGCTTCCGCCCAGCAGGAGATTTGATCTATTTCGCTGTTGCCGACGAAGAATCGGGGTCAGCACATGGAGCTCAGTGGATGGCTGACCACCACCCAGAGGCAATCATGGCTGATTACGTCCTCACCGAAAACGGAGGACTTCACACAGGATCAAGCGACAACCCGTACATCGGCATCAATGTCGGAGAAAAGGGTGTCGCATGGCGAAAAATTCGCGTGAAGGGAACCCCTGGTCACGGATCGGCGCCGTTCAAAACAGATAACGCCCTAGTCCGAGCAGCCGCTGTCGTACAACGCCTAGCTGACTACAGGCCCCCTGCAAAGTTCCACGAACTATGGCGCCAACAAGTCGACATCCTCGACGTCGATCAGGAGACGAAGGAGACCATGCTCGACGCTGACCTCATCGAAGATTGGCTCGATGCCCATCCGGTGGAGGGTATAGCTCGCCATTTCTACAGTTGCACTCACACGACTTTCTCTCCCAACGTTGTCGAGTCCAGCCGTCGCATGAAAACCAACGTCATTCCCGATCAGCTCGACATCAACGTCGATATACGTACCTTGCCCGGGGAATCGACAGCGGAGGTCCAAGCGCACCTCGACCAAGCTTTAGGGGATTTAGCAGGTCAAGTTGACATCGAGATCATCATGAACGACCCAGCGAGCATTAGCCAGATGGACAATCCCATGTGGGACACGATTCAAAAAGCGGTGAATCAGCCATTCCCTAGTGCTCGCCTTTCTCCTCAACTCATCGTCGGTTTCACCGACGCTCGCGTATACCGAAACCTCGGCTCGGTCGCCTACGGTGCGGGCCTTTTTAGCCCGGACCTCAAGGCAAGCGACTTTCAGACACGTTTTCATGGTCATGACGAACGAATTGACATCGAATCACTCAGTCTGACAACCCAGTTCTGGGTTGATGTTTGTCATGATTTTCTTGGTTAATGCATAGACCCAAGACCCAAGACAATTCTTCCTCCCTATTTGCACTATCAAGACAGTGCTAATTCGGCAGAACCGCCAATACACTCGATTGCATGGCACCCACGCTCTTCGAAATCGAGTCCCTCGAGGTCCAGGCCGACGAAGGCCAGAAGATCCTACACGGCGTCAATCTCACGATTAATCCTGGCGAAGTGCACGCGATTATGGGGCCCAACGGGTCAGGGAAATCAACCCTCGCGACAACTCTAATGGGATCGCCAGAATACGAAGTCGTTGGCGGATGTATGCGGTTTCGAGGAGACGACATCACCGAATGGGGCGCTGATGCTCGCGCGAAAGCAGGCATGTTTCTAGCTTTCCAATACCCTCAGGAAATTTCCGGGGTGTCAGTTCGAAATTTTTTGCGCCAGGCAGCCTCAGCCCGCAAAGGCGAAGACATCTCTGCCATCGACATCTACGTGGCGATGCAGGACTGGATGGAACGTCTCGATATGGACGCATCGTTCATGGACCGTTACCTCAACGAAGGATTTTCAGGGGGCGAGAAGAAACGCAACGAGATTTTACAATTAGCCATCCTCGAGCCTGACTTCGCAGTCTTAGACGAGACTGATTCAGGCCTCGATGTTGACGCCCTGAAAATCGTGGCTAAAGGGGTTCGAGAAGTTCGGCAAAGCCACCCCGAAATGGGAATTTTGCTCATAACCCACTATCAGAGACTGCTTACTGAACTCCAACCCGATCATGTTCACATTCTCGTCAATGGACGAATAGTGGAATCAGGAGGACCAGAACTTGCTGACCAGTTGGAGCGCGAAGGTTACGAACGGTTCGACAAATGAGTCTTCCATCTGACCTCAAAAGCAACTTCCCTCTACTGTCACAAACAATTAACGGTCATCAAATCGTTTACCTAGATTCAGCGGCGTCATCGCAAAAACCAGACGTGGTTATCGAGGCGATGAATAACTACTACCGGACGATCAACGCAAATGTGCACCGAGGCGCCTACCAAATAGCGGCAGAAGCTACCGAAGCGATGGAACAAGCGCGGGCGAAACTCGCGACATTTATCGGAGCACCTTCGGCAAACGAAATTGTGTTCACGAAAAACGCCACCGAGTCATTCAATCTCATTGCCCGGTCTTGGGGAGGTCAGAACCTTGGCCCAAATGATGTTGTTCTCATCAGCGATATGGAACACCACGCGAATATCGTTCCGTGGCAAATATTGTCAGCAGAAAAAGGCTTCGAACTCCGATGGATACCTCTGACGCCTGATGGTCATCTCGACTTATCTCAACTCGATCGACTCCTGAACGGAGTCAAAATGGTCAGTATTACGGCTATGAGTAACGTGCTGGGAACACTCAATCCGATACGCGAAATTGCGGATAAGGCTCACAGCGTGGGTGCACTGATGGCGGTTGATGGAAGTCAATACGTCCCCCACCTTCCCACCAATGTTGTAGAACTCGGAGCCGATCTCCTCTGCTTTACGGGTCACAAAATGTGTGGACCTACCGGAATCGGTGTTCTCTGGGGGCGGGCCGAAGTTTTGGATGCCATGCCACCATTCTTGGGCGGAGGTGAGATGATCCTCGATGTCCGTCGCGACGGGTTTACACCTAATGAGCTGCCTCACAAATTCGAGGCGGGAACACCCCCAATCGCGGAGATCATCGGCCTGGGGGCCGCTGTAGATTTTCTCAGCTCATTGGGGATGAGCGATGTACGTCAGCACGAAATCGACCTAACGGACTACGCACTTCGCGCGCTCACTGACCGTTACGGCGAGGAAATAACCATCCACGGCCCATCCAATGCTTCAGAAAGAGGCGGGGTTCTCTCAATCCAGTACCGCGATGTACACCCCCACGACCTGAGCCAAGTTTTAGATCAACGAGGTATATGTGTTCGCGCGGGTCATCATTGCGCGAAGCCCTTAATGCGGGAACTAGGGGTAGGAGCGACAGCGCGCGCATCGCTCTACGTCTATAACGATAAATCGGACGTCGATGCTCTAACAGAGTCTTTGGCGCCCGCTGGCGAATTGTTCGCGCTCTAGTTATAGGAGTCTGAAGTGGCCGGCCTTGAAGACCTCTACAAGGAAATCATCATCGATCACTACCGCAATCCGCGCAATCGTGGCGAACTGGACTCTCCGCCTGCCCACAAAACCGAGGGCTTCAACCCTCTTTGCGGCGACGAAGTTTTGCTTACTTTCGCATTGAAAGGCGAAATAATCGAGGAATTACTGATCAGTGGGCAGGGATGTTCCATCAGCCAAGCTTCAGCTTCCATGATGTCAGCCGCAGTTCAAGGAAAATCAATAGGAGAGGTACGCGACCTCACCCGCCAGTTCAAGGCCATGATGTCTATCCACGAGGAATCAATCGGTGCTGATGATCCCCCGCCTGGAGATGGCCACGCCTTCGAACTGGGAGACCTCGAGGCCCTTAAGGGAGTCGTGAAGTTCCCTGTCCGTATTAAATGCGCGACGTTGTCCTGGAACACCCTGCTGACTGGCCTAGACGAGCTAGAGGTCTAAACGGAATTCACCACCGGTGCCCCGGTGGAACTCCAGTCATGTGTTCTTTTATCCGTCGCGTCGTCGCAGCTGAGGTTCCCTGGGGAACTTCATCGGCTGCGAAAAACCCAACTTCAGCTATTTCTGGCGATACCGACGCGCCAACTGACCAGTCGGTGACCAAGAACACCACCACGTGATCACTTTTGTGTTCCCTGAAAGAAGAGAAAACGCCATGAACTGACTGTGGGGTTTCGGGTAGTTCGATACCTGTCTCCTCCAAAAGTTCTCTTTGCATGGCTCCCACAAGAGATTCACCGGTTTTGACCCCACCGCCTGGCAAGTACCAGCCCTCGCGATAACTATGCCGAACCAGACAAATTCGATTTTCGTCGTCAACTACCAGGGCACGCACTCCTAGGGTAAGTCGCGCCGGTCGCAGGGCCGCCCAACTTTGATAAACCCGGAAAAGAAGGCGTCTGAAATCAATCACTTGCGAGCTCTTCCATAACCGAAGCCAGTGTGGTGTCGAGTGAGGTCACGCCACCGCGATCATGGGTGGTGAGACGAATTTTCACCACTCCATAGACATTGGACCATTCCGGGTGGTGATTCAGACGCTCGCAATGCATCGCTACGGCCGACATGAATGCAAACGCATGCACAAAGTCCGCAAAGCGGTACGTCTTCTCCAAGGCGTCACCAACAACCGACCATCCTTTTACCTCCTTCACATAAGCATCAAGCTCAGCAGCCGTGAGTAGGTGGCGCTCCATGTTGCCTCTCCCCTGTGCTGTTAGGCCGGGTGGAACGTCGTTAGTCTAACGACGCTGTTGGGCCGAGTTAACCGAAGCCGTTTACGAGAGTGGATCAGCGAAAGGGTCGTCTGAGTTCGAATCGGACGCTTTTTTAGAAGCTCCAAGACCGTCGATAGACACCGTCACCCCTTCGGATTCGACATCTGATTTCAGAAAACGTGCATAACCATTGGTTTCGAGCTCTTGCGCGAGTTCTGGCCCACCACTTTCAACAATGTGTCCATCCACCAAAACATGAACTTGATCTGCCGGTAGATAGTCAAGGAGTCGATGGTAGTGGGTGATACAAAGCACACCGAGACCTGAGTCAGTCATCGTTTCGATGCGTTCAGCGCACGCACGCAACGCGTCAATATCAAGCCCGCTGTCCAGTTCATCTAAGACAGCTATCTCTGCTTCGAGAACAGCAAGTTGTGCTGTCTCGTTTCGTTTTTTTTCGCCACCAGATAGATCTACGTTTACTGAGCGGTCAAGGAGTTCTGCTTGCAGACCAATTTGAGCAGCTTCTTCTAGTAGCCGAGAAGTGACATCGACATCTGTTTTCCCTCTTGCTCGCAATGCCAACTCCAGGGTTTCGCGAAGTGACACTCCGGGAACCTCAGTCGGATATTGCATGGCGAGAAACAGTCCGGCCTTTGCACGTTGCCAAGTTGGCAACGGCAAAAGGTTCTCACCATCAAGGGTAATTGACCCACTAGTGACCCGATATCCCGGTTTACCCATGATTGCGTTGGAAAGAGTACTTTTGCCTGACCCGTTGGGACCCATGACCGCATGAACTTGTCCCGAGGAGACCTCAAGGCTCACGTCATCCAAGATCTGTTGGTCCGCTACCTCAACACAAAGCTTTTCGATCGAGAGCGTGGTCATGGTAGGTCTACGTTCACTTCCCCGCTCAAGACCCGGACCTCATACACCGGGATCGGTTGAGTAGCGGGAAAGACGTCGGGCGTTCCAGTTAGCAGATTGAACTTCGAGAAATGTTTTGGGCATTCGATCGCGCAGTCTTCTGGCCAGACGGCTCCTTCGGAAAGCGAATAATTAGCGTGGCTACATCGATCACCTACCGCGTGAATGGTGTCACCGATACGGACTAGGACAATCCTGTGTCCTTCGACATCGAAGCGTTGTGCTTCGCCATGGGCAAGGTCATCTGATTGACACACAGGAGTCATCGTTGCTGACCTTGTCCCTCGAGGGCTAGTAACTCACTAATACGAGTATTTGCGGCGTCGCTGATGGCTGCAACCGGGAGTTGATCTAATACATCTGCGAAAAACCCTCTAACGACTAAAGCTTCAGCGATGTCCTCGGGAACTCCGCGGCTTTCAAGATAAAAACGTTGGTCCTGGTCAATGGGCCCAACCGCAGAGGCATGGCTGCATCTAACGTCGTTGTTTTCAATTTCCAAGTTCGGCACCGATTCCGCCCAGGCTTCTTCAGAGAGCTTGAGCGTACGATTGGTCTGATACGCGTTGACATCAGCGGCATCTGGTTCGATCCTGATGAGGCCGGTATAGATCGCTCGGCTTCGATCGTCGAGGACACCCTTGAATAGCAAGTTCGAATTGGTGTGCGGCCCGCTATGTCTCTGAAATGTCCTGAAGTCGTGCTGAGCGTCTGCGCGACCAAAGTAAACAGCGCTGATATCGCCGGAAGAGCCTTGGCCGATCATTTTGGTATCAATTCTCGCTCGGGCATATGCGCCACCGAGTGCTATTTGACTCACCGCCAAATGAGCATCTCGCTCAATCTCAGCCATTTGGGTCGCGATCTGCCAGGTACGAGGCCCATGCTCTTGCACGGTGAGGTACCGCAGACGTCCAGCTTGATTTACTCTGAGTTCTGTTACGGGGCACACCAGTGCGTCTATATCTGGGCTCGTTTGATGCTCAACAACCGTAGCTTCTGAATTTTCTCCCACATCGACCAGCACTCTTGGGAACCAGGCCAGGCCCTCGGTCGTGGTGTGCTGTCGTATCAGGACCGGTCCCGCGATGGCAGCGTTAGAAGCAATATGGATGACAATAGGAGCGCTGCAATAGGCAAAGTTGTAATCGGAAAACACATCGGGGCCCGTTCGAATAACCGAGCCAATCGAATTCTCGAACTCAGTTCCATCTGTGAGCACAGTGATGGCCTCGTCGTGCACAGAAATCGAGACAACTTGCCCGTCGACAATGTGGATCACCGCTGCAGCCTCGTCATCGACTCCGTTGGTCAGGCCAAACTCAAGCAAAGAACCGCCCGGAGCCCCGAGTTCGTATTTCGAGACGTCAAGGTCGGCGATCGGGGTATAGCGCCAGATCTCTTCCTCAAACGATGGCAACCCAGCTTCGTCTGCCCTTTGGGCGGCGCTCTCGCGGCGCTCTAAAAATGCCGAAGACCCGACCAATTGGCCGCCGCTGGGGAGTTGAAAAAGGCTCATTCGAGTAGCCGTCACGACTCGTAATTCTACCTATCTGGATAGTAGAAATCCCCTGAACTGGGCCAGTCAGCGTTTCTTACCTTTCTTTCGCTTCTTCGCACGGTTTTTCTTGCCCATGCGAGGCAAGCGGCGTCCCTTGGAAAGCCGTTCCGCTTCCATTTCGAACATGATGTCGGGGCCCGCTGAGTTAACGATGTCCTCGGCGGCATCCAGCAACGCGGCTATGGAATCGTCTTCGCCCAAACTGTCTGGCTCCTCAGCAAAGTCACGCACTCCCAAGGTCCCATGACTCCAACCGGCGTCGAGCCTTCGCGGAGAGTACTCGGGGCAATTTTCTGGGCAACGCCACGGTGCCTCCGGCGCGAGATCAAGATTACATTTTCTGACTGTTTCTCCATTCGCGTAGGAGCGGGTCTCGTAATGACGGCAGTTCGTCCGCATCGGCATAAATGTATTGTCGCGCTTCGCACCCGGTTACACGAGTTATCAGCTCAATTTGTGGCCTAAAGCGCGGCAATGGTTTCCGCTATTGCCAGGGCACGGCGGGCCTCATCGACGTGCAGGTTTTCAATCATTTGCCCATTAACCGTCAAGACTCCACGCCCGTCTTTTTCGGCCGCTTCGAATTCTTCAATCACGCGTCGGTGAAAGTCGAGTTCATCCATACTTGGCGCAAAAATTTCATTCGTCGGGGCAACTTGGCTTGGATGGATCAGGGTTTTTCCGTCAAAACCCATTTGCGCGCCCTGGACGCACACCGACAAGAAACCAGAATCATCTTTAATGTCGTTATAGACACCGTCAAGAATTCCTATGCCCGCCGCCCTTGCTGAAAGAAGGCATTTGGCGAGGTACGGCAGGAGGGCGTGGCGATCAGGTGTAATCGTTGCTCGTAACTCTTTCGCCATGTCGTTGGTACCCATGACCATGACAGCTATTCGCTCATGTCGAGCAATTTGATCGACTTTCAAGATTCCGGAAGGCGTTTCCACCATTGCCCAGATTCGAGTTGAAGCCGGCGCTCCGCCCTTGTCTAAGAGAGCAGAAACATCGTCGAGGTAATCGGGGCCGTCAACTTTAGGTATTACAACCGCCGCGGGAGCGGCAGCCGCAGCGGCTACAACATCGTCAGATCCCCATGGAGTGTCAAGTCCGTTGCATCGAATCGTTAATTCGCGATTTCCATATTCCGATGAGGACGCCGCAGCACAGGCTTGGTCACGCGCCAATTCCTTATTCTCCGGCGATACCGCATCTTCCAGATCAAAGATCAACGCATCAGCCTGCAGATCTTTTGCCTTTTCGAGGGCCCGTTCGTTAGCGGCTGGCATGTAAAGGACCGAACGTCTGGGGCGGTACTTAACACTCATCTACTTCTCCTGAATTTGAGTGGTTCTGGCCGTGTCCGTCAGAACCCGTAACTACTTGCGAGATCGGGATCTTTAGTGGCGAGTTCACGTGCAAGATTGACCACTACCTCACACTGTTTGACTGTCGCGTCGTCCTGCATTTTTCCGTCAATCATGACTGCGCCGGTTCCGTCACCCATCTCTTCAATTACTCTCATAGCCCATTCGACTTCCGAGGGCTCAGGGCTGAAAACCTTTTTGGCTATATCAATTTGTACTGGGTGAAGACTCCAAGCACCGACACAACCAAGTAAATACGCGTTACGAAATTGGTCCTCGCACGCGACCGTGTCCGCGATGTCTCCGAACGGACCGTAGTAAGGCAAGATTCCGTAGGTCCCGCAGGCATCAACCATTCGAGCGAGGGTGTAATGCCAGAGGTCTTGCTGGTAGAACGCTCTGTCAGAATCATCTCGCCCTTCTTCAGGGTCTTGCCGCACCAAGTAGCCAGGATGGCCGCCACCTACTCGCGTGGTTTTCATACGGCGGTCTGCCGCGAGGTCAGCGGGTCCTAGCGACAGACCTTGCATGCGCGGGCTTGCACCACATATCTGTTCAACATTGGCAACTCCTTGTGCTGTTTCGAGGATCGCGTGCACAAGAATCGGGCGCTCTAATCGCGCTCGTGCCTCCAACTGGGCGAGTAACTGATCTACAAAATGAATGTCTTCGGGCCCTTCAACTTTGGGAACCATTACGACATCGAGTTTGTCGCCGATCTGGCTGACCAAAGTCATTAGATCGTCGAGAAACCAGGGCGAATCAAGACTGTTGACGCGAGTCCAAAGCTGCGTCTCTCCGCTTGTCCAGTTCCGTCCTACCTCAACCAACCCTGCTCGTGCAGCTTCTTTATTATCTACCGCGACAGCATCTTCAAGATTGCCCAGCAACACGTCAACGGTTGGAGCGATGCCTGCTACTTTCGCTCGCATTTTTTCATTTGACGGGTCAAAGAAATGAATCATACGCGAAGCGCGAAATGGAATTTCTTTGAGCGGTTCGGGCGCACCAAGCGCTAACGGTGAGAAAAAATTCTTGGGTGTGCGCACGAACAAAACCTCCGGTGTAGCGACGGCTGGCCAGAGTCGCGGTGATTAATCTGACCGCCGCCTTCTTTTATATCGTCGCAAAGAACTCGCCAGTGACAATTAGCCGACGGATCCTTCCATCTGTAGTTCGATAAGTCGACTCCACTCCACGGCATATTCCATCGGCAAGGTTTTGGTCACCGGTTCGATGAACCCGTTGACAACCAACCCCATCGCCTGTTCCTCGGAAAGTCCACGACTCATCAAGTAAAACAGTTGTTCATCTGCGACCTTCGACACGGTCGCTTCGTGACCGATCTCTGCGTCGCGGGCACCAATTTCTTGGTAAGGGTAAGTATCCGAGCGGCTATCTTCGTCGAGCAACAAGGCGTCGCACTGAACATGTGATCGGCAGTTATCCATACCTTCTTCGACTCGCACCAGACCACGGTAGGTTGTTCTACCGCCGTCCTTGGAAATTGATTTCGACACAATTTTCGAAGTGGTCTCGGGAGCGGCGTGAACCATTTTCGCGCCGGCATCTTGATGTTGGCCTTCGCCTGCATACGCGACGGACAGTACTTCTCCGGATGCTTTTGGTCCCATGAGGTATACGGCTGGATATTTCATCGTCAGACGAGATCCGATGTTGCCATCGATCCATTCGACGTGCGCTTCCTCATAGGCGGCTGCACGTTTGGTAACGAGGTTGAACACATTGTTCGACCAGTTTTGAATCGTCGTGTATGTGATGCGTGCGCCGGGAAGCGCAACAAGTTCAACTACTGCTGAATGCAGCGAATCAGTGGTGTAAACCGGCGCAGAACATCCTTCGATGTAGTGAACCGTTGCGCCTTCATCAGCGATAATCAAGGTACGTTCGAATTGCCCCATATTCTCTGCGTTGATGCGGAAATACGCTTGCAGGGGCATCTCAACTTCAACACCAGGCGGGACGTATATGAACGAGCCCCCAGACCAAACAGCTGAGTTGAGAGCGGAGAATTTGTTGTCCCCAGGGGGGATTAGCGTCCCAAAATATTTCTGGATGAGTTCGGGCTGTTCACGCACCGCCGAGTCCATGTCAGAAAAGATGACGCCTTGGGCTTCTAAGTCTTCGCGATTTCGGTGGTACACCACCTCCGACTCATATTGAGCAGTCACACCAGCTAGGTATTTGCGTTCCGCTTCGGGTATGCCGAGTTTTTCGTAGGTGTCTTTAACCGAGTCCGGCAGTTCTTCCCAAGCGTCGACCTGTCCTTCGGTGGGTTTGATGTAGTAGTAGATGTTGTCGAAATCAATCCCGGAGGTATCTCCACCCCAGCTAGGCATTGGTTTGCTCTCAAAAATTTTGTAAGACCGTAAGCGGAAGTCAAGCATCCACTCAGGTTCCTTTTTCATAAACGACATCTCTCGGATGATGTCTTCGTTCAAACCCTTTTGAGGCTTGAATACATAGTCCTCTTCGTCGCTCCAACCGAGTTCGTATTTGCCTAGATCGATTGCGACATTTGGTTCAGTGTCAGTCACAAAGACTCCCGTGTTAAGGACGTACCACTATGAGGATAGTGGTAATTGGATTCCCGACCCACTACGGGCGCCTGACCAGGAGTCCGCGTCGTCGATATGAAGATACCCCGGTACCTGATTGTGAGGTGTATCTAGATACACCTTTGCCTCGGGAGCTTGTGCGAAACGCCCATGACTCCACCGAACCTCAACGTGCCCATCGACGTTGGTCTCCGTTGCAGCTTCGTGATCGCGAACGGTGGCGCGCCACCCGACTTTTGGTTGACCCGCTTCTTCGCCCCACATTTCTAAGTCACGGAATTCGAAACGACGACGCCAATCCCAAGGGGTCGTTACTAAAAGCCTTAGCGATCGATCTTTCGCTGATCCGAGCACGTAATAGGGTGCCGGACCGATGCGTAACAACCGCCATAGAAGAGCTTCTCTTTGACGTTTGGTAGCCACTGATTTACGCCACTGGCTAGCGGTAACACGGCCAACTTCGGCCGCTAGCTCGCGATAGGCCGCAGCACACTTAGAACTCCATTCGTTTTGGGCCAAAACAGTTTTGATTTTGATTCGATGATGTTTTGCTAAATCACCTACAAAGGGCGGCAAATCAAAGTTCGTGTCTATTTCAGCTCGAACGGCCGCGTACAGCGCTTGGTGCTGTTCCGGAGCGGCGTGGTCATACCAGTCCCCCACATCTCGGCTTGCTGCGAAGAGGTTCGACGGAGCTGCGTTCAGCAAAATTTTGGACGAATATTTACAGGAGATCAGGTACACGTGGTCGACCCGCAGATCGATCGGCAGCTGGTCGTGACCGGGGCTTCGATGGCTGCCCTTCCATTCGATTATGAGCGGAGGACGGCCCCTCAATCCGTCGCGGGCTTGCAGGAAAACTTGGCCGTTTCGGTACGCGCCTGCAAAATCGACGCGATGAAGTGACTCGTCAACGGCCTGAGCAAACTGTTCCCAGACTCTTTCGGTTACGTCAACGAATTGTTCGGGAAGGCGATCCACAGCTTTAGTCGGGCTGTCATATCCGAGCATTCCTAGGCCTGTCGCGAGTTCGGTGATTTCAGTGCGAACGGAAGCCAAGGTTTCAGCCGATCAGCACCGGGGCAAGCGTTCGCCATCCGTCAGGGACCTGTTTGGGTTCTTCAGTGAGAACCTGCACGCACACGTGATCAGCTCCAGCGTCGAAGTGTGCCTGCACCCGAGAGCGGATCGAGTCCATCGTTCCCCACACGACCACCGCATCTACAACATTGTCAGAGAGGTTTTCGATATCCCCAGCGTCGTAGCCGAGACGCATCAGATTGTTCGCGTAGTTCGGAAGCGCCACATAGGTTTTCATGTGTTGGCGCGCTATCGATCGCGCCGTGTCAGGGTCTTCTTCAATCACAACCATTTGTTCGGGGTATAGCAGAGCATCTGGACCCATAACCTCTCGAGCAAACTCTGTGTGCTCGGGAGGAACGAAGTACGGGTGCGCACCCGCGGTCTCAGATGCTGCCAGTTCGAGCATCTTGGGGCCTAGCGCAGCAAGCACTATCTCAGGAAGGTCATTGGGGCCCACGGCCATGAAGCGGGCTTTGTGCATCAACTCGAGGTACTCGCGCATGTAGGTAAGCGGTTTGGAATAGTCGTGCTTTCGGACCCATTCAACTAAATGGAGGTGGCTGACTCCCAACCCAAGTAAGAATCTTCCGGGGTGTGCTTCTTCAATACTTCGCTGAGCGTTCGCCATGGTCATGGCGTCACGCGCATAAATGTTCGCTATGCCCGTAGCTATCTTCACATTCGTCGTGTTTTCGAGCACCCGCATTGCCGTGACGAAGGGGTCACGGCCCACAGCTTCGGGGATCCAGATCGTCTGGAAGCCGAGTTCAGCAGCCTCGGCGCAGAGTTCATTTGCCGCTGACGACGGCATGCTGTCAAGCACACCTGTCCAAAGACCAATTCTCCCTAGATCAACCGACGCATTCGCCATGCGCCGACCCTAGGGCATCCGACGCTGCTTCTCATTCGATAAGACGTAACTGCTCGCGAAAAGTGCCACCGCGCCGAATGTATTTTTCGATGCCGGGCAAGATGAGCGGGTCAGTATCGACACCTTCCCGTATTTTCGCCGGGGTTCCTAGCGCCATCGAACCCGGGGGGACGTGAATGCCTCCCGGGACTACTGCGCCGGCCCCAACTAGCGCTCGAGCTCCGATAACTGCGTCATGGAGAACAATCGCTCCGCTTCCCACCAACGCTTCATCCTCTATCGTGCATCCTTCTAAATGAGCTAAGTGACCAATTGTGCAGCGACGCCCAACCACGGTCGAGAACTCATCTGTGACGTGTAACACAGCATTGTCCTGCACTGAACTTTCTTCACCAATGACGATGGTGTTGTCATCACCGCGCAGCACCGCCCCCGACCAAATAGTGGCGCGAGCGCCAACTCGGACACGTCCGATAATCACTGCTTCGGGCATCACCCACGCATCGGGGTGGATTTCAGGTTGATATTCGCCTAGCGCATAGATCGGCATGTTGATCCTCGGTCGATCACGTGGGACAGCAACCAGCAAACTACAGGGCAGAAACGCTACCTACGCTGAGTTCTGATGGTTCTCGGCCGCTAACGTCCAGCCGATGGCTTCGTCTCAGAACACAGCCCCGATAGCTTCTCGTCGAGCCCACACGCGTCTGACCCATGGAAAAACCAAAGAAGATCCCTGGTTTTGGTTACGTCATCGCGACGATTCAGACGTTCTCGACTACTTACGCGCCGAAAACAGTTGGACAGATCAATCCACAGCTCATCTCGAGAATTTGCGTAACATTCTTTTCCACGAAATCAGATCAAGGGTGAAGGAATCGGATCAATCCGTACCGGTACCAAAGGGCTCTTGGGAATACAGAGTTAAAACGGGAGAAGGTCTTCAGTACCCCCTTCATGTCCGTCAACGGCGTGGGAACCCTGAGAGCGAAGAGGTTTTGCTCGACGAAAATAAGGCTGCGGAGGGCGCCGATTATTTCGCTGTCGGTGACCTTACAGTGAGTCCCGACCATCGATTTCTTGCTTACACGACCGATACCGAAGGTGACGAAGAGTACGACCTCACGGTCATCGATCTTGCTACCCGAGAAGTCATCGATAGCGGTATCCGACAACTGTCATATGGTTTGGTTTGGGCCAATGATTGCCGAACCCTATTCATGGTTCTCACTGATACTGCCCGACGACCCAACAGGATCATCCGCCATGTAGTCGGCGATTTACCATCAGAAGATGTCACGGTGTTCACCGAACCAGACGAGCGATTCTGGGCCGGAGTTGGGGGTACTAGGAGCGAAAGGTTCGTGGTAATTGGCAGTGAGTCCAAAACCTCGTCCGAATATTGGCTACTCGATGCTGACGCACCCAACGATGAGCCATCACTAGTCGAACCTCGACGCGAGGGTCACGAATACCGGGTGTGTCATCAAGGTGATCGTCTATTGATTTTAACGAACGACGACGCAGTCGATTTTCGACTGGCAGAAACTCCACTTGACGCTCTCGGATCTAGTAACTGGCAAGAACTCATTGCACATCGTGAAGGGGTACGGATCGAGGACGTCGACGCGTTTGAAACTTTCACGGTGGTTACCGAACGCCGCCACGCGGTTCCTGTACTTCGCGTCTTGGACCATGCGACCAACAGCGAATTTGAGGTGGAGATGGATGAACCCGTCTTCGAGGCGGGGCCTGGGGCAAATGCTGAGTATGAGACACGCGTATTTCGTTATGGCTACACATCGATGGTGACGCCCCCTTCGACGTTCGAAATTGATGTTGATACTCAGAAGCGCCGGCTACTTAAACAACAAGCAGTTCTGGGCGACACGGATCTAACCGCATACAAAAGCCAGCGAACGTGGTCCAAGTCGGCTGATGGGGTTGAGGTTCCCGTGAGTATTGTTTGGCGACCGGACACCGTCACGTGGCCGGCTCCAACCTTGCTCTATGGATATGGGGCGTATGAGGTGGGAATACCAGCATCATTTTCGTCGGCGCGTCTATCGCTTTTGGATCGAGGAGTTGTTTTCGCCATCGCTCATGTTCGCGGCGGCGGGGAACTTGGGCGAACCTGGTACGAGCAGGGCCGTCTAGAACATAAGCAAAACACGTTTACGGACTTTGGGAGTTGTCGGGATCATCTCGTTAGTGAAGGTTGGGCAGATGCGGACCGTGTTGTTGCTCGTGGAGGCAGCGCTGGGGGCCTTTTGATGGGGGCGATGGTCAATCAGCGACCTGATGCTTTTGCTGGCGTCATCGCAGAAGTTCCCTTTGTCGACAATGTGAACACGATGCTCGATCCGACGATTCCACTCACAATCACCGAGTACGACGAATGGGGAGACCCAAACGATCGGTTGACCTTCGAGTTGATGTCGGCTTATGGGCCCTATGAGAATGTGGCAGCTGCTGATCACCCGGCACTACTGGTCACCGCCGGGCTGAACGACCCAAGAGTTCAGTACTGGGAACCAGCCAAGTGGGTTGCCAAACTTCGTTCCTTAAGTACCTCTAAGCGACCAATTTTGCTTCGAACCGAACTCGACTCGGGCCATGGCGGACCTTCTGGTCGCTACGACGCGTGGCGAGACGAAGCCTTCATCTTGTCCTTTACTCTGGACACATTGAATTTGGCGGAGCATTCAGAAACCGTTTGACACGGCGGCTAATGCCAGGAGTATCAAGTTACGAACGACCGAGCTGCTGCCCACCGGGCGAGCTGACCATCGGCCAAAACATGCACACACTGGTCGCTCGCTCAGCGGGCGGCGCATGGCACGCAATATCGCGATGGTGAAGACTGCCAGTGCTAGCTCTGCCAGTAGTGATGGGACCGGAGCAGCTACGCCAGCGACGAGCAGAGCTCCCAGAGCGATCTCCGCTGGAGCGATTAACCGAACTATTTGGCGCGGCGCGCCCAACGTCATCGCCGCAGCGGGCCAAGATTGGTCGCGAAGTTTCAATGCCCCAGCAAGTAAGAAAACTGCGCCTAGCGCTATTCGCGCCGCTACCGACACTGGCTTAACTCAGCCGAAGGTGCCGTAGTTGCCTTGAAAGAAAAGCAGTGGTTCTTTACTTTCCAATACTTCAAGTTCTATGACCCGACCTACAACAATGTGGTGATCGCCGCCATCGTGTATCGCCTCGATCTCGCAATCAATATAGGCAATCGAGCCAGCGATAATTGGCGACCCAGATGGGCCTGGGGACCACTCTACGTCGGCGAATTTGTCATCTGAACGGCTTGCCATTACTCCGCAAACCTCCATTTGATCTTGACCCATGACGTTGACGCAAAATGAACCCGAGGCACGGATTTCTTCCCAGGATCCGGACTCTTTCCCAGGCAAAAAAGCCACCAAAGGAGGGTCAAGGGACACGGACGTGAAAGAGCCGATGGCCATGCCGACTGGCTGCCCATCATTGACCGCGGTCACTGCAGTGACCCCTGTAGCAAAATGCCCCAACACGTTTCGGAAAACTCCAGAATCGATATCGCTCACCGTGGCTCCTTGTTCGAAGACTCCGCCGGAGCGTAGCGCCGGAAGCAAGCCCGCTGTTTCGAACTCGTCATCGGATGCGATTATCGTCGCCTGTATGAGTCAAACCGAGGTACCTGATTTACCAGATGGTCTCGTGGCGGTCGTAAAGCAAGATTGCCCTACGTGTGAGTTGATCACTCCTGTTCTTCTCGAGTTAGCGGAGAAGTCTGATCTGACGGTCTTCAGTCAGGACGATCCGAGTTTTCCCGCAGAAATCAGCAACCGACTGTTGGACGTTGATTTAGCCATCTCTTGGCATCACGACATTGAAACGGTTCCAACACTTCTGCTCGTCCGAAATGGCGAAGAAATAGATCGAACTGTCGGTTGGTCACGTCCTCAGTGGGAACGAGTGTCTGGAGTGTCAGAACTTGGGATTGACTTGCCAGACCAGCGGCCGGGCTGCGGTTCAATGTCCGTCGATCCGTCATTAATCACTGAACTCACTGTCAGATTCGGTGGATCCGAACTCCTGGGAAGGCGCATCGAATTCGCGTCTCTGGAGGACACCCATGAAGCTTTGTTTGAAAGAGGCTGGACGGATGGGCTACCTGTAGTTCCGCCCACCGAGGCCCGCGTACTCGCGATGCTTGAAGGCACTACTCGTTCACCTACGGACATTGTTGCAACTGTCCCACCCAACTTAGTGCCGTGCACTGTCGAAAAAGTCGCCGTTAACGCTGTGATGGCTGGGTGCCGACCCGAATATCTTCCCGTGGTGCTTGCGGCTGTGGAGGCAGTGTGTACAGATGGGTTCAACATGCATGGCTTGTTGGCAACGACCATGCCTCATGCTCCAGTGCTCGTCATCAACGGGCCGATTGCCACACAAATTGGCATGAACTCCGAGAACAACGCGTTCGGTCAGGGAAACCGGGCTAACAGCACCATTGGGCGTGCCCTTCAACTAGTTATACGAAACATCGGGGGCGGACGACCGGGGGAAGTTGACCGAGCAGCGCTTGGTTCTCCCGCCAAGGTCGGATTCTGTTTTGCTGAACGAGAGGCGGACTCACCCTGGACACCGATTTCGACGATGTACGGATTCCCGAGCGGAACGAACACAGTTTTAGCTTTCCCAGGGGAAGCCCCAAGAAATGTCGTGGATCAGTTATCACGAGACCCTGAGTCTCTAGCCCGCACCTATGCCGCAAATCTGATCTCGATTCAGCACCCAAAACTTATTCTGGGCTTCGACGCAATCTTGGCGGTGGCACCTGACCACTCCCGGATCTTCGGTGATGCGGGTTGGTCACGAGAGAAGCTAGTTGATCGGATTGTTGCACTGACCGTTAGACCTGGGAAGGAATTGATCCGAGGGGCAGGGGGGATTCCAGAAGGCCTACCTGAAGCAATGGCAGACCTCGATCTTCCAAAATTCCGCCCTAATGGGTTACACATAGTGCATTGTGGTGGCGGAGCCGGACTGTTTTCGGCAATTATTGCGGGGTGGGTGAACGGCGAAATGGGGTCGGACCCAGTTTGCGTCGAAATCATTCCGTAACAAGGGAGAACCTATGACCAAGGTGCTAGATCCAACCAACGAGACGGAACCTGCAAAGATTCCGCGAGTTGATCGCCCGACCAGCCTTGATGGCCTAACCGTGGGTTTACTGGACATCAGCAAACCTAGAGGCGACCGCTTTCTCGACCGGATCGAAGAACGCCTGGTCGAGCGCGGACTTCGCGTGGAGCGGTTTCGTAAGCCAACTTTCACCAAACCAGCTCCTGTTGATTTACGTCACGAAATCGCCACTAAGTGCGATGTGGTGATCGAGGCCCTAGCCGATTGAGGCAGTTGCACGTCATGCAGTGTGCATGACATCGCTGACCTGGAACGACGTGGGCTTCCAGGGGTTTTTGTAGCTACGACCCAGTTCATTGATGGAGCCGAAGTGCAAGGAAAGTCTCTGGGGTTTGATCCGGCCGCTGTTTGGGTCGAACACCCGATTCAGGATCGTACTGACGACGAGATGGTGACGATTGCCGACAAAGCAATCGACGAGCTACTTGATCAAATCACCAAGCAGTAACACATCGCCTTGAGATGCAACGAGACCTTCGTCTCGGAGATCATTTACCAGTTGAACTGCGCGACGTTGTTCGTCAACCAGTCCCATGACTGAAGCCGCATCGGACATTTCCACTGAACCTTGAGCTAACGCCGACAACAGCCGTCCCCTCGCTTCACGATTACTTCCACGGAATGGTTGTTGTCTTTTACTGACTCCCGCGCTTCCTTCGGCAGGGTCCTTACCTGTTCCTTGCCACGCACACCATGACTCCACGGGGCAGCTACGACATTGGGGATTTCGTTTAGTGCATACGGTCGCAGCCAGGTCGAACAGCCCCTGGTTCCAGTCCCATGACTGGCCAGGTGCCACGATCTTGTCGGCTAGCTCCTGGGCATCTTTTGGACGCAGGGAATTACCACACCAACGAGCGAGCAATCGACCCACGTTGGTGTCCACCACACCCAGTTGTTTTTCGAAGGCAAAAACCATTACCGCCCTCGCCGTATATGGACCCACCCCCGGTAGTTGCAGAAGTTGATCTAACTCCTGTGGGACTCTGCCTTGATGCAGGTTCGTTATCTGTTGCGCCGCCTGATGAAGGTTTCGGGCTCGGCGCGGGTATCCGAGCCCTGTCCAAAACTTCAGTAACTCGGAAAGCTGGACCCGAGCAAGATCTTCGGGCGTTGGCCAGAAATTCAAAAATTCTAAGTATTTGGCTTCGGCTCTACTGACCTGTGTCTGTTGGAGCATCACCTCCGAGACCAACACGGCCCAGGAGTCTCGTGTTGAACGCCACGGTAGATCGCGTCGCGATTTGGCTGCCCAACGAAGGAGGGCGCTGGTAAAGCCACTCCCTTCTAGCGTGCCTTGAAACTCAACGATTTCAGGTGTTGACGCCATAAGAAAAGTTTCGTTTCATCTCTGCCTCTTGCTTACGCATCGTGATGTGACACCAAAGATAGGTATTCAACGATTCCTCAGGTTGAGGTAAAAGGCGTGAATAACGATGCATCGTAGAGAACCACCTCCATCTGAGCGCAACACTTCCATCTAGAGTTCACCGTGCTCGATAGAAACTTTGTGTCTTCGAGTCCCGTGCCCATAGCCTGTGTCATTGTCCCATCTTGACGAAGTGGTGAAGAACTATGACTGCACCGGATCTCCAAGCCGCTGCTGACGCGTTAGCAATTGGTGTCTCGATAATTGATCGCGCTGTCAGTCACGCAGCTGCTTTACCTGATGCGGACGAGCATCAAAGCCTTCTATATGACCTCGCACATGCTGCATCTGCAATCGAAATCAGTCGCTCACTGCTCGATTACGGGGCCAAGGGAGAGAATGAAGGGAAACTAGCTTGCGCATTTATTGCTGATGTCTTGGCAGACCTCCACTCCAAGCTCTTTGGTCGCGAAACCGCGTGGGGAGCGAAAAACGGTGAATTGGATCCCGCTCGGGAATTCATTCGCCTTTTCCGAGATCCGCAATTCGTGGCTCAGCTAGCTCTGTTGGAAGCACCTCGACACCTTGACGAAGACTTCGAAATGGTGGCAGATACTTTTCGCCGTTTTGCCAACGACAAGATTGCACCGCAAGCGGAGCACATCCATCGACAGGACACTGACATTCCCGAAGACATCATCGACGGTTTAGCTGAACTCGGATGCTTCGGCTTATCGGTCCCCGAAGAATACGGCGGTTTCGCTACAGGGAGCGAGAGCGACTACATGGGAATGGTAATCGCGACTGAAGAGCTTTCTCGGGCGTCGTTAGGTGCCGGAGGTTCTCTCATCACGAGGCCGGAGATCCTGACTCGAGCACTCGAACGTGGCGGAACAGAAGAACAAAAGCGTGAGTGGTTTCCAAAAATCGCGACCGGCGAGACAATGGTCGCTGTCGCCGTCACTGAACCCGACTACGGATCTGACGTTGCAAATTTAAAAGTCACGGCAACTTCCGTCGATGCCGGTTGGGTCATAAATGGGGTCAAGACGTGGTGCACATTTGCTGGAAGAGCAAACGTGTTGATGTTGCTGGCCCGCACCGACCCTGACCGCAGCAAGACTCATCGCGGACTCAGTTTATTTATCGTGCCCAAGCCCGAGGCAAAAGGTCACAGTTTCGAATTCTCCCAAGACAATGGCGGCTCTATGGAGGGGCGAGCGATACCAACGTTGGGCTATCGAGGCATGCACAGCTTCGAAATAGCGTTCGACAATTGGTTCGTTCCCGAGCAAAATTTGATCGGCGGCGAGGAGGGACTGGGCAAAGGCTTTTACATGCAGATGGCTGGTTTCGAGAACGGCCGACTCCAAACTGCCGCTCGAGCAGTAGGCGTTATGCAAGCGGCGTACGAAGAAGCTCGTGCCTATGCGCAAGACAGGTCAGTTTTTGGCCAACCAGTCATCGAGTACCAACTCACTCAGGCAAAACTGGGGCGCATGGCTGCGATTATTCAGGGTTCGCGCCAATACAGCTATTCGGTGGCTCAAATGATGGCAAAGGGCGAAGGAAGCCTGGAAGCTTCCATGGTAAAAGCTTACGTTTGCAAAGCTGCTGAATGGGTTACGCGCGAGGCTCTTCAAATCCACGGCGGTTTTGGCTTTGCCGAGGAGTACACAGTCAGTCGTCTTTTTGTTGATGCCCGCGTGTTGTCCATCTTCGAAGGTGCGGACGAAACCTTGTGCCTGAAGCTGATTGCGCGTCGGTTGTTAGCTGACGCGCGTTAATTGGCCTTTTGGCCTCCGCCTTAGAGCGTTAGAGACCCGGGCGAAGAAGTTCGGCTGCAACGCCACAGTCCTCTCTCATCGCGTCGGTGGACAGAGTCAATCCTTTGGGTCCAACGACGTGAGTGATCACGGTCATAGGAACAACTTCTTCATCGGCTTCTAGGGGATTTTCTTTCGCTAACTCGTCTTCTATTACTTTGAAGAAGCGTTGTGGGAGGGCTCGGCCGGCCCCTACGACAACCCACGTCTGCTTGCCTGCGTGTAGTCCACAAATCGCAGCTGCATAGGAACCCGATGGAGCTATCAGGGCCTCAGGACCCGCCGCAGCTGCTTCGATAATGACTACGTCGGCCGTGGCGCAGGCTTGTCCTAGTCCAGTTAACGGAACTTCGGTTACCTCGACTTCACGTTGCATGAGTGCCCGAGCAAGTCCTGCTCCTTCCCCATAGGCATCTATTACCCGCACGCTGACATCACGGCGAAGGTGAATGCTTTCCATGGCTAGGTCAGGCCAGCCGATGACGGCTACCGTCGCTCCATTCGGAAGGGCAGAAGCGACACGGCTTGGTGTTAGGTCAACGTCGAGTTCTTGTACAAAGTCCGCGGCTGCCCTCCGGGCATCTGTTGCAATCAACACCTTGCTAGTCATCGACCAGAGAGACCCAGCGAGAGGGTGGTGATGCAAGATCCGTCGGCACGCATTGACTAGCTCCGCTGGTTCACCCCAAAGTGAGGTCAACGCGTCAGCCGCTTCACGGGCTAAATCCAGTTGGTCAACGCCACCGGCGCGCGCTACATACCGAAGCCGTTCGATGGGATGCACGAGAGCAGACTGCCACATGTCTTAGCTACAGGGTGAACTCAATTGAATTTGGATCCAAGTGGGTACTGAGCATCCAGCGCGCTAGCTTGGCTCTCGTGGCGACTGACCCTTCGAATCAGCTGACAGTTGCAACCATGGATGGTGCTGAACAGACCTTGTCTCAATGGTTGACATACTTCAATCTTCTCACCGTTGTGCTTGATCCCTATACCCATGAAAGCGGGTGGATCATTCCGACCGCTGACCGGATTTTCGCGCATTACAAGGGAGCCGATGTGCGCTGTGCTTTTGTCGTGACGAGCGACGGAGATGGGGCGCGCGAGTACTT
Organism: Acidimicrobiales bacterium; assembly: GCA_014239555.1. Lineage (GTDB taxonomy): Bacteria > Actinomycetota > Acidimicrobiia > Acidimicrobiales > Poriferisodalaceae > UBA2110. The sequence goes on from JAAZYR010000002.1 coordinate 73,614, forward strand.
GGGGAAGTATTCCGAAGATTGGCTGGTCTTGGTCGACGAGGACCGAGAGCTAGTGAGTTCGCTGGAGCTTGAGCGTCTTCCGGCGCTTGCCCATATTTCTCAAGATGGCTCTTTGGCTGGTTTCGCTGAGGGATGGAACCCGGCAGATTGGAGAGACGTGTTGGCAGGAGTTGAGGAGGACATGGCTTGGCGTTCCCGACCACTTCTTCCGGCTCCCGAAGATCCTGGTGCCTTTGAGGGAACACCCGCTCTTAGTTAAAGCCGCATTTTTATTCGATACATTTCTGCGTCGGCGCGGGTCAAAACTTCTTCAGCATTGTTACGGGTTCCGTAGCCAACGGTGAAGCCGATACTGGCCTTTGCTGTTAAAGAATGGCCACCGATCACAAAGGGCCGCTCCATGGCAATTCCCAGCCGGTCGGCAACGAGCCCCACATCGCTTGCATCTCTTAATTCAGGGCAAACGACAACGAACTCGTCGCCGCCATATCGGGCGACAGTGTCTGTGGGCCTCACCGAGTCGGCGAAGCGTGCGCCAATCGCAGCTAGCAAGCGATCACCGACAGTATGCCCGTACACGTCGTTCACGACTTTGAAGTCGTCAACGTCACAAAAGACAACGCCGACAGCTCGTCCGGTTTGGCGGGACCGTTCCAGAGTTTCTTCTAGCCGAGAAACAGCTTGCAGGCGGTTGCCTAGCCCAGTTACCGGATCGTGGCGGGCGGCACGTGCAAGTGCTGCTTCTTGTTGTCCACCCGTCCACAAGACTGCGATAGAACTGCACAGCAGCAACAGAGAGACCCCGACCGGTACCACAACCGCTAACCATCGGAAGATACTTGGTTGAGGTTGTGGATCCAGCAGTAACCACGCGCTCGCAAGCAGAACAGCGATAGAGGATGGTACAGCTACGAAGAAAAGGATTCGTCGAGGCATCATCGCAACAACCGAGGGTACGGGTATCTGGCTTGCTGGGCGAGAACCCTTATCGCGCTACCCAGCCACCATCGACTGGGAGTGGAATTCCAGTGACATAACTGCTGGCGCCGCTAGCCAGAAATAAGAGAGCACCATCTAGTTCTTCTACGGAGCCGCCGCGGCCCATAGACGCATTGCGGGCAATCCATTTCGTCGAACGTTCATCTTCGAACATGCCATGGGTCAACTCAGTATCGAAGTATCCGGGGCACAGCGCGTTCACGCGCACGCCTCGCTTAGCCCACTGGACTGCGAGTTCTCTGGTCAAATTCACCAGACCCGCTTTGCTCGCCGCATAGGCCGGCTGAAGGTTGGGGGCTGACGCCACCAGCCCATGAACCGATGCGACGTTAATGATGCTTCCTTCTCCACGGGTCAACATGTCCTGGGCGGCCAGCGCCGATAGAAGGAAACACGCGTTGAGATTCACATCGACAACATTTCGAAAGGTTTCGATCTTCGCTTCTTCTGCAGCATGCACGGCATCAGTAATGCCGGCGTTATTTATCAACACGTCGACTTGGCCGTAATGAGAAACGGTTTGGGAAATAAGTTGTCGGCATTGATCATCGTCACTCACGTCGCACTGAACTGCTAAAGCCTCAGGGAGTTCCGACACCAGCTTTTTGAGTCGATCGTGGCGGCGCGCAGCAACAACGACTTTCCCTCCAGCTGCGGCTAGCACTCGGGCGAATCGATCACCAAAGCCGCTAGAAGCGCCAGTTACGACGCAAACTTTGCCGTCAAGCCGATACAGGGCCTCGATATTGGGAGTTTCGCTCATACATCCAGAGACACTAGGCAAACATATGGCGTCTCACACGGCGTAGTGGAGTTGGCTGCTCTAGGGTCTTGGCATGAAGATTCGCGTTGGCTTTGGTCTAGGAACCCGCAGTTTCACCAACGATCATTCGACTTTTGAACCCTTCGTCGATTCCCTGGAGCAACTGGGGTTCGATTCGCTATGGCTCAGCGAACGTCTAGGTGGCGAATGCCCCGACCCAATCGTCGGGGTGGCGTACGCCGCTGGCAGAACAACGAGGATTAAGTTCGGATTTTCTGTGATGGTCCTGCCCGGTAGGAACTTGGCCGTTCTGGCGAAAGAGCTCGCTAGTCTCGACAGACTTTCCAACGGTCGTCTTCTGCCGGCGTTCGGACTCGGAGTCGCAGACGTTCACGAGCAAGCCGCTTTTGGGGTTGAACGCAAGCAACGCGCCAAAATTTTTAATGAGGCTCTCCCTTTACTAAAGCGAATGTGGGAGGACGGGCCGGTAACCCATCAAGGGGATTTCTACGAATACGAGGATGTGGATCTCCTGCCCAAGCCGATGCAAAAACCAATGGATATTTGGCTGGGAGGAGCCGCCGACGTTGAACTGCGTCGATGTGGGAGATTTGGCGACGGCTGGCTCCCTTCGTTCTGCACACCAGAGATGGCAGCACAAGGGTGGCGAATAGTAAACGACGCTGCAGATGAGCATGAAAGATTCATGGATCCCGAACATTTCGGCGTCCTTGTTCCGTACAGCCATGGCGAGTTACCGGCCAGTTATCGAACGATTCTTGAGCGCCGTGCGCCGGGGGTCGCTGCCGAGGAAATTATTCCCATTGGCCACGACGGGCTGAGGACTCAGCTCGAAAAGTTCATCGAGGTCGGCGCCTCGAAGTTCGTGCCGATTTTGGTTGGTGAGCCAGAAGACTGGTTTGCTGAGCTCGAGGGTGTGGCTGACGTCGTCCTACCTCTCCAGAATTAATCCCTTCAGCCGAGAGCTCATCGACGAGGAGGTATGAAAATTTCCACAATTTCGTCTCTTCGTTCTCCCTGGGCCCCCGACTACACATCCGTCGATCTTCATGATCCAGCAAACTTCGCCGACGGGCCTCCTTATGAAGCCTTCGCAGCGTTACGAGAGAATGCGCCGGTCGCGTTCCATCCGGAACCTCCCCGCCGTCAAGGGGGACGAGAGGGGCCAGGATTTTGGTGCATCACTCGCTATCAAGATGTCCAAACGGTGTCCAAAGATCCGGAAACGTTCTCCTCTTGGTTAGGTGGCTTTACCGGAGCCGATCTCAGCGGAACGGTCCTAGAGGAAACGCGCCTCAACATGATGGGCATGGACCCTCCTGATCACACCCTTTTACGCCATTCAATTCGAAAACCATTTGGTCCAGTTTGGATCCAGGGCCTCGAAGCGCACATCACTCGTTTCGCTTGCGAAATTCTCGACGAGGTGTCAGACAAAGGTGAAATCGACTTCGTTTCAGAAATTGCAGCCGAACTGCCATTGCGAGTTCTCGCACACATCATGGGTGTTGGATCTTCAGATACTGACTTGCTCTTTGATTGGTCTAATCGAATTATCGGCAATCATGATCCTGATTTCGGGGGTTCCGTAACAGATTTTCTGGCGGCGAAAGACGAACTCTTTTCTTACGGGCGTGAAGTCATCGCTAGCAAAAGACGACACCCCGGAGATGACATGGTTTCGTATTTCGTGTCTGCTCAAGTCGAGGGCGAGAAACTTGATGACGAACGACTGATTCTTCTTTGGTTCTTGCTACTGGTGGCGGGAAACGAGACGACACGCTCTTCCTTAACCGGGGCGATGGAGGTTCTCTCAAAATTTCCTGATCAACGGGCCGTGCTAGCTAACGACCTGCCTGCGAACCTTCCAGGATTTATCGAAGAGACGCTGCGTTACACCAATCCGGTTCTCCATTTTCGTCGGACAGCTACGGCCGATGTCAACCTCGGCGAGGCTCACATCAAAGCGGGAGACAAGCTGCTCTTGTGGTACCCCGCCGCGAATCGAGACCCCCGAGTATTTAAGAATCCGGACGGGTTTGATTTATCTAGATCTCCAAACAGCCATGTTGCCTTTGGAGTTGGTCCGCATTTTTGCCTCGGAGCGAGGTTGGGGAGACTTCAGATGCAGGTAATGCTCACGGCGCTACTCACGCGGCTTCCTGACATCGAAGTTGCAGGTCCGGCACAAAGAACTCACTCCAATTTTCTCAATTCAGCGAAGACCTTGCCAGTTTCGTTTACCCCTGTAACGGCTGGAGATGTTTAAGCGTTACCGCTTTCGCCTAGGTAGCTAGCACGCAAATCTGGATTCGAAAGAAGAGCTTCCGCTGTGTCGTCAAGAACGACTTTCCCTGTCTGCAACACCCATCCTCGGTCAGCGATAGAGAGCGCCATGTTGGCGTTTTGTTCGACCATAAAAATTGCCACTCCCTCTTCGTGGATCTGCTGGATTAGTTCAAAGTTTGTTTGAACCAGAGCGGGGGCTAGACCCATAGATGGTTCATCCATCAAGAGAACTCGGGGGTCGGACATAAGTGCGCGTCCCACCGCAACCATCTGTTGTTCCCCTCCAGACAGGGTCCCAGATTTTTGGTTCAGGCGTTCCTTCACCCGAGGGAACATTTCGAATACTCGCTCTAGGTCATTAGCTATTCCATCGCGATCAGTACGTAGATAAGCCCCGAGTTCTAAATTCTCTTTCACTGACAGCCGCTTGAAAAGCCGGCGGTTCTCGGGAACCATTGTCACCCCGCGCTCAACGCGGTAACTCGTCGACTGATGCGTGACTATTGCACCATCGAGAACTACATCTCCCGTCGTCGGCGTCACCATGCCAAGCAATGTCTTTAGCGTCGTGCTTTTCCCGCTAGCGTTTCCTCCCAGCAGGCAGACAAGTTCTCCCGCGAAGATGGCAAGGTCCACATCTTTGAGTATGTGGACAGCGCCGTAGTGGGTGTTAATGCCGCGGAGCTCAAGGAGAGGGACCTGATTTTCGGTCAAGATGACGTCTCCTCGTCGGCATTCTTATCTTTCACCTGTCGGCCCAAATAGGCCTCCACCACCTTTGGGTCGTTCGCAACACGATCGTACGAACCTTGAGCGATAGTCTCACCGTGATCGAGGACCACTACACGGTCCGACACATCGCGGACCACGCTCATATCGTGCTCGATCATGACGATCGTGAAGCCCCATTCGCTTCGTAGCCGACCAATTAGACCAGTTAGCTCAGCTGATTCTCGTGGATTCATCCCTGCTACTGGCTCGTCAAGAAGTAACAACCGGGGTCGAGTTGCCATTGCTCGCGCTATCTCAAGTCGGCGCCGGTTGGCATATGACAGAACTGATGCCGGCTGGTTAAGCCGATATCCGGTCAGACGCGAGCCGAAGAAGGAGAGCACTTCTTCGCCATATTCTCGAATCGCGATTTCCTCCGACTTGAAAGCTTTGGTTTGTAATAGTGCGCCAAAAATCTTTTGGCCGGTCCGACAGTGCTGGGCAACCATGACATTTTCCAGAATCGTCATATTCGCGAAGAGGCGAACGTTCTGAAATGTCCTGGCTATGCCGCGCTCAGTCACCTGACTGGGATCTAGGTTTAGGAGAGACTCCCCTTCGAAAAGGATCTCCCCTGAGGTCGGAGTGACCATCCCACTAATCATGTTGAAGAAAGTCGTCTTGCCAGCTCCATTGGGTCCAATGACACTGACAATTTCGCCCTCTTCGACATGGAAATCCAGGCTCCTCAGGGCATGGAGACCACCAAATGTGACACTTAGATCGCGGATTTGAAGCATGTTCACGGCGAATCCTCGTCGTCGGTGTCAATCTCACCTTTTAGCCAGGCGTCTTGGAGAAACTCGTCTTGGTGAAGTTCTCGGCTACGTCGCACATTGGGAACCAGACCTTCGGGACGTTTGAGCATCATCCATATAAGTAACGCACCGTAAATCAGAAGTTTGAATTGGCTGAACTCCTGCAACAAACCCGGCTGTTTCGGGCCGCCTAATACGCCGATCAGTACCAGAGCACCGACGATGACCCCGGCAATGTTTCCCATACCACCAACGATGACCACGACGAGGATGATGATTGATACGAGCATGAGGAAGCTGGTCGGAAAGATCGAACCGACCTTTGCTGAGAAAATTGCGCCAGAAAAGCTCGCTAGTACTGCGCCAACAACGAAAGCCATCAATTTGGTGTTTGTGGTGTTCACTCCCATCGCTTCAGCGACGTCCTCGTCTTCTCGGATCGCCATCCAGGCACGACCAAGTCTTGAATTTTCGAGACGCCATGAGATGTATACCGCGATCCCACAGAAAACCAAGACCAGTAAGAAGACTGATCTGGGGTCGGTACCTTTTACTGTCCCTATTCCAACGTCGACTCCAGGAATGTTGGTAATTCCTTGAGCCCCACCGAACCAGCCAGATAACCAGTCGCTCAAGAACAACAATCGAATAATCTCACCGAATCCGAGAGTCACGATCGCTAGATAGTCGCCGCGCATTCGGATAACGGGCGCGCCGATGAACAGCCCTACTAACCCGGTCAAGACAATGACGATGATTAACGCGATCGGCCATGGCAACTCAGGTGAGAATCCAGGCGAGTTGGGAGAAGTAAGTACCGCTGTGGTGTAACCCCCAACTGCAAAGAACGCGACATAGCCAAGGTCAAGGATTCCCGCCAACCCGACGACAATATTGAGACCCAAGGCCAGCAAGACGAACATGCCAACATTGGCCAGCAATTCGTTAGTGATTTTTCCGAGAAAGAACGGGAGGATCAGTAGCAGTGCTGCGCCAACCCCTAGGAGAACTAGGTTGACTCGACTGCGCTCATCTGGGGGCATCTTCTGAACGCGAGCACGCACTCCCTTGATCCGGCTGCCTACCAATAGGGGGATTGCGATCGCGAGCACAGCTACGAGGAGAGCTCCAAGGATTTCTAGACCACCACGCTTGTAGTAGATGAAGTCGGTCAAGACCTCCAGTCCGAATCCCTCAAGTAAGTCAGTAAGGAACGTTTCTAGAACGGAAACTAGGAGGACAGAGAGTACGACGGTCATCGTCTTGGCCCGAATCGTCGCAGGCACTACATGCATCGCTCCGCCCAAAAGCCCCAGTGTCGTCCCAAGAACGACCCAGATCAACATGCCCAACGTCGTAGAACGATTGAAGGAAAGCAGGTCGAGAAGTTGAGGACTCCAATTCACCAGCGGATCTCTAAGATCGAAGTTCTTCACCAGGATCATCAGTCCGACCAGACCAAGCGCACTGCCAAGTCCAACCAGCGCTCCGGCAGCTAGGTCTCTGGTATCTCTTTCTCTTTCGCCCATCCCCTCCAATACGACCTGACTACCGGCAAGGGTGGCTAACACAAAGGGAACCCAAAGAAGTGACAGGTACCCCAGACTCAAGACGGGGTAAACGATGCTTCGTCGGTCAAGTCCTATCGGCATCCCAGCCAGGGCGATAAACGCGCAGCTCAACGCCCCAATCAATGAGAACCTGATCTGCCGACGCCAGTCAAGCCCTGGGGCTTCGAAAGTCGAGGTGTCGTTGGTCGTCGCCGTCATGCTCGCTCATCATCCGACAGCCGCTCGCCAAAGAGCCCGCTCGGTCGCACCAACAGGACAAAGATGAGAACGGCAAACGCTACGGCGTCACGAAGCTGTGAAACTCCATCAACTCCGAGCGGTTCCAGCAGCACCAGCGGCGCCGTTGCCTCCGCTGCACCAAGAGAAAGCCCGCCCGCCATAGCCCCGCCGAGGTTTCCAATCCCGCCGACCACTGCCGCGCTAAATGCTTTAATGCCTGGCAAGAATCCAGTGGTGTGGATCACACTCCGGAACAGAATCCCCCATAAAATTCCCGCAACTCCAGCCATAGCACCACCGACCGCGAACGTTTTGACGATGGTTCGATTTACATCGATACCCATAAGGGCCGCGATTTCTTTGTCCTCTGCGACTGCTCGCATTGCCTTGCCGGTTCTCGTTCGTTCCACCAGAAACCACAAACCTGCCATTGAGACGGCGGCGGTCAGCAACACAACGAGTTTTGTTCCCTCGATTTGAAAACCGATCAGCGATCTTTTTTGTGACAACCAGGCCGGTAATGCCGGGTAGGACTTCGCCCCAGGGCCGAGAAGAACTACTGACATGTTTTGGAGGAAGAATGAAACACCTATAGACGTGATCAGCGGGATGAGTCGTGGGGCGCCTCGCAAGGGACGATAGGCAATACGTTCCATGATCACCGCCGTGGCGGTCGATATCAGAATTGATGTCACCACTATGAAGAGAAGACACAAGAGAAACGCGTCCTCCCATAGGCCGGCGTCAGCCAACTTGTTCGAGGTAATCATTCCCGACATGGCTCCGACCATGAAAACTTCCCCATGAGCGAAGTTAATGAAGCCCAATACGCCGTAAACCATTGAGTAGCCAAGCGCTATCAGTCCATACATGGCGCCTTGGGCTAGGCCTGTGACTAGTAGACCTTTGAATTGTGGAGCGGTTAATCCTGTTGCGTCCGGGTTAGCCCACTGCGCGAACGGGTTCTGAGGGTTGATCTGCTGGGCAACGAATGCCAGAAGACCAACCGATATAACAACGATGAACGTGATCCGTATGAGCGTGAGAAACCGGTCAACCCACAGCACTCGAGTTGTAGGTTTCGCGTCGTGCGTCGTTGTCACCTTGGTTCCAGAAAGTAGAAGCGAATTGAGACGCCGTATCAAGTTCGCCAACGTGGATAGCCGACATTCGGCCCCGACCCGGCTACATGCCGAATCGGGGCCGATATCGATTCAAGAGTAACTAATCCCTCAAGAAAGCGGATCAGCTTTACCCATTAAAGGGCGAGAATCAGGGAGCGTATTCAAACACTACGTTCTCAAGCGAAGCCCCGAAATCTGAAGAGTCATTCTGAACAACGGTGATGCGTTGAGCACCACAGTCGCCAAAGTCATCACAAGACAAGGTCCCGATGATGCCTTTGTAACCCGTCAGGTTGTCCAAGTATTCACGGACGCCAGCTCGATCAATGACCAGATCGTCTCCGTCCGAATACGAAGCAGCCTTGATGGCCTCCAAAAGAATCGTGGTGGCATCGTAGGAGTGCGCCCAGAATGGAGCCTCTGGTGGGTTTCCGTTATTTGACTCGTAATCAGCGAGGAACTTCTCCGCTGTGGCACCGGTGCTTTGGTTGGTGTTGCTGCCATAACGAAGATCTGGACCCGAGAGGTACATGCCATCAGCTTGAGATAATTCCATGAAGCTTTGGACCTGCAGACCATCAGCGCCAAGTAGCACGGTGCCTTCAAGTCCTGATACTCCCGGAGCCTGATCGGCGACCAAGTCACCTGCGGGCTGGAAGATCGGGAAGAAAAGGGCGCCAGGTGAACCGGCAGCAATTTCAGTTAGCACTGGGACCATGTCGGTGTCTTCTTTGTTCACACCAGTGAAGCCGGTGACAGTGCCTCCGAGGCCTTCAAAAGCGTCAGCGAAGGCTTGCGCTAGTCCTTGGGTGTACGGGTCGCCGTCATGGATAGCGGCGGCGGCGGTAATACCTAGTTCGTCATGGACAAACTTAGCCATAGCGGCGCCTTGGAAAAGGTCGTTATGGGCAGTGCGGTAATAACCTGCGTGGTAATTATCGCCAGCTGTTCCCGCCAAATCAGACGTCAGAGCTGGTGAGGTGTTTGACGGGCTGATCATCACCATGCCAGCAGCGCTAATCAATGGCGAAGCGGCTGTAGCGGCGCCGGAACACGAGGTTCCGATTACACCAACGACATCATCGTCCGCAACGATGGTTTGAGCCGCAGCCTGACCACCGTCAGCGGAACAAAGGTCGTCAAGACCTGTGCCAATAGTGACGCTAAAGCCGTGAATGTCACCGAAGTCGGTAATGGCCTGCTCAACGCCACGCTGGTTTGGAATGCCCAGGAATGCGACGTCACCCGTAATTGCGTTCAACGAACGAATTTGGATGTCATCGCCAGCCTCTACGGTGACGGTTCCAAGGGAACCATCACCCAAGCTGTTTTCTTTATCGACGGCTGAACCTGAATCATCGTCAGACCCACCGCATGCAGCAGCGACTAGTGCAAATGCAAATAACACACTCAGTAGTCGCAGGAACTTGAACTTCATGAATGCACCCTCCCCGGGCGTAATAACGTGGCGCTGGAAGACGGTCCATCCAATGGACTTCATTGCACAACGCCGTGAACCTTCCGGAGTCTATGTGCCGCGACGAGCCATAGCGACCCCTTTGCTCATACAGCGTGCTCAAGACAGCTTTTCGATGACTAGCCTCTCGACGATGGAGCGCACCACTCACAGCGCGATAGTTGATGATCGCAATGAACACATTGAGATTTGGATCAATGGCGAATTTTTCGCGCGCCATGAAGCCAAGATCTCGGTATTCGACAGCGGATTTCTCGTTGGGGATGGAGTTTGGGAAGGAATACGACTACACAAGGGCAAATTCGCTTTCCTCAACAGGCATTTAGACCGGCTCTACGCTGGAGCCGCAGCTATCGACCTGGACATCGGACTTAGTCGCGACGAACTCTCAACTGCCCTGAACGCGACAGTGGAACGCAACTCGATGAGGGATGGCGTCCATGTCCGCCTAATGGTCACCAGAGGTAACAAAACAACTCCATCACAACACCCTTCTAATTGTGCTGGAGGACCAAATATCGTAATCATCGCCGAACACAAGACAGCAGATCCTGAGGTACGGCGAAATGGCATCACGTTGTTTACGACCACTGTGCGCCGGCCTGGACCCGAAATTCTCGACCAAAGGCTGAATTGCCACTCGAAACTGCACGAGGTCATCGCCTTAATTCAAGCAAACAAAGCCGGAGCAGATGAGGCCCTCATGCTCGACCCGACAGGGGCGGTCGCAACCTGCAACGCAACTAACTTCTTCTGCGTTAGTAACGGCAAATTACTGACTTCTTCAGGCCACTACAACCTCAATGGCATAACTAGGCAGGTGGTATTGGAGGTTGCTCAAGCCAACGGGATTCGATCAGGAGAACAACCTTTCTCTCTCACTGATGTTTATTCCTCAACTGAGGCATTTGTTACCGGGACCTTTGGAGGGCTTACTCCCGTCGTCGAAGTAGACGGACGAGTCATCGGCGCGGGTAGCGAGGGACCAATGACACGCCGACTACGAGATTTGTATGAATCAGCCGTAGAGGCGGATATCGAATCGTGACCTTGCGGATCAACTGCTGGTCAGGGCCACGAAACATTTCGACCGCGTTGATGTATTCGTTTCGCGAGCGCTCTGATACCACTGTCGTTGATGAACCTCTCTACGCGCATTATTTACGGGTAACGGACAGAGACCACCCTGGGCGTGACCAAGTTCTTAACGCCCAGAATCCCGACGGCGAGGTGGTCGTGCGCGACGTGTTGTGGGGTGAGTACAACTCTGACATCGTTTTTTTTAAACAGATGGCCCACCACCTCGTCGAACTAAACGAAGATTCCCTAGTCGGTTTCAAGAACATTCTCTTAACCCGAGATCCTCGAGACATGCTGCCATCGCTCGCCATACAGCTACCTGATGCGACGCTCGCAGACACAGGTTTGGCAAATCAGGTCCACTTGCTAAACAGTATTGTTGAGCATGGCGAAAAGCCGATTGTGATTGATTCCAGTGCCCTTTTAGGGAACCCCGAAAGTTTCCTGCACAGTCTTTGTGATCGCTTGGATATCAAACAGGACCCTTCGATGCTGTCGTGGGCTGCAGGTCCAAAGCCTGAAGACGGAGTGTGGGCTCCGTTTTGGTATCAGAATGTTCATAGTTCCACAGGGTTCGATCGTGGCCTTCCGTCTCGCCGCACGGTGCCGTCGAATCTCGTTCCCGTCTTGGACGAAGCAATTGGCCTTTTCGACCGACTAATTGAGTTTGCGTAAGTACTTCTCTAATGCTTGTTCTTTCCGCAGAAGACGTAACTGTGTGTCTGTCCATGGAAACCGCTATCGAGGGCATGCATCACGCGTACGCCGCATGCACCTCTGGTGACGCTGAAATGCCACTACGAACGGTCATTCCGTTAAGCGCGTCACCGAATCTTGCGATTTTCATGCCGGTGCACATCAAGGACTCTTCGGAAGTCGCTCTGAAATCGGTGATGTTCTCGCCGAACAATGAGCGGTTAGGTCTACCTGCAATCCAAGCCACGGTTCAAGTCTTCGATGCGGCGACCGGCACTCCCGTCGCCCTGATAGATGGAAGTGAACTTACTGCTATTCGCACAGCGGCCGGCGGTGGGGCTTCGATGGAGCTCTTAGCTCGAGAAGAGAGTCATTCACTAGCAATGTTGGGCAGCGGAACCCAGGCACGAGCAGGTATCGAAGCCGCATGTTGTGCCCGCGATATTGAGGTAATTCGACTGTTTAGCCCAACATACGGCAATGCTCAAAGGCTCGCTGACCGGCTTAGAGAAGAAGATTGGTGCCCTGAGATTCAGGTAGTCGGTAGTTCTAGCGAAGCGGTGTCGGACGCTGACGTCATATGGACTGCGACCACTTCCATATCCCCCACATTTCTGAACGAGTCAGTCAAACCTGGAACCCACATTGTGGGGGTCGGGTCCTTCCAAACGTCCATGGTGGAAATACCCCCTACTTTGCTCGGAAGGGGCACGGTGTTCGTCGACCACACTGATGCATGTTGGGCTGAAGCGGGAGAAGTGATCGCTGCACGTGCTGAGGGGCTAATTCAGTCCGAAGATGTAAGGGAATTGGGGGAAGTGGTCTTAGGTAACCATCAGGGACGTTCCAGCGACGACGAAATCACGATTTTTAAGTCAGTCGGGATTGCCTGTCAGGACGCGGTGGCGTCTTCCTTAGTTGTTGCAGCAGCCAAACGGCTCCACATCGGCACAACGATAGATATCTGATGGCAGGCACGCGGCAACCACCGCCAGAAGCTCTTTTTGTACTCGGTGGCATCTCTCAATATCTTGGCGCGGCTACCGCAGTGGGCCTGTTTTCTCAAATAGCGCCGGCAAGCGTGGCGCTGCTACGAGTGTTCGCCGCGAGCCTTATATTGATCGGCTTCCGTCGATCATGGCGACGCGCGTGGAATAAGCAGGACGTTATGTGGGCAGGCGCGTTCGGTGTCGTCCTGGCCTCGATGAACCTGTTCATTTATTTGGCCATGGATCGACTCCCGTTGGGAAACGCAGTGGCTATGGAATTTCTCGGTCCTGTAGCAGTGGCCGCTATTGGTTCACGCACTATTAGATCGACACTTGCACTGATACTGGCCACTTCCGGAGTACTCATCTTGGCTGGACTTCAAAGTGAAGGCACGTCGCTCGGCGTTGTTTTTGCGCTGCTGGCAGGGGCGATGTGGGCCGGGTACATCGTCTTAGGTCACCGCGTCGCCCAAGACGGTCCCGCCGTCGACGGCTTAGGGGTAGGCATGTTTATCGGGGCCTTGGCCATAAGCCCATTGGGGATCGGGGGAGTCGGTGACGCTTTTACTAGTCCCGGTCTTCTGGGTCTCGCCCTCGCAACCGGCCTGCTATCCAACGTCATTCCGTATGGCATTGACCAGGTAGTAATGAAGAAAATTACTCGAGCAAGATTTGCCCTACTTCAGGCGCTGTTACCGGTGACTGCAGTGATAATAGGGTTCCTCGCGCTTAGTCAATCCCCCAGCGTCGCTGAGTGCTGCGGGATCGGCGCTGTGATGCTCGCCATAGCCGTCAGTGCGACGGAGTAACAATTACCCAAGCAAGTGGAGCAGAATGAGGTCATGACGGAGCCCGCCTACGAGCCGATGGAACACGAAGAAAAGCTCCAGTGGATGCTCGAAACCCACGGGTGGGGAATAGAGCCGGTCGCACCCTCGGACCGGGAGCACCTTCGCGCTGCGTACTCCTATACCTTTGGCCTTGAGGCATTGCTTGGGCATCCCGAGCTGGTCATTTTCGGTCTCGCTCCGGTCGCAGCTCGTGGATTACTCGACTTGATCGTTAACCACTTACGCTCCGGCGGATCGCTGCCTACGGGAGAGCTTTTCGATGGGCTACTCGATAACCAGCTTGTTAGCGCTCTCCTCGACATCGAAGTTTCTGAATTCGGTGACTATTTTCCGACGCTACCCCTGATTTATGGCGATCAACCGTGGCGTGTTCGTCAATTTGTGTGGCCTGACCGGTCGGGTGCTTTGCCATGGGATAACCACTGGCCAGAAAACCTTAAATATGCACAACCCGTTATCGGCAATTGGTAGCTCTTCTTGCTAGGTGCGCACAAGTGTGGCGGATCAAAGCGACACTTCGATGCCCTTAGAAGTTTCAGAAGAGGGGGTCTATCCATCTTGCTGCCGCTATCAGGCCGAACGTAAATCCACATATTCCTAGCAGTGGGAGCAGTATCCAAACGCGAATGGGCGAGCGCCTTCGTTGGTCTCCCGCAACCCAGCCAGCTAGCAAGCCCCCTACGAGACCGCCTAAGTGACCTCCTACTGAGATACCTGGAACGACGAAGGAGAGAACGACGTTAATCACGATCAGGGTCCCCAAACCTTCACTCCACGGGTCCCTGCCGGATAACCGCTCTACGACGTAAACCGACGCCATGATCCCGTAGACGATTCCTGACGCGCCCACGACTGCTGTATTGGGCGCCGCAACCAATGCTCCAGCCGAACCCCATAGCATTGAGTTCAGGCAGACCGCCCCAAATAGAGCCGAGCCGATTTGTCGCTCTAATCTTTTTCCTAACAGGAAAAACATGATCAGGTTCAAGATGAGATGCCGAATATCCGCGTGGAGAAATGCTCCCGTTGCGAGACGCCACCACTCCCCCACTTCTGATATCGGGAACCCGTAGGTCGCCCAATCCACGATGACGTTTCGACGCAACGAGGTGTCTCCTATGCGCGTCATGTCGTGTGTGAAGGCAAACAACGCTGCGTTCGCGGCAACAAACATGACCGTCACCGGCGGTAACGGGTTTTTCGCGGTACTAGTAAGCACCCTTGCACCGTAGAGCCCAAAAGGTGCTAGCCCACTAGGGTCATCCCATGAAGTTTGGAGTGATGTTTGCCAATACTGGTCCCTTCGTGGAGCCCGATGCGGCCGTAGAACTGGCCCAGGCAGCCGAAGAAGCTGGATGTGAGTCGATTTGGACCGTTGAACATGTAGTTGTGCCAGCGGGTTACAAATCCCAATATCCCTACGCAAAAGATGGACGAATGCCGGGCGGTAAGGAAGACTTCGACATTCCCGATCCGTTGATTTGGCTGGCATACATCGCTGCCGCCACTACCAAAATTCGCCTGGGCACCGGCGTCATGATTGTTCCCCAGCGGAACCCTCTGGTCACCGCCAAGGCGGTAGCGACTCTTGATCGGCTCTCCAAGGGCCGAATGATTCTGGGGGTCGGGTCCGGTTGGCTGGAAGAAGAGTTTCAAGCACTTGGAGTTCCCTTCGAACGCAGAGGGGATCGCACTGACGAGTATCTCCGAACGATGAGAGCGGCGTGGAGCGACGAAACAGCCAGTTTTCATGGCGATTTCGTGCAGTTCAGTGATGTTTACAGTCGCCCTCAGCCAGTCGACCGTCACGTGCCGATAATTGTCGGCGGACATAGCAAGAGGGCTGCGCGTCGTGCTGGCGAAATTGGTGATGGGTTCTTCCCTGGGCGCGGCCGGCCTGAGGAGCTTTCGGCCCTGTTTGATCACGCGCGCCGAATCGCAGAGGAATGCGGAAGAGACCCAGATGCTCTCGAATTCACGGCGGGAGGGCCAACCACTCGAGAATACGTTGAGCAGTTAGCCGCAATAGGCGTCAGCCGTATGATTGTCCCCCCTATGGATCCTTCTCAATTCACCAAATTGGGTGACGAAGTCATCGCACCGTTTTCGAGCATCTGAGATGACAAATGTCTGACCTGATACTTGATGGACTCTTGGCCTGGATCGACGCATCACCATCGCCGTACCACGCTGCGCACAATGCGTCTAACGACCTTGTAGATGCGGGCTTCACGAAGTTCGAAAACAGCGCACAGTGGGGAGATAGTGATCGTGTCGTCGTAAGCTGGGGCGGAGTTGTGGTGGCTGCGGTTTTCGGTAACCGAATCAACCCAGATCGGCTTCAATTTCGCTTGATCGGTGCTCATACAGATAGTCCAAATCTGAGGGTGAAACCAAACCCCGATGTGGGCAGTGTCGGTTATCGGCAGCTAGGCGTTGAGGTCTACGGCGGTGTTCTATTGAACTCTTGGCTTGATCGTGACTTGGGGCTTTCCGGGCGAGTCGTGGTGCGAAACGGGACCTCTCGAGAGACCTTGCTGCTGAAAATCGATAAACCAGTTCTTCGAGTGTCTCAATTGGCAATTCACCTAGATCGCGAAGTGAACGAAGGGCTGAAATTAGACCGCCAGTCACATCTTTCACCGATCTGGGGTTTAGGCGATGTCGACGAGGGTGGATTTAGATCATTTGTCGCAGAACAACTCGGCGTTGAATCCTCCCAAGTCTGTTCATGGGACGTCATGTGTCACGATCTGACTGCGTCGGCGGTTTTAGGGCGCCATGAGGAGCTTTACGCGGCACCGAGAATAGACAACCTTGCCTCTTGTCATGCCGCGGTGCAGGCCCTGCAGGAGATCGAAACTCCCGCTGATGACACAATTTCAGTCATAGCGCTCTTCGACCACGAGGAAATCGGAAGTGAATCTTCGAGCGGCGCTCGAGGGCCGATGCTTGCCAACGCTTTAGAGCGCCTAGCGACTACGCGTTCAGTAACGCGCGATCAATTTCTTCGCGCTTTGACCAGGTCGTGGTGCGTTTCCGCGGACGGCGCCCATGCTGTGCATCCCAATTACGTCGATCGCCATGAGCCAGAGCATCGTGTCATTTTGAACGGCGGCCCGGTTATCAAACTCAATGCCAACGTTCGCTATGCCACTGATGCTGAGGGTAGTGCTCTATTCCAATCTGCTTGTCGTGATGTCGGGGTTCCCTTTCAGCAATACGCGCATCGAACCGACTTGGCGTGCGGCAGCACTATTGGTCCGATAACGGCAGCACAGTTAGGCATGTCGGTCGTGGATGTAGGGAGTGCCCAATTGTCGATGCATTCTGCGCGCGAACTCGGGGGTGCCGCCGATCCGCAATACCTCACTTCCGCGCTGGGGGCTTTTCTAGCTAGCGACTAGCTCCACCACGCCCACACGGATTCGAGTTATCCGTGGTGAAGTTGTTCATACAAGTGGCTGCTGTCGTTGAAGCGTCGAATGATCCACTGACCTTCGCTACAGACAATCTGGCTGATTGAGCAGTTATCAGCGCCTCCGAACGCAAAGGGGCGCGATTTAGCGATTCGAGCAAGAGTGGAACCGATTACCCCGCCGTGCACCGTGCATAACACCAGCTCGCCTAGATGTCGCGCAGCTATTTTTTCGAGAGCGCCGAGGCAACGGTCACCGAACTCTTCATTGGTTTCAGCCCCTGGGATGGCATCCCAGCGTTCTTCGAGGAGCATCTTTTGGTAGGTGGGATGATTCTCAGCGGCTTTTTGTCGAAGTAGTCCACCTTCCCATTCCCCTAAACAAATTTCTCGTAGATCTCGTTCAATTGTCACGTCGAGACCAAGTAACTCCGCAAGGGGCGCGACGGTTTGTTGGGTTCTTTCCATGTTCGTCGCGTAAAGCGCGTCAATAGGTTCTCGCTTCAAGCGGTGAGCTGACTTTTCAGCTTGGGTTAACCCGACTGCCGACAGTGCCGGGTCGCCTTGTCCTTCAACTAGAGGAAACGGTTCTCCAGGTACAAAAGGCTGGGACGCTCCATGGCGCAGCAAAATGATTTCGGTGGAGTTAGGCGTTCGCTGCCAACGTAATTGAGCGAACTGTTCTGGGCCTTCAGCATCTGTTGTCACGGGCTGCAACGTAGCAAGTCTGCACCAGTTTTCACCGATGCAGACTCGCTTGTTGGAATATCGATACCCAAAGGAGGTGTGTGAACTACTTGGTTGTTGCGCTATCCGTCGATCACGTAAGCGGCCTCACCGTGGTCGCTGACATCAAGTCCAGCCATCTCGGTGCTTTCCGAGACCCTAAGACCAATGACTTTGTCCAACACCTTGGCAATAACGAAGGTCGCAACGAATGAAAAGGCAGCTACCACCACGATTGAGAGGATCTGGTTCCATAGCAGCACCCCACCACCGAAGAAGACCCCATCGATGAAATCACCACCGGGGACCGCTGAGGAATCAGCCATGAAGCCCAGGAGGACACCACCAACAACTCCGCCGACAAGGTGGATACCCACTACATCAAGGCTGTCGTCGAAGCCAAGACGGAACTTGGCTTCAATGGCATAGAAGCAGATCACGCCAGCAAAAGCACCAAATACTAGGGAGTGCATCGAACCCACGAAACCAGCGGCTGGAGTGATAGCGACTAGCGCCGCGACTACGCCCGATGCCATTCCGATGGTGCTCGCCTTACCGGTCTTAGCTAATTCGACGAGCATCCAGGCAACCATGCCTGCCGCAGCAGCGAGGAAAGTATTCACGAAGGCCTGAGCCGCAGCGCCATTTGCGGCAAGCGCTGATCCGGCATTGAAACCAAACCAACCGAACCAAAGGATGCCCGCGCCGAGCATGACGAACGGCACGTTGTGAGGCGCCGGCCGATTCTGTGGCCAGCCCGACCTCTTCCCTAAGACAATTGCAAGCGCTAATGCTGCCGCACCGGCGTTGACGTGAATAGCGGTGCCGCCCGCAAAGTCATGAGCCGGCAAATTGAAGATCCAGCCATCGGCTCCGTAGATCCAATAGACGACCGGCGCGTAAACAACTAATGACCAGATTGGCACGAATACCATCCAAGCCGAGAATTTCATACGATCCGCTACCGCACCAGAGATCAGGGCTGGTGTGATGCAGGCGAAAGTCATAAGGAACGCAAAGCTCGCCAAACCTTCGACATCGTGCACTCCCTTTAATCCGACGACACTCAGGTCTCCTAACCAGGAGCGCCCACTGTCCCCTGATGCCAAACTCCAACCCAGCAGCACCCACACCACAGGCACAATTCCTAAACACCACATGTTCATGTTCAACATGTTGAGTGCATTTTTGGCCCTGACCATTCCTCCGTAGAAGAGGGCGAGCCCTGGCACCATAAAGAGCACCAGAGCAGCTGAAGTCAAGATCCAGGCAGTATTGCCTTCCATCGGCTTTTCCTTCCGCGCGGGTACTGAGATCCCGCTTGTGTAGGAAAGATTAGATAACGAGCGTCAGCGGACAGTTTCATCTGTGTTACGACAATGTGAACTGTTGTCCGCTGGCTTCGCGAAGTTAATCCGCCTGATCCAAGGCCTGAAGGAGATCATCAACTAAGTCATCGGTCGATTCGATCCCTACCGAAATTCGTACAAGGTCGTCGGGCACCTCTAGTGCGGAACCGGCTACCGAGAGGTGTGTCATTACTCCGGGATGCTCAATCAATGACTCAACTGCCCCAAGTGATTCTGCGAGTGTGAAGACTTTGGTACTCGTTACGACCCGCTCAGCGGCAGCTTGCCCTCCGCTGAGACGAAAGCTCACCATCCCGCCGAAGTTACGCATTTGCCTTGAGGCGATTCGGTGACCTGGATGTTCTTCGAGTCCTGGGTAGAGCACTTCACTCACCGAAACGTGCTCCCTGAGGACTGAGACGATGCTCTTCGCGTTCTCACAGTGCCGATCCATACGAACCGCCAACGTCTTTAACCCGCGCAACGCTAGATAGCAATCGAAAGGACTAGGGATAGCGCCCACCGCGTTCTGCAGAAACACCAAGTCCTCAGCGAGGGTGTCATGGTTAGTAGCAATGAATCCACCGACGACGTCGCTATGGCCACCTATGTACTTTGTTGCGGAATGTACGACGGCATCCGCGCCCATAGTTAATGGTTGTTGCAGGTAGGGGGTCGCGAAGGTGTTGTCAACAACGACCAGCCCTCCTAATTCGTGAACGACTTCCGAAATCGCCTGTATGTCAAAGACTGAGAGCATGGGGTTCGTAGGAGTCTCAAGCCAGACCATCCGACAATCGGGGTTCCATACATCTCTAATTTGATCAGGCTTTGTGAGGTCAACGGCGGCGTTACCAACGCCAGATTTTTTCCCATGAATTTGGTCAATTAAACGAAAGGTGCCCCCATATGCGTCATTACCAAGCAGGATTTGAGATCCTGGCGTCAACTGGCGGAGCAATGCATCTTCCGCTGCAAGGCCGCTCGCGAACGCGAAGCCGTACTTGGCCCTTTCAAGCGACGCAACGCAAGCTTCATAGGCATGGCGCGTGGGGTTTCCGGTTCGTGAGTATTCATAACCGTGTTTAGGCGAGCCTGGAGCATCTTGAGCGAAAGTGGTCGACATAGCGATTGGCGTAACCACGCCACCGGTTCGCTGATCGTGAGGCTGTCCCGCTCTAATCGCGCGAGTTTCAAATCCATATTCTTCTGGATCTTCAAAGCCTGAGAGGAGGGGGTCGCCGCCCATCATTTCGCCTGCACCTCCGCAAGGTTGTCAGAAATAGACTGCAGTACTTCTGCACGCGTCAACAAGGTACGCGGCTTCCCGGCGTCAAGCACGAGAACTACCGGGCACTGTTCAAACTTGTGAGCAACAGCGTCTACCGCTTCGCCGACGCCAACGACAGGTAACGGTTGGTCCATGAGTTCTTCGACTGCACGATCGAGAATGCCATTTGTCTCAAAGGACTTCTCCCTCAAGGAATCTTCCGATACCGAACCGATTACCTCTGCGGCAGCAAGGGGCATTTCCCCCTTGGCGACAGGAACGTGTGAGAGACCGAACTGTGTCATGAGTCCCACGGCCTCACGCACAGTTGCGTCGGGATTCACATACTTCAGCCCCAATTTTTCGTTAGGTTTTGCGCTGATTAAGTCCGCCACGATTAGGCCTGCTTGCTCCGTAAACCCCATCTTGACCATCCAGTTTTTATCGAACACTTTGCTCAGATAGCCCCTCCCGCTGTCAGGGATGAGAACGACTACCAAGTCATCGGCTGTAAGTCCTTCAGCTATTTGCAAGGCGGCGGCGACTGCTGTTCCGCCCGAGCCACCAATGAGAATGCCTTCTTCCTTGGTCACCCGATGTGCCATAGCAAATGATTCGGCGTCACTTATCGCAATAGTCGTGTCGACCACCTTGGGGTCATACGTGTCAGGCCAAAAATCTTCACCCACGCCTTCGACCAGATACGGTCGCCCATCACCGCCTGAGTAGACCGAGTTCGTTGGATCCGCAGCAATTATTTGAACTGTTGGGTTTTGCTCTTTTAGGAACCTTCCCACCCCAGTGATGGTGCCGCCGGTTCCCGCCCCAGCAACAAAATGTGTGACCTTGCCTTTTGTTTGTTTCCATATTTCGGGCCCCGTCGACTCATAGTGAGCTTTCGGGTTTGCCTGATTGTGATACTGGTTGGGTCGATACGCGTTGGGGACTTCCTTCACTAGCCGCTCAGCGGTCGAGTAGTAGGAGCGTGGGTCGTCCGGGGCGACC
The DNA here is from genome assembly GCA_014239555.1 of Acidimicrobiales bacterium. GTDB lineage: Bacteria > Actinomycetota > Acidimicrobiia > Acidimicrobiales > Poriferisodalaceae > UBA2110. The sequence goes on from JAAZYR010000002.1 coordinate 94,990, forward strand.
GCAACGGGACACACAACAACTTCAGCGCCGTACGCCTCCAACAAACTCACCTTTTCGCTGCTGACTTTGTCCGTCATTACGAACAGGCATTTGTAGCCCCGTTGAGCCGCAACGATGGCGAGGCCCACGCCTGTGTTTCCCGAGGTTGGTTCAATAATCGTCCCACCCGGCTTCAGCAGTCCGGCCTTCTCAGCTTCATCAATCATCGTGACGGCTGGACGATCCTTTGAACTTCCACCAGGGTTAGTGGTTTCGAGTTTCGCGACGACTGGACATGGCAACCCTGCGCCCACTCGAGGCAATTGCACCATCGGTGTGTTACCAATCAGATCAAGTACTGATTCAGCAACATCCAGTTCAGGGATTTTCATAGGCCCAGTGTGGTCCTTCTGTCTCGGCATTACACACTCGATATCTACATCTCAGATGGCGTGCCATCCTGACCACTTCAATGAACGAAACACTCAACGCATTAATGCCCCTACTTACGATCGGGCCCCAAAAATATGCAGCCAATCATCGCCGAAGAAGTCATACCTGTATCGGCAGATATCTCTTAACCGATTAGAGCTTTTGCGGCCTGTCGGAATTTCTCCACATTGGCTTCTTTGATTTCCTCATAACCGCGAATCATGTCGGGCAACTCGGCCGCCTCTAGGGCCTTGTCGTAATTTTCGGGACTCAGGTCAGTGAGCAGTTGTTCGATCATTTCTTGATACTCCCCGACTAAGGCCCGTTCCATCTTTCGGTGAGCCGTGCTGCCAAATAAATCCAACGGTGTTCCACGCAAGAATTTCATTCTGCGCAACAGTCCGAAGGCAACATCGCCCGATCGACCAAGTCCTATTTTTTGGTCTAACCCAAGCCGCCTCATTGACGGCGGGTGGAGCTTGTAGGTGACCTTGCTTCCATCACCAAACTGTTCTCGGACAGCGCTATGGAACTCTTTGGATCGATGGAGTCGCGCCACTTCATATTCATCTTTGTAGGCCATCAGCTTGTAGAGATAACGGGCATAGGTTTCCGACAAACGAGTGTCGTCGCCTAATGCCGCTTCAGCGGATCTAATCTGACTCACGCTCTCCACGTACTTCTGCGCATACTTGAAGTTCTGGTACGCCACCAGATCCGCTGCTCTGATCTTCAGGAGCCGCTCAAGTTCTTCTGAAGGACTCGGCACAGATTGGATAAGAGCCTCAACTGCTGCCGACACCTTAGCTTCGCGGCCCACTTTCCCAATTCGCTCAATTCCCAACGCATCGACGAAGTCAGGTTCGATAACGATCTGTCGGCCGATTCTGAATGCTTGGGTGTTCATTTCAACGGCAACACCGTTCAGTTCGATCGCTCGTTCGATAGCGGAAGCGCTAATCGGTACTACGCCACTCTGATATGCAGAGCCGAGCACGATGATGTTGGCTGGCATGTGAGACCTGAAGAGATTGTCCGAAAGATTGCCTGCGTCGTAGTACACGTTTTTTTCGGCGACTGTGGCGCCATCAATGGTGGACTGCAGGGCCGACCATTCGGGGTATTCGGCGGAAGTGTCACGAACCATCGCGCCGGTGGGCACCTTGCTCGACGACACCAGGGCAACGGTACGTCCGGGCATCGCCTTTTCAAGATTGACCGGGTTTGTTCCACTCAACAAGTCGAACACGATGTACGCGTCAGCCTCTCCGGTTGCGATCTTGTTGGCTTCTCCGAGCTCGAGCTCGCTGTCGGGCCTACGAATCTTCAGATTCGACACTACCGGTCCGCCTTTTTGAGCAAGTCCGGTCTGGTCCAATCCATGTGCCTCCTTCCCATCCAAAAGAGCCGCCGTTGCCAGCAACTGATTCACGGTGACGACCCCTGTTCCACCAATTCCCATCATCAAGACATTGCCCTCATCCAGTCGGTCAGGTTCGGGCTGATCGTCGGCGATCTCGGCTAACGCCATAGCTGATTTTTCAGGGACCGAGCCACCTGGAATTACTTCTATGAACGCCGGGCAATCTCCGTCAAGGCAAGTGAAGTCTTTGTTGCACGAAGACTGGTGAATTGTGGTCTTACGGCCAAATTCAGTTTCGATAGGTTGAACTGATAGGCAACTAGATTTCTCCCCGCAATCACCGCACCCCTCACAAACAGCTTCGTTAATGAAGACCCTCATTGCCGGCTCAGCGACCTTGCCTCGCTTTCGATCACGACGCAGTTCAGCCGCACAGGGTTGGTCATATATCAGGACCGTGCATCCAGGAATATCACGCAAAATTCTTTGGGCCTCGTCCAATCGATCTCGATGCCATACTTCTGTGCCGGCAGCGAAGTTTGGTGCGGTCCCATATTTTTCGGTGTCGTGGCTGAGAACCATGATCTTCGACACGCCTTCTGCATCGAGAGATCGGGTGAGTTCAGGGACCTCCATCCCTCCATCAACGTCTTGGCCGCCAGTCATGGCTACGGCCGCGTTATAAAGAATCTTGAAAGTGACGTTGGTTTCGGCAGCAACTGCTTGCCGAACCGCTAACGATCCAGAGTGATGGAACGTACCGTCGCCGATGTTCTGAAAGCGGTGTTCCAGGGTGACAAATGGAGCTGCGCCCACCCATTGCACTCCTTCACCACCCATCTGTGTGGTGCCTTTAACGTTTCGTGTCGGAGTCATGGATGCCATGCCGTGGCAACCGATTCCACCACCAGCTTCGGAACCTTCAGGGACCCACGTCGAGCGGTTATGTGGACAACCTGAACAGAAGTTCGGCGTCCTATTTGACTGCTTTTTGGTGTCAGGTGCCCCAAGGGCAACAGGCACAATTACGCGCTCGCGCACCGCTGGCCCAACAGCGGCATCCCCCAACTTTTCAACTAAGAATGGTCTGATTTTGCGTGCAATCAGATCAGCGTCCATCTCTCCATGACCAGGGAACCAAAAACCGTTGTCGCTGTCGCGCTTACCAAAAATCTCGGGAGAGTCTGTTGAGCCGTAGAGAATTTCTCTCATAAACATCTCGATGAAGGCGCGTTTTTCTTCGACTACGACAATTGTTTCAAGACCTCGAGCGAACTCTCGCACCCCGCTTGGTTCCAATGGCCATACAACTGCGGGTTTATAGATTCGTATTCCCCGTTGTTTGAGGGTCGACTCGTCGAGGCCCATGCGATCCAAGGCTTCTCGAAGGTCGTAGTACGTCTTGCCAGCTGCGACGAGTCCGATGCGGGCGTCAGATGTTGCGCCGCTAGTGGTATTTAGACGATTCAGACGAATGAAAGCATCGGTCGCCTCAAGACGCCCCTCATGAATTTCAAGTTCCTGACGCACGGCGAGGGGTCCGAATAACGAATCTTGCTGAGTGTGTTGCCAAGGTCCACCGTTCCACTCGAAGCCGGGTCGCTGCATTTGCACTCGGCCGGGGCCAACTTTGATAGTTGAGTAGCCGTCAGCCACATTCGTCACAATTTTTAGTGACACCCAAAGACCGCTGTACCGCGAGAGTTCGTATCCAATTCGCCCGTAATCAGCAACCTCTTGCACACTTCCGGGGTAGAGAATGGGGGTTTGAAAGTGGAGCAGCGCGAATTCCGATTCGGAAGCCAACGTTGATGATTTTGAAGCTGGGTCGTCGCCAGCAACGAGTAACACTCCGCCTTTGGGGTCTACGCCGCAAACGTTCGCGTGTCGGATGGCATCCCCAGAACGGTCGACTCCGGGGGCTTTGCCGTACCACATTCCTAGAACGCCATCGAACTTACCGTCGAAGTTCCGATTCGCTAACTGCGAACCCCACACAGTGGTGGCTCCCAGGTCTTCGTTAAGTCCAGGGATAAATTCGATGTTGTTGGCTGCGAGTTCTTCCGCATTACCGTGCATCAACGTGTCGATGCCACCGAGGGGCGACCCTCGGTAACCAGAAACCATGGCGGCGTTGTTCAGTCCGTCGCGTCGATCTGCGCGCAGTTGGTCCAAAAGAACACGCAACAACGCCTGGACGCCAGACATAGCAACGTCACCTTCATCCCGTACGAAGCGATCCTCAAGTCTGAAGTCAGCAAGTGCCATCGATACCCTCCCTATTAGAAGCAAACAATAGTGCCGAGAAAGGCAGTAGCGCCTATACGGGTGTCTTCATCGTGTTAATTCGGTGTTTCTGACTCATTAAGTTGCAGGAGACGCGCGCCGTTCCAGTGGCGCACCGCCTCAAGTTCTGTCCGCGGTCTCGGAGAGATACGGGGAAACATTTTGAGAAATCACGTTCAGCGATTGCTGGTGTTTGCCGAGCCAGGTAGACGTGTCGCTAGCAACAGGGCGCATGCGTTGGCCAACCCGGCAAACAGAAAAGGCCACCGGTAAGCCCCTAAAGCATCATGAAGAAGTTGGGCCGCGTACGGACCTATTGCAGACATGGTTCCCGCTGTGGCAAAGATTCGCCCGACGATAGCGCCGGCGTGGGCCCGTCCGAATAGGTCGGCGACAAGAGGTGGAAACACCACTACCCCGCCGCCATATGCAAAGCCAAAGGCTGCTGCTGAGGGGTAAAGCAACCAAAGCCCGTTGCTGAAAGCCATACCTATAAACGCCAGTGTTTCGATCGATAAAGCCAAAGTCACCGCAGACTTGCGACCAATACGATCCGATACCGGTCCCATGAACAACCGGCCAATCAGTCCACCAATTCCGATGGCTGAAATCACGGTAGAAGCAGTCTGGAGCGAAGCGCCCAAACTCTGAGCAAACTGGACCCCATGTACGAAGGGAATGAACACGGCCAGAAATGTCAGGGCATACATCCCAAAAATCTTCCAATAATTGACGCTTCTCCAGGCCTCTGCTGGGCTGACTCCAGAAGGATCATTTTGGGCAGAATTTGTGCGTGTCGTCTGTGCCCCATCGGGTAGTTGTCCGACGTTTTCGGGGTCGCGCTCAAGGACGAACGAGCTCAACATCATGCAAACACCTCCGAAGATTGACATGCCAATGATTGCCACTCGCCATCCGTAGGCACCAACGAGGAGTGCCGCAATTGGAGGGACGATAATGTTCGCCAAACTCCCCCCCGACGTGGCGATAGCTGTCGCTAGACCCCTACGTGCAACGAACCAGCGCACCACGGTGGCGTTGCACGGTACCCAAGAACAACTCATTCCTAACGGTGCGACAATTGCCATGCCAATGGCGACGACGACCAGGCTGTTTGCCGTTGCCCACAGCAAATACCCAGATGTAAGAAGGATTGCCCCCGACGCGACGACTGGGCGCGGGCCCCAGCGATCCGTCAACCAACCAGTAATCGCGGACAGGGCACTGTATAGCCCAATATAAATTGCAAAGATGAGTTGAAGGCGCGTCTCAGGCCATCCAGTTTCTTCGACAACGTCCCCTACGAACGTTCCAAAGCTGAACTGGATGCCGTACACGACAAACAACACCGTGAACGCGGCTCCGACAATGCGCCAACCGTGAAAGGCACGTGGAATTGCTGAGACCGAGAAAATCACAACCTTGGTTAACGGTCCCCCGGGGCCATATAAAACCAAATGGGTTCTTTTTCGCCAGCATCGGCCATGGCTTGCCTAGCATTCATCAAGACTTTTCCCGCCTCGGTGTGGTCTAAAAACCAGCGCGTGCCGGCCCAAGCTGCCGGGGCGTGATCCGACAACGCGAGTGCCGCAGTTTCGTAGTAACCACGAATGTCCTGGCTGACTCGAGCCGGGATTCCGGGAACATTTGCCTCTTTCCAGGGGACGCCGCCAGCGATTTTTATGAAGGCGTCTATAGCGCTAGTAATGCCTTCCGCTTCCACTGTGCGACCGGCCCCAACCCTATTTCCGTATTTGGCGATGGCTCTGTCATATGCCGGTCGCAGTCCATTGGCCTCGTCGATAGCGGGGTGCGCATTTGGGTCATGCCTCGCTGGTAACGGACAGGCCATTACTTCGCTGCCGTCATCCACGATGCTGACGTCGTATTCAGCAAATACCGGCTCGGAACTGGATAACAAATCGAATGCCGCGCTCAATACTCGGTGCTGGAACTCTGGGTCTAAGGGGACACCCAGCGGCCTACCCAAGGGGAAGTCGCACCACAGGCCCCTCGGGGGTGCAGTCGATTCAATTTGGTTCTTGATCGACCCAAGCGCAACAGTGGCGATGCCTTCGGCCTCAAAAACGTGTGCAAGCGTACTCACGGTACGGGTACAGAGTGGTCAGACCGGCGTCAGTATGACTACGTCGACACCTTGTTCTTTCAGAAACTTCGCTCCGGCCGGTCCACTGTCTAGCCTCACCGCCGAAAGGTCAAATTGGTTGCCTGCGTAAGCTAGATGCTCATCAGCCACCGAGCCGATGGTCCCATTTGCAACAAGTTCATCTAGCCGATCGATGGGGAAAACCGTGTTGATGTCGAGAGCAAAACCGGTCACGTCGAAGTTCGGACTCCAATGGCCCATGACGTAGTCACGAGGTTGCGACTTCAGAATCCGGTAGCCCGTATCAGCCGGGGCAAAGTCCTCATCATGTGGGTGGTGCAACGATGCCGAGGTCACGATCGCAACTTTTGCCTCGTTGAGGGGAACGGGAATGGTGAAAGCCGTCTCTTCGAATTCAATTCGATCTAAGCCAGCTGTCATTGCCTTAACGTCGCTGTCTGCCATGAAGAAAGGCTACGTCAGTTCATGATTTGGTGCTGTGACGATCAGCGCGAGTCCGTTGAAAGGACCGCAACGCCGCCAATGACCAGAAGTCCACCGCACAGCTCTAAAACGCTGAATCGGTCACCCACCAAGATCCAACCAAAAAGCACTCCGAAGAACGGTGTCAAATATGCGACTGCTGCGCCTTGAATCGCTGGTGCGCGCCGTAGAACGGTTGCGAACAAAACAAAGGTCACAGCTAGCGAGGGAATCCCCGCGTACAGGAGCGGTATTGCGAGTCCCAAAGACCAGTCTGTATCGGACCATCCTCCGATTAGGGGGACCATGGCGTGCAGACAACAAGCAGAAATTGATATCTGGCAGGTGACCAGCATTAACGGGCTGATTTCCAGAGCGGCTGGAAGCCGTTTGTTTAAAACTGCGCCAAGAGCCCAGCTAATCCCCGAAATTAGAGAGAAAAGAATCCCCACCGCAGTGTTTCCGGCTCCTAATGCTGGGATTGCGAGAAAAACCGCCCCAAGAAGACCGATGAGTAGACCGCTATAACCTCGAAGCCCGGGACGTTCAGCAAGCAATGCCACTGCGATAATGGCGGTGAACAGCGGCATGGTCGCTGACAACATTGCCGATAGTCCAGGCGACAAACGCTCAATCGCCAGTACCAAGAACGCGCTAGACACCGTCGTGATAGATAGTGAGATCCACCAAACCGCTAGCCATTGTTGGCGAGTATTCGGTAATCGCTCTCCGCGCGCAAAGGCCACTAGCAAAAGGAAGGGCGCTCCGACTGTTGCCCGAAGAGCTGCGAGAGCCAAGGGCGACGTGTGATCGAGAGCGCTTTTCATCACCGTGTAGTTCAAACCGATCAAAAACGCTGTGAGAACAACGAGTCCAATTGTTATTAGGTCCGGCGGATTCGCTGTTTTGGAATTCACTTTGGGCGGATTAGTCACGCTCCCTCAAGCAGGTCAAAGGAACGTCTGCGCAACCGACGCATACCCTTTAGCCACCGGTCGGGATCCCCGGCTTTGCGCTCAACGTAGGTCTGTACCTCAGGGTGAGAAAGAATCAGGAACCGTTCTTCTCTCACTGCCTCTGTGATTACCTCGGCGACATACTCAGCTTCGACGATCCCGTCAGTTCCACCGTCGCCAAGTTGTTGGGGCGCCATGGCGGTATTCACACCTTGGGGGCAAAGAACCGAAACTTTGATGCCATCGTCGCCATGGCTTATTGCGAGCGTTTCCGCGAGTTTGATGCAAGCAGCTTTAGTAACCGAATAAGGGACGGAACCGACAGCCGCTAAGAGTCCAGCTGCGCTCGCCGTTTGAATGAGGTAGCCATCTCCACGCGCTGTCATAGATGGCAGCACGGCGCGCGCCGCGTAGACGTGGGACATGACGTGCAATTCCCACTGGGACTGCCACGCCTCGTTGCTTGCCTCTACTCCGCCTTGCGCGCCAGCGCCCGCGTTGGAGAAAAAAATGTCAACGGGCCCAAGGGTGGATTCAGTCTCTTCGACTAGTTGCTCCAAGGCTTTTTCATCGGTGACGTCGAGCCCTACTCCGACACAACCCAGTTCAGATGCAACCGAAGCGGCGGCTTCTTCGTCATAGTCAGCTACGACGACAGCTCGAGCTCCCTCCGCAATCCATTTTCGTGCTGTAGCGGATCCAATACCGCCGCCACCGCCAGTGATAATTGCAATGCGATCCTTAATCTCCATGGGCTTGACCCTAGGGCGAGGACACTAGGAGGTGCTCAACTCTCAGCAACTCCGTTCGTTGTACGCATTGCGGCGTATGCAATTTCATCGACATCGCTCGCGCCTAAAAATCTTCCCGGGCTGGCTCCGTCGACATGACCCATGATTCCCTTATAGAGACTGAAACCACAGAGGGCTGCCAGACGTTGCGGCATTGCTCTGACGTCATTAGGAGCAAGGCTGTAATACTGATTTTGTTGCTGGCGCAAATACCCCTGGCAATATTGAACGCTGACGCCCAGCCGCCACTCATCTTCTGATGTGTTGGCGCCGCCACAATGCCAGGTTCCCCCGTTAACGACGAGCACGGAGCCCGCCTTCATTTCGGCCGGTATGTGCTCTATTTGCTGGCCTTTGCGGGGTTCGTGGTCAAATTTGTGGGACCCGGGAACGATTCGAGTTGCCCCGTTTTCGTCAGTGAAGTCCGTGAACGCCCATATTGTCGTGACCATGAAGGGGATCCGGGGGCGTTTGACGCTGACTAGCCCATCGTCGCTGTGAAGACCTTGATGAACTTCACCCGGTCCAATGTTCATGCATGTCGTGCCCGACAAGATGCATTCGTCGTCGAGGAGGTACTCGGGAAAAGGGAGCACATTTTCATGTATCGGTAGCTTCCAAAACGCCCGGTCCTTCGCTAAAAGGTTGTACATGCGCTTAGTTGCGTATCCTTCAGCTCGATTACCTCGCGGTTGCACGTCGAGTTCGGTTTCAAGTCGAGCAACGCTTTCACGCACTTCTTTGATTAGGTCCTCTTCAATTACGTTTTCAAGGATGCAGTATCCGTCCTCCTCGAGGGTTTCGAAGTGTTGGGACATGGTGGCTGTATCCATAAGAAGATTCTCGCACCTTAAAAGCGCCTATGACGGTTTACTGCGAGACTGATGTCTGTGGCGGGTACTTCTGAGCCAAGAAGAATGATTCTGAACGCCTTCTCAATGAACTGCGTGAGTCATATTCAACAAGGAATGTGGACCAGAAAAGATACCCGCCAGGTCGAATTTGGCTCGCTTGATCCCTGGATCGAGCTAGCGAAAATTGCTGAAAAGGGCTGCTTCGACACCATTTTTCTAGCCGACGTGATTGGGCTGTACGACAATTACAAAGGATCAGCGAGCACGTCGTTTCGAGAAGCAATGCAAGTGCCAGTCAACGACCCGATGCTTCTGATTCCAGCGATGGCCTCGGTGACTGAACACCTTGGATTCGCTTTCACTAGTTCCGTCTTACAGGCACACCCTTTCACCTTCGCACGACAGCTTTCGACTTTGGATCATTTAACAAAAGGACGTGTCGCGTGGAACGTTGTGACTTCGTACCTACCTAACGCGGGCACCAACCTGGGCTTTGAGGGTCTTCCTACTCATGAGGAACGTTATGGGCGAGCTGAGGAGTATCTCGAAGTCGTCTACAAACTTCTCGAAGGAAGTTGGGCTGATGACGCAGTTATCGACGATCGAGAGCGGCGGGTGTATGTCGACCCTGATCGCGTTCGACCGATCAACCACCATGGACCATATTACGATGTCGCAGGACCTCACCTGTCAGCGCCTTCTATTCAAAGAACCCCGGTCCTATTCCAAGCCGGGATGTCGGAACGAGGTAGAGATTTTGCCGCTCAACACGCTGAATGTGTGTTTGTCGTTGGCTCGTCGCGCAGCGGGTCTTCAATAGCTGCGGACCTGCACACACGGGCACAGGCCTATGGAAGGGCTGCCTCCGATCTGAAACTAATCGGGGGTGTCGCCCCCATTGTGGGAGGCACGGAAGCTGAAGCTATGGCCAAGCGCGATGAGTACGAAAACGACTTGTCGATCGAAGCGGGCCTAGCTCACATAAGCGGCAACACAGGCGCAGACGTTGGCGACATCGATCCAGATCAGCCCCTCGAAACTTTTCAGACAGAACGCGTGCAAGGCTTTCTTAAGAACTTGCTGGATTCGGCGCCACCAGGGACAAGGACGATGGGCGACTTGATCAAATCAAACCTTGCAGGTGCTTGGCTGGTGGGATCCGCTGAACAAGTAGCAGACGAACTGCAGCGCCGGTTTGAGAACGGTCTCGACGGATTCAACTTGACCTATACGGTGACCCCGGGAACTTTTGTCGATTTTGCTGAAGGAGTCGTACCTATCCTGCAAGAACGCGGGTTGGTCCAAAGCGAATATCAAGCTGGCAGTCTTCGTCAAAAGTTGTTCGGGAAGGACAAATTGCCGACCACTCATCCGGCTGCAACATTTCGTTTTTGAGATCAGGTCCCCTGTTCTCTTACTCGGCCGCTTCTTCGGGCGAGAGTCGCGGCGATCAACGACAGCAGGAGTAAGCCGGCCCATGCTGTCTCGTATCCGCCTGTCGCGTCGACTGCCAAGCCGGTAAGGAACCCCCCAGCGGTAAGCCCTGTCATAAAGCCCATCACAACCCGACCGCTAGCGCGCCCCGATTGTTCTGGCGGCACTCCAATAATGACCGACAGCATTGCTACGGCATTCCAGGCATTTAGACCAATAGCGGAAAGGACGGCAACTGGCCACATAATCCATTCGCCAATTCCAACAGCAACCAGAAGCATGCCCATGACGAGGGCTGTGAGTAATGCCTGCGTCGTTAACGCAAATGCGGGCGTAACCCGGTGTTCTGCCCAATGCGCCCACAAGATTCGCGTTCCGATGGCAAGGCCACCAGGAAGACCTGCGACTATGCCGGCCTTTACGTTCGACATCGCCAGCGCGTTTTCAGCGAATAGCACTAAGTACCGGCCAACGCCGCCCACTACGCACCCCATACACAGGGCATAAAACGAAAGCAGGATCACGGCGCGAGGAAGCTGTGTTTTTATGGATGTCTTGTACGCGCCACTCGTGCCGTTGGGCTCTCGAACTCGGCTGTCGGGAAGTGCGCATGCTGTTACGACCGCCATTACGAGGGCTAGGACCGCGTATAAACCGATAGCTAGGCGCCAGTTGAACCAGATACTCAAAGCCGGAAGTGTGAAGCCGCCCAGCAGGATTCCGAGTTGCACACCAGATTGCTTTATACCGGTCATTGTTCCGCGACGGCCTTCAGCCGCTCGTTCTGCCACCAGCTTGTTAGTTGCGGGATTACACGCGCCTTGCCCGTATCCAGCGACTAGCAGCCCCAACATGAGACCAGTCACCGAGGTTGCGTAAGCGACTATTAACAGACCTAGCCCCGCAGAAAGCAACACCAAAACACACGACCATTTCCCACCATATCGATCACTAAATCGCCCCGAAGGCGGTGCACATACAGCGCCGACTGCAGTGTTGACTGCCACGCCGGCGCCGAACATGGTGAGCGACATACCGAGATCGTTTGCTAAAGCTGTAGCGACGACCGCCGTACCAACTATCGGGAAAGCTCCTAACCCCATTGTCAAAACCAAAACAGTAATGAGGAGGGGGGTGCCCAGTCGCGTTGACGAAATCTTTGAAGCGTCAGACAGCGGCACGGTGTGCACCCTACGCTGACGGGCTATGTCCAAGCGTCAAGTCCTCATTCCCCTGGCTGTCTATGACCGGCTTCAGTCACGACTCGAGGCCTCACCAAATGAATTCAATGTTTTACGTTGGTCGCCTTCTGAGATCACCTGGCCAGATGGGTCTCCAGTAGCTGCATCGGACTACAACCCAGAGGTCGGCTGGATACCCATCGATCTCCTGTTCTCCGGAGACTTCGTTTCATTCGTCGACTCTCTACTTGAGCCCGGAACTGTTCAATGGGTTCAGTCGTGTCTCGCAGGTGGAGACGCTCCCCCATTGCAGAAGATTCTTTCTGCCGGAGTTCGTCTCAGTAACAGTGACTCTCCTAATGCGGGAGTTGCCGAGTACGTCATGGCAGCGGTCATGAACGTTGTGCATGACTGGCCCCAACGCTCTGAAGATCAAAAAACCGCACGATGGGCGCAAAAAGGCTGGACAGAGATCAACGGGGGAACATGGCTAGTTGTTGGTTTTGGTTCCATCGGAGGCGAAATAGCGAAACGAGCTCGGCCTTTCGGCGTTGAAGTAATCGGGGCGCGCAGAACCAGGGTGGAAGACGATCGCGCAGACCGCATGATCACCATGGAGGAACTCGGCGATGTTCTCCCATCAGCGGACGTGGTTGTCATCGCGTGCCCTTTGACAGACACCACGCGTGGCTTGGTAGACAAGGAATTTCTCAACCAAATGAAAACCAGTTCGATTCTTGTGAACGTTTCACGGGGCCCTGTTGTAGATACAGGAGACCTTTTGGAGGCGTTAAATTCAACTGGGCCGGGGCGGGCAATCCTGGACGTTTTTGAAACAGAACCGTTGGAACCCTTGAGCGCTCTTTGGAGTCACGACAGTGTGACCCTTACATCCCATATCGCGGGCGCAGGGTCCGGCATAACAAGGCGGGGCGACGACGTCTTCATCGAACAGTTAAACGCTTATCTTGAAGGGCGTGAACTGCGACTGGAGATCCAGCCATGAAATCGGAAACAATGCTTCCTCTAGGCAAAGTCGATCCTGGCCTACGAGAACCCGATACTCCACTTGACGTTCGAACCATCGCCGAAGGAGCAGCTCTCATCGAAACGCTCGGTTATGACGGGTTAGCGGTTGAGGAGTGCAAGGACGATCCCTACCAGCAGCTGGCTCTCGCGTCGGTGAACACTACGGAACTGAGCCTGGCTACGTCTATTGCTATGGCTTTTCCAAGATCGCCCACGATCACCGCAATGTCGGCTTGGACACTTCAAAAGGTTTGCGAAGGTCGTCTGATCTTGGGTCTAGGTTCTCAGGTGCGCGGTCACATCAGACGCAGATATGGCATGGAATGGACTGCACCGGCGCCTCGGATGCGCGATTACATCTTGGCGATGAGAGCGGTTTGGCAGTGCTGGCAAAACCGAGAGCCTCTCAAACACGATGGTGACCATTACAAACTCGATTTGATGGTTCCTCTCTTCGATCCGGGACCTATAGAGCACCCCGATATTCCGGTGCACATCTCCGCTATCAATACGAACATGTGTGCTGTGGTTGGCGAGGTAGCAGACGGAATCCGCCTTCATCCGGTTTGCTCACCTAAATACATAGAAGACATCATGGTTCCTGCCGTGGAGCGCGGCGCCACTCGAACTCAACGTGACCCTGATGTCGTTGACTGGTGCATGAAACCCCTAGTCGCAACCGCTCCCGATCAGGGGCGTTTGGAGGTTGTTGCCGAGAGCGTGCGGGCAAGGGTGGGATTTTATCTAGCTACTCCCGCCTACAAGGCAGCGTTCGATGTGCACGGCTGGGGGGACCGAGTCGATCAAGCGGCTGCGTTGTCTCGAGAACAGAGGTGGGAGGAAATTCCACCGTTAGTAGATGATGAGATGCTTCACACCATTGCGACCGTCGGGACGTACGACGAAATTGCGACGTTGTTGAACAAGCGATTTGGTCATCTCATCGATCGAGTCGAGTTCAGCATTCCGGTGAATGACCCTGACGACGCAAGTTTGTTGAGTTCCATGGTCAAAGAGCTCGGAAAGAGCGACGCGCTTCGGCCCTGACATTCCGCCGCTGATCATGGGATGTCAGGCAGATCGCGAGGAGAGCATTACCCGGCTTCTGAATGGGTAACAGGTTCTTCTCCCATCCATTCACGCAGTGTGTTCTTTAATTTCGTCTGCTGAATGAAGATGTCATGTTCGGGGCCTGAGCTATTTGCCGACTGCGGGGCTTTCAGATAGAAGGACAGCCATTCTTGGATCCCAGATTCACCTGCGCGTTGAGCTAGATCTAAGAACAGTGCCAAGTCGAGAACAATCGGTGCAGCAAGAATCGAGTCGCGACATAAGAAGTCAATTTTGATCTGCATCGGATAACCGAGCCATCCGAAGATGTCGATATTGTCCCAACCTTCTTTGTTGTCGCCCCGCGGCGGGTAGTAGTTGATTCGAACGACGTGATCAATGTTTCCGTAGAGCTCTGGGTAGACCTTCGGCTGCAAGATGGTGTCGAGAACACCAAGTTTCGACACTTCTTTGGTTTTAAAGTTTTCAGGATCGTCGAGTACTTCACCGTCACGGTTCCCCAAAATGTTGGTGCTGTACCAGCCTCGCAGTCCCAACATTCTCGCCTTGAGGCCGGGAGCGATGAGCGTCTTCATCATGGTTTGGCCAGTCTTGAAATCTTTGCCCACGATGGGCACACCTCGACGCTCAGCCAACTCGATCATGCACGGAAGGTCGACACTCAGGTTCGGTGCTCCGTTTGCGAACGGCACGTCGCTCATAAGGGCCGCGTATGCATAAATCTGACTCGGCGAAATATTGTCGTCGTTTGCTTCGAGGCCTGCTTCAAATGCTTCGAGAGTTTCATGCACCGCACTTGACTCTTGGTATGCCTCTGTAGATCCGCACCAAACCATGACAAGTCGTTCACATTCATTCTCGGTTCGGAAGCGTTCGATATCCGCCATCAACGCCTGCGCCTGATCCAATTTCGAATCCAACAATTTGACGCGGTTGCCGTCCAGCCTTTTGACCCATCGTTGATCAAACACAGCCTCCATAGCAACAATGCCTTCTAGTTCACCGGAGATGGCACCCAGATCTTTTTCTTCGAGAACTCCAGCGGCTTGGGCTCCTTCCAAGGCGTTTGAGGTAATCGGATCCCAGCCCCCGAACACAAGGTCGTCTAAGCCGGCAAGAGGAACAAAATCTTTGATCAGGGGATTACGGGCATCATCTTTCTTTCCCAGACGAATGTGCGCCATTTGGGTAACAGAGCCAATTGGGGCAGCAAGACCCTGCCGAGCTGCAAGTACCCCTGCGATAAAAGTCGTAGCGACGGCTCCCATTCCAGGAGTGAGGACACCGAGTTTGCCTGTAGCAGGCGCAATGCTGGCTGTTGTCATACCAAAAGCATAAGTGTTTAAAGAGTATTTGAGTATTAACTTTAGGTAATCTTATGTTTACGGATACGATAGTGAACTGATGAGGTCATCACGCCCCCGGCTCCCGGACGTCTCAGTTACCCAACTGGAATATCTCGTCGCAGTAGACCAGGCGGCCACCTGGGCCGACGCAGCCAAATCGCTTGGAGTCAGCCAATCAGCTCTTTCGCAAGGATTAGCCCAACTTCAACGTCGACTCGGCATCCAACTATTTAGCTGGGAGGGTAGGCGCCGCGCACCACTTGAAGCCGCGCAACACGTAACTGACCACGCCCGCTCGATTCTGGCCCAAACCGGCGATCTTGCAGCGTGGGCGGAACGGATCCGTGCTGGGTCTGCTGGCAAGCTCCGGGTGGGCATGATCGATGCCGCCGCAGTGGACCACTTCGGCGAAACATTGAGAGAATTTCGAGAGAACCGCCCGGAGCTGGATCTGCATGTGATTGTTGGTCCCTCGAGCCAACTACTACAAGGTTTGGGCACCGGTGACCTAGATCTAGCCATCTGTGTTCAGCCCGATGATCCAGAGGTGACGCATGTTCCTCTGATGGACGAAGAACTTCTTGTTTACGGACCTCCAGGCGTTCGTCAATCCGAACCAACTCGTTGGGGACCGTGGGTAACGTTCCCGCAAGGGTCCTTAACCCGGGAACTCATAGGAAAGGCGCTTCGGTCATTGCGTGCGCCATTCGAGGTCGTCGCTGAGTCCAACCAACCTGAAGTGTTAAGCGAGATGGTGTTGATCGGCATGGGCTGGACTGTTCTCCCTCGCATCCAGGCCGAGCGTCCGCCCGCTTCTCTCACTCCCGTCCAACAAACACCTCTTCTCAAACGCACACTTGTAGCGGCGACACGACACACAGGGTTAGCTAATCCCGCTGCTATTGAACTGACCGAAGAACTTCAACGCCACGCAACCTCTATGCCCTAGAACTCCTGCAACAACTCCTCTAGGCCCTAGATCCCAAGCGCTCTTGTCCTTAGTTCCCCGCTGGGTTCGAATTCCGGATATGACTAAGTATGGAATCAACCACTACGGGCCACAGTGCTTCGGGAAGATCGTGACCCATATCGCTCAGAAACAAAAAATTCGATGCCGGAATCACCTCCGCGGTACGCATTCCCAAAGCCGGCATCAGCAACCGGTCATCTCGCCCATGAATCACTAAAGTCGGAACCGTCAACTCAGCTAAGGCAAGCTCGCGATCTCCACTAGCCAACATCGCGGCGATTTGGCGGCCTGAGCCATCTGGGTAATGACAGCGGTCGTACGCAGCTTCAGCATGCTCTCTGGCAAGCTGAGGGTCAAAATACTTCTTGCTGCACCAGATCCTATATTCGGCCGAGTAGTCCAGATATGCCTCTCGTTCTATCGGGACGGGAGCAAGCAGCAACGTAAGCGAATCATCTGGAATATCGATGACCTCTCGCGTTCCGGTGGCGGACATCATTGACGTGAGCGAAATCAATCGGTCAGGTCGCTCTATGGCCATGGTCTGAGCAATCATCCCTCCGAGAGAAGCGCCAACCACATGGGCCTGCTCGATCTCCAGCGCGTCAAGCACACCAAAGGCGTCATCGGCCATGTCAGACAAGTCATATGGGGTGTCGGTGACTTCTTGACCTTCAAGGGCCGCAGCAACAAGGGCGAGAAAATCAACTTCAACACCATCCAGTTTCGTCGAGAAACCCGCGTCTCGGTTATCGAATCGGATGACGCGGAACCCGCCGTTAGCAAGCATCCGACAGAATTCATCGGGCCAGTGAATCAACTGTGCCCCTAAGCCCATCACCAACAAGATCGCCGGGTCATCCGAAGACCCAACCGTGTCATATTCCAGTTCGATCGACCCCGAAGACGCGCGAGGCATCAGCTTGACCTGACGGGGGTGAACTCAGCCTTCATGTGTTTTACTCCATGAATGAAGGACGACTGAAGTGGGTCTGGATTCTCCGCGGCATGAATATCTGGCAATGTGCGGAAGAGTTCCCGAAACAACACAGTGATTTCTCGGCGCGCTAAATGAGCGCCTAAACAAAAATGTGGGCCAGGGCCACCGTATCCATATTGAGGATTTGGGGCCCTTCGGACGTCGAATCGGTACGGGTCATCAAACACCGCTGGATCTCGATTAGCTGCCAGATAGAACATCGCTACTTTTTCCCCTGAGGAAATTTCTTGTCCACCCAACACCGTGTCCTGGGTGAGTGTGCGTCGCATATAGGTGACGGGGCTGGCTAGCCGAACTATCTCTTCTACAGCCGTCGCAGCGACACCTTCAAAATCAGAGGCCCATATGGCTCGCTCTGCGGGGTTATCCGTTAAGTATCTCAATCCCCATGAAATCGCGTTTCTCGTCGTTTCATTTCCTGCAACCACTAGGAGAACAAAAAAACTGGCCAGATCAGCTTCGTCTAAATAGTCATCTTCCAGATCGGCGTTTACTAAGACACTTGTTAGATCGCCTCCGTCTCCACCTTTTTTTGTTGCCGCTACTTCCCCCATCAACTCGGCAAGCTCGGCGCCCGCGTTAAGGAGAGCAGTCACGAAATCAACACCTTCTGGCGCAAATTCTGGATCCCCGATACCGAGAATGATGTTCGTATTCGCGAAAACCATCTCGTACGCGGAGTCAGGTACCCCCATGAGATCGCACACGATCTTGAGTGGGAGAGCCGCAGCAACGTCAGTAACGAAATCGCACTCACCTCTCTCTCCGATTTCATTAACGATGGCTGCCGCCACGTTTTGAACCGACTCTTCCAATGCGCCAAGCATCCGAGGGGTGAACCCCTTCGAGATGATCCGGCGTAACCGCGCATGGCGCGGATCATCCATAGCAATCATCGAACTGAAAAACTCAAGAAACTCTGGAGGTGTGTCGGTGATAGTTATTCCTTGAGCAGAGCTGTAGATCTGCGGGTTTCGTGACACCGTGGCGATGTCTTCGTGACGTGTAACGCACCAATATCCCGGTCCCGCCTGAAGATATGGATTCTCAGGAAGCGGCTCCTCAAACCAATCCAATGGAGCCTCAGCATGGAGCCTGGCGATAGCTAAATCGCACTCAGCTGCGGGTTGCAGCCAGAACAAAGGGTCCATCAGATTGGAGTGGGTCGTATTCCAGTTCCGCATGTCGCGACGCTAACACCGCCGCTTCTGCAAACATGAACCCGTGAACATCGCCAAACCAACGCCTGCCGAAATCGTCGACCGTTACACCGAAGAGCTTTATCATCAGCGCAACCTTGACGCGCTCGATGACTTGATGGCGGACCCCATGGTTCGTCATGAGCCTGATGGGACTCGAGTGGCGCTCACCCTCAAGGAAGCAAAGGTTCGCGTTGCATCATTCCATGAACAATTTCGGTCGATGCGATTCACCAACCGAAAAATCGTTCAAAATGAGGACTCAGTGGCAGCCGCCTACGAAGCAGACTTAGTTGACCAAGACGGAGATGTCGTAACTATTTGCGGGATAGAGATGTTCACCGTTCGCGACGGGCGCATTACCGAAATTTGGAATCCTCCGGCGGGCAATGGACCGTGGGGATGACATCACCTAATTACGTCGTCCATGGGGCAGGCGGCATCGGGTGCGTTGTCGCTGGCCGGTTGGCAGCCACAGGACGCAAGGTCCAGTTAGTAGCACGAGGACCTCACCTTCAAGCCCTGCAATCTGACGGATTAACCTTGACGCACAACACTGAAGGGCACTGGTTTCTTCCGGCTTCGTCAACCGCCCATGATCTCGATGTGGACGACCAAACCATCGTTCTCCTTGCTATGAAGACTGACGACACATTCGCAGCGGTTGAAGAGCACTCGTTGCTGTACAAAGAGCTACCGCTGGTTTGTCTCCAAAATGGGGTGACAAATGAAGAGTGGCTGTCCCAAGAGGGGTACCGGACTTATGGATGCACCGTGATGGTAGGAGCCGGGATCCTTGAGCCGGGAAAAGTTCGACATTCGGGTGGTCGTCTGTTGGAAGTTGGATGTTGGCCAACTGGGAGCGACTTGACCTGCCATGAACTGACATCTGACCTAACCGAGGCGGGCATGAAAGCTGTAGTTGACGAACGTGTCGTCGACGGCAAGTGGGGGAAGCTCGCTCGAAACTTGGCAAATGCGTACTTGGCATTGGTGAACCTTTCGGTTCAAGAAGCGTCCTGTGATCCGTTGGACCGCCAGTTCATTAGTGATGTCAATGAAGAAGCTGCGGATGTTTTCGACGCGGCTGACATTTCAGCTCGAACTGTCGGAAAGAAAAATCTACGACAGCAAATCGCTCGCCTCCGTGAGCCGGGCGAGTGGCCAGCTGAACCGCCGGTAACAGACTCGACAAGGTCGTACCCGAGCACCTGGCAAGATCTCGCTTCTCAGCGAGGACAGGTTGAAGTGGATCACTTCAATGGTGTCGTTGTTCGGCTTGGAGAGACATACGGAATCCCCACACCTCTCAATCGGATACTGCGAGATCGTTGTATTTCCGCAGCGCGCCATCGGACCATGCCGGGATCCGAGACCGCTGAGTCGCTTCGGTCCGCGGCTTCTTAGCGTGCCCGGAGTGGGATTCGAACCCACACGCTCCGTCAGGAACGGAGGGTTTTAAGCCCTCTGCGTCTGCCATTCCGCCATCCGGGCTGATGAACTAGGCGTTGCTAAGCCTAGGGGCCAAGATTCCTAACGACGTCCTTCTAAGCGGCTGCAGTCCTATCGGCATGGCTTGAACGGTGGATTAACGCAGTTGGTCTACGAGTCGATGTGGAGTGGGACTTCTGCTCCACGTGAATTGCGGCATCCCACAACGTGTTTCGGACATCTCCTGCTTCTCTTTGGGTCAGACGGTTGCAGACAATCACGCCTTCAACAAGATCTGCAATGACGGCGCCAAACGGTCGATCTTTGACGCGTACGGCGACGATCGATCCAGAACTATGGCGACGCAACGTTCGGTCTAAATCGCCATCATGAGGTGGGCTACGGAAGCTAGGAACATTGAGCCCTAAGCGCTTACCGGCGTCGGTTATCGCTCTTGCGAACACAGAAAAACGGACCGATGGGGCATTCTCGATGCCGGAAACCTTCGCCGGAGTATTTTCTTGGATCGGACTGAGGTCTGTGGCCGTATTTCTCCTTTTATCAGTTTCGTTATTCATTGAGTCAAGCTTCCACTAGGGGTCAGACAACTAAATGAGCAAGTTGACGTCAATAACTCGGTAACGACAGGCCTGCGTCGCATCGAATTGATCCCAACACCTTGGGTGGCGACCGCTGTTGGTTATCGAGGGCTACCGTGGCATCTGTGGAATGGAGTGGCGATTTAGAGGCTAGGGGTCACGCCCCAGACGCATCGCTGACTCCCGCTCAGTTAGCGACTCTCGAATTAATTCGGCTGCCGAACGAAGACCGCATCACCCACCCTTCAACTTTGAGAGCCCAAATTGAACTTGAACTCGAAAAAGAGACCGTCGATCTTGTTGAGCTCCTAGATGAACCACTGTGGGTGTCAAAACGCCAACTTCACGCGGTGAATAGTTGCGAAGCCCTGTACGAGGCCCAAGAGGAAGAGCCGTTTGAATGGCGTATCCCGATGACAAGGGGCCAAATTTTCCATAAGTGCGTGGAACTATCGATACACCTTTCGCCCAAGCGCACCGCGTCCGAGTTAGTCGACGAGGCATTACAAAGCATCATGAGTCGCGGCGATGGATTAGCAGAATTCCTTCTCGGCTTAAGTGACGTGGACCGCGCAGAGATACGAAGCGAGGTGGCTGCGCTCCTTCAAACTTTTTTCGACACGTTCCCCCCACTAAAACGAGGTTGGCAGCCAACCACCGAGCCGCCCCGGAAAGTGTCGCTTCATCGGGGAATGATCGTGCTTCAAGGAAGATTCGATCTGACAGTCGGGCGGCCTGAGGAGCTAACAGCCGGGCGCGTCATTATCGAACTCAAAACAGGGCGTTCTGTGCCGCACCACCTCGATGACCTTCGTTTCTACGCATTATTAGAAACCCTCGTCGTTGGGGTTCCACCTGCGTTGCTGGCAAGTTTTTACGTCGATGCCGGAAGGGTTCAGGTTGAAACCGTAGATGAAGATCTAATACGCGCTGCGATACGTCGCACAGCTCAAAGTATCCAACGATTGATCGAGCTTCGACTTGGTCAAGCCCAGGCAGCGAGACGACCAAGTGGCGCTTGTAAATGGTGCCCCGTCGCCGCGAGTTGTGGTCCCGGCCAATCTTGGCTTGAGGAAATGGAAACGCGCGGGGCCTGGTAGGCACGCGTGTGCGTTGTCAGGTGGAGGCGCTGACGGTGATATCAGAAACGAATTGCCATAGTTCTTCTCGTCGTTCCTCCCACTCCTCAGCAGTAATTCCGAAATGCATGTGGTCTTCCCAGACGCCAGCGATTCTCAGATAGCCCTCAGCTAAACCTTCGTAACGCACGCCCAACTTTTCGACTACTCGACGACTCGCGCTGTTACGGGGAATAATCGATATTTGAAGGCGGTGTAAACCGGCGCGGTCGAAAGCGTGACCAAAAACAGCAACGAGCGCCTCTGGGACGAAGCCGTGACCCGCCCAACGTTCATCTACCCAGTATCCGATATGTCCACTTTGGAACGCACCTCGAGCAACGTTATTGACGTTAATTTCGCCACAAAAGTGGCCTCTGTGCCACATAGACCACGCGAAACCCGTTCCTAGCTGTCGTTCACGTTCCCGGGCACTGCAACGGGATGAAAAGGCTGCGGGGTCCTGAGTTGGATCTGCAGCGCCGTCAACCGACGCTGGCTCCCATTGAGTCAACCAAGATGCGCAACGTCGCCGGACCTCGCTCCATTGCGCGAAATCGTGCGGCCGTAGACCCCTCAGAAGTAGGCGCTGGGTGTGTAGGTCGGTCACCAACCGAACACTAGCGTGCAGCCGCTACCCCTATTCGAGCTAGAGAAGCTCCGCTGCAATTCCGTCGAGAAGGTCGCGTTCGCGAACAACGCAACTGTCGAGATCCCAGTGCCGCATGACTGCCACAAGAATGCAGCAGCCGGCCACGATGACATCGGCTCGGGCAGGGTCAAGTCCAGGGTTGTGTCGTCGGTCTTCAAGACCTTCTGTTGCGAGGGTCCGGAATACGTCCTCCGCTGCTTTTCGTCGCAAAACGAAGCCGTCGATCACTTTCGGGTCGTAGGGTTCAAGACCGATTTCGACTGCCGCGATGGTAGTAATCGTCCCGGCAACGCCTACGAGAGTCGCCGGTTTCTTCATCGACGGATGATCTCGATCGACATCATCTAAATGTAAGCGCGCAACCTGGATCGCTCCGCTCAGCTCCTCAGGCCTGGGCGGATCACTCACTAGAAACTGCTCCGAATAGCGCACAGAGCCCATATCCACCGACTGGTACAACTCCGGTGAGATTCGCCCAAATGAAAATTCGGTTGACCCTCCACCTATATCGAGAACGAGAAATGGCCCATCACATGGGTCTAAGTCTGCGGTAGCGCCCAAAAAGCCGTAGCGCGCTTCCTGCTCTCCGGTGAGTAGTTCGAGTTGGTAACCAAGCATGGCGGAGGCGGGGCCGAAGAACTGATCCCGGTTTTTTGCGTCGCGCGCCGCACTGGTAGCTACGGCCCGAACGTTTTGAACGTCATGGGCCTTAATGACGTCGGTGAATTCACTCAACACTTCTAGAACTCTTCCGATACCAGCTTCACTGAGTTCTCCTGATTGATGTAACCCGCGACCGAGTCCTGTTACGCGATGCATACGAATATCAAGTGATTGGCCATTAGTAATCAACAACCGCGTGGTGTTGGTGCCAAAGTCCAGTACCGCAACTGGTTTGATCTCAAGCATGGTTATCCGCTTCTAGTTGCTGGACAACCCAAGCGCCAACAGGGTCACCACCCACCGCCAGATGATGGGCCAGATGCGTATGCAAACACTTAACTCCGGTACGCGTCCCTCCAACACCTCCAGCTGGTCGTGGCCCAACGTGACCTTCGGGAATCTGGGCATCACGTTCGGCGGCGTACCGCTGATGAGTCGCAGCAAGTTCACTTGCATCTACGGCTATCTCCGCAGCCCGTACTCCCCCTCCACCTTCTAAACGGGCTACCCATCGCGACAAATCACGGCCTACCAACCAATAGCGCGTGGGCATGGGCCGCCCATTATTCATGATCGGCCCGTTGCGAATAACAACAGGATTTCCTCCCCTGTCAGTCACCACAACTTCGAAATCGACCTCGGGGTTTCGACCGAGTAGCGCCGCTACTTGGCTCACTTCGTCTGCCGATGGGAGTCCTATGGGAGATACTCTCACGGCATCGATATTCACGGTTGGTCTCTTCCGGTAGTTACCGCTTACGGCGCCGAAGAAGTATTAACAGTAAGGCAACGATCGCAAGGGGACCGAACCGCCTTAACAGGGGTGCGCCGGCGGTGTCCAACAAATCAACAGGCTCGGGTTCGGGCATATCGATTTTCCGAGGCCCCGAATTTTCTTGCGCCGAAGTGTCGTCTTGAGAGTCAGCGTCTTGGTCGGGCGGCGTTTCGGAATCTTCGTCGCCATCAGCAGCGGTAGCTGCGGATTCCAGAAGCTTCTGCTCGAGACTTTCGACGAACTGACCAATCAATTTTTCTGATACGTCGGCCATTACTCCGCGACCGAATTGGGCAACTTTGCCGGTCACTTTCAACTCAGTGGTAATCACGATGTGGGTTTCATCACCGTGAGCGATCATTTCGGCAGTTACTTCCGCTGCAGCGTTACCCGCTCCACGACTATCGCGTCCACTTGCATCGAGCACAACTCGGTGCCGGCTTTCATCTTTCTCTTTGAACTTGGCAACGCCGTTATATTGGGCCGTGATTGGTCCAACTTTGATCTTTACTTGGCCCTTGAATTCCTCGCCATCAATCTCTGTGAGTTTTGCTCCTGGCATACACGGGGCGATGTATTCCAAGTCAGTCAGAGTTGCCCATGCCTGCTCGATAGGAACGCCGACTCGGAATTCGTTTTTCAACTCCATCGTCGGAGATCCTCCACAGTATCTATGTCGTCGGGCGATCCTTCGCAGGCTACCCGCTCAACCAGTTCCGGCCTCGTCCGCAACAGAACACGCGCTCCTTCGTCCCCGGAATCGGGCAGTAGCGGCCAAACTGAACTACCCAACCGGACGGGGTTTCCGACGCGCCCGTCATAAGTGGCGACAGCGATTGGCGAGTTACTAGCAGCAACCGCTTGCCATGCGGTACCCAATACTCCGGGTTGGTCTCCCAAGCCGACGATAAGCGCGTCGAAACCACCTTTGTGAGCCCAAGATATTGCTATTCCCAGTGAGGTTGCGATTCCTTGTTCATGGTCAGGATTCTCGAGGACTATCAACTCAGGCCAGTCCGACAAGACTGCGTTTAGGGGCGTTGAACCAGTGACCACCAATAAATCCGTCAGTCCCGAATTCACCATCGAGCGGGCAGCGCGCGTCACTACCGCCTCGCCATCTAATTGGGCGAGCAGCTTGTGGCTGGGACCGGTGTATCGCGAACCGAGCCCAGCTGCGAGTAGAGCACCTGCAACTTTCACAACTTCAGTATGACCTCGGCAGACCAAGCACTTTGTTTGACACGTAGTTCATAACCATCTCCTGGCTGACGGGCGCGATCTTCATGAGACGGCTCTCTCGCCAATAGCGCTCGACGTCGTACTCTTTGGCATACCCAAAACCGCCATGGGTTTGCATAGCTCTGTCAGCACACTCAAATGCTGCTTCAGACGCTAAATACTTGGCCAGGTTTGCCTGTTCTCCGCAGTCGAGTCCCTGG
Organism: Acidimicrobiales bacterium; assembly: GCA_014239555.1. Classification (GTDB taxonomy): domain Bacteria; phylum Actinomycetota; class Acidimicrobiia; order Acidimicrobiales; family Poriferisodalaceae; genus UBA2110. The sequence goes on from JAAZYR010000002.1 coordinate 120,151, forward strand.
TCGTAGCGCCATGATGCATCACGAATAACTAGTTCCACCGCGTGAAGCCGAGCATGACTATCAGCCAAAGGGAACGCCAAACCTTGATTTTGACCGATCGGGCGCCCGAAGATGACTCGACTATTTGCGTACGCGACCGCTTTCTTGAGGGCTGCTCGTCCAATTCCGAGCGCTTCAGCTGAAATAAGAATTCGCTCAGGGTTTAGCCCGTCCAAAATGTATCTGAAACCCTCGCCTTCCTCCCCCACCCGACGGCTCACCGGAACCCGTAGACCGTCGTACCGAACTTCACATGAGACGACTGCGTTGCGTCCGACCTTGGGAATCGGAGTTATGTCGACCGCCGGGTCCTGTAGATCAACCAACAGCAGGGTCATGCCTTGGGTCGGTCCGTCGCACAATTCTTTAGGTGTGGTTCTGACAAGCAAAAGGCAGACATCGCAGTAGGGGGCTTTCGTGGTCCACACCTTGGCGCCAGTCACCACGTACTCGTCACCGTCGCGTTCAGCTCGGGTGCGGATCGAGGTCGTGTCGGTGCCTGCGTCAGGTTCCGTGACACCAAAAGCAGCATGGAGCGAACCATCTGCGACCTTGGGCAAAATCTCGTTGACTAGCTCAGGCGAACCGTATTTACGTACCGGTTCCATTCCGAAAATCGAGAGGTGAATCGCCGAACAACCATTCATCGCGGCACCGCTTGCGGCTACTTCTTCTAAAACAATCGACGCTTCAGTAATTCCTTGGCCTCCACCTCCATATTCCTCAGGGATGGCTATACCCACCCATCCTCCATCGGCCATGGCCTGATAGAAGTCCCAAGGGAACTCATGTTGTTCGTCTTTTTCCCGCCAATACTTGTCGGGAAATTGAACACAAACCCGACGTACGCCGTCGCGGATGGCTTCGTGGTCTTCGGAAGGAGAAAAGTCCATGAAGGGAAAGGTAGTGGGCAGTTCGCCACTTGGCTCAGTGAATCGAACCTTGCCCTTCGCTGAGGCTGGGTGCGTTTCGGCCTGTTCGTAGGGCAATGATCTCAGCAACGATCGAAACAGCTGTCTCTTCGGGTGTTCGACCACCGATGTCGAGACCAATAGGTGATCTCACGCGTTCGAGCTCTTCGGTTGTTACCCCTTCTTCAATCAGTCGTTTAATCCGTTTCTCATGAGTTTGGCGAGAACCCATTGCCCCGAGGTATCCGACACGAGTCGGCAATGCTCCAACGATCGCCGGCACGTCAAACTTCGCGTCATGAGTGAGAACGCACACCGCGTCTCGAGGACCGAGATCGCTTCCAATTTGTTTAAGTAATCGGTCAGGCCAGTCGACCACAACTTCATCTGCCATCGGAAACCGCCGACGAGTCGCAAACACTTCTCGCGCGTCGCAGACCGTCACCCTAAAGCCCAGAAGTTTGCCTTGACTCGCGAGTGACCGTGTGAAGTCGACAGCACCAAAAATCACCATGTGAGGCCGCCGAGCGTGACATTCGATGAAAACGCTCAAATCGTGTTGTCGAGCTTCACCCTGGGGGCCGTAGTGGCGAACTTCGCTCGTGCCTGCGTCGAGCATCGCTATTGCGTCTCGCCCTACCACCCGATCTAATTGTTCGCTTCCCAACCCACCTAAAGTCGACCCAGATTCCTCAACCAGCAGTTTCGCTCCGACGTCGGGTCCGTCAATCAGCGTCGCGAGTGCAACAGGTACCTCTGACCGAAGTAAATCTCGAAAGCGTTCGTAGATCGACGTCACCAATCCAATTCCTCGATAAAAAGATGGATCGTACCGCCACAAGTCAAACCGACTGCGAATGCCTCATCGTCGCTGTAACCGAACGAAGTAATGCCAGCTGTACGACGTCCTTCTAACAGCTCAAGAGCTTCGCCAACGACCGCTCCCTCTACACAGCCACCCGACACCGAACCCGCAACTTCGCCGACGCTGTTGACGGCCATCGCTGCCCCGGGATCGCGAGGACCACTGCCCTCAATGTCAACAACGCGGGCAATTGCAACCTTTTGATCAGCTGCGCGCCACCTTTCGATGTCGTCGAAGATCTCATGCATAGCTGAATGCTCCCATGTTTAGGCTGAAACCACCGCAGCCAGGCGTTCCAGCGACTCGAAAGAGTGGCCTTCAATAAAGTCATCTGTGTAAGGAAGGGCAGCAGCCATACCACGGGCTAGCGGCGCGTATCCCGGGGTGTGTTTCAGGGGGTTAACCCAAACTTGCCGGTAGGTCACCCTGTGTAAACGCTCCATCTGCTCAGCTAAGACCTCGGGCTCTCCGCGATCCCAACCATCAGAAAGAAGCACGACTATCGCTCCACGGGCCATACCTCTCAGCCCCCAGGAGTCATTGAATTCTCGTAAAGTTACGCCTAAGCGGGTACCTCCGGACCAGTCAGCCACAGCGGTAGAGGCAGCTCTGAGCGCAGCGTCTGGATCTCGAGAAGACAACTCACGTGTGATCCGCGTCAATCGAGTGCCAATAGCGAAAGCTTCTACGCGCGTTCTTCCCACAACCGTCGCATGAGCGAAGCGAACTAGGGCTCGCGCATAGGGCTCCATTGACCCCGAAACATCCAGCAACAGAACTAGACGACGAGGCCGACGATCCATTTCGAGAAACTGCCGGTGGATCGGTTCTCCGCCCGTTACGAGAGCGCGGCGAACCGTGCGACGTAAGTCAGGAAGACGGGTCTGGTGTTTAGAAGAAACCTTTCTCCGAGAAGGCCGAGTCGTCGAGGTAAACCTAAGGTCCGCCATTAGGCGTTGAAGTTCGCGCAGTTCGCCGTCGCTGCACTCGGCAAAGTCTTTTTCTCGAAGGGTCTCTAAAGCGCTGTACCTGACTCTCAGAGTTGGCCCCGTCTCGCGTGCATCGAGATCAGACTGATCCGCTTCTTCATCACCAGTGTCTGTAGCAAGCGTTACCGATATCGGGGGCAACTCAACCGCAATACCCGACGCGCTTTTTCCCTCCCAAAACACAGCGAAGGCTCGGTCAAAGGCAACTAAATCTTGTGGGTCAGAAACGAGGGTTGACCTACCCGCCCAATAAACGTTTTCTCGAGATCGGAGGCCCAGCAATCCCAGAGCTTCGACAAATGACATCACCCTGCTGACTGGAACCTCGAAACCGACTCCTCGAAGAAGCCGACCAAAAGCCGCTGCGATTTGTGCTGGATCATTGATGCGGTCGGCTGTCAGAACCTCAGCCATTGGTTACGGCGGTCATAATCATTTCAAGCCCTTGAGTAGTGACACGCTCCTGGTCCTCCCGATATTTGAGTACAGCGCCAAGAGTCGCTGTAATTGTCTGTTCGTCAAGGCAGGTCTCTCCTAATGTTCCTAACGCTGTCGCCCAATCAATTGTTTCAGCAACGCCTGGCGGCTTGTACAAACCCATACCCCGCATAGCTTCGACCGCGCCAGCGACTTCGCGAGCCAGCCTGCGGTCTACGTCGGGTGCCTTAAGTCGAATTATTTCAACTTCGCGTTCGAGGCTCGGGTGATTCACCCAGTGATACAAACACCGTCGCTTCAGAGCGTCGTGTACATCTCTCGTTCGATTCGAAGTAATCACTACTAACGGCGGCTTTTCACCACCGAAGGTTCCCAATTCGGGGATCGTGACGGTATTGTCCGATAGAACTTCCAGAAGGAAGGCTTCGAATTCGTCGTCGGCTCGATCGACTTCATCGATTAACAAAACCGGGCGTTCGGAATCAGAATGATCAATAGCCCGAAGCAATGGCCGGCGGATCAAAAAGCGCTCCGAATAGAGTTCGTCTTCGACGACTCCACTGTCGTTGTCGGTACGGCCTGCCGCTTCAGCGGTCCGAAGATGCAACAATTGGCGGGTGTAATCCCATTCGTAAAGCGCTTGTGCCGAATCGATGCCCTCGTAGCACTGAAGCCGAATGAGTTCACCACCAGTCCAAGCTGCTAATACTTTGGCGAGTTCGGTTTTCCCAACACCAGCGTCACCTTCAAGAAAAAGAGGACGTTGCATACTCATTGACAGATAAACGACAGTGGCAAGGCCTTCATCCATCAAGTAGCCATGATTACTCAAGGCGGCACTAACTTCGGCGGGGGAATTGGGGACATTGAACATGCTCCATAAAGAATACGACCTCGGACCTATTTAGCCCTCACTGGACGTCAATTCGGCACGACACCCCTGGTAGCCGATATCTTGCCGCGAGACGTTAGAAGGGATTTAGAGATGGATCTGGGTATCAGTGGACGGACGGCCGCGGTTGCTGCGGGATCTGCAGGGCTGGGGCTTGGTGCGGCCAAGGCTCTTGCCGCCGATGGAGTTCGAGTCGCTATCTGCGGACGCGATTCTGCAAAGCTGGCGGCGGCGGCGGCAACTATCGATGGTGACGTAATCACCCTGGAAGCAGATTTGTCGATGCCGGACTCAGGTCGCCAGTTCGTTGAAAACGCCACTGCCGCGTTGGGTCACTTAGACATACTCGTCACCAATGCAGGCTGTCCCCCTCCGGGCACATTCGCAGACACCGATCTTGATGCTTATCAAACTGCTTTCGACATGAATTGCAGATCAATGATCGAAATGTGTCGCACTGCCATACCCGCTATGCGAGAGCGTGGCTGGGGACGGGTATGTGCCATCACTAGTGTCGGCGTCAAACAACCAATCGGCTACCTGATGGCCAGTTCCGTAGCCCGAGCGGGGTTGACCAGCTTTCTCAAAATTACTGCCAGAGAAGTCGCAGCCGACGGAGTCACAGTTAATTCTGCTCAGCCGGGAACTCACTGGACAGACAGGGTCGCAAAGATTGTGCCAGATCGGGAAACCGCAGCCGCCTCCGTGCCTGCGCAAATTACCGGTGACCCCGATGACTTCGGTGCCGCAGTGGCGTTTCTGTGTTCTGAGCAGGCGAAATTTATTACTGGGACAGGGCTGCTCATTGACGGCGGCCAAGCCGCTGGGCTCCTTGACTGACCAGTTCTTAAGCGTAGGAGGGCAGTCCTACATAACAATTAAAAACCTGGTTGTTGCGCTCGCGCTATTTCGTCAAGAAATTCCTGCGGCTTCCAACGCCCTCCGAGTGAGGACTCGGGCCAGATGCGCTCGATACTCCGGCGACGCGTTCAGATCTGTGGGGGCATCAGTTCCTTCTGCAGCCTGCTCGGCGGCTTCCGCAGAGGAGGCCCCTCCAGCTAACGCGGCCTCAACCGCTGCAGCGCGCAGCGGAGTTGAACCCATGTTGACTAAGGAAACCTGAGTTGTGCCCTGCACCTGGACTGCCGCGACCCCTACGATCGCCCAATCCTGTGCGCGTCGATTGAACTTTTGATAATTCCACGAAGCGCCTGGAGTCTTCGGCAGTCTGATTTCAGTGAGCATCTCATCATCTGAAAGAGCGGACTCAAAGTACCCAGTGAAGAAATCTGAGACCTGAACCTCGCGCTCACCATTGGGTCCCTGAGCAATCAGGGAACCGCCTAAAGCTAATACGGCTGCAGGGAGATCAGATGCCGGGTCTGAATGCGCCAACGAACCGCCTATGGTTCCTCGATGCCGAACCTGCGGATCGCCGACCTTGCTCGCCACATGGGCGAGAATTGGACACTCCGCTATCAGAAGTTCGCTCGTCTCAAGGCTTCGGTGCGTTGCCAGCGCTCCGATCGCAATATGATCGTCTCGGTCGTCGATATAACTGAGGTCCCCGACGCGCCCTATATCCACCAGCACGGTTGGAACAGCAAGTCGGAGCTTCATCATGGGAAGAAGAGAGTGGCCTCCTGCAAGAAACTTCGCTTCGTCGCCGTATTCAGCGATCAGAGCGACAGCCTCTTCAGATGAGCCGGCTCTCTTGTAGTCAAAGGCAGCTGGAATCATTCGCTGGGCCTTTCAACTTACGTCTTGGCCGCTACAGGCCAAGACTGCTTTAACAATATTGTGATACCCGGTGCATCGACACAGGTTGCCTTCTAGTCCCTCACGGACTTCGGCTTCGGTGGGAGCAGAGTTTTCTTCGAGAAGCGAACAAGCCGCCATGACCATGCCAGGCGTGCAGTATCCACACTGCAAGCCGTGATGCTCGCGAAAGCTCTCCTGCATAGGGTGAAGCTGCTCAGCAGAGGGAGCGAGACCTTCAATGGTCGTCACTTCCTGTCCGTCAGCCTGCACTGCAAGCATCGTGCAAGCCTTCACTGATTCACCGTTGAGGTGAACGGTGCAAGCTCCACAAGAAGAGGTGTCACAACCCACATTCGTGCCGGTAAGCCCAAGTTCTTCGCGCAGGTAATAGACGAGCAATGAGCGCGGTTCCACGTCGGTCACGCGTGTGGCGTTATTAACCGTAACGCTGATCTCCACAACGATCCCCTTCCTCCAACAGTCGGGTAGCCTTCAAGCCGGTCTCAATCATGCCCCATCAGAGGCACTGTTGCTGCACCGAAAGGGTTACTTATTTCTTAAACTGGAAATCAATCCGGAATTTAAGTCGGCGCAAGACCACGTCCACGTCTTCAGCCGTCCCCCAGTTCCACTGAAGTAAAACTAAATTCTCGTTGATTTGCATAGCTATAAGCGCCTAATTCAAACCCAAATTAGATAAGTTGCTAAGGATGCCAAAGGTGGACGAAGAAAATCAGCAAACGGCGAGTACGAAGAGTCAAATATTAGAAAACGCGCGTCAATTGTTCGCCGTACATGGGTATGACGGGACTTCCATCCGTCAACTGACCTCCAGCCTAAACATCACGCCAGCTGCTCTCTACTATCACTTCACGTCGAAGAATGACGTTCTTGAGGGGCTGGCCGCGACGTTGCATGACGCTAGCGATGCTCTCCTCAAGCGAATCAGTAATTTCGATCAGAGCGACCAACACATGCGCGAAGCGCTCAATCAGTATTACGACGTACTTGCCGACGATATCCACGTGTTTCGTTTGGTGTACAACGACGCAGCGATCCAGCACAGCCCTATCGGACAAAGATTGCGAGCACAGGCTCGGGAGTTCTACACCTATCTTGTTGGACAAGATCCTTCGGTGGAAGATCGCATGCGCGCTGCGGGTGCTGTCGGTGTCATCCGTCTCTCGCTAGAACAGCGAGGCATGGAACCTCAAAAATATAGAGACGTCATCGTTGAGCGCGCCTTTCGCGTGATGACCGACAATTAATAACGCAACTCCCTCCGAATTCGAACATTAAGAATCTCCTGCGACCAAATGGCTAACTCCGGGTAAATGCCAACCCGGCGGCAAGTTGATTATGTTCGGAGGGACAACAACACGAAATATTTCGTCGCCAGGCGTCACAAGCGACATCTGCTCACGGGCCTGACGTTCCACAACTTTTTTATCTCGCGCACGCGCTAGCTGCGATGTCAGTTCTTCGCGTCGATCTTGAAGTTCGATATACACCTGCTTCTTACGGTCGATACTTTTACCCTGATCACGAAATTGACGATACGGAAGAAGTGATGCAGCGGCCAGCGCTACCACCGCCAACAACACCAAGGAAATAGCCGTTCTACGCCTCAGTCGACCCAAGCGGAATCTGGCACCCTTGAGAAGGGAGCGCTGCATAGGCGCGACCTGCGAAGTCGGTGTGACGGTACGCGGATCGTTAGTCGCTGCAGAGTCTGGACGCCTAGTCCAGCGCCAGCGCCGCACGGCCCCTAAAGGCCGCAGCCTCAGCTAAATCCTCTTCGATGCGCAACAGCTGGTTGTACTTCGCTACCCGGTCTGACCGGGCCGGAGCGCCAGTCTTTATCTGGCCGCAGTTAGTCGCCACCGCCAGATCTGCGATTGTCGTGTCTTCGGTCTCACCTGAACGGTGCGACATGACACTGGTATAGCCACTCTTCGCCGCTAATTCGACAGTTTCTAATGTTTCGGTCAGTGTCCCGATCTGGTTGACCTTTATAAGAATCGAGTTCGCAATTCCGCGGGATACCCCATCTTCGAGACGCTTACTGTTCGTTACAAACAGATCATCACCCACCAGCTGCACTTTGTTACCTAATGCGGAAGTCAGGGCAGCCCATCCATCCCAGTCTTCTTCATCCATTCCGTCTTCGATTGAGACGACCGGGTATCGCTCGCACAAATCTGCAAGGTACTTAACGAAGTCCGTTGGCTCAAGACTTCGACCTTCTCCGCTGAGTTCGTACTTACCCGCCCGGAAAAATTCTGAAGAGGCTGCGTCAATTGTCAATGCGACGTCATCGCCGGGTCTGAACCCAGCGCGTTCTATCGCTTCTACTAGAAGAGCTAACGCCTCTTCATTACTCGCCAAATTAGGCGCAAATCCGCCTTCATCGCCGATGGCCGTCGACAAACCGCGATCTGTCAAGACCTCTTTGAGCACGTGGTAAGTCTCGACTCCCCAGCGCAGAGCCTCAGAAAAAGATGCCGCTCCTACTGGCATGATCATGAACTCTTGAAGATCAACGTTGTTGTCGGCATGTTCGCCTCCGTTGATGACGTTCATCATCGGGACAGGGAGAACGTGAGAGTTCGCTCCCCCGATATAGCGGTAGAGGGGCGAGCCAGTTTCAAAAGCGGCGGCGTGTGCGGCAGCCAATGAAACTCCTAGAAGTGCGTTGGCTCCAAGTCGATGTTTGTTGGCGGTGCCATCAAGGTCGATCATCGTCCAGTCAAGAGCACGCTGGTCCAAGGCGTCGAGACCTAAGAGAGCGTCACTGATTTCCGTATTGATGTTCTCAACTGCGGTCAGGACTCCCTTTCCTCCAAACCACTTCGTTTCATCTCGTAGCTCGACTGCTTCGAATCGCCCAGTTGAGGCACCTGAAGGAACCTGCGCTCGACCTTTGGCTCCACTTTCCAATTCGACTTCAGCTTCAACGGTCGGGTTTCCTCGAGAATCGATGACCTGACGGCCCAGCACCTTCACGATGCTGCTCATCGGACTGCGCCGGGCAAGATTGAGGAACGGAAGAGATTCATAAAGTCAGGACCGATGGTAGCTGTGGCTAGCAGGGATATCGCAGGGGTAACTCAACCTTTATTTTGTTCCGCAGCTTTGATTGCCGCCCATTGAACGATTAGTTCTTCTCTGTTTGGCATCGGAGTGCGGGGGTCTCGCTCGAAGACATGAGGATGTCGTCTGGTCATTTTATCTCGGATGCCGTTAGCCACATCAGCGAGATCAAATAGCCCGTCTTCTTCTGCAATAGCGCTGTGAATCATCACTTGGAAAAGTAGGTCGCCAAGCTCTTCGATCAACGCGTCGACTGGTCCGTCACTATTGCTCATCTGTTCGATCGCTTCGACGACCTCAGTCGTTTCCTCAATTAGGTGAGGGATCAAACTTGAGTGGGTTTGTTCTCGGTCCCATGGGCATTCGGCTCTTAATCGGGCAACCAAGTCATGCAGTTCTGTCATCGCGTCGGCGGTTCGAAACTTAGGTATTCGTGGAATCCACAGCGACGTCAAGTGGTCTGGGTCAAATCCACGGTCCAGCTCAGCCCAGTCAATTTCGAAAACAGCTTCCGACGTGGCCCCGAGTCGTTGCAGCACAGTCACCCGCGGAGCGTCATCCGCATCTAACGAAAGCTTGATGTCGGATAGCACGAACTGGTCGTCGCATTGAGCAACTAACACGGGCCCTGTCAGGTGAGCAATTGCCGATTCAAACTGTTGGCCATCAACGATAGTCACTCTGCTTTCAACGGGATCCACGTTCAATCTGTCCCAAGCTAAATCGAGAAAAGATATCCCTGGCAGAATTTCGAGTTTGATCTCGGTTCTTCGTCGAAGTAGTTCGACGGTGTGTTCTGCAACCAGAGGCGATCCGGGCACAAGGTAAGCGATTGTGCCGTGTTCAATTGCCTCAGATACAAGTCGGTCAACGATTGTGGAATAAACCTCGGTGATCGAGTCAGATGAGTCATAAAGGTCATCAAAAGATTCGAGATGGTTGAACGCTTCAGCAGATGGGTGATGTCGCGTACGTAGATACGTGGGGTAGGCCTCGACCAAGTTATGGACGGCAGTCGAAACAAAATCGATGCTTCCGGGTCCCATTCCTCCAACAATGACCTGCGCCAAAATCACACTATTGAACGGGCGCTACTGACAACGCCGTCGAATCCCAAGTTCCGACGCTCGGATCGATAGTGACTGGGTACTCGGTGACCAGGTCCGCGAGCACTTGTTGAGCGAATGGGCCGAGTGCTGTGGGATCTTTCTGATCTTCTTGTAATTCTCGCAGGAAGAAGACCATCCACAGGCGGCCGGTTGGGCTGTATTCCGAAGACATCGAAACTACTTTCGACACTTCGCCGACAGACATCTCGCCGAGAGGCGCTGCGTTTTCGCCGAATGTGTTGGCCCATGTGAGTAGGTTGGCGCATCCAACATCTCCATCCACCGACGTCGTGATTCCTGGCGCGTTCAATTGCGAAGCGACCACCTCGGCTGGTTCTCCGGCAATCAACCTTTCTCGGGCGATGTTCGCCTGGGCTTCAGTCGCAACAGCGATCAGAGTTACGCAATGAGGTGTGGCGAATTTTTCGAGTCGCGGATCTGCTTGGAACGCCTCTTCTCTAGCCCAATCTTCAAAATCCGCAGCGAGATGGGCCTGCACTTGTGAATTCAGTCGTTCGTCGTCAACTTCGAAGTCGATAGCGAATCCTGCGCCCTGAATGGCTACAGCGGCCAACCGGAGTCTCAACATGGAGGTCAGTCGAGCGGCGAACAATCTGTTGGTCGGATTAGCGGGATCGGTGAGCCCACTGGGTGGCGAAGCCTCCAAGCTGTCCAGAACCGCTTTGACAGTCACATCGCCTTGAGGGTGCGAAGCAACAACTTTCGTGGGGTCCATCAGCGTGACCGTCATCTGGTAATCGCTGCGCAACGCCACCCCATCACCATCTTGATCGATTCGGTCAAAAATTTCGTCACGCGAAAGAGCAGCTTCGGGGTCGGGTGAGTCACTGCACGCGGCAACACTCAACGCCAATAACAAAAGAGAACCTGTTGCCAGCAGATGACGAGGTTTAAGGAAGTAGTGACCCTCTGCCGGAATGGTAGGCCTTGGAAGCGTCAATCAGGCGGTCGGAGTTCACGAAAAAAGCCGAAAAGTGCACCCGGCAAATCTGGCCCGGCGCTCTTCGTATGTAACGTCAACTCTTTGAGGTCTTCCTTGTAGGTGCCTCCTTTGTAGGGCCCCTCGCTTATCAGCCGTTTGAAACGAACCTGTTCGCTCTGTCTAAGTTCAACCGGCGACACACGCACTCGATCGCGGTTTGTGACGCTGATATCGCTCACTTCTAGGCGAACACATTCAGCTCTCAATAACGCTATGTGCAGAAGCGTCTGCGCTGGCGGTGGAACAAGCCCGTATCTGTCTATCCATTCGGCTTCTATGTCGGCGACTTCAGTTATTCCGGTCACCCCAACGAGCCGACGGTATGCCTCAAGTCGTAGTTCTTCCAAGGGGACGTACTCGTCTGGAAGGTACGCCTGAATTGGAAGATCAATATTGATCTCGCGTGACGGGGCAATCGGCTCGCCTTTAAGTTCAGCCACGGCCTCGGTGACCATTTCGCAGTAAAGATCGTAACCAACGGCAGCGATGTGGCCCGATTGGGCGCCTCCCAAAAGGTTGCCCGCCCCGCGAATTTCGAGGTCCCGCATCGCGATTCGAAACCCAGATCCTAATTGGGTTGATTCACCAATAGTTTTTAAGCGTTCGAAAGCTTTTTCGGTCAGGGTTCGATTAGGTGGGTAGAAAAGGTAGGCGTAGGCACGTTGCCCAGAGCGTCCTACGCGTCCACGAATTTGATGTAGTTGTCCGAGTCCCATCAAGTCAGCCCGATCTACAACCAGCGTGTTCACGCTTGGCATGTCGATGCCTGATTCGATGATCGTGGTGCAGACGAGCACGTCATAACGCTGTTCCCAAAAGTCGATGACTACCTGCTCAAGGGAGCCTTCGTCCATCTGACCATGTGCTATCCCGATGCGCGCCTCTGGAACCATTTCATTTAGCTGGTTAGCGACTTGGGCAATATCTTCCACTCGGTTGTGAACGAAAAATACTTGTCCTTCGCGGAGGACTTCCCGCCGAATCGCCTCCGCGACAGCCCTCTCGTCATACTCGCCGACATGGGTGAGGATCGGCAGTCGTTCGGCCGGGGCTGTATGTAGCAGAGAGAGGTCCCGAATCCCGGTGAGACTCATTTCCAGTGTTCGGGGAATCGGAGTAGCGGTCAGTGTCAAAACGTCAACGTCGGTTTTGAATTTTTTTATGGCCTCTTTGTGTGAAACCCCAAATCTTTGCTCCTCGTCGACAATTAACAATCCCAATTCTTTAAAGCGAACGTCTTGAGATAGAAGTCGGTGCGTTCCAATCAAGACGTCTACAGCACCATCAGCAGCTTCGGCAAGCACCCGTCGTTGTTGTGCTGGTGTCAAGAAGCGACTTAGTGCTTCGACCCTGACTGGGTGCGTCGCAAACCTCTCCACGAAGGTTTGGTGATGCTGTTGAGCTAAGAGGGTGGTGGGCACTAAGACCGCCACCTGTTTACCGTCCGCTACGGCACTGAATGCCGCTCGCATCGCTACTTCGGTTTTGCCAAACCCAACGTCACCACATATCAACCTGTCCATCGGGTGAGGCGATTCCATATCGGAGAGCACATCTTGAATTGCAGTCAATTGGTCGGGTGTTTCTTGAAAAACAAAAGAATCCGAGAGTTCGCGCATCCAAGGCGTATCGGCAGGGAACGAATAGCCAGGCGTATTTAGACGAGACTGATAAAGCACTACCAGTTCTTGGGCAATCTCAGAAACTGCGTCTCGTACCCGTGCTTTTTGTTTCGCGAAGTCGGTGCCGCCCATACGGCTGCGTGCCGGTGTTTCCCCTCCTGTGTAAGGTCGGATTAGCTCGATCTGATCGCTTGGCAGGTAAAGCTTGTCGGTTCCTTTGAAATCCAGTACCAAATAATCACGTTCGGATCCCATAAGAGTCCGATGTTCCATACCGCTGTAACGAGCAACTCCGTGATGGTGATGCACTACGTGATCACCTGGCTGCAAATCTTCGAAGGTTCGTTGTGAGCCTGCTCGTGGACGAACGGGTCGGTGCGTTCGGCGACGACCTGTGATGTCTCGTTCAGTAAGGACAGCCAGAGCGAGTGTGGGAGCAATAAAGCCACGTTCGAGTGGCGCTGCGACCGCATGGCCACCGGTCTCTCCGTCGTAGGTGTCTGCGGAGTGAACCTGGAGATCGATACTTTCCGAACGCAACGTCTCGGCCATTCTTTGTGCTGATCCCGACCCATTGGCGGCCACAACTAAACGTTGACCGGCGGAAATTGACAATTCCCTTACTTGATCAAGAAGGCGCATGGGGCTTCCAGCGGCGGTCTCCCACGGGACCGTTTCAAATTTGGGTTGTTGGGGTCCCGTTGGAATGCTGTCAATCGCCCAAACGCTGGCGTCACATTTTTGGAGCATCCGTTCGAAAGGAACATGGAGTCCTGGGAACGGCCGCAGGTTTCCGTCGTCATCTAACGCTTGCCAGGTGCTGGCAAGTGTGCGCGCCAAGTCAGTCTCCTCGGCAATCAGGTCTAGGGATCGGTCCTTCAGTCGCTTTGGATCAATCAGCAGCACTAATGCCTCAGAGCTCAGTAAATCTGCAAGCACCAGTTCTTCGCTAACGAGCCATGGCAACCATGACTCCATGCCATCAAAGAGCTGGCCTTCTGCCACTCGCTCCCACTGCTCCCTCCCCCAGGGCTCGCTTGTGATGAGCTCCTTGGCGCGTTCGCGGATGGTGGGAGTCGGACGCATCTCTCGGGCCGGAGCGATGGTCACCGAGCTGATTTCGGCCGTGGATCGTTGGTCTGTGACTGAAAACTCTGTTAGTCGTTCAACTTCGTCTCCCCATAGGTCAAGTCTGATTGGAGAATCTGCCGTTGCCGGGAAGACGTCCATAATGCCGCCTCTGACAGCAAACTCGCCTCTATGTTCAACTTGAGATTCGCGCCGATACCCGAGCGCAATGAACGACTCCGACAGAGCAGATAAGTCTGCGGTACCCCCGCGACGCACTTCAAATACTTCGATGTCCGATGTATCTCCCGTTAAGCGCTGAAGTAGGGCACGGATAGGCGCTATTACGACGTCAGGGGAATGACCCCGTGTCAATCGACTCAAAAAATCGACCCGCTGTCCCATAGTTTCTATGGCGGGGCTAACTCGTTCGAATGGAAGAGTTTCCCATGCCGGGAAGGCCCCAACGCGTCCTCCTCCCAACCAAATTTTCAGATCATTTCCTAAGATTTCAGCTTCGTTGGCACTCGGCGTTACCACCAGTATTGGCGTCTGGTTGGAAATTTCGGCGAGGCCAGCGATAAAGAACGCTCGCGCAGCTTCCGACACGGCAACTTCTGCGTTTTTTTTACCTAGTAACTGATTGAGGACGCCGTCGTTAGAAATTCGACTTGGCAATGACGAAAGGGGTCCACTCAGGTTCACTGTGTCGAACCGTTGACATCGTTCATTGCTCGTTCGACACCATCACGGATAATTTTTTCGATGGCATCAACCCCAACCTGAACGGCCGCGTCTAGAAAAGACCGATCAGTTTTCGAAGGTTTCTTTAGGACCCAGTCTTTACCTGCCTGCGGATTCGGTGGTTTACCGATCCCGATCCTCACCCGAATGAAATCTTCTGTTCCCAGGTGCTGGCGGATCGACTTAAGTCCATTGTGGCCGGCTCCCGAACCGCCGAGTTTTACTTTGACGCGTCCCGGTTCTAAGTCCAATTCATCATGCACCACGATCAGACGGGCCACTTCTTCAATGCCGTTGCGGCGAATCAGTGGAGCGGCTGACTCACCACTCAGGTTCATGAATGTGGTTGGACAAGCCAACACCACACGGAGGCCCGAAAAGTTAATGGTGGCTACCCGAGCGCGATCTGATCGAGAGAGGCGGAGAGAGGCCCCAACCCCTTCAGCTAATTGCTCAACTACCTCGCAGCCGAGGTTGTGTCGCGTTCCTAAGAACCGATCGCCTGGATTACCGAGGCCTAGCACCAAATAGTTTGCCGGAGTGCCGCGCCGCTCTGCGGCTCGGCGAAAGACCGACACTGCCGGCCAACTTAACTATCGGCGCCAGCGTCGTCGCCGGCTTCTTCGTCGCCGTCTGAGGCTTCAGCATCAAGTTCTTCGCCCTCTTCGAGCTCGTCCTCTTCTGCTTCTTCAGCTGCAACGGCGGCCCTGCTGCGTTGACCTATCGCTATCAGCGCGTCATCTTCGGCCTGAGGGATAACCCCACTTCCCATATCTAAGTCAGATACGCGAACTGGATTATCGATAGACATTTCTGTGATGTCCGCTTCGAACAATTGTGGGATATTGCCCGCTGGGGCTTCCACCGTAAGCGTCATCATTTGTTGCTGGACGACGGCTCCTTCTCGACCCACGATCGCTGCTTCCCCAACGAGAGTGATGGGCACGTCGACAATGAGTCGCTGATCCAGGTCGATGCGCATGAAATCAACATGGGTTACGCGATTGGCTATCGGATCGCGTTGCATGTTCTTGACGATAGTGAGGTGGTCAGTGCCGTCGACATCAAGTGTGATCACGGCGTTGGGGCCTGCGGCGTTAAGCGCAGCACGAAACTTCAGCCTGTCAAGGGTCACTGACAGTGGTTCAGATCCCTGGCCGTAGACGACCGCCGGAATTTTGTCACTGCGGCGAAGGCGTCGCGATGAACGGCTGCCAAGTGCGCGGCCTGTCTCAGCCTCGAGTTTCAGATCTGACGACATGGCTGACGACTCCTGCGAATAGCAACTTATAGAACGCTTCTTATGAAGCCGTCCCGTGAGAGCTAACTATTGTAGAGCCAGCGACTACGCATCACTCACCCGCTAAGCGAGTAGATATTCTATGAGAGATTATCTCCGTCGAAGATCTCAGATACCGAGGTGTCTTCAAAGACCGATTCGAGAGCGTCCGCCAAAATTCCTGATGCACTCAGCACTTCCAACTTGTCGAAACGTTTCGCCTCGGGAAGTGGCACCGTGTCCGTCACAATGACTTTGCTTAGACGAGAAGATTTGAGTCGGTCGACCGCCGGCCCGGAGAAAACAGCATGTGTTGTGGCACACAACACATCCGATGCTCCGTGTTCGATCAGCGTGTCAACGGCAGCACAAATCGTTCCAGCAGTATCGACCATGTCGTCGATAATGACGCAGGTTCGATCACTTACATCACCCATGACACCTAGCGCTTCTACTTCGTTTGTCGCGTTGAGGGAGCGACGCTTGTAAATCGTGGCTACTTCGCAGTCCAATCGCTTCGCGTATCTTTCGGCAACTTTCACCCGACCAGTGTCAGGCGACACGATGATTGACCCCTCCGGGATCCTCGACTGCAAATATTCGATCAGTACCGGTGCTGCGGTGAGATGGTCCACTGGCCCTTCAAAAAAACCTTGAATTTGCCCGCTGTGTAAGTCAATGCTTACTAACCGGTCAGCTCCGGCTCGCCGTAGGAGATCTGAAATTAGTCGGGCAGTTATCGGCTCTCTACCCTGCGCTTTTCGATCTTGTCGGGCATAACCGTAAAAGGGAGCAACAGCGGTAATTCGTTTTGCTGAAGCCCGACGTGCAGCATCCACCATAATTAGATGCTCCATGACAGCGTCATTCACGCTCATAGCTTCCGTTGCCGCGTGAGTTTGGATGATAAACACATCGCCGCCGCGAACCGATTCTGCGAATCGGCACTTAATTTCGCCGTTAGCAAAATCGATAAGGCCGGGATCGCCTAGTTCGATACCCAAATGGCCGGCAATTTTATCCGCGAGAGCTGGGTTCGCTCGACCGGTGAATAGGTGTAAGCGTTTCTTGGTAACGAGCTCCATCGCAGCTCCTGCTTCAAGGTGAGGTATAGAACGGCCCCGTGACAGTACCCGACGCGACCTCAACCCCCGAATCCAAAACCGCATATGGGCCAATTCGGCAATTATCGCCGATCCTGGCTTGTGTGGCAGAGGTCGATTGGACATGGGACCCAGCACCGATGAACGTGTCGGTCAGACGCACATCAGGACCTACTTCACTCCCTTCGCCGATCACGCAATCACCCTGCAAGAGAGTGTTCGGAAAGAGCGTCACATCGGGCGAAAGGACGACTGTCGCGTCAATGTAGGTCGCTTTGGGGTCCACCATCGTGACACCAGCCGCCATCCATTTCTTGTTTGTCTGCTGTCTTATAACCGCCTCACACTCCGCTAGTTGCTGGCGGTCATTCACTCCGCGTACCTCGTCAGGATCGTCAATCACTAGAGCCGATATGGCATGGCCGGCGGCACGCAGGACCTGAATAGCATCGGTCAAGTAATACTCGCCCTGATTGTTCCGGCTATCGACTTTTCTAAGAGCCGCCGTCAAGACGCTGCGATCGAAACAATAAATCGAGGTATTGACTTCGGAGATTTCAAGCTCTTCCGGTGCCGCATCAGCATGCTCAACGATGCGCTCAATCCGACCTTTACTGTCACGTACTACGCGCCCGTAACCAGAAGGGTTTTCAAGTCGCGCTGTCAATAGCGTTGCCGCGGCTCCCGAGTCGGCGTGCACACGGTGTAGTTCGGTCAGCGTTTCAGATTTAAGAAGCGGCGTGTCACCTGGGAGAACCATCAAATCGAAGTCGTCGTCGTCAAGTTCGTGAGGTTCAAAGGCCTGAAGACCTACTGACACGGCATCTCCGGTACCGCGCTGGACATTCTGTTCCACGAAGTCGACCCGCGTGGGGTCAGCCGATTGTTCATAGAGGGTCTTCGTTACTGACTCAGCTCCGTACCCGACGACCACTACGGTGCTTTCTAGGTCAAGTGCCTCTAACGCTTCCATTACGTAGCGGGTCATCGGTCGACCACAGAGCATATGAAGCGGCTTGGGTCGCGTTGACTTCATACGCGTTCCTTTGCCGGCTGCAAGCACCATTGCCCCTAGACGACGCTCAGACGAAAATCGGTTCACGTTGAGCGGTTCCATTCTTCGGAGCAGACGGCAGAAACAAGAATTTAGCCGCAGCTTGTCCGCTCGGGGAGGAGGGCTCGAACCTCCATTGTCGGGACCAAAACCCGATGTCCTGCCAGTTGAACGATCCCCGACCGACGATGCGCTGAATGCGCACGGCCGACGGACCTAGCCTAACGACGAGAACTGTCTTATGAGGGTCGGGCGGGGGAACAAACAGACAGAATTTCACGTTGGGTCTTGCTCTTGCTCCAGCTACCCTGCAGGTCCACATGGGATCCCTAGTTAAAAAGCGTCGCAAGCGCATGCGGAAGAAGAAGCACAAGAAGATGCTTCGACGCACGCGTTATCAACGTCGCAACAAATAACCATCTCAAATCAACGCAGTTAGTAACTGCGGTTGTTTCCACTCGTTACGGCATTGCCGGCATCGTACGAACGGTTCGCGAGGAAACGCCTCGATGCACAACCGGTTCGTGGCGGCCCTCAACAAACCAGGTGCTACCGCTCCCAGCCAGACGGGCACGGATTCCTGTCCCCGCACTCAGAGCGTCTCGCCATTCCGCTAATTCGGGTTCAACCTCGATGGCTGCATCTTCAAGGTCGTTGCCGTGCAGTCCTGTCGGCCCATTCATCTCGTCCCATGAGCGATAGACCTCAGGTGTCGATACCCCTATGGGTGGAATCAGAAGGGTAATTTCTTGGTCCACATGGGGTAAAGGTTCGAGTATTTCTCCTATGCCTCGAACCCGAGCTCTACCTCCTTGGAGACAGAACGCCACGTCGGCGCCTAGATCTACGGCCGCCACAGGGTCACCTAAACCTGCCCACCGCAAGATCGCTGCAGCATTTGTTGATCCTCCACCTAAACCTGCGCCCGCTGGGATTCTTTTTTCGATGACCACCTCAGCTTCTCGACCAACTAGTTCTAATGCGCGGGCAACAATATTATTTTCGTTGACGGGGACCTCTAACCCAGACCCGGTCGGACGAACCACTAAAGCCGAACCTTTCGATACGACGAGTTCGTCACAGAGGTCAACTGAAACCATCTCTGCGTCGATTAAGTGGTAGCCGTCGCTTCGGCGGCCGGTCACACGCAACGAAAGAGTGAGCTTCGCTGGAGCGAGTAAACGGATGGCAGTCATCGTTTAGTACCTATGGAGCTTCGGGCAAGTGCAACCCAGTTAGACAAGTCGAGTTCCTCTGGTCTGGAAGTAGGCGCAACGTTTGCTCTTTCCATCACTTCTTCGTCAACGCGACTCCTTAGGCTCTTGCGGAGCATTTTGCGACGTTGGTTAAACGCAATTCGTAGAAGTTCTATTAGCTCGGTTTCTACTTTTGGTTCGATGCCGTGATCGACCCGCTCGATTGCCACCAGCGCAGAAGTAACTCGAGGTCGCGGGTAGAAGACCGAGGGAGGTACGTGACCGACCACCGAAGCGTTGGCTCTGAGTGCAACACGAACGGAAACTGCCCCATACGCCGAGTTGCCGACTGACGCAGCTAATCTTTCACCCGCCTCCCGTTGGACCATTACAAGCATGCGGTCGATCGACGGAACTTCATCTAGCACCGTAAGCACGGTCGACGTTGCGATGTTGTACGGAAGGTTCGCTACCAGATCCCATCCAGGGTTCGGAAGGACTTCTTCCCATTTAAGGTTGCGCACGTCTGCCTCAATGATTCGGGCATGATCACCCACAAGGTCAGTCAGAATCGGGATCAAAGCTTTGTCCGTCTCAATAGCTGTTACTCGGGCACCGGTTTCGATCAAAGCAAGAGTCAAAGACCCTAAGCCCGCGCCAATTTCAACCACCCGACTCTCAGGCCCGACACGGGACAAGCGCGCTACGCGTCGAACGGTATTGGGGTCGATGACGAAGTTTTGCCCGAGGCTTTTCTTCGGATCTATATCCGCATCGGTAAGTAGACGTCGAACATCAGCAAGAGACAAAGTCATTGCTGTACTTGCCACTTCGTCCACCCGAAGTACTGCTTGCAACCGGGCCAACCAGTCCAACCTTGTGCCTGCCAGAGCAAATTTGCTCGGTAGATCTGCTCCTCCTTACTGGCGTCAGCTGGACTTCCGGTCCCTCCCATCCATTGCCACGAACCCAATGCGAACTGAAGGCCACCGAAGTAGCCGTTGCCAGTGTCCACATCCCAAGTGCGACGCGATTCACACCATGCCATGCTGTCCCACATATCCAGAGTTGGCCAACTGTCAAGATACGGTTGCCCAAAGATTGTTGACTCAACGTTCGGTTCAACGGATTCATTTTCGGGCTCGCGGCTAATAGGCACAGTGGTCGAAGTACTCGTAGTCGAAGGACTCGTAGTCGAAGTACTCGTAGCGACTGTCGTTGACACGACCACCAACGTTGACGCAACTACTGGATCACCAGCGCCCATGACTACTTGTGTGCCTGAGAAAAGACTCCCTACCAATGACACAGCAAGACCACCTAAACGGAACCCGGCCTCTGAGAGATCTGGCAACGGGTCTTCTCTGATCATGCGAACAACTGGAGGTGGCTCAGGTCGACGCGCGTTCCGTCGAGAGTCATTTATCGCCGTTCCAATGACAGCGATCACCAAGGCGCCCAATAATGAGGTGACCACGATCCTTCGCCAGCTCTTAGAAAGCACAGGTTGCACCGCTACCCACTTCAGATTGCAGCCACTTAATCGAGCCTAGCGACATCTCACAAATTCGGATTTATCAGACAAACCCATAAATCTTTGATGCGTTATTCCAAGACTCTACGGCGACAGTTTCGACCTCGACGCCTCGCGCTAGTGCTACTCCGGCGCCCACAAGCGTCACCCACCCCGGATGGTTCTGCTTGCCTCGCTGCGGAACGGGGGCTAGATACGGGGCGTCAGTCTCCACCATGTATCGATCGGCCGGTGTTAAGGCCGCCGCCTCGCGTAACTCAGGGGCATTAGGAAAGGTCACGATTCCGCTAAACGACAAACTGGCGCCACGTTGGAGACTAGATTTCGCCTCTTCAGGGCCTCCAGTGAAACAGTGGAAAATCGTGTGTTCCGGAGCTCCCTCTGCATCCAGAATATCGAATGTGTCTTTCCAGGCTTCCCTCGTGTGAATAACTAACGGGAGTTGGTATTCGTGAGCTAATTGAATTTGATCGGCAAAGACTTGTCGTTGGGCATCTCGAGGTGAATTGTCATAGTGGTAATCGAGACCACACTCCCCGACCGCAACAACCTTAGATAGAGACAGAAGATTTTCGAGACCCTCAATTCCGTCCTTGGCGGCATGGGGGTGGACACCTGCTGTAGCCCACACGCCATCAAATTCGGCGGCCCTGCCGCAACACGTTGCGCTGTGCTCCACCGAAGTACCGACATCGATGAGTCGCTCCACGCCAAGCTCTTTTGCTTCTTTCACTACCAAAGCCGCAAGGTCCGCTTCGTCCGGCAAGTGGCAATGGTTATCGGTCCAGCGCATTTGGTTCATTTGAGTCGAGGAAATAGTGGTTCTCCTTTAACGACAGGGAGGCCCGCTGGGTATCCGCCCCACTCGATACTTTCAGGAAGTCGTTCCTCTTCAGCGCCATCGGGCAGCCCTATCCGACGGCGAATTTCTGCACAAGCGCCCGGAACGGCGGGTGAGGCAAGGATCGATACGATGCGCAGGACCTCAAGGGCGTCACCCAGGATCGCGTCCACTACGGGGCCAGGATCGGTCTTCCACGGTTCGGCTTGCTCTAAGAAGGCATTGGTCTCTCGAATAATCCGCCAAGTCGCATCGAGTGCTTCTGAAGGCGATATTCGTTCCCAAGATTCAGCGATTGTTCGATATTCCCGAGCCACGATCGGAGCAAGCGGACTGTCTACGCGCGGCGCTGTTCCCACGCCGCCGCACTTTGACCCGACGACCGTCGTTACTCGACTCAGCAAGTTGCCGAGGTTGTTAGCAAGGTCAGCGTTGTATCGGGTGGTCATTCCTTCGTGGCTGAAGTCTCCGTCCGGGCCAAAAATTTGATCGTGGAGGAAGTGATGTCGCACTCCGTCGACCCCAAAATCCGCGACCAGATCGGCCGGAGCAATCTGGTTCAGCCGGGTTTTGGACATCTTTTCACCGCCGACAAGCAGAAAACCGTGAACGTGAACCCGTTCAGGTGGAGCCAGACCAGCGCTCATCAACATTGCGGGCCAGTAAACGCAATGAAAGCGAAGGATGTCTTTGCCAATGAGATGAATTGCCGGCCAATACTGAGAAAAGGATGCTGGATCGTCTACATATCCCGCCGCGGTGATGTAGTTCGTCAGCGCATCAAACCAAACATAAGTGACGTGGCCTGTGTCCCATGGCAGCGAAATTCCCCAGTCAATGGACGTTCGACTGATCGAGAAGTCACGAAGCCCTTGGTTGATAAATCCCAAGGCTTCATTCCGTTTCGTTGTGGGTAAAACGAAATCGGGGTGGGATTCATACCAATCCCGGAGAGGTTGCTCATAGCGGCTTAATTTGAAGAAGTAGTTCTCTTCGGTTACGTGCTCAACAGGACGCCCATGTATAGGGCAGTTGCCTGACTCAAGGTCGTCCTCGTTGAAGTACGCCTCACAACTAACACAATAAAGACCCTCGTAGGTTTGGAGGTCTATGTCTCCATTGTCGTAGCACGCTTGCAGCAATTTCTGGACCGCCGTGTGGTGACGCGGTTCGCTAGTGCGAATGAAGTCATCGTTCGATATTCCGAGTTGAGCCCAAGCCTCCTGGAAGCGAACGACCGTTTGATCCGCCCACTCTTTTGGACTGCAACCATTTTCTTCGGCTGCACGTTGGACCTTCAAGCCATGTTCATCTGTTCCAGTCAGGAAGCGAACGTCGCGTCCCAGTAGTCGATGCCATCGCGCCACGGCGTCTGCAGTGATGGTTGTGTACGCGTGTCCGATATGAGGCGCGTCGTTGACGTAATAGATCGGTGTGGTGACGTAATAAGGGTTGGTCACGCATGTCATGGTACCGACCCACGTTCGCGCAGCCGTGGGCCTTTAATACTTAGGTTTCATTCCTCAACTGCGAGGGCAAGGGCGTACACCCGATTGCGAGCAACTCCAAGAGTCGTTGATACGCGATCAATCGAGGCGCGCCGTGTCGCCCCACTCCCCAACTCTTCGCGTAACGCTGCCACAACTGTCTCGTCGTCCACTTCTGTCTGCGGAGCCCCTCCAACGACGATGGCGATTTCACCCTTCACATCGCCAGAGAAACGGGCCCCAAGTTCTGTCAGAGTTCCGCGTGCGGTTTCCTCATAGAGTTTGGTCAACTCGCGCATTACGGCTGCTGGACGGTCGCCACCACAAAAGTTAGCGAGATCACGGAGCGTTACCGGCAACCGCCGAGGTGATTCAAACAACACTGTGGTTCGAGTTTCAGCCGCTATTGAGGCCAACCGGATCTCTCGTTCCTTGCCTTTTCTCGGTAAGAAGCCTTCCATCGCCCATCGGTTCGTCGGAAGCCCGGAAAGCACCAAAGCGGCAACAGCTGCGGTGGGACCTGGGGCGACGGAAACCCGATATCCCCCTTCTGAGACGTACTTCACCAACCGCTCGCCTGGATCAGATATCGCCGGTGTCCCCGCATCACTAACCAGCGCTACATCGTGGCCTTCATCAAGTAGCCCGGTCACTGTCGATCCAATTGAGACTTCGGTGTGTTCGTTGGCAACAAGCAGTCGACGGGCACGCAAACCGAGATGCTCAAGAAGTTTTCCTGTTCGTCGAGTGTCTTCACAAGCGACTGCCCCCGCCTGTTCCAGAATCTCGCGAGCCCTCTGCGATATGTCGCCCAAATTGCCAATTGGAGTGGCCACCAAGTAGAGCGTTCCCCGATTTGTCGTTTCAGAAAATTCATTCATTTGGCGTGACCCCAGATCATTTTGCCATTTAGCAGCTAAGTCAGCGGTAATGGACGCTGACGGCAACATCGGTCGCGGTCAACAAAGGTGCGACATACGTTGTCACCCAGCCAGGTAACTCAAACTTGGCTCATCGCCAACGAGATGCGGGTCGCGATTTACTCACCGCCTCGCCGCTATACGTTGAACCGAAACTCAACAACGTCTCCGTCTTGCATCATGTAGTCCTTACCCTCCAGACGGAGGCGGCCGACGTCTCGCGCAGCGGACCAAGAACCCAGTTCGAGTAGTAAATCGTGCTCAATTATCTCGGCACGAATGAAACCTCTTTCGAAGTCAGTGTGAATTCTTCCTGCGCACTGGGGTGCTTTCCAACCATCTTTGAAAGTCCACGCTCGAGACTCTTTTTCACCCGTAGTAAGAAAGGTGCGCAGACCTAAGAGCCCATGAGCCGCTCGGACGAACAACGGCAGGGCACCTTCGCCTAGACCAAGGCCTTCAAGCATCTCAGAACGTTCATCCGAAGGTAAGAGAGCGGCTTCTGCTTCAAGTTGCACCGAGAGCGGCAATACCTCAGCGCCAGGGAGCGCGCCTCCTAGTTCCGACGCCAGATCATTAGCTTGCTCAAGCTGGTCTTCTCCGATGTTCAATACGGCCATCACAGGCTTGTTGGTTAGCAAGAAGTGCTCGCGCAAAGCCACCCGCTGAGCATCAGAAAGTTCGGCTCGAAACAGCGGCGTACCATCGGATAACAAACTCAGCGCTACTTCAAGAGCGTCAACCTCTGCCACCAAGTCAGGATCACGGGGGTCGGTCCGCAGCGCTTTGCGACGACGATCGATTCGAGACTCAACCGATTCAAGATCCGCGAGAGTGAGCTCAATTTCTACTATTCGCAAATGTTCCAAAGGGTCACTTGGACCCGGCACATCTTCGTCATCAAAGGAGCGAAGAACAAAGACCAGGGCATCTACTTCTCTGATCCCTGCGAGAAATTTGTTTCCTAATCCCTCGCCCTGACTGGCTCCTTCGACCAGGCCCCCGATATCAACAAATTCAGTCGTTGAATTCACAACTTTTTGGCTCGCGCTCATTTTTGCGAGCGCGTCGAGCCGGTGATCCGGGACTTTCACGACTCCGACATTGGGATCTGTTGTGGCGAACGCGTACGGAGCTGCTAGGGCGCCACCTCCGGCTAAAGCATTAAAAAGCGAGGACTTACCGGCGTTCGGCAGGCCAACGAATCCAAATCTTTCCATTGGCAGGCGAGGCTACCTGCGGGGTGGCTTAACCGCCCCCTTACGCCGTGAATCGGGAGGCAGGCTGTGAAAGAATCTAGAACAAGCGGAGTGGGGAGAACCTTGTGGGACCATTGAGTGGAGTCAAAGTTGTTGAGCTAGCGGGCATCGGGCCTGGCCCCTTCTGCGCCATGCTCTTGGCTGACTTGGGCGCTGATGTCGTGAGAGTTGATCGCATGGAGCAAGTCGATCTGGGGATCGACAGAGGTAGAAAATTCAGCGTCTTAAATCGCAGTCGTAGGTCTGTTTCAGTCGACCTCAAGAACCCTGACGGCGTCGAAACGGTGCTCAAACTCATAGAGGGGGCAGACGCTCTAATCGAAGGGTTCCGGCCTGGCGTCACCGAACGACTTGGGTTAGGCCCTCAAGAGTGTCTTGAGCGGAACCCGAGACTGGTCTATGGCCGAATGACCGGCTGGGGTCAAGAGGGCCCGATGGCCCATGCTGCTGGGCATGACATCAACTACATTGCCTTGACCGGTGCGCTACATGCCATCGGGGGGGCCGACAAACCATCTCCACCGCTCAACCTCATAGGTGACTTCGGCGGCGGCGGGATTTACCTCGCCTTTGGTCTATGTGCTGCCTTGCTCGAAGCCAAAACCTCCGGAAAGGGTCAGATAGTTGATGCAGCGATGACAGAAGGCGCTGCATCGCTGATGGGTTCTATCTACGGCATGCATGCCTCAGGGCACTGGTCCGACCAGCGCGAGGACAATGTTCTTGACGGGGGCTCCTATTACTACGGTGTGTACGAGACATCTGACGACAAGTTTGTCTCTATCGGATCAATTGAAGGCAAGTTTCACGATGAACTTCTAGAACTAACCGGCTTCGAGGACGCACCAACGACCGCACGAAACGACCAGGACAGCTGGACTGAAAAGAAGGCTCGATTGGCGGAAATAATTCGATCAAAAACTCGCGACGAGTGGGACGCTGTGATGCTCGGCAGCGATGTTTGCTACGCGCCAGTACTTGACTTATCCGAAGCGCCCGAACATCCACACAATGTCGCGCGCGGATCGTTTGTGGAAATCGACGGCGTAATCCAACCCGGCCCTGCGCCTAAATTCAGTCGTACGCCCGGCAAGGTGCAGATGCCGCCGCCGGCCCCGGGTCAACACACCGACGAAGTACTCACCAATTGGGGATTCTCAATCGAAGACGTAGAGAAGTTAAGAGATGTCGGAGCAATCGGCTGACGCCAATAGGGCATAACGAGGAGAAAGGTGCCCTTAGTGAATCGTGCGGCACCCCGGTAGCATTGGCATCATGTCGAAGCGCACGAAGAAGAGAAAGCTCCGCGCTCGTCGCAGCAAGGCCAACCACGGTAAGAGGCCCAACATCGGGAGAGGTTGACCCTCCTCAGCCAGATCTTCGTTCGATCACCGAGACTACGGCCGCTGTTATCAGGCGAGCTCCGTTGGGCTGGTAGTGAGTACCGTCATCGGTTCTGACTTCTATCTTTACCCCACCCTCATCTGAGATGTGCTTGGCCCAGACCCCGTCGGGTGACACGATCGACGCGGCATCTACCCATTCAGACCTGTACCCGTTCTCGAAAACTCGCCGAGAAATCGGGTTGACTGCGTCGGGCAATGGCACCATGAACGGAATACGGAAATGTGGCAGCCCAACCCAAACAACAAGTCGGCCAGGGCGATCAAGAACAGCAAGCATTTCGGCGATTCTGGCTTGGTATTTCTCCACCCATTCTGTGCCACCCTTTTCTGAAGGGCCGTTGCGGAATCCCTGCCAATCGTTTCCGCCAATTGACAAAACAACGACGTCATATGGACCGTCAGCGATCTCGTCTCGCAGGTAATCAACCCAATCGAAATACCAGTCGCTCACGACCCCTGTCGACTTCTTGACATCTTCAGTAAAGATCCAACGATCTTCGTTTCTCACGAGGATCCGAAATCCGAGGGACGCGCCACCCGCAAGGGAGTCGCCACCCACCCACACACTTAAAGGTCTCGCTTCTGTCGGTTCTGCCAACAGGGCTCGCCGATCAGTTCGCGTCCAGTGGTAATAAGTTTCCTCGTAACCAAGATGAGAAGCGAGCGGGTCAGGCCACCGAAGATGAGGGGCACCCCAAGGGTCGAACTCTCCGGACGGGCCTTTCTTTGTGTCATTGACGACGTCTGGCTCTTCATCCGCCCAACCCGAATTCGCGACGATCAAAATTGCGACCGCCGCGACTGCGGAAAACGCGACAGCACGAAAACTCATCGAACCCAAAGTTCGTCGACATTGGGAGACCTTCGCAATTCTCGAAGCAGAAGCGCCGACAGCCATTCTCCACCCCAGTGGCTCAAATGCACTCCATCCGTCAGTCGGACATCCACAAGTTTGCCCGCGTTATCCGGAAGATACCTGGAGTAGTTCCCAGAGCTATCCGTAAATAATTCGCGAAGATCGACGTATTGAACCCGCGCTCGTTCGGCCGCCTCAGCCTGATACAGAGTGTTCAGCAGTTGCATGCGTTGGTCGAAGCCCTCGTCTCGCATGGGTGGCTGTGCCACCCACAAAAGGACTCGACCTGCGTCGGACGTGACAAGGTCCATAACAATGCCGATTCGACGTCGGTATTCATCCAACCAGGCCTCGTTGAATCTCTCCAACCACTGGCCGTCCCCGTCTCGTATATTTTGTGCGTCGTTACCGCCCAGAATGATGACTACAGCGTCCGGGTCATGTTCCGCCATAATTTCAGTGAGCCGGCCTGGCCAATCGAAAAAATCGGGGCGGGTTAGACCACTCGACAAAACCGGCTCGGATATCGCCTGAACCCGGGTTGACGTCTCTGCTAGGGAGACAAGGGTGTCACCAAAAAACCGAACCATCGAATCCCCTAGAATCCAGAGTTGGAAGGGGTTGTCTGCGTCCCAACCGGGCTCTAAGGATTCGCGACGTTCTTCCCCCGTCAGTTTTTTGGGCTCTTGCTCTGTTTGGACTGATGGCACAATCCAATTGTCTTTTTCTGATACATCGACGACCTGTATTTTCTCTAGCAGGAGCGTGATCACTTGTTCCGTTTCGGAGCGACCTAGTAAGCGATCTCCCGTCGCCCTCGGCCACGTCAACCCAAGAGACGACGCTACGGATTCAATGGGGCGCCAAACCGCTAACGCCACCGATCGGCCAGTTCCGTCGGGTTGGCGTTCAGCGTCTATTAACAAAGCTGAGGAGTTCAAGAAGAGGGCCACAACCAAGCCAGCGAGGCCCGCCGCTAGAACTTTCCCCGCGGGCGCACCTTGTCCATTTCGTCTCTGGTCTTTATGCGATTCCGAGTCGGTGTTGGTCATTTTTTCCATCAGAATTGAAAGTAAATAAAGGGCGCTACTCCCTCAGGCCCAAGCGCGTCGATGACAACCAAACCGATGCCGAACGCTATCCCTTGAATCAAAACAGATCGTCTGTTCATCCACAAACCCATGCGAGCTGAGGCTGACTTTGTGACAAATTGCACAGCAATTGACGCCAGCACGAGGACGATCAAACCGGCGTTCAAAATATTTGCGTCTCCCGAAGAGCCGATAATCGCGCTTAGAACGCTCCCCGCGTCAGAAACAGAACCGGCTCTGAAAAAAATCCAGGCAAAACAAACCACATGGAATGTGAGAACCCATCTAATCACAGGGTGAATTCGCTCAGTCGGTAATGACCGCTCAATAATTAGGGCGACTCCATGTATTGCACCCCAGATGACGAAGTTCCAGGTACTGCCGTGCCACAAACCACCTAAGAGCATGGTTATGAGGAGGTTTCGATACATGTCGCCGGTTTGCCCGCGATTGCCGCCAAGGGGAATGTAGAGATAGTCACGCAGCCAGGACGAAAGGGTGATATGCCAGCGGCGCCAAAAGTCTCTTAACGAAAGTGCGCTGTAGGGCCTGTCAAAGTTGACCGGAAACCGAAATCCGAGAAGGAGCGCAACGCCGATCGCTATGTCTGTGTATCCAGAAAAGTCTGCATAAATCTGAATGGCGTAGCCGTACACACCAAATAGAACATCCAGACTGCTGTGCCCCTGAGGGTCCGCGAAAACACCATCGACCAAGTTGCTCGCTAGCCAACTCGACACAACGACTTTTTTAAAAAGCCCACGAAGTATCAGGTGAAACGCTTCCGCTGACGCCACCCGTCGCGGGTCAGGTCGTTTCGCAATTTGGGGAGCCATTTCCGAGGCGCGCACAATGGGGCCTGCTACGAGTTGCGGGAAAAAGGAGAGGTAGACAGCGAAGTCAAGGAGCTTCATCGGTTCAATAACGCCTCGACGCAAATCGATGACGTAGCTCATTGCCTGAAAGGTAAAGAAGGAGATCCCTACCGGCAATGTCAGCTCTAAAATCGGAATCGCGTTTCCCATACCCAATAAGTTCGATAACTCGACTGCAAAGAAGTCGTAGTACTTAAAAACCCCCAGCAGTGTTAGATCGCTCGCTATCGCGATAATCGTCCATGCCCGAACTCCGTCTTG
This sequence comes from Acidimicrobiales bacterium, assembly GCA_014239555.1. Classification (GTDB taxonomy): domain Bacteria; phylum Actinomycetota; class Acidimicrobiia; order Acidimicrobiales; family Poriferisodalaceae; genus UBA2110. Next base: position 149,847 of record JAAZYR010000002.1, read on the forward strand.
GGCGCCGAGTTGTCGGCAGCTATTTATCTTGTTTCCCGCAAACCAATTAGACCCAATAGCCCACAGCAACAATATGACGAAGCGCCAGTTCCACCATCCGTAGAAGAAGAGGCTGGAACCAAAAATCACAACGCGCCACACCATGGGGTGCGGGCGCGTCAACCAATTGAGTACGAAGACGACAACGAAGAACAGGCCAAAGGCAAATGTGGGGAAAAGCATCGTTTTACTTGTAGCGAACAGGCAACGGTACCTTTCGACCGTGCCGGAATGAGGCAGGATGGCTTCGTGAGTGACCCCACCCCAGTCTTTGCAGCCGAACCATTAGCTTGGATCGAGGCCGACCCAGACCCGACAACACTCAAGATAATCAAAGAGCTGTCTGCCAATCCTCAAGCTTTAGCTGCGAACTTCACCAAGCCAATGCGATTCGGGACGGCTGGACTTAGGGCCGAGCGGGGTGTTGGCCCAGCTCGCATGAACCGTATAACCGTCCGCGTTGTGGCAGACGCTATTGGCCGACATCTTGAGACTCTCGAAGTGGCGCACAGAGGAGTGATCATCGGGTACGACGCGCGACCGGAATCGGATATCTATGCCTTAGATTCGGCCCGCCTTTTGACTGCAATGGGAATCACTTGTTGGTTAATCGACGGACCGTGTCCAACACCCGTGGTTGCTTGGCACTTGAAAGAGCGGCAAGCTGCGGCCGCCATCGTGGTGACAGCCAGTCACAACCCTGCGAGAGACAGTGGCTACAAGGTGTTTGGATCGGATGGGACACAAATAAGACCTCCAACAGATACCCAAATCGAAGAGTTGATGACTTTCTCACATCTTCCAAGTGAGAGCGATCTCGCTCCCCTGCAAGAAGTAGATCGAATCGATCTGGCAACTGCTATCTCTTCTTATGTTGAAGCTGTGATACCAAAACCCAAAGATGCTCAACACCCGGGTGGGCAGTGTGCTTGGGTGTACACACCACTGTGCGGTGTGGGAGGCGAGACGTTAGAACTGGCTTGCTCTCGTGCAGGCATTAACGCTCCTGTCAGAGTTGAGTCGCAGTTTGAACCGGATGGTTTATTCCCCGGCATTCCTTTCCCTAATCCTGAGGAACCTGGAACGATGGACCAGGCCTACTCCGTGGCCGAGGACGCTGGAATAGATCTTGTTCTCGCAAACGACCCCGACGCGGATCGCTTGGCTGTAGCAATCAAGACGGCCGACGGTTGGCATCAACTTTCAGGCGACGACGTCGGATTGCTGTTGTGCGATTACCAACTGTCGAACACAACAGGAGATAACCGCCTAACAGCTAGTTCGGTTGTCTCCTCTCAAGCGGTTGCTGCTCTCTGCGCCCTGCGAGGGGTGGAACACATTCGGACGCTTACCGGATTTAAATGGATTATGGAACCTGTGCTGGCCAGACCTGAAGCACGTTGGGTATTCGGTTACGAAGAAGCTTTGGGATATTCGGTAAACGACCACGTATTAGACAAAGACGGCATCGCTGCAGGCGTCACCTTCATGAAAATGGTGGGCGATCTAAGAAACAGAAACCTTGACCCTTTAACGCGCCTGGATGAACTGGCGGCCGAGATCGGCTTGTACGTTACGAGCCAAGTAAGCGCTCATTTTGAGTCTCTTGAACTTGAATCCTGTCTCAGAGCGCTTCGCAGCACTCCGCCTCAAGAGTTGGCAGGAAGCCCAATAGTTGAGATTAAGGACTGGCTTAATCAACCGTCACCTCACAATACGAATCTCCTCGAATTTCGCTCACAGGGAGGTAGCCGGGTATCAATTCGACCCAGCGGGACTGAACCCAAAGTAAAGATTTACCTTGAACAATTCGTTCAAAGCCCCCAAGACGATCTCGCATCAGCTCGTGCTCAGTGCGATGCGCAACTCGAATCTCTGGGCCTCGTCGCTCTGTCGTGGTTTAGAACTGAATCGTGATCAGGCCAGGGCACCTGCGAGATCACGAAGTGAAGTTTTCGGGCGGGGCCCAACATGACCAATCACTTCTTCAGCTGCTAACGACCCCAGTTGACCGCAGCGTTGCAGGTCGTAGCCACAGGCCAGTCCATAGAGGACGCCTGCTGCATACAGATCTCCGGCGCCTGTCTTGTCAACAATTCGGGCTACAGGGTCTGCCGCTATCCTGGTAAATCCGTCGGGAGTGATAAGGACGGAACCGTCTGGTCCCATCGTGACCGCTGATAGACCTACAAGTTCTTGCGCCATCTCCAGTGCTCGATCTAAATCGTTCACCTCAAATAGGGACATGACCTCATGATGGTTGGCGAACAGCACATCGACGTGGTCGTTAATCAAATCTAGGAACGATTCGCGGTGGCGTTCCACACAGAACTGGTCCGACAGAGTTAACGCGACGCGCCCCTCAGGGTCGACACCTGAGGCCGCATGGCGCATGGCAGCCTTAGCTTCAGGAAGATCCCAGAGGTATCCCTCCAGAAACAAAAGCTTCGCCCGCGCGACTAAATCCAAATCAACATCGGACGGACGAAGCCCGTTCGAAGCTCCAAGGAAGGTGTTGAGGGTTCGTTCTCCGTCGGGGGTGATGAAGACGATACACCGACCAGTTGGATCATCAGATGGGGCTCGAGGGGTTGTGTGAGTAATCCCAAGATGTTGCATATCCGCGCTAAATATGTCTCCGAGCTCGTCGTTCGAAACTCGGCCTATATACCCCGAAGTGCCACCAAGCGAGCTAATACCGATAACGGTATTCGCAGCCGACCCTCCGGAAGCTGTAACGCGCTCCCCCACAAGTTCGTACAGTTCGCCGGACCGCGCAGCATCGACCAGGTTCATCGCTCCCTTGGTAGCGCCGATTCGTTGAAGAAATGTTTCTTCTTGATGAGAAAGGACGTCAACAAGAGCATTGCCGAATCCAACAACATCAATATCTAGTCTGGACTGGCTCGCAGTCATAGCTACTTTCGAACGGGACTGCCGGGCACCCTAGCCACTCAACTTCTATGAAGCTCCGAAAGGACGGATAGGGTTCGGCCTGTGACCGACCAGAACCCGCATCGACTGCCGCGACAGGTATTGCCGAAGCACTACGTAATCTCCTTGGAACCTGACCTGGAAAGCAGTTCATTCGAAGGCACAGTGTCTATCGAGCTTGACGTGGTCAGTGAAACAGACACCGTCATACTCAACGCCGCGGAACTTGAGATTGAAGGCGTCTCCATCGAGCAGAACGAGACGATCCAAGCGAATTCGATAGTTCTCAATGAAGAACTAGAGCGGGCAGAGTTTGGTTTTCCCGTCGTTCTTCATCCTGGGCCGGCGCGACTTACCTGCTCTTTCAAAGGCATTTTGAACGACAAACTACGAGGCTTTTATCGGTCTACTTGGAAGGACGAAAACGGGAGCGAGCGGGTAATTGCCACAACTCAATTTGAGTCCACGAATGCTCGGCGCGCCTTCCCCTGCTTCGACGAACCCGATCTGAAGGCATCCTTTGGAGTCACCCTTAGGGTTGATAGTTCATTGATGGCAATTAGTTGCGGGGAACTGGTCAGTTCAACAGAGCTCGACGGCGGACGACGAGAAGACACCTTCGCCGACACGATGGTGATGTCGACTTACTTGGTCGCGTTCATCGTGGGCGAGCTAGAGGCGACCGAGGCGGTCAATGTAGACGGGGTTCCCGTCCGCATCGTCCACGTTCCCGGGAAGGGGGCCCTCACCGGGTTCGGTTTGGCGGCTGCCGAATTCAGCCTGAGGTGGTTGGTTGACTACTACGACATTCCCTATCCGGCAGGGAAGCTAGATCTTATTGCCGTACCTGATTTCGCCTTTGGGGCAATGGAAAACTTGGGTTGCATAACGTTTAGAGAGACTCTTCTACTGTCGGATCCTGAGAGAACAACTCAAGCGGAGTTAACCCGCATTGTTGACGTAATTGCGCATGAGATCGCACACATGTGGTTCGGCAATCTGGTGACCATGGATTGGTGGAACGGGATCTGGTTGAAGGAAGCGTTCGCTACGTTTATGCAAGTAGCCACGACTGACGCCTTTCGTCCTGAATGGCGGCGCTGGGACGGATTTTGCGTGGAACGCGGTGCTGCATTTGACACCGATTCTCTCGCATCAACTCGACCTATTGAGTTCGAAGTTGTATCTCCCCAAGACGCCGAGGCAATGTACGACGTATTGACATACGAGAAGGGCGCGGCCGTCGTTCGGATGCTTGAACAGTTCCTCGGAATTGAGCAGTTCAGAAGCGGTGTGAACCACTATCTAACTGCGAACAGTTACGGGAACACCACAACCACTGATTTATGGGACTCGTTAGAAACCGCCACTGGGGTCCCTGTTCGGGCAGCGATGGACACTTGGATATTTCAAGGTGGACATCCGGTGATCTCCGTCGAAACATGCTCGGAGGGCATCAAGGTTCGACAGTCAAGATTTGGGTACGGCGAAGTTGGGGATGCAACATGGCATGTTCCAATAATTGTTCGGGCACAAGTGGGTTCGAAGACAGTCGAAAGCCGCCTGCTTCTTGAAGATTCTGAGGCAACTATTGATCTGGGTGGGACCCCTGCATGGGCCATAGTCAATGCGGGCGGCCACGGATTCTACCGAGTGAGCTACAGCAAGGTCCTACGTGACGCGTTGTCGGGGCGCGCTCTTGACGTGCTGTCCGAGGCCGAACGCTACGGCCTCGTTGATGACACCTGGTCAGCAGTGTTGGCCGGGGATCTAAAAGCTGAAGATCACATCGCTCTGATCACTAGCTTGGCGTCAGAAACCGACCTCGCGGTTTGGCAACGCATGTTGTCGTCCTTGGAGCACCTGTATGCCATCGCTGAGCCGCCAGGACAGCGTCGTTTGGAAGTTCTAGTTCGGGACCTCTCGACTACAGGGCTTGGGGTCTTGGGGCTCGAGCCAATGGAAAATGAACCCGATCTTGACCGCGAGCTACGGGCGGCGCTATTCGCGGCCGCTGGAACCACGGGCCAAGACGCCTCTGTGCGCGAAATGGCCAATACTCTTTTCGCCGATGCAAGTGCAGGCAATGCGGTCGAACCCAATTTGGCGGCCGCGGTGGTCCGTGTGGTTGCTGCAGCAGGAGACGACGCTACTCACGCAACTCTTGTAGACCTATACCGCGAAGCGCCTACTCCTCAGTTAGAGGTTCGTTATCTCATGGCGTTGCTCGAGATCGAAGATATTCAACTGTTCGAAAAGACGCTCGAACTCATAACCTCTGAAGTTCGAAGTCAGAACGCGCCGTATCTTTTGTCGGCTGCCATGAGTCATCGGACTCATGGACACTTAGCTTGGGAACTCATTAGGGATCGTTGGGAAGAGCTCAACGCGAAGTTCCCTCAGAACTCCATTCCACGAATGGTTTCGGGAATTCGCTCGCTGTCGACGCCAAATATCGCAACCGAGATTCAAACTTTTTTTGAGGATCACCCGATTCCTCAAGGTCATCTAACAGTGCTGCAACATTTGGAGAAACTTGGCGTCAACGTGGAACTTCGACGTCGCGAAGGTCACCGGCTCGGGGGCTGAAACCGCTTGCCGAGTTTGCCTGACAGAATGCAGCCATGTTTGGCCGCCCGACACGTCGCAAACTTGGTCCTCGTTACAACTTCTGGTCATCTATAGCTTCGCTGTTAGCGGCGGCCGGTCTGGTGTGGGCCGCTCTTTATTGGTCGGGTTCGGTGCTGGGCTGATCATGACCGCCCGTTCCCAATAGCGCCGTTCGCGGGGCTCGCGACGCCTCACCTTCAGCGCGGCTTATCTCACTCCAGCGGTACATCAGCACGACGATGGTGCCCCAGACAACCGGTATCCCGCCGAGCTTCATCACTAAACCGGCCAATTGCTGGTCCGTAGTAGCCCCGAGGCCATGCACTCTGGGCGCCAGTTCGTAGGTCGCGTATAGAGGAAACGTAGCGAAGGTAAGGAACCCACCCGGTACGGCGGGCACGACTGCCAATGCCAGAAACAGGTAAGCCATGCGCCCTGGATAGCTAGTCATTTTGTGTTCCGCTATGGGGGAAACAATGGGAATCCAAACAACTAGACCGCCGAGTAGCCACAGGGCATCCATTGCGAAGGACCCAAACTGGTTGACTCGCAGGTTGTCAACTGTCCAAGGCGAATGTGTCAATATCAGCACCCCGTTGAACAGCAGCCCTGCTGTTACTGGTCGCGAACACCGACCGACTAGACGGTGGAGCCGAAAACGACTGACCAACCGTCTTGCCATCCACTCGGGAGTACCTAGCAACAGCAGAGGGGCCACCACCATCGTGTAAATCAGGAACTGCGCCATGTGGGCAGATGCCAAATAGCTCGCTCCAAGCAAACCAAGGGGCCAGTCTGTAGCCAGCCAGAGCAGAAGGACGCCACCGATGAAAAGCGATCGTTGAGAACTGCGGATGTCATGCCCCTTTGGAGGCCTACGTTCCAAAACCAAATAGGACGCGACCAAAGACAGCATCGCCACCCATATGCCGGGATAAGCGCGAAACGTCCATGACCATGGTTCTTCCAGCGTTGAGCACCAGAACCTCACGCCATCAACCCTTTCCCTTCGGCCGTCCAAGCCCGCTAGGTCTGGACGCTATCGGAGGGTCGCAAGAATAGGGAGGTCCCGAGTCCATGTAGTTTGCCTAGTCGGATGCGGGTATTGAGTTCGACCCACGCCATCGGGGGCAAACGCGAAGACCCTGCCATCATGACCAATGAGGGGAGAATCTCGATCTTCCACGGAGCTTGGAAGAGCTACTAACGCCGAGAATTGCTGCTGGGCTTCGAGAATTTGGTTGATTGTGCCGGTCAGACCGACGAATTCGCGGTTAAAGCGATCAAGAAAGGTCCTCATAACCTCCGGAGTGTCTCGTTCTGGGTCCACCGTCACGAAGAGAACCTCTACGTTGGGTGGCATTCCCGGCCTAGCCAGAACGTCACTTAGCTGAGCCAAATGCACTGGGCAGATATCGGGGCACGAGGTAAATCCGAAGTACACGAGCCGCACCGATCCTCGGGTGTCTGATCGCATCGCGAACGGCCGACCTGCGGTGTCGGTGAGTGTGAGGTCGGGCATCTCGGCGGGCGCATCGACTTCGAGCCCCGCGAAACGGCTGTCGTTGCCACGATCAGCGCAACCGGTAATGACGCTAATAACGGCCAAAATTCCCAAACCGACCTTGAACAACAACGACAACTGTTGTGTTGTTTTGATTGAAGTGGAGGTGAGGGGAATTGAACCCCTGGCCTCTTCGATGCGACCGAAGCGCTCTACCAACTGAGCTACACCCCCGTGGGGACATTTGGACGATACCGGAAAACAGTTCAAGGTAGAAGATTGTGAATCGCACCCAGACGGGCTCGGAGATTTATTGGGCAGCGTTACGTCCTATACCTTCTTCGGGGATCTCCGTGGCCAGTGCTACACGCGGCCGAAGGTAGTGAATTTGGGCGAGTCGTTCTATCTCTTTCTTGCGACGCTGATTCAGCAAAGCGAGGTAGGTGATGAGAGCAATATCGAAAACGACTTGCATGACACCAACAACGGCGAGGCCCCCTACGATCCACCCAAACAACGTCAATGCTGAACCCAACACCAACAAGCGAAGAATGTCCCGACGACGCACTGCGGCTTCACGGCTGTTGTTTGGCACTGAACTGCGAGGTCGGCGATAAACACCGCGACTGTCGACCGTCGACACTCGAGCTCCAAACGGGGCAGGAAGCCCAGCTGCGGGCGTCGTCTGCGAAAGAGTATCCAGCTGACGTTGCCAGGCCACCATTGGAGTGCGTCGGCCCCCACGGTCGAGGAAGTTACGTATCAAACCAGGTACCAGCACGATGGCCCACACAATTGCGAGAACAAGGAGCACAATTTCAGTCATTGAATTGTCTCCTCCTTCTCCGAAATAAGGTTTGTGGCCCTTGAGTTAAGTGGCCGTGCTTCTTGAAATGCAGAATCGTTGCCGTCAGCCCGAAGAACTATTGGTCCTACTGCAGTCAACAAAGTAGTGCGACCTGGCGAATTCGATGCAATCGGAACATTTTGAATCTGCAGCGACGCAAGATTTCAATCAGAACTTCGACTGTATTCGCCCGATTTGCCGCCGCTCTTCTCCCATAGCGCTATGTCAGTAATGGTCATATTCTTATCGACCGATTTGCACATGTCGTAGATAGTCAGCGCGGCGACCGAACAAGCGGTAAGGGCCTCCATCTCTACTCCGGTTCGTTCGATGGTCTCAACTTCAGCTGAGATAGCGATGTGAGTTTCCTTCAACTCGAAATCGATAGTGACAGATCCAATCATGAGCGGGTGACAAAGGGGGATTAGATCAGATGCACGTTTAGCAGCTTGAATCCCAGCGACCCTCGCCACGGCTAAGACATCGCCCTTAATGGCGTCTCCCGCAGCGACGGTAGATGCGGTTTCGGCAGTCATCTTGACCTGGCACCTTGCCAGTGCCCGTCGCCTTGTCGGTTCTTTTGCCAACACATCAACCATATGCGCTTGCCCTGATGAGTCCAGATGGGTGAGTTCAACAGCGTCACCCTTATTCATGAATCAACCTCCGATTTGGCTCATCGTTCGTTTAGGACGAATGAAGTTCACTTGGCCAATGGAGTGGCCCGCCCATTTGGTACCAACAGCCTCGGCGATCGCGTCAGCAATTGCTTCATCGCTAGCTTCGTCGCGAAGAAGAGATCGCATGTCAAATTCGTCGACTGCAAACAGACAGGTCCTGAACTGTCCTTCTGCGGTAAGGCGCACGCGATCACAATTTCCACAAAATGGCTTCGTCACCGATGCAATAACACCTACCTCGCCGTTGCCATCGCTATATCGCCATCTTTCCGCTGGCTCGTTTCCGCGCACTACAGGTTCAATAGGAAAGGCTCCACTGATGGTTTTGACGATCTCATCAGCAGGCACAACTAGATCATCGGTCCACACGTCACCAGCTTCGAGAGGCATGAACTCGATAAAGCGGACAGTCACACCTTTTGCACGTCCATATTCTGCAAAGTCAACAATTTCGTCGTCGTTGATTCCGCGCATCATCACGACGTTAATTTTTACCGGCTTGAGTCCGGCATCGAGTGCCGAGTCAACTCCATCCAAAACCCGGTCTAATTCGTCGCGCCGCGTCAGTTCCAAAAACCGCTCTCGTTGAAGCGAGTCAAGACTGATGTTGATTCTTTTTAGTCCGGCGGCAACAAGGGCGGCAGCGTGCAGGCGTAAAGTTGCACCGTTAGTAGTCAGAGCGATATCCACTCCCAGACCAGCTAGACGTTCCACAAGGTCAGGAAGGTGAGCTCTAACAAGTGGCTCTCCCCCGGTGAGTCGAATTCCGTTGAATCCGAAACGGTTCACACATACGCGTGCGAAGCGTTCGATCTCCTCGAACGAGAGAATTTCCGCTCTTGGAAGCCACTGCATACCTTCTGCCGGCATGCAGTACTGACACCTGAAGTTACAGCGATCCGTAACGGAGATACGGAGGTCGCGAACAGTACGACCAAAGGGATCAACTAAGTCTCGTCCGTCGGTGGTCTCACCCATGATTCCTTAAGCGTAGCGACGCTCAGCTCGTTGCACGTATGAAAGTGGTGTTAGGTCAGTTGAGAAGCAGAATGTCAACGACGTCACCTTCATCACATCCATCTCCGTTTGGAAGTATTGCCAACGCGTTTGATCGCGCCATTGATGTCAGCATGTGCGAACCCTGGCCTGTCACTGAGCGAACGCGGATCCCGCCATCTTCATAGCGAGCTAGCACTCGCGAATAATGAGTCTTACCGTCACGATGTCGTACCAACGGCTCAACCGCTATCCCCTGAATTGCAGTTCGAATCGGTTCGGGAAAGCCCATCATCGTTCGCAGGCCAGATCGGGCAAATAGTTCATAGGACACCATCGACGAGACTGGATTACCAGGCAGTCCGAAAACTGGAGTACTCCCAATAGTGCCAAACGCGAGGGGTTTAGCGGGCTTGATAGCAATTTGCATCCATCTCATATCACCAACGCGGTCGAGAACCGCTTTCACATAATCGAAGTCACCCATGCTGACGCCTCCCGAAGTCACAAGCGCGTCGCAGCGACCTGCACCATGCAGCAAAGCCGATTCGATAGCCGCTTCGTCGTCGGGGATAAGTCCAAGGTCAACAGCAACAAATCCGTCGCCATTTAGCAACGAGATGAGAGTGCGTCTATTTGAGTCGCGAATTTGGCCGGGAGCGAGAGGTCCGCCGTCGTCTACTAATTCGTCGCCAGTCGACATAACTCCGACTCGCAAGCGGGGGTATGCCTCAATCTCATTCATGCCCAGGCTGCAAAGGACGCCTAAATGCCCTGCAGTTAGAACGGTGCCTCGGGCAAATACCAGTTGGCCGCTGGTGACGTCGTCGCCTGCGGGACGTATGTGGTTCCCCGCCTGTACAACAGCTTCGATGGTTACCGCGTCACCTTTGACAGAAGTCTTCTCAACCATGACCACGGCATCGGCACCTTCGGGGATAGGTGCTCCTGTCATAATCCTGCTGGCTTCACCACTTCCCACAACCAATTTGGGTGCATACCCCGCCGCAATTGTTTCAATGATGCGGAGTTGCACGGGAACAACTCCCACATCGGAGGATCGGACGGCGAAGCCGTCCATCGCTGTGTTAGCGAATGGCGGAATTGATTCCTCCGCTATTACGTCAACCGCGGTGACTAGCCCAAGCGCGTCATTTATAGCTACAAAGATTGGTTCTTTACGGCTGCAACGATCTAGGACATAAGTTCGAGCCTCTTCAAGCGGGATCATGAGCGGGAATCTAGCGGTCATCCGGCGTTAACGCCTTTATGGCGTCCCAGGTGTCTGCTTTGTGGCTCGTCGCTACAATTTCGAGCGACCTTGAAGGTCGACTAGGAGTTACCCAACGAAATGCCTACCTACCAGTATCGGTGCAGCAACTGTGATGACCAGTTCGAGCTGCGTCAATCGTTTACCGACGAACCTGTAACTATCTGCCCTGATCAGGACTGCGCCGGGCCAGTGAAGAAGGTGTTTGGCAGTGTAGGGATAGCGTTCAAAGGCAGCGGGTTCTACAAGAACGACAGTCGACCGAGCGACACAAACAAGTCTTCAGATTCTTCGACCTCGAAAGACTCCGACAAAACCTCAAGCACTAGTTCATCAGACAAGCCCGCCTCGTCTGAAAAGTCAGCAGAGAAACCGTCTAAGCCTAAAAGTTCAACCCCAACCAAGGATTAGGTCTGCGTCGCTGATACTTCGATCGCGGGAAAGCATCGTAGAGTTCACGACTGTTAGCACCGGGCCGTCAGGCATCAGAGCTATCGCATATAAAGCACAAACATCGCCGCCGCCGCAAGAATCACCCGGTACATGGCAAAGCCGGCGTAACTGTGAGATTGCACCCAGCGAAGAGTGAACCTGAGGGCGACCCAGCCCGTAATAGCTGCGGTGAACATTCCCGTAATCAACGCGGGCCACATCCCATCAGGAAGCCCCTCGGACAGAACACCATAAGAGCGATGTAATCCGGCACCCGCAATTATGGGTATGCCCATTAGGAATGCGAGACGTGCCGCGTGGGGTCGGTCGTAACCGGTCATACGAGCAACCGTGATGGCAATGCCTGAACGACTTACCCCAGGTAGTAGCGCCAAAGATTGAGCCGTGCCCATTTTGATTGCATCTCGGCCAGAAAAATCTCGAAAAGACCGCTTACTTCGCGCTTGGCTATCGACGAACCAAAGCAAAAGCCCAAAGAAAGCTAACCCGATCGCGATTATTTCTATGCGGTCACCCAGTTTGAGTAAAAACGACTCAAACAAGGTGGCCGCAATCGCTGCTGGGGCCGCCGATAAGAGCAGCAACCATCCAATCTTCGCGTCGGTGTTCCAGGGTTGGCGACCAACTAATGCACCAAGGCCCGCTCGAGCATGACGCTGCACATCCCCCCAAAGACACGCGACCAGCCCACCTAACGTCCCCAGATGGAGGGCAACATCAAAGGTGTTTTCCATTCTGCTGTCACCTTCGAAGTGGCTCCATTGGAAAAGCCAAGGAACCAACTCGAGATGGCCACTTGAGGACACTGGGAAGAACTCAGTAAGTCCCTGGGTGATACCTAAAACAATTGCATGGAAGATCGGCATAATTGTGGCCGTGGGTAGCGAGAAACGTGGTCAGTCCGCGGTCGAAGGAACGATACGCGGTCGCCAGCGTCTTGGGGGGTCGTAGTGGTGTCCTACTGCTCGGCCCAGTCGCATCGACAATAGAAAGTCTTCCGGGCTATCAAAGTCCGGCATTTCTAAATAAGCGGCACCTAATGCTTCTGCCACGTGGGCGTCACTGCCCGCCCCGATCGCTAAATCGTGTTTGGCTGCGTACGCAGACGCTTTATCGTTCAGGCTTCGAAGACTGGTCTTACCGTTGAGAATTTCGATGCCATCCACGAGATCCTTATTCACTAATTCATCGAGCACTTCCTGCCGCAAGTTATTACGCAACGGGTCAAAGGGGTGCGGGATGTAGACAAGCCCGCCCTGTTCTCGAATATTTTTTGCAGCGTCTTCTGGCCGAATGCCCTGTGGAATTCGTTCCTTGAGAAATAAGCCGATGATTTCGCCTGCATGTGTCTTCATCTCTTCACCGACGACTACGCGACAAGGAAGACTTTCCTTGAGTTCAACGGCGCCTTTGATGGAGTTGTGATCGGTTATACAAAGCACATCAATTCCGGCCTCGGCCACACTTTCTAAAATTTCTTCGGGCGTGGTTGTGGAGTCGCCAGACCACATGGTGTGGGAATGAAAATCCACTCGAACCCAACCTGGAGGACACGCGTCGCCAAGATGGGGGTGGCGCCTCAATGCTTCAGGGCTTGGTGTGGTGGGCACGGCCAGCAGGGTACCAATGGCATTGTGGCTCGCGCCCAGAAGAACTAGATCCCAGAAAGTGCAACATCAGCAATTGCTATCGAAGTCATTCCCGTTCCGCCGGGAAGAAATTCAAAGTCGCCGCCGATTTCGACGATGTCGAGGAGCATCCTTTGAAGCGTCGACGCTATTGTCGCTTCACGGAATGGTTCGCCCAGAGCGCCGTCTTGAATGCGTTGACCATATGCACCCACGGAAAAGTCGCCGCTGACTGGGTTGACCCCACTATGAAGTCCGTTAACGCCCCGGATGAAAACACCTTTTTTTATTTTCGCGAAAAGCTCATCCCTGTCGTCAACTCCGGGCGCAATCGCAAGCGCATGGATACCAACACTTGGCGTCGATCGAGGGCCCCGAACCGCAGACCCCGTGGAGCTGGTTCCAGCTCGGCGACCGGTGTATGAGTTGTGTAAAAACTGGGACAGTACGCCCGAATCAACAATGACGTTTCGTCGCGCGGCCAGCCCTTCGCCATCGTGATTGTCGGCCCCTAACGATTCCATATTCGTTGGGTCGTCTACCAAAGTAAGTTGTGTGACAGCAATCTGCTCACCTAAGCGTTCAGCAAATGGCGATCTACCTTTGATCACTCGCTCGCCTGTCAGGGCGCCCACCACAGTTCCAAGAAATGCTGCCGCAACCGACGGTTCCAAAACGACGGTCACTTTTTCGCTGGAAGGTTTAGTTGCCCCGAGCATTCTCGTTGCGTCTTCGACCGCTTCACTAACAACACGATCGAGATCTAACGCGTCTGGCCGCCGAGCAGCATCACCGGCATAGCCGATTTGAGTTTCGCTGCCCTGCATCGCAAGTGGTTGAACGCCAATCGAGCAACTGCCTCCCTCGCTCTGAACCGCGATTCCTGATGTTGACGCTAGAGCGAACTCTCCCCAACCATCAGACCATGCAGAGGAACGAACGCCGGTGATTCGCGAATCCGAAGAAAGGCACCTTTGTTCTAATTCGATTGCGACAGCCGCTCTGTCTTCCTCCGTCAGCCGAAGAACTGCTGGATCGGTGAGGTCAAGACCCGGAGGAGCTACTCCGTCCGGAATCGCAATTCCTTGGTCCGGGTCGCGTTCGGCAAACTTTAGGTTTTCACGGGCTTCCTCAACGACCTCCTTAAGGACCTCCGGATCAAGTGAGCCCGCCGTTGCAAATCCTTGCCGGCCATCGACCACTATGCGCACCCCGACGGCTTGAGATGCTCCTGAACGAACAGATTCCACTTTGCCCGAGTACGCCTTAACAGTGGTCGAACGACCCCGAGACAGACATACCTCAAACTCTTCGTTCTCGCGCGCCCCCGCTAACAGTCCTTGTGCGAGATCCGGGAGTTCTGGCGTCTTTTTCAACTTGCGGTACCTCCGATGGTGAGCGAAGCAACTCTCAAAGTCGGTTGCCCGTCCCCTACCGGAACGCCTTGACCATCTTTGCCACAGGTGCCGGGACTACCCATCGCAAAATCATTACCAATGAGTTCAATGTTTTGTAGAACATCGGGGCCGTTGCCGATCAGGTTGCTTTCACGAAGAGGTGCCGTTATCTGGCCATTCTCGATGAGATACGCCTCAGTCATACAGAAGACAAAATCGCCTGTAGCGGTGTTGACCTGCCCGCCTCCTAGCTGCGCGACGTAAACACCCTTTTCCGTGTCAGAAATGATGTCCCCCGGCTCCACTTCGCCATTCATCACGAAGGTATTGGTCATTCTCACCATTGGTAAATGTTGATAACTCTGACGCCGCCCATTTCCGGAAGGTTCCCTCCCAGAGGAACGACTGCGCGAGTGGTCCCACATGTAGTCAGTCAACACACCGTTCTCGATCAGAACGTTGCGCTGGGAAAGACATCCTTCGTCGTCAATCGCAATAGTTCCCCATTCGGATCCCATGGTTCCATCATCAACGAGGGTGACTGTGGGCGAGGCAACAAGTTCGCCAATTCGATCACGAAAAACCGAAGCACCTTTGTCAACTAGATCGGCTTCCAAACCGTGCCCACAAGCCTCATGGAAAAGAACTCCTCCCCCGCCACGTTGAATGACTACCGGCAGTTGGCCACTTGGGGCTGGGCGGGCTTCCAGTTTTGTTATCGCACGTTTCGCAGCGCGACGAGCCATCGCTTCAACGTCGTGTTCATCAAACAATTCAAAGCCAACCGTGTATCCAACAGTTTCTCGACCCGTTTGCAAGCCTTGATCGCCACTCGCCACGCAGTTGACTGACAGCAATATCCGAGTTTGATCATCACCATTGAAGACGCCGTCACTATTGGCAACCAAGATTCGTCGACGTCCTTCTGAATATCGGACACTGACCTGCGTAATCGCGCCGTCGACCTCGCGGGCTGCGGCGTCGGTTTGTCTGGTTAGCTCAACCTTGCGGGTCTTTGGAACTGTCGAAGGTAGGACCTCGGCGCGATTTCGCGAGACTCCTTCTCCACGGAGCGCGACCGGTTCAACCTGGTGCCCTCCTTGAGCAGCGGCCGCGGCGGCAAGGGCCGCTTCTTTTAGACCTTCTGATGAGAGATCCGCAGTGTGCGCAAAGCCTGTTGCCTCGCCTACCGTTACCCGAACGCCGGCACCCAGATCTCGGCTGGAAACCATCGACTCGACTCGTCCTTCGTCAAATTCAGTAGATGCACTTTGTCGATCTTCCACGAATACCTCGGCCCATTCGCCGCCGTTGCTCAGCGCGGTCGAAATGGTCTTTTGGATCAGATCGCGGTCCAGCAGCGGACCGAGCATTTTTTCACTCATGATTCGTTCTCTTTGGAGGTCATTTGTTTGGCTCTGGCGACACAGTACCGGCAGAGCGACCGCTTGGGGCTTCTCAGAAGGCTCCGAGCAGCGTAATCTTCGCTCTCTCGTGTCGCACAAGATCTATCGCTATGTACGTTTGCCGAAAAAGGCGTCTTTGGGGCTGCGTATTGTCGCGAGTGCTGCGATGTTGGCTGTTCTACTGACACGCTTCCCGGCGACAGACATCCAGAGGTGGCCCAACTGGCGGAGTGAAAGCTGGCTATGGATGGTCGCATCACTGGCAGCCACGCTGGCTGCATTTGGTCTGGCGTCGATTCGGTGGTTAGAGGTGTGTAAGACCTTGGGTAAGCCACAAAAATTCGTCGACGTATTTAACTATTTCGTTGCCGGTCAGTTTGTTGGGAACTTTCTCCCTACGACAGTTGGTGGCGACATTTTGCGGGTAAGTCGGATGGGCAGCCAGATCCGTGATCACTCGAGCGCGTTTGCTTCGGTGGTGATCGAACGGTTAACAGGGTGGCTCGTCTTGCCTCTGATCACGCTCCTTGCTTTCGTTTTCAATCCAGGACTTGTCGACACAAAGGGGGGAAAAACCGCTCTAGGGCTCGCCGTTGGAACCCTCGTTTTATTGTCACTCACTATCTACCTGGCTGAACACCCGCGCTTCGGGGGGCGCCTCAGTGGGGAGAGCAGCGTGACTAGGTCGCTTGCTGCTGTTCATCGAGGTCTCAAGCTTTATCGACGGGCACCGAGCACAATGCTTCGATTGCTGGTTGTGGCAGTCGCTTTTCAAATGTGTTTGGTGATTGCAGTGGTCTGCATCGCGAACGCCGTAGATATCCGTCTCGGAGCTACCGTCTGGTTTGCTTTCATTCCAATGGTTTTTATTGCACAAGTGCTTCCTGTGGCAATCGGGGGAATAGGAGTACGCGAGGCTGCGTTGGTTCTCTTTCTAGATAATTTTGGGGTTAGTAGTGGTCAAAGCGTGGTGTTAGGTCTCTTGATGTATGCCGTTACCCTCATTGCCAGCCTGATGGGAGTACCAGCTTTCATTTTGGGATCACGTCATCTGAAGTCGAGGGTCAGAGTTTGAAAGCGTCCGAGATGATCGTCGCCAGGATGCGTTGGTGGAAGGAAGCTCTGTTCATATTGGGCTTTTATCTGGCCTATGGGCAGGTGAGAAACCAATTCGGTTCTGACGGATTTTTCGCTGCGACGACAAACACAGCGGCCAAAAACGCCGAACTTGTGATTGCATTCGAAAAACGGCTTGGTCTTTTCTTTGAGCAGGACCTCCAACAGTGGTTTCTGGACTGGGGTTGGTTCTTGTGGTTCTGGAACGTGTTCTACGGCAGTCTCCACTTTGTTGTGACCATCGGTGTTGGCTTATTTCTTTATCATCGGTTCCCCCTTCGCTTTCTTCGTTACCGCACTGGGCTGGCTATCACTACTGCCCTAGGCCTGATCGGGTTTGCCACATTTCCGTTAATGCCGCCACGGCTTCTTTCGTCGCCGCCCCCTTACGGCGCAGCAATGGACCAGTTTTCTTTCGTCGACACTCTGTCGGTTCACGGCGGGTTGTGGTCTTTTGACTCAGGGACTTTGCAAGCCATTTCAAATCAATGGGCGGCGATGCCAAGTCTGCATTTGGCTTGGGCCGTATGGTGCGCTATCGCGATAGCGCCGATCCTGAAATCTCTCTCAGCTCGGGCAGCCATGTGGCTGTACCCGTTGGCCACTTTTTTCGGGATCATCATTACCGCTAACCATTACTGGATAGATGGCCTCGCAGGCGTAGTTGTATTGGCCCTAGGTATGTGGGTTGCTCACCGAATCGCAGACCGACAAATGCTTGACATGAATAACGCGATAACTGACGGGGGCATCGGACAGTGAGCCGATAATGTGACCGGTACCACAAAACGCCAGTAACGAAACTTATGCACATTGAGAAGATCCAGAGTCCAGCAGATCTGCGTGCACTTGACGACGATCAGCTTCTAGAACTTTGCGAAGAAATCCGAGAATTTTTGGTTGACGCGGTCTCTCGCACCGGGGGTCATCTAGGTTCCAACTTAGGTGCGGTCGAGTTAACCATCGCCGTGCACAGAGTTTTTGAATCGCCTCGCGATGCGATTGTGTGGGATACCGGTCATCAGGCCTACGTCCATAAAATCCTCACAGGTCGGGCGGCTGAATTTGACACGCTGAGGCAAAGGCACGGATTATCCGGCTATCCCAAGCCGGAAGAATCTGAACATGACTTTATTGAAAACAGTCACGCTTCAGCTTCTTTGAGTTGGGCCTCGGGCCTCGCTACTGGGTTTGAGCTGACAGGCCACGAGCATCGTCGCGTCGTTGCGGTTATCGGCGACGGCTCGATGACAGGAGGCATGGCCTTCGAAGCTCTGAACAACCTTGGTCACTACGGCCAGCGCGCAGTAATCATTTTGAATGACAACGGAAGGTCCTACGCTCCCACGGTAAGCCGGCTGGCAACAGGGATGTCACGACTGCGTCAGTCCCCGAACTACCTCAAGGGGCGGCAAGCGGTCACCAACATTTTGGACCGTTTACCTCTCGGCGTCGAGGTTAAGCGTGGTTTGTCAGGAGCGGCGGCTGCGATGCGGGAGATGTGGGAACCACCCGCTTTTTTCGAAACACTTGGGGTGCGCTATCTAGGTCCGATTGACGGGCACGACATTGGCGCGCTGGAATCCGCTCTCCGAGATGCTTCGTCCTACGAAGACGGCCCCATCGTTGTCCATGTCCTCACCGATAAAGGACGCGGCTACGCGCCTGCCGAAGCCGACGAGGAAAAACACCTCCACGACATCGGTCTCTTCGATCCCGCAACCGGCAACTCGCCTTCTGCTGGAGGCGCTAACTTCACCTCCGAATTCAGTCGTGCTTTGTTAGACATAGCGGACCGCCGCTCGGACGTGGTTGCCATTACCGCTGCGATGCCTGGATCTACAGGGTTAATCCCATTTCAGGACCGTTACCCGGACCGCTTCTTCGATGTAGGTATCGCCGAACAGCATGCGCTGACGTCGGCTGCCGGTATGGCTCGGGCGGGGTTGCGCCCATTTGTTGCCATTTACTCAACTTTCTTGGCACGCGGCTTCGATCAGGTGATGTACGACATTGGATTGCATCAGCTACCGGTCATTATCTGTATCGATAGAGCGGGAGTAACTGGTCCAGATGGACCGTCACATCACGGGATTCATGACATTGCTATGTATGCCCGGGTACCCGGGATGACTATTTTGGCTCCCTCATCGGTTCAGGAACTTTCTGCAATGATGGAGCAGGCGCTCAAAATAGACGACGGGCCCGTTGCAATCCGTTGGCCTAGAGGTAATGCCCAAGAGTCACGGATCGTTGGAAACGGATTAAGCGCCCGACAAGTTCGAAAAGGGAGTGATGCTGCCATCTTGGCGGCTGGGCCGATGTTGCAGGCGGCAGAAGCCGCAGCGGATCTCCTCACACAAGAGGGTGTTGATGCAGCTGTTTGGGATCCAAGGGTTCTCAAACCAGTTGACCGCGACATGATTCGTTCAGTAATTGATTTGCCTCTTGTTGTGACCGTTGAGGACGGCAGCAGAGTTGGGGGCTTCGGCAGTCTGGTAACAGACGCTTTGCAACGCCGGCAGGGTCAAATTCCTCGGTTGTTGCAGTTGGGCACTCCAGATGAATACTTGCCTCACGGCACCGCAGCCGAGTTACACGCCGAATTCGGTCTTGATGCTTCTGGCATAGCCGCTGAAGTCATTAAGGCTCTTGAATCCAGCTGAAGGCGTCGCTGCCAACTTCGAGCAGCCATTCGAACGCGCAACGACCGCTCATCCCCATGGCCGGGACAAGCGGTCGTTGAATAATTAGCGTTCGGTTGAACTAGCCCACTTCGGAACCGACAACCGCAACAAAAGACACGCAAGCCCCAGGTTGGCCGCCGAGGTTATGAGTTAGACCAAGCGTCCTATCGGAGTCGATCTGGCGTTCTGGAGGTGCTTCACCCCTTAGCTGCAACCAACACTCAAATAGCATTCGCAAGCCAGAGGCACCAATTGGGTGGCCGAAGCTCTTGAGTCCGCCGTCTGGGTTTACTGGCAGATCGCCATCGAGGTCAAATGATCCATTAAGGGCCTCTTTCCAGGCGGTTCCCTCTTCTGCGAAACCTAAATCTTCCATGAGAACCAGCTCAGTCGGAGTGAAGCAGTCGTGAACCTCTGCCATCGCTATTTGACTACGTGGATCACTAATACCGGCCTGCTTGTAGGCCTCCTCCGCTGAGGTGCGTACTTCGCGGAACGTTGTGTAGTCATAGCTTGTGTCCAGGGCCCCAGTTGCTGGCCCAGAAGAGAAGCTCAACGCCTTCACATAGAGCGGCTTGTCTGTATAGCGGTGGGCATCTTCCGCCCGAACGATTACGGCTGCTGCCGAACCGTCACTTACCCCGGAGCAATCAAAAATTCCCAAGGGGCCTGCAACGAGCGGAGAGCCAGCAATGGTCTCTTTAGCCACTTCTTTGCGGAATTGTGCCCGTGGGTTCAGAGCACCATTTTTGTGGTTCTTCCAAGCGATGCGAGTAAGCACTTCTTTCATCGTCTCTTCGTCGAGACCATGCTTGTGGGCGTAGGCCGGCGCGAGAAGACTGAAGGTTGCTGGCGCCGTAAGCGATGAATCGGTTCCGTCGCTAGGAGGTCGACTGCCGGTGAGTCCGGAGTATCCGCTGTCCTTGAGCTTTTCCACTCCGATAGCCATGACAACGTCATATGCGCCCGACGCCACTGCGTAGCAAGCATTTCTGAATGCCTCTGACCCCGTTGCGCACATGTTCTCTACGCGGGTAACCGGTTTGTAGTCGATTTGTAGTGGCTTTGAGAGAGTGAGTCCCGATACACCCGATCCCATAGTCCCTAGCCAGAAGGCGTCAATGTCGTCCTGGGTTACCCCAGCTGAGGCATATGCCTCGTGTGCCGCGTCGATGAGCATGTCATCGGCGCCCTTATCCCAGTGCTCGCCGAAGGGCGTGCAGCCCATACCGACGATGGCGACCTGGTCCTTTATGCCATGAGAGGCCATGTCCCTTTTCCTTTGTCGTGTTCTACCAGTTTGGTAGATAAAGATGTATCCGTGCACGGATACTAGTTATTGCCGCTCAATCTGTGAGTGGGCGAGCCTTCCAAAAGTAGTTGTGAATGCCTTGTGCGGTGAACAAACGGCGAAATGTCATCTCTACGCGGTCTCCGATTTTGACTTCGTTCGGGTCGACATCAGTCATCTCTGCCTGAAATCTTCCCCCTCCATCAAAGTCGATGACGACGGCAACAGTTGGAGGAGACAACGAAAACGCCAAGTAGTCAACGGTGAATGTTGCAATGGTGGCGGGCACATCCGCCATACTGATTCGTTCCATATCGTCCACCGCTCCACCATCCATCGAAACCCTCATCGGTGGCAGGTGGATAGCTCCGGACGCACGGTCGCGTGAGCCAACGAACGCGTACTTCCAATCTTCGGATCGAGATGTCGGAGGTGCGCCGGGACGATCGGGATCTGGACGCCGTGGCGGTTCGCGATCAAGGAAACCACGCCATGTGAGATAAAGGTTGTATTCGAGGTTGTCACTTCCGGCTTCGATTTGGGCTTCGACGGTAGCGAACGGTGTGTAGTCAGATATGGCATCGGTTGTGCGCATGACGCTTGCATAGGCGCCATCAGCGAGGTGCACGCACAGAATGGTTTCGCCTGGTTCGGCTTGATCAAGAACTGACGCAACGAGAACCGGAAGTTGAGCCGCCCCTGGATTGCCAATGCGCCCAGTGAGGTCATCAACCAATTTGTCACCGGCGATCCTTGATAAACCCCGTACTGCTCGCGCGTGCAGGCCAGCGATGACCACCTTGTCAATATCTTCCATCTCAACGTTCGCAGATTTGGTTGCTCGCCCTATCGCGTCTTCCGCTAACGCCAAATACGCCTGTTCTCCGAAACGTTCCTCCCATATTCGGCTTGAGGTATCACCGGGAAGCCGGTAGCGATCGAGGAATTCACCTGTTGAAGCTGCAAATCCCAGCGTATGAGCGAGAACTGGAGCATCTTCGTCATCACCGAAGATGACCGCTGCAGCTCCGTCACCGCCGTTGCTCTCATCGTTGCTAGTGGGATTACCGGTACGTAGATCGGATACGACAGCCATTGATATGCCTGGGGTGCCCTTGGCACCCAGAATTGCAGCTTCCGCCGATCGAGCTGACCCACCTGCATCAACAGCCCATGTGTCTTGTGGAAGGTCAAGCGCAGCCTGAATAGCTGTCGCATTGGTTTTGTCTAGATAGGCAGGGTTTGCAGTAGCGAACCAAATGGAAGATGGCGTTACCGTGCTCCCACGCAAGGCGTTACGGGCAGCCTCGACACCCATGGTGGTGGTGTCTTCGTCGTATCCAGCTACGGCACGATGACCGCGCCCTCCCCCTGCCCCCATTGCCGCCGTGATCTTTGAACGATCTAACCGGTAGTAGGGCACGTAGGTGCCATAACCAATAATGCCTCTCACATCGCCCCCATGGAGTTCAGTCGTACCGTGAGTCTAGGCAGCGCCTACGAGGCGATGCCATGTCGTGTCTAACTCAATCTTTTAGGTGGTAGCGAAATATGGATTTTCTCCGGATGTGTGGTCGGTTATGTCGACGACGTTTTCAACTCCATCGAGGAGTTCGATCAAAGTTTTTTCAATACCAGCCGTGACAGTCGCGTTTGCCATGCCGCAACCTTGACAACCTCCACCCAACTTGACCAGAACTGTGGAGCCTTCTACGCGCACCAGTTCCGCGTATCCACCATGCGCCGCTATTGATGGATTGATTC
The DNA here is from genome assembly GCA_014239555.1 of Acidimicrobiales bacterium. Lineage (GTDB taxonomy): Bacteria > Actinomycetota > Acidimicrobiia > Acidimicrobiales > Poriferisodalaceae > UBA2110. The sequence goes on from JAAZYR010000002.1 coordinate 172,469, forward strand.
TTTTTACCAGCACCTCTTGGACCTGCTCTTCAAGCGTCCCCGACAAATCCAAGGTTGCGTTTGGACCAAGCTCCGGTCGATTCGGGTTACGCAGCACCAGACCAGCCTGGTTGGAGTTGCTTGGAAGGTCTAACGTCGCGCCCTCTAGTTTGGCCAAATCTTTTCCGGGAGTTAATACGGTTAAGCCTCCGCCCACGTGCGTCGGTACGTCGTCGGCGTCCGCTTCGCTAAGCACCTCAAAGGCTAGATCGTAGGAGAAATCGACTCCTTGGACTCCAGTGACTTCGATCCTCAGGGCTAGTTGTTCCGCGTCATCTTCACCGGCACGCAACTCAAGAACTTTTTCAAGCGCTGCTTCGGTAACGGTGACGATTTCTCGTTCAGACATACGGTCAGCCTACAGTTCTGACCGTGGTGCGACATGGGACACACAGCCAGGACCCGAGTAATGTCCTTGGCTTATACCGATCCGACCATCGGGGCGATCAACGAGTGAGGATTTATGACATTTCGCGCAGTGCTCTTGACACAAGAAGACCGGAAGGTGACAGCAGAAGTCACGCAATTAGAAGATGCGCAACTTCCTGATGGCGAAGTAACAGTCGACATCTCCTACAGCACGCTCAACTACAAGGATGGAATGATCCTCAACGGCGTCGGTCGCCTAGTGCGTGATTATCCACATGTGCCTGGCATCGATTTCTCAGGCATTGTCAGCAAGTCTGCTGACGCGCGTTTTGTCGAAGGAGACAGAGTTGTCCTGACAGGCTGGAAGGTCGGCGAAGTTCACTGGGGCGGCTATGCCGAACGGGCTCGAGTCAGTGGTGACTGGTTAGTCAAACTCCCAACGGGCCTTTCTGAATTCGAAGCGATGAGCGTGGGTACCGCTGGGCTCACTTCAATGCTCGCTATGCAGACCCTTGAGGATCACGGCATCGGTTCTGGACCAGTGCTCGTTACGGGGGCCGCTGGCGGAGTCGGAAGCGTCGCTGTGCACCTACTTTCCCAAGCGGGCTACGAAGTCGCGGCGTCGACGGGGCGTCCTGAAACAAGCGATTATTTGACCAACTTGGGAGCGAGCCAAATCGTGTCACGCGAGGAACTTGCAGAACCGGCGTCAGGGCCACTTGCATCCGAACGCTGGGGTGGGTGCATAGATGCGGTCGGCGACACAACGCTCGCGCATGTTCTTACCGAAATGCAATATGGGGCAAGCGTCGCTGCCTGCGGACTTGCCGGGGGCCACGACCTCAGCACGACGGTGATTCCTTTCCTTCTCCGCGGGGTCAATCTGCTGGGAATCGACTCCGTTGTCTGCCCCTTTGAAACCAGGAACAGAGCCTGGTCGAGGCTCGATGAACTCCTTGACCGGGACACGCTCTCCCAGATGACGACCATGGTTGGCTTGGCTGATGTTCCAAAGCTGGGCTCAGACATCCTTGCTGGCCAGGTCCGAGGGCGCACCGTCGTTGATGTTCGGGCTTAGTTTCGGTATCGCGTCCAGCTAAGCGGCTGCTCTTCTCATCGGAATGTGCGGAATACCATCTTCGTCGAACTCTGGCCCACTTGGAACAAAACCCAGTTGGGTGTACCAGTCGCACAAATAGGACTGTGCCGAGAGCACCCAGGGTCCATCTGTCGTTGACAGTACGTGGTTAATGAGTTGCCGACTCAACCCCTTGGAGCGAGCATCACGTCGAGTGACGACCCGACCGATGCGTAAACAATCGAGTTCCTCTATGACTCGTAGATACGAAGCAAGTCCATCGTGGTCATCAATCCAAAGATGTAGCGCTTCGCTATCCAATGCATCAATTTCTGAATAAGCACATTGTTGTTCAACTACAAAGACCTCAACTCGAAGCCGAAGGATCTCATAGAGACGTTCCACGGAAAGTTCTTCAAAAGCTGAAGAGTTGACGTCATTCACAACGCGGCCAGCAAGGCCGAGAAGCCAGCGAGGACCATCGCTGCTGACACCAAAACTGCTGTCCAGTGAATCAGCGGTCGTCGGTGGCGCAAAGAACGCAAGTCGCCGCTGGAGTCATATGTCCGCCGGTTCATATATCGCAGGGTAGCGGAGCGTTTAAGTTCGTCCTTCAATCTCTTCCGATATCGAAAGCCACTGATCTTCAGCATTTTCTAGGCTTTCCAAGGTCAAAGCCAAAGAGCGGTACGTCTCTTGTTGCGAATCATGTGTAATCGAATCATCTGTCAGGAAAAGGTTGTAGTCGTCTCGCTCGAGCGCGAGTTTTTCTATCTCTGCTTCAACCTCTTTCAACTTGTAACGGAGCGTCGACAAAGAGCGACCCGATCGTTGCCTCTCTTTTGTTTTGGGTTTCGAACGAGGATTGTTTGGCAGGGGTTCCGATCTGGCTTGTTCCCATACCGCTTCACCCGCGCCCAGGTGGCGGAACCCCCCCTTGCCTAGGGCGACGACATGTTCGACGGTTCGCTCAAGGAGGGCGCGGTCGTGAGTAACTACTACTAGCGCTCCACGAAACGTGTCCAACCATTCTTCGAGGGCACGGAGGGTGTCCAAGTCAAGGTCATTTGTGGGTTCATCAAGGAGAAGAACGTTCGGTTCAGAAGCGAGAACAGACATGAGCTGCAACCTTCGTTGTTCGCCACCCGAAAGGGTTCTGACCTGAGCTCGGTGTGTCGCTGGTTCAAACCAAAAACGCCCAAGAAGGCTTGTGTGACGGTGGTCAAGTCGTGAACCGGGACCAGCGACGATCTCTTCCACACTGGCATCTTGGTCGAGGGTTTGGCCCGTTTGGTCGAAGTAGCCAATTCGAATAGTTGAGCCGTAGTTCACCGTCCCGGTTGTTGGCTTCCGTTGGCCGGCAATCACGTCCAGCAGAGTCGATTTTCCGACTCCATTTGGTCCTACAACTCCCAAGCGTTCCGTTGACGACATCAACAGATTGACGCTGTCGAAAAGTGTCTTGCCGCCGACTTCGGCACCTACATTCTCAAGGTCTATAACTTGTCGTCCAAGCCGTTGTTGACCAAAATCATTTAGGGCCAACGGACCAATTCGCTGTTCTTGTCGAGTCGGCGTTGCGAGAGTTCGTTGGGCGATCGCTAGTCGAGACTTAGATTTTCTTCGTCGAGCCCGAGCCCCTCGCTGTAGCCACGCGAGTTCTTTTCGCTCCAGAACTCGCCGTGTTGCTTCGTCGCGCTCAGATTTAGCTTGCCTTTCTGCCTTTGCGAGTAAATGAGATTGATAGCCGCCCTCGACTACGAAAGCCCCATCCGATGACAGTTCGATTGTTTTGGTGGCAACGCGGTCAATCAGATACCGGTCATGAGATACGAATACGACTCCTCCGGCGAAGTTTTTGATGACGCGTTCTAGGTATTCAATTCCCTCAATATCCAAATGGTTAGTTGGTTCGTCAAGGATCAGAAGACCCGCTTCACTATTTTCAAGAACCGCTGCTAGCGCAGCCCGTTTCTGTTGACCCCCGGAAAGAGATGCGATGTTTCTGTTGGCAATCTCTGTCAATCCCAGCCGATCTATGGCGGCTTTAGCTTGCCAATCTGATCCGATGGCGTCGCTCACGGTTCCTTCGCCCAACTCAGGCCGTTGACTAAGAAATGAGATCGCAAGGTCCGCCCGACGTCGTATCACACCTTGATCGGCGGTTTCAGTGCCTGCAAGCACGTTGAGTAATGTCGATTTGCCGGATCCGTTGATGCCCAAGATTCCGACTCGGTCTTTTTCGTCGACAGTAAATGAGAGATCAACAAACAAAGTCTTTGTTGGCCAAACGAGAGAAATGCTACTGACGTCCACCAGGTTCATTGTTTGCATCCGCTCGCGATGCAAAGACCGATCAGGTCCGCAGAAGAATCCAAGTCAACCGACCAGTGGCGTCTTGGAGCCGAACTTCAATATTCGCTTGGGCTCCGCCTTCGACACGTGTTGCTACGCAGTTGAATGAGCTGCCGATCGGCGCCACCAGGTACTCACCGTCGCCGCAGTCAATCATGAGGTCAAATCCAACTTGGTAGGCAACTTCGTCGGCCAAAAGTGCCTCGGCGTTTACTAGTTGAAGAGGATGGTGTTTGTGGGCGTAGGAGTATTGGCCTTGTGCGTCAATTATGCGAACTTGGAGTTCGTAGTACTGGCCTGCTACTTCGCTGGCGCAGATAAACACGGACTCTGGAGTCATTACTACGTCTTCGGGACAATCAACCATGCCCAGTTCGACTGGGAGGATGTCGCTGCCAGCCTTATCCTGCAACTCGCGCTCAAGTTGAGTTTGGTCGGGTCCACCACCACAGGCAGAAATAAGCGCAGCCGTCGTTATCAGGGCCACGGCGATCAGCTTTTGAGGGTTCAGTTGCAGCATCATTTCCTCGTCAACCAAATTCGCTCTGGATGACAATAGCCCGCTTCACGGCCCAGATAGACCGCGCTGCGCCGGTCAAATAAATGGTTTTTCTTGGTATCGCCCGAAGACGTCGGCGAGAGTCGTCGTGATTTCACCAACTGTGGCGTGTGTTCTCACCGTTTCAATGAGCGACGGCATCAAATTCGCATCAGTCTCAGCGACGCGACTCAATGCGATGAGAGCTTCATCTACCGCCTGCTGGCTTCGGGCGCTCTTAATTTGTTGAAGACTCTTTATCTGACGTTTTTCATCTTCAGGAGTAATTTTTAGAAGATCGATTTGGTCCTCTTTGTTTCCCTCAGTGAAGTCGTTTACCCCCACGACAACACGCCTACCAGCGTTGACCTTTTTCTCAAAGTCATAGGCAGCATCGGCAATGCTTCCCTGGTACCAGCCTTCATCAATTAACTGAAAGGCCCCTTCGAGCATCGATCCGTCTCCCGCCTCAGCAATATGACTAAACATGGCTTCGGCTTCAGCCTCGAGTTGATCAGTGAGTTCCTCCACGAACCAACTCCCACCGAGGGGGTCAACTACATCCGTTACCCCAGTCTCATGAGCGATGATCTGTTGGGTGCGCAGAGCAATGCGCGCGGCTTTTTCCGTCGGTAAGGCGAGGGCTTCATCCATCGAATTCGTATGCAGACTTTGCGTTCCACCCAGAACTCCTGCAAGAGCCTCAATCGCAGTTCGAGCGATGTTGATCTCGGGTTGCTGGGCGGTTAACGAGACCCCTGCGGTCTGCGTATGAAACCGCAGCATCATCGACTTCGGGTCTTGAGCCCCGTAGTGCTCTTTCATCCAGCGCGCCCAGATTCGGCGCGCGGCTCGATACTTTGCGATCTCTTCGAAGAAGTCAATGTGAGCATTAAAGAAGAAGCTGAGTCGCGGGGCGAAATCGTCTACATGAAGACCCCGTTGCACTGCTGCTTCAACGTAAGCGAAGCCGTTACCAAGAGTGAAGGCGAGTTCTTGAGCCGCCGTCGAGCCCGCTTCTCGTATGTGATAGCCACTGATTGAAACAGAGTTCCATCTAGGCATTTCGTTTTTCGAGAATTCGATTGTGTCAGCTACGAGCCGCATCGAAGGTCGCGGCGGAAAGACCCATTCCTTCTGAGCTTGGTATTCCTTAAGAATGTCGTTTTGGAGTGTTCCTCCTAAAAGACTTCTGTCTGCTCCTTGGTCTTCTGCGTTTGCTACGAACATGGCCCAAATGGTCGCTGCAGGCGCGTTTATCGTCATCGACGTCGTTGTGTCCTCAAGATCAATCCCGTCGTAGAGAACCCTCATATCTTCGATGGTGTCAACCGCTACGCCACAACGACCAACTTCTCCCACCGAGAGAACATCGTCACTATCGAGACCCATCAGCGTTGGCATGTCGAAAGCGGTTGACAGACCACCTCCTCCAGCAGAAAGAATCTCTTTGAACCGCGCGTTCGTGTCCTCGGGGGTTCCGAAGCCCGCAAACATACGCATGGTCCACAGGCGGCCCCGGTAACCACTCGAATGCACTCCGCGGGTATAGGGGTATTGGCCAGGCCATCCGATGCGTTCGTCGGGTTCGGCGCCCGCTGGGCTGTAAAGCGGTTTCACTGGAATGCCGCTCATAGTTTCGTAGTCCACGTCGCGGCTCTGATCAGCTTGGTGCTCTAATTCCCACTGCTCTCGTGTCACGCGTTTCTCCCAGCTACCCAATCCAGGGCTAAGCGTCTTCAGTCTAGGTCGGCTTAGTCGAGGTGCCCCAGGTGGTCTATAGGTCCTTGTCCTGCACCCAGTTTCCAATTGACGGCGCGGCGTATGGCTTGCATAGTGAAATCTTGGGCGGCTAGTGCAGCATCGACGGCAGACACCCCTCTGGCTAAGCCAGCAGCAATCGCCGCGGAGAGAGTGTCTCCGGTACCGCGAACGTTGGTAGTTATACAACGCTCATTTTCTAGTGTGATTGTCTTACCACCCGAAGCGATGATGTCGACCATCATGTGAGAAGACCTCCGACCGCCGGTCAAAACGACAACTTCCGGACCCATGTTCGCGAGTTCTAGCGCTGCGTCGCGAAGAGCTTGCGTGTCGTCTGCAATCGTCCTTCCTAACAGCCGCATTGCTTCAAGATGGTTCGGAGTCACGACTAGAGCATGAGGAATTAGCCTCTCAGAGATCAAGCGATCGATCGCTTCGCTGTATAGCTGACGCCCATGTCGATCAACCATTACCGGATCGACAACTAAAGAGGGCAACGCTCCGGCCTCTGCCAACTCTGCAACCAGGAGAGTGTTCTCTTCAGAGAACAGCAATCCTGTCTTCACGCCCGATACCACGAAATCATCTAAAACGGATTCGACCTGGGAGCGAACAACACCAGCGGGTACTGGGAAAGCTGACCGAACCTCTTGGGTGTTTTGTGAAGAAACAACTGTAACGGCGCACACACCGTGGACAGCCTGAACGGCGAAAGTACGCAAGTCTGCTTGTAGGCCCGATCCCCCTCCCGAGTCTGAACCCGCGATTGTTAGTACCACTGGTGGCTGAGTCACTCAGTTGTTGTATCAGACTGATGGAACAACTTTCCTTGCCTAGGGTGAGGCTGTGACAGATCGCCCCGCCACTATCGGAATTATTGCCAACCCCGTTTCGGGTCGCGACATTCGTCGGGTAGCGGCCCGCGGCGGGATCTCTAGCACCGAAGATAAGCGAAACCGCATTGCTCGAGCCGTTATTGGCGCTGTTGCAGCGGGCGCGCGTCACATCGTCGCAATGAAAGAGCCATTCGGTATCGCCAGTGGGGCGTTAGCTGATCTGAGGCTGGAGGCCGAGCTAGAAATTCTTGACGTGAACGCCCGGGTTGATCCAAGGGATACAGAACGAGCGGCCTTAGAAATGAAAAAACGTCACGTGGATGTCATCATCACACTTGGGGGCGATGGGACAAATCGGACCATCGCCAAAGTCTGGCCTGAAGTCACTTTGGTACCGATGTCGACGGGAACAAACAACGTATTTCCATCACTGGTCGAACCAACAGTCGCCGGTGCAGCTGCTGGACTGGTTGCGAATGGATTCGTCGACATCGACTTGGTAGCGCCACGCTCAAAAATGATTCATTTGCGTATGACTGATGGGTCTGAAGATGCCGCTCTCGTCGATGCAGTAACGCTCGTCAACGATTTCGTGGGTAACCGCATGCCAGTTGACCCAATGAATCTTCGACAGTTATTAGTGTCCGTGGCACGACCCGACACGATTGGTGTTTCGTCAATTGCAGGTCTTCACGCAACTTGTGATGTCGATGAGGACGCAGCGATTTTGGTTCGGTGCGGAGACGGAGGTCAGTGGACTAATTCTCCAATAGCGCCTGGGCTATACAAAAAGGTGCCGGTGCTTGAGGTGACACGAGTTGGTCTCGGTGAAGAAATTGATCTAGTGGGACCCACCACGTTGGCTTTTGACGGCGACAGGGAACACCAAATTTTTACGGAAGAGCCTGTGGTAGCTGTCGTGCGTCGCGACGGACCTAGGGTGGTAAACGTGAGGGCCGCTCTCTCTGCAGGGGCTTCCCAAGGCATTTTCTTCTCGGATTCACTTGCTGTTCCCAGCCTTGGCGATAACTCAGACGGTGACGAGTTATAGCCACTTCGAACTGCATCTAGCTCTGTTGGATCAGATGGTGTGAGCTTCAAATGGCGGTTGTGAGTCCAACGCTCGCATTGAATCAGGCAGTTCTATTCGAGCCCGTCGATGAAACTCCCGGTCAACGTCAAGGGTGTGTGGATACGCCGGCTCGCAGGCTCTGAACAGAGGCACATGGAGTGCTCTGGCGTCGGGAGGGCCGGGGCGGTCATACTGCACCAACACTTCATCGACCGCTTGTCCGTTGTCGATGACGCGATACGGGCGCACGACCCCACCTCGAGTTGCCTTTCCTTCGGAGGATTTAGCCACAGGTACGACCGGCTCGTAGGTTCCCGACCGTCGTGCTATACCGACAAGCTTGTAGACCATTCCTGCGGTGGCATGGCCAGATCCCACCACAAGTTGGGTTCCGACTCCGTAACCATCGATTGGGTGGCCGGCTAATTCGGCAATTCGGTACTCGTCGAGGTCGCCCGACACGACAATGCGCGTCGACTCTGCCCCGTTCGCGTCAAGTTTTTTCCGGGCGCGAAGTGCTTCCTCAGCTAAGTCACCTGAGTCAATACGAATCGCTCCGGGGACTCCCCCCAGCCTTTTAGCCGCCGCGAGAGCGCGATCAATGCCCGTTTCGATTTCGTAGGTATCAACCAAAAGCGTCGTTTCAAGTCCGTGCGCTTTAATTTGTGCTTCAAAAGCGGATTCTTCGTCATCGTGTGCCAACGTAAACGCGTGGGCTGAAGTCCCGGCTGTAGGAAGGTCAAAGCGGATACCCGCTTCCATATTTGAGGTGGCGTCGAAGCCTACGAGCCAAGCCGCCCTCGCTGCTGCTACTGCCGCCTCTTCGTGCGTCCGCCTGCCGCCCATCTCAATTAGGTGCCGCCCCCCAGCAACGTCATGCATCCGTGCCGCTGCGGATGCCACGGCGCAGTCGTGGTTGAGTACCGACAACACAAGCGTTTCGAGGAGAAGACCAGCACCAAAAGAACAGTCAACTCTAAGCACGGGGCTTCCAGGCACATAGAAATCGCCTTCGCGATAGCTCCATACTTCGCCTTCAAACCGGAAAGTATTCAGATGTTCAAGCAGTTCGTCAGTGAAGCGCCCCAGCTTTGCCAAGTACTCGATTTGAGCCGCCGAAAATTGGAAACGAGCGAGCAGTTCTGCCAGACGTCCAGGTCCAGCTACTACTCCGTACCCTCGCCCCTGGGGCAGTCGACGCGCGAAGACTTCGAACGTCGCCCGCCGTGATGCAACCCCCGAGCGGAGCGCGGCGTCAAGCATAGTGACCTCATAAAGGTCCGTCATTAAGGCAGTGCCCATACCCTCAAGCATGGTTCATTAACTGGCTCGGGGGAAAGGCCAATTATCGATGGCCGTTGTTTCGCGCACCTTGGTCGTTGCTTGTCGCGGTGCGCGACGCAAAAATAACCGACGGTAGTGGGTCTCTAGGGGCCACACTCCTGTTATGGCTCTCAAGACCTCAAGTCGAACTGACATCGCTCCGTTTTACGTGATGGAGGTGATGCGCGCCGCAGCCGCACGCGAAATGGCCGGCAGTGAGGTACTGCATCTTGAGGTGGGTCAACCGTCAACCCCGGCGCCCCAAGGGGCACGCGAGCGCGCGATCGCGGCTATCCAAAATGAACTACTCGGGTACACCTCTGCACTTGGCATGGACGCGCTTCGAGAGCGTTTGAGCCTCCATTATCAAGACTGGTACGGCGTCAACATAGGGGCCGAGCGGATTGCGATCACAATGGGAGCGAGCGGCGCTTTTACATTGGCGTTTCTGGCATGTTTCGAGGCCGGTGATCGCGTCGCAGTTCCATCTCCAGGATATCCGTGTTACCGCAACACCCTTGAAGCGCTGGGCGTTGAAGTCGTTGAAGTGCCAGTGGGGTACGACACCAGATTTCAACCGTCTCCGTCGGTACTTGATGATGTTGGGCCCATCGACGGGATAGTTGTGGCGAGTCCATCTAACCCGACCGGGACCATGCTCCTTCCTAACGAGCTAACGGAATTGACTCGCTGGTGTAGGGAACGAGGTGTCCGTTTCATTTCCGACGAGATTTACCATGGCATCACCTACGGGACCTCAGCTCCAACCGCCGCTGCAGAGTGGGAAGAAGCTGTTGTTGTAAATAGCTTCTCGAAGTACTTTTCGATGACCGGATGGCGACTCGGGTGGTTGGTTCTTCCCAGCGATCTGGTGTCTCCCGTTGAACGCTTGGCCCAAAATGCGTTCATCGCCGCCGCATCAGTTTCACAACATGCTGCGCTTGGCGCATTCGAAAGCCACAGTGAGCTTGAAGGTAACGTCGAGCGCTACGCCATTAATCGAAGCATTCTCCTCGAGGGTCTACCCAAGGCCGGCATCAGTCAATTAGCTCCTGCCGATGGAGCATTTTACATTTGGGCGCAGGTGGATCACTTGTGCGATGACAGCCAAAGCTTGGCGCAAGAGTGGCTAGATGATCTAGGAATTGCAGTCACTCCCGGCATTGATTTTGATCCCAAAGAGGGATACCGATTTATCCGCTTCTCGTTTGCTGGTTCAACCCGTGAGGTTGAGGAAACCGTACAAAAGTTGACCGAGTGGGCCTCCGATCCTTCACCTCGAAGAACGCGCTGAGGCCAGGGTTACTCTTTAGTTGCCACCTGATTTGGTGTGACATTCATCTTTGGTTCGTATTTTGTTGCCCCGACCTCGCGAGGTTCGCCACCGAGATGTGTTTTGAGTGCTTCACGGCACTGGGCGCAAGGTCCGTAGAACCGCTCATTGACCGATTCGGAACATCGAGGGCAATCGAATTCGAGTGGATCTCCCGTTGTTGTCACCATGGCATCCTGTCAGGCCGAATGCTCTAATTGGGGAATGAGGCCCAAATGAAGCGGGAGCTTCTAGTGGAAATTTGTTTGGGTCAACCTGACGCGGTTGAGGATTTCCCATTCGGCGATCATGTCTCAGTGTTCAAAGTTGGAGGGAAAATGTTTGCGTTAATTCCTACGATTTCTGATCGCCTTTCCCTCACTCTCAAGTGTGACCCTGACAAGGCTGAGTCTTTGCGACAGCAATATCCATCTGTTCGATCAAGCAACTTTCACAAACGACATTGGAATCGAGTGTCAATCGATGGGTCGATCCCACTTAAAGAGGTTCAGGAATGGATCGAGGATAGCTACGACCTTGTAGTCGACAAGTTGCCCAAAGGGATTCGATTGCGGTTGCAGGGGCAAGTAAGAGGTTTGCCAGATTAGGCCGCTCTATGGCTCCATGCTTTTCATGAAAAGCGTCACGCAGCGGCACAGCTCCTGAAACGCGCTGATGCCCCCACTTTGTGAGCGGGGGCATCAAACGACACCTGAGACGTTTTGCCTGACTATCAAGGCCAGGGCTTCGCTGCGCGAGGACCGACACGCTCATCGTCAAGTGGGATGGTCTGGGTTGGAGTCGCCACCATTTCGTTACATACGAAGAAGGCTTCCTCCCAAGTTGGCAGGCCGCCTCAGCGCCCGACCACCTCCAGAGTCCTATTAAGTCTTGGCATGTTTGGGACCACCACCTTTCTCTGGTGACTCGATGGTGACACAACTTGAGGCATTTTGAGTGCCATATGTGACTTGATGCCCCAATTCGACGCGGTTATTGAACCGCGGCGCGGATGGCAGCAGCTACTGCCGTAGAGGCAAGGTCGGCGACGAGGTCGACCGTCGCTGGTACCTTTTGCGTCGCTAACAAAAACAATGCATCCCCGTCGACCGAGGTATGTGGGGGGTTGATGCTTCGCGCTATCCCGGTGTGGGCGAGGTCCGCTACTCGACAGGCTTCCGGTTTGGTCAGTGCGGCGTTAGTGACCAAACATCCGATAGTGGTATTGGCTCTCTCTTCACCGGACTCCCAAGCAGCCACTTCATCAAGTGAAACAAACGGATAACGAGGAGCGTCGAGTGCAGCTGTAGAACCGGCAAGGACACTGCCGTCTGTATCGAGCACATCACCAAAAGCGTTAACGGCGACGATGACTCCCACGGTTACGTCCCCTGATCGAGCAACCGAGATTCCTTGTCCGCCCGGGCTTGCATAGATCCGACCTGCTGCTTTGCCAACAGTGCAGCCTCGACCAACCCCAACACGTCCGGTCTCGGGGTCAGCGCTGGTTGCCGCCTCACATGCCAGCCGGCCTGCCTCGGGGCCGGGTCGCGGATCGTCGGGTCCAGTTATATCGAAGACGACCGCTGCGCCAACGACGGGCACAATAACGGTCGCCAACTCAAGGCCGCGCTTGCGATCGCTGCACCATTGGACCACTCCCTCGGCCGCCCCCAGACCGAACACGCTGTTCCCACATAACGCGACGGCGTGGCATTCGACCCCGGAACCATTGGGTCCCAACGCCGCTGCCTCACGCGTGCCGGGAGCGCCACCACGCACTGCGATAGCGCCGAGCGAGCCTTTGGGGGGAAGAACAACCGTGACTCCTGTTGCATGTTGTTCGTCGGTCCAGCAACCCACCATTACGTCTTCGATACCAAGTGCCATAAACGAACCTTACGTTGCTCCGCGCGTTAGACATACATGGTGCCCGAAGGTCATACGATTCACCGGCTATCGCGAGATTTGCGTTCTGATTTTGGGACGCATCAAGTGACTGCAAGCTCTCCGCAGGGCCGTTTCCAAAGTGGGGCGACCCAAATTAATGGGACGATTTTGTCGAAGAGCGAAGCCTGGGGGAAGCATTTGTTTCTCAGTTTCAATGACGAACTGATCTTGCACGTTCATCTCGGTTTAATCGGGAAATTCCGGCCTCGTTCGATTGACTCGGCAACAACAGACACCGTGCGTCTTCGCCTTGAAGGAAAGCGAGCGTGGCACCTCACTGGGCCTCAAAAATGTGCCCTAATTTCAATCGATGAGTTCCTCAACGTCACTGACGGTTTGGGGCCTGACCCCCTCCGGCGAGGGACGCGTTGGAATCATTTCGCTGAAAACCTGGCCCGTCGTCGAACTCCGATCGCTGTCTCACTATTAGACCAGTCGGTTATCGCGGGAATTGGGAACGTATATCGCGCTGAGTTTCTTTTCATTCTTGGGATACACCCCGAACGACCCTCCTGTGAACTAACTGAGACTGAGATCCGCGACCTGTGGGAGATAGCGAGAGTTCAACTGCGTCAAGGGGTCCGGCTCAACCGGATTGTTACGGTTTCTCGAGAAGATTCAGGTTCCGTGGCCGGGCGAGTTAATTCTGCTCAAGCGTTGTACGTATATAAACGCGAATCAAAGCCGTGCAGACGTTGCGGCACCGCCATCAGAATTACTGAACTTGCTGGAAGGAAATGTTGGTGGTGCGATCGATGTCAGCCTCGATAGCCGAGACAGTTAGGTTCCAACAACGATGTAACTACTGTTAGAATAGTGAGTTCCGTGAGTTGCCCTGGATCTAACGAAGAGAACTGAGAATGGTTGACGCTGCCGCCCCAACTCTCACTCGTAAAGCCTGGTTGGCCCTCGTCGCCGCTGGTCTGGCCATGTTCTTGGTCGGTGTAGATGGCTCAATTGTCAACGTAGCTTTTCCAAGTCTCAGAAAAGACTTTGAAGGAGTCTCAAACGCGCGGCTCTCGTGGGTTCTCAACGCGTACGTACTTGTGTACGCCGCGTTGCTCGTGGTGAGTGGCCGTCTAGCCGACCGAGCCGGCAGGCTCCGAGTGATGACTATCGGCTTAGCAGTCTTCGTATTGGCGTCTATCGGAGTGGCTGTTTCTCCCGGTGCTTTATTTCTAGTAGCAATGCGAGGCTTTCAAGGAGTCGGAGCAGCACTCATCACTCCTGCTTCGATGGGGCTTGTAATTGCCTCGTGGCCCGCGGAACGTCGAGCTACCGCAGTGACTCTTTGGGGGGCTTGCTTCGCGTCAGCAAATGCTTTCGGTCCCGCTATCGGCGCCGGAATCATTGAGTTAGCGAGTTGGCGTTGGGCCTTCATGATCAACTTGCCCCTTGGCGTCATCGCTCTAACTCTCAGTAAACGAGTGTTCGTCGAAACCCCAAAAGATAACTCCGCTGCGAAACCCGATGTGCTCGGTGGGGGGCTACTTGCCTCAGCAACAGGGTTGCTTGTGCTGGCCATTGTGCAAGGACGCGACTGGGGTTGGTCCTCCATGGAGATTATGACGTGGCCAGTTCGGGTGGGCATTCAGCCCTTTCCAATGTCGATCCTCATCGGAATCGCCTGTTTAGCTGCTTTCATATACCGAAACAACCGCCACGCCGAGCCAATTCTTCCGCGCGCTTTGGTGGTAATTTCATCTTTTCGCCGTGCATCACTGGCCTTGTTTGTATTTGCCCTTGGCATGTATGCGTTGATGCTTTCCCTTGTTCTGTTCTTAACCGATGCCTGGGGGTACTCAATAGGTGTAACCGGTTTATCAAGTGCATTCGGGGCTCTGGTGGTCACAGTTGCGGCGATGGTGGCGGGACCTCTCGCTGACCGTTACGGACACAGGCTGGTGGCCGGGCCAGGAACCTTCATATGTGCTTTGGGCATGCTTTGGTGGATAACGATGCTCAACGAACAACCCAACTACTTAACTGGTTATTTGCCGGGCCTTATCTTGAGCGCCGGCGGAATGGGACTGACATTAGGTGTTTTAGCTGCGGCCGGAGTATCTGAAGTTAGCCCGCAGTTCTTTAGTCTTGCGGGCGGCGTCACGCAGACGGCGCGTCAGTTTGGTGGAGCCCTCGGTCTAGCCGCAATGTTCGCAATTACAGGTGAGCCGACTGGATTGGCAGACGCCTACGGCGCCTACAAGTGGGCATTCGCGTTCATCATGGTGAGTTCGATTACCGCCTGCTTGTTGACGAGTCAGGTAAAGCCTTCCAAATCAAACACGGTCTGAGCGCAAACCAATAGCTCGTCTCACGACCACAACCATCTACCTACGGTGTGTTCGAAAGCACCACGATCTCGCTGTCTCGAAACCAAAATTATTGAACTCGCCGAAAAAACGTCAATGGCGCGATGCATCTCAGCCTCAAACGGTTAGTAGCCACGGACCAATTTCAGCGACGTTGACACCCGGGGCACCAGGTGGTGGAACGGCCATCAATCATTCGTGCCCTCAGACTAGAACCGCACGCAAAACATTCCTGCCCAGCGCGGCCGTAACACTGTAGATAATGTTGATTGGAACCTTCCCCCATCAGGTTGCGGTAGTCGCGAAGCGTCGTTCCTCCTCGCTCCAAGGCTTGCGAAAACACCGCTCGAATAGCATCAACGAGTCGTTGGGCTTGAGGTCGACTAATGGAACGTAGCGACGGGTTAAGTCCGGCTTGAAACAATGCTTCGTCGGCATAAATATTCCCCACTCCTGCCACGAGGCGCTGCCCCAACAGTTGGGTCTTAATACGCTGCTTTCGACCTCGGGCTCTCCTCCATAGTTCGTCCCCGTCAAAGTCCGAGTCAAAGGGCTCAGGGCCCATGTGCAGCAATGTCGGAATTTGCGAGTAATCACCTTTCTTAACGAGCGCGATTCTGCCGAACCTACGAACATCTCTGAAAACGAGTGTCCGCTGATCGTCTAGTAACCACCATGCCCTCATGTATTGGTCGACTACTGATACATCAAGTTCAGGGTTTTCTATGAGTAATTGCCCGGTCATCCCAAGGTGAACGATGAGTTCTGTCTCATTCCCAAGCTCTGCAATTAAGTACTTGCCACGTCGCCGAAGAACCGTAAATCGTTGACCTTCAACATCTCGAGCGGGCCGAAACTTTTCTGATTCGTGACTACCTGCCTGAACGACTGTCCGTTTGAGAATTTCACGTTCCAATTGTCGGCGAATCGTTTCGACCTCGGGAAGTTCAGGCACTCCAACCGCGCCGTTTCTTAGCTACGAGGCCCATATCGCCTCTCTGCTTCAGCCGCGCCTTCCGGGCACAGGTCTACATACGGACACCAGTTACACAACGGCCCAGTTTTGTGGGGGAAGTGCTCAGTGTCTATTGATTGACAAAGAAGGTCCCAGGTAAGCCTGTGCTGGTCAACAGCTTCTCCCACTGCATCGGCATCAATAGGACGATCAATCGGGCCGCTCGTCAGATACATCAGACGAACCTCTGATACCTCGTGGTGTGTTTCTGCTAGCGCGGCCGCGTATAACCAAACCTGGGAAAGTTTGTCGTCAACATATTTTGCCGCGGGTGACTTGCCTGTTTTGTAGTCAACGACTCGCACTCCAGAGGACACGCGTTCAGTCAGATCGACTATGCCGAAGAAGGGAACCCCCGAAATTTCAACGGATAATTCTTGTTCTGCCCGCACGACATCTACGGCAGTCGGGTCTTCTAGCGAAAAGTACCGTTCAACCAACCTCCAGGCCTTCCACATAAATGAAGTGGTCTCTTCCTGAGTTAGGACCAACCCTAGAAAGTCATCGTCATTACGAATCTCATCCCACAACTCGCGCGCTATCGCTCTGGCTGCATCAACCGAACGGTCGCTTGCGTCAAGGCTGAGTAAGTCTTCAAGTATCCGATGAACAAAAGTGCCAAGTACTGCAGCTTCACCTTTGGGATCTGGGAGTTTGTCGATATATCTCATCCGCCAACGTCGTGGGCATTGTCGGAAAGTGGACGCTGAACTCGGGCTCAAATGCCTTGGGCGAAAGCTTTCAGTTTCCATCTCGGTTGAATTCACAACCTTAATCTTGCCCGAGGGAAGGGACGTTGGGTCATCTGTCTCTTTTCGCGGTACGACGCCAAAGCCAGAGCACAGCGATAAGCCCTGCCAGGCCACCAAACACCGCGACCGCTGGGACTCTCCGATCTAAGGGCGGTACGGCTTGTGGCACCGTCTGCAGGGTGGGTCCCATTTCATCTTTTGTGCCGGCGGTTGGTAGTTGCTCCGCGTCGCTTTCGTGATCTGTCGGTATTTGAGATTCAGGACGCTCCGTCACGGGGTCGCCGGGAAGGCCGATGAATGCCCCACGGTCAGTGGGTCGCGGTCGGTTGGGGTCGTAGCCGGCCATCGCGCTCCTTCGCTAGTCGATGGTACTGGGCATCGAGGGTTGGTCGCTTTGGAGGGGCTCTTCGCTGGCCGGGTTTAAGGTGCGAACCTCGCTTAACGAATCCCATAATTCGCTGAACTGACTGGCAGCTTCAGCGGCGCCCGGACGCTTCCCTAATGCCCTCAGGCTGGTGGATTGACCCGACGCCTCTGCGATTGCAGCCCTGAGTTGGATTTGAGGTAGTACGAGATCACCAAATCGATCGTGTAACTGTTCGCACCAATAACGATTATCGCGGGTACGGCCAACTCGGTTTACAACCACCCCCGCAAGTCGTGGAGCGCCCAAGCGCCCTGCAACTCGTTCAATTGTGTTGTGCATTAGGTCAACTCCATCGGCTGCCCAAGCAGCAGGTTCAGTGACAATCACAGCTCGTTCGGCGGCGAACAGACCGTTTATACATAAAAGACCTAGCGACGGTGGACAGTCGATGAGTACAAGGTCGTGGTCCACTCCTGCTAGCGAAAGTCGCAGGCGGTCTTGGGCTCCTACGGGATCGGCGGCGAGTAGAGGCTCTCTGCCGGCGAGCAAGTGACTACCCGGAACAAGGTCGGGCTGAGGGCCATGCTCGGGCCAATTAGACGGACGGATTGCGTCATTAACTGAGCCCGCCCTTGCCTCCGCCAGGACATCGTCGATTGATGGCCTTGCATTCCATATACCCAAGCCACTCGAGGCATTGGCTTGGGGGTCAAGGTCGATGACCAACACCCTCATACCCGAAGCACTAGCGGCTTCAGCGATACCAAGGGTGACGGTGGTTTTACCCACGCCTCCTTTTTGGTTAACCACAGCGATGGACTGCATGAGATGACAGGCTAACCCCGGTTGGCTCCTTGATCGGGTCGTTGACGGTTCACAGTTATTCGCGAAGGTCGATACCACACAACGAAGCTGCCGCAACTAGGCATCCTCGATGTGGTGGCCCTGCGCCATCTTCGATCGATTGTGCTGCTGCGAGAAGGGCAGCGCGCGCACGAGGTGCATCAAGGTCGTCGTCTAAAGCACTTCGCACTTCGTCAATTAATGGTCCGTGACTCACAGGGTCAGCGTCGCCCGCCGCCCGGACCAACCATTCCAGATCAGATTGGGCTTGCGGCCCTTCTTCATCAAACCACTCAAAGTCAGAACGATAGTGATGGGCCATGAGAGCAAGTCGGATAGCTCTCGGATCGATCTTTTGGCGGAGGTCAGACACGAATACCAAATTGCCGAGAGATTTCGACATCTTTGTTCCTTGATACGCAACAAGGCCTGCGTGAACCCAGTACCGGGAAAACAACTCACCGGTTACGCATTCACTTTGCGCGATCTCGCATTCGTGGTGGGGGAAAATTAAGTCTCCTCCACCTCCGTGAATATCAATTGTTGTTCCAAGTGCGTCCATGCTCATAGCCGAACACTCGATATGCCACCCGGGTCTGCCTGGCCCAAATGGTGAATCCCAACGCGGTTCGTCGTCGGCACTCGGCTGCCACAAAACAAAATCTAAGGCGTTCCGCTGCCGAGGGTCGTCAGGGGAGCCGCCTCTTTCAGCCGCTAATGCGACCATCTCTGCGTTGGTCAAATGCGAGAGCTTCCCAAAAGATGCGAACGTTGACACGTCGAAATATGTGATGCCATCAATCGTGTAGGTGTGGCCGCCACTTTCCAGGGCGCTAATTAGTTCGATCATGCCCGCAATGGACTCCGTTGCTCGCGGCTCTGAGCTCGCTGGCCGTGTATTCAGCGCTTCCATGTCCTGACTGAAGCGATCCATCTCGGACTCAGCGAGTTTTAGAAAATCGATACCTAGTTCTCGCGCCTTCGGCAAAATGCTGTCATCAACGTCAGTGACGTTTCTCACGAGTTCAACGGTATGACCAAGATCTTCGAGTCTTCGGATAATGAGGTCGTATGTGAGGTAGGTCGCTGCATGGCCCAGATGGGTTGAGTCGTATGGAGTTATTCCACATACGTACATCTGAACATGATCGCCCACCTCAAGATCGACTATTTCCTGACGGGCGGTGTCATACAGACGCATTGTCATAGAGGTTGTCTCTTTCTTGGTCTGTAACCAGGGAAGTTCCTTCACCATACGCTGGAGTCTCGCTCTGTTGCAGCCATGAGCGTGCCGAATATATGAGCGCAGCTATCACCTGAGGTTTAGAGCTAGGTACTCTCGATCAAGTGAGTTCTCGCGACGACGAAGCAATGCTTGAAACTGTCGAACATTTTCGACAACGTCGGCATCTCTCATCTGTGGATCCGAACAAGCTTGATTTGATTATCGATGAAATCTCAATATCTGGCCGGGAACCGATCGACTACGTCGCGTCCCTGTTCGATCGGCACGAAATAGTCTTCGTCGGACATGACCTGCCTTCCCGGAGAACAGGTTTATTCATGCAAGAATTGATCCCTTCGGTAAGCGCTGCCGGTGTTCAACTATTAGGTATTGAGTGGGCTTGCGTAGATGATCAATCATTGCTGGACGAACTCGTTCATGCTCCGCAATTCGACGAAGGTATAGCTCGATCGGCCCTCTTTAGGTGGGGGTTACGTCACCACTTTGCGTATGTCGAATATTTAGACATTCTGCGTTCAGTCTGGGGCGTCAATCAGACACGCGACCCTGGTTCGCCAATCCTTCGAGTGGTTGCACTTGACTACGACATAGATATCGATGCTGTAACGGACAGCGCTGATTTACTTTCGCCATATGCATGGGAACACTTACGTCCTCGAGGTCCGGCTTCGCGACACATGGCTGAGGTGTTGTTAGGAGAATTTGCCGATAGCGGCCAAAAAGCATTAGTTCTTACACGAACAGTGAATGCGCTCACTCGCCTGCGGCGCCGGCCGCACTCCATAAACGACGAGATCGACACAGAAATTGTTGATGGTCGCGTCATTGGCTGTGGAAACCACGTTTATAGCGCTATCGCCGACCAGGCGGCAACAGTCTTGATTCACCAACCCTTCACCGCTGCTGGCGAACACGGGTATTTCACTCTTCCCGCGGACGGTTATTTAGACGCTGCTTTTGCCCATCCGAATAGACCCCATTTTCCGATCGCTTTCGACGTAAGTTCTGGCGCGATAGGGCGCCTCTCGTGCTCAACTTCAGCAGACGGAGGCGATATCTCTCAATTTGCTCATGGGTGGGTATTTCTTGAAACTGCCAGCGATGTTCAGGGACCCACTCCTCTGCAAGGATTGATTGATGATGAAAATCTCGCTGAAGCCCGAAGGTGGTCACTCGATCCTCGTCTTCGTGGTGCCGGCGCAACCGTTACTGATTTCGAAGCCGCTCTCAGTAACGCGGCGGCATCGGCTGAACTCAGTTGGACCCAGATCGTTTAGGCGCGCGAGGGTGCAGAGATGAGCGAACCGGAAAACATAGATGGGGATTCAGGATCTTCACTGCAATCAGCTACCGCGCACCTTGCGCAATTAGCTGGGTCGAAACAGTTGGTGCTGCTCGGTGACCAGGTCGGGGTCTCACAGCATGTCCGTTTTGTGGCTGACTCGTTACCCGAGCTTTATTCGGCCGGAGTCACCAATCTCGCGTGGGAGTTCACAAACGATCGAGCTCAAAAACAACTGGATGATTTGCTTTCAGCGGAGTTATGGGAGGAGAGCCGATGCATAGAACTATTTGTTGATCTTCTCGGTATCGGCTTCACCTACCGCGAATACGCCGACATTCTTCGAGCAGCGTGGTCGTTGAACCACAGTCTCCCCGCAGACGCTGATTCCTTTCGAGTCATCGGCCTAGCTCTACCCACCTATGTTGAGGATCCCGAACTTCTAGATGGAAGATCAGCCACTGAACTAGAGCTGCGGAACTGGTGGATGGGAGGCCACTATCGCGACGTGACGGCCTTTCACATGGCGAACACGTTGACTAATGAAGTCCTTCGCCGCGGACAACGCGCTGTTGTCTTACTATCGGCGGAACGCACGACGACCAGGTTGGTTCAGTGGGTAGATGGCGTCCCAAATGTGAGCGTGGGCAATCTTCTTTATCGATGGATGGGGGAAGGCATAGCTCGGGTCGTTTTTCATGGAGCAGTAGCCGACAGCGGTGCTATTGAGAGAGTCGAGTCTTTGGTCGCTGGGGCGCCCGAGCAACCTGATCAGTTCGGGATTTCTCTTCACCTTTCCACCCTGGGCAACGTCGGAGTAAACGAAGTAATCGGCTCCATTGATGGCAGCAACACGTCGTTAAGGTTGCGCGATATTGCCGATAGCTACATCTGGTTAGGCAACATCGAAAGTTGGGAGGCGTGTCAATTAATTGCGGATGTCATCACCGAAGACAACTTCACCCAAGTCGAGACGCGCTATCGAGCTCTCGACCCGAGACTGGAACCTTGGACCGCTGTCGAGCTTGAGGAGATACGTCAGGACGGACAACTCAAACTTCCAGACTCTTGGCCGAAGCTCCCCCTCATCGAGGAGCCTCCAGAAAAGCGTCGCCGGTTCAGGAAGCAACGATGATGAACGACTTCATTCTCGGCGTCGACCTCGACGGAGTCTGTGGGCAACACACTGAAATGTTTCGCGAAATCGTCGCCCGAGAGCTTGGTGTTAACGAGGAATCACTTCCCCTGGAACGAAGTTGGGATTTTCGTGAGTGGGGTTTCGGACCTGAGGACTTTGAACGTTTACACCGAGTCGCAGTTCTCGAACATCGCATGTTCAGAGACATGAAGGTCATGCCGGGATGCGCAGAGGCGCTCTGGCGATTGTCCGATGCTGGTATTTGGATCCGCATCGTCACCCATCGCTTATATGTCAACTGGGGGCATGCGGTCGCGATCGCAGACACGGCACACTGGCTCGATCAGCAACGTATTCCTTATCGAGACGTTTGTTTCGTGGGAGAGAAACCCGACGTCGCCGCTCACGCGTACGTCGACGATGGCCCACACAACGTTGAGGGCTTACGAGAGGCGGGCCACACAGTGATCACCTTCGATCAGCCCTACAACCGTCACATTGATGGCCCTCGAGTAGCTTCCTGGCCAGAGCTCGAGGGGATCGTTTTGAAATTAGCGGCTGACCACGCCGGATCGATTCCGCAACAGTTGCCGGGAATGGGCGCCGGGTCAGACAGACTCCTCGAAAGAACTAAGGAACAATCGTGAGCGTCGCGACAGACCCAATTGACGCCGCAACCGTGGTAGTTGCCCGAGACACGGATAACGGCATCGAAGTTTTGATGCTCCGACGTAACTCCAAAATATATTTTGGAGGAATGTGGGTTTTCCCGGGAGGCAGAGTCGACCCAGCCGATCGGGAAGACGAAAACCAAGTTTCCGTATGCGACGGCAGCAACGGTCGCGGGTTTCTTGCGGCAGCGGTTCGCGAAGCGCGAGAGGAAGCCGGGATCGATCTCAGCAAAAGCGAGCTACACCATTTCGCCCACTGGCTTCCACCTGATATTCGACCAAAACGGTTCTCGACACAGTTCTTTCTCACCACGGCACCACCAAATCTTGACGTTGCAATCGATCACGGAGAGATCACCGAACACCATTGGATGACGCCTACCGACGCTTTACGGCGACGCGCCATCGGCGAAATCGAGATAGTCACCCCTACTTTTTGCACTCTTAATTGGCTCGAAAAATTTCGAGCGGTATCTGACGCCTGTTCCGCAATAAAAGGCCCGGAGTGCTTCCACACCCATATAAAACAGGTGGAAGGTTCCGACCCCGGCATGGTCGCGTTCTACTCAGGGGACGTGTCATATGATTCTCTTGACTTGGAAGCCCCAGGTCCACGTCGGCGCTGCTACATGCTTCAGTCAGCCTGGTGGTGGGAAGAACACGATGGCGACGGACCGAATCTCAGCCTCGAAAGGCCGGACGTCATTACAAGTTAATGATCATGGCCGTGTGGTCGCTCGGCATAAGCGATAGCGCGCACATCGAGTTCGACCTCATCAAGAAGTGCCAAATCGTTGAGTATTTGCTCGAGAGCTTTTGTCCAGCAGGCGTAGTAGTCCCATGTCGGTCGATCGGCCTCGTCCGTTGACTCCCAAGCTCCAATTGCAGCAATTAACCGAATTCGGAAGTCTGCCCAGCTAAAGCACCCCGATTCGACTAGGTCCGCCGTTACCCCGAAGGTCCGGCTTTGCCATGGTGCTTCGAAAACCAACTCGCCATTCAGTCTGGGAGGAGCGGTTATTGAGCCATCGAGAATCTCAACTTCGGTCACGGCTTTTGGGCCTTTGCCACTCCGATCATGGAATCTCTGCTCACCAAGCTCGCTAACTCTTCTAGATCGAGGTGATCGGTTCCCTCCGGCTGTTCGGGGAGCACGAGGAATCGGGTTTCTGAGCTGCTATCCCAAACTCGTACTTCGGCGTCAGTATCGAGGCTTAGGCCCATCTCTTCAAGAACCTTTCTAGGTTCTCGTACAACTCTGGCGCGGTATTCGGGGCTCTTGTACCAATTTGGCGGCAACCCGAGAAGGGCCCAGGGATAACAAGAACACAACGTACAAACAACAACGTTATGAACTCCTGGCTCGTTCGCCTTGATCTCGATATGTTCAATTTCAGCGCCTTCAATGTCTTCAGCCGCCAGGACTTCGTCAGCGTCATCAAGAAGGCGCCTACGAAATTCGGGGCTAAGCCATGCTTTCGCCACGAGACGAGCTCCAACCATCGGCCCTAGGTCGTTTTCGAAGCGCTCGATGAGTGCCTCTACTCGGGTTCGGTCGATGATCCCTTTCTCTACGAGGAGGTCTTCGAGAGCCTCAGTTCGAACCTCGGGTGAGCGAGGGTCAGTCTCATGGTGGTGATCTGTTCCGGAGCTCACACCGCCTCCTCTACAGCAGTTAGATAGTTCTCGTACAGGTCGACATTAATCACAACACCGGCTTCGGATTTGTTGCCCCAAAGATCTTCAGCGCGGTAACCAACACAGATCACGTGTTGAGGCCTTTCGCCAAGGTCGTGGGCGGTGCTGTCCGGTAGCACCTCCGCTGGGTGGATCTTGACAACAGTGCCCACTACACCAGTCACGTATTCAGGCAGTCGGGTGTGGCCCTCTTGGTTCGCTCCGAGTGCAACTACGCGGTCCCCTACCCCAAAATGTGGGGGGTCAACGACTTCGCGCCGCACGGTTCGATGATTTGGTAAGGGAGTTATTCGATCGGGCGGTAACTTTTGTGGATCTTTCGGCACTACTGGCGAAGCACGATGAGCCGGACCAGTGCCTTCTTTGGCACCCAGTAGAACATCTAGCTCGCCTGGGGCGAGAAGTTCATACTCTTCGAGAAGTAGTTCCATCACCGCTTCCCAACGACCGTAGTAGCCGCCATGATCGAAATAGTCGTCGGGAGCGAGCCGTTCGAGGGCGTATCGCATCTCGCCGGGGCGCTTCGCCGTGTGGCGCAACACCTGGAACATGAGGCCTAGAACTCGTCGTTCCCATTCGTAATGAAAGGGTGGCTCATCGGGGCTGTGAGGTACCTTCCCCCACCCTTGGGTGCCTCCTATGTCGTGAACACCACGATCTCTGGTCACCATCAGGTCATCTTCCGCTGACTGATCCACCGTCGATGGTGTACACCCCACCGTTGATGTAACTCGCGTCTTCCGAAGCAAGGAACGCGACCAGCGCTGCGACTTCATCGGGCTCGCCGTAGCGGCCCATCGGATTTCGTGCAGCAAAGTCTTTGCGAATCATTTCAGCCTGATCGCCTCCGAAGCCCTCTTCGAGGCTTCGCATCATTCGGGTTTCTATTGGAGAAGGGCACACAGCATTAACTCGAATGCCCTGGGGTACCAACTCCAGGGCGGCCGATTTGGTTAGGCCAACAACGCCGTGCTTGCTTGCCACATAGGCGCTTAGTCCGCGAGATCCCATCAAACCAGCCGTCGAGGCGGTGTTGACAATCGCTCCGCCACCATTCGCAATCATCGCGGGGGCAGAATATTTCATCCCCAACCACACCCCGCGGAGGTTGACACTGATAACTCGATCGAAATCTTCCTCCGGGTAGTCAAGAAGCCCAAGGATTCGTCCCTCAATACCCGCGTTATTGAACAGCACGTCGAGACGCCCAAACTCTGCCACACACCCTTCAACGTAACGAGCAACATCTGCTCCCTCGCTACAGTCAGCCGTCAGGGCGATGGTGTCAACCCCAAATGGCTCCGCCTCTAATAGCGCGGCGTCTAAGTCTGATCCTTCGAGATCAACTGCGACGATCCGCGCACCTTCAGAGGCGAAACGGCGCACAGCGGCGAGACCAATTCCTCCTGCTGCTCCGGTTACAACAACGACCTTGTCTTGAAAGCGCATGGACATAGCCTCCCATGGATAAGCAAACTCGATCGGACCCTGCAAGAATTAGAAGCATGAGCGAAGCAACTAGCCCTGAAGAGG
Source organism: Acidimicrobiales bacterium (assembly GCA_014239555.1). Lineage (GTDB taxonomy): Bacteria > Actinomycetota > Acidimicrobiia > Acidimicrobiales > Poriferisodalaceae > UBA2110. Next base: position 197,962 of record JAAZYR010000002.1, read on the forward strand.
TTGTTAACACCTTCATCGAGAAGATAGAAGCAAGAGATCTTGACGCGGCACTTAGCCACGTTTCCGAGGACTGTTATTACGACAATGTTCCCATCGGAGATATGACCGGAAAAGAGGACATGCACAAGTTCCTTAGCGGGCTGCTCAAAGGGGAAGGACCAGTGGAGTTCGAGGTCATTCGGCAAACAGCTACGGGCAACATCGTGATGAATGAGCGAGTCGACCGCTTCACGACGGCGAGCGGACGGACCATCGAGTTGCCACTTATGGGCGTTTTCGAAGTGAACGATGGACACATTACTTTTTGGCGCGACTATTTCGACAACGGCATGTTCCTTCGACAGGTCAAAGGTGACGGCTAAGATAAGACTTAACTAAGGTGAGTGATCACCGAAGCGCATCACGATGATGGGGGTGGACAGTGAGCACAACAACTGAATTTCATGATCCTCGGGCTCAGCCGAAGGCGGTTGCTGAACCGTACGAAATCAAGGTGAGCTTAGATAGTCCCTTAACGATTGGGCTAGTCGCCAACGGATTCCCCGATAGCGTTCGCTTTTTGGACCACGTCGAAAAAACCCTTGCCCAGGCGGTTCCATCGGCATCTTTTGTGCGATATGACAAAGGCGATGCTTCATCGGTTGTCGGCGGCAAGATGCTTGAAGACATTCAAGCGGAGTGCCAGGCAGTAGTCGCAGCGTACGGCCATTGAGGTAGCTGCACTTCTGGCACCGTGCGTGACAGCATTTCAATAGCTCGGCTGGGGATTCCAGCGGTCGCTCTCGTCACCGAGGAATTTTGGCCTCAAGGCGATTTCTTTGCGAACTCTTCGGGCATGCCTGAGGTTCCGAGGGTGAAGTTACCTCATCCGGTCGCCGGCACTGGTGAGGACAAAATGGCTGAGGTTGCTTCGGACATAACGCCGTCGATCGTTGAACTTTTAAGTTCCTGAACAGTACGAATCGTTCAAAATGAGTTTGCTTGACGCAGTCTCGGAGTATGACGCTCTAGAGCTACTACACGACCTCGGCTGCACCGACGGTCTGCCCGTGGTTATCCCAACCCCAGACCGGGTAAGTCGCATGGTTCTCGCAACTGGCTACGAACCGGACATAGTCCTCGGAGAAATGGGACCCGTTTACGGTTCGGCGACAATTGAAAAGGTCGCGTCGGTGGCAGTTATGGCCGGATGCACCCCAGACCATGCTCCCGTTGTCGTCGCCGCGGTAAGGGCTGTTTGCCAACCAGAATTTGATTTGACGGAGATGCAAGCGACGACGCACTGCACTGCCCCGCTCATGATTGTTTGCGGCCCTGCTCGACACGCTTGTGGCGAAATCGCTTCCGGCTTCGGAGCTTTAGGTCCTGGGCATCGGGCAAATGCATCTATTGGTCGCGCTCTGCGACTCGCGATGATCAATATTGGAGGCGCTCGACCGGGTTCTTCCGACATGGCTTTGCATGGGCATCCAGGCAAGTTCACCTATTGCCTCGCCGAGGATGAGGAGAACAGTCCCTTCCCGGGGTTACACACAACCTTTGGTTATGAGCCTGACCAAAGCGCCGTCATTATTACCGGTGCTGAGGCGCCTCACTCCACCTTTTTCACCGGTGATCGAGACGACCCCAACTCCGTTGAGAGCTTGTTGAATGTCATAGCGCTCGTCATGGCAAATCCTGGAAGTAACAACGTTCATCTTCGGGAGGGTGCAATTACGGTGATCATGAATCCCGATCACACGGAGGTCATCAGACGAGCCGGGTTGACGCGAGAAGACGTGCAAGCTGAACTCGCAAGTCGCGCGACTATTTCGGTCGGAACTATGCGACGCATAAGTCCGGCGCTTTTTATGCAAGGGATAAACGCTGAGGATAAGGGTCGCTTCAGCGACGCTGCCGACGATGACCTCATTCATGTCCTCAAGGACCCGAACCGTGTCCTTGTTCTCCAAGCTGGGGGAAGTGGCTTGTACACAATGGTGATGCCATCTTGGTGTGCGGGTCCTCACCGTAACGCGATAGTGCATTCAGAGATTGAGCTTGATCAGGCTTGTGAGGTTCCCGGAATGAATGACTTGGCATCCTAAGACCTGGAGAGGATCCTGCCTTGAGTGATGAGCGACCCCACGGGGGACTTTGGTTCGAAGAATTGACTCCCGGCCTAGTGATACGTCATCGCCTCCGTCGAACAGTGACCGAGACCGACAACATTATGTTCACGACGATGACGATGAATCCGGCCGCCCTACATCTTGATTTCGACTACGCCGAGAAAGAAACCCAATTTGGACAGCCGCTAGTGAATTCGATGTTTACTGCTGCACTTATTGTCGGAATTTCGGTTCACGAAACGACACACGGCACGACAGTCGCCAACCTCGGATTTGAGCAGATGAACTTTCCTGCTCCGGTGTTTCACGGGGACACCCTTCGCGTTGAATCTGAGGTAATTAGTGCACGCGAATCTTCTAGTAAGCCAGATCAGGGAATCGTTTTGTTTGAACACCGCTCTCACAACCAAGATGATGTATTGGTGGCCACGATGCGACGAAACGCGCTCATGTGGAAACAACCGAACTGAGCTAACCGGTAGCGCCTGGTCAGAAAATTCTGCCCTTCAGTTCGGAATCGTGCGTTGCAATGACTACCGTCATCACCGCCCCCCTCTTTTGGAGTCTTAGCGATGGCTTACACCGCGCCCACAGACGCATTCCGCTTCGATCAATACCGATCTGCGGTGGAAGGTAAGCGGGTGTTCATCACCGGGGCAGGTAAGGACGGCGGCATAGGGCAGGCTTTCGCTCTCTGCGCTGGTCTTAATGGAGCCGCGTCAGTTGGCGTTCATTTTCATCGCAGTTATGAGGATGGTTTCCATCTGGTTGACCAACTGCGACTGGAGGGGGTGAACGCTTTTCCCGTGCAGGCAGATGTAACAAATTTGCGTGATTTGTGGGCGAGCCGCAGTTATGTCATAGACCAGATGGGAGGCCTTCCTCCAAATTTGGTTATTTGCAATTCCGGGTTAACCGAGTCGGGTTACAGCTTCGGGAGGGCCCTTCGAGAAGAAGCGGGAGAGGCTCGTGCCCTTCGACGTGCCCGAGTGCGACAGCATTTTCTGGACAATCTCGACGAATCCCGTCTTGTCTTAGACACCAAAGTTGACGGCTTCCTTGCGTCCACCCATCTGTGGGCTGGAGAGGCGGTTCACCATAATGAACCAATCCAATTGGTCTACATATCTTCACGTCAAGCAATCGATCCGGGGCCAGCGGTACCGGGGTATGCGATCAGCAATTGGGCGGTTTTGCAGTTGCCGAAGGTGTTGAAAGTAAACCTCGGCAAAAGCGCGGATCTAGTCCAATGCTTCTCGCTGATGTTTCCGTTTATCCGCACCGGTATGACCGATGAGTACGTTGACAACGAACGGGTCTTCGGGCGCTGGCAGCCTCGGATGCTTGAACCATCTGAAATGGCGGAAGCATTTATGGCGTTGTTGCACCGTCCTGGTGATGAGACCGATGACGGAATGTTTGAACTCGTCGTTGAAGCTGCCGAGCAAAACGAGATAGATGTCACTTGGAGACAGGTGAAGTTCAATCTCGCGGAGGAACACCTCTCTTGGAGTGCTGACCACCCGCTGAGGTTCTAGAGGGCCGGTTCGAGACAACTATGGCGAATTTGCGCCTGGTACGTCGACTCGAATTCGTTCTATTCGCCCTTCGCGGCGTTCCGCCGCACCGCCGCGCCCTGAGTTTGGCGCCGTAACGAGATACAACGTTCGCCGGTCCTCGCCTCCGAGCGCGCACGCGTAACAATTCAGTTCCAGATCTATGTGATGAGTTACTTCGCCGCCGTCAACCACACGGAAGACAGAATGATTAGTGGGATCACCAACCCAAATTCCTCCCTCGACATCGAGGCAAATTCCGTCTGGAACGCGTTTCTCTAAATCGGCGAATAGGCGCCTGCCCGTAAGAGAGCCATCGAGTTCTATATCGAACGATAGAAGTCTGCGACCGTATGACTCAGCGATAACTAGTCGGTTACCTTCAGGGTTGATGACCGCACCGTTGGGGAAGTCAAGCTCTGCGGGCCCGCGTCGCGTTGTTCCGTCGGCCCCGACGATGGCGAGAGTGGCCTGAGAAAACTCTTCGCCTGCCTCAGATCCAAAATTTCCTACATAAGCAGTGCCGTCGCTTGCGACGACCATGTCGTTACACGGACCGCCTGCGATATGTGAAAGGTCCGCATGTAGTGACACTTGGCCGGCGGCATCCATGCGTTTAAGGCTCTTGTCGAGCATTGACACAAACAGAAGGTCCCCAGTGGGAAGCCACCCAAGACCAGATGGTTGTGTAGCAACTTCAAGTACGAGCTCTTCTGTCCCAGCTTCATCAATTCGAAAAATTGCGTGGCGATAAAAGTCAGAAAACCATAAGTAACCGTCTCGCCACCGTGGGCCCTCGCCAAACGCTAGACCGGTCAGCACAATGTCAGTATCCACAACATCTCTCAATCTCGATCAACAGAAAATCTAACTATTCCCAAAGCCGAAGGTAGCGTCCTGAGGTGTGGGTGAACTAGGAGAACAGGAGGTTCGCCTCCGAATTGTGGTGCCGAGCGCTAACGCCGACTTGATATCAGGCGAACTTTGGCGACTTGGGACCTTAGGCATAGAAGAACGCGACGAGGGTGCTCAAATTGTGCTTTTGGCTGGTTTCTCTTCCACTCCTATCGCCGAAGCAGCCGCACAAAGCCTTGAAACATTTTCCGTAGTCGAAGAATTTGAATCGAGCGATTACCTTGACATCTGGCGCGAATTCGCAACGATTTACAGGGCTGGGAATCGGGTCGTGATTCGACCGCCGTGGGTCCATTACGAACCAGAGGCGAGCGAATTAGTCGTTGGGATAGATCCTGAGCGTTCGTTCGGGTCTGGGAGTCACCCTTCGACTCGACTTGCTTTAGCTGAGCTTGAGCAACTACTCGAAGGAAACGAGTCCGTTCTCGATGTTGGCTGTGGAAGCGGCATTTTGTCAGTCGCTGCGGCGCGGCTGGGTGCAACTCGGGTACTTGGAATCGACATCGATCCCACGGCAATCGAGGTCACAACTAGAAATGCAAATTTGAATGGAGTCGCTGAGCTAGTAACCGCTGAGGCGATTCCGATTGAAGCAGCAGATGGCGCATACGATGTGGTCATTTCGAACATGCTCGCTTCACTTCTGAGCTCGTACGGGTCGAATTTTGTGACGATGGTTCGACCAGGTCGGCGGCTCGTACTCTCAGGTCTTTTGAGCTCACAGGTAGATCAAGTCGTTGATAATTGCGCGCCCCTGCGGCTACTTACCACCCGACACTGCGAACCTGGGGAAGGCGACTGGGTAAGCGTGACTTTGGGTTGAACTGTGTTAGCTCGGGACAACCATTTGATGTTGAATCGGTCCAACATGCAGGTGGCCCACCCGTTCAAGCTCACCTTCCAGACGCAGACTTGGGAGGAGCGGAAGGACCGTTCGGAAGAAGGCCCTCAACTCCCAACGTGCGAGATGGGCCCCAAGGCAGAAGTGCGCACCATGTCCGAAAGCTAGGTGCTCGTTTGGATAACGAGTCACATCAAACCGGTAAGGCTCGTGGAACTGTCGTTCATCGCGGTTGGCTGACGCGTGCCAGATCCCAACGTGATCACCGGCCCGGATTATTTGACCGTCGATTTCGGTGTCTCGGGTGCAGACGCGAGCAAACTGAATGACAGGAGAAGTCCATCGAAGAATTTCTTCGACACCGTTGTCCAGCATTTCCTTCTCTTCAAGGCGGTCAACCAAGAACGCCAATTCGTCCGGGTGTTGGAGGAGAGCAATCATTCCTCCAGTGGCTGCGTTCCGGGTCGTCTCATTACCCGCAGCGATCAAAACTCTGATGTACCCCAATAATTGCTGGGGCGTGAGGGGCTCACTTTCGAGTTCCGATCGAAGAAGAATCGATATCAGATCTGGTCCGCTGCAATCTGTTGCGCGCCGGTCCGCTATCTCTTCCAGGATCCACTCCTCAAATTCGATGAACATCCGCCGTCGCATCTCTTTTTTCGTTTCGTTAGCTTTGGCGAAACGCATGAGTTTGGGATCGTCAAAAAAAACAGCGGTCCAGGCATGCACCTGTTCCCAATCCTCAGGGGATGCGCCGATCATCTCGCAGATCGTGGCTAATGGGAGTTTGACTGCCAGGTCTTCAACTAGGTCTGCGGTTCCTTCCATCTCCACTTTCTTCGCGAACTCATCTGCATACAACTGCGCATGTTTGATAAGAGATTCTTCTCGGGACCGCATCGCCTTGGGGGTGAATTCGGGAGCTACTAATCGGCGCATGTCCCAGTGGACGGGACGGTCTGTGTAAATGAAGTCTGGGGGTTCCTCTGGGTCCCATCCGCGCTCTTCCATACGGGCGCGGTATCCCTCCCAAAATCGTTGATCTCGTTCGGCAAGGTCGAGTCGTAGCCGGCCTTTCCCATTAGCGAAGGTCTCGTTGTCACCTGAGATTCGTTTTACATCTGCGTATCGGGTTATCGACCAAAACGGGGTGATTCCTTCGCGTTGGTACCAATAAACAGGGGCCTCGGCACGAAAAAGATCCCACTCTTCCCACGGATAGCCCTCAGTTCGGTACCTCTCTAAGTCGTGAATTACTGCGTCACTAACATGCATGGGCCCTCCCGAAGTTCTCTAAGCGTAATAAGAATGCGGATTCCAAGTCGGCTCATTGAGTTCTGTAGGAATTAAAATCTGGTGATGACTGACCTACCTGTGATTTGGTTCGACCGCGCTCCTGATTCGTCAATAGCCGGTCTCATCGAAGGACGAGCGATTTCTAGCTGGCCTACCTCTGGTGATCCGCTTGGCGGGATCGGCGACGCTGAGGGAGCCGTCGTTGGCGCTTCCATCGTCTATAACCGCAACGTTTTTTCGGTTAGCCCCAAATTACGCGTGCTGTCGCGTGCGGGGATCGGATTTGACAACGTGGTGTTGAGTGACGCAACCGAATTCGGTATCGCCGCGTGCAACACCCCAGATGGTCCAACAATTTCAACAGCCGAGCATGCCTTAGCGTTGATTTTCGCAATCACAAAGGGGTTGAAACAGAGTGAACATCGTCTCCACCGCCAAGAGGGCAACTATCCGGCCACTCATGATGCTCTAGAACTTGCGGGCGCGTCGCTCACGTTAGTAGGACTGGGAAGGATCGCTTCTCGAGTGGCAAAAGTTGCGCTTGCCGTTGGAATGCACGTAACCGCATACGACCCATTCGAATCAGATCAAAGATTTGAAGAACTTGGAGTTAGGCGCGCCCCGAATCTCGCCAAAGCTGTTAGCGAAGCCCAAATTATTTCTGTACACGCTCCTTTATCGGACGACACCCGGCACTTAATTAGTGACGAATTGATTGATCTAATGGCCGATGGCGTTTTCATAGTGAACACCGCACGAGGAGGCCTCGTTGATGACTCCGCTCTCCTCAAGGCTTTGGAAAGCGGCAAAGTCAGGGCTGCGGGTTTAGATGTCACCGACCCCGAACCTCTACCTCAGGGACATCCGCTTCTAGAACACGAGAACGTTTTAGTCACACCTCATGTCGCTTCAGCAACCGGCGCAGGGCGAAGACGAATTTTTGCTATGGCAATTGAACAAGTCCTGACCGGTCTTTCTGGGTCGAAGCCATCCAATATCCTTAATTCCGAGGTTTGGCCAGGGCGCAACTCCAAGTAACGAACCCGTCGACCCAACTTGTTACAGACATTTTCGGTTCTAAGCTCAACAACATGGCGGAATGGAAGAACTGGTCGGGGAAACTTTCCGCTAATCCGCAACGCATCGTCCAAGTAGGCACCGTCGACGCAATCCGAAGCGAACTATTGGCTGCACGAAACGGCGGCTGGACCGTGCGGACCGCAGGGACAACCCATTCCCACTACCCCTTATTGCCAACCGACGGAGTAATTCTCGACACTCGTCCACTTTCAGGACTCGTGTCCGTCGACGCGGACGCAATGACCGCGACATTCCGTGCTGGGACCAAGATCCACGCGTGTGGCCGCCCCTTGTTAGAGCACGGTCTCGGTCTCCTAAATCAAGGGGACATAGATCAGCAATCGGTGGGTGGTGCTATAGCGACAGGGACCCACGGTACGGGAGTCGACCTTGGCAGTTTTTCAAGCGCAGTAACCGAACTATTAATCCTCCTAGTCGACGGGTCAGTAGTGACTTGCACCCCTGACCGTGAACCGGATCTCTTTGAAGCGGCACGCCTTTCGTTAGGGGCAGTTGGGGTGATTCTTGAAGTTACTCTCCAAGTTCGCGAGGCCTACCGACTTGAGGAGCAGCGGTGGCTGGAGCCTTTCGAAAGTGTTATGGAAAGAATTGACGAGTTAGTGACCGCCACTCGACACTTCGAATATTTTTGGTATCCGGGTCAAGATCGCGCAATCTGCAAATCAATCGACATCACCGAAGAACCCAGCCGCTATCCCTTGGGAGATGAGGGCCAAAGATTGGCGTGGGGTTTCGAGGTTCTCCCCAACCAGCGTCTCGATCCACATACCGAGATGGAGTATTCAATCGCGACCGAACGTGGACCGTCTTGTGTTGCCGAAATCAAGAACCTGCTTTCAAGCAACCACCCCGATGTTCTCTGGCCAATTGAGTACCGCACAGTGGCGGCGGACAACGTTTGGCTCTCTCCAGCGCGAGGGCGAGCGACTGTGACGGTGTCGATTCACGAAGACGTAGAACGAGACGAAACCGCATATTACAAAGACGCTGAAACAGTGTTCCGTGCGCATGGGGGACGACCCCATTGGGGCAAAGTGCATTATCTATCGGGCGAGGACCTGGCCGCTGATTACGACCATTGGCAAGACTGGTGGCGTGTTCGAGACGAAGTCGATCCCACTGGCGTACTTTTGAACGACGTCCTAGGCAAGCTACGGACGTCGTGAGCGATTCACGATTGCTCACCTATATTCCCGAAAAAGTTGACTCAGGCAATCTGCTCGATGGTTTCCTGGCGTGGGCTAGTGCAGCAAATATCGAGTTGTACGAGGCCCAAGAAGAAGCAATCCTGGAAGTCTTCTCTGGTTATCACGTGATCCTCACGACCCCTACTGGCTCGGGAAAATCACTAGTCGCAACAGCGGCTCACTTCGAAGCCATAGCTCACGGCAAGCGTTGTTGGTACACCGCCCCGATCAAAGCCCTGGTTTCTGAAAAGTTTTTCTCTCTTTGTAAAGAGTTCGGCTCAGACAACGTCGGAATGATCACCGGAGACGCATCAGTCAATCCTGATGCGCCAATTGTTTGCTGCACTCAAGAAATCTTGGCAAATCTCGCACTTAGGCACGGATCGGACGCCCCGGTTGACACCGCAGTTATGGACGAATTCCATTACTACTCAGACAGAGACCGCGGATGGGCATGGCAAGTACCTCTCATGGAGTTGCAGAAAACGCAGTTTGTTTTGATGAGCGCGACTCTCGGCCCAGCTGAGTTTTTTCTCCACGACTTAGAAACTCGCAGCAAGCGCTCCGCTGTGGAGGTAACTGGAACTACCCGACCCGTTCCGCTCGAATGGAGCTACCGCGAGACGACACTTCTCGAATCGATTCGTGACCTCATCCAAATGGACCGGGCACCCATTTATATTGTCCACTTCACTCAAAGGGCGGCCGCGGAACGCGCTCAAGCGCTGACGAGTTTGGACGTGTTGACTCGCGAAGAAAAACAAAAAATTCGTGAAGAACTTTCTAATTTCCGCTTTGACTCGCCGTTTGGGAAAGACGTCGCCAGATTTGTGAAAGCAGGAATTGGAGTCCATCACGCAGGGCTTCTGCCCAAATATCGGTTGCTGGTTGAGCGTCTGGCCCAAGAAGGCTTACTGAAACTGATTTGCGGTACCGACACGTTGGGTGTCGGCGTGAATGTGCCGATCAGAACAGTTCTGTTCTCACAGTTGTGCAAATTTGACGGGCACGGGACTGCGATTCTGACCGTTCGAGATTTCCAGCAAATTGCCGGGCGCGCTGGTCGCAAGGGCTTTGATGATGAGGGATTCGTGTGGTGTCAAGCTCCGGAACACCATGTGGAAAATTTAAAAGCATTGGAGAAAGCTGCCGAGGACCCCAAGAAACGCCGAAAGGTACAACGCAAAAAACCTCCAGAACGGGGTTACGCGCACTGGGACGAAAAGACTTTTGAGCGGTTGCGTACTGGACAACCAGAACTTCTGTCCTCAAATTTTCGCGTGTCCCATTCGATGTTGCTGAATGTGTTGGACCGCCCCGGAAATGGGTGCGCTGCTTTGCGCAGGATCTTGACCGACAATCATGAGTCGCGGCCACAGCAACGGAAACACATTCGTCAGGCCATCGGCATGTATCGCTCATTAGTTTCAGCAGGAATAGTAGAAACTCTCGACGAGCCAGACATTGAAAACCGATTGGTAAGAGTCAACATCGACTTACAAGCAGAGTTCGACCTCACAGGGGCACTTTCACCGTTCGTACCCGATGCAGTCGAGCTTCTTGATCACGAGGATATTAATTACGCTCTCGATGTTCTCACGGTGGTCGAATCTGTCTTGGAGAATCCCGGCGTCGTTTTAGCGAAACAACGCGACAAAGCACGCGACGAACTGTTCGTAGAACTCAAGCGTGAAGGGGTCGACTACGAAGAGCGCCTCGCCCGACTTGACGAAGTTGAGTGGCCAAAACCACGCAAGGAGTTCCTTTATGCGACCTTTGATGCGTGGGCGGTCCACCATCCATGGTTAGGCCAGGAGAATCTGCGACCGAAATCTATTGTGCGCGATCTGTACGAACGAGCGATGACGTTTCGCGAATACGTCAACTACTACGGCATAAAAGGGTCAGAAGGAGTTTTGCTCAGATATTTGACTGACGCGTTCAAGGGGTTAAAAAAAACGGTCCCAGATAGTTCGTGGACTTCGGAGCTGGAGGACTTATTTGAATGGCTTGGTGCACTGGTTCGCCAAGTCGACAGCAGCCTTCTCGACGAGTGGGAACGGCTACAAAATCCTGAACCGCTCAGTGAGGAAATTCGTCCTCAAGTAATTGACGTCACTACACAGACCCGGGCCTTCCAAGTGATGATCCGTAACGCCACATTTCGTTGGATTCAATTGCTTTCCCGAGACGACTACGCGGGTCTCGCTCAAGAAGCTGAGGGCGATTTATCGGATCCCGGAAGAGTCAAAGAAGTTCTTAGTTCATATTGGGACGACTTCAGCGAAGTGATGACCGACGCTGACGCTCGTTCAGCTCACTGGATGGTAGAAACCGCGAGGGATCAAAGCCAGGTGATCGTTGAACAAATCGTGTGCGACCCGGACGGCTTTAACGAGTGGCGACTTCGCGGTGTGGTCGAGATTGAAGCCTCTCGTGAAGCGGGTGAAGCTGTAGTGAAGTTGACGGACATCATCAAACTTTGAACAACCGACTCAGATAATCACCACATAAATACAGAGTGCAATGATCAGACACGCCATGGACCAGCCGAATACACGGAATTTGACTGGTCCGGGCCATGCATCTTGGGTCACGAGGGAAGCCGGTAGTTGGGGGCTTCTTTCGTGATCATGATGTCGTGTGGGTGGCTTTCGCGAAGCGCTGAGGCCGTGATCTTCACAAACCTCGTTGTCGTTCTCATCTCATCGATAGTCGACGTGCCGCAATAGCCCATGGCCTGGCGGAGGCCGCCGATTAATTGATGAAGAACGTTAGCAATTGGCCCTTTGTACGCGACTCTTCCTTCGATGCCCTCGGGTACTAATAAATCCTCGTGTCGTTGATCCTGGAAGTAACGATCTTTTGAAAAGCTGCGCCCCTTCATGGCGCCGATTGATCCCATCCCCCTGTATTCCTTGAATCGCTCACCTTGGTAGAGGACTACGTCCCCAGGGCTCTCATCCACGCCGGCGAGAAGTCCACCCACCATCGCGCAGTTTGCGCCCGCGGCTATCGCTTTCGCGAGATCGCCAGAGAATTGCATTCCTCCATCCGCCACAATTGGGATGTCGTAACCCGCAGCGGCCGACGCGCAGTCGTAGACAGCGGTGACTTGAGGTACCCCAACTCCGGCCACCACTCGAGTAGTGCAAATCGAACCGGGTCCAATACCGACTTTGATGCCATCAGCGCCGACTTCGATTAAGGCGCGCGTAGCGTCAGCGGTGGCGACGTTTCCAGCAAGAACATCGACTGTGTAGTTGGCTTTGATTTTGGCGACTGCTTCGACCACATCTCTGCTGTGTCCATGAGCCGTATCAACAACTACGACATCAACACCACGTTCGACGAGCGCCGCAACGCGATCATCTGCATCTGGACCAACTCCGACAGCGGCAGCAACAAGCAACCGGCCCCGCTCATCCTTAGCGGCATGGGGATATTTGATTCTTTTTTCTATGTCTTTAACGGTAATCAAGCCAATCAACTTGAAGTCGTCGTCGACAATTGGGAGTTTTTCTATTCGATGTTTGCCGAGCACTACTTGAGCTTCTTCGAGCGTCGTCCCGGCTTTAGCGGTGACTAGGCCTTCGATGGTCATGACCTCTGAGATGAGCCGGCTGTAGTCGGTTTCGAATCGCAAATCGCGATTCGTCAAAATACCGACCAAGTGACGTTCTGGATCGGTTATTGGGACTCCACTGATTTTGAACCGTCCCATCAGTGCTTCGGCATCAGCCAAGGTCGCGTTGGGAGGAAGAGTGACGGGTTCCACGATCATGCCGGACTCCGACCGTTTGACTTTGTCGACTTCCTCGGCTTGTTCATCGATCGAAAGGTTTCTGTGCACGACACCGATCCCACCGTGACGGGCCATCGCGATGGCCAATCGGGCCTCGGTAACCGTATCCATAGCAGCACTCGCTAATGGAAACTCCAGGCCAATGTTCTTAGTGAATCGGCAAGTCGTGTCAACTTCGTCAGGTAGGACATCAGAAGCCGCTGGTACCAGAAGCACATCATCGAAGGTGAGACCCTCCATGGCGAACTTCTCGTCCTCTGAAGGGAAGGGAGCGGATGACGTGGCCATGACGAACGATACCCCGGCCGTCTTCGTAACCGGTGCACTACTGGTCTACCGTAGGCCCGACGAGAGGAGCAGCATGGCTGACTTTCAGCAACGAGGGCCCATCACAACGCTGCACCGCTTAACCACGAATGCCCAGTCAGAGGCCGCTTCCTCGCTTTCAGATTCCAACGTTGGGAACCGAGTGGCGTTGATCCTTCCATGTTTGATTACCGAATTCGACGGCACGGCTTTACCCAAAATTGTGCATCAAATTTCTACCCTTGATTGGCTGGGCAGAGTGATTGTGGGAATTGATGGAGGAACCAAAAGTTCTTTTCTCGATGCTGAACAGTTGTTTGCCTCGCTCCCACAAAAGACCACGGTCATCTGGAATGACAGCCCCACAATGGGCGCTTTCAACCGCAGGGTCGGTGTCGCTCCGAAACCTGGAAAAGGCAGCAATCTATGGCGATGTATTGGCGTCGTCGCTGCATTCGGCGACATTGACACGATCGTCGTCCATGACGCCGACATCTCGACTTACGAATCTTCATTTATCGCCAGACTGGCCCATCCAATTGTCGACGAGCGACTTGGGTTTGACTTCGTTAAAGGTTTCTATCCCCGTTTTGACAACGATGGACTTAACGGCCGGGTAACCCGATTGTTGGTGGGACCTTTGCTGGAGTCGTTGGCTTCGTCGGAGCAGGCAAAGCAAGACGTGTCGTATCTGCAGTCGTTTAGGTATCCCCTCGCCGGAGAATTTGCTACGCGTTTGTCGGTAGCGACTTCACTGGCTATCCCTGAGCACTGGGGCGTGGATATTTCCTTACTTATGGCAGCACGGGCCTCGAAGTGCCGCATCGCGCAAACTGATCTAACCGACAATTACGACCACAAACATCAAGGTCTTTCATTGGAACACCCTGAGTCAGGCCTGCACCGCATGGCCCGCGACGTCATCAGCACAACACTTTCCCTTTGTGGAGTTGCAGCCGTAGATGCAGATGACTTCGATCGCAGAGCCAGCGAAGCCATCGCCTCTCATCGAGCTAACGCGATAAGTAATTCATTACCCTTCGATGACGCTCAAGAAGAGTCCGCAGTTGCATTGTTCTGCAAGTTGATTCGCGAGAAGCCTTCCCATTTGTCAGCTGATTTGCCGGCTTGGGATCAGCTTGAAGAACAATTCTCCAACTGTCTTGCAGAATTAAAGTCGGCGGTGGAAAGCCAAAGCACTGTGCCCGGATCAAGAGAAATTTCGCCATGAAGGATCTGTTCTGTAAGTAGATCCAGATTCGGCTGAGAAAGTCGATAGGGGATCTTTGAAAACCCAAAGTTCGTCACAACTGTGACGAGGTCGTTCCCTTCGCCTCGAACAAACCCAAACAAAGGCGACGGCAAATTCAACACGATTTGATCGGCATCGGGGTGAAACGCTGGAAGCCTGCGTCGTATCGCCAAGCGACGCGCAAGTTCCTCGCGCGCTAAACGACGCGGTCCTGTCCAACTTTGGGATCGATCGGTGAGCGTTCGTTTGGGTCGGTTAATCGCTCGCGCGTGACCACTATCTTGAACTGCTTTTATGTCGTTAGGTTCACCTTCGACAGCTGGTAGATAAAACGCCGGAACTCCTTGAAGACTCGCCAGAACGGTGTGACCAGTGAGTAGTCGGTCCAAACCAAACAGCGATGCTGGTGCAACATTGAATTCATAGGGCCGAATCCTTTCTGGTGTTGTGTGGCCCGTCCAAGTTCCGTTTGCTCGCTCGGTTGCGGCTATCAACGTTTCAATTTCAGATTCGTCTAACAGATCTTCCACGGGGCGAACCCCGATTCCGTCGTGACTAGCGAGAAAGTTGAGAAACGTCGTGCCTTCAGGTGGCTGCTCCGACTCCCGGAGCCAGGGAGTGATCCGTTCGCTTGAACCGGTTATGAGTGCATGTGTGAGGAGAGGTGCGAGGGTGAAGTTGTAGGCAAGGTGCGCCTGCTTTCCGTCGCGCAGGTAGGACAAGTTCTCTGCATGGGGCACGTTGGTCTCGCTGATCAAGAGAGCGTCAGGACACCGCCACTCCAAAAGGTCACGTAGGAGACGAACGAGCTCATGTGTTTCTTCCAAATGCACGCATGTTGTGCCGAGACGTTTGTGCGCGTACGCCACGGCGTCAAGCCGAATCCATCGAACGCCGGCCTCAAGTAAACGGTGCAGCGTTCTTAAGGTTTCTAGGAGAACTTCTGGTTCCGCCCAATTGACATCAACTTGGTCAGAGCTGAATGTGCACCACAGATGTTTGACACCGTTGGTTGTCTCGCAGGGAATTAACAATTCTGTAGTTCGCGGGCGTACGACGGCCGAGAGGTCGGTGTCAGGCGATGCAGTCAATAAACATCGGCAGCCTGGGTCGATGTCATTTCGAAATTCTTCGACCCATCGGTGAGAGGCGCTTACATGGTTCAGCACAAGGTCCGCCATGATTCGACTGTTCGCCGATATCGATGCGATGTTTCTCCAACCGCCGAACTCTTCAGCAACTTCGCAATGATCTATAACGGCGAACCCGTCATCTGAACTAGAAGGAAAGAACGGGAGGATGTGAATCGTGGAAAATGCGTCATCCAACTCTGACAAAACACTCTCGAGGGTCGCCAGAGGCGGTTGGTCATGGTGACTAATTTGGTCAGGATATGCAATAAGTACGACATCGTTTTCAGACCAACGATCCCCTCCGGCTGAGGCGATCGGGTCGCCCAACGCTGACATGCATCGTTCGAGCAGTGCGTCAACGTCAAAGTCGCTGTACAGCAATCGAAGTCGCTGACGTATCCGCTCTTTTTGAGACGTCATGGCACCGCCTGACGCCCCGCCGCTCAACTGAAACTATTGATGTCGTTTAAGACCTCTTGAGCGTGTTCTGAAAGATCCGGGGAGTCCCTGAAGTCGTACGACTTGGCGATTAGCCCATCGGGACCAATCAAATAGCTAGCTCGGCGAGGCCATCCTGCCGCTTTGTGGTCAGCTGGTCGAGCAACTTCATAAGCAGCGCCAGCCTCACGCGCAGGATCCGCGAGCAACCGATATGGGAAGCTCTCACTGTCCGCGAATACCTTTTGTTCTTCGACTGTGTCGAATGAGGCACCCAAAATTACGGCATTGGCTGATTCAAACTCTGGGGCTCGATCACGGAGCCCCTGTCCTTCAAGAGTTCAACCAGGTGTCGACGCTTTCGGATACCACCACAACAACACCCATTGACCCGCGAAATCATTCAACGAAACTTGGTCGCCGTTCTGGTCGGGCAGAGTAAACGCAGGCGCAGAAGCTCCAACTTCAAGCATTCGAATCCTTCCAAATGTGCACCCCGGAGACTAGAGGTATTTGCCCTGAATAGCACGCAGCAACTGCGGGGCCACTGCTTCCCTGCCTGGGCTCTAAGGTTTCCTCATGCATGCACTTTCAATGATGACCAGCGAGGAAATTGAAACCAGCGTTGCAATACTGCGCGAATCCGGTCGGATTGACGACAGCGCGACATTTCACGGTTGTTGCATCTACGAACCACCCAAAGCAGAGGTCGCCGCTTGGAACGCTGGAGATCCTATCGATCGGCGTCTAGATCTGGTGGTGCGATATGAGGGTGAGGTGTACGAGGCCAGGGTGTCGGTAAGCCGCGGCGAAGTAGACCGCTGGACGATGATCCCCGGCGTAGTGCCACGGGTCGGGTTCGTGGAGTTATTCAAAGTCATGGAAGCAGTTACCTCGGACCCTGATTTCCAAACGGCACTAGCGAAACGCGGGATTTCTGATCCCTCAACGATGCAAATTGATCCATGGCCTACAGGGGATTACCAACTCGAATTCGAGAATGGTCGACGTGTGCAACGGTGCATCGCATTTCATCGTCCCACCCCCAACGACAACGGCTACGCCTTTCCCATTGACGGACTCATGATCCACGTTGATGTCGACACCTTGGAGGTCCTCCACATCGAAGATTTCGATCAATGGCCCCTCGCTACGGAGAAGGGAAATTACGACGTTGACTCCGTCGTCAACGACTACGGGCCGCTCCGAGAAGATCTTCGACCAGTCGAAATTACTCAGCCCGAAGGAGTGAGTTTCTCTCTCGAAGACAACGAGTTGTGCTGGCAAAAGTGGCGCTTTAGAGCAGTCATGGACGACACCGAAGGGTTGGTTTTACACCAAATCACCTACACACAAGATGGCATCGAACGGCCAATTATCGACCGGGCCTCACTGGCAGAAATGGTCGTTCCCTACGGTGACGTCAGACCAAGTCAAACCTTCAAGCACGCTCTCGACTCAGGCGAGTACGGGCTAGGAATGACGGTGAACTCGCTGACACTTGGATGTGACTGTCTTGGCGAAATCGTCTACCTCGATGCAGTTCAGATGCTTGACGACGGGAGTGTTGTAACTACCGACAACGCGATCTGTATTCACGAGGAAGATTTTGGGATCGGCTGGAAGCACACAGACATGCTGACGGGACAAGTTGAGGTGCGTCGATCGCGACGTCTGGTGGTAAGCAGTATCCACACCGTAGGTAATTACGAATACGGGTTCTTTTGGTATTTCCATCTCGATGGGTCCATCAAGCTCGAAATAAAATTGACGGGCATTCTGACAACACGTTCACATCGCGACGGTGACGACCTGACTTTCGCTCGGCAGGTAGCGCCTAATGTTTCTGCTCCGATTCATCAACATATGTTTTGCGTGAGGTTGGACATGGCTGTTGACGGAAACGCCAACAACGTCGTCGAAGTCAATACAGAGGCGTTGCCTCCCGGTTCCGACAATCCTCACAACACTGCTTTCGCAGCGCGCGAAACGCTTCTCAGTAGCGAGCGGTCCGCTATGCGACAGACCAACTCGGCAAGCAGCCGATATTGGAGGATCGAACATTCCGAGAAGACGAACCGGCTGGGAGGTCCAACTGCTTACCGTTTGTTGCCTTCCTCCACCGCCACAATGTTCGCCTCGGCGGACTCGCCTCACGGCCAGCGCGCTGCCTTTGCTAAACACAATTTGTGGGTAACGCCGACGGTGCAGGCAGAAAGATACGCAGCTGGCGATTACCCCACGCAAAGGAACGCCGGCCAGGGTCTACCTAAGTACACGGCGGAAGATCGCCCAGTGTCTGACACGGACATCACGGTTTGGCACAGTTTCGGACTCACCCACGACGTCCGAATTGAGGACTATCCAGTGATGCCCACTGAGTACGCCGGATTCCTGTTGGTTCCCGACGGCTTTTTCGAACGTAACCCTGCTATTGATGTTCCACCGAGCAGCACTGGCCATTGCCACTAAACCCAACACTTCCAATTGACAGCTTTAGTCGTAACTGCCGCGATCACTGAGCCTGCAGCAAGGGCATTCCTTCAATTGGCCAGTCGATGGCATAGACGTATCCCTTGTCAGAAGAAGTTACGAACAAAGTACGAAGGTCTTTTCCTCCAAAACAGCAATTCGTCGGTCCAGCGTCAGGAAGCTCAATAATTTCGATGGGGCGACCGTCCTGCCCGTCAAGCACGAAGAGGTTGCTCGAACCATGGCCAGCCACGATGATTCGTCCGGATGCATCGAAGCAGAATCCGTCAGGCACCGATCTCCGTCCGATCATCCCATTCGCTTTCGGCGTCTCACTCAAAATTCCCGGCTCCTCAATTCGGTAGCTCAGAAGCATCCCAGTTAGGGACTCGCAAACAATCAGCACCTTCCCATCTGCGCGTACACCTAGGCCGTTGGGAAAAGCGACGTTCGTAACTGCTCGAGATGCCTCTCCTTCGGAGTTCACATAACACACCGGCCCTCCGGCCCTGTCCCCGCCAACAAGTCCACTCCACACTGGATCAGTGAAGTAGTAGCCACCATGTGCGTCGAAACAGACATCGTTAGGAGAATTCAAAGCTATTCCATCGATCTCGAGGAGTTCGTCGATGACGTCACCTTCGACGGTGACGCGTTGCATGCGCCCCGGCCCGCCTTCGGGTTCACCGGCCTCAGATGTTGAAGGCACATCGGAGGGCCATTTGCCGCCGTTGTTGCAAACTAAAAGATCGCCTTGGGCGTCAAAAGCTGCCCCGTTCGGTCCACCTCCGGTGGCGGCATAGGTTGAAACCGTCCCATCTTCCGAAATTTTAGAAATACGTTGGCCCGCTATCTCGGTCACATAGAGAGCCCCGTCTGAATCGATTGCTGGACCCTCGGGAAACATAAGTCCAGCGGCTAGTCGGTCCACTTGATTAATCATTAATGCCCTCCACCGTCGTCCGAGAGTGGACGCTACGTCATTGAATTTGATGACGCGGCCCGGATTCGCGACCAATACTGGAGCTATGGGTATTCGATTAAAGGGCCAAACGGCCATCATCACGGGCGCCGCACGCGGTCAAGGCGCCGCTGAGGCACGACGTTTCGCCGACGAGGGGGCGTTCGTCGTCATCACCGACCTCCTCGATCGCGAAGGTGAAGATTTGGCGACCGAGATAGGCAGCGCCGCAACTTTTAGACATCTCGACGTAACGAATCAGCAAGCCTGGGGCGAACTCATCGAAGACGTACTGGACGAAAAAGGCGCCATCGACGTACTTGTTAACAACGCAGGCATTTTGGTATTTGACCGCATGACTGGGACTTCGCAAGAAGAGTTTGAACGAATAATGGACGTGAATTGCACTGGAGTGTTTCTTGGGATGCAGGCGGTTTCTGATGTGATGAAACAGCAACATTCAGGATCCATAGTGAACATTTCTTCAGTCGCCGGCCTACAGGGAGTTGGGTTTCAGTTCTCCTACTCGGTAAGCAAGTGGGCCGTGCGGGGCATGACCAAGTCGGCCGCCCACGAGCTCGCCCGCCACAACATCCGAGTGAATTCGGTTCATCCCGGGCTCATTGATACCGCCATGCTTGAGCAGTTCACAGAAGAAGGGTTCACCGAGCCAACTGCTCACGTACCGATGGGCAGGAATGCCAGTCCGATCGAAGTGGCCGAACTAGTGCTGTGGCTGGCATCTAACGAAAGCAGTTATTGCACTGGCAGCGAATTTGTGGTGGATGGTGGGCTCTCAATCACTTGACGGACATATTGGCTGTTGGGATTGTTCTGACGTCTTGGAGCGGTAAACATAGACCTGAACAGTCCAGATTGGAGGCCATCCGTGCGCACCATTCCTGATCCCTTGCTACGCGCCGAGGCGATACATAATTCGAAAACCGCCTTTATTTGCGAAGGCCGAGAACGAACATTTGGTGAGTTCGTCGATAGGTGCCGGCGGGTGGGCAGTGTTCTTGATGGTCTTAAAGTTGGTTCTGGAGAACGAGTGGCGCTCTTAGCCGCTAACTCAGATACTTACGCTGAGTTGTACGCAGGTGTCCCCTCGTCCGGGCGAGTGGTCGTGCCTTTGAACGGTCGTTGGGCTGAACCCGAATTGGCGTACGCATTAGAGGATGCGGAGGTAACAATTTTGATTACCGATCAGGATCCGGGGGAGCTACGTAACTCAGTCGAACAAGTGTTGAGTCTCCAAGAGTATGAGGATCACTTGTCAACATCTGAACCTATTGAATTCGCTCAGATGAAGGAAGACGACCTAGCTGGTCTGTTCTATACCGGTGGAACTACTGGCCAAAGCAAAGGTGTGATGCTGAGCCATAGAAATCTGATTGCGAACACTTTGCATAGTCAAATCACAATGCCCCTCGATGGTGAGGACACATATCTGGTCGTCGCCCCTATGTTCCACGCCGCGGGATCTAACTCAGTGCTCCAGTGCCTCGCTTTGGGTATCTGCCAGGTTGTGGTTCCCGCCTTCGAGCCGAATTTGTGCTTGGACCTCATTGAGAAACATCGTTGCTCCGCCACGTTGGCTGTCCCAACCATGGTCGCGGCGTTGATAGAGGCACAAGTGTCGAACCCTCGAGACACTTCGAGCGTCACCCTGATCGCTCACGGGGCATCCCCAATCGCCACTGAAGTACTTCGACGCGCACACGAGGAGTTCCCAAGTGCCGAACTCTTGCACTTGTATGGCGCTACTGAAACCTCGCCTTTAGTAACCGGTCTTCGCCACGAGGAGAACCTCATCGGCACCGCTCGCGGCAAGTCCGTTGGGCATCCGTCTCTTGGTGTGTCTTTGCGGATTGACGCGGAGGCGGGTGAGGCTGGCGAGGTGTTGGTTAACGGGCCCAACGTCATGCAGGGCTATTGGAACAAACCCGATCAGACCGCTGCTGCTTTAGAGGGTGGCTGGTACCGGACCGGAGACGTCGGCTACCTCGACGATGAGGGGTATTTGTATTTGGTTGATCGCGCGAAAGACATGATTATTTCGGGTGGGGAAAACGTCTACTGCTCCGAAGTGGAAGAGGTCATTTACCAGCACCCGAAGGTCTTGGAGGCAACGGTTTTTGGGATTCCTCATGACCAGTGGGGTGAGCAGGTTCACGCTGTCGTCGTCCCACGCGACGAAAGTTTGACTGATACGGAGCTCCTCGATTTTTGTCGAAGGTCGCTCGGCGGATACAAGCTCCCACGTTCGTTCGAGTTTCGGTCAGAAGAGCTGCCGAAATCTGGTCCCGGGAAGGTTCTTAAACGTGAGCTTCGGAAGCCTTTCTGGGACGATAAGGATAGGTCAATCAACTGATTTTTCGCCCAATATGGGCGCTGAGAGTTGTGTGACCTGAACCTCAGGTGAAAACTTTTCGATGAGATCAGTGAACAAGCGAGCCGCCGCAGCCACATCTTGTGGCCCCTCATCATGGTGAGCTTCTGCGATTACAAGCACTCTTTGGGTTTGCGGTTGCGACGCAAAGCGTCGGTCTTGTCGCCAGCACCACCGACGGGTCATCAACTCACCATCTGCGTCTGTGAACACCACTTCTCCCGCTTGTGGGTGATCGGTTTCACTTGAACCAAGGTCGGCGAAGTGTTCGTCGCCGCTGGCAAATCCAATTTTTGCAGGAGCTGCGAAACGGTCAACGTCAAATATTCCGAGTGGAACTCGACAACTGATGGAAACGAGATTGCCGAGGTCAACGATGTAACTGATGGAAGGCAGGGCGTCGCCTTTCGAAATACGTCGAAGCAGTGCTTCCAAAGAATTGCGGTATTTCGTTGGCTTTGCGCCAAAAGAGCTGAAGACCCGCCGCCAAGCTGCAACTGCCGGTATCTCAGCAATTGGAGTCGCTTGCAACGCCGCACGAATTTCTATTTCGGTCAATCGCATTTTGGCCGTTAGCGCCGACGGCGAGGGCTCATTGGAAACGTCTTCAATCAAAATGCATGCCCAAGACAACTGAGGGAAGCGAACGAGTATCTGAGGGTCGTAACCAATTATCGGTTTCATGAGATCAGTATTCACCGTGATTCGAGCGGTCAAGGAGCAACGTTCTCGCTACCGGCAGCACTACTAGGGCGTAGCCTTCCATATTGATGACCGCAGCGTTGTCAGAGGATCTTTCAACTCTTGACGATGACCAGATTGGATCGGATTACCTATGAAGCTTGCACTAATGCTCGGCTATTCGGGAGGCCGTGTAGATATCCCAATTGAGAGAATCAAGCTTGCTGAGCAGCTCGGTTATCACTCCGTCTGGACTGCGGAAGCCTACGGCTCGGATGCCATGACTCCGCTTGCTTATATTGCAGCTCACACTGATCGAATCAAGCTGGGCACGGGAATTATCCAGCTAGCGGGTCGTGCGCCTGCGATGGCTGCGATGCAAGCCCAAACTATTGATGCTCTTGCTGGCGGTGATCGAATGATCGTGGGCCTGGGCGTCTCGGGCCCGCAGATAGTTGAAGGTTGGTATGGACAACCATGGGGCAAACCGTATTGGCGTCTGCGAGATTACATCCAGATTATGAGGAAGATTTTTGATCGTCAGGAGCCAGTGACGCACCAAGGGCGCGAATACCAGTTGCCGTTTGTTGGCGAGGGCACCATCGGCCTCGGAAAACCCCTCACGTCAATTTTGCACACCAATCCAGATGTCCCCATTTGGTTGGGAAGCGGGTCAGAAGCGACGGTTAAGTTGACTGCAGAGTTATGCGACGGTTGGCTACCGATGCATTTCGTTCCTGGACGGATGAGCCATTTCCGCCCTTGGATTGAAGAGGGTTTTGAGCGAGCACGCCGAAGTGGCGTTGATAAGGACTGGAAGAACTTCGAAATAATTGCTCAATGTCCGGTACAGATCACAGACGATGTTGAGTCCGTGTTTCGGCGAGCAAAAGACAATATCGCCCTCTATGCCGGAGGAATGGGCCACAAAGACGTGAACTTCCATAACCAACACATGGTGCAACGCGGATACCCCGATGTCGCCGTTCGGGTGCAGGAGTTGTACTTGGCGGGACAAAAGGCCGAAGCCGCCGCGTCTATCCCCGACGAATACGTAGATGAAGCAGGGTTGTATGGCTCACCAGATCGGATAAGCCAAAGATTTTTGCAGTGGGCCGACAGCGGTCTAACCGGCATCAGCATCAACACGAACCAGGACGAAGCCATCCAACTGCTGGCTAATTTGGCCGGCACTGACCAGCAGCGGTAGAAAAACAAGATGGAAACGGCTGCTTTTAGTTTGGGAGACAATTTGCCTCACCCCATAACTGGGGTAGCGCTGTCGGAAGCAGACCGACATCGGCAGTTGATCCAGTATTCAATCTGGGCTTCCGAAGTCGGGTTCGACGCGGTGCATATTGGTGAGCATCACTTCAACGACTACATGCTCAGCTCACCTCCAGTTGTGCTTTCAGCAATCGGAGAACGCGCCCCGGGGCTGATTCTTTCAACCGCTGTCACCTTGGTGCCCACGCTCGATCCGGTACGCGCGGCGGAGGACTACTCGACGCTTGACAACCTTTTCCCGGGCCGCGTCGAGATCGTCGCCGGTCGCGGAAATTTTTTTAGTCGGAGCTATCCCGCGTTTGGTTTACAAGTTACCGACGCTAGAGAAATTTTCGAAGAGCGGTTAAGTCTCCTCCAAACCCTCTTACGTGAAGAGAAAGTCAGTTGGTCAGGTAAGTTTCGCGGTCCTCTTGAAAATGTGACGATACGTCCGCGACCAACCCGTGACCTTCCTATTTGGATCGGTGCTGGCTCAATGGCGTCCGCTCTGCTGGCCGCCAAATTGGGCTGTCGTCTAATGCTTCCTTCAGTGTTCGGGCACCCAAAAATGTTTGTACCAATCGTTGAGCGTTACAAAGAAGCCTGGGAAGAGGCGGGCAGAGACGTCAACGACATCATCATTGGTTCATGTTGTCATGCCTTTGCCGGATCAAGCCACGACGACATGCGAGCACGATTTGTTCCGCGCTACGGCCACTATTGGAACTTCGTTGATCAATTGATTAGTGACAACACCGGCGGAAAAGTCCAAATGCCTTTCGATCTCGAATCATTTCTTGCTGGGCCGGCGGTAGCCGGAAGTTCCCAAGAATGCATTGACCGCATGGGAGAACTACATGACCTTCTCGGACACAACCGACAGTTGTTCATGTTCGACATAGGTGGCATATCTGACAGCGAACTAGAAGAGACCGTTCGAAGATTCGGTGCAGAGGTACTCCCTCACCTTCCTGATTAACCTTTATCGCCGCCACTGCAAAATATGTTCAGGCGTGGCGATACCTTCTCTCAACTGCGGATCGGGTACCGGTGTTCCCACTTTGATACCGAGCGGAAGAACCCCCGCCCACGTGTCAAGTTCATGATCTTCAGCATCGTCCACAGGTGGACCTGTACGAATCTTGGCCGACGCCTCACTCAAACTCATCGACAAGACCAGCGTGCCTTTGATTTCTTTTTCGTGATGCGGACGAGTTCCCGCTACTCGGCCTGGAATCACGTGATCACTAATGACGTCAAGTGCCCGAGAACGCTCATCCAAGTCCTCAACGGGCAACGCCTCACCCATAACAACAACTGAGCGATAGTTCATCGAATGGTGAAATAACGATCTAGCCACCACGATTGCGTCGATAAGACTGATAGTGACACACAACTCAACGGCACTTCCTTCGCGCAAAAGACGGCTCGCCGGGGAGCCGTGAAGAAACAGGTTTTCTTCATCGCGCCCGTAGAGCATCGGAATAACCACTGGGCCCTTTTCGGTGGTTATCCCTACGTGAGCAAGCAGTCCTTCATCCAAAATTGAATAAATTGTCTCTTGGTCATAAAACCCTCGGTCAGGCAGACGTCGAACCGTCGTCCGGCCCGACAAGGCCTGGTTTTTTGGACTCATCGGCAAACCCTAGCCCCCTCCAGTACGGTGCCAGGTATGGATAATGATCCGGTCGCACACTTCTTCCCTAGCGACGAATCCGAACTTTATGTACATCCGGTGTTGGACGCCTTAGAAGCTCAAGCCGAAAATGCTGACCGAACCAGAACAGTTGCCACGCAGGTGACCGAACAGTTGCGCGGCAGCGACGTCATGCGTATGGCAGCAACCGCTGAACTTGGAGGCGTTGAATCGTCGATCCTTTCTATGGGACGAGAGTTAGAGGCTGTCGCGTCGCGGTGTCCATCGACAGCGTGGTGTCTATGGAACCACTTGGCCGTGTTCCATCTCTTCGTAGGGACCTTGGGTCCCGAACACCACGAGTTTCTCCAAGAGATCGTGGAACGAGGCGAATGGGTTTCGTTCACCGCAGGGGCCGGCAGTGGTGTTCATGGCCGAATCGAAGGGGACGAAGCTGTCCTTAATGGCGCGGCGACCTTTGGCACTGGCAGTAGATACGCAGATCATTGTGGTGTCGTCTTTGCGGTTACCGGCGACGACGGGCAGCCTGTTCGACCGATGGATCTGCGTTTTTCAATCATTCCAAGTGACATCGAGGGTTTGAAGATTGAGCCAACCTGGGACGGGTCGGGCCTCCGAGCGTCAGCAACTGATGATCTCCACTACAGCGAGGTTCGAGTTCCATTAGACCGCTGCGTTCAGTGGTACGGAGCAAACCGAGCCGAATCTTTACGCACTGTGCCTGTTGTCCATCACCGCTATCGGGAAGATTGGGTCGGAATTTCAGATCTCTGGTTGGGCTGGATGGCGGTAGGGCTTGTACGTCGAGCCTTGCAAGAAGCCTCAGCGTCAACCCGCGAACGAAGAGTGATCATGGGAGGCAAGATGGTTGAGAAACCAACTGCCCAAATCAACATCGGCCGCTCTGCCGCTCTTCTTTCTTCTGCTCGCGCTGCCGTGGAAACGGCCTGCCTGGAGTTGGACAGACGAGTCGAGCGAGGCATCGTCCCCGACGAAGCAGACTATTTGCGTCAAATGTCGATTGTTTCAATGAGCGTTGAGCAGTTAGCCGAGGCGATGCAACTCCTAGAACGAACTCAAGGGGGCAACGGACTTCGCGAAGGTGGAACTTTCGAGCGGAGGTACCGTGATTTTCGAGCGATGCCACTGCACATAAATGTTCATCAGGACCGTGTAACCCACCAACTTGGGCGTTTCGTCCTCGATATTGAACGAGACCCTTTCTAAACAGATCGGCTAGTTCGACACGACCCCCCAACTCGGATCTACGCTGACTTCGAGTCATACATTCTCAGGAGTTAGCTAGCAATGAGTTACGACATCGTCATCAAAGACGGATTCATCTTCGACGGCACTGGGGCACCTCGAGTGCGAGGAGATGTTGGCATCACCGAAGGTCGTGTAACGGCTGTAGGTCGAGTCAGCCACCGAGACGCAAGCCAAATAATTGACGCAACCGGCATGCACGTAGCGCCGGGTTTCATTGATCTACACACGCACTACGACGCACAAATTTTCTGGGACCCTTACTGCACACTTTCGGGCTGGCACGGCATCACGTCAGTCGCGATCGGTAATTGCGGGTTCGGTTTTGCCCCAGTTGCACCAGAAATGCGCGAATACGCGATGCGCTCGATGGTCCGCGTAGAAGCAATCCCTTACGACTCAATGGCGCAAGGTATGCCTTGGGATTGGGTGACCTTTCCCGAGTATCTGGACAGCTTGGACCGAACACCAAAAGCAATGAACATTCTTCCCTACGTGCCGATCGGTCCCATGCTGCTACAGGTGCTAGGCGTCGACGATGCCAAAGCGGGTCGCATGCCGTCTGACGAGGAGCACGCTGAATTGGCAAATTTGTTGCGTGAGGCAATGGACGCAGGCGGCTGCGGTTGGTCAGCTCAAAGACTTCCTTCGACGGGGCCAGCGGCAGTGCAGCGCGATTGGGATGGCACACCCATGCCTACCGACATGATGAACGATGAGACTGCCAGAGTGTTAGCGAAAGTCTTAGCTGACCGTAATCAAGGTGTCGTTCAGATGACCCTGACAACCGATGACATCAAACATGATCTCGCACATCTCGAAGAGATTGCGTCAATAAGCGGACGCCCCCTATTACATAACGTGGTGCAAGCGTTCGAGGACAGACCTCATATCCACAAGCGTCAGATCGAATGGCTGGAACGCTGCAGAGAGCGTGGAATTCCGGTTTATGGCCAAGGGGTAACGAGCGATGCAGGGTTTACTTTCACGTTGGAAGACTGGAACCTCTACGACGACTCTGAGGCCTGGATGGAGGCCTGTATGGGGGACAAAGCCGAGCGTTTGGCGAAATTTTCTGACCCAGCGCGCCGCCAAGCTTTGAAGGAGAATCTGCCCGCAACCGCAACCGCTCCGCTCGGAACTGTAACGATTCTGTCCCCACGCTCAGAAGGTACAGAAAGATACCGGGAAATGTCAGTGGCTCAAGCTGCCGCAGAGACAGGGAAGCACGAAGTAGACGTCATGCTCGACATCGCAGTCGAAGATGACCTTGACACGTTATTTTTTGTTGCCCCGCCGCAAGGAAACAGTGACCTTCTTCGTGATGTCGTTAGTTATCCGCACATGTTGTTTGGCGTTTCTGATGGTGGTGCCCACACGAAATTTCTGACGGCTGGCCGGTACCCCACCGAAACTCTCACACAACAGGTACGTGACAACCAGTGGCTAACGTATGAAGAAGCCCATCGGCGTTTATCCGCTCTTCCAGCGCAGCTGGCTGGGTTCACAGACAGAGGTGTCATTAGGCAGGGGTGCCCAGCTGACCTCGTCGTGTACGACCCTGAAAGCTTGAAGGTTCTGCCCATGGAGGTGGTGCATGACCTTCCCGGTGGTGAATGGCGACGTATCCAAAAAGCGTCCGGCTACCGCAACGTCATAGTAAATGGGGAGATCACTATCGAAGGCGACACGCAAACCGAAACCTACAGCGGCAGACTTTTACGACACGGCCGCTAGTTCGAAGTTTCGGTCAAACAAAACACGCGAGCACTACAACTCAGGTCATGCCAAGGAGTTCAGCTGCTTGTTGCGCTCTCTCCCCTACGGAGTCTCTCATCCGGTCCAAATCAATATCTTCATCTTGTTCACCTTGCTGTCCGGCGAGGTAGCGGGAATAAACCCCCTCACCGATACACGCTAAACGCCATTGAGCGAATGCTCGGTAGTAATTAATCGTGTCAACCTCAGAGTCCATAATGGTCGCGTAGCGCGAAGCCAACTCATCCTGAGTCAAAAAACCGGGGAGCCCCGTGCTTTCTGCATCCCCAGCAGGCTCCTTCTCCTGAGGGTCATGCCAGTATCCAAGGAGTCCGCCAAGGTCAGCCATCGGCTCACCCAGAGTGCAGAGTTCCCAATCCAACACGGCTACTACTGACCCACTTGCATCGACCATGCAGTTTGATAACCGATAATCACCATGGGCGATCGTCGTAGGGTTTGGTTCGGGCATCACACGTATCAGTTCACGGGCAACCGCGTCGACGATGGGCATGTCACGGGTTCGTGAACTTTCCCATTGG
The DNA here is from genome assembly GCA_014239555.1 of Acidimicrobiales bacterium. Classification (GTDB taxonomy): domain Bacteria; phylum Actinomycetota; class Acidimicrobiia; order Acidimicrobiales; family Poriferisodalaceae; genus UBA2110. Next base: position 226,901 of record JAAZYR010000002.1, read on the forward strand.
CCGGACCACCGTTTCACTTGCCGTTCCACGTACCCGGTGCGCTTCGCAAAATCACCCAACCCCACTTCGTCAATATCCACTCGGTGCAATGCCGAAAGTGTGTCGATTAGCGATTCCGACATGGCTTTTCGAGCCGCCACATCCATTTCAGTAGCGATGTCTAAATCTCGGACAACAATCCCATCGACGTAATGCATGACGTAAAAATCGCGCCCATTAACTGTTTCGTCTTGACAAAGACCAACCATTTCGGGGACCGGCACGTCGCTATCGCGAAGTGCATGCATTAGTCGGTATTCCCGTGCCATGTCGTGAGCGGAAGGCAAAAGCGGACCAGTCGGAGGGCGGCGCAAAACAAATCGGGTCCGGTCGTCATCATTGACGGCAAAGGTCATGTTGGACCTGCCGCCAGCAATCAACGTGAACGTCAACGCTCCACTAATTTCCGCATGTTCACTAATCCACGACGTAACTTTTCCCGCCGCGATGATGTTGGGTAGGACTTCAGCCATGCCTTGTATGTAGCAGAGTGGCCTGGGTTCGTGTCGCCTAGCTGTTTCCAAACCTCGGCGGTCGGCGTTCTCTTAGCGCCTTCATAGCCTCGCGATGATCTGCTGATCGTGTCGTCGCTACGTGGTTTGCCTGGATTTTTTCAAGATCGGGATGAACTCCAGCCAAATCATCAATCGCTTGCTTCGTCAATTTCACAGCGTCTGGCGCCAATTCGGAAATGACGTTGCATAGCTCTGCCACTCGAGAGTTCAAGTGGTCTGGCTCAATAATTTCGGTGAGGTAGCCCATGGCAAGCAACTCAGGCGCCCTTATCGTCTCTCCGGTCAAGAAAATACGTTTTGTGGCGGAAGGGCCGATACGTTCAACGAATCTTTGTAACCCCGTCGCGTAGTACTGCAGCCCTATTCGGGTAGCTGGCATAGCCAGGGCAACGTGGCTCGCTGCCAATCTCATGTCGCAGGCAAGGGCCAGGTCGGTGCCTCCCCCGTGCACATTGCCGTTGATGACCGCAATCGTGGGTATTGCCACTTTCGCTAAAGCGTCACACACTTCACCAAATCCGAACTTTGGTCGGTCTCCTTGGGCGAGTGCCCCTAGGTGATAGCCGGAGCACCAAGATGGGCCGTGAGCTTCGATCGTCAAACTACGTAGCGACGGGTCGGCCTCCACAGCCGCCAAATGAGCCATTACGGCCTCTAAGTCTGGGGGACCTAAGCGGTTTCGTTTTTCGGGCCTTCGCAGAAAGATTTGAGCACGACTTTCGAGAACTTCAAGACTCGGTACATCCCCTTCGCTGTTTGCAGTCATCGGTTTAATCAAACACCAATATTGAGCGTCCCGCGACGCGACCATTCTCTAGATCGTCAACCGCTCGCCCAATGTCGTCTATCGAATAGCGCTGAGTGACTAAAGCATCGAGGTCGAGGATGCCTTTACGGTGCCAATCAATGAACCGAGGTAAGTCTTCTCCTGGTGCACACGAACCGCCCAGACTGCAGATGTAGGAGCGTTCGCCGAGAAACATATATCGACTGTCCAGTTCGATTGGAGTCTGTGGTACCCCTACCAGCACAGCGGTTCCACCTTTAGATTGCCCGAACTCGCCGCTGCGAGTCATTTCAGATATTTGTCGCATCGTGGATGCGTGCCCGATGCAGTCAAACGCGTAGTCGACTCCAGCTATAGGTTGTCGCAAGACGTCGAACTGGTTGGCAATATCAGTTAGGTCTCGTACGGCTGCAACGGGATCGACTTGTGAAGCATTCACACCGTGGGTGGCTCCAAATTTTTTGGCAAAGTCAAGCTTGTCGTCATCCAAGTCGACAGCAATGATTGGGTCGGCACCAAGGTGCGCAGCGGCGGCTACTGCCGAGAGACCGACACCTCCGGCGCCAATTATGGCGACGCTGTCGCCGCTTTGAACTTTTGCGGTGTGTAGCACCGCGCCGGCGCCGGTAATCACCGCGCATCCGATGATGCTGCTTGCTTCGCGATCAATGTCGGATGGGACCTTCACCACATACATCTCGTCAGCGATGGCGTGCGTCGCCCAAGTGAAAACGTTGCTACTTGTCGCAGTGCGGCCATCGGGGAGATCGACACTGGCAGGAGCTCCTTGACGGCGAGCCTGGGTTTGGTCTTTGGGCACCCAAGTCACCATCACGGTATCTCCCGGTTGTAGATCTGCGACCGACGTTCCGACAGCAACAACTTCGCCTGTTGATTCGTGACCCAGAACAACAGGCGCCGGTCGAGGATTGTGAATGACGTGAAGTTGGCTGTGGCAAATTCCCGAGGCGAACTGTCGCACTACCACCTGATGTGGTGCAGGATCAGGAAGGCTTACATCGATTACTTCGAGCGGTTGATTCTGTTCTTCGGGGACAACCACCACTCGAGCGTCGGTCGGCATGATGCTTCTCCTACTTTCGTGAGTGCTTCAAAAGCTACTTCCGTTCGTTTGTCTTGACGAATAGTTGCGCTATGCCGGAAGTTGTAAGGGTCGACCATCAATGTCGGGGCGGCTGTCGGTTGATAACCACAATTGCACCGGTTCGCCGTCGGGCCAGAGCTGAGCCCGGACCATGGGTCGCGCATCTAGAGTTCCACCTGTAACGTCATCGATCTGCCCCGAAAAAACAATCTGGTTGCCGTTCGAACATCCCAACACCGCCAAAGCTTGCGAAAGGTCGCCGAGATGTATGCCGATGCGCATCTTTCGACCAGGGTCGTTGATCTCACGTTGAGTTCGCCATTGGGCAATCACGGCAGCTTCTACTGCATTTGCGGGATCCTCGAAACAACCAACGAAGAACGTTTCGTGGTCAACAATTAATGCCCCCATGGACTCGAAGATCTCTGTCACTAGCTCACTTGGCTCGACACTTTGGGGAATACCCACGATCTCATAGTCGATGCATGCATATGTGAGGATGCGCGTCGCTTCGTCCATAAGGCATCTACGGGTTTCGAGACCTCATCTATTTTGCCGGCGCAACGCTAGAGAGAAACTTGAGTACCGCCGCTACAAAGATGTCGTTACGGTCACCCGCCACCATATGAGCAGCATTGCCAACATTTTCATACTCAGAATGAGGTACGAGTTTTATGTAGGCATTGGCGCCCTCTTCTGAAAGCACGTCGCTGAGTCCTCCCCGAACCAACAAGGACGGGCATCGAACATTTCTTGCAGCCTCTTCTTGACGCGGTATCCGATCAGCTATTGATCTTTTGCGTTGCATAAATTCTGGATCCCAATGCCACCGGTACCGACCATCAGGCCATAAACGCACGTTTTTTGCGAGACCATCTAGCGTGCGCGGTCGCTTCCGGTGCGGTTGATAGTTCGCGATCGCTTCGGCTACTTCGTCAAGAGATGAAAACCCGTCCGGTGCTTGACCCATGAAGTCTCTGATCTTCCGCACGCCGGATATTTCGATCCGAGGCGCAGTGTCGACCAACACCAATGCGGTTGCGTCAACGCGTCCTTCACCTACGGCCGTCAAAGACGTACCGCCTCCCATTGAGGCACCAACAAGAATGGGTTTTTGTCCAAAATGTTCGGTGACGGCAACGAGGTCATCAACAAGCACGTCAGTTGAGTAATCACCATCGGGAGCCCATTCGCTGTCCCCGTGTCCTCTGGCGTCAAGACTGATTGCTTGGTAGCCAGCATCGGCCAACATCTGACCCGCGCTCTTCCATGCGTGACGCGTTTGTCCGCCACCGTGTTGCAAGATCACGAGTGGACCAGAATCACCGTAAATATCGGCCGCGACGTGGACTCCGCCCGTTGCGGGGATCATCCTGTGCGGCTCTGGGGCGCCCTCCAATCGGGCGCCCCGTTCACCTTTTGCCACGCGCGTCAGCCCCTACCCGCACCATCAGCTTTGGCATTCGCTTGGGCGGCGCGCCGTTGATCTCCCGCAGATGCGAGAGCAGTCCTGTTCGAGTCGTCAACTTTCATGAAGTGCTGCCGCCAACCATCATTGGACTCGGCATCCCATACAAAAGGTGTCTGCGTTGTGGTTCGGGGCTGCCAGGCACGCTCGAGGAGGTCTAAGGCCATTCCAGTGACGGTTGTCTGCATCTCGACGTCTCCGGGCTTACCGGCTGGATTTCCTAGGGGAAAGTCGGAGAACACAAAGCGACTTACACCGCACTCTTCGACTATGTCTCTTGCACTACCGACCACCACGGTAGGGAGACCGGCTTCTTCAAGATGGCGGGCGACCAGACTCACGGTCTGGTGACAAACAGGTCAGAGTGGGACAAGGACAACGGCGTCAAGCTCGTCTTGTCTGGCAAATTCAAGTATTTGCGGTGCGTCCCTACGGCTGGTTCGTCTGTGACTGTAATCAGTAGGCACGCCATAGAACCGGTCGGCGAGTGAACCGATTCTGCCTCGGGCGGCAAATTCCCTCAGACGATTGATAGGCAGGTAGGTGTCCAAGTCGTCAGTGTGTGTGTTGTCTTTATCCCAGAAGAGGTCTTTGTTGTAGAGGCCTCCCAATGCATCATCGCAACGTGCCGCGTAGGGCTCTTTTGTTCCACCACCTGCTACAGCTACCTTCCGCTCAAAAAACGATGTAGTGACGAGTCCGATCCGAGACTCAGCTAACGGTTTTTCAAGCGCCGCAAACGGCACCTCCTGATGGTATGCCCATTGATATGCCTGCGGGTAACCCTGGGCTCCGTAATAGCCACGCGATTTATCGATGTAGCTGACGTGCGAACGATGGGTGCGACGATCGTCTGCCATCGAACTCCCTCCCCTTAATAAAGCAACATCCTGATGGTAGGCGGAGAATGGGGGGAAGCGCCTAATTAGCGAACTACGGTCACCAGAAGTAACACAATGGAGGATTCGATGATTGGCGACCTACCACCGAGGCCACACCGTGGATGGACTTTTAGCGAGGTTCCCATCGGAAAGCGTTGGAGCACTTCAAGGCGCACTGTGACAGAAACGGATCTCGTTGTTTATGCCACACAGTTCGGTTTCGTTGAAGGTTTGTTTCTGGACGCAACAGGTTCAGAACGTGCTGGGTACTCGGGGCGTCTTGTTCCTGGAAGTTTGGTGATGTCGATAGCGGAAGGCTTGATCATCAGCGGAGGAGCTATTGCCGGGACGGGCATGGCTTATTTAGGTGCAGATGTGCAAGTTAAAGGACCGACTTTCGTTAATGACACCCTCCAAGTCGTGGCCGAAGTGACCGCGGCAAGGCTGACCTCAAAACAAGATCGAGGAATTGTGACCACTCGCAACGAGGTGTTCAATCAGGACGGCAAAATAGTAATGGTGTACACCCCGACTCGAATGGTCCGAACAGAACACGTTGACGACTAGGCGGAACGGAGGACCGGTGGCTATTTAGTAACCCCTTTCAGTCATCGTCCATTTCACGAGGATTGTTCGACTTCCGCCATCGAGCAGGATTAGAGATCGCCGACAGCGCTACCCTCCACACGTGGAATCAGATGACAACGCAGCTCTAAACGATGGTGACGTTGAAGCTGTTCAGCGCGCTCAAGCTTGGGCGAAAGACTTTGTTGCACCCAGAGCTGAGACATGGGAAACCGAACGCCGGTTCGCAAGGGAAGCACTCGACAGCGCCGGCCAGAACCGACTTACCGGACTACTGGTGCCATCTGATGATGGCGGGGAAGACATCAGTGTTCTTGGGCTAGCACGCGTGTTGGAGGAAATAGCCGCCGTTGACTTCTCTATTGCTTTCTCTTTGGTTTGCCACAACAACTTGGCTGGAGCGGTAGGACGTCAACCTAAAGGGGCGCTCCGCGAACGCTTTCTACCGGGGCTCGTGGACGGCAGTTTGGTTGGCGCATTTTTGTTGACCGAGCCTGACGTGGGGTCTGACGCGGCCGCAATAGCTGTAGCTGCAACCAACGACGGGGATGAATGGCTCCTCAATGGTGAAAAGGCATGGGTCACTAATGGCACGGACGCCGATGTGCTGTCCGTTTACGCCCAGACGGATTCCTCGCTCGGCCACCGAGGCATTGCTACCTTCTTGATTGACGCCAACTCTCCCGGAGTGACTAAGACACCGGGTTATGAGTTGTTAGGTGGTCATGGGTTGGGTGCTAACAGCATTCTTTTTAATAACTGTCGGGTGTCAGCAGAGTCAATATTTCAGCCTGTCGGACAGGGTTTTCGTGCCGCTATGGAGGGAATCGACTTGGCACGGGTATTAGTCGGAGCGATGTGTTGTGGAATGCTTCGAACCGCACTCACGACCGCCTCAAATTACGTTCGTGGTCGCCTTGCCTTTGGTAGCCGGCTAGCTGATTTACAGAGTGTCCGTTTCAGGCTGGCAGACGTGGCTACCGACCTTGAAGCATCACGCCTTCTCACCTATCGCGCCGCTCTGACTTTGCAGGAAGGTGGCACCGCAGCGGTAGAAGCGGCGCATGCAAAAAAATTCTCGACACGTGCGACTGAGAACGGAATTGCTTCATGCATGCAGGTGATGGGAGCAAACGGAGCGAAGAGAGACCATCCACTCCCCCGCCATCTCGCCGCGGCTCGACTGACCCATTACGTAGACGGCGCTACTGAGATCCAAGACGTCGTGATCAGTCGCTCCTTACTTGACTGAAATCGTCAGGAGTTGTTATGAGAGCTAAGCGTGAAGGTAAATCCGTCAGCATTGACGAGGCTGTTAGCGCGATTCCGGATCACGGCCGGGTATTTGTCGCCCAGGGTTCAGGGTGCCCATACGGGTTGCTAGTTGGAATAGATGACCGGCGTGACACGTTCGAGAGTCTTGAGTTTGTTTCTGCGTTCTTGTTGCAACGGCCTGCACCCATAGACCATCTTGGTCAGCCATTTCGATGGTTAACGCTGCAACCCACCGGCGCGATTCGCGATGTTCTTGATCACTCCGAATTCGGGATTGTTCCAGGCCGGTATTCCGATCTCGATGGAATTTGCGCACCCGGCGGACCATTGGCGGCGGATGTCGTGGTTTGTCAGGTCAGTCCCCCAAACCAGAGCGGCGACTGCAGTTTGGGTACTGGAGTGGGGGGTCATGTGTCGCTGCTTGCAGAGACACCATTGGTGATCGGTCAGATCAACTCGCAGATGCCTTATGTCCACGGAGACGGAGAGTGTCGCATTGAAAACTTCGACTTCCTCGTCGAAATTGACGAACCTTTGTCCGAACTTCAGCCCGCAATTATTGACCCGACCTCAGAGGCCATCGCTCAGCATGTAAGCCCTTTTATACCGGATGGTTCCACTCTTCAGTTTGGTATTGGCGCAGTGCCAGATGCCGTTCTATCCAGCTTGCGAACTCGCAAAAACCTGGGACTGCATGGGGGAATGATTAATGATGCTTGCGTCGAGCTTGTCGAGTGCGGTGCTATCGACAACCTTCACAAGGGATGTGATGAAGGCGTTTCGGTAGCAGCAGAAATTATGGGAACGAGGCGACTCTACGACTGGGTAGATCACAATGCGACAGTTCGATTGGCACGTGGCGCTTACACCCACGGAATTCCCGGAATGGCGTCGATCCGAAATTTTGTGGCATTGCAATCCACTGTTGAAATGGCTTTGGACGGTGCCGTCAATAGTGAGTTTGTTAACGGCCGTTTTATCTCAGGGCCAGGCGGTGCGCCTGATTTCGCTTTTGGCGCTTCTATCGCAACGGGGGGCAGGTCGATAATGGCTATGCCGTCTACTGCCGCGAACGGTGCCGTTTCAAGAATCGTTCGTCGTTTGGCAGACGACGCGCCGACGACTTTGCCTAGCTACCTTGCCGATGTTGTGGTGACCGAATACGGGGCGGTCGAATTGAGGGGGAAAACGCTCGCGGAACGAGCAGACCTTCTCTCAAGTATCGCTCACCCCGATCACCGCAGTTCCCTCAACCAGTAGATGTCTACGGGGAAACTCGTGTTCTCTTCACTGTCTACAACCGTCTAAAAGTTGCTGTCTGGCCGCTAGTACCGAATGCCATACCGCTCATTCGATGCAGGTTTCGAGAGTTATGGAGACGACCTACTAGACGAGGTCCGTTTGCTAAGAGCCCTCCATCCACAATGTGTTCTTGGCCGGTCACAAATACTGAATCGTCTCCTGCAAGGAATAATGCCATCCCTGCGATATCGGACCCTTCTCCGCGTTTACCTAAGGGCTGAATATCGGCAATAACTTCCTCGGCCTGTTCTTCATTTCCGCTGTGCATGAGGGGCGTGAAGATAACTCCGGGACATATTGCGTTTACCCGAATGTTGTGCGCCGCTAGCTCGACTGCTGTGGTTTTGGACAGATTCACCACGGCTGCCTTCGCTGCTGAGTAGGCCTGAGGTCCCGCTCCGCCTCCCATGCCCGCGATTGATGCTGTGTTAATTATCGATCCACCGTCGCCTTGGTTGATCATGATTCGAGCCGCGTGTTTGACGCCGAGAAATACCGAGCGGACAAGGATATGGAACGTCGTGTCCCAATCGTCAACATCAAGTTCAGTTATCGGACCGAACGCCCCCCCGATGCCTGCGTTGTTAAATACGATGTCAAGGCGTCCGAATGCATCAACGGCCATCTCGGTCATAGCTGCGACATCATCTTCTATTGAAACGTCTGTCGTAGTGAAACGGACTCGGTCTCCGTGGCCTGCGGCGTTGAAGGTCTCTAACGCGTTACGTCCGTTATCAGCATTTAGATCGCCAATAATGACCGAAGCGCCTTCGTCAAGGAATCTTTGGACGGTGGCTAAACCCATCCCGCTCGCTCCCCCTGTGACAATTGCGACCTTCGATTCAAGTGTTCCGCTCATCGCTTTTCCTTCCCTCTGGACCTGCATTGTCGCCCAATCGCGGGGGTTTGTGCTCGTTGACCGAACTACGGTCCGGTTATGGACCTTGAACTGAGAGATAAAAGAGTCGTAATTACGGGCGGCTCCAGGGGCATTGGGTTGGGTTGCGCAATCGCTTTAGCCCGTGAGGGTTGCCATGTTCAGTTGGCAGCCCGGAACGAGGAAACGCTTCGAGATGCCAAAGCTTTCATTCTTGAGGCAGCCGGAACCGTTGACGTATTGACACATTCAGTCGATCTTTCAGCGAGCGAAGATCAAAGAGCCTTAGTTGACGCCGCTGGTGAAGTCGACATTTGGATTAACAACGCCGGTGCAATCCCAGCCGGTGACATCTCGACAATTAACGAACGTCGATGGCGAGAAGCGTGGGATCTGAAAGTTTTCGGATACATCAATCTCTGTCGAGAGGTGTACGCCGCTATGGAGGCACGTGGAAGTGGGGTCATATTAAACGTGATTGGCGCCGCTGCAGTTCGACCTCAGCCTTCCTATATCGCAGGGGCGGTTGGGAACAGCGGACTCGTGGGACTCACGGCGGCGCTCGGGAGTCGTAGCGTTCAAAAGGGCGTGCGGGTACTAGCTGTTAACCCTGGTTTAATTGTGACCGATCGCATGGGAGATATTTTGCGACGCGAGGCTATTGATCAATTAGGTGACGAAGATCGCTGGGAGGAACTCATTCCAGATGACCCAGCGCCTGGCACAGTGGAACAATGCGCTGATGTGATCGCGTTTCTGGCGTCACCCCGGGCTAGCCATATCAGCGGCACCACTTTGACAGTTGACGGAGGTGCCTCAGCCCGCTGAGGCATCTCTCTGAAAGAATGACCGAGAGATACAGGAGGCGATGATGGCGACGACAATTCAACGTGAGGGACTGCCCCGTCGAGAGATGCATGAAGTTCACCGGGTTGAGCACGAGGGTGCCGTCGACGCCGACGGTCACATCCTTGAGCCTCCTGACTTGTGGGACGAATATTTGGAATCAAAATTCAAGGATCGGGCTCTCCGAATCCGCGTTGACGAGAACGGTCTAGAGGAATTGGAGATCGGTGGGCAGCGGAGCACTATGAGTCGAAGAGGCTTTCCTGCGACCTTGGGGGCCATGGGCGCTGCTGATCTGGCAGACATTCAACGCAACCCTGATCGTACCTATCTACACGAAGCTCCTTTCGGCTCTATGGATCCAACGCAACGTCTTCATGTTCTTGACGCGGAAAATCTTGACGCAGCGATTATTTACACGACAGTTGGTTTGCTTTGGGAGGCGGAGTTAGAGGATCCAGAACTGAGCCAGGCCTACACGCGTGCGTACAACCGGTGGGTGGTCGATTTTTGTCGTGACAGTGGAAATAGGCTCATCCCAACTGCACATCTTTCTTTAAGCGATCCTGCCGCTGCTGCCGCTGAACTTCGAAGGGCCGTCGATGATGGCGCCAAGGGCTGTTATGTGGCTCCGTTTACTCATGGAGCGATCCCGCTGGGTCATCCTGATAATGACGTTGTATTTGCGACAGCGCAGGAACTGGGTGTTCCTTTCGCGATACATCCGACGTTTGAACCTCAGTGGACCAAGGGCGCAAGAATGGGCACCTGGGAACATGTCAAACAGCTCCGACTCACCGCCTCGGTAACTGCGTCGGATGGTGTGCGCCACCAGTTCACCACCATGTTTGACTATGGAGTCTTTGACAAGTTCCCAGAACTAAAGGTTTTGGTACTCGAATCTGGAGGTGGTTGGATCGGTTATTGGCTGGATCGGATCGATGCTGTCTACGCCCACACCTTCGTGGGGTCGAGAGTTCCCCTCGAAATGAAACCCAGCGAGTACTTCATGCGGCAGGTCTGGATCAGTTGTGATCCCGACGAACGGACCATCCCGTCGCTCGCTGAGCGATTCGGTTATGACCGATTTTTATGGGCATCAGATTTTCCTCATGCCGATCACACACCGGAATACGTTCATGATTTGAATGATTTAGTAGCGATGTTTCCAGCCGAGCACCGGCGCGCGTTTATCGGTGATAACGCCCGAAACTTATTCGGAATTTAGAATCGGCCAGGTCAGCAGGAAACAACCAACACGCCCGAGCGTGCTTTGGGAAGAAAGTACGTGGATTTGGGAGGCATAACTTGCCCTAAATCAGCAGAACGGAATACGTCCTCCAGCTCAGCAGGGGGCAGGCACACGGTTACCGGCCCGGTGCGTTGCCCCATGCCAGCGGGCCGGTACGACAGCCGCTGATCATCCGCACTGTGGATGTCGAAAAGCTCCGGAAGAAGGGTCGTGTGGAGGAATTCGGCATCGAGTCCGCTGTTGTCTTTCCGTCGAGCTGTAAACCATTTATCGCCAAGTCCCAACCCCAGCACACCTCTCTCCGTTGACTCAGCCAATTCGCGCGAAGCGACTTCGTGAACATCGCACCATTGAGAAAGTCTGCTCACGACGCGCCGCGGCAAAATCACAAGTTCGTCTACGTCGCGGTCGAAGCTACCTAGGTGCAACTCTGAGGGAGGAACGTACGCGACGAGGACTCGTTCAAATCGAGCTTCGTTCGCGGCAGCAACTCGATGATGGCCATCAATGATGTACAGGGGGGAGGTAAGGGCTCCCAAATCGATGTCTGTTTTCCACAGAGTGATCCGAGTGCCGTCAATTGCTGTGAAATCTCTGATGGGTGTTGTGTGGCCGGATTCTTCGAAAGGGCGAAGGTCCAAGTTCTCATCGCGCGATGTGACGACCACCGGGCTCGACATTGATTGAACCTGACGGAAATGAGCCGCCAACGCACGAACCCGACCCGGGTGAACATCTTCGTGCGCGTGCAGCATTTCTTCACCAAGGTTGATCGCACCAATAACGGAACGTTGGATAATGCCGTCAGTTTCAATTTTTTGTAAAAACAAATGGGGCTCAGTCGGGTCTGAGTACGCCCCTTCAGAAATTAATTGAGTCAGCGCTGCAGCACCCTCATTTGCGAGACGTTGATGTTCCGTCGGGTGCCCATGACTAGCGTCTGCTGAGCGGGTGACGTGAAGAAATGAGTGTGGGTTCTCGCTCAAATGCTCTTGCCGTTCTTCAACGCTCATGGAGTCGTACGGCGGCGGAACAACTAAAGGTGCCCAGTTTGCGTCAATTATCGATGCATTAATTGAATGGATCACGTTCGTCACCCCGCCCAAGGCATTCGACGCTAGTCCAGGTTCCGGATAGTCGAAAACCCTAGGTGGGTCCAACTAACTATGAGCAGGGCCACAGCACCACATACCGAGACCACGTTCCCCGCTCCGACTGCCGTAGCAGCCCATCCGAGCCCTAACGCACCAATAGGCATCAATCCGAACTGCACGAGTAGGTACAAACCCATGACGCGACCCATGAGGTCTCTGGGTGTCGCCGATTGGATAAGTCCCTGGTTCATGGTGATGAAGAAGCCACCGGCAAGCCCCATCAAGAAGAAAAGGATAAGCAGCACGCCGAACGAGGAAACCTGGCCCATGCCAATCACTAGGGCAGAACCACACATCATTGCTCGCTGAAATTTCCCGCCTTTGCGCTTCATGTCTCCTTTTCGCATAACAAAAACTGATGTGATCGCAATGCCCACCGCCATGACCCCCAACAGATAGGCCATATCGCCGCTATCGCGCTGAAGTTCTTCTTTGACTTTTGCTTGCATCGTGACCATCACAGCGGCGTTGACACTGATTGATGCAACGGCAAGCAACAGAAAGAGAACACGCAGCCGAAGGTCGTTCACGACGTGGCGAAACGCCGATGCAGCCTCCTGGATCAGTCGACGTTTGGGGCTTTTGGTAACAGGGGGCGTTTCTAAACGTCGAAGCACGAAAAGCCCGACAACAAGCAACACCAACTGCAACCCGAACACACCTTCGAAATCGAATAAGTCGCCGGCAATCTTCACTAGGGGTGCCGAGAGGATCATGCTGCTAGTCATTGCCAGCGCGTTAAGCGCGACAGCATTCATAAGCAGGTGCTCTGGAACCAGCAGTGGGATAAGGGCTTGTCGAACGGGGTGACCAAATGCCTGAGCTACTCCGGACAGAACACAAAGGAAAAGCACCCAGGGATAGGTGAGTTGATTTAAACCGAGCAAAATTAGGGTTGCGAACACGACTAGAAGCAACCCTGATTGGCTGCTTATCAACAATGAGCGTCGGTCCACGCGGTCCGCTAACACTCCGGCTTGCATCACGATGAAGGCGACGGGGATCCCCAACATGAATACCGCCATACCTTGACGGGTTTCGTTACCTCCAAGTCCGTCTAGTACCAACCAGCCGATAGCGAAGCGTTGGCCGTTGCTCACAAACATATAAATAAGGTTGTTGATCCACAGACGCCGGTAATTGGGGTACCCGAGCGCGTTCTCAACTTCTTTAGAAGAGAGGTCTTCGGGTCGGCCTCGACCTGGGGTATCCATCACCGAAGGAGTTTGGCTTACTAGCGGAGTTCGTACCTCATTGGCTTTGGTTGCTCGTCAGATACTTTCACCTCAAGTGTTCGGGTCGGGGGTCAGCCAAACGACCTAACGGGGATTGCGCTCGAAGGCCGCCATCAACGACTACAGCTTCGCCAGTCACAAATGACGCTTCTTCGCTAGCAAGCCAAGCCGCTACGTTCGCGATCTCTTCGGGGCGTCCCAATCGACCGACAGCGTGGGCTCGTAAATTTGCTTGCAACGCGGCGGGGTCCGCCATCATTCTTTGAACTGGGGGTGTTTCAATCGTTCCTGGACAAATTGCATTGACACGGATGCCGTCTGCGGCATGATCTGTACTCATTGCTCGGGTCAAATTGATAACAGCCGCTTTACTTGCTGCGTAGGAAACTGCGCCGCCATCTCCATGTAGCCCCGAGATTGAAGCGGTATTGATGATTGAGCCGCCCCCTGAGTCCAGCATGACTGGAATCGCGTATTTGCCACCCAGGTAGACCGATCGAACATTGACCCCCATTACGAGGTCCCAATCGTCGACGTCGAGTTCTACCACCGTTCCAGGTCTCAGTGTTCCCGCATTATTGAACATGACATCGAGACGCCCCATCTGTGACACGGTGGTGTCAACTAACGCAGCGACCGACTCTGGGATTGAAACGTCGACCTCAACTGCAATCGCGTGTCCACCATTTTCATTGATCCTTGTTGCGACGGCTTCGGCCTTTCTCATGCGCAGATCTGCAACTACGACAGCTGCTCCCTCGCGCGCGAAACGGTCCGAGGTGGCTTCACCTATTCCAGATCCACCACCAGTGACGATCGCCACTTTGTCATTTAGAAGCATTGCTCCCCCATTGGAGTTAAGAACGCGCGAATCTAGTGGGACTATCGTCAGTCATGCACAGACCTGAGGTCAGGAGTCATCTCATGGCAAGTCCGGAATACCATCGGATACGAGACATCATCGCTTCGCGACTAGTCCACAGCGATCGCCCGGTGAATGTCGAGAAGTTCAGAGCGAACCAGGACGCAACGGCTCGAGCTCTGCCCAATCAGGTGGTCGGCACCATGGTTGATGCCGCCGGGATTCCAGCAGAGATGCAGACACCTGATGGAGCGACGGGCGACAACTTAATCGTTTACTTTCACGGCGGCGGTTATGTCGGGGGTTCGATTGCCAGTCACCGAAATTTAACTGGACATCTCGCCTTACATTCTGGGTGTCAAGTGTTGTCAGTCGAGTACCGCCTAGCGCCTGAGCATCCTCATCCTGCCCCAGTCAACGACGCCGTTACGTCCTATAACTGGGCTGTGGACCAAGGGTATGACCCAGGAAAGATCGCTCTCGCGGGCGATTCTGCCGGGGGTGGGCTTACTGCCGCGTGCCTCCTTGCGCTTCGCGATCAACAGATAGAGCTCCCAGCAGCAGCAATGATGATTTCTCCGTGGCTAGATATGAGTTTCACTGGCGAAACTATGGTGACGAACGAAGCAAATGATTCCTCGATCTCGGCAATAGGCATGCCAACAATGCGCGACTTGTTTCTTGGGGATGCCTCCATTGACGACCCACTTGCTTCACCACTTGAAGCAAATCTGGAAGGGCTCCCACCTCTTCTCATTCAAGTTGGTGACGAAGAGGTGCTTCTCTCCGACAGTGAACGCTTCACAGAAAAGGCAAACGCTGCGGGCGTGGACGTTGAGTTACGAGTGTGGCCTGAGATGTTTCACGTGTGGCACGCATGTGTGGGCTTATTCCAAGAAGCCGCGGACGCCATTGACGAGATGGTTGAGTTTGTGCGGCCTCAAATCATGATTTGAGGCGCAGTTGCGCTTTCAGATTCATGAACTACCTGGGTGGTTCGGTGCGAACAATCCCTTGTTTCAACAGAGTCTCGTATTGCGAACGACTTAACTCGGCCAGTTCGAGGGCCGCGTACTCGTTGTGCTGACCCATGGTTCCCGCCGCCCGGCGCATGGTAGCGGGTGTCAGTTCCAGCCGAGCGGCGAAGCGCGGCCATACGTGTGTGCCTGCCACCGGGTGCGAAAGAGGAACAAAGAACCCAAGGCTTTGCAATTGCGGGTCATTCACCACATCAGCCGCATCAAAAACCGCCCCAGCAGGCACTCCCGCTGTCTGCAAAGCCACCATCAGCGACCGATCCTGTTGGTCAACTGTGAATGAAGCCAACCGGGCGTCTAGTTCGTCATGACGTTCCCACCTTTGGTCAACGTCGAGTTGCTTGAGGTCACTCCAACCAGCTACTTCGCACAGACCTAACCAGGAAGCATCATCTACGACGGAGATAGCTATCCATCGATCTTGACCTTTGCAGGGATACACCCCTTGAGGGGCACGTCCAGGACGGCGGTTACCCCACCTCTTACGAGGGCCATCAAGTTGAAAGGCGACAACATGCTGACCGATCATGTTGATCGCTGTCTCTGCCTGGGCTACTTCGACAGTTTGGCCCGTCGTTCCACAACATTGTCGATCAAGGAGCGCAACGATCGAAGCAGCGGCAGCGTGTAAGCCCGCAGTGGGGTCAGGCCACGCAATACCGCATTTCCATGGAATTTCGTTCCGGTATCCGGTCAGCGCGGTGTGACCCGCATGACCGTCAATCGTTGGACCATATGCAACCCAGTCGCTATTTGGACCTGATCTCCCATACCCAGGCATCGTGACATACGTCAGATCTGGGTTGAGTTCCCTGAGCGCACTTTCACTTAAATCAAAGTTCGGCATTACTCGGGGCGCGTAATTCTCTATGACTACATCCACTTTCGGAACTAAGGCAGCGAACAATTCTCTGCCCTCCGCCTTGTCTAATTCGATGACGGTGGACAGCTTGTTAATCGCGTATTTGTTGTGAAAGCCGTTTCGATTCCAAGGTTGATCCCCCGGGTCGTCATCTGGAAAGTAGCGAGTCGAATCAACAAGGTTTTGTGGGACTTCAAGCGGCGTGCGCGTCCACGGAACCTCAGTCATCAGGACTTCAGCTCCCAAGTCAGCAAGTATTCGCGCTGCGAGTGGCCCAGCCCACACCCGTGTCATATCTACTATTCGAATTCCGCTGAGTGGCCCGTCCTTCAGGCGCTCAAGTGGCTCGTCGCCTGACCTATGAGAAGGTTTCTTTTGTTTTGGTCCGATCGACCATTTGTGATCACTTATTCGAAAGGGGGGCCCAGGTAGTCGTACCCCGTCGGTATCTGATTCCCAAAAATTTCGATCCTCCAAATGTGGATCAGCTAACAGATCGTCCATCGTCGAAATAGGCGCCACAGGGAGCCGTAACGCTTGGAAAAGTTCAACCAGGTCCGTTCGGGCTTGGGTTCTTAAATATGGGATAAGTGCTTCGTCGAGAAGCTCTTGATTGGTCATGACGTCGTAGATCGTGTCAACTTCGTCGCGGTCGAGGAGGTAGGTGAGACCCGTGACTTCCAGGAGTCGTTCCATCTGGTCAATTTGGGCGATCGCTAAACCGATCCACCCATCGGCACATTCATATGCTCCGATTGGAGTTCCTGGACCGCTGTACCGATTTCCCATTCGATTTAAAATTGCACCGTTGTGGGTGTAGCGAAGAAGGCTGAACTGATGCAAGGCAGCGACAACTTCTTGATGAGACGTTTCAACAATCTGACCGCGACCTGTTCGGGCCCGCGTCATTAATGCAGCTAGCGCTCCAATAAAACCGGTAATTCCAGCTGCCATGTGGGTGATATCGGGGACGCCGTTCAGTGGTTCGCGGGTTGGGCTGCCGCTCAAACGCAGGTGTCCAGCAATCGCGGCGTCTACGAGGTCCGTTGATCGCCATGTTGCGTATGGGCCTGATGACGCGAATGGTGAAATCCGAAGAACAATTTGTTGAGGAAGTGACGGTTCGTACATCGACTCAATCGGACCTGTGCTGCTCGATTGGATAACGATGTCCGCGTCACTCAATAAGTCGGGACCACTTCTGTGTTTCGAAGCGTCAAAAAAGTTTCGCCCCAGTAAGGGCGGATCTCCGCCCACAAGATGAACTTCGCTGCCGTAGTCCGCGAACAGTTTTCCTGCGTACGCGCCTGCTACCGAGTCTCCCGTTTCCACGACAAGGAGTGACTCCAATGCCGTATCGGTCACGGAATTGCTCCCGAGTTCTTGAGATCTTCGATTTCGTCCCAATCCAAACCCAGTTCAAGTAGAACGAGTTCGGTGTGTTGACCCAACACGGGCGCGCTATCACGAGCGGACCAACCCGTTTTTGAAAAATCAACTGGAGACGCAACCATTTCGACGGTCTCTCCGTCTCCAGTTGGGACCTGTACCCAACATCCAGCGGCCCGACTTTGTGGATCATTCAGTAGTTCAAGACTGGATTGGACTGGCGCCCACCAAACATTCTTCATATCGAATATTCGGCCCCACTCTTCTCTTTCTTTCGTCGCGAGAACACTGTCAATTTCAGCAGTCAGCGCAGCGGTATTCTCCATGCGCGTTTCAATGGTCAAAAACCGCGCGTCGTCAAGCCATTCACTAACTTCAAGCGCGTCCACCACTTGAGGCCAATGACGTTCTCCTTCAAGTCCAAGCATCCACAGCCACTTTCCGTCAGCGCACCGATAACAATTAATGAGCGGATTTGGTTGCTCATCTCGGCTCCGCACCACTATGTCTTTTCTGCCCGTCGCGGTGACGTTGTGATCCCAACCAAGCATGTAGGTCCCAATACGCATTAAAGACGTCTCAACAAGTTGCCCTTCGCCTGTTTTTTCTCGGTGGAATAAAGCAGCTGAAACCCCCGCTGCGGCCGCTAACCCAGTCATGTGGTCACCCATTCCACCTCGCTGCACTGGAGGGGTATCACCCCCCGAACTCAGTGCGTGGGCGATGCCTGAACGGGACCAAAACGCCCCAATGTCGTAAGCCTGCCGATCGGCCTCTGCTCCTCGGAGAGACATACCGGTAACGCTCGCGTAGACAAGTCGGGGATAACGGCTGGTCAGCGTCTCATGGTCCAAACCAAGACGCCGGAGACCTCCAGGGCGGTAGTTACTGAGGAACACGTCGGCTTCTTCGAGAAGGCGATGCATCACTTCCAAACCTTTGTCGCTTCGCAGATCGAGCGCCAGGCTGCGCTTTCCCCTGTTATCCAGCTCAAATGGAGGATTGATGTCGTCCCCGTACAACCACCCAAGTCCTCGAAAAGGGTCCCCTTCATGGGATTCAACTTTGATGACCTCGGCACCCCAATCAGCCAAGATCCCGCCACATGCTGGGCCAGCCACCCAAAGTCCTAATTCGACCACTCGTATTCCGTGCATTGGCCCAGACATCTCGTCACTCTCCTTCCCGGCGCGGGAGAATACTCAGTTCCGACTGGTCAAGGGTCGGTAACCAGCAGCATTGGCTATTACCAACATGTCCGCAGGAAGACCGGGCTTCATCGTCGCCACCGCTGCCATGCGCTGCGCTGACTCTTCGGAAATAACTTCATGATTGCCTAAAGGGCGGTTGGCTGAAGCTTCGATCCACTCTGAGGGATCCGCAGGAACCACGGGTGAATCAGAGGAAAGAGTGACCTTGATATTTCGTTCGGTGAGCGAGCCAAGTGGCCATAACCACTGATGTTCTGCAGGTGATAGTTCCCCAAGGTATTTATTCAAGCGACGAGTGAGAAACGAAGGTTGGGTGCAAACCGAGACCCCTAGGTCACGTATGCGGTCTAACTGCTCCGGCAACGCCAAGGAACAGTGCTCTAATCGGTCGACAGTATTTACCGGTGAACTTGATGCCTCTAAGGCCAGCAACGCTTCTTCCAAGGTGTCTATGTCCATGACGTGAATCGCCACAGGAAAGCCCGCGTCGTGAGCACCCTGTACGAGTTCGTCTAGGTCTGTCGCTCCCTCGATGCCCGGCATCACCTTGGCATGTCCAATTGTTACCCCGCGCCGAATTTGTCCATATCGCAACCCGTCGAGTCGGTCTGCGCCGACCATCGCTGTGATACGAGGAGCGCCACGCGTGTCGCCTATCTCTCCCAACACATCAATGGAGTTGGGGTCATTGGTGTGGGTCGCGTCCGTGATTGCCACAAGGCCACGGCGGCGCCACTCACTAAATAGGCCCTGCGCTGAGATTCTCAGGTCAGATGGCCCGAGTCTGGGTGTCCGAGCCAAAATATCTTGCCGCTCTACCAGAATGCCATCGGGGTGGCTTTGTGCTCCTAGGGCCTTCGCTGCTGCCGTGTTGACTACGGCAACGTGTCCAGTTCGATCGTGTAAGACAGCCGGGACACTTTTGGTAACTCGGTCGAGCTCGTCGGAAGTGGGATGGCGTTTCTCGGCCAGAAAACTGGGGTCATATCCCCAAGCTCGTATCCAACCATTTTCGCCAGTTGGCGCGTTACTCAGGCGTTGCAATAGATAATCGATGGAATCCGTATCTGATAAATCAAAGGAGCAGCGACTCGCCAACGTTGAGAGAAGATGAACATGGTCATCCCGCCACCCGGGCTGAAGAGTGTCGCCCTCGTCAAGTTCAAGGACATCAACATCGTCATGAATATCTAAATCAAACGCGTCGACTACACCATTCCGAAGCAAAACATTGGAAGCGACGGGATGGGAACGATCGAGGGTAAGAATCCGTCCTCTGACGAGGAGGCGGGTCATTGCCTTTAGATGCCCAACTCTTCAAGCATGGGAATCAGATCTCTGCGAAGCAACTTTCCGGTCGAAGTTCGAGGCAGTTCGTCCATCAAATGGATCGCTTCCGGCCGTTTGAAAGGAGCAAGCTTTGCCTTAGCGAAGGCAACTAGGTCTTCGCCACTCACCCCGCTCCCGTCACGAATAACAGCGGCTGCGACAACTCGTTCGCCCCATTCTTCCGAAGCGACGCCTACGACAGCGCATTCGAGGACCGCACTGTTCTCGTATAGAACTGCTTCTACTTCGTCGGGTGACACGTTCTCCCCACCACGGATAATCATGTCTCCTGTGCGACCACCGAGAAAGAGATAATCATCTGCATCGAGGTAGCCAAGATCACCAGTGTGAACCCAACCTTCGTCGTCAACTGTGACTCGAGTCTTTTCTTCATTGCCCCAATATCCGTCCATCGCCCGGAACGTTCGCAGTTGCACCTCGCCGAGAGTTCCAGTGGTCACCGGAGTGCCCTGTTCATCAACAACTCGGACTTCGACGTCGTCAAGCACCTGACCTACCGACGAAAGCCTCTTCAGTTTGAGGGCTTGTTCTTCGTCAGAACCTTCTACCCGATGGTCATCAGGGTCAAGAACTGCGACAGTTGACGTAGTTTCGGTTTGTCCATACGCCCCGGCGAAAGAAACATTCGGTGGAAATTCTCCGATTGCTCTGCGGATAACTGAGGGCGGCATCGGCGCAGCGCCATAGGTGATGGCTTCCATCTCAGTGAAGGCACCCGCGGAGAAATTTGGCGCTTCCATAACTCGGCCCAACATTGTGGGAACAAGAAACGCGTGAGTGACAGCGTGTTGTTGCACCGTCTCGATCCATGCCGACGCTTCGAACTGAGGGAGTAGCACAACCACTCGCCCGCTGTACAAGGCGTTCAGCATCGAGGTGACGCCCGCAATGTGGTACAGAGGAGCGGCCAGAGCCATTCGACCCATGTCTTCCCCGGTTGCCGCGTCATTGGTTCCCATGACGTAGCCGGTGATGGCGCCATTGGTCAGCTTTACGCCTTTAGGTAGCGACGTCGTCCCGCTCGTATATAGAAGGGCACATAGGCCGTCGTAGTCAACGTCTTCAGGCACAGGCAGTTCGAAGGCTTCATCACGAGCTGCCGGGTAGGAGTCCTTCTCGTTGAGCATAAAAACGTGCTCAACGCTGTCTGGGCGATTCTCATCAACCAGATCTTGGTATCGACTTTCGGTGAAAAGGACTTTGATGCCACTGTCGGACATCAGATGAGCGGCTTCTTCCGCGCCTGCGCGAAAGTTCATAGGTACGACCGTGGCACCCACGAACGCTGCACCAAAGATCGCTTCGACACATTCGACACTGTTCGTGGCGAAAATTCCTACACGGTCCCCAACCTCCACCCCAAGCGTGGTGAGTAAGCCGGCGGTTTTACCAACATTTTCCAAAAGTTCAGAGTAGGTAACTTCGCGCGCCGTCCCTCCATCCGCCTCAGTCGAAGTGTCGATCAGGATTATTTGCTCACCAGCAATTGAAGCCGGCATGAAAAGCAACATTCCCAGGTTCACGTTGTCCCCCTGTTGTTCAGGGGAATGATCGCGGATGAAAGCACCCGCGCGCCACACCACACCAATGATTCCTTTAACTAACTCATCTGAAGTGCCCCTCAGAAGCGGGTTATTCTGCCGTTATGGCTAAGAACATTGAATTTTGGGTTGACCCCATATGACCATGGTGTTGGGTGACGGCCCGTTGGGTTGTCGACGAAGTAGCAGCAGAACGAGATCTGTCAATCACTTGGCAGCCAATCAGTCTGCTTTTCAAAAATGAGCCACCTCAAGATTCCCCCTATTACGAGAGCACGGCTGCTACGCACAAAATGTTGCGGGTGATGGAGTCAGTTCGCGCCGCTGGTCAAGAGGACCAGGTTTTTGATCTGTACTGGGAGTTAGCTACCCGCATCCATCATGATGGCGACAGAGACTTCGATGTAAAAGACGCTCTGATTCAAGTTGGTTTAGATGACGATCACTCGATCGCTGCCGAAGACGAATCATGGGATGCAGTAATCCGAGAACGGATGGATGCTGGTCTGGCACTCGTAGGCGCCGACGTTGGCACACCCATAATTGCTTGGGATCGTACGGATGGTGAACGCGTTGGTCTATTTGGGCCAGTGATCACTCGAGTTCCAAAAGGTGAAGATGCCCTCAAGCTTTGGGACGCAATGATGACTATGGGTGATATCGACGGTTTTTGGGAACTGAAAAAAACTCGCACCGAACGACCAGAATTTGGTGAGCGTCCGGCGTGAACTCCAAGATCTTTGAAGATCTCAAAGTCATCGACGCCGACAGCCATTGGTCCGAGCCATACGATCTGTGGACTAGCCGGGCGCCGCTCAAGTGGCGCGATCGTGTACCTCAGATGGTGGAACGCCACGGCAAGCGCCGCTGGTGGTTCGATGGTGACATTCCTATTGGCCTGCCCATCGCGTCGTCTGTGATTAATCCTGAGGGAGAAAAGATCACTGGGACCGCTTTCTTCGACATGGACAACGAAGTCGTGCATCGAGCAAGTTTTGATCCAGAAGCCCGAATTGCAATGCTCGATGCTTTGGGCATACACGCTCAAATCATGTACCCCAACGTTGCTGGTTTTGGGAATCAAAATTTTCTCAAATCTCCCGATGATGTTCTCCGGCTGCTAAGTGTCGAGATTTACAACGATGCGCTCGCAGAGTTCCAAGCCGACACTGGAGATCGAGTGCTAGGTATGGCGCTCCTGCCTTGGTGGGATTTAGAGGCGGCAGTGAGAGAGATCGAACGAGCTCATTCAAACGGGCTTCGAGGGATAGTTACGTGCGCGAACCCTGAAGAAGCAGGAATCCCGGATATGGGGACAGCCCATTGGGACTCAGTGTGGCAGACATGTTCAGATCTCAACATGCCAGTCAATTTTCATATTGGTTCCTCCAAGGGCAACATGGACTTCTTTGGACGGGCACCGTGGCCGTCGTTTGGTGAGGAACGGAAACTCGCGGTCGGGTCAGCCAATCTGTTTATGGGGAACGCCCGAACAATTGGCAATTTGATTTATTCGGGAATTCCTGAGCGCTTCCCCAAGTTGAAGTTTGTTTCGGTTGAGAGCGGAGTCGGATGGCTGCCATTTTTCCTTGAAATACTTGACCATCAGATGGCCGAAACGGCGCCGAACGAATTAGCTGGCTTGTCGTTATTGCCCTCGGAATACTTTAAGCGACAGTTTTTTGGTTGTTTTTGGTTTGAACGATCAACGATCAAACCCACCGTCGATTTTCTCGGCAGCCAATGCGTCTTATTCGAAACAGACTTCCCTCACCCCACCTGTCTTTATCCGAGAGACGACGTTGAGCTTATGGAAGCGTTTGAGGGTTTGGACGAAGCAGATGTTCGCGCAATTCTTCAAGATAACGCTGCAGAATTGTATCGAATCGACATTTCCTGATTAGGGCAGCTTCCATATGGATTTGTGAGCCATCCAACGCAAGGCGTGACACCAAGAGGCTGCGGGGCCGCTGCTGTTCGCACCATTTTTCTCTACGTCCCACAGTCGGGATCGTCGAGTCCATCTCTGTTGAATTCATAATTTCGGGCGAAAGTGGCGCCTTCTTCCGATAGTTCTGCCGGTACGCCGTCGACTTCAATTCTGTGGTGAATCACCCGGTCATCGGTGGAAGCGGGCACGGGTACTTGTCCTTCTACGGTGACTCTTTCCATGCGTCGCCTCTGGGGCCAGTAGTCGGGGGGTGCGTAGTGTTGGACGGAGCGGTTATCCCAGATGACCACTGTTCCTGGTTCCCATTTGATGCGAAGTTGAATTTCTGGGCGAGCGGTTTGTTGCAACAAAAATTCGAGTATCGAACGGCTTTCATCGTCTGGCAGTTCGTTGATTCGTTCAGTGAAGTGTCGATTGACGTACAAGACAGTTGCCGATGTCTCTGGGTGAAGCGTCACCACCGGATGATTAGCACGCGGGAGCTGACCCTCAATCTTGTGCAAGGTAGGAAGGTCTGTTTCCAATAGATCTCGAAACCGGCCGAAACCATGACGCGCTGTTAATCCATTGAGATATGACTGCATACGATCACTCAAGAAGTCAAATGCCGCCCGCATCGAACAGAACATGGTGTCGCCCCCTAATTGAGGGCTGATGAGGGCCTTCAGAATGGTGAGCTTGGGGGGTTCAAGCTTGTAGGTCTCGTCGGCGTGCCAAATGTCAGTGAGCGGTCTTTTCGATTGAGCATCTGTCTCCAGAACGATGAGTTCAGGGTTAGTCGCAGATCTTGGCGAAAAAGGAGAAACTGCTAGCTCTCCGAATAAGCGGCCAAAGATCAACTGTTCCTCTGCATTCAGGCGCTGCCCGCGAATGACTAGAACTTCGTGTTGATTAATCAGATTGTTGATTTCATCGAATCCGTTCGAAGCAGTGATCGTGCTCAGATCGATGTTCTTTAATTCGGCCCCGAATACAGGCCCTAAGCGTTCTAGTCGCATTGCGGGTCCCTCGGCCGAGGCTAGCAATGGAGGGGTTACTATTACCTGCCCGGTGACGGCAGGTGCTAGTCAATTCGTTGTGGTCAGCACCTCGCAATCGAACGGATGCTTTGAGGCTTAGCGGTGTGTGACTTGTTTTAGGTTGTCGATCTGGGCACCAAGTTCCGAAGCAGCTCGCATCATCCCAAGCCTCCAAGAGATCGCTCCCTGGAACGGGCACGCAACCCAAATATCAATCGCACCGGAGTTCGACAGTTGTTCGGTGAAGCGCAGGCTCCTCGTTCGTCCCTTGAAGCGCATAGTCACTCCGACCGAACCATCTTTCATCGTGAGAGGTTCGTCCATTCCTAGGCCGGCGTTGCGGCCTTCTATGACGGCGGTGCGAGCTTGTTGTCGCAGAACAGCAGTATTCATGTCGCTGTGGACCTTAACCGGGTTAACGAGTTCATTATTTCATTTAACCGATTTTGCTTGTATCCGATCTCTTGGCGATTGATCGGAGCTAAAGGAGCGAATGGTGATGCGTAGCCATCGACATTCGTTGCGGAGCCGGTGGCAAGCTAGTTTCAGTCCTATGACAAAACCCGCAGAAAGTCCGCTCACGGGAATAAAGGTCGTGGAGATCACCTCCATTTATTCGGGCCCAATGGCGGGGATGATGCTTGGCGAACTAGGTGCAGAGGTCGTCAAGGTTGAAAGCCCTCATGGGCCTGATCCCCTTCGTTCGGGTGGGTTAGCCGGAGGGCCCGATGGTGTTAACAGCATTTTCTATTCCTTAAATCGCGGGAAACGATTTTGCGCTATCGATGCCAAGACTTCTCGCGGTCGTGAATTGCTTTTCGATCTCGTCACTGAAGCGGACGTATTTATTCACAACATGCGTCCTGGGAAAGCAGAGCTATTGGGCCTCGACTACGAACTCCTGTCAGCGGTCAACCCAGGTTTGATTTACGGAGCCATCACAGGTCATGGACCCGACGGGCCAGAGGCGCACTTACCGGCGTACGACTACGTAGTGCAGGCGAAATTGGGCATGGTCGATTACCAAAGAGATCAAGAAGGACGGGGAGATCTGGTGAGGCAGGTCGTTGTCGACAAGACTTCGGCCAATGCACTGGTCCAAGGCGTATTGGCGGCGCTTTATATGCGAGAAAAGTCGGGTCAAGGACAGAAAATAGAAATCCCTATGGTCGCGGCGGGACTCGCTTTTCTGTGGCCCGACGGATTGGCTGCGGCACATGCGGAACTCAACCCCGCGATTCCTTTAGAGCAAATGCCACCATGGCTCGAGTCGGCTCCAGGATCGTTCCTTGTCGTATTGCAAACCACGGACGGCGAAATCGCTACGGGAATCCTTTTACCGCCATGGGATGGTTTGTGTCTGGCATTGGAGCGAACCGATTGGCTCACTGACGAACGATTTTCCGAACAGCTTGGGCGGATTCTTAACTTGCCGGAATTAATTGCGGAAGTGAGTTCCGAGGTCGCAAAATATTCGACTGCGGAGGTTCTGGCGCGTTTCGAAGAGCATGACTTCGCGGCTGGGAAGGTAGTGACTCGGCGCGAGGTGCATGAGGACCCAACAGTGAAGCACCTAGGTTTGATTAGTGAGCAGGAAGCGCCCGGATTAGGACCAGTGCGTCAGCCTGCCCCCATGTGGATGTTCAGCGGCGCCAAGACCGAGATCACTACGAGCCTCAACTTCACCGGTGGCGACTCGCGCGAGGTCCTCGCAGAATTGGGAATTTCTGATGGCGAATTCGAACAGTTACAGAACGAGGGCATCGTGTTTGTCGCGCCCAGCGATCAATAAAGAACTACAACCAGTATCTAGCGGCGGTTCGTCTGAGCTGAATGTCTCACGTTAGAAAAGTTACGCATTTTCAGATGTCAAGAGCTAGGCGACGTTCGAGTTCTAGGCCTAAGTGCAGAGGCAGGTCCTTCGATGCTGAAATGCATCTGCGTAACTTCATGGCGATATCGGGCTCAAGAAGCGCTAACTGTGCCGCACATTTTTCTGCCGCCTTGTCGAGTTCAGCGACTTCAGTTACTTCGCTGACTATGCCAAGTTTCACGGCCTCATCTGCATCGAAGTTACGACCGGTCAAGATGAGTGGGGCGGCAGCGGCGGGTCCGACTAGTTGAGTTAGAGTTTGCGTCCCACCTGCTGCTGGGAGCATCCCTAGTTTCGTTTCGGGCAGACCTAAAACCACGTTGGTCGCGGCGATTCGTATGTCGCACAACAACGCAATTTCGAGTCCTGATCCAACCGCATAACCCTTGAGCGCAACAACCGTGGGAATCGACAGCCCGAGCAGAGGTAGCCAGGGGTCTCGATCCCATCGAATTCTTCGACCTTCGAAGATCGAGGAGGCAGAACCGAATTCGGCGAGATCTGCGCCAACACTGAAGTTGCTTCCTTCTGCTCGAATCAGAAGGGCGCGAGCATCTGGGTTGTCACGAACAGCGGTGATTGATTCGATGAGTCCGTCCCGCATCGCTAGGTCGTAAATGTTCAGGGGTGGGTGAGACAGGACGACGGTTGCTACGCCTTGGTCAGAAAAGGAAAGAGTGACGCGATCAGTCACGGCGATGTCTTCAGACCGGCAACAGATCGATCCATTGAAACTCGGCGATATTTGGGAGCGTCACCCGCCAACTGAGCGATGGCAGTGGCACAAGCTTCGAGACCAGCGAGGGGGTCCGGATAGGAGAAGGCTGGAGTCAGTGGGCAGCCATTCAGCCACCCCATTCCAGAGGCGGCGTGAACCCCTGTCCCATAGGCAACCCAGTCGCTCTCATTGACCTCAGGAGCAAATGCCGTAATTGATAGTAAAGCAAGGTCAGGGTTCACGGCGTGGAGGCGTTCCGTAGTCACGCCCAAATTCGCGTTAGCTCTCGGGGACAGCGATGTAATGACGATGTCTGCCCAGCGCAGGAGTTGATGAAATTCGCCACCTTCGGAGCAATAACGGAGATCGATATCAGCAATCTCTTTCGATTTATTCAGTTCGACGAACATCGGCGCGTTACCGGCGCCATTGTCGCCGTCCCCGTAACGCAACCCGTCGGGGCGGGAAGATGGCTCGATTTTCACGACTTTCGCGCCTGCGCGTGCAAGAAGTTCCGTGCAAAAAGGCCCTGCCCACATGGAAGTCAAGTCGACCACTCTCACGCTCCGAAGGTCGACAGGGTGGGTACATTCACCGATGTCATTCGGTCGCTGAGCGGTCGATTCTGACCGGTATGGGGTTACTGCTAGGCGCCAAACCTGAGCTCTTCGGGCAACCGATTCAGGGTCGTGATCTGATTCAGCAATAGCGGCGAAGGTCTCCCAGGTGGTCTGGTCATCGGGACCTATATCAACACATAGGTGACCGTCACCCCATCGGCGTGGAGTCGACGGTCGAGTCGGCTCATCCACAACTCGCTCGGGGAGCTCTAACCAGTAATCAATTGCTCCTATGACTTGCTCGCCAAGCCGACTCTCTATGGTCGCAGCGAGTCGTGCTCCTCGTTCTTGCAGCCTCGGTGGAAGCCAGTATTCACTCATCGGCCTGAAAAGTCAGGCGGCCGTTTAGCGAAGAATGCCGCCAAGCCCTCGGCTCGATCTTCGGTAGCAGCTAGCTGATGGTTCAAGTCGCCTTCGAGCCGCAGGCCATCTCGCAAGGGCATTTCGCTTCCTCGATGAATGGCCTCCTTAGCAAGCTCGAGTGCCAATGGCCCGCTTGCCAGGAGGGATTCGACGACTCCCTTGAGGGCTCCGTCGACATCGTCGGCTACTTCATGCACTAGCCCCCAAGCCCGAGAAGTAGCCGCGTCGATCTCGGTTCCAAGCAGAAGCATTGATGAAGCGCGTCCGTGTGATACGGCTCGCGGGAGTCGTTGCGTACCTCCCCACATTGGCAACGTGCCTTCGCGTGCATCGGCCAAAGAGAAGACTGAATTGGAGGCAGCGATCCTTATGTCACATGCGAGCACCAATTCCAGTCCAACCGAAAGACATGAGCCAGAGATAAGCGCAACCAGGGGAACACGCAAAGTGGACAATGAGGCAGCTGGGTCTGGAGAGACCTCAACAGGGTTTAGGTCGTGAGCTTGTCCTGTGCAGAAATCCGGTCCCGCGGCCCTAAGGGCTACGACTCTCGGCTCTCGGTCTTCTCGTAGTTGCTCACAGGTTTCAGTTATATCTCTAGCTACACGCGCGCTGAGCCGACCGCCCGGCAGAGTCAGGGTTACGACGCGCCGATCGGCAGATCGAGCAACAGTGACAGAATCAGCCTGCAGAACAGTCCTCTTAGTCTCTTTGCCGACGTGTTACTCAGTCGGCTGACTTGGTCTTCTTTGGTTCTTGCAGTTGCATGTCTTTGCCATTGCACTGCAGCGTGACCGCGCCTGGTTTGGTCACAAGTACTTCGATCCCCGTGTCTTCGTCCTGGTATCGCTTTCCGACCTTCAGACCTTCGCCACCGTCGCTGTGCGTGACGTCGCCTTCGCCACCTTTGGTCACGATTACTTGAATACCACCGTCGAAGTCGAGACGGTCGCCTGCCTTGGTCGCCACGTTACTTACCCCCATGTTGATTAGAGTTTCAGTGAAAGCTACCGCACTGAGAACAACTTTTTACTCCCGTGGGCTGAACTCAACGACAAGAATGCCTGAATGCAGACTGCGCTTGTCATCGGAGGGACCGGCCCAACGGGTCCATATGTGGTGAATGGGCTGTTAGAACGCGGCTTTCGGGTCACCATTCTTCACACGGGGCGACACGAAACAAGCCTGATCGGTCCCGAAGTAGAGCACATCCACACCGACCCTTTCGACATTGAGAGAACCGACCACGACTTGCGCGCCCGATCCTTTGACTTAGCAGTCGTTATGTACGGACGGCTTCGAGATTTGTCGAGGCTGCTTCAGGGCAGAGTTAGCCATTTCGTTTCCATAGGAGGGGTTGGGGTTTACCAAGGCTTCGCTAACCCCGATGATTTGTTTCCGGTCGGAATGCCAGTCCCGCTTCCCCATCAGTCTGGTTTGGTCGGTGACGACGAGATATTCGGCAAACTCCGTCGGATTCGCGAAACCGAGGAAGTGGTGTTCTCAACTCATCCCGACGCTATTCATCTTCGCTATCCGCAGCTGTACGGGCCACGACAACTTCTCCCTCGCGAGTGGCCCATCGTTCGCCGAGCTATCGACCGTCGTCCGTTTTTGATTGTGCCTGATGGTGGTTTAACTGTAAAAAGTCAAGCGTGGGTTGAAAACGCCGCCCATGCAACACTCTTGGCTTGTGATCGCCCTGACGGTGCCATCGGCAACGTCTACAACGTCGCCGATGAGCAACTGTTTACCATTCACCAAATAGCGGAAATTGTTGCCGATGAGCTTGACCACGAGTGGGAGGTCGTCTCACTTCCATACAGCGCCGCACCTTCTACCCGTCCAATGCTCACAAGTTGGTCCAATTCTCATCGCATTCTCGATATTGGTCCAACAATCCGAGACCTGGGATATCGCGATGTAGTTAAGCCGGACACGGCCTGGAGATTAGCGACGCGCTGGCTCGTAGATAACCCGCTTGAACATGGGGGTGAGGTAGAGCAACGACTGGATGACCCTTTCGAATACGTCAGTGAAGACCGCCAGTATGAAATTTGGCAGCGCTACCAAAAAGAGCTTTCGACAGTTACCTGGTCCAAGGAACCCGGCTATTCCTCTGCATACGTGGGTCGAACACCGAATCCTGCTAGAGGTTGAAAACCTTTGTTTGTTGGTCTCTTAGCCGATGCCCGTGACATCAGACGCCGCAGCACGGACTTCCCGTACCGAGATTTGGCCACGTCAGAGTTGTTTCCCTAACTGAGAATGTTGCGGTCGCGTAGGTGGGTGATCTCGGACTCGCTGAGGCCCAGAAGCGATGACAAAATTTCATCGGTATGTTGCCCCATTATTGGGGCCGGAGTTCGGACTCCATTCGGGCCATCGTGCAACAACCATGGAACACCCGTGTGCGCTAGTGCACCCACTTCTTGATGGTCGAGTCGTTCAATAAATCCGCGAGCGTTTAGGTGCGGGTCTTGCTCTAAGGCGCGTGCGTCGAGGGACGGCATCGCCGGGATTCCGAGCTCCTGCAGCAGGCGCGTCACGTCCCATTGATCTCGCGTGGCGGTCCACGTTTCGATCTGCGCGTCAAGTTGGTTCTCAAATTCTTTCCTGGACGCGGCGGCTCGGAATCTTGAGTCATTTATTCCCAACAGCGACGCCATTGCCTGCCATTCCTGGTCGCTGCTACAGCTAATCGACACCCAATTATCTTCGCCTTGACATCGATAAAGATTGTGGGGAGCCATTATTGGGTCTCGATTCCCACATAAATCAGGTTGGCTTCCGGTCAGGACGTGTTGCGTCCATCCCTCAACAGCGCTCGAAGCAGTCGCCTCCCAAAGTGAAGTGTCGATAAGTTGCCCCTCTCCTGTTCTCCGGCGGGCAATGAGTGCAGCCATCAACAAGTACGCAGTAGCTATACCGGCGGCCGGGTCACCAAGCGAGACGCCTACTTCCTCGGGCTTCCCACCCTCGTGCCCGGTCATAGAGGAGAGTCCCGAAAGGGGGGCTGTGGTCGGGCCATAGCCGAGGTAGTGGCGGTAGGGCCCATAATGCCCGTATCCGCTTATTGCGCCTACGATTACATCGGGCCGCTCCATAACGAGATCGTCATACCCAAGCCCGAATGTGTCCATCACGCCAGTCGCGTAGTTAGAGACCACGAGGTCGCACCGAACAGCGATTTGTTTCGCTATCCCTTGACCTTCCGCTGTTGACAAATCCAAGGTGACACTTTTCTTTCCTTGTCCCCATTGGTTGAAGTAGCCGTTTGTGTTAGGTGTCGCTGCTTGGTTGACCGCATGAATAGGTAATCGGCGACCTAGGTCAGGGGCCTGTCGCGATTCGACTTTGATGACTTCGGCCCCTAAGTGAGCTAGATGCATGGTGCAGAACGGCCCGGCCCACACCCAGGTGAAATCTGCGACCGTGACTCCATCCAAGGGGCGCGAGGAAACTTTTTTCGAGTTCACAGGTGCGACTCTGGGTTGGTCAAAGGTGGCATCGTGATGGGCCCCTAACTTGGGAGCGGGTTGGCGAATCGACCACCACGGGTTAGAAAGCCGAGCGACTGGCCCGGGAAGAATGATTTTCCCCAAACCCGGCTGATCAACTTCAACGAGAAAATCGCGTGCTTGTAAATGTGGGTCGTCCAGCATTTGTTCAATGGTGTTCACCGGAGCGAACCCGATTCGATTCGCTTGGCCTAAGTGAAATAGATCCATGACACTCTGAGGGGCTGCCCACTCTCCCAACCACATGTGAAGCAAGTCTTCGGCATCACAGCGCCCTTCCTGGGTATCGAAAATTTCCATCTGTGACCACTCAGGAGTGCCCATCACCTCTTTGAGTCGTTCCCATTGGTCATTTTCAACGCAGACGATAAAGATTCTCCCGTCTTTGACTTCAAAGATCCGCCACGGATTGAGAATTCGGGTGCCCGTCCTACCGGGAATCTCATTGAGGTAGCTCCAACTAATGAAACCTGCTTCAAGCATGCTCGAGATGTAGGCCATTCCTGCGAGATCGAGATATTCACCATGACCGGTGCGCAGAGCCCGATCCAAAGCTCCGAGAGCGATCGTCGCCGCCGCGAATCCAATCTGAAAGCCGGCTTGTTGTCCAGCCGGTTTGAGCGGGGGAAGCTCGGCGTCTTGGGAGCAACCGGGCGTCAGCCAACCCCACCCACCGCCGTGAATAAGCTGCAAATCTTCTGCACGCCAGCGGGAATAGGGCCCGGTGCGACCAAATGGAGTCACTGACACAGTGACGAGAGATGGATGTTCTTGAACAAGTTCACTCTCGTGTAAGCCGACCGCGTCAGCAAGGTCAGGGGCTAAATCATGGACGAGCAAATCAGCCGATGCAATCAGCTCGCGAAGACGTGATCGGCCCGCGATGTCATCAAGGTCAGCGACGACACTCCTTTTATTCAGGTTCAGGTGGGTGAATAATCCACTTTGGGAGATGTCTGGCTTTCCGGGGAAGGGGCCACGCCGTCGCGACCGATCTCCCTCTAATGGCTCGACCTTGACAACATCAGCTCCCAAGTCCGCAATTAGCCGCGTAGCCCAGGGAACCGCGACCATTTGACCGACTTCTACTACTCGTATGCCCTCAAGCCCTTGCATATCCCCTCGATCGTTCGGCTGATCTGTCTGACTCCAACGAGAAGCTAAGCATGCCGCATGATGACCTTCGCTGCACAGGCGCGGCGTCCGCACGCTCAGTGTGGTGCACTGTCTGGATTGGCTCGAGGAGGAATTATGCAAAATCGTAGTTACGAAGAGCGACATGCCGCCGCTTTAGAAGTTTTCGACGCGTTTATGGGTGGCGCTGTCGCTGAGCCCGAGCGTGGCGCTCGTTCTTTCCAACGCCAGCACGGGGCATTAGGAAGCTTCGCTTTCGATGTTGTGATGGGAGATGTTTGGGCGCGCCCACAATTGAGCCGACGCGATCGCAGCCTCATTGTCATTTCGGTACTGGCAACTATTGGCAGCACCGAGGAACTATCGCTGCATACTCAGGTGGGACTCAACAACGGCCTCATGCGAAGCGAAATCGAGGAGGCGGTTATTCACGTGGCGGCATACGCGGGCTTCCCGATGGCTATGCAAGCCGGGAGAGTAGTCACGGATCGGTTTTGCCAAATCGATGGCGTCGACCGGTTACCGGAACGAGAGGGAGCAGAACAACTCGATGATTCCGCGCGACAAATCCGCGCGCACGACGTCCGTAAAACTCTTACTGGAGGCAGATGCGCCGATGAAGTAGAGCTTGATGTAGCGGCGATGGTGGAGCATCTGGGCGATGTCGGCCTTATTGCCTATCACTGGGCATTTGGTGATTTGTGGGCACGTGACGAGTTAAGTCGTAGGGATCGCAGCCTGGTGGTGGTCGCAATTCTCACGGCACTAAGTCGCGTCGACGAACTGGCTTTTCATGTTCCCGCTGGGCTTAATCATGGCCTCACGCGAACAGAAATTGAGGAAATCATGGTCCAAATGACCATTTATGGAGGAATCCCACGGGCAGTCGAAGGGATTCAAGCCGCTAAACGGGCGTTTCAAAAGATCGATGCCCGAAGCTAGCTAGCAGATAGCACAGCGGCCGCTTTACCCAAAGGTGCCAAAGCGGGCTTTCGCGTCAGATGTAAGAGATGCGCGTCCTGACGCATCTCCATCGAATTCTGATAAGTCACCCATCCGGCTCATTTGGCTGTAACCGCGCATCTGATACTTCGACATTTGAACCGACATGGAGGGCAGCGACAGGAGGCGCTGGACCCAGCGATCGACGGCTTCATCAAGATCAGCCTCACCGGGTACCACTTCGTGAGCTAGCCCCCACTCAGCTGCTTTCGTTCCGTCAACGCGTTCAGAAG
The DNA here is from genome assembly GCA_014239555.1 of Acidimicrobiales bacterium. Classification (GTDB taxonomy): domain Bacteria; phylum Actinomycetota; class Acidimicrobiia; order Acidimicrobiales; family Poriferisodalaceae; genus UBA2110. The sequence goes on from JAAZYR010000002.1 coordinate 260,908, forward strand.
TCAGCACCATTTGTCGGGCGCGCGCCGCTCCGATTTCGTGAATCAGTCTCGGAGTCGCTCCCCAGGGAAGGGGCACCCCTAGTTCGACTTCGGGCACGTAAAAAAGTGTGTCGGATGTTGTGACCCGAAAATCGCATGACGTTGCGAAACAGCAGCCGCCACCGATGGCATGACCGTGAATCCGTCCAATGGTCACGACTTCACAATCCTCAATAGCTCGTGCCGCTCGACGGCCGAGCTGTCCTGTGTATCGCGCCTGTAGATCATTCACGGGCGGAGCCAACTGTTCCTTACGGTCCGCCCCTGCGCAGAAGGATTTACCTCGTCCTCCCAGAACTGCTACTCGGAAGTCCGTTTGACTATTCAAGGCAATGAATAAATCTCCCACCTCTTGAATCATTTTTAAGTTATGCGCGTTACGTGATTCGGGTCGGTTCAGCCAGATGCGAAGCACTTCACCATCGGGCTCAAGTTCGATGGTCTGGAGGTCGATTCGAAATTCCATCTACCTAGTCTTACCGATAACCCTGGCGAGGGGCCGAAAATTTGGACTATCAATCCTTCTTGCTCGGTCGTATCGCGAAGATGGGCGCCAGATATCCGACGGCTGCAACTGAAGCTGCGAATAGGAAGGTGGCTCTGAGTCGCGTCGGTGTTAAGTCGGTGCCCGAGAACGCCAGCATGGACTGAATCCCGAGGATCATGCCCATCCACATAACGGTCTGATTCATGCCGTTCGCGATTCCCAGTTGTGAGTCTTCAACGGAGTTGGCGACCATTGTCTGATACGCGGGCGAGGCGATGCCCGCGGAGACCCCCGAGAGAACGAGACCAACCATGATGAAAGTCAAGCCGAACTTGACTGGGCCGCTTCCGTATGCGAATGCCAACATTGATCCGATCATGGCGGTCGAACCCACGATCATTGGCACTCGCATACCTATTTTGGTCACCAAGCTTCCACCAAGCGGCGAAGCCAGCGCAAAGACACCTGGTCTCGGAACCATCAAAAGTGCGGCCGCGCCGACTGAGTACCCGTAGGGTCCTTGAAGGACACTAGGAATGACAACAAAGGCGCCCATATAGGCAAATTGGCTGCAAGCTGCGGAGCCGAGGGGCAAAGCAAACGTGGGTTTGGTGAACAATCGAACATCTAAAAGTGGTGAAGATACCCGTTTTTCCCATGTGATAAAGGCGAAATAGAGGAGCATGCTCGTCATGACCATCGCGATAGTGGGGAGGTCTGTGACGAATGAGCCACCTGATCGAGCGACGCTTGGTATGCGCGTGATAGCTAGGAGCAAAAGCAGCGTTGCGCTTGCTAAAAGCAATGCTCCTTGCCAGTCAATTGAGACCCTCGGTCCCTTAGGAATCGGTTTCACGACCACAAATGCGAGAACTGTCGCGAGCCCGCCGATTAGTCCAAAACCCACAAAAATTGATCGCCAACCGAGCAGATCTAGTAGCGGTCCGCCTAGAACGACTCCGAGAGTGGGAGCACCGGTCATTGCAAACTGAAACCATCCAACGGCTTTGGCACGCTCTTCGGCTCCAAAAGCGTCCATGAGCAGGGCCATGCCGCTCGGCATCAGAAGGGCACCGCTCAAACCGAAAAGCACTCGGACGGCGATGAAAGCTCCGATGTTCCATACCCAGTAGTTCGCAAACATGGTCGCGGTCATTCCGACTAAACCAATAAGGAAGGTGTTGCGATGTCCGTAAATATCGCCCAGTTTCCCGCCTGCCGGGGTACCCACCGCCATTGCAAGCATGAGTCCTGTCAGCACCCAGCCAGCGGTAGTGGTCGTGGTGTTCATGTCAGCAGCGATATTTGGAAGTGCGGCTGTGACTAGGGTCATCAGAGAACCGAATCCAAGAACTGCTAGAGCGATTACCCAGAGCAACACCCGCCGGTAGGAGGTGTTCTGCGGAGCCTCTCGAGTTACCGCATCCTGTGGAGCGACACGCCAAACATTGGGCTGATATGCGGACCGAGCGATACTCACTCAGCACAAGTATGTAGGGTGCCAACCATTTTTCTACATATTCTTAGATTTTTGGTCTTTCTTGAGAATTTTGTATTTCTTTACCGGGTCAGTCTTTGGTCTTCAACCATGGCTTGATTCTGGCTGATGGCGATCTCGCCCATCTCAGGGTGGGTGAGAATCCAAAACTTTTCATCGACAATAGCGTTCAGCACCATCGGCCCAACTTCTGCGGGGTTCATTCCATTTGCCAATGTCCGAGTCAAGAACTGCCAGAATTTTTGGCCCTGTTCCGAAGAAACGTGTTGAGCAGCATCTTCAGGTTCGCGATTTCTCTCGCTGTCCACGATGTTCGTGTTGATAGGCCCTGGACACAACACTGAGGCATGAACTTTCGAGTCTCGCCATCGAAGGTCACGCTCGAGCGATGCCATAAGAGCCACAACGCCATGTTTGGCGACGTTGTAGGCGCCGAGCGAAGCACCGGCATAAAGGCCGGCCATGGAAGCTGTCGAGTTGATATGGCCCTCGCCTTGCTCTTCGATGAGAGGTAAAAACGTTTCAACGCCATAGATCGGACCCCATAAGTCAATGTCTAGGGTCCACTTCCAGTCCGCAATCGACGTCCCTCCTACCGGGGCTCCGAGGCCTACACCGGCGTTGTTGCAAAGAACGTGGACCGCACCGAACTGTGTCAGGGTGGCCGCCGCTAGCGCTTCTATTTCAGATAGTTGGGAAACATCGGTGCGAACCCCGATCGCTTCGTGGCCAGCCCCGACTAGCTGCTCTGTAGCTTGCCCAAGCGCGGCTTCTTCAATATCGGCAAGTACTACCTTCATGCCAGCATCCGCAAAGGTTTCAGCCATCGCGAAACCCATTCCGCTCGCTGCGCCAGTTACTACAGCTACTTTTCCGTTGACGTCCATGACCCAGCCGTCCTTTCTAGTCAATTAAAATTGTTCGTAGCAGTTAGTCGAAGTCGATCACTGTTCGAGCTCCGACGCGCTGACGCATCTGCTCGTATCCCTCGTTGATTTGTTCGAGGTGAATATGGCTCGAAATCATTTCGTCCAACATCAATCGTCCATCAAGGTACATATCGATGTATCGAGGCATGTCAACGCGGAACGAGTTCGAGCCCATCATTGAGCCCTGGAGTCGCTTTTCCATCATGAAGACCTCGTAACCCGGGATCTCAATCTTCTCGCCGAAAGGCATCATGCCGACAATGACGGTGGTTCCACCCAATTTGGAAGCGGACCATGCTTGTTCGCATGTGGCTTTCAGGCCGATGCATTCAAACGCATAATCGACACCACCTTTGGTCATTTCGTGAATCGCAGCGACTGCGTCTGTCTCGGCGCCATTTACTGTGTCCGTCGCTCCAACTGACCGCGCGGTTTCAAGTTTGTCGTCGGTTACATCGATAGAAATAATTCGACCGGCTCCGGCGATACGAGCACCTTGGACTGCTGAAAGACCGATGCCACCGGCCCCGAAAACAGCCACAGTCGACCCGGGCTCAATTTTCGCTGTCTTAAAGACTGCACCGACTCCCGTCGTGACACCACATCCGATGAGCGCAGCTCGGTCTAATGGCATGTCCTCACGAATTTTTACGACAGCATTTTGGTGCACCAGCATTTCTTCAGCGAAACCGCCTAAACGTGCAAATTGAGCAACTGGGGTGCCGTCGCCTTTTGCCAACCGAGGAGTGACGTCATCAGCGCGACTAACGGCCGCGTTGTTTCGACAAAGGTTCGGTCGACCAGTCAGACACAGATCACAGTTTCCACAAAACACCGAGAGACAAGTGATGATGTGGTCACCAGGCTTCACGTAGGCAACGTCATCTCCGACAGCTTGGACGACACCGGCACTTTCGTGTCCCATGACGGCGGGCAACTGGGTTTGCCACGCAGCATCCATAAAGTGCAGGTCACTGTGGCACAGGCCGGCGTTAACGACTTGCAGTAAGACCTCATTTGGGCCTGGTTTGTCTATCGAAATGTCTTCGATCTCTAATTCACCCGGAATTTGATTTAGAACGGCGGCCTTCATATCCCCTGTCTCCTCTTGGAAGTGTGAACGGAACAGTAGTCAAGGGCGGGCTGCCCTGTCATTGGCCTTGGTCTGAAGCACCGAAACGTGGCGTTATTACTACCCGTTCATATCCGCGGACCGCCCCATAGCGAGAACTTCCCTATGGGTTAGTACCCACAAGGCAAGGGCGACCAGACCGGTGGAAGCCATTAGGACGACTGCACCCGAAGCTCCGATGCGTTCAGCTATCTCACCGAGCAGAAACGTCCCAATTGGCAGAGCTCCGATAGCCATGCTCAGAAGACCCATCGCCCGTCCACGCATATTGACGTCCACAGTCGTAAGGACCAGTGTTGATTGGGTAGCGGCAAAAAATCCGGACCCCATTGTCGCGAGAAACAATGCAAGTGCAGCCGCCGACACGGAGGTGCTCGTCGCAAACGGGATCAGCATGACCATGCCAAATCCGACACCACCTACATAAGCCAGCCCCCGACGTTTCGGTTCCCAGAGCCCAATAGTTAAAGATCCGACCATCATTCCGAATCCGGTCATGGCTGCAATAAGTCCGATCTGGCTGGGACTTGCTCCTACGCGATCTCCAATGCGTTGAACGGCTGGGAAATAGGCGAACAGGAAGAAGTTGGCGATAAAGGTGATGCCAAGGATGCTGCGAAGTCCTTTGTTTGTTCGAAAAAGTGACAAGCCGGCACGGAGCTCGTCAACGGTTGATGGCCTGCTTCGATGTTGCTCGGCTTGAGTCCCACTCGTTCGGGGGACCCAGTTGAGCGTTATGAGGCCCACTATCAAAAGGCCAGCGACTACGAGGAACCCCTCCCCCACACCGAAACTTTGCGCAACGCTTCCGCCTATGAGGTTGCCTACGGCGACGCCGGTGGCGAGCGCAAACGATTCGTATGCCATGGCATTATCCAGCCTCTGGTTACCCACTAGTTCAAACACCAGTGCGCGGCGGCTGGTCATGTCGCCAACCCAGCCAACACCTGCTAGGAGTAAAAACGGGTAGATGACCCAAAGCTGCAGTGAGTTCTTAAGTTCCAACCCGCCGACGATGACCACTACGGGCACCAGGACTGCGAGTTGCCAGCGAACGGTTTGCAGCCGGTCAAAGCGGTCTGAGACAACTCCACCAATGGCGCCTCCCAAAAGAAGTGGAGCCCACATTGTTGTGCCGGTGAGTTGGACCATGCGGGGTGAGTCGGTTATGTCGTTTACCCAATACGCCGACAAAAAGGCGATTCCCCACCGCGCCCAATGCCAGCACATTCCAGCGAATAGCAGTGGGAGGAACCCTTGAACAGCTAGGGCGCTCCGATCGCGACGTGATCCCGGTTTCGTCGCGCTCGGTTCAAGCATCGCCGGAGCCTACGACTCATATCGATGCAATGCTGCGTACTCGCTAACCGCGTCTACGATCGTTTTACTTAGCGATGGAGGATTGGTGCTCCCGAGCTACCGCAGCACGCCTTACAAGATTCCTGTAGCAGTCCACGTGGACTGTGTTCTCATTGTGGAAGACCTCGTTGCGGCGGTGTGGAAACCTAGGGCATGACGACTTCCACTCGGGTTTGTGTTATTCCGGGCGACGACGCAGCGCCAGAGGCGATGCAGGCTTCGCTGCGAGTACTCGCTTGCTTGGACCTGCCCATTGAATGGGACCATGTACTGCCAGGTCGTGAGCTATCAAAAATAGACATTGCAGAGCGCGAAACTGTTGTGCATAGTCAAATTGATGCCGCCGACACTGTGTTGTTCGGGGCAACAAATGGGACAACACCCGGTGCGCGATACATGCGTTGGGGCAAACTGACTTTTGCCAATGTTCGACCAATCCGATGGCGCCCCGGTTTTCGATCGCCGCTGAAAGACGCCGAAGAAATTGATTACGTCATCGTCCGAGAGAACCTTGAGGACATGTACGTCGGCGTCATGGGCGAAGCTAGAGATTTAATTAATGCAGGCCTCACTGATGCCAGGTCGCGTCTACCGGCAGGAGCCGAAGACGGCAGGTTCGCAGCGAAGATCATCACTCGGCCGGGCACTGAGCAAGTCGCACGTTTTGCTTGTGAACTAGCACTCCAAAGGAGCGCAAAACTAACGGTCTCAGCAAAGACCAACATGCTTCCTGCGACAGATCGGTGGTTCTGTGAGATCGTCCAGGAGATAGCTCAGGAGTATCCCGGGTTGCAATACGAGGAGTTCATTATTGATGATATGGCTCACCGGTTGGTGATACGACCACACGACGTCGACGTTCTACTTTTGCCCAACCTTTATGGTGATGTTCTCTCTGATTTAGGGGCTGGGACCATCGGTGGGATGGGACTCGCGCCATCTGGATGCTACGGAAACGAATTCGCTTATTTCGAATCCGCCCACGGAACTGCACCTGACATCGCGGGTAAGGGAATCATCAATCCAACTGCGACTTTGTTGTCGGCAGCGATGATGCTCCGCTACTTAAATCTCAATAGCGCTGCTGATCGTCTAAACAATGCCATTGGAGACGTCTATCTCTCCGGGTCTGTTCTGACTCCAGACCAGGGTGGTGACGCTGGAACCGAAAAATTTGCTGATGCTGTGATCGGAGCACTGTGACTAACACTGATGACCATTCGCCTCGAGGGATTCCCGACGATCGTCCCAGCGGCGATCAGCCAGAGGGTCCGGTCGCTTTTCGTTTGGAGCAGCTCCGCCCATGGGGGATCGCTGCCTATGAGGCAGCCGGCATGTCCGCTCTGGACGCAACAACGGTGGTCGACAACCAATTGTGGTCTGACTTGCGTGGTGTCGATACCCACGGTTTTCAGAGAGTGAGTTGGTATATCAACTGGTTCCGCGACGGATCGACCGATCCCGAAGCACAGCTAAATATCGTGCAAGAAACACCGGCAGTCGTTGTGGGGGACGGCAATCATGGACTCGGACAGCTAGTGATTACCCGGTTCATGGAGCATTTAATAGAGGTGGCTTCCCAGAGCGGAATGGTCGCCGGCGTAATCCGCAATTCCAACGATTGGGGATGCGGCGCGAATTACCCCTACCGAGCGGCTCAAGCTGGATTTGTTTGCTTTGGCACTACGACCAGCGTTCCGAACCTCGCACCGTTCGGAAGTAGGAGAAAATTATTCGGAAACAACCCCATTGTGTGGACGTTCCCGAGACGGGATCATGCGCCGATCGTTCTTGACATGGCGATGACCCCGGTCGCCTTGGGAAAAGTGCTGCGAGCTCGTTCAGAAGGCACAGAGATTCCCGAGGCGTGGGGTTTTCTTGACAGGGAGGGAAATCCCACGGTGGATCCCGATGTAGCAATGAAGGGCATCGTGCCTGCCATTGGTGGCTACAAAGGGATCGGAATGATTACCGCTTCCAATGTCTTAGCTGGGATTCTTTCAGGTTCGGCTCATAGCGGCGACGTCGCTGTCGGTCATAGGGGACAGTTTTTTCTGCTTATGGATCCCGGCATCTTCAGAGATCGCGACGAGTACTACGACGACATCGAAGACATGGTTGACCAAATTCGTGCTGCCGGAGAAGAAGATGCTTTACCAGGTCAGCAGGTATACCTCCCTGGTGAGATAGAGCAACAATCTATGGATCGTCGAACGCTTGACGGGGTTGTCTCGTACCCGGGTTCGGTGGTTAGAGCACTTCGCAAAATAGGCGACGAAGTGGGCGTGTCTTTTCAGTGTGATCCTGTGATTTAGGTTTCAGGAGGTGGATCCTCCCAACGCGGGCTTATTGCTCTTTTTGAGAGCGTTGGTGGGCAGGCAGAGGAAGTTGAATAGGAGCTAGAACATTCATATCGATATCAAGAAGGCTCGGACCTTGACGTTCAAGGGCCCTTGCCAAGGCTGGTTCGAATTCCTCAAGTCCATCAACTCTCTCGGCGTCGACTCCCATGCCCTCCGCAACTTTGACGAAATCGATGGTTGGCAACTCTGTGCCGTGTTTACGCCCCAGAACGCTGTCTTGGATTATGCGCAATATGTTGTAGCCGGAGTCGTTAAAAACTAGAACGATCACTGGAATTTGGTGTTCCGCGCAAGCAGACAATTCTCCAATAGACAATTGGAGACCACCGTCACCTTGCACAATGAGGGTGTGGTGTCCGCTTCCTATTGCTGCGCCCATACCAAGGGGTAATCCTGGCCCGATCGCCACGGCTGCCGGGCGGACGGAGGTCCGACTTCGAACAATCGGAAGCAAACGGTTGCCCCATGTGTAGTTAGGCACGGTTGAGTCGCGCACAATCGGGGAATCCTCAGGAAGTAACTGCCGGATGATCGAAACAATTTGACTGTGATCTGAGCCGATCTCTTCGCGAACCGCTTGCTCATCGGATGCTCGTATTTTGAGGCAACGGTCCACGAACTGAGCATCGACATTGCCCTCGTTGATTCGTTCGAGCAAGCCCTCGAGGCCGAGTTTGGCATCTCCAACTACGGCTACAGCGGCAGGATAGTTGCGCCCTATGACTTCAGGGTCGACGTCGACATGCACGAGCTTTTCGGGCATGGGGAGACTCCAGACACGCGTGGCGTAGTTCTGGAACCGCGTACCTACTGCAAGCACCGCGTCCGCTTCTTCAAAAATTTCCAGACCTGACAACCGGTCGGTACGAAACCCCAGGCTGAGGGGATGCGTTTCGGAAATAGATCCCCTTCCTTCAATTGTCGTGACCACCGGGGCGCCGAGCCGTTCCGCGAAAGCAGTCAATTCTTGTCCTGCGCCTGAAATATTGACTCCGCCGCCCGCCCAAATAACTGGACGTTCGGCAGTTCGCAGTATTTCCGCCGCTTGATCCAACAGGGTTTCGTCGGGTGCTACACGCTCAGTTTTCGATGAACCAACGACCTCGATATCAGTTGTTCGATATTGAAGGTCGATCGGAATTTCTATCGCGCCTGGTTGCGGGCGGCCACGACGGATATCGTCTGCCACTCGTGCGAGTTCCCTGCTGATGTCCTCGGTGTAGCGAACAGAGGCAACCGATCTGCACACTGTGTTGAGCATCTCGGGTTGTTTTTCGTTTTCATGGAGAAAGCCCTTGCCTTTGCCACGGAATCGGGACTCGATCTGTCCGGTGATCATCATGACCCGCGAGGAGACAAATGCGGCTTCGTAGATTCCGGGCACGGCATTGACTGCGCCAGGCCCTGTCGATGTTAGAAGTACCCCTAACTCGCCAGTAACGCGCGAATAGGCGTCAGCAGCATGGGCTGCAGCTTGTTCGTGACGAACGTTAATTACTTGGATATCTGGGTGGAGCGAGAGGGCGTCGTAGATGGGCAAATTGTGAACACTCACAATTCCAAAAACGTGTTTCACGCCTATAGCAGAGAGCGTCTCAGCGACAGCTTGGCCGCCAGTCATCATCGTCATAGTGGGCACACGGTAGCTTCCGCTCGCATGTCTTTCAGGACACGAGGAGCGTGTCGGCTATCGACTTCAATCGTTGTTCAGAATGCGTAGATGCTGGGTCGATGCCGTAGTGCACGTGGGCGCTGCGGTATCGGCCATCGATCCAACGAACGGAAACGTTGTTGGCGCCCATAAGCGCTGGGTGTTTGACCCCGCACGCGAATGACAACCGCAAAAGTTCGCGACGGAGGCCCGAGACATAGTTAGCTAACCGCACCCCCTTGTCAGTCGGGTCAAGACCCCTTTGGAGCCATTGGGATTGGGTTGCTACGCCCGTAGGGCAATGACCTGTGTGGCATTTCTGTGCTTGCAGGCATCCAATCGCAAGCATGGCCTCGCGTCCAACATTCACTATGTCCACGCCCAAGGCCATTGCCGTAGCAGCTTGGGCGGGGAGCCCAAGCCTGCCTGCGCCCATGAATACGACCGCGTCGGTTAACCCAACTTCAGCGAAAGCGTTGTAGGCCACCGCAAAAGCTTCCCAGAACGGGAGAGCTACGTGGTCTGAGAAAACTAACGGCCCAGCACCTGTGCCTCCCTCGCCTCCATCAATATTGATGAAGTCGGGGCCGCAGCCACTTTCGGCCATGTGTCGCGCTAGGTGCGTCCAGAAATCGGCTTGCCCAACGGCGGATTTGATGCCGACAGGCAATCCGGTGCTCTCTGCTAGTTCCTCCACGAACGCGACGAGGCTCACGACGTCAGAAAAGGCTGAATGCCCACCGGGGCTTTCAACGTCTATTCCTCGAGAAACACCGCGAGCCTCAGCTATCTCAGCGGTCACTTTGGCCGCGGGTAGTAATCCACCCATCCCAGGTTTGGCGCCTTGGCTCAGTTTGATTTCGATCGCTCGAACAGGAGCAGATGTAACTGTTTTGAGGAACGTGTCTAGGCAAAAGTTTCCCTCATCGTCGCGGCATCCGAAGTATCCGGTGCCAAACTGAAAAATCAGTTCCCCGCCATGAAGGTGGTGTTCAGCTATGCCACCTTCACCAGTGTTGTGAAGACAGCCGTCGATCGCGGCACCGCGATTGAGTGCTTGAACAGCCGCTCCTGAGAGCGACCCGTAGCTCATTCCTGACAAGTTCACTACTGACTGCGGGCGGAAGGCACCCGGGCGGCTTCGCCATTGGCCCAGAACTTTGGTGCACTGGATAGGGGCCAAAGCCGGGACCGAGTCGAGAATTGGGAAGGACGAGTGGAGAAAAGCAACGCGGTTTGCCTCTGTCAGATCATCGTCAGTACCGAAACCAAAATATGAGTTCTCGTTCTTGGCCGTCGCATACACCCATCGTCGTTCATCGCGACTAAAAGGTTTCTCTTCGTCGTTATCGGCTACGACATATTGACGGAGCTCGGGACCAATCCGTTCAATCAGATACCTCAAGTGACCGATCACTGGAAAGTTGCGCAATATGGCGTGGCGACGTTGAAGAAGGTCATATAGGGCGACACCAAAGAGCGCCGCCGCAAGAATCACTACCCAAAACCACCAAGCCATGTCCTTGACGCTAGCCGTGTGGCGAAGCGGTTCAATCCGAGTTTGCGCCGCATATCACTAGGACACCATGCTCATCCGCCGATAGAGCAATCTTGCCTGACAGCAGTCCGGCAAAGCCAGTTGCTGCTGCGGGCTCAGATGGAACCCCGAATTCAGTTGCGAGCACCACTTGGGCCGCTGCTGTTTCTTGGTCGCTTACGACAACGCTTTCCGCTCGCGCAGATACGAGTGCGTTCCACCCCAGACCTCCGATCCGGCGAGCGCCAAGAGAGTCTGCAGCGAGTCCTGATACTTCAATATCAACGGGTTCGCCTGCGGCTCGAGCTTTGGCCCAAGTTTGGGTCCCTTCGGTTTCGACCGCGATTAGACGCTTGCTGGTCCCCCACCAGGTTGCTAGCCCACCCGCGAGACCACCGCCTCCACAAGCCACAATCACCGTTGTCGCATCTGGTACCTGGGCATCTATTTCCAGAGCAATAGTTCCGGCACCCGAGACGACTTCCGCTTGGTCATATGCGTGTAGTTCGACACAATTACGGCTCTCTGTGAACTGACGTGCTGCGGAGAGGGCATCTTGGTATTCACGTCCGGTCACATGTACCTGTGCATCGTATGACTTGAGCTTTTCGAGTTTACGCGAAGAGATAACCGACGGAACGAAGATATTGGCTGGGTACTGAAGTCTTTCAGCAGCCCAAGCGACCGCCGCTCCATGATTTCCCCCGGAAGCCGCGACCACCCCCTCGGAAGCAACTTCTGCGCAGAGCAAAGCATTCATTGCACCTCTCGCCTTAAACGATCCGCTGTGTTGAAGATTTTCGAGCTTAAGGGTCAGGCGGTGAGGCAACCCCAATGCCTCACCGTGGAGTGGCAGGACCGGTGTGTCGACGATACGACCGTTGAGTCGCTGAGCGGCATTAGCGATCGCGTCTCTATCTAATTTCACGTCTGGGGCCAGCTGTCGTCAGCCAGAAATCGTTGGACACGGTCGACGTAATCGCTTCGGTCGTACACACCGTATAGGGCATGTTTCATGCGAACTGGGTCACCAAAAAAGAACCGTTCGTACAAGCTCTGTCGACCACCAAATCCGGAGATTGTCATGTCCCACGCGAGCCTGAATAAGCGCAACCGCTCTTCGGCTGAGCCATTCTTTCCTTGAAGGAACTTGGAAATGTCGCCGCTTCGTTCACCAGTCCAGTCGGCTTCGCTCGGCACCATGATCAAGCCACTTGACGAGCAAAGTTGAAGAATTTCCATCAACCTTTTGTGCACCGACGGATAGTGATTTCGGGCGGCATCCAATGGGCCTCTCGCTGGGGTCATCACTCCGTATTCGTTTATGGTTGCTTGCTCTTCGGAAGCGACTTTCAAAGCTTTCATGATCTCGAGCGTGATGATTACCTCCGCGACCATTTCTTGGACGTGGGGATAATGGCCAGTTCCGATCATGTCGACGACTGCTTGAAGAGTTCCCAAGATGGCTTCTGTCTTGGCGATTTTGAGATTCACCACTTGGTGAGCCATATGCAGCACTGCCCCAGTTCGCGCGTAGGCCTGGTTTGCCCTATCCACGTCCCGAATCAAAAACACGCGGTCCCAGGGAACGATGACATCGTCGAAGATCACCATGGCATCAAGTTCGTCGAAACGTGAACCCAAGGGATGGTCCACATGGCTGCGGCCTTGATCCAAGGGCTCGCGGCATTGGAACCGCAACCCTGGAGTGTTATTAGGCAGAGAGAACCCAAGTGCATAAGGGCGTAGTTCATCTCCGCCCTGTAAAACCGTTGACGGAAATATCAAGATCTCGTCAGAGATGGGCAACGTGGCCAGCATTCGGGCACCGCGAACCAAAATACCTTCGTTAGTTTCCTCAACTAGACCGAGAGCGATAAACGGATCGTCAAATTCGTTGGCTTGCTTCGACTTGTCAATTTGAGGGTTAGTGAGAGCATGTGTGAGGGCTAGGTCGTTCTCTCGTACATACTCAAAATAGTTTGAGATGTTTTGACCGAAACGAGGGTCTACTTCCTCGAAATACGCTCCAGCCATCCCGGCAGCCATGACGTTTACGTTCATATAGTCGGGTGATCTGCCCATGTGACCAAGGCTCGCGTCGGCCCACACCTTGTGCATCTGAGAGCGTTTTCGAAGGTCATCTTTGCTTTCTGGCACCACGAAACTGCGACCAACTAAGTCGCCCGAAGAAGGAGATTTGAAGGTCATGACGTCTACGAGGTCATCTTGGTATTGAAGGTCATATAGGGCCGCAAGCGAAGCCACAGCGTTTCGGGTTTTCGGGTGGCTAGTCGGGTCTTCTACTCGCTGACCTTCGAGCCAAAGATTCGGTGGCTGGGTCTGAAGTCTCTCAAGGACCTGTTTTCCAGTTCTTGCGGGCATGAAGACTCCTGAACTTTCCTCTATGGTTCTACTATCCGAATATAGAACACCATATCCGATAATCGGCTACGGTGTTCTTTAGCATGCCTCCTGCCCGCCAACTCGACTCCAGCCGTTCCCAAACTCTCGACCGTGGCCTATCAGCTCTGGCAATAATCGCGACCGCCAAGACTCCACTAACGATCCATGAGGTCGCTACTCACCTAGGCCTCGGTCGTTCTGTGACTTATCGAATTATTCGCACACTCGAGGATCATCGCTTAGTAACGCGTGATGCGACTGGTCGTCTTACGGGAGGGACTCAACTGGTCGCACTAGCCAGCGGAGTCAAGAATGATATGCAAGCCGCCGCTGCCCCCATCCTGGCAACACTCGCCAACTTGTTAGGGATGACTGCCTTCCTTGTGGTGTCAGACGGTGAGGCGGCTGTCACGGTGCAAGTAGTGGAACCCACAAGCACAGCTGCCCATGTCGCCTACCGGCCAGGAACTCGTCATCCACTAGATCGCGGCGCACCGGGAATCGCACTTCTAGCTGGTGACGCACCAAGAGCGTCTGAGCGTCCGGAAGTTACAACAGCTCGCACGTCGGGATGGGCCTATTCGGAAAGCGAAGTCATCGAGGGGATGGCCTCCATCGCCGCACCGGTGACAACCCATGACGGAGCTACACGAGCCGCTATCGCGATCGTCCATCTAGTGGCCGGTATGGACTCAATTTACGTTGCCCCTCAAGTAATGGAGGCTGCGCGATGTTTAGGAACCGAACTCGGGTAAGGAACCGTCGGGGGATTTGTAAACCAGCGGAAAGAGGTCCTCATCACCGGGATATTGGCCAGTTTCAACCGTGGTGTCTTCGGCAGTGACGGTGGGGTCACAGCCCGGATGGGGATACCAAGTGGCGTCATCCCCAAGCCATCGGGTGGACAGCGCGACGCGGCGCCCATTCCCCGCGTTTCCGGGGGAGCCATGCAGCGCCCAAGCAGAGAAGAACAGGGCGTCGCCGGGTTCAACGTCAAACCCGATGATGTCATAGTCCTCTCTAGCCCCAGCCACGTCCGGACACGGCTCACCTTCAAAATCATTCACCCAGCCTTTTGAACCATCAAACGCTTCTGGAGCAAAATATGAATCCCAGCCATGGGAACCTCGAACAAATTCCAGTGAACTCTCTTCGACGGTGACACGGCTCGTCGACACCCACGCCGAACAAATCTGTTTACCGAGAAACGGCCAATAGGGAATGTCTTGGTGCCACGGGGTTGGAGCCTGGGTCTTTGGTTCTTTTATCAGCAAGTGGTCGAAATAAAATCGGGCACTTGCGGAACCCATCAGTGCGGCCGCTATGTGACCAACTCCAGACTCGTGGATGTAGCGATTAACCGTCGGATCGCTCTTCCAGCGATATCGACTCGTAAACAACCGGTCTCTCGTGGCGCCGGGGTTGGTATCGGTGACCCATCTCCCAGGGTCTAAAAGTTGCGCATCCGCCATTGCATCTATCTGAGGTAGCCATTCCTCGGGCACAGCATTGGGAATTTTCACCACTCCATCAGCTGAGTAGGCCGCTCGCAGTTCTTCGGTCACCTTGGGATGCGACGCGATCATCGGTAGCTCCTTCGTCCCAGCAGATGCTTAACACGTTAACTTTCTCAGAAGTTGGGGTAAAGCAAAAATTTGAGTCACTAGAGAGAGTTACATTGAGCCAACCAGGCCAAGGCAGATTGGAATGATCAGGTGAAAGTCGGTTTTATTGGACTCGGTAACGTCGGCGCCAAATTAGCCCACAGCATTCTTCGCAACGGATTCGACCTCACAGTACGAGACTTGGACCCAGCAGCGACACAACAGTTTCTTCGTGCCGGGGCATCAGTTGCTCAGTCCCCTAAAGAACTTGCAGAAGCGTCTGAAATCATCATCACGTGTCTACCGAATCCCGCAGCCAGCGCGTCAGTAATGGAAGACGACGATGGGATTCTTGCCGGACTCACAGAAGGAAAAATTTGGATAGAAATGAGTACTACCGACCAGCACGAGGTACTGCGTCTCGGTCAGAAGGTTCAAGCTTTAGGTGCTTCTCCAGCAGATTGTCCTGTCTCAGGTGGGTGCCACCGTGCAGCTACGGGAAACATCGCGATCTTCGCGGGCTGCACGAGAGATGTCTTTGAAAGAGTGTTGCCTCTTCTCGCAAGGATGGGTCGCCAAGTCCTGCACACCGGTGATCTTGGTTCGGCGTCAATCTTGAAGGTCGTAACCAACTACTTAGCCACAGCGAACCTGTTGTCGCTCTCTGAAGCCCTGGTTACAACCAAGGCCGCAGGACTGGACCTCGCTACTGCCTATGAAGCCATCCGAATCAGTTCTGGCAACTCATTCGTTCATGAAACCGAAAGCCAAGTAATTCTCAACGGAAGCAGGGACATCAATTTCACAATGGACCTTGTGGTTAAAGACATTTCTCTCTTTCAAGAGATTGCCGATCGCGAGAGCGTGCCCCTGGAGATCTCACCGTTGCTAATAGAAATCTTTCGCGATGCTCAAACTAGGTACGGCCCAAGAGAATGGTCGCCCAACGTCATCCGGCGCCTGGAGGATTCAACCGGCCTGGATGTCAGAGCCCCTGGCTTTCCCGCTGAAATCGTCGACCACGAAGCAGAAAGGCTTGGAGAAGAAGTTGTTGTGTCTCGCGACTGAATTTTCTGCGTCAGGCCTTGGACACTTCTAGTCTAGGAATATGTCTAATGGGCTATCAGAGAGTGCTCTCAGGCTCCTCCCGGTTGCCGACCAACAGCCGTTATGCGCTTCGCACGCTCGCTCCATCAACACTGACCCCTGCGGCAACGCCCTATTTATCGATGCGCTCGTCCTAGTCGAAGTCCCCCTTCCGTGGCCGAAACCAGTTTTTGAACATCCATTACTTCGATCCTTCACCTCCATGGCTGACACCTCCCTAGGCCCCACACGGGTTCTGGCAGCCGTGCCTTCAGGAAAGCAGTCTGGTATCAGGGTCATCGTGTATCAGCGCGACAAAATCGGGGTGCAAAGTTGGGGCTTTAGACCAAAAGACTCAACGGAACTTGCGCGTTTCGCAAATCAACTCGGGACGACCCATCCTGACGAACTAGACATCCCACGAGACAGCCTTCAACCACCAGAAATCGCTGTCTTAATTTGCACCCAAGGCAGTCATGACGTTTGTTGCGGTAGCAAGGGAACACAATTGGCGTCTGATTTGGAGAAGCAAGCGCCTGGTCTCGCGATTTTTAGGGTCAGTCACACAGGCGGCCATCGGTTCGCTCCTACCGCGCTAACAATCCCTGACGGGCGGATGTGGGCCTATTTAGACACCCAGTCCGCGCTGTCGATTCTTGAACTCAGCGGAGACATCAATGATCTCAGCAAAAATTGCCGAGGATGGTGGGGTGCCCCCTCGGGTCCTGGTCAGGTGGCGGAACGAGCAGTGTTTGAACAGATGGGTTGGGACATCGACCTGATGCCTCGAGAAGTGTGGGTCAACGAAACAGCTGCTGGCTGGACGGTAACCCTGTCCGTAGCCCTACAAAACTGGACCGTAGAGATAGTTCAGGGAAGGCAAATTCCGACGATTACCTGTCGTGCTGAAGGCGGAATGCCTGCTAAATCGGCCTACGAATACATCGTTACGTCCGTCAACTCACCGACTTAACTCTCTAACGAAGATTCAGATAAATGAAAAATCGATCACTCCTAGGTCGCGATAATCGACCCTGAAGTGGTCTCCGGCGCGACAGTCGACCGGTCGAGTGAAGGACCCGCTCAAGACAATCTGTCCGGGTTCCAGAGCAACGCCGTGGGGGGCATAACGTCTGGCCAACCATGCGACACCACGCGCCGGATTTCCAAGCACAGCAGCTGCTACCCCTGACTCCTCGATGCTGCCATTGCGTTCACATACCGCAGCTATCCATGGCAAATCTAGATCTTGGGGGTTCTCACGAAAATCCCCCATGATGATGCCTGCATCTGCGGCGTTGTCGGAGATGGTGTCGGTGACCGTTCGAGTAAGTCCAGTGCGGGGGTGCCTGCGATACGAACGGGCGTCAATTAATTCAATCGCAGGAACCACCGCTTCTGTCGCGTCAAGTACCTGGTCAACGGTGACGTCATCCCCCTCGATGCGTTCGCCAACGACAAAGGCCAACTCAACTTCGATTTTGGGGTCGCAATAGCGCGATGCCTCCAACTCGCACCCGTTCTCGAACATCATGTCATCAAGCAGGTAGCCGTAATCTGGTTCGTCGATATTCATCGCCAACTGCATAGCTCGAGAAGTGAGCCCAATCTTGTGACCAACGAGTTGCGCACCACGACCCAACTCAATCTGGAGCCACGCGCTCTGAATCGCATACCCGTCATCGACAGTCATGGCCGGGTGTTCCACGCTTACCGGATCTATCTGGTTCGCTGTCTGTCGAGCCTCGTCATGAAGGTGAGCTTGACGTTCAACTTCTTCGTCGTCCAAAGTTCTCAAGGTTTTGCTACCCCTAATTTGCCAATGTCATGTGAGCCGTAGGCCATCGCTATGTTCTTGGTTTCCATGTAAAAATCAAAGCTGTAGTCACCCCCGTCACGTCCAACCCCACTGCGTTTAGCTCCTCCAAATGGTGTAGCTAAATGTCTGACGTTCTGTGAATTGACCCACACCATCCCAACGTCGAGATCACGCGCTACGCGGTGGGCTCGTCCGCTATCTCCAGTCCACAAATACCCAGCGAGCCCATATTCAACATCGTTAGCGATTTGCACTGCCTGACTCTCATCCGAGAACGGAATCACTGTCAGCGCTGGTCCGAAGATTTCTTCCTGGCTAATTCGCATGGAATTATTCGCTTCAAGGAAAAGCATCGGTGGGACAAAATTCGAATCGAGATCAAACTTCGAATCTCCGGTTACTACCTTGGCGCCATCTTCGATTGCTTTGTCTAGGTAAGACCTCACTTTGGCGCAATGCTCCGGATGGATGAGCGGTCCGATCTCTGTGCCTGGATCTAACGGGTCGCCCACTCGAAGGCCTTTAACTCGCTCCGTCAAACGATCGACGAACCAATCGTGGACCGTGTCTTGCACGATAAGGCGACTACTGGAGGTGCATCGCTCGCCGTTGAGGCTGTAAATCATGAACACCACGGCGTCGAGGGCTCGTTCCAAATCGGCATCATCGAAGACAACGACTGGATTTTTTCCACCGAGTTCAAAGTGCAATCGCTTTAGTGTTGGCGCTCCCTGAGCCTGAATCAGTGAACCTGTGGCAGATTCACCGACGAACGCGACAGCCTTTATCGCTGCGTGTTCGGTGAGTGCTTTCCCTGCAACTTCCCCAAGGCCATGGACAACGTTTAGCACTCCCGCAGGGAGCCCAGCATCGCCTGCTATTTCAGCAAGAATTGACGCCGTCAGCGGACTCCATTCTGCAGGCTTGTGCACCACTGTGCATCCCGATGCGAGCGCAGGAGCGATTTTCCATGTCGAAAGCATGAATGGTGTGTTCCACGGCGTAATGACTCCAACGGGACCAATCGCTCGTCTCGTCGAATAGTTGAGATGCGTTGATGTGGGCATCGCATCACCGTCAAGCGCAGCCGGTGCGGCATCCGCGAAGTATCGAAAATTTTCAGCACCGCGAATCGCCGCAGAACTCATAAAGCGAATTGGCTGACCAGTATCAACAGATTCAATCGTTGCGATTTCATCGGCACGCTCAACAATCAAATCGGCAACTCGGTGCAAGATCTTCTTACGTTCGCCACCCGACAGCGAAACCCAGCCGTCGAACGCGTTCGCCGCGGCATCCGCAGCAAGTGCGATTTCACTTGGTCCTCCAGCAGCGACCTGACCTAGCGACATTTGATCTATCGGAGAAATATTTTCAAATGTCAGCGACGTAGAGCTCGGAACAAGTTCCCCGTCGATGAGATGTAAGAGTGGGCTACTTGAAAACCGTGCGAGGGCTTCATTAGCTATCTCCCTATTTTCTTCGAGTGTTCGAGATGAAGTCACTTCAAATCCTCATAATGGTC
Source organism: Acidimicrobiales bacterium (assembly GCA_014239555.1). Lineage (GTDB taxonomy): Bacteria > Actinomycetota > Acidimicrobiia > Acidimicrobiales > Poriferisodalaceae > UBA2110. The sequence continues at coordinate 280,343 of JAAZYR010000002.1, forward strand.
CCGGATTGAGTTGTCGTTAGTCCTCATTGCCGGATCAATTGCCTGAACTTCGACGCTCAACGCCAATGGTTGCTCCTCGCGAATCTGGCTCAGGGAATCTGAGCACGCCGACATAAGAAGGTCTCTGATCTCCAACAGCGGTTCCCGCCCCCTATCTCCATTGAACCGAGCTATTACCGCAACAAACAAGTTCCGCGGGTCGCAATTCGCCACCAGATACTGCTCACGTTTCATGGCGCGGGTCCGAAGACCGGCCAAGGGCACTAGGGCATGCGATGCGGCTGCAGCATGTATCGACGTAAGTAGCTCGCCAACATCAATATGGTTTTCAAGATTGGCCGAATACTCAACGACAATGTGGGGCATTCATTCGCTTCCCGTTCGAGGCTCTATCTCCGCCCGCCGGTATGCGTAACATGTTACCAACTATTGATAGGGAGCTTTCCTCATGAAATTCGTCACCTATCGCCATGAAGGAAGAGTCACTTGGGGGGCCGTCACCGAGGACCGCGACGGAATCATTGATCTCGGTCGACGGCTTCCTGATTTGCCGGACCTCAGCAGCGCCCTGGAAAGTAGCCGTCTAGACGAAGCGCAAGATGCAGCTAGCTGGGCCGACGCTGACTGCGCATTATCCGAGGTGGTGTTTGAGAGAACGATCCCGCGACCGAGAAAGATTATTTGTATCGGAGTGAATTACGGCGGTCGAAACGCCGAATACGCGGATTCGAGCACAAGCAGTAACCCAAGCGTCTTTGTGCGATTTCCAGCGTCCCTCACTGGACACGGACAGCCGCTCATCAGACCTCCAGAAAGCGAACAACTTGACTACGAGGGAGAAATCGTCGCCGTAATCGGAAAGCAGGGTCGGCGCATCGAACAACGACATGCTCGCGAATACATCGCAGGTTTGACCCTGGGTAATGAAGGCACCATTCGCGACTGGCTTCGCCACGCGAAATTCAATGTCACCCAGGGAAAGAATTGGGAACGTTCAGGCTCAATGGGGCCGTGGCTAGTCACGCTCGACGAGATCGGCGACTTCGAAAATCTTCGTCTGCAAACACGCGTCAACGGAGAACTGCGCCAAGACGACAGTCCTGCCACGATGGCATACCCGATCGAATATCAGATCGAATATCTCTCGAAGTTCATCACCCTTGAACCCGGTGATGTGATCTACACGGGCACGCCGACAGGAGCCGGGGCGCATCTCGACCCTCCTGTGTGGCTAGCTCCAGGCGACGTGGTTGAAGTCTCCGTCGAAGGCATCGGCACTCTCATGAACACCATCGCAGATGAGAATTTACTGTGATTCAACCTCTTCGACCGTTCGAACGCTCCCTACCTATGGCGCTGATGCGAGCCAGAGAGTCGGTGATGCGCGAGTTCAGACCGCGCCTGGCTGCCGACGACCTAACAGAACAGCAATGGCGTGTTCTACGGGCACTAAACGCTTTTGGAAAACCGCTAACCACGCGCCAACTCAGCGAAATGACGTTTCTCCTCGGTCCTTCCCTATCCCGGATAACTGCACACCTTTCCTCACGCGGTCTCGTAGGGCGTGCTCCACATCCGACCGACCAAAGAAGCAACCTCCTACATCTCACGGATGCAGGTACGGCCCTGGTTTCCAAGGTCGCTGCAGGGAGCGAAGAGGGTTACGCAGCAATCGAAGCCCGTTTCGGGGTAGCCCAATTAGAACTACTTCATGAGTTATTAGATGAGTTAGCCGCGGCGCAAACCGCCGAAGAGCCCTAAGATTTGCAAGGTTCGAGCTGCCAAAGGGGGGAGAGCTGTGAGCGCACCACTTGAGGGCATCCGAGTTATCGAGTTCGCGAACTTTGCTGCTGCACCGTCGGCGACAGCAATCATGGCCGATTTAGGCGCTGAAGTAATCAAAGTGGAAGCCATCGGAGGTGATCCGATCAGAGGTCTGATGAAGCAGGCCAACGTCGGCGATGGCGAACACAACCCCGATTATCCCTTCCAATTCATTAACCGAGGCAAGAAAGGGATAGAACTCAATCTTGACAACCCCGAGGGGGCCGATATCGCCCGCCGATTAATAGCGCAATGCGACGTCGTTGTCATGAATCTTCTCAAGGAGCGCCGAGAGCGTTTCGGCCTCGGGACCGACGAGTTGTTCAAAATTAAACCCGATCTCGTGATCGGCCTGTTATCCGGGTATGGCGAAGTTGGTGAAGAGATCAACCGTCCCGGCTACGACGTCACAGCCTTTTTTTCTCGATCAGGTGTCTATGGCGGTGGCACGACCCCAGGCGATGCGCCACCTCACGCTCGTCCAGGTTCAGGAGACCACACGACTTCCATAGCGTTATTCGGGGCGCTAATGACGGGGTTACGATCCCGCGACGTGACCGGAGAAGGGCAAGTCGTTGAGGCATCACTGTTGCGAACGGCAACGTGGACCATCAGCCTCGATTTGGTGACTTCACTGGTCGACGGCCAACCGGCCTACAACCGGCCAAGAGAAAAAGGTCTGTCAGCGATGTTAGAAGCGTTTCAAGCCTCAGACGGACGATGGCTTCAATTCGCTATGCCCGATACGGGAGACGCTTGGGAACGGTTCTGCAAAGCGTTAGACCGAGAAGACCTCTTAACGATGGACGAGTTTTCCTCAGGCCGCCTCAGATATCAGAACATGCCTCAACTCCTCGCAACCATCGATGAAAGCGTCGGTTCCATGCCGGCAGACCACTGGATGTCTCGACTCGACGAGCACAGGTGTATTTGGGCACCAATTAATGATTCTGCGGCAGCTGTACAAGATCCTCAAGTTCGGGCTACAGGCGCTTTTGAGACGATTCATCATCCTGTAGTTGGAGATTTCGAGACCGTAGCCTCGCCTTTCCGATTGCACGACGCTCCCAACGTGGGCGTTAAAGGACCGGCACCCGAAAAAGGTGAACACACAGATCAAGTTCTTCGCGAACTCCTTCACTTAACTGAAGAGGAAATCGAAGCGCTTGAGTCAGGCGGAGTTGTCCACCGCGGCTAGGCGGAACGCCTAGCGTGACTCCAATGGTTGACTTCAGCTACCAAACCGGATTCGGCAACCACTTCGAAACCGAAGCGGACCCAGGCGTCTTGCCGCGTGGTCAAAACTCTCCACAAAAAGTACAGGGCGGCCTGTTCACTGAACAGATAACCGGCACGGCGTTCACCGCGCCACGACGTTCTATGCGGAGAAGTTGGGTATACCGGATGCGGCCCTCGGTGCGACACTTCAACAACTTGCAACCAATCGATAACGGTTTGATCCGGACAGGCCCTGACAAAGATTCGGTGCCTGCCTCTGTTCAACTGCGTTGGGATCCCTTCCCTGCTTCTTCGCTAAAAACTAACTGGTTGACAGGTCTGACGACTATCGCAACTAACGGCAACAACGAAATGCAGACGGGGGGCGCCGTCCATCATTTCGTTGCGACCGACTCAATGGAAGACCTCGCCTTTGTCGACACCGACGGAGAGTTAATGCTTGTCCCTTACGAGGGTCGCATCGTGGTGCGATCCGAAATGGGCCAGATGCATGTCGCGCCTGGGCATCTAGCAGTCATTCCTCGAGGCGTGAAGTTTGCGGTCGACCTGCTTGACTCGGCCGCGCGCGGATATGTTTGCGAAAACTACGGCCCCGCATTCGATCTTCCAGAGCACGGATTGCTCGGCCCCGACGCCAACGCGCTGCCACGAGATTTTGAATACCCAGTAGCAAGCTATGACGTTAGCGATAACGCTACGAAACTCGTGGCAAAAATCAGTGGCCAGTTATACGCGACTGATTTAGAGCATTCCCCTTTTGATGTCGTTGCCTGGCATGGGAATTTATCGCCGTATCGCTACGAATTGAGGCGGTTCTGTGCTGTAGGGCCGGTGATTTTTGACCACCCTGACCCGTCCATCTGGACGCTTCTCTCTTCAGCTTCCGATACCAACGGGACTGCCAACATTGATTTCATTTTGTTTCGAGAACACTGGCGGGTAGCTGAGCACACATTTCGTCCGCCTTGGTTCCATTCAAATATTATGAGCGAACTTATGGGTCTGATAGAGGGAATCTATGATGCGAAAGCTGAAGGGTTTCTCCCCGGAGGAATTTCGATCCACAATTCATTCATTCCTCACGGGCCCGATAGCGCAGCCTACGAGTCCGCTACGCAGGCAGATTTGGTTCCCGTAAAAGGCCCCGATTCTCTAGCAGTAATGTGGGAGTCCCGTTATCGGTGGGCCCCCACCTCTTGGGCTATTGCATTACCCGAATTGCAAGGTGACTACCCTGACAGATGGGCAGACCTTCAGCGAGAGTACAACTAGGCGAACACGCCTCCCGAAGTCGCTAACGGGGTCCGGTCGATCGCAAAAAGATCGTCCGGGACATCAGGATCATAGGGAGCCTCCACGCCCGTAATTGCGCGTGCCATCATCGCTCCGATACCTGGAGCGAGCTTAAACCCGTGCCCGCTGAACCCATTCGCTAACCAAAGACCTTCTATTTCGCTTGGCCCCACAATCGGATGGCTGTCTTGTTCATTAATCGTGTACAAGCCACATGTTCCCGTCGTTGTACCGACATGTCGAACACCAGGCGCCCGATGTTGGAACGCAGCCAACGTCGCCTCAACACATTCTCGGTCTGGGCTTATTCGGAAGTCATCTGGATTCTTCGTAGCTTCCATAAAGCTGGGAATTTCGGGAGACACCAAAAGGATTTGTTCACCGCTTCTCTCCATTCGGTAACAACCGTCAGTGCTGCCGTCGAAAGTGATGGGCAAGCGGGGATCAGTATCACCCCATTCCCTCAAGACCAGCTGGACACGAGTGGGAGTTAAGGTCCATCTCTTCTGAGCACCAGCCATTTGGTTTATCTGATTGCACCAAGGTCCGGCTGCGTTGACAACCAGTCCGCAGCGCACCTCGTCACCATTATCTAGTCGAACACCGACAACCCGCCCTTTGTCGGTGACGACGTCTGCTACGCCGATGCCGAAGCGCACATCTACGCCTTCCCTTTTCGAGGCGGCAACTAGATCAGCGTTTGCGCCTGCTGGGTCAGCAATCCCGGCTTCGACTTCGTAAAGAAAGAATTCGCCCTGTCGACATTGATGTTTAGCAACTGCTCCAAAATCAATGGGTTCGATACATAAATCCAGTTCCGGCCAGCGATCTAAGACGTCTTTTGCTGAAAGAATTTCTACTGCAACACCGTTGCTATGAAGCCTTTTGCTCTCAGCGGCAAGTTGATCAACTGTTCGATCGAAAACCCAAAGAGCCCCCAATTGTGTGTAATTGCTTATGGGCTCCCTAAGTCCTGTGAAATCGCTCCACGATCGGTATGCCAACTGACTGCGGTAGGCCAACCGGACAACTTCTGGAACCGTGTACCGGCAGCGCGAAATAGCTACCGAAGCACCGGTAGAGCCAGTTGCTGGTCCGGGTGCCTTGTCGACGACAAGAACCCTTAGTTGGCTGCGACGTGCAATTTGGTACGCGATCGCGGAGCCGATGATTCCAGCGCCAACAATGACTACGTCGACGTCAGGTTCCGATGCGAGTCGTACGGCTTGGGTGTTCCTGACTTCTTCACTTTCAGTCATCGGGGCACCTCAAGCCATTTGTTGGGTCAGTACCTACACCCAACCGATATCTATCAGTCGCTGTATCGTCGCCTTCGGGGTGTTTACAAGAACAGTATTTGTGGCTTAATTCAATCATTTCGGAGGAGGGTTTCGATCTCTCGCACAACTGCTTCGACGGATTTTTGGTCAGTGTGGACTTGTTGAAATTTGCTGTACCCCGCGACTCGCTCTTCGTAAAGCAGACGAAGCTCCGCCTCGCTGAAGTCCATTAATAATGGTCGTACTAATTGGTCTTCATCACTAAGGAGGCGTCGTTTGATCTCCTCGATGGAGGCCGTCAGACAAATAACTCTGCCGGTTGAACCCAATGATTGTGCGCAGTCTGGGTCGAGCATCATTCGGCCACCGGTCGCGATC
>JAAZYR010000002.1:286366-296830 GCA_014239555.1 Acidimicrobiales bacterium
ACGCTGCCTCTCCTTGAGCGGCGAAAATTTCTTCAATAGAACCATGTCGTTCGACAATTATTTCATCGGTATCTAAATACGACGCATCACGTCGAACTGCGAGTAAACGTCCCACAGTCGACTTTCCGGTCGCCATAAAGCCAGTCAATACAACATTAGTTTTGCGGTCACCCACAGTTAACAGAGTACGGGCAAGCGCTAGTTGAGGATCTACTGATTTCGCAAGGCACCCTATTTCGCGTGTCTGTTGCGGAGTATTTGCTCGCCCTTGGGGTTTTAGCTGTCGGTTGCGGTGTGCAATCAACCTTGGGAATCGGCGCGGCTCTCGTCGCTGGGCCAACTTTGATGACCATTGATTCCGCGCTGCTGCCCGGGCCAATGCTGGCGATGGCTATGGTCGTTAATGTTCGCAATGCTTTTGGAGATCGAAAGGTAACGGATCTCGCTGCGTTGAAGAGAGCCGTCTGGGGAGCTCCTCTAGGTTTGGTCGCTGGGATCGTCGTTCTCGCTCTATTAGATGGAGGCACACTTGCTATCGCGGTCAGTTCTTTTGTTCTTGGAGCAGTCGCGCTGCAATTAGTTGGTCTTCGACCTCCTACTGGAGTCGTCTCGCAATATCTGGCTGGGACCACCACAGCGTTCTCTTCGACGGTCGCTGCGCTTCCGGGACCCATGTTCGTTATCTTTCACGGGCATCGTGACGCCGGCGTAGTCCGCGGGACTATGGCGAGTTTTATGTTGGTTGCCAGCCCAGCAATTCTCACAATTCTGGCATTCGATGGGCGATTCAATCTCCGACACCTCTTCCTCGCGGTGATGCTGTGCCCAGGAATGTTCCTGGGTCTCCTATTGGGTCGGGTGTTGCGTCCGCTAATCAACGGAAGTTGGTTTCGGTTCGCGATTCTCGGTGTCGCTTCGTCAAGCGCAATTGCAGTATTGATCCGAGAAATCGTTTTCTGATCTTTAGTAGAGCTCGCCGCGCATCCCTGTGGCTAGTTCCTCTTCGTCCCAATACCCAATCATGATGCCGCTTTTAGCCGTGCGACCGGGCGTTGACGTCACGTTGATCATCTCGTCGCTGAAGGTGGTGTCGTGGTGCCGGCTACGGAACCATTCAAAAAGCTGTTCATGAAGGTCAGCGGCGACGGCACCCATACTTGAGTCACCGAAACGATCGTGTTGTTCGTCAGGGTCTTCATCTAAATCGTAAAGGAGGTTTGAGCCGACCTCACTGAGCACATACTTGAATCGCTCGTCGCGAAGCATGGTGGCACGCCGCAGACGTGGTTCCTTAGTCTCCCCCAGATGATTAGCCATCTCTAGGAAGCCCCAATCCGCTTCGCACACAACGAACTCTCGGCGCGTGCCACGCTCACCGTGAAGAACAGGTATTAACGACTCCCCCTCAAGCCATTGCTTGCGCGTTTCGTTCTCGCCCCCTAGCGCCTCAACAAACGTTGGGAGTAAATCGACGGCCTCAACCAACTCATGTGATGTTGTGCCACGAGTGTTATCGGCCTGGGAGCGAGGGTCGACGACAATCATTGGAACCCGCACTACCTCTTCATTAATCCAATCTTTTTCGCCCATCCAATGGTCGCCCATGTACTCACCATGGTCAGACGTGAACACAACCAGGGTGTCGTCTAGGCGCCCAAGCTGCTCCAACTCGTTAAATAGTCGACCTAAATGGTCGTCAATTTGTTTCACCAACCCTAAATAAGTTGGGAGAACTAGCTGACGGGTTTCGGGTCTAGACATGGCTTTACCGATACGAGATCGTTGAAGCGCGCGGATCACCGGGTGTGTCGTTTCCAGCTCGGCTTCAGTTCTATTGGGAGCCGGCATCTCCTCACCTGCATACATGTCGTGATACGGCGCGGAAACCACATAGGGCCAGTGAGGTTTGATGTAGCTGAGATGAAGGCACCAGCGGTCATCAGCGGCACGCCGAATGAACTCAATAGCTCGATCGGTCATGTAGGCAGTTTCGGAAAGTTCGTCAGGGACGACTGCTGGGAACGGCGCCGATCTGAGCAGCCACCCGGAACAAAGTTCTCCATCTGCGTCGATGACGCTGTTTGCGGCTGTATGCCAGGGATTATCACCAGGGAAGCCTTGGGAACGTAGAAACCTGTTGTAAGGCAAATCTGCGGGCACTCGTGCGTCGGGATGTAGACCGTCGTCATGCTCTTCAGCGTCAAACCCGCATTCTGAGAGAAACATCCACTCTGGAGAGTTGCTGGGGATGGCAAGGCGTTTGCGCGCTGCCTCATCGGCTCTCATGTGGGTTTTGCCTACCAACACAGTCCTCACGTCAAGTTCCCTCAGATGATCACCCATGGTTTTCTGGGTGACTTCTAACGGCACCTGATTCCATCGAGCCCCGTGACTGACGACATAGCGGCCGGTGTAGTAGCTCATCCGAGAAGACCCACACACGGCACCGTTGACGAAAGCTCGGTCGAAACGGACACCTTTGCCAGCGAGACGGTCGATGTTGGGAGTTTCCAGGCAAGGGTGGCCGGCGCATCCGAGCGCATCCCAACGCAACTGGTCACACATAATGAAAAGAACATTGCGCAACGCGGCGTCAGGAACGTTGCTTTCATGCTGATTCATCAATCACGAACCTCGATCAAGTCTCGATTGAGTTCCTTTATCGATCCAATGCCTGATAGGGCCATCGTGTGTTCGACACCCGCCTTTAAAAAATCGAGTACCCAATCTACGCCTTTCTCGCCTGCAGCTCCGAGAGCATAAAAGTACGCTCGTCCGATCATGCAGGCGTCAGCCCCCATAGCCAATGCTTTCACAATGTCACTTCCTCTCCTCACTCCCCCATCGCAAATGATGGAGGTTCGGCCGCCGACTGCATCGGCGACTGGCGACACAAGGTGGATTGGAGGAGGCGCGAAATCAAGCTGTCTACCTCCATGGTTGGAGAGAATCACTCCGTCTAATCCCATGTCAGCAGCTATTTCGGCGTCTTCTACTGTTTGTACCCCTTTAATCATCATCAACCCTGACCAATTTTCTCGGAACCATTCAATGTCGTTCCAAGACAAGGCAGGATCGAACTGGCTATTGATGTACTCCGCGAGTGTCACCGGTGTTGATCCATCCCCAACATCGGCACTGCCTTTTACGTTTGCGAATTGGATCGGTTCGGCGCGAAGAAAATCCAATGTCCATCGGGGATGAAGTACTCCATCGACCAAGGTATCCAGGCCAACTTTGGGAGGAAGACTGAAGCCTCGGCGAACGTCGCGCTCTCGACGTCCTAAGACCGCGGTATCGACGGTAATCATGATCCCCTCGAACCCTGAGACAGCCGCTCGTTCCAACATCTCTTTCAGGAGAGGCTTGTCACGCCAGACATACACCTGAAACCATTTTCGACCATCGCTAACAGCGGCGATCTCCTCGATAGATCGCGTACCCATTGTTGACAAGGAGTAGGGAATACCAGCGCGCTCAGCGGCGCGGGCCACTGCTAATTCTCCTTGGCTATGTGCGATCCGGTCGAATCCCGTGGGCGCGATCATGAGCGGCACGGGCACGTCACTGCCGAACAGGGTGGTGGTGGTGTCGACCGACGTCACATCTCTTAGAACTCGAGGTCGAAAGTAGTAATCGCCATAGCCAGAAACGTTTGCGGCCGCTGTGACCTCATCTTGGGCAGCACCATCGATGTAGTCGAAACAACCGGCAGGCATTCGCTTTTTCGCCATAGCTCTGAGATCCCCAACATCAGCGACCTTAGATAAACGCCGAAGCGTCCGATCACGTTCATATCTACGTAGACGAACGACCGAACGCAACGTACTGATCATCCCCACCAAGTGCCTCCGGTCTTCAATTGACTTCATCAACCCTAGAATCTGAGTCGGTGAGCTTGTACTACATGCAGAAGTTTCTGTTCGAACTAAACCGCGACGAGGAATTCCAAGCCCGGTACGCGGAGGATAGACGCGCCGCGCTCGTAAATTTCGATCTGACTGCGGAAGAGCAGCAAGCACTGATCGAACCCGACATCGGGTTACTTTTTCACCTCGGCGTCAACGGACAAATCTTGATGCACTTTGCTGCCCTGCACTCAATCGAATGGCAGGACTATCTGCAACGCATGCGCGACGGGCTGGCCCTTCATGGTCCGGTGAGAGAGGGCGTGTACGCCGTGACTGGATACGAGGGGGTCGACGCGCACTCTACGCGCCTCGGCCAAACCAGCGACATCGAAGAGGGAGCCTAAAGATGCCTTTGGTTTTTGCAGGGGTCTGTAGTCACGCACCAGGAATTGTGGGTCGAGCCGATCAAGCCGACACAGCGGCTAAGAACCGCTTGTACGAAGCTTTTGAGGGCATGCGACATCGCCTTGAAGCCAGCAATCCCGACGCGCTCATCGTTGTGGCAGCAGAGCACTTTGCAAACTTTTTTATGAACAACATGCCTAGCTTTGCCGTCGGCATGGCGGACTACTACGAAGGTCCGATCGAGAATCCTGAGTGGTTGGGGATACCCAAAACGCGGATTCCCGGCAACCGATCGCTGTCGGAACGTTTGATCCAAAAAGTCATGGAAACCGCCGATGTCAGCTATGCCGAAGAATGGAAGTTCGACCACGGAATAATGGTTCCTTTACATTTTTTGACCCCTAAATATGACCTTCCGATCATTCCCGCAAACATCAACTGCCAAGGTCCCCCTCTTACTCCTTTGCATCGAGCTTGGGCTTTCGGACAGGCCTTACGAGAGGCCGCTGACTCAGTTCCAGAACGCGTCGCTCTAATCGGTACCGGCGGCATAAGCCATTGGCCAGCGACTCCCGATAGCGGGAAAATCAACGAAAACTGGGACCGGCAGTTCCTTGACGAATGGTCACGTTGTGACAAAGAGGCAATGCTGTCTTACGCCGATACTCAGTCCTACCTCGATGCTGGCCAAGGGGCATTTGAAATTCGAACGTTCATGACTGTGTCGGCAGCGACTGAGGGAGCCCAGGGAATTGTCCATTTCTACGAACCGATTCCGATTTTTGCTGTGGGTTGCACCATCGGGACGATAGATCTCGAGCCTCCTCCGCTACGGTCAACTAGCTAACCAACTCACTCATCCGATCAAGACAGCCAAGAGACTGAGGATCATGCCAACAACCCAGGAACTCTTAGAGCGCTACCGCGCTGTGATGCCGTCGTTCGTCAGTCCCCTTTACGAGACGCCCATCTCTATAGACCATGGTCAAGGTGGGTATGTGTGGGATCTAGAGGGCAACAAATACCTAGATTTTTTCGGTGGCATATTAACGACCATGATCGGACACTCGGTTCCCGAGGTCGTGTCAGCAGTGCAAGAACAGGCTCAAAAAGTCATGCATACCTCAACTCTGTATCTCAACGAGCAGGTCGTGTCTTTCGCTGAAGAAGTGGCTGCTGTTTCTGGCATTCCAGATGCAAGAGTGCTCTTCACCACTTCCGGTTCTGAGGCCAACGACACCGCCATTTTGATTGCTACGAACTATCGGAGATCAAACCAACTTCTCGCCATGCGGAACAGTTACCACGGCCGATCTCTGACAACTCAGGCCGTCACCTCTCACCGGAGTTGGTTAACCAGCAGCTATAGCGGGCTAGATGTGCATTTTGTCCAAGGCCCGTACCGTCTGCGAAGTCCGTTCCGAGAACTTGATGACGAAGCTTTTACGCAAGCGTGTGTCTCTGACCTCGTTCAGCTTCTCGACATGACGGATGCTGGCGGCTTCGCCGCGCTTATCGCTGAACCAATTCAGGGAGTCGGAGGATTCGCGACCCCTCCTGATGGGTTCTTTGGTGCTATGCACAAGGTGTTGTCCGCTAATGAAATTCTCTTCATTAGTGACGAAGTGCAGACCGGCTGGGGGCGCACCGGTGACCATTTTTGGGGGTACGAAGCACACGGGATAGTGCCCGACATACTCACCTTTGCCAAAGGTGTTGGTAATGGCATCACGCTTGCCGGCTGTGTTGCACGCGCCGAAGTTATGAACGTTCTCGATCGCACCTCGTTCACCACCTTTGGCGGGAACCCACTCTCGGTAGCAGCGGGTCGGGCGACCCTTAAGTACGTGAAAGACAACGACCTGCAAGCGAACGCTGCGCGGCGCGGTAAACAGATGGTCGAGTTGCTGCAAGATGAATGCGAAGCAGCGGACTGGATTGGTGAGCTGCGAGGAAAAGGCCTCATGCACGCCATCGAGTGTGTTCAGCCAGGTGGTGTCGAGCCGAACGCTACGGCTGCTGCCCGTTTGATCGAAGCGTGCAAAGACAACGGGCTGCTCGTCGGGAAAGGTGGGCTGTACGGAAACGTAATCCGCCTCACCCCCATGCTGAATGTGACTGAAGCCGAGATGGAGGAAGGCTGCGAGATAATTGTTTCGGCTATCCATTCGGTCAATGGTTGAGCGTCTCTACATATGCACGAACCATAGATTCAAGGTCTAGATCAGCGGGCAGTCCTAACTTGCGGCCTCTCGTGTCGTCTAGGACGGCAGGCCAACTTCTCACGAGAGCATCAATCTCAGCGTCATATGCGAGTTCCACTAGCGACCGTGCTTCGGGGCCACCGACTTTTTCCAACACCGCCAACATTTCCGAGACGGTCGCACTTAATCCAGGAACTCCTACAGCGCGGTCGTGACCAAGGTCATCACCGTTGACTTCAGCCAACATCTGGATGCAAGTAGCTGTGTTTTGGGCCGATCCCAGCACCATCACCGTCCCTTCGCCTACGGGCACCACACTTGCTAGGCCAGCTAACGGCTCTCGGAACATTCCCGAGGCGAATCCTGAGGCTGCTGCGTTTGGGGCACCAGACCTGACAATAACGGTGGGGAGTCTTGCAGAACGACCATCAATGTGACCTTTCCGGGTCGCGTCGTTGATCAGCAATTCGCCAATGGCTTTCGTTGTTCCGTAGGTACCTGACGGTGTTTGCTTCACAACATCGCCAACGTTGCCTCCAGCAGTGAAACCTCCGAATACGGCCAAGGTGCTAGCGAAGACGACTTTGTGGAGATGATCGGAATGTCGGCACGCTTCAAGAAGTCGCAGCATGCCGCCAAGGTTTTGGTCTACCGCGTGCTCCCAATCCGCTTCCGCCCCCGCGCTCACCACTGACGCAAGGTGGAAGATGGTGCACGGTTCGTCATTGATCAACGCAGGAAGGATGTCGTCATGGGCGAGATCGCCCTGGATGACCCGACATCCGGGGATGTCGGCGTCGGCGATCTCGACGACCACAATGTCATCCGCCCCGTCAGCCTGGAGACCCTCAATGAGCAGTCGCCCGAGAAAGCCTGCTCCGCCCGTCACAATTACTCGCATATCTAGCCTTCCTGACCGGACCTCAGTCCTGTATTACCGATACAGATCCCGCCATTTCATTCGTTGTGCCGCTTTTATGAAAATTCAATCGACACTTTGAGCGCCTTTGCATCATGAGGCTCATGCGCTAGGTGCATTGCTTCATCAATTTCTTCCACTGGAAAAACATGACTGAGTAGCGGTGATACATCGATTTCACCGGTGGCAATTAGACGGAGCGCTTCTCGGAAAGAACTCGCACCGTCTTCATCTTGCGCGCCATAGGTACTTGCTGCATGAAGACGTTTTCGGAAAAATTTATGGAACCGCATTTCGATATCGGCGTCCACGCTCGGAAGCCCGAACCACATGATCTCTCCATCGATCCGCACGTGGTCTACGGACTCGCGAAAAGTTTCTGCTCGCCCAACGGCTTCGACTAGGTAGTCCACTCCGCTTCCGCCAGTGACATCTCCAACAATGGTATGGAGGCTGTCAGTTTGTGCATTCACGCATACGTCAGCGCCGTATTGACTTGAGACTGACAAACGAGCGTCCGACAAGTCAGAGACAATAATTTGTGCCGCGCCTGCCCTCTTCAACAAATATGTCCAAAACAAACCAGCAGATCCTTGGCCCATTACCGCAACGGTCTCACCCAAAATATCGCGCGGATGTTTTCGCATTGCGTAGATGACGGTGCCGAGTTGTTGAGCCATGAGCAGGTGCGCTCGTGGCAAGTCGGATTCAGGTAACGGCACGCAATAGTTTTCGCCAACGCGCTGATATTCGTTGAAACATTCCCCTACAACCGGGTTGGGGAAAGTCAAGACGTGTTGGCCCTCTTCTAGCCCATCGGCTTTTGATTCAACGATCTGCCCGATGCCTTCGTGCCCTGGGTATCCGTGTGGGCAAGGGAAGGCGTGATTCACCCCGGCTCCCATCATCACAACATGCAAATCGCTACCGCAGATCGAAGCCATCTCACTCTTGATCAACACTTGGCCATCGGCAAGAGCAGGAATCTCAATCTCCTCGCACACCATCCGACCTACATCGATCATTCTTGTCGCCCGCATTTTCCCCATGCCGTGACTTTAGATGCTCACCGTTGGAAGCGGTTCTGAAGTCTTTTCGACAGTGCGTAACACCCCATGAATCGATACTCCTACCTCATCGCAAAAACCCGTCGGTGACGCACCCCGGGTGCCCGTCATCAAAGCGGTCATAGCCACCCGGGCCTAGAAATAAAGAGAAATAACATAACGATTGAGCATCAAAGCTCTCTAACTGGCATGGTGCGGGGAATGGAAGACGATAGTTCCCCTGGGATTTTTCGCGGTTGGGTGGTCCTAACGGGCCTTTTCATAACCATGGCTGTCACCTCAGGACTGGGGTTTTACGCTCAGGGAGTTTTTTTAGATGCCCTTGTAGTGGAGCAAGGGTTCAGTGTTGCTGTCGCGGGGGCAGGCACGGGCATCTTTTTCGCCACCTCCGGAATAGGCGGGTACTACGCGGGTCGACTGCTCGCAGTTTTCGACGCGCGACTGGTGATGACCGTCGGGTCGCTCATCGGAGCCATGGGGTTAGCACTCCTAGGCCAAGTTCGGAACGAAGTCCAAATGGTCCTCGTGATGATCATCTTTGGCACGGGGTTTGCGCTTACAAGTCTGGTTCCTAGCTCCGCGATTGTTACTCGGTGGTTTGTGCGTAAACGATCAGTGGCTCTATCCATCGCGTCATCTGGTCTCTCACTGGGAGGAATAGCTCTCAGCCCAGTTGTCGCGACGGTGGTTGACGCTGACTCAATGATTTATTGGGCTCCCCGGCTATCCATCGCATTCCTTGTCGGAATGCTGCCCGCAGTTCTATTTTTGATTCGTGGCGCTCCAGAACCTATGGGGCTTCGGCCCGACGGCGACCCGCCGCTCGCTTTTGGAGAGCTTCCGAAACCGCCCGATGGAGTTGACTTTAAGACCGCTGTGCGGTCTAGGTATTTCGCCCTGATTTCAGTGACGTTCGTCATCTGTATGGCGGCCCAGGTAGGAGCCATTCAGCACACCTTCAAAATGACGAAAGATCGCATCGATATTGACACCGCTCGCGCTGTGCTGATGGTTTTGAGCGCGACCAGTGTGATAGCCAGAATTCTCGGCGGGATTGCCGCCCTCAAGATGTCTCTCACCCGCCTCACGGCAGGCCTGCTGGTGGTGCAGTCAGCTGGCATCGGCATCTTGGCAATCGCTGATTCCAGGCCGATGATCATGGTCGGAGCAGTAGTGCTGGGTATGGCGATGGGAAATCTGCTCATGTTTCATCCACTTCTGCTAGCAGATGCTTTCGGTGTGAAGGATTACCCACGCATTTATGGAATGGGTTCGCTCATCATGGTTCTGGGGGTTGGTACTGGCCCCTTCTTAGTCGGATTGATTCGCGACGTAGCGACCTATCGAGTGGCGTTTGGCGTCATCACTGTTTTCGCGCTGGTCGCGATTATTTTTTTGGTTGCTGCTGGTAAACCCCCAGTATTTGGGGCTGTCGACGTGGATCCTCTTGCACCTGTCGAACCTCAAGTGAAGAGTCATGAAATCATGACATTGACTCCCCCACATCGGATTCCATCTCCACCTGCCCCGCCTAAACGCAGGGTCGCAGTCGTCGACCGCGGGCTGGTAATGGACGCAGAGGATTTCCCAATCCCAAATCCGGCCAACAGAGAAATCCCGCTAAAAAGCACTGAGTAGGAGGGCGCGACAACCACCGGACGTGACTAGGAAGTCTGCTGGGGTCGCACGCCAGTTACCATTTTCTCGATCGGATTACCGACGAAACCTGTTCTACGGTGCAGGGAACTAGGAACTAGGAACCATTTAATGAGTATCGACTTCAGCCTCTCTCCCGAACTCGAGGAGATGCGCCTACGAGTAAGAGATTTCATAGAGCGAGAAGTTAAACCGGTCGAAGAAGTGATTGAGCGAGAAAACCTCGCCGAACAAGACCGAAACGGATACGTATCGAAGTTGATTGAGATGCGTAAAAAGGCTTTCGCCGAAGGCCTTTGGTTGCCGCACATGCCCGAACAATGGGGAGGTATGGGTCTCGGACATGTCCAATTGGCAATGGT
>JAAZYR010000030.1 GCA_014239555.1 Acidimicrobiales bacterium
AAGGTCAACAGGCCGGGGATCTCCGCGCTGACCTGGTCCAGGGGAAGGGTCAGCAACAGGTGGTAGGTGTGGGGGAAGTTGGCCTCGACAGCCGCGAGCACATCGGCGGGGGCAAGCCCGCATGCCGATTCCAACCCGATCTCCTGCTACCCGTTCTTCAGTGAATACAGGTCGGGCACCATCAAGGACCCGCTGGCCAGCATCAAGGCGGGGGAATAGTTCCAATCCCCAGACCACTGCCAAAACCACTAGGCCAGCAACAACTACAACAAACCACGACAGTGAGTTCGAGTTTCTCTTCACCGAAGTCGACATGTCCTACCTCGCATCACGGAATTGTTCTGGTGGTCTGATGGCCCTATGCCTCGTTAGGCACGTAACCAACGGCTTCGTGCAAACGTGTCCGCCGGCGCTTCATTGCCGGCCTTGCCGGGACAGGCACAGCTTCTGGAGCCGGCTCGTAAGTTGCGCCGGCAACGATTCCCTCGGCCATGCCATAAAGCAACGGCAAGGCACCGGCAATCACTCGGCCTGTGTTGTTGATCCGCTCCACGCCGGACTCAATCGGTTCGGCATTGTGCTTGATGTCCCAAACAACTGCAGAACATCCTTCGAGTTGCTCAGCCACACGTGTGAGTTGTGATCCAACGACAAACAAGTAGATCGCTAGTTCGGCAATAAGCAAAGCGGCGGCGACAACGGTCAGTACCACTAGGAGCGTCATGACCGCACCTTGTCAAGAACACGGCCAAGAAATAGATGGTGTTCAAGACCCTCGAACAGCACCGCGTCCACTCGATCAGCAGTTTCGGCAATGAGTGCCGTGTCTGAGGTGTTCTTGGCTGCCTGATCGAGCGTTGAACGAATCAGATCTACGCGTTTCTCAATAGTTCGCACCAGCATTACAAGGGTCGTTAGAAATGCAGCGACCGCGACAAGGACGATCAGTCCCAGCCCAAGAGTGACCCACCAGAGGCTCTCCTGAGTAGAAGTCAAACCCAATACGTACATCGTCAGCCTCCTAACCGACCGCGGCCGCGTGCCAACCCTGCAACTATGGCTGCCGCTGCTTCGTTCGTCTTCTTGAGCTCGCTCAATGCTGCCGTGTGGTCCACGGATTTCTTGAGGGATTCGTTGATCTCAGTCGCCTGTCCGCCAATCCGCTGAGCCAGGATCAGGATTGGTGCTACGAGGGCGACAACAGCGAAGACGACAGCAATCCCAATTGACCACCCGATTGTCCATCCGGCTGTTGATGCTTGCGCTAAGAGAAGTCCAGTCATGGCGTTATCTCCGGTCAGATCGTGTCGGCAAACTCGCGTACGGGACGCAGGCTCTCGTTAACCGACGGCAGAGCGGTCGGTACGGTGCTTGTCTTGTCGGCTATGACTTCAACTCCGCCGAGAAGATTTGCCAAGGTGTTCTTCACGGCAACTAGATGAAGAATTACCCGGGTTAGCCCGACCGCTGTAGCGGCGATAATTAGCCCAGCGATTACAAGGGTGAACCATGCAACAGTTTCCATTGGGAACCTCCCTACCTAACTCAGTAATTTTCCGACTGAGCCCGCGTATCTGACTGCTCCGTCGGCGACTTCCTCAATCGTTTGGTCCGTAGTGGCCAATAACTCTGGCGCAGTGTCCACTTCGCCGATCAGCGCTACGCCAGCAGCGAGGGTTTCTTCCGCTGCACCGCGGATGCGCTCCAGCGCAGCCAGCACCCGGTTGAGCAGCGCCACCAGCACCGGCACTACCACCACGGCGAGAATCACATTACCGATTGTCCACATACGCGTTCTCCTCGTCAGTTGGCCTGTGGTCGGTACGGAAGGAAGAAACGTCGGAACACTCTGATCGACGCAATGCGTGCGGCACGCAATCCGATGACCAGACCGCTTGCCGGCTTGGTCGAGGAAGCCCGGGCTGGGTCCAGGCCGCTTTCGACAGCGTCTAGGCGGTTCTCCATGTTCGTTGCGAATTCGCTTAACAGCACGGAGGTCACGTCGGCGACCATTCCTCTTCCGTACTGGGCAGCTGCGCCAGCTAGCTGTAGATCGAGAGATACACCAATCTTGGTTCCCTTGGGCGACGAGGCAAGGGCGACCTTGAGTTGCAGGGCTGCCTGGCCCCTACCTCTCTTGTCCGCTCCCGATGCGTCAACAGCAATTGTCTTATTCGCTTCATCCCGTTCTGTAACTTCTGCTGCGCCATCAAACTCAAGCTTCACGGGACCCAGTCGGATCGTGACAGTCCCCTCATACCGGTCATCGCCCATCTCGTTGGTCAGGTCTGCTCCAGGAAGGCAAGAAGCAACCTGTGGGATGTCCTCGAAGAACGACCAGACCTTGTCGATGGATTGTGCTGCCTCAAACTCGTTCGTTATCAACATGTTGCACCCCCTGCGAAGTCAGTCGTCACGGCTTCGTTCTCATATTGAGAACGACAACCGAGACAGCAGAAGTAGTAGGTCTCACCGTCGACCTTGAGCGGGTGGCCTGATCTGTCCGCGTTGACGGTCATACCGCAGACCGGATCGACTGCTTCAGCGGTCCGCTCGTTCAGGAGCTCCCTGTCTCGTGCGGACTTGAGAAGCGGGCGCATCTTGACGAGTTCGGCAAGCACTGCAACGGCCACCTCACGGTGGGTGGTTTTCCCAAGATCGAGGCCTACAGGCATTCGTATCGAGTCGAGCAGATACTGGGAGATATTGCGGTCCGCTAGGTAACCCCGGAGGGCTTCACTGCGCTGCGAAGACGCAACCACCCCGAGGTAGGCGGGGGTACCGGCTAGAGCACTTTCAATCACGTCCTCATCACCGTGGCCCTGGGTGGCGATCACTACGAGAGAGCGAGACGAGATGGCCTCAGTTGAGAACTCTGGTCCATCGATGAGATGGGTGTTCCAGTCAAGATCGCCTGCCAACTGGCACAGGGTTCTTGCCATCGGTGATCTACCAACAACCACGAGCTCAGGAACAGGGATAATTGGCTCTATGAAAATCTGCATGGCCCCATCGCTCTGACAGGCGATAGCGATTGCAGTCGTGCCGTTGGGGAGGTCACCGAAATGTTCCGCAGAACCAATAGCCAACAGATGTGACTCGCGTTCTTCAAGGGCCTGCAGTGCTTCTCGGATAAGTACTGGTTCTGCGCACGCACCACCGATCCAGCCGAAGGTCTCTCCGGACGGGGTAACGATGGCCCGAGAACCGTGCTGTCCGGATGACGGGCCTTCCCGCCACACAACGGTGGCTAGAACGAATTCTTTGCCTTGCCGCCGCAGTTCGACAGCACGCTCAAGCACACCCCAGCCATCGGCTAAAAGTTCGTTGCTCATTAGTCGGTCCTGATCGGGGGCGCACCCGACACGTCGCTAGAGGTGGTGAGTGCTTCGTAGACCCGGTCAGGAAGGAGCGGCATATCGACATTGCGAACGCCGGTTCCCTTCAGCGCGTCCATAACTGCATTGACGAAGGCAGCGGGGCCGCCCACGGTGGCACACTCGCCAATGCCCTTTGCCCCAATTGGATGGTGGGGGCACGGGGTTACCACCTCGTGCAACTCGAACCCCGGTGTCTCCCACGCGGTCGGAAGCAGGTAGTCCATGTAATTAGAGCCAACGCAGTTTCCTTCGTTGTCAAAGGTTATGAACTGCATACTTGCCATGGCGTAGGCCTCGGTCAGGCCTCCCATGATCTGACCTTCGACGATCATCGGGTTAATTCGCACTCCGCAGTCGTCTACTGCGACCACGTTGAGAACATCCCAGACTCCGGTGAGTGGGTCCACTTCCACTGTTGCGATGTAGCAGGCGAAGGGCCAGGTCAGGTTGGGAGGGTCGTAGTAGGCGTTGTTCTCCAAGCCTGGCTCCATCCCATCAGGAACGTTGCTGTAGGCCGCCATTGCGCATTCTTGAATCGTGACTCCTCGATCCGGCGAACTTCTGAGGTAAAAGCGGCCAAGTTCCCAATCAATGTCCTCTTCAGAAACCTCGAGAAGGTGGGCAGCAATCTTTCTTGCCTTTGCTCTGATCTTGCGCGAGACCATTGAGACGGCGGCTCCCGCAACGGGCGTGCTACGCGAGGCGTAGGTGCCCATCCCAAACGGAGCGGTATCCGTATCGCCTTCTTCGACGACTACGTCGTCAGCGGGGATGCCCAACTCATGGGCCACGATCTGGGCCCAGGTCGTCTCATGGCCCTGCCCCTGGCTCTTGGCTCCTGTGCGCAGGATTGCTTTACCCGACATGTGAACACGAAGCTCAGCAGAATCGAACATCTTGATACCGAGAATGTCGTATTCGCGACTGTTTCCCGCTCCAAGCGGTTCGGTCATTGTGGAGATGCCTATTCCCAGAAGCCGACCCCTATTTTTTGCCTCCTCCTTCTGCTTGAGGAAGTCCTCATATCCGATCGCTTCCAGCCCAATGTCCAGGCATTTGCCGTACTGGCCGGAATCAGTGAGGAATCCGAAGGGTGTGCGGTGGGGGAAATCGTCATCGCGAACGAAATTCAGCCTTCGAAACTCTGCCTGGTCAATGCCGAGGTCGTCGGCTGCTCCCTGCACCATCCGTTCCTGGAAGAACATGGCTTCAGTTACCCGGAACGAGCAGCGGTAGGCAACACCACCGGGCGCCTTGTTCGTGTAGACACCCCGTGCGGTGAGGTGGGCAGTTGGGATGTCGTAACAGGCAAAGGCTGAGTGCATCAGGCCGATCTTGAACTTGCTCGGCTGAGCATCAGAAAAGAAGGCTCCGTGATCGGAATCGGTGTGCATGCGCACACCAAGAATCTTTCCGTCCTTTCGGAGTGCCATCTGGCCCCGCAGATAGACGTCCCGTCCGAAGCCGGTAGAGATGAGATTGCCGGTCTTGTCCTCTATCCATTTGACGGGGCGCTCAAGCAGGATCGAGGCCAGAATGGACACCACATATCCCGGGTAGACGGGAACCTTGTTCCCAAATCCACCGCCCAGATCTGGAGAGACGATCCGGATCATGTGTTCGGGTAGTTCAGCCACCATGGCGACAGCAGCCCTGATGATGTGTGGCGCCTGAGTCGTCATGTAGACGGTGAGTTTGGAGGTTGCCCGATCAAAGTCGGCAATCGATCCACAGGTCTCGATAGGTGACGGGTGTGACCTCGGGTAGTGCAACTCGATCTCTGAGACGACGTCCGCCTCAGCAAATGCGCTGTCGGTGCCTTCCTTGTCGCCAACCTCCCAGTCGAATATCAGGTTGTCGTGTTGGTTTTCCTTGTCATCGCGGATTATCTGAGCGCCGTCCGCCATCGCCTGTGTTGGGTTGACAATGGCTGGTAGACGCTCGTAGTCGACGACAATCGCTTCGCAAGCGTCCTTCGCTATGTATGGATCGTCAGCAACGACACAGGCAATCTCCTGACCTTGGAATCGCACTTTGTCGGTTGCGAGGACTGCCTGAGTGTCATAGGAGAGCGTGGGCATCCATGCCAGATTCCGGCTAGCCATCATCTCACCGGTTAATACGAGTCGAACTCCGGGGATTGCCCAGGCTGCAGCGACATCGATGGATCTGATTCGCGCGTGAGCGAGCGGGCTGCGGAGAACCTCCATGTGCAGCATGTCGGGCAACACGATGTCATCTACGTAGTTGCCCATACCGCGAATGAAGCGGTTGTCTTCGACGCGAGGACGACTAGCCCCTAGACCGCCGATCTTTACTTCGTCGATGGTCATGACGTTTCGTCTTCCCCAGCGTCTTCTTGATTACGGAGTCCAGCTGCAGCACGAAGTACAGCCTTGACAATGTTCTGATAGCCAGTGCATCGACAGAGGTTGCCGGACAAAGCCCACCGAATCTCGTCCTCTGTTGGGTCGGGGTTCTCGTTGAGTAAGGCCTTTGCGGAGAGCATCATTCCCGGGGTACAGAATCCGCATTGGAGGCCATGCTCGTCTTTGAATCCTTCCTGAATGGGATCCAACTCGCTGGCAGACGCCAGGCCTTCAACCGTTGTGACCTCGTGCCCGTCGGCTTGGACCGCGAACATCGTGCAACTCTTTACTGGACTGCCATCGAACAAAACCGTGCACGCTCCACAGTTCGTTGTATCGCAGCCCACGTGGGTCCCGGTTAAGCCGAGGGCCTGTCGAACCAAGTGGGCAAGCAGCAGCCTGGGCTCGACGTCCAGCGTGTGTTGATTGCCGTTAACTGTGACGGTCAGTCGTCGTATTGGGGTGTCAGCCGACGCTTCTTCCGACACCACTTCAAACAGGCTGGTCATATCAGGCTGCCTCTCGGGTCGCGAGCTCAAGGCTCGAGAGGATTCGGGTTACAAACGTGGCAACGACATGACGCTTATATGCCGCACTGCCTCGATGATCGGATCTCGGCTGCGATATTTCACTAGCAAGTTCTGCAGCACGATGAATGGTCTCTGGGTTCAGATCTTGGCCAACAAGTAGTTCTGCCGCCGCCTCAGCGCAGATCGTCGAAGGACCGACGCCTGTGAGCCCGATTCCAGCGCGGGTTACCTGATCACCTGATGACTCGACTGACACGGCAACACCCACGGTGGCAAAGTCGCCAATCCGTCGTTCGAGTTTGAGATAGCCGCCGGACCGGGCGCCGACCGGAGGTGGAACAAACGCCTCAATTGCTAGCTCATCGAACTCCAATAGATTCTGGAAGGGGCCGTTAACAAACTCGGCACACTGGATCGAGCGACGCCCGCTGGGGCCCTCAGCGACTATCGAGCCTCCGAGCGCACTCATTACCGAAGCCCAATCTCCCTGGGGATCAGCGTGGCAGAGTGATCCAACCACGGTGCCGCGAGTACGCACGATGGGATCGGCGATCACAGGAGCGGCCGCAGCAATTGTGGGCTGCTGAGTTACCAGTTCAGCGTCTTTTTCGAGATCCTCATGCCGGCACAAGGCTCCGATTCGATAGGTCCCGTCAGGGTCGGCGGAGTGATACGCCAAGCCCGGGATGTTGTTGATGTCGACCAGCATCTCCGGCGATGCGAAGCGAAGCTTCATCATTGGGACCAAGCTTTGGCCGCCGGCGAGCACCTTTGCCTCTCCTCCAGCTCGACGAAGGAGGTCTATGGCCTCCGCAACGGTAGTCGGCGCATCGTAAGAGAATCTCGAAGGATACATGTCTCTGGAAGTCCCTCCCGCTACCTACGAGTTGTCATTCGATGACTGGGGATCAGGAACCGCTACTGGCAACGACTCTGCATCCGGGTCGGGGCGACGCTCCTGATGTGGTGGCCAAGGCCCCTGTACCGGTTGTC
>JAAZYR010000031.1 GCA_014239555.1 Acidimicrobiales bacterium
AGCGGCCATGTAGAAGTCATCCCAATCAACTTCGTCCGATTTTCCGTTCAGGAGTGATTGCGCAGGATGGGCGTTCACGACGGCATCCATCGGGTTGGTATCCGACAAGTACGCCAGAGCGGCGTAGTGATCATCCTGGGAATCTCCAATGGGGTCAGTGAACCGAGCCCAAACTCGATGTCGCGCGGGGCTAGTTGACTCGTGCTCTAAACGTGCGTCTAACCCGAGACCCCAGTCAATTTTTCGTGAGTCTTCGGGTGACTTGACGTCGCTCGGGAAGATAGACGTCGATACGTCTGGGCCGTCTTCGTCGCGCTGAAAGGAACATGACAGATTCAGAATCGCTCCCCCACTTTGCCGCGCTAGGACTCTTCGCGTCGAAAAACTTCTACCGTTGCGAAGCCTGTCGACCTCGTACCGCACCGGTTCATTTGGATCGCCACCCAAAATAAAATATGCGTGCAGTGAATGTGCTCTATGGCCTTCAATGTCAACCGTGTACATCGCCGCACGTAATGCTTGTGCGATGACCAGCCCTCCGTAGATGCGACCCCACTCATACGGTGGGCTTTCCCCTACGAATGAGTCAGCTCCATGTGGTTCTAAGTCAAGTATTTTCTTCGAGTCAGTCATGCACGATGCCAAACAACGCCATTGGGGCTGTCTTCAATGACTACGCCGGCAGACGCTAGATCGTCGCGAATGCGATCGGCTGTTGCGAAATCTTTATCTGCTCGAGCTTGGGTTCTTTGCTCAAGCAAGTCTTCTATCTGTTGGCCTGTTGGGCCAACGCTCGCCTCTTCTCCTTGAGGTCCGATATCGATACCGAGAACAGAAAACATTTCCACGGCTGTGCGTCCCTTGACTCCAGCAGCTGAAAGATCACTGTTGTCGAGGTCAATGTTGGCGTTCCGAATGAGACTAAAGGCGTTGTCGAGGGCGGTTGGGGTGCTGAAGTCGTCGTCCATTGCCGAACGAAACGCGGCGATCGACGCTTCATCTAGATCGCCATCGTTCAGGTCGACATCCGCGGTGACCATACGTCGATGGAAGGTGTCGAGTCGGTTTACGGCCGCGTCGGCAGCCATCAACGCGTCACGGCCCATCTCCATGGCGCGCCGATAGTGAGTCTGAAGGGCGAGAAGACGCAACGCCCGCGGTCCTGCGGTGTCTATGGCTTCAGCCAAGTTGGTGAAGTTGCCCAATGACTTCGACATTTTTTCGCCCGCGACATTCACCATCGCGCTATGTACCCAATGCCGAGCAAACTGCTGTCCCATAGCAGTGACTTGTGCCCATTCGTTTTGGTGGTGAGGAAAACAGAGATCATCTCCCCCGCCATGGATATCGAAACCGGGACCCAACGCGTTGAGCGACATAGCGACGCATTCGGTGTGCCACCCCGGCCGTCCCACTCCCCAAGGCGTGGGCCACGATGGTTCTCCCGGTTTCGCCGACTTCCAAAGTGCAAAATCAAGCGGGGATTCTTTGTCAGTATCAACGTCCACTCGTTGCCCTGCATCATCGAGAAGTTGAGCTAACGTCCGACCCGCTAAACGGCCGTATTCGCTGAGATTTCCAACCGAAAAGTACACGCCTTTGTCTTCGACAACGTATGCCGCGCCGAGGTCAATCAGTTGGCTGACGATGTCGATCATCCCATCGATGAACTGTGTGGCATGAGGACGAGAATCAGGGGGCAAGATGCCAAGCCGTTCCATTTGCTCGTCGTATTTGGCAGTGAACTCTGCCGCTACATCGGGCTCGGTACGTCCCTCTTCCTCTGCTCGCGCAATGATCTTGTCGTCGATGTCCGTCACGTTTGAAGCAACGAGCACCCGCAGACCGGTCCATGTGAGATAACGGCGGATCGTGTCATATGTCAGTGCTGTTCGGCCGTGACCGAGGTGGGGTAAGTCATAGACGGTGGGGCCACAGACATACATTGCAACTTCGCCCTCGGCACGAGGGACAAAGGGCACCTTTTGGCGCTGCATGGTGTCGTATATGTGAAGGGGCACGTTGATCTCTAGGTTTTGCTTGATGCCGCGGGGCGAAGCTAAGCAGGAACAATGGTTCGCAGGGTATCGCTAGCCGCCGTGTCAACAGCGGGCTATTTGCGACATCCTCGTCTCAAAAATTCAGAATTCTTAGAGAATTAGCTCCCAGAAGGCGTGTGATCAAACATCGCGAAGGCGAGACTGGCCCGATGTCCGTGTTTCTGTATCAGCTAGGTCGCGCCTGTGTTCGCCACAGATGGAGAACCATCGGTGCATGGCTCATCAGTTCAATTATTTTGATCGGACTCAGCCAAGCGGTGGGCGGGGAGTTGACCAACGGCTTTGTGGTTCCGGATTTCGACAGCCAAAGCGCATATGACCTCCTGGCTGATCGCTTCCCTGCCGAAGGCGGCATCAACGCTCAAGTCGTAGTAGAGGCCCCAAATGGATCACTGCTGAGTGACCCTGTCCAACGAAAGGTGATCGAAGAAATCGCCGCTGAACTTCGAACAATTGGAGGCGTGGAAAGAGTTGTACCTCCGATTTCCGGGCAAACGATTAGCCCGTCGGGAACTATCGGGTTGTTTCGAGTTGCCTACAACCCTGATCTCATGCCTTCCCTCTCAATGTTGGAAGATCTTGAAGAAACCGGCCGCAACGTTGTCGGGACCAGTGGTGCGTTAAGAATCGAATTCGGAGGAGATCTCTACAACTCAGTCGATCAACCAGAAACCGGTCTAGGAGAAATCTTGGGTTTGGTCTCAGCAGTTTTCGTGCTTTTGCTGGCCTTCGGAAGCATCGTCGCTATGGGCTTGCCGATCGGGTTGGCTCTGTTCGGTTTAGCCCTAGGAATCGGCGGAATCATTGGGCTTGTAGCCATCGCTATGAATGTGCCTGAATGGACGCCGAATATGGCCTCGATGATCGGTCTCGGCGTCGGCATCGACTACGCCCTGTTTATCGTCACTAGGTTTCGCGAAGGCTTAGCTGATGGTCTCACCGTTGAAGACGCTGCGGGTCGAGCAAACGCGACGGCGGGTCTTTCTGTAATTTTCGCCGGAGGAACCGTTGTTATAGCGATTTTGGGTCTCGCTATGGCGGGTCTGCCATTTATGACGGCCGCTGCGGTCGCCGTTTCGATCGTGGTAGCAGTAATGGTCGCTGCATCGATCACGATTTTGCCCGCACTGTTGGGATGGGCGGGACATCGAGTAAATCCCAAGAAAATGCGGACCACACCGGAAATTCGGCCTTCTAGCGGCCCGGGCGGATGGCAACGCTGGGGTGATCATGTCGCCAAACACGCGTGGCCCTACATGTTGTCGACCTTGGCGTTGCTGCTTGCCTTAACCGCCCCGGTCTTAGATTTGAAGCTTGGCTTTCCCGACCAGGGCAACGTCCCTGAAGAACGCACCTCTCGGCAAGCATATGACCTCCTCGCGGATGGTTTCGGTCCCGGCTTCAGCGGACCTCTCTTGGTGGCAGTGGACACCGCTAGCGTCAGCGATCAAGAGTTGAAGGTGCTGGCAACGACTTTAGAAACCGATCCGGGGGTGGCGTTCGTTCAACCCCCCGAGCGAAGCCCAGTCGGCGAGGCAGCAATCATTCTTATTTTCCCGACCACTGCACCTCAAGACCCCAAAACCGTCGCTTTGTTGAATCGGATTCGCGGTCCCATCTTTTCGTCGGTTTTAAGCGATGGGGGGACAGCTCATGTAGGCGGAGCAACCGCGTCATTCGCTGATGTGTCCGAGCGGGTGCAAAACCGGTTACCGATTTTCATCGCCGGAGTGATTGGTCTCAGTTTCATTCTGCTGATGCTGGTGTTCCGTTCGATACTTGTCCCCATCAAAGCTGCCCTTTTGAACTTGTTATCGATTGGTGCTGCCTATGGTGTGCTGGTGATGGTGTTCCAGTGGGGTTGGGGGCGCGGTCTCATCGGCTTACAAGAGTCGGTCCCAATTGTTTCTTTTATTCCTATGTTTATGTTCGCTGTGCTTTTCGGTCTCTCTATGGACTACGAAGTCTTCCTTTTGAGTCGAGTGAAAGAGGAATACTTACTCAGTGGCGACAACTCTCAGAGCGTGATCTTCGGGATCTCCAATACCGCAAGGGTCATTACTTCTGCCGCGCTGATCATGATTTCAGTGTTTTTGGGTTTCGTTGCCAACCCTGATCCGATTCTCAAGATGATGGGATTGGGATTAGCAACCGCGATTTTCGTTGATGCCACAATCGTTCGGGTGGTACTGGTCCCAGCTTCGATGAAACTCATGGGCGACGCGAACTGGTGGTTCCCTAAGTGGCTTGAGTGGCTTCCTCGCCTAGACATTGAAGGCGAAGCGGCACTTCCACCTCGCGAGCTGCAATCAGCTGGCCAACCCGCTGATTGACCATATGAGACCGTTGTGGGTCGCGTGGAGCACAAGACCAGCCCACCAGCCGTAACGCACCCTCGCTATGGTGAACATCAACCCCAACCAGATTTGTGGGCTCACTACTAGCGGTGCGACGAGCACCGCGTAGATCGACCATTCAACGTCGAAATTTACGATGTGAATCAAACCAAAAATCAGTGTCGCGGACCACACCGGGATTCTCGCGTTGGTGGTCCACTTGTCTTGAATATTTTGTCGAAGTTGGGGACGGGCACCAGTGGTGCCTACCGCAACGGCCAACATCAAGATGACCCAAAATAAAGCGCTCCCGGCGCCGGCGAAGAACAGGGCGCCCGTTGCCAATGAAAGCGCTATCAGTCCTGGGCGGAAGTGTTTCTGTAGAGGAAGCCGGTAGATCGTTTCTTCAAGTACAGGTGCGAGCAGTACCACCAAGATGAATTGTTGAGTGAGTGACCACTGTTCAAGTTCTGACTCCAAAATACTTTCGTATCCGGCAGCTTCTGAGAGAGCACTAAAGATTTGCCATGCGAGTAACGATCCCAGGAACCCGATTCCTAAAAGCTTGGCTAGCCCTCGTAGTGGACGTCGCGGTGATGGCATCGGGGTCCAGTCAGGAGCGACGATGAACCTTGGGCTGATTGTGGGACGTTCCGAGTCAGACACTGTCGGAAGGTTTCTTTGAATCCGGGTAGAGGTGCTTGAGAGATCCGGGCTGAACCCGGCTTGCGTCAATAAATGAATCTACGTCTGAGGTCTTGAGTCGGATCACGCGACCCAGGCGATATGCGGGTAAGCGTCCCTCATCAATAAATCGGTACAGAGTGCGGCTGGTGATGCCGATCTGTTCCGCCGCTTCCTTGCTCGATAACCAAAGGTCTGCCGGGTCGGCCATTTCACAAGGTTAGGCGCAGCGGCAGCGTTGTCCCCCGTCACATAGTCGTCGTGGATTGGGTTACTAGTCGTTCGTTGACGAGTTACGGGCTCAAGCTTCGGTCTTCTCGTCACGATCGCCACGTGGAGCGGGTTAGTGGTCCGAGTCGTCGGGCCCTGCAATTGCTTGGTAGCTATCACGGGGCGTCTCGAAGACTTGGGGGTTTCGCGTTAACCGGGACGCGGCCAGCTAGTTACCCCCGCCTCCTGGGTTGAAGAAACTTTGTCGAGTCGTTGCGGCATTGGAAGTTGTCGATGTGGCTGGGTTCGCAAAGAACGCACCTTTGGAGTTTTCTTCGTTTACTGAACTTGGAGTCGCTGGGGCTTTGAAGAAAGCACTTGGCTGAGTTTCTTCTTCGGCCGTTGGTGCACTTTCGGTTGGGTTGAAGAAACTTGGTGGGGGCGTTTGCTCATTTGTTTGGCCTGGTTCGGGCTGGGCCTGGCGGGTTGGTTCAGATTCTTGATCGTCAGTCGCTGTTTCGGCCCCAGCGAAGAAGAAGTCTTTCGCTCCAACCGCCACCGGGGCACCCTCGTCACGGTCACCTTCAGGGCCCGCCATAAAGAAGTTGTTCAAACCACCTTCAGGACGATCGTCGCTCTCCTCATCAAATGACATGAAACCGCGATGGCCATCATCGTCACCACCCGGAGGGCGCACACCTTCATCGTCTTCGAACCCAAACGCCTTAAACATCTCATCGCGATCAGCCGGTCCGTCATCACCCATCGGCGGCAACCACGCATCATCATCGAGATCCATTGGAGGCCCAGACCCATCTGGACCATCCGAACCAAAACCCCCACGGAATCCAGCAAACATCTCATCATCAGACAACGGACCGTCACCGCGATCCCCACCCATCGGAGGCACCGCCGAGAAGAAGAAGGCTTTAGCTCCCCTATCCATGGGACCTCGACCATCCTCATCAGGAACACCATCAGGTCCGTCACCTGGAGGAGCCATCATAAAGAACTGGTTTAAACCACCCTCACCACCGTCTGGCCCTTCGAAACCACCCTCATCGTCCCACTGCATGAAACCACGATGGCCATCATCGTCTTGACCCGTCGGAGGGCGCACACCTTCATCGTCTTCGAACCCAAACGCCTTAAACATCTCATCG
>JAAZYR010000032.1 GCA_014239555.1 Acidimicrobiales bacterium
TCGCGAAATCGGGTTTCAGTAACAGTCCGATTGAAATTAACTGCTCTTCGCCGGCCAGCATCTTGAAGCCGGCCCGCAAGCTGAGCATCTGTGCTCACCCGGTGCAGCGCTGCTGCCACCAGTAGAGAATTCTTCTCCCGCAGCAACAGGCCACCTCCGCGCACTGTCTCACCCACGGCCGTGCACTCGTACGCGACGACTGGAAGTCCGTGATGCATCGCTTCGATCACCGGAACGCAGAACCCCTCGTGGTCGCTGAGACAACAAAACACGTCTGCTGCCTGGTAGTGCGCAACGAGTTCCTCTTGAGTGACCGATCCGTGGAACGTGACGTGATCTCGCATCCCGGCGTGGGAAACAATTGTGTCCACGACCCTGCGGTAGCCGGGAGGACCATCAGTGCCGACGATATGAAGGTGAGCTTCGTCGTTATGTACTTCTCGGAGGGTTCGCACGGCCGCCACCAAATCGTGGTGTGCCTTGTTGGGGGCAATTCTGCCTACGAACAGCACTTGAGTTCCTCGACGGTTCCGGAGCAAACGGGTGAGAGTGCTCTTGTTGGCCTTCGCACTTGAAATATCGAAAAGAACAGGAACCGTCTCAGTTGATGAATACCCAAGAGCATCTAGTTCGGCTTTGTTGAAATCTGAGTCACATATAGCGTGATCGCAAACGTTCGCATACCTAGCCATCTGGTCGCGCCCGAGTTGCACTTCTGCCGCTAGCAAACCATCCCATTTACCAACTAGAGAAATGGGAGTGATGTTGTGGTAATTCGCAATTTTCTTACCCGGATGACGAGCCCAACGGTCAGCAACTGGGCTACCAATTGACAGTTGGTAGATGACTGCATCCGCGTCTGGTGGTAGTTGATCCACGTAGTGAGTTTTGGTCATCAAATCTGGATGCCGAAACATCGAAAAAATTTCGCTTTCGAACCCAAGTCCTCGCAGCACGCCTTGAAGTGCGAGTGTGTGATTACCCACCGCGTCGCGTGGGGATATGGTCGGGACCAGTTGATGCACACTGGTCATGGAAGTTTTGCAGTAATCAAAGTCGACTCGGAGTCTGAGGATTCGACGGCGGTGACTTCCAGGGCGTGTTCCCGTAGAAGCAAATGAGTCCAGGTTTGCGGGTGTAGCGGCCGCCCATCGAGTAGGTCCGCTGCGACGGGACCAAGACGAGCCGACCAGGTCTCGGCGTGCACCACAATTACAGCTATACGTGCGCCAGGTTTAGATCGCAACAAGAGAAGGCGGAGAGCGCGAAGTTGCTCATTGAGAGAGGCTCGCCCCGTGAGACCACAGAGAACGAAGCCACCAAGCGATTTATCTTCGAGATGTTCCAAGTGTTCGATAAGAGTCTCTTGTCGAACATCAACAAGGTCGCTTCGTTCGCTTGAAGAAGTCACGCCATAGGTATCGACCTCGCTGGCACGAAGAAATTGAAGAAGTTCGGGGTCAACCTGATCTCCGAAGAGCACCCGCCCCGAAGCGGTAGCCAGATGCGAGGCCAGCACTTCTCTGAAATCTGTTGAGATGGGGAACGTCGAGATTCCTGCGATGAGTTCGGCTCGAGCAGTCGCCCCGACATCAAATCGATCTTCAAGTGCGGAAAGTCTGCGGTCCACGTTCTTGACGCTTGCGTCGAGTAATCGAAGAGGCCGCGTAATGTGAATACCGAGAGCGGTGATCTGTTGCGCTATATGTCGGTGATAGAAGTAGGTAAAGCGCCGAACTGCCCATTTGATGTACCGCCCCAATGGGCTCCGGCTATCGACCGGTACGACGGGATTGACGTAGGCCGCTGCCTCTACGCCTCTAATCGTGTCCTCGACCCCGTTTTCTAGGCTCGCGTCCGGAATCCAACGCCGAAACTCTTCGTCCAGGCTGCGGAGTAAAGCCCTGGGATATTCGCCACTGGCCGAACGTCGTTGCGCCTCTGCTTCGATTTCACTCACCACCGACGAGAAATAGGTGGCGTCGGACTGGGAATCGTTCATCAACTGGGCCCTCCGGCGGCCCGCCCCACCTGGTGGTCGGCGAGTCGATAGCGTACCTGGGACATGCGGGTTGCTCTTGACGCTACGCCACTGATTGGCACACGTACCGGCATCGGTGTTTTCGTCGCTGAATTGCTTCGCTCCATGCAGGCTTTGGAACAGCAGGGCGTCGATATCGAAACAGCCCCCTACACCCTGTCCGTCGGAGCTCGCCTACGAGGAAAAACGGAGGGGGTGTGGGTTCCAATACCTGCTGGGAAGGCGGCAACTATTTGGCGTCGTTTCAAGGGACCGAGGATTGAGAGATTTGTGGGCGAGGTCGATGTCGTGCACGGCACCAACTACTTAGTCCCTCCGTCCAACCACCCGCGCCTCGTCACGGTTCACGACCTGTCGTTTTTGCGGGAACCAGTGGCTGCGTCAGCTCCGATCGCGCGTTTCGATCGTGCGGTAGTAGACGCTGTTAATACGGGTGCTGTAATCCACGCAATTTCGAACTACGTAGCAGATGAGATCCGTGACCGTTACGCAGCGCCCGATGTCAGAGTGGTGTACCCCGGGGTGCATCCTCGTCCGTCGGGCACAGAGCCCCTAGGGACGAGTCCCGTACTTGTAACGCTCGGAGCGACTCAAAGGCGTAAAGGCATCAATGACCTGATAGGTGCCTTTGGACTGATCGGACAGGCGAACAAGAACGTTGAGCTTCACATAATTGGGCCGGCGGGAGATGACGAAAATCGAACTAATCAATCGATCGAACTATTACCTGCGAGTATCGCAGCGCGTGTTCAGAGAATCGGGTTTGTTGACGATGAGGAACGAGATCGACGTATCGCTGACGCCACGATTCTTGTTCATCCCAGCCACTACGAAGGTTTCGGCCTCCCGGTTGTTGAAGCAATGGCGTCAGGAACGCCGGTTGTGACCACCACCGGTGGTGCGATCCCAGAAATTGTGGGTGATGCCGCGCTGATGGTCGACCCCGGTGATGTCGATGCCCTCGCAAGCGCGTTGGGACACGTTCTCGGCGACGAACAAACCCGAGCACACCTAATTCAAGTTGGACGGGATCGCGCCGCCCGCTTCAGTTGGGCTGACACCGCCAGCGGACTTATGGAGGTGTATGACTCTTTTCTCTAAAGACGAGAACGAGTCGCAACTGCTTTGGGGGTGCACGCAACCAACTCGAAGTCATCGTAGGCTTTCCAAATCCAATACATCTAAGGCGGAGAGCTCACTTGCGCACTGCTCTAATTACCGGCATCACGGGCCAAGACGGCCAGTACTTGGCGGAAGTCCTTCACGATGAGGGGTACAAGGTTTACGGCCTGATCAAAGGTCAACATAACCCTAAAGCTGAACTGATAACGAGCGAATTACCGTTCGTTGAACTGGTCGAAGGTGACCTTCAGGATCTTTCTTCGCTCATCGCTGCCTTGGAGTACACACAGCCACATGAGGTGTACAACCTTGGGGCAATTTCGTTTGTCGCCCTTTCCTTTAAACAAGCGGAGTTAACGGCCAACATCACAGGATTGGGTGTACTGCGACTACTTGAAGCGATACGGCTCGTCGGAGGTCAAGACAACACCATTCGCTTCTATCAAGCTTCCTCTAGCGAGATGTTTGGCAAGGTCCGCGAGACCCCACAAACAGAACTCACTCCGTTACATCCGCGCAGTCCCTACGGGTCGGCCAAAGTCTTCGGGCACCACACCACCGTGAATTACAGAGAGAGCTACGGGCTATACACCTGCAGCGGGATCCTCTTTAATCACGAGTCACCGCGCCGTGGCATTGAGTTCGTAACGCGAAAAGTCACTAACGCTGTCGCTCGAATTAAACTCGGTGTACAAGATCATGTAGCGCTAGGAAACCTTGACGCCAAACGTGACTGGGGATTCGCTGGAGATTACGTCCGAGCCATGTATCTCATGCTGCAACAAGACGAACCTGATGATTTCGTGGTCGCCACCGGAGAGACCCACGCTGTGAGCGAGTTCGTCGAACTTGCTTTTGCGTCAGCCGGCATTGACGACTGGGAAAAGTACGTGCGAATTGATCCGCGTTTCTTTCGCCCAGCAGAAGTTGACCTTCTCGTCGGGGACGCAACTAAAGCGAAAACGACGCTTGGTTGGGAACCCAAGGTTTCGTTTAACGAGCTAGTGACAATGATGGTCGATCACGACCTTGCCATAGAACAAAACAAACTTTCTTAACCAATTCATAACTCGGCGAGGCGACTCCGCCCATTCGTGAATGGTCGGTACTCTCGGTACCCAACCCCCATCTGGAAGATAAGTGAATCGATTCAAGGCTCTAGCAGCGGTGTTTCTATTAGCCAGCACCTCATTCTGGTTGATTGCGCCAGTTGGAGGCGTCGAACTCAACGGAATCACCCGCCCGGACTTCGCGCCGGCATTGGCTCCCAATGACCCCTGCCTGCTTGGTTGTCAACCGTACGGCGTTCCCTGGCATTTCGAATCAATCGGCGCTCAGAGTGCATGGGACATCACCACGGGTGCCTCTGAGGTCACCGTGGCCATCGTGGACACTGGCATCGACACAGCCCACCCGGACCTGATTGGCCGGGTTCGACGTATCCCCGGATGTGGCTTAGGGCCAAATGTCGCATATGACACGAGTCATGGGACTTTTATCGCCGGTTTGATCGGCGCAGCGAGTGACAACGCTATTGGAACTACAGGGCTGGACTGGAACACCGACCTACTTGATGTGCGAGTGATGAACGGAAGCAAGGGAACCACCAGCGACATTGCCGATGGAATTCGATGCGCAGCACAGCATGGTGCTGATGTCATCACATTGTCCTTCGTGCAAAGCGGAACTCAATTGTCGGCCGTACTTGAAGACGCGATCAATGAGGCGGTAGCCGCGGGTGCCTTAGTCATCGCTGCAGCGGGAAACGATGGCGATACACGGCAGCGGTTTCCTGCAGCTGCAACAGGCGTGCTAAGCGTTGGCGCAATTGACGAAAGTCTTGGTATCGCAACGTTCAGTAATCGAGGGGACGGTAGACCTTATGGCGCCCGGCGTTCGTTTACTGTCGCTCGGAACGGGGTTGAGAGCAATGGTGTGCGGCTCGGACAGGGAACATCGTTTGCGGCGCCCCTTGTGGCCGCAACCGCATCTCTGATCAAGGCCCGGTTTCCCTACTTCAACGCCTCTCAAATTTCTTGGCAACTACTGCGAGCCGCCGAACCGCACATCGACACGAATACTCAAGTGAGCTACAAAATTTTGAATACCGAACGAGCAGTGACTTTGCCGTACAGGACCCACTGGCAAGTCACGACCACCGGACAGGTCCTGGCGTTAGGGGAATCGCAACATTTCGGAGATCTCACTGACGAAGCTTCCGTGAGAGATGTGGTTGCAGTTGCCGCAAATGCCAGCGGGCTTGGCTATTGGCTGGCACGCTCTAACGGAGTGACCGCAACCTTTGGTGATGCTTTGTCCCTTGGAGATCTCGCGAATGTCGCGTTGAACAGACCGATTGTTGACATGGCGGTTACTCCGTCGGGGAATGGGTATTGGTTGGTGGCGTCTGATGGGGGGATTTTCACGTTTGGTGACGCTGGTTTCCATGGTTCGACGGGAGCGATGACGCTGAATCAGCCAATAACTTCTGTAATTCAAACGCGCTTGGGGTACGACCTTGTTGCTGCAGACGGAGGGGTCTTTAACTTCAACTCCCCGTTTCTTGGGAGCGGCGCCTCAATAGAATTGAGTGGATCGATAGTTGACGCGACCAGTCGAGTAGGTGGCTGGT
>JAAZYR010000033.1 GCA_014239555.1 Acidimicrobiales bacterium
TGATGGTCTTATCCATATCCATCCGTTCGTAAGTACTGTCACCGGTCAATACGCCACCGTTGGTGCCTTCTTCAACGAAAACCAAACGGTGTTTGACGACAGTTCCTTTGAACTGCCCAACAGGTTTATTATTTCTGAAGGCGAGTATGAATGTGACGGCGAGAGCGTAGAGATTCGTGTCTTGAAGTGGAATACGTTGGCTGCTGAAAAGCCCGTTGTCTTCACCGAGAACCTTCGTGATGTGCGACTTAATGAAAATGGGCAACTTTTTATGTTCGCTGTGGTGGCCGAAGGAATGGATGATTCTGAGATCCCTCGCCCCGATGACGCTTACCTCAGGCAATACTTAGGACTGTCTGAAGAACAGCGGCCTCTAGGACAAGATGAGGGCGATCAGACAGGCCCAGTTTTGCCAAGTACTGACGAACCCTTCGCCACTGAAGAGCCGACCAGCGAAGTACCAGAGTCGGACGAACCCAACGACAATTGAGTCAAGATGCTTGCAGTCGTGCTTGTCGGAGGCTTCGGTACTCGGTTACGACCTCTGACTGCTGACCTACCAAAGCAGATGCTGCCGATCTGCGGTGTTCCGATGATCGAATGGGTAGTTGGTCATTTAGCCACACACGGGGTACAAGAAGTGGGCTTATCTCTCGGCTACCGCCCCGACGGTTTCTTGAACGCGTATCCTGACGGCCAAATAGCGGGAATCCCATATCGGGTAGCAGTTGAGCCAGAACCGAGAGGGACAGCAGGCGCAGTTCGATTCGCGACTGACGAATTTGGCGTCGACGACACTTTTCTGGTGTTGAACGGCGATGTTTTGACTGACCTCGACATCACCGACCTAATCGAGTTTCATCGCGAGCACCAAGCCGAAGCCACTATCGCGCTGCAGCCCGTGCCTGACCCATCCCGGTTCGGGGTGGTCTCGACATCTCTTGATGGTCAGGTCAAAGAGTTTGTTGAAAAGCCGGAAGTGGGTCGAGCGCCTTCAAACAACGTCAACGCGGGTACATACGTTCTTGAACCGTCGGTCATTGAGCGTATTCCAAGTGGAATCGAAGTATCGATAGAAAGAGAAACCTTTCCTGAGTTGGCTCGTGCGGGAACTCTTTACGCCCTGTCGTCTTCGACCTACTGGCTTGACACCGGTACACCAAAGCAGTTCCTCGAAGCGAACTTGGATGTGTTACTAGGACGAAGGTTACGTCGAGCGGAATTACCACCCGCTCACCTTGACCCAAGCGCAGAGGTTGTCGATTCGGTGATTGGAATCGACAGCAGAATAGGTGCCGGTGCACGTATCCAACGTTCGGTGTTGTTTCGCGACTGTCAGGTAGGCGCGAAAGCCAGCGTCATTAACTCCGTACTTGCCGACTCGGTGTACGTCGGGGAAGGGGCGAGACTTGAGGGCTGCGTAATCGGCCACCGCCAGAGGGTGGAGAAAGGCGAACATTTGATCGCCGTCAAGCGTCCAGACGAATAAAGCGCAGTTAACGGAACAGGTCTTCAGCAGGGTTCCGGACGACTTCTTCGCGAATTGAGCTATCCCTCAACCAGTTTGGGTCCACCCCTCGAACAAGTGCAACAGGAACCCCCTCGGCTTTTCCACACACCAGGTCTGCTGCGGCAGCCAACTCATCAGCCACGCACACCTCAGTGACCATAAGTTCTCGCCCGAATGCATCTTCTGTTCCGCGAAGATCGACCACCGCAGCGATGCCAGCGCAGCCGATTGCCACGTCGGTAACCCCTCGCCGCCACGGACGCCCGAAGGTGTCGGAAACAATGACCCCAACCGAGAGTCCTTGAGTGCCGCGAATGCGATCACGAATTCTACGCGCAGAGCGATCGCTATCTTCGGGTAACAATGCTGCATGACCTCGAGCAACATTTGATAGATCGATTCCCGCGTTGGCACACACAAACCCGTGTTTGGTTTCGGTAATAATTAGATCTCCTCGACGGCGCAAAATCCTGACTGCTTCGCGCTCAACGATGGGCTTATGCGAAAGCGGATCGTTCTGATCGATTTCGACCATTGCCCCTTCAGCTTTGGAAACAATTTTTTGCGTTACCACCAAGACATCACCGTCGATGAGACCAAAATCGGCCGAGTAGCAGACTTCGCCGATCAGGCTGCCGAGGTCAACACCAACGGTAATTTCCGGAATTCCATGCACAGGATGAATTACTAGAGTCATAGAGGCCCCTCTTTACTCAAGAACAAACTCTCGAGTGTGACTTTCGCTAAGTGAGCAGCCCGCTCTGGATCACTCATAATCGTGTCGGTCACCAGCGGTTGGATTCCTTGAGACTCGATTCGAGATGACAACGCTGCGTCAGTTTCGTCAATGACCAGAATCGAAGCGATGTTTTTGTACAAATCCGCTACCCCTACGGCGCTTTTTTCATAACCGAGTTCCTCCAGCATCCGCGATGCCGGACCCTTTAACGCCTCCCCACCAACTATCGGTGAAATGGCTACGACTGTCTCTTTCCTCCGTTGTAAAACTTCGCGAATTCCTGAGATTTCAAGTACCGGATTTACCGACACGATCGGATTAGATGGCGCAATGATGATGATGTCGGCTTCTTCGAGCGAAGGAATTACTCCGGGACCGGGTGACGCGCTCTCGATGCCCGCAAAGCGCACGTCAGTTATGGGCACGCTGTGTTGTTGGGCCACAAAATAATCTTGAAAGTCGACCCAATCCTTGTCGAGAACCTTCAGTTGGGTGCGGATCTTTGCGTCAGTTGCCGGTAAAAGATTTGCCGTTATTCCCCAAGCCGCGCATATCTCTCGAGTGACGTCACTGAGGGTCGCGCCTTCGGCCAGTCGTTGAGTTCGGTACAGATGGAGAGCAAGATCCAGGTCCCCCAGACTGAACCAGGTGTGTCCTCCGAGTTTTTCGAGCTCCGTCATGACCCGCCAACTCTCACCCGTTCGACCCCAACCGGTTTCAGGGTTGACCTGGTTACTGATCGTGTACGCCACGGTGTCAAGATCAGGGCTGATTGACAGCCCGTGAAGATGAAAATCGTCAGCAACGTTCACCACGGCTGTGACGAGCTCATTGGGGTAAAATTTGAGTAGGCCACGCAGAAATTTGGCCGCTCCGACACCGCCAGCTATCACTGATACTTGACGATCCTCAGGCACAACCTGGGAGCCTAACCCCGATGGGTAGTCACCTAGGCGAAAGTCGCGACAGTCACGACAGTTGCTCACAGAACGCCGTGAAACGGTCGACAATGTTGGTCCACCCATAGACCTCGCTGGCGAAGGTTTGCCCGTTGGCAGCGAACCGTCGACGGAGCTCATGGTCGGTCGTGAGTCGCTCGACGGCTACCTCAAATTCGCCGTAGTCGCGATACCACAATCCGCCCTTTGCTTCGGCTACGTGTTCTCGAGTCGTGTTGCAGTAACCGTTAACGAGAACGGGAATTCCGGCAGCCCAGGCCTCGAACAGAACTAAAGAAAAAGACTCCATTGCCGAAGGATTAATCAGGAAATCGGCGTCACGCAATAAAGACCATTTCGTGTCGTCATCTGCCCCGCGCACGACAACAATGTCGTCGTCTTGTTCAATCGAGACGCTGGGTTCCCCCAGTAACAAGAGTCGATGATTGCCCCCGACGCGTTCCCGCATGGTGCGCCAGAAGTCAAGGAGAGCCAGCGTGCCTTTCGCGTGTTCTATACGTCCGACACAGATGGCGTAGGGCCTGTCGTCGAGGCGTAGTTCGGTTCGAATTTCGGAGTTGCTGCCCTCGGTTTCTTCTATCCCCCAACCTAAAACGGTGCTAGGTAAATGGGCGATCGGGTGAGTCGTTTGCAACAGTCGCTGTTCCGCACGCGACCCGTAGATCAAAGCGCGGCTGTCTTGTAGAACCTCTCTGACTCGAGACAAACGCAAAAAAGGTTCATCATGAGCTGCCGGAACGATGACGGCTTTTTCGATCACCGTCGGGGCGAGGGCAATAGTGGGCCAAAAAAGGTATGGCGCGAAAATGATCAGATCGGCGCTGGAGGTCGATACAGCGTGAGCCATAGCGTTGCTAACTGGCCCTTGATGATGGAAAAACAGATCTTGAGTGGCCGCGTCGATGCTGGATGGACCTTCCTGGACCCGGCGGTCAAGTTCTGGCCATTCTGTCGTTCGTCCAGAGTCGACGAGATGTTGGTGGACCCACAGAGCGCCCACTTTCCTACTTCCGGGCTCTTCTTCGTTCGCCCACGTATTTGACGATTTTGCGCAGGTTGCATGAAGATGAACTTCCCAACCGGAGCGTTTCGCGACCTGCTTTGCGAGCGCACTTACCGCGTTCTCGGCGCCCCCTACTGGCCCGTATCTCGGTACGACAAAATCGATTTTCATCGTCTTTGGCTACTCAAGTGACCAAGTGCTTGATCCAGGGCGTGCCCCACCAATTCTGAATTGAACGACATGACTCGGCGGTATCCGCTTGTAGACAACCTGTTAGCTAGATCTTCGTCAACCAGCACTTTCTCGAGGGCGGTTGCGACTAGCGCCGGGGTTTTCGAGTGCAGCAACAACCCTCCATCGCCGACTGTTTCAGGGATAGCTGTGCTCGCGTACGCAACTACTGGAAGTCCATGCGACATGGCTTCAGCGATCGGAACCCCGAATCCCTCATGGTCGCTCAGTGTGCAAAAAACCGAGGCGCGTCGGTACTCGAGGTCAAGCTGTTCGTCATCAATCCAACCTGTGAACGTCACCATGTCGTCAACTCCAAGAGCCGTGACTAAACCATCTAGCGTTGCTTCATAGAGGTCACTGGCCGACCCGCCGACGATTCGAAGTTCTGTGTCCGGTACGTTCTCTTGAAGCAGAGCCGCAGCGGTAATCAGATCATGAACGGCTTTATTCGGAGCCACCCTTCCGACAAACAGAATGGTGTGCCGTTGGCGATCTACTTCTAACGGACTTGGAGTGCTCTGCAGGGGCAGTGGCACAACTGACGTGGCCAAATTTCCGAAAGTAGCCAAAGTGCGCTCATTAAACCGACTGTCGCAGATAGCGAACTGAGACTTCGCGACAAGATCGGTCAACTGTTCTTGCGCCCGGAGCAGTTCGAAAGCGACGTCAGGGTCCCAATGAATCAATAGTTCCGGAGGCGTGAAATTGTGAAAGATGAGAGCGAGAGGTTCTTGACGGTCGAGTAGGAAATC
>JAAZYR010000034.1 GCA_014239555.1 Acidimicrobiales bacterium
CGCAAAGGAAGGCCTTCGTTGTGATGAGTCGTCGGATTGAAGTGGAGCGCGCAATCGCGGCCACACCAGCAGAAGTGTTTGACGTGGTAAGTGATCCGTCAGGTCATGTAAAAATTGATGCCTCGGGAATGCTTATGTCTGCCACCGGAGCTCGACCCACTGGGGTTGGTGATCGTTTCGAAGTTCAGATGGACCGTGACTCTTTACGAGATGTGGACCTAGGCGAATACAAGGTCACGGTAGTGATCGAAACATTCGTAGACGACGAAGAAATCGCGTGGAGCATCGACGGGGTGATACAGCCGCCAATCGGGCATATC
The DNA here is from genome assembly GCA_014239555.1 of Acidimicrobiales bacterium. Classification (GTDB taxonomy): domain Bacteria; phylum Actinomycetota; class Acidimicrobiia; order Acidimicrobiales; family Poriferisodalaceae; genus UBA2110. The sequence goes on from JAAZYR010000034.1 coordinate 321, forward strand.
TACGGCTATCGCTTGCAGGAAATTGAAGGCGGCACACTCGTCGCTTCCTATTACGACTGGTCTAACACGCACCCACAATATGCTGAGCTAGTCGAAACCCTTTTCCCGATTATCTCTGAAAACCATTTGCTAGCCACCCTTGGAATTCTGGCTAGAACCGTGGCACCTGGAAAGCAGCGACCGTTGGTATAGAAAATTTAGGTCGTGTTTGATCGATTCGACTTAGAGAGTTAGCTTTCGAAGCTAGAAATTTCCAGATTTTAAGGTGACCCGTGACCAATCAAATCCAAATAACTTACGAGTTAAATGTGATCCCCGGAAAGGCAGCGGAATTGAGAGAAATCGCTAAAAACATGGTTTCTTTTAATGATTCCGGCGAACCCGGAACGCTTAGATACAACGTCTACATGAATGAAGATGAAACATTGTTTACTTTTTTGGAGACGTTCATTGATTCGGATGCTTGCAGTTTCCATGGGGCAAGATTTGCTGAAGGAGAATTCGTCGGCCAAGTTCTTGAACGAACCGATGGCGGCCGCCTATGCGTGTTCGGCCCCGTATCTGATGACTTTAAAAATTGGGCGTCGGACGCAGGCTTCGAAATCGAATATTTCAATTTCATCGATGGGTTCATCCACTAGCTCAAAACGGAGTGAGGAAGCCGCTGTGTCACAAAACGAAAATCAGTACTACGACGAATTCGGCTTCTACAGCCCGCAGGAACTGACGAGAGCGACACGTAGGCAACCTGAAAAAGACTTTCACACAGGCCCTGAGGTTGGCGAGGTTGTTCCATCAATTGTTCTCCCGGACCAGAACGGATATCTCATCAACGTGGCAAAGTCGCTTGGGTCAAACGGGGGAGTGGTTATCTTCCACCGTTCTGCTTACTGGTGACCTCCGTGTATGACGCAGTTGGTTCAACTGCAGGGAATCAAAGAAAACCTTGAGGAAGCTGGCTACTCAGTTTTTGCGATCAGTAATGACCCCGTAGAAATTCTCGGAGACTTTGCTTCCAAACACGACATCACCTTCTCCCTTTTGTCTGATAGCGATTCGGCAGTTATCCGAGCATTCGGAATAATGAACCAGCTGATACGACCCGACGAAGGCCAAAGTATGCGCTGGTACGGGATTCCCTATCCAGGTACCTACTACGTCGACGCAAACATGGTTGTCACTGATAAGGACTTTCATCAGCATCATGCGCGGCGAGCGTCTGGATCTTCGGTACTAGCTCGCGCCCTTGGGCAAGAGATGGAAGTTCACTCCGAAGCCGAGAGCGTTGACGTTTCTGATCAAATCAATGTAAGTGTGGGCCTGAGCGAGCCGGCGCTTCAACTAGAAGTCGTATCTCAGCTCCTCATCGATATCGAAATTCCCGAAGGCATGCATGCATACGCTTCCGGTGCCCCGGACCAATTTGCCTGCCTCTCGCTTGAGGTAGAAGGCGACGGTATCCGAATTGGTGATGTGTCATGGCCGGCTAGCGAACCAATGAATACTTTGGGTATAGACGAAGAAGTACCCATCTATAAGGGGCGAATCCGAGCATCCCTTCCAATAACTGTTACTTCGGATGTCATCCGCTTGGGTCACGAGATTCCCGACACTTTGCAAGTCTCGGTCGCCGTTGGCTTCCAGCTGTGCAACGATGATGAATGCTTTCTGCCAGAGCGGATTGAAGCAACGCTGAGCTGTGCTCTTGACCGTTTGGTGGAGCCGGAAGGGCTTTCGATTTACGCTGATCGAGTGGAAGCGATAGAGGCTGAAACCGGAAAGCTGGTCCGCTAGACCGGCTCTAAAGCCTGCGCGAAGGTTTATGCACGGAAGTCCTTACCGCACTCCCCGCTCTTTCGGATATAGATGGCTGCGGTGATGTTTCCACCATTCCCCTGCCCGTCCCCACACTCGGTAGGAGGAGATGCGGCAGTTGTATTTCTTTCGTTTTGCGGGTGGCACATCGGTTCCCAAATTGGGAGCTGTCTGTACAGCAGCCGGCGGGTACCGGTCATCGGCAGCAGAACTGAAGTCGAGTTCGTCCATGCCCACATTCTCCGACACAGGTCTGACACCGAACCCTGGCAGATGACCAACCCGACTCCTCACATCACAAGCGCCGGATTTCACCCACGACAGCGTTGGTTGCCGTGCCCGTTTGGTTTAGATCGCGATGTCGTACAGCGTGTAGTCGCTCAGCACGTTCGCTATGGTCTCGGGTCCGTAGCGGTACTCGTCTTCGATCTCAGCGAAGGGTGCGTAACGGTAGCGGCGCTCGTCAGGACGCGCTTGGTGCCGGGCGTCCAATGCCACTTGCACCACGGCAGAGCGACGTCGGATGTGCTCCGCGTCGTAGACCTTCTTGCTGCCCTTCTTGCTGCCCTTCTTTTCGTCGAGCGCCGTGTTGAGCCCGCCCGAGACGCCCAGCACTGACGAGTGGGGGTAGAAGCCGAAGGTGATGGATACGCGCGGGTCCGGCGAGGTGTTGGCGAACGAACCGTGCAACATCTGTCGGCTGACGATGGTCACATCGCCGGCTCCGGTCACCAGTGGGATGGCATCGGGCAGACGCTCGCCGCCTTCGTTGGTTGACACGAGGGCTCGAATATCGAGGCGGCCCTCGGCGTGGCTGCCAGGGACGATCCACAAGGCATTAGCGGGGGTAGTGGAATAGAGCTGCACTTGGAAGTTGAAACCGTGGATACCGGGATGCCAGCGGGGGTTGTCCCAGTGGGTTGCGCCGTCCTGATGCCACGCAACCGACCCACCCATCCCAGGCTTCTTCACGAAGATGGCGTCGTTGTAGGGTACGAAGTCTGGCCCGTTGATGGCCTCGGCGATGCTTAAGAGGTCCGGGTGCCCATACAGGCGAAGGGCCGCAGGCATCGAGGTGCACATCTGCAGGAGCAGATGAACCACGTGCTCGGGAGCGTCGTCATCAGGGGTGGGTTCAGTCATTTTGACCGGATGGCGGCCGCTTAAAAGTTTGGTGCCACCCCAGGGATCTGACAGTGGCTTGATGAAAATGTACGGACTGATCTGGTAGTCAAGCCCGAGCGCTGGGCGCCCTCGCGCGTCGGTGTCGGAGTCGGGGGGCGACGGGGCGCGCTCGATGGTGTCCTCGACGGCGTTGCGCAGCTCGGTGACTTCGTCACGATCTATAACGCCCTCGAAAATGTAGAAGCCGTTGGTCTCGAACTCGGCGAGGATGTCTGAATGCAGGTTGCCCTCGGCGTCGTAGCGCACCGGCCCGCGGCTGCCAAGCGCGGCGGCCGCATCGCTGCGTTCGGCTAAGTAGTCCGCCATCGCAGCGGCGTGCTGGCCTGCCGAGAGTTCGGTGAGTGCCATCTCTTCCCCCTGGTGTCCCGGTCCCCGATCCTATTAAGTCTAGGGGCACCTCTGGGGCACCAGAGAACGTGGATCTTGGATCGCGGATATCGTGGACGCAGCGTCAACACGCACGGCCGTGCGTTGCGTTCCGGGAGCTCGACTTGACCGACGACACGATTCACATCACCCGCTGGGGCGATTCGGGTCCAAGGGTCGTGCTGATCCACGGTGGCATGCAGGGGAGCAAGTCAGGCGGCGATCGGCACTTCATGGCCCAGTCTCAACTGGGGGAGAACGGATGGCAGGTGCTGGCTCCCGACCGGCCGGGTCATGGACGAAGCAAAGCTCCGGGGAGACCCGACGATCCCGAAGCCGACGGCGAATGGGTCGCCCAACTCCTCGGCGACGGCGCCCACCTCGTGGGCCACTCCTTCGGCGGCTGCGTGGTGCTCAACGCCGCGGCCAGACACCCATCGGCGGTTCACTCGCTGACCCTGATCGAGCCCGCCATGCAGAACCTTGCGGCAGACGACCCGCACGTGGAGGACTTTGCCCGGAAGATGAAGGAAGCGATGACGGGTGCGACGTCACCAGCGGACCGCTCCACCCGCTTCAGCACACTCGTCGGCATTCCGCCCGCGATCCGAGACCTCACCAGCCCCGAAGAGCGGACGCGAATGGGGCAGGCGATCGTACAGTTGAAGCTTCCGTCGGAGGAAACGCTTCAAAAACAGTTGAGCGAACTTCGAAAGGAAGGGGTGCCGCTTCTCATCGTCACAGGGGGCTGGAATCCGGCATTCGAGGCGGTAGCGGCGAAGATCTCCTCCATGGGCGGGGGACGCCACGTCGTCGTTCGCTGCGACCACCACATCCCGCAGCTCATATCGGACGAGTTCAACCAGGTCCTGACGGACTTCATGGAGGAGTCCGACAGCAGCGCGAAGCGCGAGGCCTCCGGCCCCTAAGCGAGCGCTCGCGTCAGGAACCAGTAGAGCCCGAGCGCCCACACTGATTCCGGACAACGCAACTTCCTGGGTCCATGGTCGCTCGCCTCGATGAGGCTTAGCGAGCATGAAGTGGAATGGAGCTTTGGCGGCTAGCAGTCCGTTGTCTTTTTCGCGCTTGTTTCTGTTGCTAGACGAACTCAGTTAGAAATTCCAGGCTTATGCGGGTTACTTCTTCCTTTGCTTCGACGGGAAGCCAATGCCCGGGGCCATCGAGGAAGAACTCGCCTCGGAGATCTTCACACTGTGCCTCTAAATGGCCGTTCGGAATCATCTTCGCTACTACGTCGTTGGATCCTTGGATAAAGATGCAAGGCTGCGGGACTTTCACTCCCTCCAAAGATTGGGTGTTT
>JAAZYR010000035.1:0-4562 GCA_014239555.1 Acidimicrobiales bacterium
TTCCAGCACAACGTCCGAGTATGGGCGTTATGTTAAATCCCTAGGGGAGCCCGTGACGGGCCGTGGGGTTCTCCGAAGCTAGGGGTCGGGCGTTCGAATCGCGACCGAGTCACCATTCCAGTTCGGGATGCCTACTCTGGGCCATCAGCGGAGCGCGAATCCCGCCTATGAATCCGCTGGTTATCTAGCTCCGGAATGTATTCGTAGAACTCGAGGCCGGCCCGGTCTGACAGGTTGCACCATGTCGATGTTGCGAAGAATATGCGGTCGTTGAGTACTTCTGCGTTTCGAACACCGTTCGCACATGGGTTTCCGAATCCCTTCTGGGTCAGGACCCTCGCTTCGCCATCGTCTTCAAAGACGATAAGGTCACCACCGGGGACGAAGTCTTCGGCACGTCCCTTCTTCGACATTTCAGTCTTCGCCCAGTCATAGAGCCCACGCGTCAAGCTGGTGTCGCGTAAGTACTCCGAGAACGGGACCGGAACGGCAAAGCCGGGATACAGAAGGAACCAGCTCGCGTCTGCCTCAAAGAGCAGGTCATGTGTGCCGGAGAAGGCATCGAAGAATCCCCAGAACAGTTGACCGTCTTTACTTAAGGACGTCCAAGAGTAGATGTTTCCGGGATGCCCGAGTCCGGCTTCACCGAACATTGGCTGGGCCTCCAACTTGTTCTTTGTTTCGACCCAGTCGCCGGTTTCGTCCGCTACCCGAAAGCTTGTGTAGCCATAGAGCAGCTCCGGTTCTTTGCTGCGGGCCGCAATATCGTCAATGTCTTCTAGTTTCATTCGGAAGATCGAACTCGCCCGCCATTGATTGACGGCGAACTCCAAGTGCTTTTCTCGAGAAGACGTCAGCTGATCGTATAGAGCACCGTCGGCCTTCTTGAAGTGTAGATAGCCAGCATTGGTTCCTTGATGATAGGTGCCGAAATAGATGTAGCCCTGGTGAATGTTTGTCGTGCCCCATTTGGCACCCCAGCGACCTTTTGCGTCTGGGTCATAGCGATCCATGCCGAAGACCACTTCGAGGTTCATCGGATTGTTGCGTGTCCACCCGCCGGCGGGAACGGGCTCCGACATCAACATCACGGACTCATGTAGCTCAGAGTTACGCTCGCCGGTGTTCGGATCGTATAGGAGTGGATGTGCAGCAGATGAAAGGATCAGGCGCTCGGTGCCATCGTGATGCCGGAACTGTTGGAAGTCCCCGATCATGCCGTAATGACCGTCGATGCTCGGGCTCGAAACCACATCCCACCCGGCTCCTTGCCCGTCACCTGTCTGCAAGTAATTGCCACCCTTGAATGGTTCTTCTTCCGTGCCGACCCAGCGAAGCATCACCGTCGGGCCTTCACCGTTTTGCATCATGCCGGTTTCCGCACCAATGATCGTGTAGAAACTTTCTTCGCCATTTTTGTCGCTGATGGTCTTGAAGCGGCGAGTCGTGTCGCCGCGCAAGTCGCGGTGCCCGAGAAACGAGCGCTTCTTCGCGTTGAATACATAGATGCGCAGCCAGCCGTCGCTGTTCGAATGTTTGTGGTGGCCCGCAAAGAAAATAAGGTCACCGAAGGTCCCCGCGGCGCGCAGACCCATGACGGACAAACGAGCCATGCCGTCGTGCCGCTCCGTCGATGCCGCGTATTCCTTGCCACCGCTGGTGAGCGTTCCTTCGTGGATGAGCTCCCGAGTTCCGGTCTCGAAATTATAGATATAGATCTGAGAGGGCGTGCCCAGAACATTCTGCACCGAACAACCCGTAAATCGACTTTCGTAAGTCGTTAGGTAAAACGGCAGCTCAAGGTTCTGGAACGGCCACACGCACCAGCCCGACGAAATCGTCCCCATCCAAAGCTCGTCGTCGCCATACGTCGTTGTCGCCCATGGATAGGAAGAGCTGCGCATCCCTTGAAACCCGTCAGGCATATTCGATTTCCAATCGACTATGGGATCGTAGATGTTGTTGCCGCTTGTGACGTGTTCGAACGCGGTATCGATTTGAGTCCGTCCGGCGAATCGAAAGGGTCCGTCGACGGCAAGCTCTGTGTCAGCATGTGCGAAGCTCAAGCAAGTGAAGACCGCGAATGCAACGAGTCGAATTGAATTTCGAATGGTGTTTTTCTGAATGCGATTCACCTCTTCTCCGACTTCGCTCAAGGCTGTTCTGGATGGGTTTTCAGTCTAGACTCAATCAACTGTGTCCTGAAGCGTCGATGTTAGACTATCGGCATCAGCAGCAGGAGTAGGAATGAACGTCTCTTTGGTCGAGGAAATAAATCAGTGAAGTATTCAAAGCCTTATCTCGTTCTCACGTTGTTCGTATGGTTGCCGTGGGGTCTGCAATGCATTTTTAACACGGGGAACATTGCGGATGTCATTGGAGTCACGAGCATCCACCCGACTGGCAATACAGACATTCGCGTGATGTATGGGGGCGTTCAGCTTGCGGTCGGGTTGATGGCGGCTCTTGCCCTCTATGACAGAAAGCACTTCGAGAAAACACTGTGGTCTCTTGCCTTCCTTGGCAGCTGCATGGCGCTCAGCCGATTCTATGGACTGATCGTCGACGGCAGCGGAACTGTGTATACCTGGGGAGTCCTTGGATACGAGACCTTCGCAGGAGCTTCCGCGATTGCCTGGCTGCTGTTATTGCCTCGGTTGCAAGCGCAACAGGTACCGAACGCAGGCGACCGTCCTCAACTTTGAAGCGTTGGCGTGTGATTTTGATGTTCCCATGACGCTCCAAGCCTAGACGTAGAACTGCGAGAACCATTCTCGATGAATCGCGATCGGCCCGTCGCCATCGCACAGGATCGGTTTTGCGCGGTAGACCTTGTCTCGCCAAATGGGGATGTCGTCTTTCACTCCTTCGGAGAAGCTGAAGAGCAGTGTCTTTCCCATGTCGTCTTTCTCCAAGCTCTTCGTCAACAGGAGCGACCAGCGCAATATCGTTCGGTCTTCTTCCACGGGCGTCGTGACGTTGTACAGAAGAAACTCGCCCGTGACTCCGGGCGTGACCCCCGCCACGTTCTTTGCCCATACAGAAGTACTGCCTGCGCCATACGACTCGCGAACGGTCAAATATTCAGTGGCCTCCTCGACGTCTCCGATCACAAAGTTTTCGCTCGTCTGAAAGGTTTGCACTGTTCGCTTGATGGGGCCGTCGGTTGTGGCCTCGGCCTCGCTCAGGGCCGGCATGCCATGCAGAAACTGGAAGTGCGCTGTATCGACGTCGTTCTCGGAGATTTCTTGTGTGCAGGTCGGCAAGTCGTGCTCGTAGTAGTGGACTTCGCCCCACTGGTCCTGGTCGGTCTCGAGGCCCGCAACCGTTTGCACGTCAAAGTAGGGCTCTCTGCCATCGGGATGATGCCACGCCATGACCATGCCATTGATCTCTCGTACCGGGATGGTCTCAGCGACGGCTTGCTTCGGGATTCGTTTGGCATAAGGGATGTCAACACAGCGTCCATCGGGTGACCATTGCCAGTGATGAAATGGACACCGCAATGCCTCGCCCACAACGGTGCCCTGATTGAGTGGTGCGCCCAGGTGAGGGCAATAGTTGTCCAGGGCGGCCGGCATTCCGGACTCGGTTCGGAACACCACGAGATCTCGCCCGCAAAAGCGCACCTTCTTCACTTCAGTCGGCTCTAGTTCGTGCGAGAAGCAGAGGCCAAACCAGCCGTGCGGAATCGGAAACGGAAACCTGCTCATATTCTTACTCCAATTTTCAACTAAAGAGTTCATCGACAGCGATCATACCAATTCGTCTGAACCGATAGCTCAACCCTCGTTGGGACAGCGCGCATCCAGATCAAGGGGATAGGACATACAAGCTGGGTTCCAGCACAACGTCCGAGTATGGGCGTTATGTTAAATCCCTAGGGGATCCCGTGACGGGCGGAAAAGAACCACGAGTTCGAGCACTACCGCAGCTACGCGTGGATGCGGGGCATCTACCAGCAGTATCGAGGCGAATCCTTTGCCGAGCTGAGAACGATCGTCAATCAGTAATCGCGCCCACCGCCATCGGTTCCTGCGCAAAGGGATCCCGTTCCGGGGTCAGGTCCTTTGCTCCAGTGCCTGGCAGGATCTCGAAGCCCATGTCGAACTGAATCAGCATGGACTGCAGTTGATCGATGGGTTTGCGGTCGCCGACCAACTTGGCCTTGCCCGACTTGATCTGCTCATCCATGCTGACGGCCCCCATCATGGTTTTCTCCAAGTCAGCGCGGTCGATGGTGACGGTGACGTCCGGCTTGTTTGCTTGGACGCCTTCAATATTGGTGAGCGTGGAATTGCTCAATTCAACCACATACTCCTCGCCATTGTCAGGCGTTACCAGGTTGATGACGAAGTGGATCCCATCAGCCTTCTTGCTGTCGAGGCGGATGCCCAAGAAGTCCAACCAAAGGTCCGTCGACATGGATCCCAGGGGGCCACAGACGTGCACCCACGCCGCTTCTCTGACCCCACATCGCCGAGTACTTCCGGTTCTATGCGGGGGCGTGCGACAAGATCAGCGGCGAGACGCTGCCGATCGACAAGCCCGACCTGTTCGCT
>JAAZYR010000035.1:4572-4818 GCA_014239555.1 Acidimicrobiales bacterium
CCAGCCAAGAAACTATTACGCACGCTGGGGCTTTCCTTCTGGAAACCGATTTGCTCGAAGACATCAGCCAGCAGATCCTTGGCGGGTTGGTTGCTGGGTTCGGCATAAATCAGCTTGTTGAGAATTTCCATGGCCAGGCGGTACTCGCCCTTGGTGTAAAGCTCTTGTCCCTTGGCGATGATCTTGTCCGAGCCCCCCATCATCTCGACATAGAGTGGCGCGGAATCCTTTGGCGAGAGCGGGATC
>JAAZYR010000036.1 GCA_014239555.1 Acidimicrobiales bacterium
GACAACCGACACACCTTTGAAGGGGCGTTTGAAGCTGTCGCAGCAGACGACAACTAGGGCTCGGCTCTCCCACAAACATGTTTGCTAGCCACCATCAATGCGAACGATCGTGGACTTGTCGTTGCTTGTTTGTTTCGAGGGGTGGACATAAGCCACTTCGAAACCCTTGAAACTACGGAACCAACGAACGAGTTACTCTGAAATGGTGACCACCTTCGTTGAGCGCCCCAACGGTTGCCTTTCCCCCGTGCAGCTAGACCCGGTGCTCGACGACCCTGAGTCGATCCGCGCCATAGCTATGAGCAACGGTCCCTATTTCATGCCCGCCCGCTACCTAGTGAGCGGCGCCAGCGCCGACACTGCCGGCGATAACTCGAAGCAACGTGACGTCGAAGTCCCGGATTACTTGATCGGTCCTACGTGGCGAGGTGATTGGGCGGTCGGCGCCCAACCATTAGTTGATGGTGTCGATCACATACTGGAGCACCAGGGGTTCGCTGAAACGGCACGAACAATCTATGACGCCGAAGTTGTGGTGCCCGAGCAGGTCTACGTGAACCTCTCCACGCCCATGCCTGGCCAGGGATTTTCCCATACCGACCTTCCCGAGTTCATTGGGATTGATCGCACCAACGCTCCCGGCTGGCTCCTTCAGGCCATGGGGGCGTCGCTCTTGTTTGAGAATGTGCGAATCACCATCGTGACCGCGGTGGCGTGGTTTTATCGGGGTGAACGGGGGTTCTTCCGTTATTGGCCGAACGGCCGTGACGCGGACAGCATCCGCCACGAAGACATGTGGAACACCGCCGTGGTTGGCGACAACGACTACATGCACCACCAGGTGGAACGCATTGGCCCTGCGGGGGTTGAGAAGCCGGAGGGTTTGACGATCGATTCGCTACTTGATCACGATGGCGAACGATGGATCATCCAGGAGGACGGCAAGACGTTGCTGGACTACGGAGACGAAGATGTGCGGCTCTCGGTTTCATGGAAGGCGAAGGTCTATGCCGACGAGGCAATCCGTGAGGCCGCTGACAGAGGAGACGGAGGGATTGACCTTGAAGAGGTCGTCGCCCGTTTGGCTGACGCGCTCGGAGAACCGCGACCGGAGAACGTCGAAAGTGCCCTCGCTAACCCAGATTTCCGGAGCCATCTAGCAGCACGCTGGAGTGGCTACCGGGCCGGTTGATATAAGAGCACCCAAATCTGGTGATCCGGGAAGAAACAGTTACCCCTACACATGGCAGGGCAGATGACACCCAACGGTCGAGGGCCCCGGTTTAGCGCCCTTGTGGCTTCTACTGTTCCGATTCCTGGCTAGCTAATGAACTCCTGCGAACGGCACTACGGGAGTCCATTAGCCCACCGGTCAGGAATTCAGTTACTTCCACTCCCAAAGATCCCAAGTGGCGTTGCCATCGGCATCGACAATCCAGTCGTAAACAACGGCGACACCATTTAAGGATGAAAGGGAAGGAGCAGTGGCATCGAAGTACACGGCTCCCTTAAATACAAACCCACCATCTTCGGTTGGTGAACCGATGCCAGTGGCGCTAAATGTAGCCACCCCGTCTGCGGTCATCACTACACCGGAATCGGGGCAGACTCCCTGGAAAGAACCATCATTTCTCATTGTTGCCGAGTACGTTGCGAAGCTCTGTACTTCCGCACCAGCCAACGTGCCAGACAAACCGGAGGCAACCGTTTCAAAGGTTGGTTTTCCGTTAACGGCTGGAAGAGCCTTCATTGATGTGGGACCCGAGATAGAGCCAACTTTTTCACCAAGCATGAATTATCACCTTTAGTTGTTTGAGTGGCTGAACACTAGGGCCCTTCTGTGGTCTCTCCTGCATCGGCCCTAACCCCGAGCTGACACTCTGTCGTTTCTCAGACCCGTGTCTTTATGTGTGGGCGCTACAGGACTCGTGTGGAGCGATGTCACGGAAAATCTTCCACTGTCGTGAAACATCACGACGAAGTCCGCCCAAATGGCGACCATGGGAAGCAAGTAAGCCGCTATTTAGCTAAGGCTTTGCAGAAAGTTGAGTACTGCGTTGTTGAACGTTTTTGGTTCCTCCATGTTTGGAACGTGACCAGATGCAGCCATATCAAGGCGCGTCGCTTTAGGAAGCCGCTCCGCCAACGCGTCGCCTTGCATTCGCAAATCGAGTAGATCGAGGCCTCCGATGACCACAAGCGCGGGAGTGTGAATTTCTTCGAGCCTGTCGATGGCTGCTGGTTCAGCCCACACCGCGGGGTCTCGGTTTTCGAAATGCCATCCTGAATATGACTGCACAATGTCTCGCAAGTCCGAAGCCACAGTTTTGTGTCGCATTGCTGACGCCAACAGAGGCGAATCCAATATGAGCTGTTGCGCTGCTTGGAGTCCTTGCTCTCGAGCGGTCTTAAAGGCCGTGGATAGCGGGAAGCCTTCTACCCATTGCCAGCCCGTTATCGGCCCAGCGGCTTCCAGAATGAGACCCCGAAGCCGGTCGTTGTGAGCGAACGCGAAATCGATCGAGACAGCTCCTCCAAAAGATTCACCTCCAACTACCGCTTGGTCAACCCCCAGATAGTCAAGTACGGCAGCCACGTCGTCGCAGTGCCGGTAGGGGCTTTGCGTTGGCGTGCTCGAACGCCCATATCCGCGAAGATCCATTCGTATCAGTTGATAGTTCTTCGCGAGAGCTTCAACTTGGGGGTCAAACATTCGGAGATTGAGAGTGCCCCCATGTAGCAACACCACCGCTGGACCTTCTCCGTCACTTGTGCAGAAAATGTTGCCGTCGTCGACTTCAATCATGCCTTCGCTGAACACCTTGCCCACCCCCGCGCTACGATCTCATAACCTAGCAATATGCCCTTCGTTGAACAGTCCCTGCCGGTGAAATCAAGGTAAAGGCACTACCGCGACCGCGGCACTGTGTTGTCGAACCCTGAACTCCACGAAGTAGTCATCGAACACGTCAACAACCACTAACTCGTTATTAACACCACCACCAGCAAAGCGATCAGCACCACACCAAGCAGAGTGGAACGAGGGCCCAGCAAACCCCAACTGTTCAACAGTTTGCGATCCTCACCATCCTTTTTGCCCATAGCCTGCCTAGCTGTTCAGATCGCGCAAGCGGTGCTGAGTTGACGCATGAGCCGGCGTTCAGTCGGGTCCCACGCGTCGCGTCGATGCATGGTCCCGAGGGTGTCGAACATGATCAAATCGCCGACCTCCCAATCATGGCCGTAAACCCGCTCGGGCTGTGTGGCGTGTAAATGCAGTTGCTTGAGCAGGGCGCTGCTTTCAGCGCGCTCCATTCCCACGATTCGACGGGTGATGCCCCGTGACACATACAGGATTTCGTCGCCGGTGTCGGGGTGGCGCACCACCACTGGATGCTCAGCCTCAGGGATGTCGGGACGGTCGATGCCGGCTGCTTCATCGCGCTCGATCTTGGCCGCAAAATCTTTGTCGGGTTCAGTCATATAGTCGGCGATGCTGTGCGTGGCCCGCAATTCGCTGAGGCGAGCCAGCAATTCTGGGTCGAGGGTTGCGTAAGCGTCGTACATGTCGGTGAAGTATGTCCGGGGTGGTTCAGCCGGAAGCTCTACCGCGTTGAGAAAGCTTGTCTTTGCGGGTGTTGCCACATAGGAATAGTCGGCGTGCCACTCAAGGTTGGTGGCGCCCTCCACTCCCAAACGGTCGCCGTCTTTGCCGCGAATGTTTGTCACTGGGAGGATCTCTGGAAGCGCTCCCGCATTGCGGAACCACTCCGATCCTCTAATCGGGTCGCCGAACGATTCGACGAATCTCACTAGGTCCTCATCAGTGGGCTGAGGCTGACCGCGAAACACCAACAGTCGGTGACGGTGTAACGCTTCAGTGATGCTTCGCTTGCTCGCGTCGCTAAGCGGTTCGGCTGGTTCCCAGCCGGAAACTAGAGCCCCAAGCGGGGCCTCAGACAGTGGAACGATCTTGAGACTCACGATGACCCCTTCGTAGGATGTCGACCGATTACCAGGACGTGGCCTGGTAATCACCGTAGCTCGGGTTGCGGAGGTCTAACCGATTGGTGACTCAATAGACACACGCGAGATGACATTGGGAAGTACTTGTATTTCCGCAGTTGTGGAGTCCGCTTTGGGTTCTGGGGCCGTCATCTTCCTTGCACCCATGTCTTGCCTCGCAGTTTCACTGCCGTTATTCCCCGGCTTAACGCTGAGCTCTAGCTGCTTTCTTGGCAGCTTTACGCTTAGAGCGACGGTACCTCCGTCAGGCCTGATTCAGCTGTGCATCACCAGCACGAACAGCGTCTCTAATGGTCATGCTCATCATGTTCGTCGTGTTCTTCATGTTCTTCGTGTTCTTCGTGGCTAGGTTGCTCATGGTCGTGTCCGCCGTGGGTGTGTTTCAGAAAACCGTTGGCGTTTAGCAGCAGAAGCGACGCGGTAAATAGTGTCGCACTTGCCACAACGAGTCGAGCGGCGCGAGGGCCCGTTTCAGGGTTGTGGAGCGACGGCAATGTGTCCACAGTGGTCACATAAATAAAGGTTCCTGCAGAAAAAAGTAGAACCAAACCAATGAGCGGCTCGTCAGCTCCATCAAGTAGCAGGTTGGCGACGATTGCCCCCACTGGGGTGGCGAGCGCAAAGAGAGTAAACCCACCGACGATGGAACGTCGGCTAGCTGTTTCGTGAGAAGAGAAAACGCCCAAGCTCAGCGCTGCAGGTACGCGGTGTACCAAGACACCGAAAGCCACGAGCAAAGAAATTGATGTTTCTCCAGATGCCGCAGCCG
>JAAZYR010000037.1 GCA_014239555.1 Acidimicrobiales bacterium
CCAGGATCGGCGTCGCCCTTATCTGACAGAGCTTGCAACAAATTCGCCATTTCCGACAGCAGATTGTTCATCATTGACGCCATCTGCTGAAGTGGGGCAGCTAGACCAGCGGCGAGAGAACTCAGTAATTCGTCGCGCGATGGGAGATCGGCAAGTTGGCGGACCTGGGCTTCATCAAGGACTTCACCGTTTAAGAGTCCGCCTTTGATGATCAACGCGTCATTGACCGACGCGAACTGCTTCAGAGCTTTAGCCGCAGCTCCGGGATCCTTACCGACGAACGCCAACGCTGTCGGCCCCACAAGCATTTCAACAAAACTCTCGGGGAAGCCTTCTTCCAACGCCCTACGCACAAGAGTATTTTTGTAAATCTTGTAGATGGCTTCGGCGTCACGCAGAGCGGCACGCAGTTCGGTCATCTGGGTTACGTTGAGACCTCGATATTCGGTAACGAGCACGGCTTCCGCTTCATCAAAGCGTTCTCGAACGTCTGCAACAACTGAGGTTTTTTCCGCTCGCGGTTCTCGTTCCATGTCTCACCCCCTCTTGGGTAGTCGGTGCTCGCAGAGCGAACACCGAATCCAAGAGTCCGAAACTTCGGCCAAGGGCAACAGGGTTCGCCTCGTCGGGCTCAAGATGATTAACCCATCCTGATTTAGGGCCTAGCGGCCACCAGAGGTCTATGGCGAGCGAAATTTAATTGTCAGGTCAGGCTAGGGGAGCAACCTTAGAAAGCAAACAGGCTGCTCACCGGATTTCAAATTTGTTCATTCACCAAGCTTGCCGGGATCAACTTTGACGCCTGGGCCCATAGTTGACGAAAGCGTAATTTTTTTGATGTACCTGCCCTTTGTGGAAGCCGGGCGAGCTCGCTCGATCTCATCCATAACGGCAGTAAAATTGGCAACTAGATCAGTTGCCCCAAAACTGGTTTTCCCGATGGCTAGTTGAACGTTGCCATATTTATCTGTTCGATATTCAACTTTGCCACCTTTGAATTCGCCTACAGCTTTGCCGATATCGGTGGTTACGGTCCCAGACTTGGGATTGGGCATTAACCCGCGCGGTCCAAGCACTCTGCCGAGTTTGCCAACTATGGGCATCATGTCCGGTGTCGCTATCGCAAGATCAAAGTCAGTGAAACCTTTTTCAATTCGCTCGGCAAGATCGTCTGCCCCCACCACATCAGCTCCTGCCTCAGTAGCTTCAGCCGCGGCATCGCCTTGAGCAAACACCGCTACTCGCACATCTCCACCAGTCCCCGATGGCAACGCGACAGTGCCTCGCACCATTTGGTCAGCTTTACGAGGATCGACCCCTAAACCAACAGCGATATCTACCGCTTCATCAAATTTGGCGGCAGCCATTTCTTTAACTATTTCGATTGCCTGCGCTGGTTCGTGAAGCATTTGCCGGTCGTAACGCCCGACTGCGTCTGAATATTTTTTTCCACTCATTGGTGTCGCCCTTCAGCTACCTCTTCGTACGCGTGCACTGGGCGAGGTCATTCCAGCGGGCGTCTTTCCGTTACGCGCCGTGTACCTCGATACCCATCGAACGAGCCGTTCCGGCTACCTGGAGCTTGGCGGCCTCAAGGTCATTGGCATTGAGGTCAGGCATTTTCACATTTGCGATTTCTTCCAACTGTCTTTGAGAGATGGAACCAACAGTTTCTCGCCCCGGTTCATTTGCTGCTTTCTCAAGCCGAGCTGCCTCTCGAATGAGGACTGATGTTGGGGGAGTCTTCGTGATGAAAGTGAATGAGCGATCTTCAAATATGGTGATCTCGACAGGAACAATGGTTCCTCGCTGACCTTCGGTTTGCGCGTTATATGCCTTGCAGAAGTCCATGATCTGGACTCCGTGGGGACCAAGCGCTGTGCCCACTGGTGGAGCTGGGCTGGCTTGTCCAGCTGGGATCTGAATCTTGACTATTGAGGCGATTTTCTTTTTCGCCATGAGCGTTCTCCGTATGGGTGGGGCTCAAGCGTCAGCGAGAGCGAGACATGACATTGTTTCGGGTGGATCCTCAGATGACAACCAACCTGGAATCAAATTTTCGCAACTTGCGCGAAATCCAGTTCTACCGGCGTCTCCCGGCCAAAGATATTGACCAACACTTTGACTTTGAGTTGCTCGTCGTTAATTTCAACGATTTGGCCTTGGAAGTCTGCAAATGGGCCTTCTTTGATCCGCACACTCTCGTTGAGTTCATAAAGAAGGCGTGGCTTGATCTTTCGCTGGGGCTCGTCACCGTCTTTCTTTAGGGCAAGGAAATTGTCTACTTCTTTGCGTCGTAGTGGTGACGGTTTGCCGCCCGGGCCAGCGAATCCTGTTACTCCAGGTGTATTGCGGATCATGTGATGCACATCGTCGTTCCTGCGGCAACGAATCAGTAGGTACCCCGGGAACATCTTTTTTTGGACCACGACTCGTTGTCCATTACGAAACTCGGTGACGTCTTCCATGGGAACGACGACCTCATAAATTTTTTCTTCCATGTCAAATGACTGAACTCGAGCTTCAAGATTTTGTTTGACCTTTTTTTCGTACCCCGATTGGGTGTGCACTACGAACCACTTACCAGGTCGGTCGTAGGCGGACACCTCTTCCTCTACTGGTTCTAGAAGATCGTCTTCGTTGAGAACATCACCGTTCTCAGAAGTTAAAAGTTGTTCTGAGTCAGGATCGCTTGTTTGGGTGACGTTGCCGTCAACGTCGGTCTGAACACCCGAATCCGCTGCGGTTTCGCTACCTAGCAAGCGGCGCGCCGCTGCCATTGGATCGGGGGTTGAGGAATCGGTATCAGTCATTAGTTCACATCGAAGAGGCGTAGAACCCCTTCGCCAGTCAGGTAGTCGAGCCCAGCAATTAAAGCGGTCAGAACAACAATGGTGCAAAACACAACCACGGAGTAGTTGATGATCTCGTCCTTGGTGGGCCACACTACTTTGCGCAGTTCGCCCTTTACCTCTCGCACGAACTGGGTCGGGCCTGCCCGTTCGGTGTCATTGGGATTTCCGGCAGCCGCGCCGCGACGATCACGGTTGGCTATAGGGGCGCCATCGGCGCTCATTTCTCCCTGCTTTTGCAGGTGCCTGCGTGTCTGTCGATTCATTGCCATGGGTGATTGCCGTGTGTTTGGGCCCAAATTCGGGCGGGATGGGATGCGCCGTTAAGGGCAACAGCGAAGCAGGGCAGGAGGGACTTGAACCCACAACCTTCGGTTTTGGAGACCGGTGCTCTACCAAATTGAGCTACTGCCCTCAGCGGAAGCGAACTTCCTAGTAATGAGGCAGTGAAAAACGATAGCAGCGGGGTTGTTCGTTTCCTTTTTCTTATCGCCTTAACTTGCTTGAGCGGCACGGCGACGCCCCGATCGCGAACCGATTCCTACGAGTAAAGCGAGGGCCACAACACACATTCCGGCAAATTTTGACCGGCGGCGACGGGCAATAGCGGGTGTTCTGTCTAGGGTGTCGACGACGTCAAGAATACGGTTCACTAGGCCACCTGGAACCGGCACATCGCTTCTCAACGCCTGTAGTTGTCTTTGTATTCGACGTTCCCGAGACATTTCTGCTTGGCATCGAAGGCATTTCCGGACGTGTTGCCGGATCTTCAAAGATCCAACGATTTCTCCACGTGCCATCGCCCTTATTTGTCGCTTATTGCGCTCACATCGCATAGCGCGCCTCGAATGCGTCATCAGTGGTTCCGTAATCAACCGCTGTTTGGCTCGTTTCAATCGCAGCGCGTAAACGCTTGCGGCCGCGATGCAGCCGGACCTTTGCGGCAGTTGCAGAGATGCCCAGTTGATTTCCAATTTCTGAGTGCGGTAAATCGAAGATGTCTCTCAGCACGACGACGGCGCGGAGATGTGGTGGAAGTCCTTCAAGCGCATCTCGGAGCTCAGTGCTGAACTCGGCGTCTGTGAAATGACACTCGGGGTGATGATCACAGTTGGCGTCCTCAACATCTTCTTCGATCTGGTCACATTGGTAACGGTTCCGACGTGTGACCAGGGTGTTCGCACAGTTGACCGTGATGCGATGCAGCCATGTACTGAATCGTGCTTCGCTTCGAAAATCGATCAGGCCTCTGTACGCGCGAAGGTATGCATCTTGGACGACATCGAAAGCGTCGTGGTGATTTCCCGTGAGCCGAGCCGCTAAGAGAAATACGTCAGCGTATGTTGCATCTACTAGACGCGCGAACGCGGCTTCGTCACCCGCGCGGGCTGCGTCAACATCGGCCCGAGCTTGCTCCGTAGGCATAGTTTGACGCTACTCGGCTGTTTACGGTGGCGTCGTGTTCAGGTCCTAGTTTCGCGATTGTGTCCTAGTGCGATGCTTAAGGGGTTAGTTATTCGAGGATCTTGGTGACTCGACCCGCACCCACGGTGCGGCCACCTTCACG
>JAAZYR010000038.1 GCA_014239555.1 Acidimicrobiales bacterium
TCAAGGCCTGCGGCAGCACGGCCGTTGGGGTCGTCTATGAGAGCAGAGAGAGCGTCTATGAAGGCCTCCGTGTCGCCGGCAGGAACACTTCTACCTGCGCCAGACCGGGTGACAACGAGATCGATTTCTGTTCCGGGATCGACGCTGGCAAGTACTGGGCGGCCTGCGGCCAGGATTGAATAAATTTTTGAGGGCACACTGATAGAGCCCATGCCGGGTTGGAGTGGCACGAGGTGAATGTCACCAGCGGCGAGTAATTCGTTGAGTCGATCCCGCGGCTGGTACCCCATGAAAGTCACGTTCGGCAGCTCTTCAGCTTCTGTTTCGAAGTGGGCTCGTCTTGATCCATCACCATTAATCACGAAAACCAAGTCGTCGCGGTCACGAAGTTGTCGAGCGGCTTCAATGATGAGTTCTAAGGGTTGAGAAAATCCAACGTTGCCCGCGTACATCACCACCGTTTCATCGGTTAATCCCAGTTCGCGGCGATAAGAATTATCTCGTGCTGTCGGATAAAGAGATTGAGTATCGACGAAATTCGGTATGACTCGAAGTTTTTCTTCGTTGTCAACTCGGGGAACGAGTCGCTTTCGTAAGTCATCTGAAAGGACCACCACCGCGTCAGACCTCGCATAGCTGAACAGTTCAAGTCGTCGCAAGATGTTGACTAACCAGTTATCAGTAAGAGTCCCAGTCGCCACGGCGGCGTCGGGGTGAACATCTTGAACGTTCAGCACGAGCGGAGCCCGATGTCGCTTGGCCGCGATCCATCCGGCTGGGGCGAGCGTCAAAGGGGGGCTCATTACCAGGATCAGGTCGGTTCGGCGAGCGAACACTGAAGCCAGCGTCGCCATGAGGCTGAAGGCACCAAACCCCGCCGCTCGGGAAAAGAGATTGGTTCGGTTCGTTGAGGCGAAGGGGTGAATGCGGGTGATTCGACCCCACGACGTTTTTTCTCTCCTGACGAATCGTCCTCGCCATTCAGGTTCAACGGAATGACGGCGATACCAAGGCACTGTTGTCACGACATGAATGCGATGGCCGAATCGGCCAAATTCCTGGACGAGTCGCGTCATGACGTCGCCTGTCGGCGCAACGTCAGGGGCGAAGTGCGGGCAAATGATCGTGATGTTCATCTCGTCGCAACCTAGGAGTAGAGGAGTTCGCGATAAACCGCGAGTTGGGCGGCGGACGTTCCTTGACTCGAAAAATCGGCGGCTCGTTGAGCTCCCGAATCGATTAGTGCTTGTCGGTGTTCTAGGTGGTGCATGCGTTGCACCGCGCCGATCCACATTTCGATGTCCAGGGGGATACTGATCCCACCGTTGCCCACGGTTTCTGGGATAGCGCCGTGTTCGCTTGCGATTACCGGGCAACCTCTGGCCATTGCTTCGATGATGGGTTGTCCGAATCCTTCGTATTGTGAAGGAAACACGGTGCAGAGGGCTTGCCTGTAGAGCGTGTCGAGTTGTTGGTCGGTGACCACCCCGAGGTGCATGATCCGGTCGACGGCTGAGGAGCGACTTATCGCGGTCAGTGTCTCATCATGGGATGAGCCCTTCCCGCCGGTGAACACCAACTGAACATCGTTCATTTGCTCGACGAGCTCGATGAGGAACTTGTGAGATTTGTGAGGCCAGGTGACGGCTGGGTAGAGCAAGAATTTGCCCGTGGGGGCATTCGAGGGTTCTTGTCGCCGCGGGGTTTGAACATCAAAAGCGGGCGGCACTAGGCGACATTGTTCTTTGGGAAACTCGAAATGGCGATGTAGGGAATCGGCGCAGAATCGACTTGGCACGCAAACAAGGTCGGCGGTGTCAAGAGCCCGTGAAATTGCGTTGTTTAGAAATGTCCGTTTTGCTGCCGAAAAGTTGTGAGGGATGTCGCGATATTGGACGTCGTAGATGGTGACAACTGATTTCGTGTTCGAATTGTGATTGGGCAATGTGCCGCCCATGTGGTGCACCAATGGGCTTCCTAGGTCTGTTCCGAATAGATGTCGTTCTCGAAATATTCGACCAATCCGCCCAAAGGGTGTGCTTTGTTGATCAATCGCGAAGTACTGGCCTAGAAAGGGGTGCGCTTCACACACCCCAGGTGGGACCACCAATTGGATGGAGGGCCGAGACTCAACTTCGCTTAGAGATTTCAGGAGTTGAGTTACGTACCTCTCTGAGCCGCCGACAAGCCCGGGGCGCATCCAGAGCAGGTTGATAGTCACATCGCTCACAGCAGACTCCTGTAGACGGCAACAGTCGCTGATGCTGCACTGTCCCAGCTGAAGGCCGTACTTCGTTCGTAACCGCGCTGTGCTAGTTCTTGGGCGAAGCGCTGGTCGCTCAGAACCGCCCGCAGGGCATCGGCGAGATCATCTACCGAGTTTGGGTCTATTGCGAGGGCGGCATCCCCGGCTACTTCCTCAGTCGAAGTTCCCTTTGAAGTGACGACAGGTGTGCGATAGGACATTGCCTCAAGTACGGGCAAACCGAATCCTTCTAGAAGACTCGGATAACAAAATACTGTCGCTTCGCTGTAGAGCGCCGCGAGCTCGTCGATTGTGACTGCTCCTGTGATCACAACGCGGTTTTTCGTGTCGGTATCCAGGGGATGTAAGAGTTCTTGTGGCGTGATTCCCCAACCAGTTGGTCCGGCTAACACAAGTTGAGTGTTGGTGGCGGAAGCAATCCTCGCGAAAGCGTCGATAAGAGTCGGAATGTTTTTTCGCGGTTCTAGGGTTCCGGCCGCGAGGATAAAGCTTCCGTCAATCCCAAAGCGTTGTCGCGCTTGTAGCCCGGCTTCCTGCGTCACGGGTCTCGGATCGTGACCCAGCGGCACAAGGTGTAGCCGGTCGGCAGCTAATCCTCCAGCGCGCAAATCGGCAGACGTAGCCGCTGACGGACACAAGACCGCGTCGGCTCTTTCAAGCACTCGTCGCCACGAACGTTCGAAGAGCCGTCGCGCGCGACTTGGGAAACGTTCTGGGAAACGACGAAACGCCAGATCATGGACACTGACCACAAGCGGCACTTTGCTATCGGGAGGAGGCACGATGGTCGTGGAGTGGACTATGTGGTGACCGTCGACGCTCAGACGTGGAATGGGGGCACGTGACCATGCTTCGTAGAGCAGAGGGCGGGGCAACTTTAGTTTTCGGACACTGATCGTGGGGTAAAAGTCGGCGGGTGCCGGGTGTCGATGCCATGCTGAAAATCCTTGGACTTCGATGTCGGATCGGCGAGACAGCGCCGAAGCAAGGTCAACAGTCACTCGCCCCGTCCCGCCGGGCACGGGGTGCCACGCTGCCTCCATACTCATGAGGACGCGTAGATCCGCGGTCACGCAAACACTCCTACACGATTTCAATCAGTTTTGAGCGGTTTGTCATGTGCGGCCCAAGTCGTCGTAGTGAAATCCCATTTCGATCATTGAGTCGCGGTCGAGAAGGTTTCGGGCGTCAACTAGTCGAGGAGACCTCATTAGGTCAGCTAGTACTGGCCAGTCGGCTGAAGCGAACTCCGGCCATTCTGTGAGTACGACGGTCAGATCGGCGTGCTCCACAGCATTTTCGATGGTTGCTGCTATCTCAATCTCGTTGGGTGTGTCAGCGGTGGTATTCACCATGGGGTCATAGGCCCTAAGGATGGCTCCCTTCTTTGCAAGACGCTGAGCGACTTCGATAGCTGGGGAGTTACGCAGGTCGTCGGTGTGGGCTTTAAAGGTCAATCCCAGTAACGCGATATTTTTGCCAGCCATGTCTCCTTCGAGTAGGCGTTCGGCTTTTGTGGCAATACGTTCGAATTGTTGTTCGTTTGCGGAAATTACGGCTCGTAATAAGTCGAACTCGTATCCGGCGTCGGTCGCTATACGCACCAGGGCGTGCATGTCCTTGGGGAAACACGAACCTCCCCAACCTGGTCCTGGTTGCAAGAATTTGGGGCCAATTCGTGTATCTGAACCTAGGCCGGCGGTCACCGCGTCGATATCTGCGCCCACTGCC
>JAAZYR010000039.1 GCA_014239555.1 Acidimicrobiales bacterium
CGCCATCAAAAAGGTGTTGTTGAGTGCCTGGATAGGCAACGAAATAAAAGGCCGCCGTTCCGGAGCTACTACGGCAGCGACGTGTAATCGAACCTATGGGAGGCTCGCCTTCAGGTCGGTTCGCATCGTTGAGAGGAGCGCACAAATCAAATTGTTTTTCGACGTCTCCTGTTGTTGTTTGAGTTGATCTCGAAGAGGTCGTGGCTCCGGGCAAGACTGTTGTTGTGGGCGCCTCCGACAGCCCAGCTTTGAGAGTGTCGGGCGACAGCGAGTCATCATCGGGCTCCACAAGTTCTGGCGCGTCCCCTGTTTCAGGCTTCAATTCGGAAGAAGTTGTTGATGCGACACTCCCCACTGAACCAGAACAGGAGAGCGTTAATACGCCGACTGCGACGAACTTCAGAACGACCCGCACAAAAGCGCCTCCCTGTTTCACGTTACTCGGGGCCGCCCGCTCGCTATCTTCAGGAATCTTCTTAGAACGATGAAGATGAATGGACCAATGAGTAAACGCTATTTCGTACAAATATCAACTGACCCTGACGTCGATCCGCTCAATTGTGCTGTTCACATGGCCTGTCCTACTCAAGCTCTCACCGATGGGTATTTCGTGCACGTTTTCTTTACCTCCCACTCGATGAAGGTCCTGCAAGTCGCGTATGTTGACGCCCAGGACGAAAAGGCCTCACAGCCACCCGGACAATGTTCGGCAATGACGCACACGCTGATTGATGGAGCTGAAGGAATCTATTGTTCCACTGGGTCACAAAGTGCAATCGGCGTGACTCCGGACAACGCTCACAAAGTTCTCGCCGGTGGCTGCGAACTCAACTGAAGTCGCCCTCCGGGGGTCGTTGCTCTCAGCAGTGAAGCCGATGTAGTTCCCACGTATTAAAGCTGGGAAGGTTTCGGCCCGCACCTTTTCAAGGTTCGTTAGATCAGAAATGTCAGATTACGTTGGCCTATCTCTGCAGTTACCAACTCGACCCATTTGGCCGACATCCGCAAAGTTCCCTCAACTCGACGGAGGCGATACTGCGCGTGGCCTGGCCAGACCCGCAATTCCCCGGTTGATTGCGCCGCGATCTCATAAATAACAAAATTAGCTTTCGTTGAAATTTCGTCATCGCCAAGGTCAGAGGCCTCGATGTTTGAGATTATTCGACGCATCGGGGAGAACGGCAGCTGGGACAGTCGTTTCCCTGTTTTGAGTTGGCGTATCCGAGTCGCTACGCGCGTTCGATTGTCGTTCAGGTAAGACAGTTGCTCTGAAGGGTCACCCACAATTCGCCCTGCCGGAACCCAGTAGTGGAAGTCCTCCGTGAGGAGCGCTTCCCACTCATCAAGTTGGAACTCATCAGCTAGCCGCGCCTCGCGATACAAAAACGCCTCAACTTCCGCGTGTACATCGGCGGCGATCACATCGACACGCTCCTGGTCATAACTTCGAGGTAGCGGCGCCAGAAACCACGATTTGTAGTCTCATCTGAGGCGTCGCTTGATCGAGTACCCGTTTCGTCGACTTCTTCTCGGTGAAGACCCCGACTGAGGTCAATCCAACCGCGGTTTTCTTTTGCCCACGATCGATGGGTTCCCGAGATCCCTGACTGGATGCGCTCCGCTGTGATTGCATCGTCACTAGTGATAAACGATGCTGGCCCAACCGCTGCCTCAGTCTGACGCAAAAGTCGTTGATTGAAATCTTTTTCTACACCTTCGAATTGAACAGAGGTGTGCCGGTGGATCATCTCACCCGGTCCAACAGGTTCCACAATGGCGATAACTAACTCACCCAGAAAAAGGTTCGGAAATAAGAACGCATGGGGAGGCCCCTCCCACAGCATTTCCTCGGCTGATTCGACTCCAACTCGCGTAGCTAACGCTTCGTAGTACTCCTGGACCTTGTCTCGGGTAACCCCGAGCCATGAAAGCTCCTTTTTGTAGCTTGGACGCCAGTCAAGTTCAATATGGCCGTTGCCGTAATCAACCGCCCTTGAACTACTGACTGCATCGCCACCCACCGCCACCTCGTCGTAATACGTGTCCGTAGCAGCCGACATTGAGGCGTGCACGAAGCCAACGTGATAGCCGTCGCTGTCGCTTTCGGGCCACAACTTCCAGTTGGATTGAACCCGATGGGCGATCCAACCCTTCGACAAATCGATTCTGCCAGTCGGACTGAGGTCGCAAAGTCGGTCTATCAACTCATACCCTGCGTCCCCCAAGTGCTCGACCAGAGGGCCCGCTGATCCGTCAAGATTGACGAACACGAAGCCACGGTAACTGTCTATTTGCCCTGCCCGGTCCAACCCAAGTTGTTCCTTTGGATTGGTGTAGCCATCAGGAAATGGGACCGCCCGTACCGCGCCATCGAGACCGAAACGCCAGTTGTGGTAGGTGCACTGAAAGAATGAATTATTTCCTTGATGTTCCCAACAAAGAGTAGTTCCGCGATGGGCACACCTATTGGCTAAGACATTGATCGAATCATCGTGTTCGCGAACCATGATCACGGACTCGTTTCCCAGTTGACGCGTTACCCAATCGCCTTGGAGTTTTATTTCTGACTCGTGCCCAACAAAAACCCATCCTCGGATAAAGATCCGATCCATTTCTTCCGCAAAGGCGTCGGGATCATGCAACAGGCTGGCGTGGATACGGTCGCCCTGGACAAGCTGTGCGTAATCAATCCCCATAAACCTGAACATTATTCGCTCTCCGGAGAACAAACCCCACGTTTTCAAGGCTTTACGGATTATGAACGTGAAAGACGCACAGCAAATGCGGGGAGCGCTGATCTGCTTTCGGGCAACGAGTTACGATCGTGGCTATGCCGCCGTTGCGAGTAGTCGCCTTACACGAAGCAGGTCACGCCGTTGTCGGTGAGGTTGGCGAAGTTCAATGCACCAGCTTGACGATCGCCCCTGACAGGCAAGAGGGAACAGAGGGTTGCGTTGAGTGGTCTGGCCTTCCTGAAATAGTTCATATGCAGAGGCTTGAATCAACCTTCGTGCCAGGTGATTCAGAGTGGGATGAACTGAAGAGTTTCGTCGACGCGAGAATCAAGTCGTCGTTGGCTGGTGCTTTGACTGAACAACGAATCACTGGCCACTTCAACTGGGAGGGTGCACGACATGACTTCAACGAGATTGGCCAACTCATTGGTTGCGTCTATGCCTGCGAAGGACCCGACTACGACGAGGCGCTGTGCCCCGTGATGCTTCGTGATCCGCAGATGGGCGTCGAGCTTGAAGATTGGTCACAGGTTGCCCTCCGTGCCCGCGAGTTATGGGGCGACGAAGTCGAAGCCATTTTGGATGAGCACTGGGATTGGGTCGAAGCGGTCGCCTATCGGGCCATGTGGAAGAAGAAGATCACCGGTGATCAGGTTCGAGCGGCGCGACCCTCCACAAAAACAACGATGACTCTTACAGAAGTCCGCGAAGCGGAATAACCAGACACCAAGACCAGGTGGTGTTAGTAAGTCGCCGGGGAGACACTGATGGAGACATTCAAAGTCGAAGGTGGGCAACTCGAACTGCGGGTACGGGGAAACGGCTCGCCACTTGTTCTGGTACATGGATCGGTCATCGCTGATCCATGGGAACCCATGCTTCGTCACGGGGACCTCCTGAATAGCCACCAGGTCGTGACTTTCCGGCGTCGTGGATACGGGGGAAGCTCACCAGCGAAACCGGGGCGGACTCTGAGCGACGAAGCGGCCGATGTAGTCGCCCTACTAGACCACCTCCAAATCGATCGGTCCCATGTGGTAGGCCACTCCTTGGCAGCCGACATTGTGCTTCAGGCTGTCATAGAGGCGCCTGATCGATTCTTAACCATGAGTCTCCTTGAACCGGGTCTCTTCTCTGTGCCCTCAGCTGCTGGCTTCGACGAGGCGATGAGTCCTGTCGTTCGCGTTTTCGAATCGGGTGAGCATCAAAAAGCCATGCTGCTGTTCCTGGGCGGCG